>CAVWXV010000001.1:0-17567 GCA_963759185.1 uncultured Alphaproteobacteria bacterium
GATCGAGTTCCGGCAGATGTTTCATAAGCCGGTCGTCATCGACATGTTCTGCTATCGCCGCTTCGGCCATAATGAAGGCGACGAGCCGGGCTTCACCCAGCCGTTGATGTATAAGAAGATTAGATCGCATCCGACGACGCTCGAAATCTACAAAGAGAAGCTGATTGCGGAATTTGTCGTCACCGCCGGCGAAGTCGAAAAGCTGACCGGCGATTGGCGCCAACGGCTCGATGCGGAATATGAAGCAAGCCTTTCCTATAAGCCCAATAAGGCGGATTGGCTCGATGGCCGCTGGGCCGGCTTGCGACCGGCGGATGGCGCCGATGATGCACGGCGCGGCCGCACCGGCGTCGATATCGGCAAGCTCACCGCGCTCGGCACCCGCCTTGCGACCGTGCCCGAAGGCTTCCATCTGCATCGCACGATCCAGCGTTTCCTCGATAATCGCCGCACGATGATCGAATTGGGCGAGGGGGTGGATTGGGCGATGGCCGAAGCGCTCGCCTTTGCGAGCCTCATCGACGAAGGCCATCCCGTCCGGCTCTCCGGCCAGGACAGCGAGCGCGGCACCTTCTCGCAACGCCATAGCGTGCTGATCGATCAGGAGACCGAAGCGCGCTATGCGCCGCTGAACCATATCGGCGACGGCCAGACGCGCTATGAAGTCATCAATTCGATGCTGTCGGAAGAGGCGGTGCTCGGCTTCGAATATGGCTATTCGCTGGCCGAGCCCAATGCGCTTGTCGTCTGGGAGGCGCAATTCGGCGATTTCGCCAATGGCGCGCAGGTCATCTTCGATCAATTCATCTCTTCGGGCGAGCGGAAATGGCTGCGCATGTCGGCCCTCGTCTGTCTCTTGCCGCATGGCTATGAAGGCCAGGGGCCGGAACATTCCTCGGCCAGGCTCGAGCGCTATCTGCAGCTTTGCGCCGAAGACAATATGCAGGTCGCCAATTGCACGACGCCGGCGAATTATTTCCATATTCTGCGGCGGCAATTGAAACGCGATATCCGCAAACCGCTTATTCTCATGACGCCGAAATCGCTGCTGCGCCACAAGCGCGTCGTCTCGAAGCTCGCCGAGATGGGGATCGACACGAGTTTTCACCGCATTCTGCACGATGATGCGGAAACGGCAGCCGGCAATACGATCAAGCTCGTCAAGGACGACAAGATCCGCCGCGTGATCCTCTCGTCCGGCAAGGTCTATTATGATCTCATCGAAGAGCGCGAGAAACGCGGCGCCGAGGATATCTATCTCTTGCGCATCGAGCAGCTCTATCCCTTCCCGTTGAAGGCACTGGTCGCGGCTCTGTCGCGGTTCAAAAAGGCCGATGTGGTCTGGTGCCAGGAAGAGCCGAAGAACATGGGCGCCTGGAGCTTCGCCGAACCCTATCTGGAATGGGTCCTCGGCCAGATCGGCAGCAAGGTGAAGCGGCCCCGCTATGTCGGCCGGCCCGCCTCGGCGGCGACTGCCAGCGGCGTAATGCCGAAACATTTGGCGCAATTGAAGGCCTTTCTCGACGAAGCCTTCGCGGCGTGAGCCGGGGCGCGCACAAGAGACCGCGTTTTGATCAGGGCATGGCGCCCGAGGGGAATTCCCATGACGGTTGAAATTCGCGTCCCAACGCTCGGTAAATCGGTCAGCGAGGCGACGATCGGGCGGTGGTTCAAACAGGCCGGCGATACGGTTGCGCTTGACGAACCCATCGTCGAGCTCGAAACCGACAAGGTGACGCTCGAAGTCAATGCGCCGGCCGCGGGCGTGCTCTCCGAAATTACGGTGAAGGATGGCGAGACGGTCGCGCCCGGCGCGCTGCTTGGTGCGATCACCGAAGGCGCGGCGCCGGCGCGTCCGGCGAAGACGGCAGCACCTGCCGCGCTTGCGGCATCGGCCTCCGCCGCACCGGAAAAATCGTCCGCGCGGCCGCCGTCGCCTGCCGCCGCCAAGATCGCCGCCGATCAGGGTGTTGACACCGCTACGATCTCTGGCTCCGGCAAAGAGGGTCAGGTTTTGAAGGGCGATGTCTTGGCCTTCGTCGCGGGCCAGCCGGCGCCTTCGCCCACTTCGCCACAGCCGCCCGCGCCTGTGCAATTCCGCGCGCCTTCGCCTGCCGCCGATGCCCGCCGCGAGGAGCGCGTGCGGATGACGAAATTGCGCCAGACCATCGCCCGGCGCTTGAAGGATGCGCAGGCTTCGGCCGCCATGCTGACGACCTTCAACGAGGTCGACATGTCGGAAGTCATGGCGCTGCGCGCGCGCTACAAGGATATTTTCGAGAAGAAGCATGCGGTGAAGCTCGGCTTCATGGGCTTTTTCGTCAAAGCCTGCGTCGGCGCCTTGAAGGAGATCCCGGCGGTCAATGCGGAGATCGACGGCACCGATCTCGTCTATAAGAATTATTATCATCTCGGGATTGCGGTCGGCACCGACAAAGGCCTCGTCGTGCCGGTGGTGCGCGACTGCGATCAGCTCGGCATCGCCGGGATCGAGAAGAAGATCGCCGATCTCGGCCGGCGCGCGCGCGACGGAGTGCTTACGATCGATAATATGCAGGGCGGCACTTTCACCATCACCAATGGCGGCATCTATGGCTCGCTGATGTCGACGCCGATTCTCAATGCGCCACAATCGGGCATTCTCGGCATGCATAAGATCCAGGAGCGGCCGATGGTCGTTGCCGGCAAGATCGAGGCGCGGCCGATGATGTATCTCGCGCTGACTTACGATCACCGGATCGTCGACGGCAAGGAGGCGGTGACTTTTCTGGTGCGGGTGAAGGAAGCGCTCGAAGATCCGGCACGGCTGGTGCTGGATCTCTGATGTAGGCGCCGGAGCTGGAGAATTTGCTGTGCCGCCCCGCGCGTCATGGCCGGGCTTGACCCGGCCATTTCCTGATTGAAGCGTCCAAGAGACGTGGATGGCCGGGACAAGCCCGGCCATGACGCGGACAGGACAAAGCGAAGCACGCATTTCCGAAAGCAGATATCAGCATTCGAAGGAAGCCCATGTCCTACGATCTCACCGTCATCGGCACCGGCCCCGGCGGCTATGTCTGCGCCATTCGCGCCGCGCAATTGGGCCTCAAAGTCGCCGTCGTCGAAAAGCGCAAGACTTTTGGCGGCACTTGCCTCAACATCGGCTGCATTCCCTCGAAAGCGCTGCTTCATGCCTCGGAGAAATTCGCCGAGGCCGTGCATGATTTTCCCGCCTTCGGCATCAAGACCGGCAGACCGGTGCTCGATCTCGTAGCGATGATGAAGCACAAGAGCGATACGGTTTCCGCCAATGTGAACGGCGTCGCTTTTCTCCTGAAGAAGAACAAGATCGATGCCTTCATCGGGCAGGGTACGATCAATGCGCTCGGAAAAGTCGAGGTGACGGCGGAAGATGGGGCGAAGCAGATGATCGAGACGAAAGCAATCGTCATCGCCACCGGCTCGGACGTCGCGCCGCTGCAAGGCGTCGATATCGATGAGAAAGTCATCGTCTCGTCCACCGGCGCGCTCGAACTCGACAAAGTGCCGGGCAAGCTCCTGGTGATCGGAGCTGGCGTCATCGGCCTCGAACTCGGCTCGGTCTGGTGCCGCCTCGGCTCAGACGTCACCGTGGTCGAATTTTTGGACCGCATTCTGCCCGGCATGGATGCCGAACTCGGCAAGCAGGCGCAGCGCGCACTGGAAAAGCAAGGGCTGAAATTCCTGCTCGCGCGTAAGGTCGCTAAGGTCGACAAGCTGAAGTCGGGGCTCAAAGTTGCGGTCGAACCCTCGGCCGGCGGCGCGGCCACAACATTCGATGCCGATGTCGTCCTCGTTGCGATCGGCAGGCGGCCCTATACGCAAGGCCTGGGGTTAGAGGCGGCGGGTGTTGCGATGGAACGTGGGCAGGTCGTCATCGACGACCACTTCGCCACCAATATTCCCGGCATTTATGCCATCGGCGATGTCGTGCGCGGGCCGATGCTCGCGCATAAGGCGGAGGACGAGGGGATCGCGGTCGCCGAAATCCTCGCCGGCCAGCACGGCCATGTGAACTATAATGTCATTCCCGGCGTCGTCTATACGAGCCCCGAGATAGCTTCCGTCGGCGCAACTGAAGAAGAGCTTCAGGCGAAGGGCGTCGCTTATAAAGTCGGGAAATTTCCATTTAGCGCGAATGGCCGCGCCCGCGCCATGCGGGCGACGGAAGGCTTCGTGAAATTTCTGGCCGACGCCGCGACCGATCGCGTGCTCGGCGTCCATATCGTCGGGCCATTCGCTGGCGAACTCATCGCCGAGGCGGCAGTGCTGATGGAATTTTCAGGTTCTTCCGAAGATCTCGCCCGCACCTGCCATGCGCATCCGACATTGTCCGAGGCGATGCGCGAAGCCGCGCTCGCGGTGGAGAAAAGAGCAATTCATATTTGATGAATTGTGGATGGCCGGGCTTGTCCCGGCCATCCACGCGGCGCCATGCGCAATCTTCCTCACAAATCCTTGAAACTGAACGGCGACACGCTGCGCGTCTGCTCATCCACATGGAGCTGGCGCAGCACCGGCGGTGCGGCGCGTTGCGGGCAGGCGGGACGCTCACAAAGCCTGCAATTGACGCCGATCGGCACGGCTTCGACGGCCGCGAGATCGAGCCGCTTCGCATAGATCAGCCGATTCGCATATTTCATCTCGCAGCCGAGCCCGATCGCAAAGCGCGGCTCGATTGCGCCATAGGGGGTGATCGCCCGGCGCACCGTGCGGGCGATCGAGAACCAGCGCACGCCGTCGGTCAGCTCGACGACTTGCGTCAAAATGTGCCCCGGCTCGGTGAAGGCCGCATGGACATTCCATAAGGGGCAGGTGCCGCCGAAATGGGCGAAGGGAAAACGGCCGGAGGAGAAGCGCTTCGAGACATTGCCGGCGCTGTCGACGCGGACGAGAAAGAACGGAATGCCCCGCGCCGTCGGCCGCGACAATGTCGTCAGCCGATGCGCCACCTGCTCATAGCTCGCGCCGAAGCGGGCGGCCAAGACTTCGACATCATAGCCGACGAGCTCCGCCGCTTCATGGAACTTGCCATAAGGCATCATCAATGCGCCGGCGAAATAATTGGCGAGCGTCACCCGCAGCAGCCGCCGCGTGGGCTCGTCGCCGGGATCGAATTTGCCGGCAATCTCGTTGAGCAGGCTGTCGCAATCGGTGAAGGCCAGCTGATAGGCGGCCTGGAAAGTGCGCCCCGGGATGTCCATCACTTCGCAGATCATCAATTGGCGGCGGTGATGATCATACCAGCGCAGCCGCTCGCCCATGACTTCGAGCGGCAGGACGCGGACCCTGATGCCATGCCGCGCCCGCAAATGTTCGCAAAGCGCGAAGAAGAGCTCGTGGCCGGTCAGCGCGAGATCGGAGGCGAATGTCTCGGCCGCCTGGTCGAGCTCGGCGAAATGGTTGCGCTGCGCATGCAGAATGGCGCGGATGCGGTCGACCGGGCTCTCCCGCATGATCGCCTCGGTGCGGTCGGGATCGGCACGCTGCGGCAGCCCCGCTTCGCTCGCCTCGCGCGCGGCAAGATAGGCGCGATAAAGCTTCTGCATGGCGGAAAGAAGCGTCGGCGAATGTTCGGCCGCATCCTGCAATTCGGCGCGCGGCACGCCGACCTCGCGCAGCACCGGATCGGCGAGTAGCTGCTCGATCTCGCCGACCACTTGCTCCGTCTCGCCTTCCATGAATTCGCGTGGATCGATGCCATAGACATCGGCCAGACGAATCAGCACCTGGACGGTGATCGGCCGCTGATTGCGTTCCATGAGATTGAGATAGCTCGCCGAGACGTCGAGCTCCTCGGCCATGCGGGCCTGGGTGATCTGACGTTCGCGCCGCAGTCTTTTGAGACGCGGCCCAGCAAAAATTTTACGTGCATTCGATGATTCGGCAGCCATAAGGTAAATTTATATACATTTGTGAGTAAATTTACACAATGACAAATTTACATTGTATGGACTTCACAGGCTGACCTATTTTTCGTCATGCTGGGCTTTTTGCCATCTTGCCATCGGGCCGAGTTTCCTAGTTATTCCAGCCAGATCTGACCGAGCCAAAAAGGGCTTTTGTCAATCAATGTCAAAGTTATTCATGTCAATGCCGGAGAAAGCTTCATGACCAAGATTCCGAGCTTCGACGAACTCGTGCCGTCCGCGCCCAAGGGTCGGTTCGATGGCGTCAGGCGCCCCTATACGCCCGCCGATGTGCTGCGTCTTCGCGGCTCTTTCGCGATTGCCCATACGCTCGCCGAGCGCGGCGCCAACCGGCTTTGGCAGCTTCTGAAGGAGCGGCCCTTCGTTCCTTCGCTCGGCGCCTTGACCGGCAATCAGGCGGTGCAGCAGGTGCGCGCCGGGCTGGAAGCCATCTATCTCTCCGGCTGGCAAGTCGCAGCCGATGCCAATGTCGCCGGCGCCATGTATCCGGATCAGTCGCTCTATCCCGCCAATTCCGGGCCAGAGCTGGCGCGCCGCATCAATAATGCTTTCAAGCGTTCGGACGAGATCGAGCATGCCGAAGGCAATGTGACGCGCGATTGGTTCGCCCCGATCATCGCCGATGCCGAGGCCGGGTTCGGCGGCGCGCTCAATGTCTTCGAGATCATGAAGGCCTATATCGACGCCGGTGCGGCGGGTGTCCATTTCGAGGACCAGCTCGCCTCGGAAAAGAAATGCGGCCATCTCGGCGGCAAGGTTCTGATCCCGACGGCCCAGCACGAGCGCAGCCTGACCGCGGCGCGCCTCGCCGCCGATGTCTGCGGCGTGCCGACCTTCGTCATCGCCCGCACCGATGCGGAATCAGCCAAGCTCATCACCTCCGATGTCGACGAGCGCGACCGCCGCTTCATCGAGCCAGACAGCCGCACGCCGGAAGGCTTCTTCCGCCTCAAGGATGGCACCGGCCTCGACCATTGCATCGCCCGCGGCCTCGCTTATGCGGAGGTCGCCGATATGCTCTGGTGGGAGACCTCGCATCCGAATCTCGAAGAGGCGCGCATCTTCGCCGAGGCGATCCATTCGCGCTTCCCGGGCAAGCTGCTCGCCTATAATTGCTCGCCCTCGTTCAACTGGCGGGCCAAGCTCGATGTCGCGACAATCGAGAAATATCAGCGCGAGCTCGGCGCCATGGGCTATAAATATCAATTCGTGACGCTCGCCGGCTTCCATTCGCTCAATCTGTCGATGTTCGATCTTGCGACGGGCTATCGCGATCGCGGCATGGCCGCCTATTCGGAGCTGCAGGAGGCGGAATTCGCGGCCGAGAAGCATGGCTATACGGCCACGCGGCATCAGCGCGAGGTCGGCACCGGCTATTTCGATGCCGTCGCCGAGGCAGTCTCGGGCGGCAAGTCCTCGACCATCGCCTTGCGGGAATCGACCGAAGCGGCGCAGTTCAAGGGTGGCAAGCCGCGGGCTGCCGCAGCGGAGTGAACCAGCGGCTAGCCGATCCGGCATGAGCTTGGATCGGCTCGCTCTCTGACCTTCGCCGCAGTATTTTGCCCTGCCAGTCCAATCATGCCCGGTCCCTGGACCGGGCATTTTGCTTATGGCACAATGCGTAGCTAAAGCCGGATGAGGAAAATGGCGGGTGGTTTCCCCCTCCTTTCGAGACAGTCAAACTGCCGATCATCGAGTGGAGCGTCGCGGGTGAAGAATATGCCGGTCCAGGAGGCAATGGCGCCAAAGCTGGCGATCCATCAGAAGGGTGCAGGCGAAGACGAGCAAAACAGATTCGATCTTAGCCGCTTGCTCGCGGCGCGCGAGGCAGACCGCTACGACCTCTATGGGCACCACCTGAATGAAATGATGGTGCGGGTTCTGCAGACGATCGGCTTCGACGTCGGCTTTCGCGCCGGGCATGGCCAATATCTCTTCGATCGCAAGGGCGACCGCTATCTCGATCTGTTGAGCGGCTGGGGCGTCTTTGGCATCGGCCGCAATCATCCCGTGTTGCGCGATGCCTTGAAGAGCGTGCTCGCGGCCGATCTGCCCAATCTCGTCCAAATGGATGTTTCGGTTCTGGCGGGCCTGCTGGCGGAACGGCTCCTGTCCTTCGTGCCCTATCTCGACAAAGTGTTTTTCGCCAATTCGGGCACTGAGGCGGTCGAGGCGGCGATCAAATTCGTCCGCTGTGCGACAGGCCGGCCGGGGATCGTCTACTGCGACCATGCCTTTCATGGCCTCAGCTACGGCTCTTTGTCGCTGAATGGCGATGCGACTTTCCGTGACGGGTTCGGCCCGTTGCTGCCCGGCTGCGCCGAAGTGCCCTTCAATGATCTCGCGGCGCTCGAGCAGGCGCTGTCCGGCCGCGAGGTCGCCGCGTTTATCGTCGAGCCGATCCAAGGCAAGACCGTCGAAGTGGCCGATGATCTTTATCTGCGCGGCGCCCAGGCGCTCTGCCGCAAATATGGCACGCTCTTCGTCGCCGATGAGATTCAGACCGGCCTCGGCCGGACGGGCAAATTCTTCGCCATCGAACATTATGGCGTGGAGCCCGACATGGTGCTGGTCGCCAAGGCGCTCTCCGGCGGCCATGTGCCGATCGGCGCGGTGTTGATGCGCAAGCCGATTTTCGAAAAGGTCTTCAGCCGTATGGACCGCGCTGTGGTGCATGGCTCGACCTTCGCCAAGAATGATCTTGCGATGGCGGCCGGGCTTGCGACGCTGCAAGTGATCGAATCCGAACGGCTGGTGCAGAATGCGGCGCGTTTGGGGGCGCGGCTCATCGCCAGCCTGGAACGTCTGGCGGAGCGCTATGAGCTCGTCAAGTCGGTGCGTGGCAAAGGGCTCATGATCGGCATTGAATTCGGGCCGCCGCGTTCGCTCAAGCTGAAAGCCGCCTGGACCCTGCTGGAGACGGTCAAATCCGGCCTGTTCTGCCAGCTCATCACCATCCCGCTCTTCAAGGATCACAAGATCCTCGTTCAGGTGGCGGGCAATGGCAATCACGTCGTCAAGCTTCTGCCGGCGCTCGTCATGACCGATGCGGATTGCGACTGGATCGAACGTTCCTTCGACCGGGTCATCGCCGACAGCCATCAGGTGCCGGGCGCGGTCTGGTCGCTCGGCAAGACCATGGCGGAAAATCTCCGCAAGGCCGCCGCGGCGCGCTGAGGCGGTCGCCGGCCAAAGAGTGAGATCCGCGCGAGGCGGTTTTACGCGCCGCTGCGCTTGTGAGGTGGGCCGGAACGGTTTATAGGCTCAACGATCATGGGCTTGCGTGCCTTCAGGCACTTGCGGCATATGGTTTCTCCGACATGCGGCTTTTGCACTTGGCGGCTTTATGAGATGTCGGATATATCCGACATCTAAAAACATGGCCGCTTGCGGGCGATTTCAAGATTTGGGGTTTTACCGATGAAACCGGATATCCATCCGCCCTACCATATGATCAAGGTCGTCATGACGGACGGCACGGAATTTTTCACACGCTCGACCTATAGTGAGGCAGGCGCGACTTTAAATCTCGACATCGATCCCAAGACGCATCCGGCTTGGACTGGTGGATCGCAGCAATTGCTCGATCGTGGCGGGCGCCTATCGCGCTTCAATTCGCGGTTCGGCAATATGACCTTCGGCAAAAAGCAATAAGCCACCTCTTTGCTGCTTTGGCGGAAAGAAAAGCCCGGCACATTGTGCCGGGCTTTCTGCGTGCAAGTGAGATGAGACGCACGCTTGGATTAATCCGCGACGGCAAAGGCAGCGCGCAGCAATTCACGCTGCAGCTCGAGCGGCTTGGCCATACGGCGGGCGCGTGGCTCTCCGTTATGCGCCTGATAGATCGCCCGATCGAGATGCAGGATGCGGCTTTGCAGCCTTAGAGATTTGTCGACGATCTCGATGAGGCGCGGCGGTAATTGCGCGAACACATCGGGGCTCGTCGCAACCTGCTGCTCGCTGAGCTTGACTTTGCGTTTTTCGCTCGCCGCTTCCGCCTGGGTCAATTCCCCTTCATTGACGGCGCGCTGCAGCAAGAGCCAGGAAGCGAGTTGCATCAGGCGGGTGGTGAGCCGCATGCTTTCGGTGGCAAAGGCAAGCGCTGGGAGGCGCGGCAAGCCTTTCGCTTCCTCACGTCCGCTGCCGTCGAGATAAGCGGCGGTATCCTCGACGAGATTCATACCGTCGCGAAACAGCGATTTGAAGGCTTCCGACGTTGCCAGCCTTGCGGCAAAGGAAACCGCACCGGCTTCCTCGAAACTCAACACTTGGACCATGGTGCGCCTTTGAAGGAACTGAAGCTGAATTGATTTGGCACAGAGCCGAACCGTGCCCCGGAGCGCAGCAATAGTAGGGCCAAAGCGATTTTGGCGGGCGTTAAACTTTTACTAAGGTTAACGGCCTATGCCCGAAACCTTCTCTTCATGATCGTGAGAAAAGGTCGCGCTTAAGCTAAAGGGGCGCCATAAGAGCCTACAATACAGAGCAGTCAAAAAGACGGCCAAAAAAAGAGCCGCACAAGGGCGGCTCTCGAAGTTCAATTGGGGGGATGAGAAACTCGGGAGGAACCACGCGCGGGAGAGCGGGCACCCTGAGCGATACCATTCCTTAATAATCCATATATCTTAACAAAAGATGAGCAGCTTGCTCGCAAGCCTTGGAGCGGGCCATTCCGGCGGCCCTCATCGAGAGGCTGTCTCCGAGAGGCCGTCTTGATCGACAAGGACCGATTTTAAGGTCCCATTTTCCTGGCGGCGCCGGGCGTCATAACTTGAAGAGGGCTTCGGCGCCTGCCCGGCTGGCTTCCTTGCTTTGCCGCGCTTGTTCGAGCCGCTCGATTTCGGCGCGCAAAATGTCAATGCGCAGAGCAATCTCTTCGAGCGAAAGATCCTCAATTGCCTGGCCGATTTCATGTGCCTTTGCCGCCGTCCGTCGCGCCAGGGCAAGGCCTTCTTCGTCCACGATCATGACAGGCCTCCTAGATCACGTTCCTGGAGACATCGGATATATCCGATGTCTCCAGGAACGTGATTGATTTTGATAATTTAGAGCGGGATGAAGAAAACCGGTTCGCACTTTTCTTCATCCCGCTCTAGACACCGAAAAACCGGAATTTATACCAATCTTGCCGCGAGATCACGCGGCCGGTAGGCGGCAAAACCCGCTTGCCGCGCAAAAAAGCCGAAAATTTTCCGGCCAAGGTCGTGTCTCGGGCCAAATTGGGAGAGTGCCGGATTTAGGGTGCACTCAAGGACAGCCACGGACACCATTGCATCCTGCGGCAGGGCTCCCTATAAGATGTCGTTTTCCCCGTCATGCAGCTGATCTAGTCCCGCGCTTTGCGGCGGGCCATGCCCTGCGGCACCGGCCGCTGCGGCACCCGCGTTTCTGCCATCGCGGCAAAGGAGGATAATATGAGCAATGCCCCGCTGATGCCTAAGGCAACGGCCGTGTGGCTGGTCGAGAACACATCGCTCAGCTTCGATCAGATCGCCAATTTCTGTAAACTGCATCCGCTCGAAGTGAAGGGCATTGCGGATGGCGAAGTCGCCGCCGGCATCAAGGGGCACGATCCGATCACCTCCGGCCAGTTGACGCGAGAGGAGATTGCCGCCGGCGAAAAGGATCCGGAGCATCAGCTCCAGCTTGCGATCCCGAAAGTGCGGCTGCCCGAGATCAAGCGGCCGCGCGGTCCGCGCTATACCCCGCTGTCGCGCCGGCAGGATCGGCCGAATGCCATTCTCTGGCTGCTGCGCAACCATCCCGAGCTGAAGGATGCGCAGATCATGCGGCTCGTCGGCACGACCAAGACGACCTTGCAGGCCATCCGCAACCGCACCCATTGGAATTCTGCCGCTCTGACGCCGATGGACCCGGTGACGCTCGGGCTCTGCTCGCAGATGGATCTCGATTTCGAGGTCAATCGTGCGGCGAAAGAACGGATGCCGGTCGAGGAGGACCGGAGCCAGACCCTCGTGCCGGCGGAAGTGACGACGGCGGCGCCTGCCCATGTCGAAGACGAAGAGCATGTCTTCGGAGAATCGCGGCCGCTACCGGCCGATCATCAGGCCGAGTTCAGCGTCAATTCGGTGTTCGCCAAACTCAAGGATCTCAAGGTCAAGGAATAGCCTCGGCGAGGTTCGCCGCAGCGAAGCGGCGCAAGTCTGTCGCAAGGTCCCCGTCGGATAGCTGATTTTCAGGACAGTTCCGGATTCTGTCGTGATCTTGATCCGGCACCGGGGAGACAGCGATGCGCGGCGGCGGACACCAAGAGCGCAGGGCGATCAGGCGTATGACGACCTGGCGCATGACATTCGTCCAGATATTCCGCCAGATATTCCTCTTGGCCGGCATTGTGTCTTTCTGCGGTTTCGCCGGCGCCGCCGATCTCACCCGCCCCGCCGCGCCGCCGCCGGCGATTGCCCAAAACCCCTGCCAACTCGTGCCATTGCCGCAGACCAATCTTGCCGGCAATGATGTCGTGCGGTTTCGGCGGAGCTGGGTCTGCGTCTCGCGCGGCCTTTATGCCGATAGACTTCCGCCTCCGCCGCCGCCCGATCGGCCCTGGTGGTGGTGGTGAGCTTGGCCGCCGCCGGGAGAGCGGGATGAGGAAAAGTGGGAACCGGTTTTCCGCCCGCATCCCGCTCTAAATTATGAGAATCGGTCACGTTCATGACTTTGGATTGATTCAATCCAAAGTCATCGTGATCTAGCCACCGGGACGGGGGTCAATGAGGCCAAACCGAAGCGCCGTAAGGATTTATTGACCATAGAGCGGGAACGGCCAGGGTTGAAGTAACACTCGGATAAGGATAACGCTTATAAGGCGGTCCGGGCCTTTGCCGCGGGATCGAGGTTACGAGCGATGTCGATGCGTTTCCAATCTGGCCTTCATGCGGGCGGGCAAGGGGCGGTGTCGAAAGCCTTCGCCTCCGGCGCGGGCCGCATGCGCCAATATGGTGCGCTCGCGGCAGCGGTTCTGTTCCCGGCGCTGCTTGCCGGCTGCGGCGAGACCCCCGGCGACTTCAGCGAGCGCGCTTATCACCCGCTCTCGCCGCAAATGCTTGCTCTGATGCAGCAAATGGGCACCACCGAGGAGGCGCCGGTTCTCATTCGCGCCTTCAAAAAGGAGGCTGAGGTCCAAATCTGGAAAATGCGGACGGACGGGCGTTACGCTTTGCTCAAGTCCTATCCGATCTGCCGTTGGTCGGGCCAGCTCGGCCCGAAGACGCGCGAGGGCGATCGTCAGGTGCCGGAAGGCTTTTATACGATCACGCCGGCGCAGATGAACCCGCGTTCCAATTACTATCTGTCCTTCAACGTCGGCTATCCCAACACCTATGACCGCGCCCATGGCTATCGCGGCGGCGAGATCATGGTCCATGGTGTCTGCTCCTCGGCCGGCTGTTTCTCGATGACGGATCAGCAGATCGCTGAGATCTATGCGATTGCGCGCGAAGCCTTCGCCGGAGGCCAGCCGGCGATCCAGATGGAATCCTTTCCTTTCCATATGACGGCTGAAAATTTCGCCAAATATAGGCTCGATCCGAATATCGCATTTTGGAAAGAGCTGAAGGTCGGCAGCGACAATTTCGAAGTCACCAAGCAAGAGGTCGCGGTCGGCGTCTGCAACGAGCACTATGTCTTCAATGCCGAGCCGCAGGACGGCAGCAGCTTCGATCCCACCGGCCCTTGTCCGCAGCTGAAGCGCGATGAAGCGGTCGCCCTCGAAGTCGCCGCCAAGCAGGCGAGCGATGAGGCGAAAATTGCCGCACTCGTGGCTGCGGGGGTGCGGCCGGTGCATACTGTCTATGCCGATGGCGGGCAAAATCCGCAGTTTGCTTCGTTCCGGGCCGATGTGAGCCGCCCGGAGGCGCTCGCCGCAGGGCCTGTCGACGTGCCGCTCGACCAGAGCCGCAAATATAAGGCGCCGACGCTGGCGCAATTGGAAGCGGCGAAATTCAGGGCCGAGGCCGCGGCGACCGCCGCCGAAAGAAAGGCCGAGGCGGCGCATGCTTTAGCTTATGCCAATCCGGCACAATCCGATCCGGCGCGACCGGCGCCGCCGCAAACCGCGCAGCTCCAAACGGCGCCGCAGACCGCGCCCGGATCCAATCAGGCTGCACCGCCGCCGCAAGCGGCTTCTCCGACCCCGCCGTTCGGCTTCAGCATGGCGGGACTCCGTCGGCTCTTGCCTGGGCAAGCGCCGGCGCAGCCGGCCACCTCGCCGCCGGTGGCGGAGACGGCCCAGCAGCCGCATCCAGCCGATGTCCCGCTGCCGCCGCGGCGCATGGAGGCCCGGGTGACTATGCCGCAAACGAGCGCCGCGCAAACAAGCGCCAAGACCGATCCGGCGAAGCCCGTCCAGAGCCAAACGGCTGAGCCCGCTTCGGCTCAGGCGAGCGCGGATGAGGCCAAGGCGGCCTATGCAAAGCCGATGGCGGGGAGCCCGTCTTTTCTTCCGCCCGGCTTCTCCTCTTTCGCCGCCGGCGATCATTAAAAGCATGATCCCGAAAAGTTGCAGACTTTTCGGAATGAGATCTGTGGCAAACAAAGACTCATGATCCCGCGCGATATTTTTGCCAGCCTTCGGCGCGTAGGCGGCAGGCCGGGCAGTCGCCACAGCCATAGCCCCACTCCCATTTGCGTCGGCGTTCGCCGAGATAGCAGCTGTGCGTCGTCTCAACGATGAGATCGACGAGGGCGCTGCCGCCGAGCGTCTCGGCAAGCCGCCACGTCTCGCCCTTGTCGAGCCACATCAACGGCGTGTCGATGATGAAATTCTTCTCCATGCCGAGATTCAAGGCGACCTGCAGCGCTTTCAATGTGTCGTCGCGGCAATCGGGATAGCCGGAATAATCCGTCTCGCACATGCCGCCCACGAGATGGCGCAGCCCGCGCCGATAAGCGATTGTCGCCGCGAAAGTGAAAAACATGAGGTTGCGGCCCGGCACGAAAGTGTTGGGCAGGCCCTTCGCATCGCAGATGATGGCAATGTCGCGCGTCATGGCGCTCGCTGAAATCTCAGCCAGCACGCCGAGATCGAGGCGATGGTCCTCGCCAAGGCGGGGCGCCCAGGCAGGATCGATCTTGACGATTTTGCTCCGGATTTCCGCGCGCTGATCGAGTTCCACTCGATGCCGCTGGCGATAGTCGAAACCGATTGTTTCGACATGCGCGAAACGCTCGAGCGCCCAGGCGAGGCAGGTCGTCGAATCCTGACCTCCGGACAAGAGCACCAGCGCGTTTGTCATGATCTTGGCCCCTGCAAAGATTCCGGTCTCGCGAATGATCGTCCGGCTCGTCCTGATCTATTGCGGATTTGCCCCCGATAGTCCAAATAACACCCGGGAGGTTGGCGGTGGACGCACCACTCGCCAACCGGGTCAGGTCCGGAAGGAAGCAGCCCTAACGAGACCGGGCGGGTCTCTGTCCAGCCTCCCACTTCTCGATCACGACCAAATGGTGCAATAGCTGCCGCCGCCCGATCAACGCCGGTGGCGTCATGCTCGGAGCCCGCTTTTCCGGGACATATTTCAAAGGCCGCCGTAAGCCCGTCTCGCATGGCCCTAGAGCATGTCCCGGAAAAGTTGACAGACTTTTCCGATAAAGGACATGCTCCAGATCTTTGAAATAGAGCCGATTTGTCCCGATCGTGTAGATCGCGAGCAATTCCACACGATCGGGATCGGCTCTAAGTTCCACGTCCGGCAAGGAGGCCGAAGCGATGGCCGAGGATCGCGCCGCATCATCCGCCGCGCTGACGTTCAATTTGGATCAACCGGCGCCAGCTACGCCCTATCGCGTTTTGGCGCGCAAATATCGTCCGTCGAGCTTCGACGATCTCATCGGCCAGGCGGCCATGGTGAAGACTCTGTCGAATGCCTTCGAACTGGAGCGCATCCATCAAGCCTATATGCTGACCGGCGTGCGCGGCGTGGGCAAGACGACGACGGCGCGGATTCTCGCCCGCGCCTTCAATTATGAATTGCCGGCGCGTGATGGGCGGCCAGCGGTCACGCGGCCCACGATCCATATGCCGGAGCTCGGCATCCATTGCCAGGCGATCATCGAATCGCGCCATGTCGACGTGATCGAGATGGATGCCGCCTCCCATACCGGCATCGACGATGTGCGCGAGATCATCGACAGCATCCGCTATCGGCCGGTTCTCGCCCGTACGAAAGTCTATATCATCGACGAAGTGCATATGCTTTCGAAACAGGCTTTCAACGGCCTGTTGAAGACGCTCGAAGAGCCGCCGGAGCATGCGAAATTCGTCTTCGCGACGACCGAGATCGAGAAAGTCCCGGTTACGGTGCGCTCGCGCTGCCAGAGATTCGATCTGCGCCGCATCGAAGCCGATGTCCTTGTCGCGCATCTTTCCGCGATCTGCGCCAAGGAAAAGGTCGCGATAGAGCCGGAGGCGCTCGCTTTGATCGCGCGGGCCGCGGAAGGCTCGGTGCGCGACGCGCTCTCTCTGCTCGATCAGGCGATCGCTTATGCGACCGGTGCGGCTGATACCAAAATTATGGCGCGCGACATGCGCCTCATGCTGGGACTTGCCGATCGCGCCCGCATCATCGACCTCTTTGCCGAGCTCATGGCCGGTGATATTGCGGCGGCGCTCACGGATTTGAAGGCGCTTTACGACGCTGGCGCCGATCCGGGCCAGATCCTCGTCGAGCTTGCCGAATTCATCCATTTCGTCACGCGGCTCAAGCTCGTTCCGCAGTCTGGAGATGATGTGACGGTGACGGAAGAAGAGCGCTGCCGCGGCGCTGAATTTGCGCAAAGCCTGTCGATGCCGGTGCTCACGCGCGCCTGGCAATTGCTCTTGAAAGGCTTGCAGGAGGTGAAGGAATTGCCGCGGCCGCTTGCCGCTGCCGATATGGTGCTCGTCCGGCTCGCCTATGCGGCGGATCTGCCGTCGCCCGACGAAGCCTTGCGCCGGCTTGCCGGCTTTGCGGCCGGGGCTGGCTCGCAAGGCGCGGGGCAGGCACCGGTGAGCCGTCCGCCGGCCGGCGCCACGCGGCTCGCAATGGCCGGATCAGGCGATGCGCGCAGCGTCGCCTCTGTGGCCGCGCCCGCGCCTTCCGCCACATCGCCGGCACTGGCGCCTGAAGCCCGCCTCACTCATTCGCCGACGTTGTCGCGCTCGCCGCCGAACATCGCGACATCCAATTGAAAATGGCGCTGGAGCGGGATGTGCGGATCGTTCGTTTCGAGGCCGGCTCGATTGAATTTTCGCCGACATCCCGGGCTTCACCGCAGCTGGCGCAAATTCTGATGCGCCGCCTGCAGGAATGGACTGGCACACGCTGGATCGTGGCGATTTCGAATGAAGCCGGCGCGCCGAGCTTGACGGAAAAACGCGAAGCCGAAGCTGCAGCCGCTCTGCAGGGCGTGCGGGCGTTGCCTCTCGTGGGCAAAGTGCTCGATCATTTTCCCGGTGCGGAAATCATTGCGGTGCGCAATGCCGAACCATCTGTTGCGTCCGCTGCACATATTGCCAATTTGGCCGATGATGATGTGGCCTATACCGATCAGGCCGCTACGGAAGACGATCTTTGAGCCATCTCAGCTTAGAGCAGGATGAGGAAATGTGGGAACCGGCTT
>CAVWXV010000002.1:0-7147 GCA_963759185.1 uncultured Alphaproteobacteria bacterium
TTGTTTTCGCCCAGGCGATAGAGCCCGACATAGTCGGCGAGCAGAGCCGGATCGAGCGAAACCTCGTCTGTCTCGTCCTGCACGCCGAAATAGAGCGCGGCGAGATCGCGGGCGATCTTTTGAACCGGTGCGCCTTGAATATTGGCGAGCACGATGATTGTGAGATCGGCATCCGGATAATGGCTGAGCACGACGCTGAAGCCATTGATGCCGCCGGCATGAACGAGATGCGGCCGCGAAAACTGGCTCTGGATGGCAAAGCCAAATCCATAGCCATGGCCATGATCGCGGATCATCAGCGCGACTGAGCTGGCGCTGATCGGCTTTGCGGCGGCGAGCGCCTTCAGCCAGGCGAAGAGATCATCCGCCGTCGAATAGATGGCGCCCGCCGCATGCGGCAGGCTCATGGCGAGAAAGGCGGCATTTTTGAAGCTGCCGTTCTCGAAGCGATAGCCGCGCGCGCGAAACGGAATGATCGTCTCGTCGTGATCATAGCCCGTATCGGCAAGGCCGAGCGGCGTCAAAATATTTTGCGCGACATAGTCCTCGTAGCTCATGCCGCTCAAGATTTCGACGATATGGCCGAGGATGACATAGCCGCCATTGCTATATTTGAACTGCGCCCCCGGCGGAAACAGCAGCGGCGCGTCGCGGGTGAGCGCGATGATCTCTTGCGGTGCGCGTTCGAGCCGCGCCGCATTGTCGAAAAAGCCTGGAATGGATGTATAGCTCGGAATGCCTGACCTATGGGTGAGCAAATGCATCAGGCTTACATCACGCCAGGCGGCGGGCGCATCGCGGTAATGTTTTGCGATTCTGTCGTCGAGCGCGAGTCGGCCAGCCTCCATGAGCTGCAGGATTGCGGTCGCAGTGAATTGCTTGGTGAGCGAGCCGAGCCTGAATTTGCTTTCCGGCACATGTGCGACGCGCCATTCGCGATCAGCCAATCCAAAGCCTTGCCGCAAGAGCACTTCACTGCCGATGGCGATCAAAACCGTGCCGGCGAAGAGATCGGCTTTGACGAAAGAGGCGACGCGTTCGGCGGCCGCTTGCGAGAAATGCGGCGGTTCTCGAAGGGATTGCCGCAAACTGGAAAAAAAGGCTTCGGCCATGAGGATGGGCTGAGAGGATGCGTCGTGATCGGGAAAGCCAAGTTCGGCTCTTATAGCCGCTTTATCCCCTCGCCCTCAAATTCGTGCCCAGCCATTGCGTAGGCACGGTCGAGCCCAGGCACCGGTGCGCGGCCCTATCGCTTAATGCAGGAGGAAACCTCGGCGTCGGCCCGCATGAATGGCACGACCTCTGGTCAATCGATCATATAGCGGAGACCGATGCGGATTTCCTGCGCGTTCATCGGCATCGTCACGACCTGGCCGGAGGAATTGGCAATGCCGGGCAGGGTGCCGAGATTGATATAGCGATAGCCGAGATCGATCAGGAATTGCGGCGTGACCGCATAAGAGACACCGGCCATCAGCGCCCAGGCGAATTGATAGCGCAACGTGCTGCTGCTCTGATCCCAGTTGAAATAGAATCCGTCGGTTGTGACGTGATAGGCTACGCCGTTGCTCATATACCAATTGGTGCTGGATGCCGTGGTCGTGAGGCTGAAACCGGCGCCGGCGCCGACATAAGGCGTAAATCCGGACCAGGTGCCGATGTCGAAATAGCCATTGCCGAGGAAGTCCCAACGCCGGACGCTCGAAGCATAATGCGGGGTGCAGGTGTCCGTGGTCTGCGAGGTCGGAGGAGTACCATACAATGCTGTAATGCACGTTGCCCCCGTTCCCGTCCCGGCCGAGGTGATCGGGTCGCGATATTCGCCGATGAAATCGGCGCGGAACCAATTGGTGAATTTATATCCGAACCCGAGGTCGGCACTGTAGCCCGAGGTCGTGGCGGAGGAAAGAGATTGGCTGAGGCCCGAGGAGAGCGGCGGCAGCGAATTGCGCGCATAGGCGAGATCGCCGCGAATATACCAGCCGGTGCCGAATTCGACGGGCTGGATCTGTGTCGACGGCTGATTGCTGAACAAGGACGGCCCGAGATCGGCAGCACAGAGTTTTGCAGGCGCAACCCAGACAGCGACAGCGATGCCGATCGCTGCGGCACTCGCAATCATCTGAAGGCGCGAATCATGACTCGACATTACTTGGCTTCCTTTCCGGCTCCGCTGGAAAGGAAGTGTGAAGGATATTTCTTAAATGCCGCTTAACCTTAACGAAATTGCACGGCCGCCAAATAGGAGGTGTTGTGCCGATGGCGCGGGCCAAAAAGCAAAGCGGGCCAACTGGCCCGCTTGCTCCGATCGTCGCCTTGATGGCTGCGGTCAATATTTGCTCACCACAGGTCCCTGCAGCGGCGGCGCCAGCGGCGGCACTTCGGCGAACACATAACGCAGGCCGACGCGGACATCGTTGGAAGCTAAGTGGAAGCTCTGCCTTTCGTTGGTGCAGCCTGCCGTGCAAGCAATCGGATAGCTCGAGATATTGCCCATATCGAGATAGCGGTAGCTCAATTCGATTTTCCAATTCGGCAAGATCGAGTAGTCGACGCCTGCCATCAGCGCCCAGGCAAGCTGGGTTAAGTTCCTGTCGGGCGCGATGCCATAGGCACCAAAATTACCGGGGCCGGTGCCGATGTCCTGCAAGGCGTGGAACTGGTGGAAGGCAGCGCCGACGCCACCCCCGACGAAGGGTGTGAACCCATACCAGGTTCCGATATCGAAATAGCCATTGGCCAGGACGACCGCGCTACGCACGCTTGCCGTGTAGGCGTCGCCGCCAGGGCCGAAACCAACGCCGCCAGCATAGCTCTCCATCGCCCAGAATTTTGACGGCGTGCGATATTCACCGGTGACATCCGCTCGGAACCAATTGTTGAACTGATAGCCGACACCGCCGCCGATAATGGCCTGCGTGCCCAGCCCCGCGCCGTCATATTGGAAGCCGGGAACGAAGGAGGCATCGGTCGAGGCGAAATTGCTCATCTCGTCGAAGCCCACTCCGACATCGCCGCGCAAATACCAGCCGTTGAACTGCATCGGTGCCGTCAATTCAATCACTGGCGGCGGCGGCAGCGCCAGATCCGCCGCTGCGGCGGCGCCAGTTGCGCCGACGGCAAGCGCGCCGGCAAGGAAGAATTGCATGCTGCCGGAAAACCTGGCCATGACGATCTATTCCCTTCCTAGGCTGCGGGCGGAGCGCCCGAACCAATCGTTCGATGAAGGAAAATGTCGCAAAGATCTTAAAGGCAGCTTAACCCTAGTTTTTAAGGTTAAGCATGCGCTCACAGGGGACTTGGCCAAAGAGCTTAAGGCTCTATTAACCCTGTTTCTTAGAAACTGCTGATGCGCCAGTAGCGAAACGTCATGCCGCCGCGGCGCTCAAGGCTTCACACACATCGTCGACGATTCGTTCGACGAGATCATGATCATCGCCTTCCCCCATGACACGCACCACCGGTTCGGTGCCGGAGAGGCGGATGATCAGGCGGCCGGCGTTACCGAGCTTGCGCCTGCCGTCCTCGATGACTTTCGACACATGCTCTTCTTCGAGCGGCGCGCGGGCCTTGAAGCGGACGTTCTTGAGGATCTGCGGCAAAGGCTCGAAGCGATGGCAGACCTCGCTCACCGGCCGCATCTTGCGTTTGACGACGGCGAGCAATTGCAGCGCCGCGACGAGGCCGTCGCCGGTCGTGCAATAATCCGTGAGGATGATGTGGCCGGACTGTTCGCCGCCGAGGTTATAGCCGTGCGCGCGCATATGTTCGAGCACATAGCGGTCGCCGACCGGCGTGCGCGCCAGCAACAGACCGAGACTGTTGAGATAGCGTTCGAGGCCGAGATTCGACATCAGCGTGGCGACAACGCCCGGCTGCGCCAAGCGGCCATTCGCCTTCCAGTCTTCGGCGATCGCAGCCATCACCTGATCGCCGTCGACGACCTTGCCGCGCTCGTCAACGATGAGCACGCGATCGGCATCGCCATCGAGCGCGATGCCGATATCGGCGCGCATCTCACGCACTTTGTTCATGAGTGCGGTGGGCGCCGTGGAGCCGACGTCCCGGTTGATGTTGAAGCCGTCCGGCTCGACGCCGATCTTGAAGACTTCCGCACCGAGTTCCCACAGCGCCTCAGGCGCTACTCTATAGGCGGCGCCATTGGCGCAATCGACGACGATCCGTAAACCTTCGAGCGAGAGATTGCGAACCAAGGTCCGTTTGGCGAATTCGATATAGCGGGCGCGATCGCCTTCGACACGCATGGCGCGGCCGAGATCGGCCGACTTCGACAATTTGAGTGCGACCTCCTTGTCGAGAAGCGCTTCGATCCGGGCTTCTAACTCGTCGGAGAGCTTATAGCCGTCCGGCCCGAACAATTTGATGCCATTGTCCTCGTAGAGGTTGTGCGAGGCGGAGATCATGACGCCGACATCCGCCCGCATCGAATGAATCAGCATGGCGACCGCCGGCGTCGGCATCGGGCCGAGCAGGAGGACATCGACGCCGACCGAGGTAAATCCGGCGACCATGGCGGTTTCGATCATATAGCCGGAAAGCCGCGTATCCTTGCCGATCACGGCTCTGTGCCGATGTTCGCCGCGCTGGAAGAGCACGCCGGTTGCCTGCGCGACCTTCATGGCAAGTTCGGGCGTGATCACTTTATTGGCGAGACCGCGGATTCCATCCGTTCCGAAATGTTTGCGGACCATGAACAAAGTCGTCCTTCGTTGCCAGCCAGGTCGGCAGCTTACCGCCAAGCCGGTCCTGATCATAGGATGATACCGCAGCGCAAGCTCCGGACGCCTAGGCTGGGACGAGGAAAAGTGGGAACCGGCACCGCCGCAGGCGAATAACGGCCAGCGTCCAGTAACCTAACTGGCCCACAAATTTCCTCGATTTCAAAGTATTAGGCCATTATTTAGCTCGATTTACCTTAACGGTTGGGTCGCCGCAATTTCTCAGGATATGACGGCATTGGGATCGGCTCTTGAGCATTTTCAGCAAAAGTGGATACCGGTTTTGCGTCCGAAGATGCACTAATTTCTTGAATGAGAGCGGTGACGAGCGGGAGCGTTACCATATCTAGGGTGCACGGGCGCAAATTGTCTTGCTTTCACCTTCGCTCGCATCATAGCGATGGAAGCGGCGGCCGGGTCAAACGAAATGCGGCTCTTCGCCCAAATCGGGCGAAGCATTGGCCAAGCCATCATGCAGCGGCCATGAACTGGTCATGAACTGGTCATGAACTGGTCCTGCACGTCGGCTGCGGACAAATCCGCGGCCGTCTCCTAACTTTGGCCGAACTGTGCTTTATGATGTGACGCGCTTGAATTTGCCTTGGGATCTTTACGCAATGGCTCATTTGAAGAGAGCTCTGGCGGTGCCGGTTGTCGCCGTGATTTTCGCAGCGATTTTCGTCTATGCGGGGATGGCTTTTGGTTGCTTGGTCGGACACGCCGAGCCGAGCTCGCATCTTATCGCGCCGGACGAGGCACGCGCCAACCCGGCATCTGGCGCAGGCGCCGCGGCAGGTCTCGAGATCGCCCAGTCCTATGGCGTGCCGCCGGAGAATGTTGGCGGTGGGGGCGACGGTTCCGATGGCGGCGGAGCGGCTGATGCAACTCTCGTCGTGCGGATCGGTCAGATGGAAGAGCAGGTCCGCCAGCTCAATGGCAAGATCGAGCAGCTCCAGTTCGCCAATCACCAGCTCGAAGACCAGATGCGGAAATTCCAACAAGACGTCGAGTTCCGGTTTCAGGAATTGTCCCGGAAGGGCGGCGCAAAATCACTGCCGAAACGCAGCGAGATCTCAAGCCCGGCATCGCCGTCTCCGTCGGTGGCTGCCGGCAGCCCTGGTGCGCAGGCGACACCTGCGCAGATGACAGCTGCGCCGCAGTCGGGATCGCGCGATGATGCTTTCGATCCGACCAAGGATCCGAATGCGCCGGGTGCGCCGCGCGTTCTCGGCGCCGTTGGGCCTCAATCGGGTGGCGCTGCGGGTGGCGCTGCGGGCGCTGCGAGTGGCGACGTCGCCAGCAATGATGACGCGCCGATCGATCTTTTGAGCAGCCCACAGCGGTCCGCAAATCCACTGGCCGGCGCGTCGCCGCCGGCGACCCCGGCGGCCGCAACCACGGGCAGCGTGCCTCCCTTGCGCCCGTCGACCGGCCCCGGCACGGCCGCTTTGACGACACCTGGGGGCACGGTGATCGCCGACACGCAAGGCAATGCCACGAAAGAAGAATTCGACATCGCCCTCGGCTATATGAAGCAGAAGGATTATGAGAACGCCGAGCGGAGCTTCGCCGCCTTTATCGCGAAAAATCCGAAGAACAGGCGCGCTTCCGATGCGCTCTACTACCTTGGCGAGACCTATTATCTGCGCGGCCGGCAACGCGAAGCTGCCGAACAATATTTGAAGATTTCGACCAATTATGCGAGTTCGCCGCGCGCGCCTGAGGCCATGCTGCGGCTTGGCGAAGCATTGCACGCGCTCGGCGCCAAGGAACAGGCCTGCGCGACGTTCAGCGAGGTGCCCCGCAAATATCCGAATGCCTCGGCGGCGATCAAGGCAGGCGCTGAGCGGGAAGCCAAGCGCGCGCAATGCTGAGCCGGCAGCGGAGTGAGCCCGTGAAAGCCGTGGCCACGGATCTGCGGTCTCCTGCAACTTTCTGATTTTCCGCCTATTGTCATGGACCGGACGGTTTGTCCGATGCGCATCGGGCTGTTCGACGGTAGATCACGATGACTTTGGATAAATCAATCCAAAGTCATGTTTGAGACATCGGATATATCCGATGTCTTATCAACGTGATCGATTCCAATAATTGGAGCGGGATGCGGGCGGAAAACCGGTTCCCACTTTTCCTCATCCCGCTCCGACGCGTCGTCTAGCTTTTTGGAGTTTGTTGTGGAGATGTTCGGGCCAGCGGATCTCGCCGCGCATTTTGCGCCTTTGGAGCGCGCGCGCGGCGTGTTGCTCGCGGTCTCTGGCGGACCTGATTCCGTCGCCTTGATGCTCATGGCGGCGGATTGGGCGAAAACCGGCGCTGCACCGCCGCTCTTCGTTGCGACGGTCGATCATGGATTGCGGCCCGAATCGCGTCAGGAAGCGGAGCAGGTTGCTCTTTGGGCGGGCGCGCTT
>CAVWXV010000003.1:0-37684 GCA_963759185.1 uncultured Alphaproteobacteria bacterium
GCCTACCGCATCGGATTCTCTTTTGGGAAGGTGCGAAGCCCAAGACGGCAATTCAGGAGCGTGCGCGCGAGGCGCGCTATGCGCTTCTTGGCGCCTATGCTGCAGAGATCGGTGCGGATTATCTCGTGACCGCGCATCATGCCGACGATCAGGCCGAGACGATCCTCTTCCGTCTGCTGCGCGGCAGCGGGCTTTCGGGTCTCGCCGGCATGCCGGTCGCGGCGCGCCGCGGCGCTCTCATTCATTTGCGGCCTTTGCTCGATTGCCCAAAAGATGCCTTGATTGCTTTCTGCGAGGCACGCGGCCAGCCGTTTTTTCGCGATCCATCGAACGAAAATCTTGTTTTCGCCCGCGCCCGTCTGCGCCGGCTTGCACCCATGCTCGCAGCGGAAGGGCTCGACCGCGACGCGCTTCTGCGGCTCGGCCGGCGCGCCGCGCGCGCCGATCTCGCACTCGATGTCTACACCGAAAAGCTGCGTGCAACTTGGCATGCAACACGCGCCGATGGACAGTTTTCCGCCCCAATCTCTGCGCTCGCGGCGGAACCAGCCGAGATTTTGCGCCGGCTCATCGAGGCTGAGATCCATGCGCTCGGCATGGCCAAGCCCTTGCGTCTCGATCGGCTCGAGACTTTGACGGCGTCGCTTCAGGCGGCCTTGCAAAAGCGCGAGGCCTGGCGCGGCAGTCTCGCCGGCATGGCACTCGTCCTGGACCGCGAGGGAAGCTTGACGATTTGCCGGGAAAAGCCGCGCCGGCGCGGCCGGCCCTCGGTTCGATCGACGGAAAATTCACCTTTGCGGGGAGTGTCGCCCTCGGCCGGCCGAGATCCGGTAACATCTGAATGACTTCCCTTGGCAAGGCCCTCTCTGGCGCCTACATTGTTTTTACCATGCACCATAGGTGCGCTTTATCGAGCGGGCGATTTGCTGCCGGCAAATCGCCTGTCGCAGGTTGAAGATGAATCCGAATTTCCGGAATTTTGCGCTTTGGGTAATCATATTCCTGCTTGTCGTTGCTTTGGTCATGTTGTTCCAAAACCCGGGGCAGCGACCGCCGACGCAGGACATCACTTTCAGTCAGCTCTTGAACGAGGTCGATCAGGGCCATGTTCGGGAAGTGACCATCTCCGGTAATGAGATCACCGGTCATTTTACCGATAACCGCGCCTTCTCGACCTATTCGCCAAATGATCCGAGTTTGGTGCAGACGCTCTACAAGAAAAACGTGTCGATCTCGGCCAAGCCGCCGTCGGACGGCAACAGCTGGCTCGTGACGCTTCTCGTCAACGGTCTGCCGCTGCTCGCCTTTCTGGGGGTGTGGATCTTCCTGTCCCGGCAAATGCAGGGGGCCGGCGGGAAGGCCATGGGCTTTGGCAAATCCAAGGCGAAATTGCTGACGGAGGCGCATGGCCGCGTCACCTTCGAGGATGTCGCTGGCGTCGACGAGGCCAAGGAAGATCTGCAGGAGATCGTCGAATTTCTGCGTGATCCGCAGAAATTCCAAAGGCTCGGCGGCAGAATTCCGCGCGGCGTCCTGCTCGTCGGACCGCCGGGCACGGGCAAGACCTTGCTTGCGCGCGCGATCGCCGGCGAAGCGAATGTCCCCTTCTTCACCATTTCCGGCTCCGACTTCGTCGAAATGTTCGTCGGCGTCGGCGCGAGCCGCGTCCGCGACATGTTCGAACAGGCGAAGAAGAATGCGCCTTGCATCATCTTCATCGATGAGATCGATGCGGTCGGTCGGCATCGCGGCGCCGGTCTCGGCGGCGGTAATGACGAGCGCGAGCAGACCTTGAACCAGCTGCTCGTCGAGATGGACGGTTTCGACGCCAATGAAGGCATCATCCTCATCGCGGCGACGAACCGGCCGGATGTGCTCGATCCCGCCTTGCTGCGGCCGGGCCGTTTCGACCGCCAGATCGTCGTGCCCAATCCCGACGTGATCGGCCGCGAGCGCATCCTCAAAGTGCATGTGCGCAAAGTGCCGCTCTCGCCGGATGTCGATCTCAAGGTGGTGGCGCGCGGCACGCCCGGATTTTCCGGCGCGGATCTCATGAATCTCGTCAATGAGGCGGCGCTGCTCGCGGCGCGGCGCGGTAAGCGCGTCGTCACCATGGCCGAGTTCGAGGACGCCAAGGACAAGATCATGATGGGCGCCGAGCGCCGCACCCTCGTCATGACCGAGCAGGAAAAGATCCTGACGGCCTATCATGAGGGCGGTCATGCGATCGTCGCGCTCAATGTGCCGGCGACCGATCCCGTGCATAAGGCGACCATCATCCCGCGCGGCCGTGCGCTCGGCATGGTCATGCAGCTGCCGGAACGCGACAAGCTGTCGATGAGCTATGAGCAGATGACCTCGCGGCTCGCCGTCCTGATGGGCGGCCGCGTGTCCGAGGAGATCGTCTTCGGCAAGGACAAGGTCACCTCGGGTGCGCAGTCCGACATCGAGCAGGCAACGAAGCTCGCAAGAGCCATGGTCACGCGCTGGGGCTTCTCCGACGAGCTCGGCACCGTGATGTATGGCGAGAATCAGGAAGAAGTGTTTCTCGGCTATTCCATGGGCCGGCAGCAGAATATTTCGGAAGCGACCTCGCAGAAGATCGATGCCGAAGTGCGCCGCCTGGTCGAATTCGGGCTCGCCGACGCGACAAGGATCATCACCGAGAAGCGGCATGAACTCGAAATTCTCGCCAAGGGGCTGCTCGAATACGAGACGCTGACGGGCGACGAGATCATGGCCTTGTTTCAGGGCCGCCCGCCTGTGCGCGAGCTCGGCGAGCCCACACCGCCTCCGCCACCGCGTCCGTCGCCGGTTCCGACGACAGGCTCCAGCCGGCCGAAGCCGGGCCCGGAACCCGGGCTCGAGCCGCAGCCGCAAGTGTGAGTGCAATCCCTCCCCTTGAAAAAGGGGAGGGTGGCCGCTTAGCGGCCGGGTGGGGTGGGGTTCAGCCTTAAGGACCCCATCCGGCAGCGTCGCTTTGCGCCGCTGCCACCTTCCCCTGAAGGGGAAGGATAAGCAGCTTCATCGGCGCCTCCGTTCTTCTTCCCAGCCTCACATCGTCACGCCTGCGAGAACGGCAGGCTGCAAATCCGCTTCTTATTGACCCGATAGGCGGCATTGGCGACGGCGGGGCCGATCGGCGGGACGCCCGGCTCGCCGACACCCGTCGGATGCTCGTCGGACGGCACGATATAGACTTCGACCTGCGGCATCTCATTGAGGTGCAGCACATCGTAAGTGTCGAAATTGCCTTGCACCACTTTGCCGAGATCGAAGGTGATTTGCGACTTCAGAATGGCGCCGAGGCCGAAGCCGATGCCGCCCTCCATCTGCGCCTTGACTTGATCCGGATTGACCGCAATGCCGCAATCGACGGCGCAGGTGACGCGGTGGACCTTCACGCCATGATTGGCGTCAAGTGACACTTCCGCCACTTGCGCGACATAGGTCTTGAAGGATTCGGCGAGCGCAATGCCAAGCGCATGCCCTGCGGGTAGCGGCTTGCCCCAGCCGGCCTTTTCGGCTGCGAGCTTCAAGACCGCGGCATGGCGCGGCTTCTGTTGCAGCAAAGCGAGGCGGAAGGCGAGGGGATCCTTGCCGGCCGCCTCGGCAAGCTCGTCCATGAAACATTCGAGCGCATAGGCCGTGTGGGTCGAACCCACGGAGCGCCACCAGAGCACCGGGACTTTGCTCTCCGGCGTCGTCAGATCGACGCGGAAATTGGGGATCGCATAAGGCTGGTTCGCCATGCCTTCGACGGAGGTGGCGTCGACACCATTTTTGATCGCGCCCGCGGCAAAGGGCGTGCCTTTCATGATCGATTGGCCGACGATCGTATCGTGGAGGCCGACGAGTTCGCCCGCTTTGTCGAAGACGGCCTTGAGCTTATGGACATAGGCCGGCCGATAGCGGCCGCCGCGCATATCGTCTTCGCGCGCCCATTGCACTTTCACTGGCGCCTTCCAGCCGATCGCCTTGGCGACGCCGACCGCCTCGACAATGATGTCGGCATCGGCCACCGCGCGGCGGCCGAAGCCGCCGCCCGTCTTCATGACATGCAAGACGACCTTGTCGGGCGTAATGCCGGCGGTTTTCGCCGCGGCCGCCTGATAGATGTCGGGCATCTGATGGCCGCCCCAGACTTCGAGCGTGCCATCGCCATTCATCCGCGCGACGGCATTCAAGGGTTCGAGCGCCGCATGCGCGAGATAGGGGAATTCATAGCGCGCTTCGACAATCTTTCCGGCCGCGGCGGCAAAGGCGGCATCGACATCGCCCATGTTTGTCGCGGTCGCCTCGCCGCCCTTGTCGGCGGCGGCACGATAGGCGGCGAGAATGTCGGCGGAGCTGCGCCCCTCGATTTGCGTCTCGTCCCATTCGGCCGTGACTTGGGCGCGGCCCTGCATCGCCTCCCACATGCCGGTCGCAACGACCGCAATGCCGCGCGGGATGACGACGACATCGACGACGCCTTTGACTTTCTTTGCCTTCGCTCCATCGAAGCTCTTCAATGTCGCGCCGAAACGCGGCGGATGGATCATCACCGCCGTCAGCATTTCCGGCAGGCGCACATCGCTGGTGAACTCTTGGCGTCCTTCCGCCTTCACGCCTGAATCATAGCGCGGCAGAGCCGCGTCGCCGATATAGGTCCAGTCTTTGCGTGCTTTGAGCGCGACGCTCTGCGGCACGGGCAGGCGCGCGGCAGCCGCAGCCATCTCGCCATAACGCGCCGACCTGCCGCTCGCATGGCTGAGCACGCCCTTCTTGGCCGTGATCTCTGCTGCCGGCAGGCTCCATGCCGCGGCTGCCGCGGCAATCAGCATGCTGCGCGCCGTGGCGCCGGCTTTGCGATAACGCTCCCATGACGAGAAGGTGCCAGAAGAGCCGCCCGTGCCTTCCATCGTGCCGCCCCAGGCGACATTGCCGTAAAGCGCTTTGTTGCCGAAGCCGCCGACGACGTTGAGCTTCGCCCAATCGGCGTCGAGCTCGTCCTGAACCAAGGTCGCGATGCCGAAATAGATGCCTTGGCCCATGTCCATATGGGCGGAATAGACGGTGACGCGATCGTCAGGGTCGATCTTCACATAGCCGTCGAAGGGATTGATCACGGAAGCCGTGCCAGCGGGGCCTTCCGCTGCTGCGGCAAAACCGACGACGAGGCTCGAGCCGACCGCCGTTGCACCGATGAGAAAACCGCGCCGCGAGAGCGGCAATTGATCGACGGGCAATTGATCGGTGGGCAAGCCGAGCCGCTGTGCGAGAGACTTCATGAACATGTCAGGCCCCCAATCTTTTGGCGGCGTCATGCACGGCCGCGCGAATGCGCTGATAAGTGTTGCAGCGGCAGAGATTGCCGCTCATCGCATCGTCAATGTCCGAATCGCTCGGCGCCTTCTTCGCAGCGAGCAGCGCAATCGCCGCCATCACCTGGCCCGTTTGGCAGTAGCCGCATTGCGGAACGTCGAGCTTGGTCCAGCTCGTCTGCACGATTTCCGCGACATGCCCGGTCACACCTTCGATTGTCGTGACGGTCTTGTTGGCGACATCGGCGATCTGAGTGATGCAGGCGCGTGCCGGCTGCCCGTCGACATGCACGGTGCAGGCTCCGCAGAGAGCTTGGCCGCAGCCGAATTTGGTGCCGGTGAGACCAAGCTCGTCGCGCAGAACCCAGAGCAGCGGCTTTTCGGTCGCCGTATCGAGCTCCTGCGGCTTCCCGTTCAAGGTGAAACGGATCATCTTTACGTCCTCGTTTTTAGAATGCGGGCGAATATTGCTGTGCGGCGGGAGAACCTGCTTGCAGGTAAGCAGGGCCGTGCCGAAGGTGTAGGCGCCCCAGATCCAATGCGCTTCACGTTCGCGTGACGGAGCGCCTGGCTCTTCGTGGTTCTATTTGGCTTTTTTCGCAGCGGGTTTCGCTGCCGCCGTTTTCCCGGGCAAAATCTCGGTGACGCGTTCCGGTGGCCGGCACAAGACAGCACCTTTCTCGGTCACGACAATGGGCCGCTCGATCAGGATCGGATGCTTGACCATTGCCTCGATGAGCGCAGCATCGGAGAGGCTTGCATCGCCGAGGCCTAATTCGTCATAAGGCGTGCCGCGGCGGCGCAACAGCTCGCGCGGCGTCATCTTCATCCGCTTGAGAAGGTCGGTGAGCGCCGCCTTGGTCGGCGGCTCCTTGAGATAAAGAACGATCTGCGGCTCGATGCCGGCATCGCGGAGGAAGCCAAGCACTTTGCGCGACGTGCCGCAGGACGGATTATGGTAGATGGTGACGCCCATGGCGGCGATGCTACGCCGTCGCCGCGCGCCTCGCCAGATCAAAAAAGCGACGCTGAATGCGCAAAAAAATCCGGCGCTCCTGTGCGGAGCGCCGGCCAAGCTTGGCTCATGAACGATGTCATAAATCGGGTCATGAACTTGAGGTCATGACTTCCCATCGTGATTTGGGCCGGAAGCCGCGGCGGTAAGGGGGGAGCCGCCGCTCAGCCCGCATCACGATTGGTTGCCGCCGAGCGCGGTGACCGCGCGACGGTTTTGCGACCAGCAGGAGATGTCGTTGCACACGGCAACCGGCCGCTCCTTGCCATAGCTGATCGTCCGGAACCGCGCAGCGGAAATGCCACGGGCGACCAGATATTCCTTGACCGTCTCGGCCCGCCTGGCGCCCAGCGCGAAATTATATTCGCGCGTGCCGCGCTCGTCGGCATAGCCTTCGATGGTGAAAGCGTAGCGTGGATATTGCTGCAGCCAGCGTGCCTGCTTGTCGAGGGTTGCCTGAGCGGTGCTGGTCAGCGCGCTCGAATCCGTCTCGAAGAAGACGCGGTCGCCGACATTCACGGCGAAATCCTGCGGGCTGCCTGGTGCCGCGACGCCATAGGCGGCAGCGTCCTCTGCCGGGTTCTTGGCGCAAGCGGCCATCATGAGAGCGGCGCCCAATATGGCGGCCCATTTCAGCCCGCTCGCGCGTTGACAAAAACTCATGAGTGAACTCCTTTGGAGACAGCCGGGTCAGCCTGTCCTAACGACCGATGGTTAAGCGAAGGTTCCGTCAACCTTTATGAGAGCTTCACGACATCCATTGCATTCGCGCCATCGTCTTCAATGGTTAAAGTGCGCTTAATGGCGGGATTACGGCCGGTGGCCCAATTTGGGCCATGACGGCGCTCATCTTTCTTTGCGCTTTTGTTGAAATTTCAATCCTGTGGCCGCGCGGCAACCGCGGATCTCGGCGGATCGGAGCTTGCGCCGCGGCAATCTAGCAGCTTTTCGGCGAAAGTGCCTGGCCCATTTCGGCCGCCTCGGCGGCAAGCCGCAGGCTCGAGGACAATTGCCTTGCGCCTTCTGCCCGCAATCCGATCCGCAGCAGCTGGCGCGCCGCTTCGGGCGCCGCAGCGTCAAGCGGGAGTTCGAGCGTCACCATGACGAGTTCGCCGGGCAAAGTGTGGGTCGCATAGCCGAGCAGCGGAAACAGCGTGACTTTCGCGCTTTGCTCGGGGTCAATTGCGTCGCTCATGTTTCGAGCTCCCGTTTTTGCTCGCTCAAGATCCGGAATTGATGCGCTGGATAGACGCCCAATATCTTGAATTCCTTACAGAAGAAGGCCAGCTCCTCGAACGCGCGCGAAAGCCCCGGCTGGTCCGGGTGGGCATCGACATCGGCGAGGAACTGCGTGGCGGTGAATTCGCCTTCGACCATATAGCTTTCGAGCTTGGTCATATTGACGCCATTGGTGGCGAAGCCGCCAAGCGCTTTATAGAGCGCCGCCGGCACATTGCGGACGCGAAAGACGAAGGTCGTCACGCACGCCCCATCCTCCGGCCGCGGCCATTCCGGCGTCCGTGCAAGAATGATGAAGCGCGTCGTATTATGCGCCGCGTCCTCGACGTCGGCGGCCAGGATATCGAGGTCATAGATTTCGGCGGCAAGACCCGGCGCAAGCGAGGCCTTGTGCTTGTCCTGCCATTCGGCCACTTCTCGGGCCGAACCAGCCGTATCCCCCGATATATGGGTTGTAACGCCCAGCGCGCGAATGATCTTGCGGCACTGGCCGAGCGCATGGACATGGCTGTAGACGGCTTTGACGTCTTCGAGATGGGCGCCCTTGACGCCGAGCAGATGGAAATGGATCGGCAGGAAATATTCGCCGACGATATAGAGCCCGGCGGTCGGCAGCAGATGATGGATGTCGGCAACGCGGCCGGCGATCGAATTTTCGATCGGGATCATGGCGAATTCCGCCGCGGCTTCCGAGACGGCGGCGAGCGCGTCTTCGAAAGTGGCGCAGGGCAAGGGCTCCAATTGCGGAAAGACATCGCGGCAGGCGATGTGGGAATTGGCGCCGGGCTCGCCCTGATAGGCGATCTTCGATCTTGTCATTTCGGCCTCAAGAGTGCCCGCGCGCGGTCGAGATCAGCCGGCGTGTCAACGCCGAAGACAGCTTCCTCGACGAGGGCGACATCGATGCGCATGCCGGCTTCGAGCGCGCGCAATTGTTCAAGCTTCTCGCGGCGTTCGAGAGCCGAGGGCGGCAAGGCCACGAAACGTTCGAGCGCTCCCCGCCTATAAGCATAGAGCCCGATGTGATGATAGAGGGGACCTTCGCCCCGGGCGCCATGGCGCGGGTGAAATAAAGCGCCCGTAGCCGTCCCGACGAGAGTGGAGCGCCGATGACCTTGACGATATTCGGATCGTCGCGCTCCTGCTGCCGCGCGATCGGTGCCGCGAGCGTCGCTATGTCGACGCTCGGCTCTGCGAGCGGGGTCAGGGCTGCGGCGAGATAGGCAGGTGCGATCAGCGGCAGATCGCCCTGCAGATTGATGACGACATCAAAATCGCCCTTTGGGTCAAAGCTTTGCAGCGCTTCGAAGATCCGGTCCGAGCCGGACATATGGTCGGGCCGCGTCAGAACCGCTTTGCCGCCCGCGGCGCGGACCGTCTCGGCGATGGCCTTGCTGTCGGTTGCGACGAGGACCGGGCCGAGCGCGGCCTTTGTGGCGCGCCGCCAGACATGGACGATCATCGCCTCGCCGCAAATCTCGGCGAGCGGCTTGCCGGGCAAGCGGTTCGCGGCGAGACGGGCGGGAATGATGATGATGGGCCCCGGCATTAGTGCGGCATCTCTTCGAATGGGCAGGGGCCGATCGGCATGGTTCCGCAACGCCATTATGCGCGGAGCGGTCGCTCCCCGCAGGAGGGAGGGTCCCCGGAATGGCCCGGCGGCCAGCACGCTCGTGACGCTCGTGATGCTTCCTGGCGGCAAAAGGTAGCAAGACCTCAGCGCTTATACGTGTTGCCAAGCCGGCCGCAAAGCGCCTAACCATCGCTCGCCCGGTACAAAGCCGGGCCGGCAGGCCGCAGGCGAGGCGGAGCGTCGCGCCAGGGTGCTTCGGTAGACCGCAATCGGTGCCGCAACATCGGCAATTTGGCGGAGCTGGGGGATATCGATTCATTCGAATTCAACAAAATAGCCGGCGCTCTTCTTGGCGCGCTCCTCTTTACTCTAGGAACCGGCGTGCTCGCCGACGCGATCTTCACGCAGTCGAAGCCGGCGAAGTCTGGCTATGCTCTGCCGACCGCCCAAACAGCGGCGGCCGCAGAGGCGGGCGCCAAGCCGGCTCCGGAGGTGCCGCTGCCGGACCTCCTCGCCAAGGCCGATCCGAAAAAGGGCGAGGCCGACACCAAACCTTGCCAAGCCTGCCATAGTTTCGAAAAGGGCGCGGGCGTCAAGATCGGACCGCCGCTCTGGGGCGTCGTTGATCGGCCAAAGGGCTCGGTCGCCGGCTTCGACTATTCCGCCGGGATGAAGGCGAAGGGCGGCAATTGGACCTTCGAAGATCTCAATAGTTTCATCACCGATCCCAAGGCCTTCGTGAACGGCACGAAAATGGCCTTCGCCGGCGTCCCGGAGGCGGGCAAGCGGGCCGATATTCTTGCCTATCTGCGGACGTTGTCGGACAGTCCAGTGTCCTTGCCAGCACCCACGCCAGCGCCCGCGCCCCAGCCCAAGAAATAAGATGGGGCCACCGGATATCGGCTTCGAAAGAGCTGGATCGGAACCTCTCGGGCGTGAGAAGTAAAAGTCGCTGACCTTTTGCGAATTGGGATATGCTCCCTATTCTTGACATCGCTTTCGCCGTCGCGCGGACTGCGAAACCGTTCCAAGCGACCAAGATCCAATCTCGCGCAGCTTTTGGGGAGCTTGCCTTAATCTGAAACCGCTCTAGCCCCGCCACGAAAATCCGACATAATCCCCTCAAATCATCGAGCTATATTTATACGCTTGGTCCCTTTGCGAGGCGAGGTTCGTTTGTCCCAAGATCGTCGGATTCGAATGACCCGCCGCGAGGCGCTGGCAGGCGCGGGCGCCGGTCTCACGCTCGGCACTTTATTGTCCGGCCGCGGCTCTGCGGAAAATGCACCGGGAACTGAGGTCGAGAGCTTTGGCCTCTCGACCTTCGGCGACCTCGCCGAGAAGCCGGATTTCAAGGCCTTCGCCTATGTAAATCCATCGGCACCGAAAGGCGGCACCGTATCGCAGGAAATGTTGGGCACCTTCAATTCGCTCAATGCCTTCATCCTGCGCGGCGATCCGGCCCTCGGGATGGATTTCGTATTCGACAGCCTGCTCAAAAACAGTCTCGACGAACATGATGCGCTCTACGGCCTCGTCGCGCATAAGATCCGCATTTCGGCCGATAGGCTCACCTATCGGTTCTTGCTGCGCAAAGAGGCGCGGTTTCACGACGGCACGCCATTGACCGCCAAGGATGTCGCTTTCTCGCTCAACATTCTGAAGGCGAAAGGGCATCCGACGATCCGGTTGAATTTGCGCAACATGGTGGCCGCGACGCCGGACGGTGACTATGAGCTCGTCGTGACATTTGCGCCTCGGCGCAGCCGCGAACTGCCCTTGCTCGTCGCCAGCTATCCTATTTTCTCGGCCGCCTTTTACGCAAATCGCGCCTTCGATCAGACGACGCTCGAGCCGCCATTGGGTTCGGGTCCCTATAAGGTCGGCCGCGTCGATCAGGGCCGCTTCATCAGCTTCGAAAGGGTCGCCGATTATTGGGCCAAGGACCTGCCGGTCAATGTCGGACAATCTAATTTCGATACCATCCGCTATGATTATTTCAGCGATCGCGCCGTCGCTTTCGAGGCCTTCAAATCCGGCGCCTTCACCGTGCATGAGGAATTCAAATCATCGACCTGGGCGACAGGCTATGACTTTCCGGCCATTCGCGAAGCTCGTGTGAAGCGCGAGACAATCCCGGACAAAAATATTTCCGGCATCCAAGGCTGGCTTTTCAATATCCGGCGTCCGGCCCTGAAGGATCCGCGCATTCGCGAGGCGATCGGCAATGCCTTCGACTTCACTTGGACCAATAAGAACCTCATGTATGGGGCCTATGAGCGCACGGTCTCCTATTTCGAAAACTCGGATATGGCGGCCAAAGGCCTGCCCGATGCCAAAGAGCTTGCATTGCTGACGCCGTTCCGCGACAAGCTTCCGCCTGCGGTCTTCGGCACGGCCTATGTGCCGCCCGTGTCCGATGGTTCCGGGCAGGATCAAGTCCTGCTGCGGCATGCGAATGAACTTCTGCTCGCGGCAGGATGCAAGCGCCAGGACACTTTGCTTCTGCTTCCCGACGGAAGTCCGTTTCGGCTCGAATTTCTCTACGATGAAACCGGCCTCGAGCCGCATACACAGTCTTTCGTCAGGAATCTGAAGCAACTCGGCATCGACGCGCATATTCGCGTCGTGGATGCGGCGCAATACAAGCTGCGCATCGATGATTTCGACTTCGACATCATCACCGAGCGGCTTGTCATGTCGTTTTCACCGGGCGAGGAGCTGCTTGCGCTGTTTGGTTCGGAATCGGCGAACACCCATGGCTCACGCAATGTCGTCGGTATCGCCGATCCGGTCGTCGACGCGTTGATCGCCAAGGCGCTCGTGGCCTCCTCACGCGATGAGCTCGTGCATATTTGCAGAGCGCTCGACCGTGTCCTTCGGGCCGGGCATTATTGGGTGCCGCATTGGTACAAGCCGTCGCATTGGATCGCGTTCTGGGACATATTCGGGCGGCCTAAAAAAGCGCCGAGCTACGATCCGGGGATTGTTACGACCTGGTGGTACGATCCCGACAAGGCCAAGCGCATCAATTTCGCGGGACAATGAGGCAGCGATGTTCGCCTATATTGCGCGCCGCGTTCTCTTGATGATCCCGACGATCTTCGGCATTTTGGCGATCTCCTTCGCCATCGTGCAATTCGCGCCGGGCGGGCCGGTCGAGCATATTCTCGCGCAATTGCAGGGGCTCGATACAGGCGCTACCTCGCATTTTTCCGGCGGTGGCAATGAGATCGCCACCACTTCGAATTTTTCAGCCAAATATCGTGGTGCCGAAGGCCTCGATCCCAAATTCATCGCCGAGCTCGAAAAGCAATTCGGCTTCGACAAGCCGCCGCTTACGCGCTTCGTCCTGATGCTCAAGAATTATCTGACCTTCGATTTCGGTCGCTCCTATTTTCGCGATGTGCCGGTCATCGATCTCATCAAGCAGAAATTGCCTGTCTCGATCTCGCTCGGGCTCTGGATGACGCTTCTCTCCTATCTGATCTCGATTCCGCTCGGCGTTGCCAAGGCGGTGCGCGACGGCTCGCGCTTCGATGTCTGGACTTCGGCCGTCGTCATCGTTGGCTATGCCATTCCGAGCTTTCTCTTCGCGGTTCTGCTCATCGTCCTCTTTTGCGGCGGGTCCTTCTGGCAGATCTTTCCGCTGCGCGGCCTCACGTCGGAGAATTTCGCGCAGCTCTCGCTTCTCGGCAAAGTCGAGGATTATCTCTGGCACGTCACCTTGCCGGTTCTTGCGCTGACGCTCGGCGCCTTTGCCACAGTGACCTTTCTCACCAAAAATTCCTTCCTCGACGAGATCCGCAAGCAATATGTGACGACGGCGCGGATGAAAGGCTTGACGGAGCGCCGGATTCTCTATGGGCATGTGTTTCGCAATGCGATGATGATCGTCGTCGCCAGCTTTCCCGGCGCCTTCATCAATGCCTTTTTCGGTGGCTCGCTGCTGATCGAGACGATCTTCTCCCTCGATGGTCTCGGCCTTCTCTCCTTCGAAGCGATCGTCAATCGCGACTATCCGATCGTCTTCGCCGATCTCTATATTTTCGCTTTGCTCGGGCTCGTCGTGAATCTCTTGTCCGATCTCATCTATACCTGGATCGATCCGCGCATCGATTTCGAGACGCGGGAGGTCTGAGGATGGTGCTCAGCCAATTGCAGGGCGAGGCGTCGACGGCGGAAAAGCGTCTTGCGCCGCCATTGGCGCGGCGCGGCCTGATCACGCTCACCCCGCTCAACCGCCGTCGTCTTGCCAATTTCCGCAACAATAAGCGTGGCTTCTGGTCTTTGTGGATTTTCCTCTTTCTATTCGTGCTTTCGCTCTTTGCCGAATTCATCGCCAATGATCGGCCGCTCCTCGTCTTTTACAAGGGCGAATATCTGTTCCCGGTCTTCCAGGATTATCCGGAAGCGAAGTTCGGCGGCTTTCTCGCCAGAACCGATTATCGCGATCTCTTTGTCGCGCAGGAGATCGATGCGCATGGCTATATGATCTGGCCCCCGATCCATTTTTCCTATCAGACAATCGAGCGCGCCTTGCCGACGCCGGCGCCGTCGGCACCGACCTGGCTGTTGAGCCATGCGCAATGCGACGCCGCAGCGGCGCGCATGCTGCCGCCCGGCAAGCCAAATCATGGCTGCGCCGATATCGAATGGAATTGGCTTGGCACGGATGATCAGGGCCGCGATGTGGTGGCCAGGCTGATCTATGGCTTTCGGATTTCCATTCTCTTCGGCCTGGCGCTCGCTTCGATCTCCTCCGTCGTCGGCATTGCGGCGGGGGCCGTGCAAGGCTATTTCGGCGGCTGGATCGATCTTCTTTTCCAGCGCTTCATCGAGATTTGGACGTCGCTGCCGCATCTTTATCTTTTGATCATCATTTCATCGATCATCACGCCGAGCTTCTTCGTCCTGCTCGGCATTTTGCTCCTCTTCTCCTGGGTCAATCTCGTGCATGTCGTGCGCGCCGAATTTCTGCGCGCGCGCAATTTCGAATATGTGAATGCGGCGCGGGCGTTGGGGCTCTCCAATGCGCGGATCATGCTGCGCCATCTCTTGCCCAATGCCATGGTCGCGACCTTGACCTATTTGCCTTTCGTGCTCAATGGCTCGATCACGACACTGACCGCGCTCGATTTTCTGGGTTTTGGCCTGCCGCCCGGCTCGGCGTCGCTCGGCGAATTGCTCTTGCAGGGCAAAAACAATCTTCAGGCGCCATGGCTCGGCATCACCGGCTTCGTCTCCATCGCGCTCATGCTATCGCTTCTCGTCTTCATCGGCGAGGCGGTGCGCGACGCCTTCGATCCGCGGAAGACGATCGGCTGAGAATGGAATAGACCCATCGGGCCTAAAAGCGATTTTGGAAACCTCCGTGCCTGAAACCCCGCTGCTCGAAATTCATAATCTCTCCGTCGCCTTTGCTCAGAGCGGCGGCGTCAAAGCCGTCGACGATGTGTCGCTCGCGCTCGAGCGCGGCCGCACTCTGGCGCTCGTCGGCAAATCAGGCTCGGGCAAATCGCTGACCGCGCTCTCCATTCTGCGGCTGCTGCCGGTGGGCGCTGTGGCTGCGGGAAAAGTGCTGTTCAAGGGCGAGGATCTGCTGGCCTGCCGCGAGCAGCATTTGCGCGCCATTCGCGGCAATGCGATCACCATGGTCTTTCAGGAGCCGATGACCTCGCTCAATCCGCTGCATACGATCGAGCGCCAGATCGGCGAGATCCTCGAGCTGCATGGCAAGGCCAATGGCGGCAAGCTGCGGCCGCAGATTATCGCGCTTCTCGAAGAGGCCGGCATCAGAGATCCGGCCGGCCGGCTCGGCGCCTATCCGCATCAGCTTTCGGGCGGGCAGCGGCAGCGCGTGATGATCGCTATGGCGCTCGCCAATCGACCGGATCTCTTCATCGCCGACGAGCCGACGACGGCGCTCGACGTCACGGTGCAGGCGCAGATCCTCGCGCTGTTGAAGGATCTGCAGACGCGCCATGACATGGCGATGCTTTTCATCACCCATGATCTCAACATCGTCCGCAAGATTGCCGATGATGTCGCCGTCATGCAGAACGGCCGCATCGTCGAGAGCGGCAAGGTCGAGCATATTTTCACGACACCTCAGCACCCCTATACCAAGGCGCTGCTCGCGGCCGAGCCCAAAGGCGCGCCGCCTGTCTTGGACCCTGCGGCACAAGTCATTCTCGAAGCGACAGATCTGCGGGTTCATTTCCCGATCAAGCGCGGCTTTTTCCGGCGCACGGTCGGCGCCATCAAAGCCGTCGACGGCGTCTCCTTAACTTTGCATAAAGGCGAGACGATCGGCATCGTCGGCGAGTCGGGCTGCGGCAAGACGACCCTCGGCCTTGCGCTTTTGCGGCTCATCCGCTCGGAAGGAAGGATCGTTTATCTCGGCCGGGCCATCGATAGGCTCGGCTTCAAGGCAATGCGCCCTCTGCGCCGCGACATGCAGATCGTCTTTCAGGACCCCTATGGCTCGTTGTCGCCGCGCATGTCGGTCGCCGATATCGTGGCCGAGGGCTTAAGCGTGCAAAACAAGAGTCTCGGCTTCGAAGCGCAGCGCGAAATCGTTGCCCATGCGCTTTTGGATGCGGGGCTCGATCCGGCGCTCATGGATCGCTATCCGCATGAGTTTTCCGGTGGCCAGAGGCAGCGCATCGCGATTGCGCGGGCTTTGGCGCTGGAGCCGAAGCTGGTCGTGCTCGACGAGCCGACCTCGGCGCTCGACATGTCGGTGCAGGCGCAGATCGTCGATCTTTTGCGCGGCCTGCAGACCAAGCGCAATCTCGCCTATCTCTTCATCAGCCATGATCTCAAAGTAGTGCGCGCCATGGCGCATCGCATCATCGTGATGCGGCAAGGACAGGTCGTGGAAGCGGGTGAGCGGGACGCGATCGTCACCTATCCGAAGAGCGATTACACGCGCGCGCTTTTCGCTGCCGCCTTTGCGATGGAGCCGGATCATAGCGGCGCCGTCAGCCAATAGGCAAAATCTGTGGCGCTTACCCTTCCCCCCTTGCGGCTAAGGGGCTGCCGTCATGCGCGGACTTGATCCGCGCATCCAGGCGCGAGAGCGGCGGACGCTCCGATCGAACGCGAGCTGCCGCTCTCGGCAAGCTGGCGTCTATGAATGCCTTCGTCAACCGGCGTTCCTGGATGCGCGGATCAAGTCCGCGCATGACGGCCACTGTTTATTTTGCTGGCGTCGCGCACCCGAAGGCGCGTGCAATGAGATGATCGAGCGAAAATAGGCCCGGGCCGCGCGAGATCACGATCAGAAAGCAGGTCGCCCAGACTCCATGCGTCGGCCAAGCATCGGGATAGACGAAGATCTCGATCACTGCCGTCATGAAGAGAAGCGAGAAGGCCGCAAAACGGCTCGCCAGGCCCAAGACCAAGAGGATGGGAAACAGATGCTCCGCGACGGCGGCGGCATGGGCGGCGATCACCGGATCGACGAGCGGCAAATGATAGTCTTCTCTGAAGAGGGTGATAGCGCTCGCCTTGAGATGCCAGCCCTCGACCTTGGTTTCGCCGGACATCCAGAAGACTGCCGCGGGAAAGATCCGTGCGGCTAAGGCGATCAGCGAATAGGGAATAGCTTCGAGACCTTCAATGATCTGGCCGATGAGCCGGATGGGCCAGATCGCTGGTGCTTGCGTCGACGCGCTGAGAGCAGGCATGGAGGCATCCTTTCCGTCAAAACACAGGAGATGGTGTTGCAGAGATCTCTGTGATCAGGCCGAAGCGGATGAGGCCGGCGAGATTGACGGTGAGATCGAAATCCGGTTCGGCCGCAAGCGCGGCGTCTGCCGCTTCTGCGAGCGTCGCGGCCTCCGACAGTCTTGTCAGAAAAAGCGCGCCGCCGGAATTTAGGCGGCGGACCTCCACCGTGGTGGCGGGACGCGCGACAAAGACATCTTCGCTCTGCCAGTCCTCGATTGCTGCCAGCGGCAGGTCGCCGCTATTCATCGCGAAGATCGTCGCAACGGGATAAGGCGATGAGACAATGGAGAGCGAAGGATGCAGGGTAACGCGCAGGCTTATGAGATCGCCGGGCGCGAGGCTGGCTAAGGCCTCTTGCGACAAGGGCGTCGCATCGGCCGCGTGATAGGCTCTGGTGCGGGCCGCTTCGAGCCGTGCCAGATCGGCGAGATAGGGGAGTTCCGCACAGGGCTCGAAATGCGCGAGGAAATTGGGAAAATCCTCGCCATAGAAGGCCATGATCGGCGAGTGCGGCGGATTTTGCAGCGCGTAGAGGTGCGCAGCGGCAGCAAAGAATGTTTCGCCGACGACGCGCCGAACCATTGGAAACCGCGTTTCGAGCGCCGCGATCAACCCTTGCACGACATTATTGCGATGGACGGCGAAGCGATCTTCGCGCGAGATGCCGCCACTCTCGACAATGCCGTCGGGCAGGGGCAAGGCTTGATCGAGAATGGCGGCAGCAAAAACGGCCGGATCAAAATCGAGCATCGTGATCCCCCTCATGCAGCGCGGCTTGCCGCGTCGCGACGATCTCTTGCGGCGGCGAGCAGAGCGGCGGCTTTCTCCGCTTCGGCCAGAAGCACCGGCCAATCCGGCACGTCATTGTCGCGTTCGATCAGGCTCGGCACAGGGCCAGTCAGCGTCAGCACCTGCGCATAAAGGGCGAAGACCGGATCGGCGATTGCTTCGCCATGCGTGTCGATGAGGAGGTGTCCGCCGTGCTCCGTCGCTGCAAAACTGTGGCCGGCGAGATGGATCTCGCCGACGGCGCTCACAGCGAAAGCATCGAGATAGGCGGCGGGATCGAAGCCATGATTAGACGAACTGACATAGAGATTGTTGACATCGAGCAGGAGGCCGCAGCCGCTGCGCTTTGCCAGTTCGGCAAGAAAATCCGGCTCCGGAATCGTGCTCGCTCCAAAGCGCAAATAGGTTGCCGGATTTTCGATCAGGACTTGCCGTTGCAAGATCTCTTGCACGCCATCGACATGGGCGATGACGCGGGCGAGTGTCGCCTCTGTCAGCGGAAGCGGCAGGAGATCGTTGAAGAAGGCGCCGCCATGGCTCGACCAGGCGAGATGCTCGGAAACGAGCTCCGGCTGATAGCGGTCGCAGACCGCTTTGAGACGCGCGAGATGGGCGTGGTCGAGCGGGCCTTGGCCGCCGATCGACAGGCCGACGCCATGGACCGACAGCGCATAATCGCGGCGAAGTGCTCCGAGCTGCGCATGCGGCGGCCCACCGGCGCCCATATAATTCTCGGCATGAATTTCAAAGAAGTCGAGCCGGCGGGGTTGCTCGAGGATCGCCGCGAAATGCTGCGGCTTGAAGCCGACGCCGATCGCAGCTTGAAGCAAGGATCGATTGTCCATGATTTGCGCTCCGGCGTCGGGACTTGAAGAATCCGCTGTAGCTTTTGCAGATCATGATTTCGTCGGCGCGAGCGAACCGTGACCCTTAGGGGTCGTGATGGATTCGCAAGTGCCCTTGGGGACGTATTTCCAGGAATTGCCCTGGTAATCGACCTTCTGGGTCCCCGCGCAGGTGGTGCCAGGCCCAGCGGCGCAGTCATTTTGGCCCTTGAGCGCGACGCCGTAGCATTTTTCCATCGCCGTGGTTGTGTCCTGGGCCTGTGCCGGGATGGCGGCAAGGGTCAGAGCGGCAGCGAGCGAGGAAGCGAGAGTCGCTGCGGTGATCGTGGTCTTGGTCGTCATCATCTTTTCCCGATATGAACCTGATGAACACGGGCGCCGAACGCTCTGGTAGGTCCCGTGGCCGACCGGAAAGGGTCGCACGCCGCTATCTTCGCAGCTGGATCGCCAGGCGTTACGAAGCGGCTAAGCATTACCTATCACGAAAGCGTGACAAATCGGCGCCGAGCAGGCATGTAACGGCTGGTGTTCGCGGGACGAAGAGATCGAGGAAACTTTGCGCGAGGACACGGACAGCGAATGGGGTTTCTTGCTGCGGGCTGCCAATGCTGGCGATGCGCTGGCCTATCAGCGTTTTCTCACCCTTTTGACGCCTGCGCTGCGACGGTTTGTGCGCCGCGCGCTGGCTCGTGCCGTAGCGCCGGAAGCTGATTCAGAGGATATCGTGCAGGAGATTTTGCTCGCCATTCACTTGAAGCGTCAGACCTGGATAGAGAGCGCGCCGGTCGCTCCCTGGGTCTTTACCATCGCGCGGCACAAGGTCATCGACTTCCTGCGCCGGCGCGGCCGCCGAATCCATCTGCCGCTCGATGATTTCGCCGAAACGCTCGCGGCCGAGGCGGACGAGCCGAGCCTGATCGGCGCCGATATCGACCGCCATCTCGACAGCCTTTCAACCGTCCAGCGCAAAGTCGTTCGATCCATCGCCGTCGCCGGCGCTTCGATCGCGGAAACGGCGGCGGATCTGTCCATGAGCCAAGGGGCGGTGCGTGTGGCGCTCCACCGCGGCCTCGCCGCGCTCGCCGTGAAATTCTCGACACAGGGTGATTAGACCTAAGACATGAAGACCGAGAATCTCATCCGCGCCCTTGCCGCCGACCAGACCGGCCCGAAAACACCGCTGACGCTGGCGCTGGCGCTTGGCCTCTTGCCTGGAATTGCGCTCTCGATTTTGCTCTATTCCGTCATTCTCGGACCCCGCCCGCATCTTCTGGCGCTGCTTCCCGAGCCGCGACTCCTGTTCAAGCTGATTTTTCCCTGGGCGCTCATCGCCTGCGCCTTGCCGATGGCGCTGCGGCTTGTGCGGCCGGGCGCCGATCTGCGCGCCTCGCTGACCATGTTCGGCCTGCTCGCTCTGGCGCTCGCCGCCGCTGTCGTGACCGAACTCGTCGTGGTGCCTCAAGCCCATTGGGGCGCCAGCCTGATCGGGCATAATGCGCGCTATTGCGTGCTCTTCGTTCCGATGCTGTCCTTTGGACCGTTGGTTGCCGCGCTCATTGTCCTGAAGCGGGGTGCGCCGACCAATCCGAGGCTCGCCGGAGCCGGCGCGGGCCTCCTCGCCGCCGCGATCGGGGCGGCGATCTATGCGACCCATTGCCCCGATGATTCGCCGCTCTTTTTTGCGACCTGGTACAGCCTGGCAACGATCATCGTCGTGACGATCGGCAGCATCGCCGGGTCAAAATGGCTGCGCTGGTGATGGCGGAAGGCTTGGCAGGCAATGGTGGGCGCGACAGGGATCGAACCTGTGACCCCTACGATGTCAACGTAGTGCTCTCCCGCTGAGCTACGCGCCCGAGACCAGCTTAAGCGGCCGGATGGCAGCCTATATCGGCTCGATTGCTATGGCGCAAGCGGCAATGGCCTTCAGCGATCGCCCCCCATGCCTTCGCTCAGATCTGGCAGGTTTCAAGCTGCGAGCAGGCGCTGGACCTCGTTCACCAGATCCTTGAGATGAAAAGGCTTGGAGAGGATTTTCGCCTGCTTCGGGCGCATTATTGTCGGGGTTCAGCGCCACCGCCGCAAAACCGGTGATGAACATCACCTTGATGTCGGGATCGAGTTCGGTCGCCCGTCGGGCGAGCTCGATGCCGTCCATCTCCGGCATGACGATATCGGTGAGAAGAAGCTGAAACGGTTCCTCCCGCAGCCGATTATAGGCTGAGAGCCCATTGTCGAAGGAGGTGACGCAGAAGCCGGCATTCTGCAGTGCCTTGGCGAGAAAGCGGCGCATGTCATTGTCGTCTTCGGCGAGGAGGATCCGGAGATTTGGCGGAAAGGAGCTGTCGGTCATTTTGGCCTCGGAGTAATGCCTGCCATCAAAGCGGCGTCCGGTAAAAATCGAGTGAAGGTCTGAGATCTTTGCCCAAGGAAAGGCATTCTATGGCCTTTAGGAGGCGTTCAGCGGTGTAAAATAAAGATAGATTGGCCTGCCGCCGACGAACCGCAGCTGAATAATGAGGATTGCCGCGCCATCGACCTGCTTTGGCCGCCAAGCGACAGGAGCTATCCAGCGGACAGTGGACAGAGACGCCTTCTCTTGCCACACTCTCGCTGGTCCGTCTGCACCGGGCGCCGCGGCAAACTGCCGATGGGTTCAAAAGCAGGAGATTGCCGCCTGAGGCGCGGCTTTCGTCCAGGTGGAACGGGTGCGGCGGTCCCCGCAGCTGGTTTTTGGCCGCGAGCGTGAGCCATGCGTTTTGCGCAAATGAACCTTCCTGCGAAGGGCGTCCCTATGAAACTCGGGCAAATATGAAACTCGGGTCAAAAGGAGCATTCATGTCTTCCGGCCGGCCCGGCATCCGGAGCAATGCAGCAAAATTCTTTGCGGAAGGGCAACCGCATGAGCCCGAGCTCGATCCGCCCTTTGACGTGCTGGAGCCGTACGCCCTCGCGTCGCCGCTGGTTTTTTCATCGCCGCATTCCGGCGCCGTCTATCCGCAGAGCTTCTTACCGCGGCGCGGCTCGATGCGATGACGCTTGCGCCGGTCGGAAGATGCTTATGTCGACAATTGTTTGCCGGCATGGTGGAGCATGGCGCGCCACTGATCCGCGCCCGTTTTCCGCGTGCCTATCTCGATTTGAACCGCGAGCCCTATGAGCTCGATCCGCGCATGTTCGACGGGCGGCTGCCGGTCTTCGCCAATACGCGCTCCGTGCGGGTCGCCGGCGGACTCGGGACGATTGCCCGCGTCGTCGGCGATTCGCAGGAAATCTATGGCGGACGGCTGAAGGTCGAGGAGGCGCTCGCCCGCATCGACAAGCTCTATAAGCCCTATCATCGCAGTCTGCGCGTTGCTGCTCGAGCGGGCGCACGCAGGTCTTCGGCCTTGCGGTTCTCATCGATTGCCATTCGATGCCGTCGGTCTCGAGCGTGCCGCTGCCGGATAATCCGTCAGATCGCAGGATCAAAGCCGATTTCGTCCTCGGCGACCGTTACGGCACGAGCTGCGAGACGGCGATTGTCGATACGGTCGAATATGAATTGCGCCGGCTCGGCTATATGGTGATGCGCAACAAGCCCTATGCCGGCGGCTTCATCACCGAACATTACGGTGATCCGGCCAATCATTTCCATGCGCTGCAGATCGAGATCAATCGCGCTCTCTACATGGACGAAAAGACGATGGACAAAGCCGCGCGCTTTGCGCAGGTTGCCGCCGATCTCTGCCGTGTCGTCCGATCAGCTCGCTTGCCTGCTCGCGGCGCGCCGCGGCAACGAGCGTGCCGCTGCTGAATGAATATCAGCCGATCCGCAACGGGCAGCTCCCATATGCGGGCAGCTCCCATATGAAAGAGGCCGCTTGCGTTGCCACAAGCGGCCCAAGTCTAGGGAGGAAACGCCCAAGGAGGGCATCAGCGGCAACAATGTTACCGCACCGCAGTAATATGCACGTGCGCCGCACAAAGCGCAAGCCCTCCTGACCCATTTTTCCCCAACTGCGTCTGCCGGCCGCAGCTTATGACATAATATATTGGAATCATTGTTATTTTTGTGTATACAATACAAGCTATGGCGCCGCTCAAGGCGGGCATATGGCGGCCCTGCCGCGTTCAAATCTTGGTTATGCGTATTCCGACTGGAACGTTTTCGAATTGGTGCCTGTCGGTGTCAGGCTGACGGGTCGGGCGGCCGCGCTTTGCCTTCTGATAGCCTTCATGGCTTCCGCTTCGACCGCTTGACGTCGGCCTCCCGATCCTGGAACGGATCGTCCCACGATCTTTTTTAGTTGCGTCACAGAAGGCCGGTTCATGACAGCCGTCGATTTTGCCGCTTTCGTCGAAGCGCTTGCCGATGTGGCCGGCCGCACGCTCATGCCCTTCTTTCGGACCTCGCTCGGGGCGGAGGACAAGAGCCGCGGCGGCATGTTTGATCCCGTGACGGAGGCGGATCGCGCGGCGGAATCGGCCATGCGCCGTCTGATCAACCGGACCTTTGCGCATCATGGCATCATCGGCGAGGAATTCGGCAACGACCGGGCCGATGCCGAATATGTCTGGGTGCTCGATCCGATCGACGGCACAAAGAGCTTCATCTCCGGCTTTCCGACCTGGGGCACGTTGATCGGCCTGCTCCACAATGGCATGCCGATCTATGGCATGATGGTGCAGCCGTTCACGCGCGAATATTTCACCGGCGACGGCCAGATGGCGCGCTGGCGCGGACCCGGCTCCGACCATGCGCCGACCGAGCGCAAGCTCAAGACACGTGCCTGTGTCGGGCTCTCCGAAGCGACTCTGATGACAACCTCGCCGCTGCTTTATCCGCCGGATGCGCTCGCAGCCTTCCGGCGGGTTGAGACGGCGGTGCGGCTCTCACGCTACGGCTACGACTGTTACGCCTTCGCCATGCTTGCCGCTGGCCATGTCGATTGCGTCATCGAGGCCGGTGTCCAGACTTATGACATCGCGCCCTTGATCCCGATCATCCAAGGCGCCGGTGGCATTGTGACGAATTGGACCGGCGGCAGTGCGGCCCAAGGCGGCGATGTCGTCGCTGCCGGCGACCGACGCGTCCATGCGAAGGTGCTGGAGCTGCTCGCGGGGTGATATCGGCCGTCATTGCGAGCGGAGCGAAGCAATCCAGAGGCGTTGGCTGGACTGCTTCGTCGCTAAAGCTCCTCGCAATGACGTGGCCTGCTGCATCATTGGTTCAGTTCGGCATAGAGATCGCGCCAGTCCGGGTTCATGGCTTCGATCAACGCGAGTTTCTTCAGGCGCGAGCCGGCTTTAATCTGTTTCTCCCGTGCGATCGCCTCGTCCATACGCTCATAGCGCTCGTACCAGACCAGCATCTTGCAGCCATAGCGGGTCGTAAATCCTGCGATTAATCCCATGCGATGCTGATAAGCCCGCTGAGAGAGATTGGATGTCACGCCGGTATAGAGCGTGCCATTTCGCTTATTCGCCATAAGATATACGCAGGGCTGCTTCATCACTCGCTCTTGCCGATAACGCTATTGTGGCGCGGAGGGCGTCATTGCGAGCGAAGCGAAGCAATCCAGAACCACCGCTGGATTGCTTCGTCGCTACGCTCCTCGCAATGACGCCCTTTTCGGCATGCTCGTCATTTTCGACGCATGAGCTTATCCAAAAAGTCCGGTCTCATGGCGCTGACGCCACGGACCAATTATGCTACCTACATTTTGCTTGTGTAGGATCCAAACATGCTGGACCGGGCTATCGCTATATTTGGGCTGGCACTCGCTCTAATCATTGGTCTCTGGACCTTTGCTCCAGAGGGGTGGCCTAAAATCCCCCCATGGATAACCGCTTCAGGCATTGGCCTTGGCATACTTTTACTTGGGTTTGGCGCGGGCTTGATTGTTGCCGATTTACGAAATGATGACCCGACAAAAGCATCATCTAAACCAGAGTTTCATATCGCTTTATCTGGCGCAAATGTGTTCATCCCGGATTTAATGCCAGATGTAACAGGAATCGCTATTGACGCTCGCATTTGGAATACCGGCGCACCAAGTATCGTGACTAAATGGTCTATGAAAATAATTCCAAACGGCGCGCCACCTGTCGTCGCGCAGCTGACTGCAATGCCAAACGTGCTAACCGCGATAGGACCATTTAATTCTACAAAATTATTGGCCTCGAATTCCCTTGAGATAAAAGTTAGAGAAACCCAAGTAAGTTTAACGCCGATCTCCGGTGTCCTATTATTTTATGTCAGCTTACCAAAGACTCTCGTTCAAGCTAACGAGACGAATTGGGAAATAACGGCTGAGGATATTTATGGGAAGGAAACAAAAGTGGTTCAGTTGGTAGGTGATTGGCTACAGCGATAATTTTTAAATTTCCTCCAATCTGATCCCTTCCATTTCCAGCGCCGCAATACATACCAGAAAGAACGTCGCCGCGAATGGCCCGCGTGCAGTTTGCTCGTAATCGACGCTTCGGCGTCATGCTTTGGCAGCCGTGCGTTGCCATGGCCAAATCGAACGCCTGCGTTTCGGCGCATTCATTGCCGCGGCGACGGATTGCGCGAGCCTGTCCTCGACGCCGGGGATGAAGCCGTCGAAGGCGGCCCAGAATTGCGCGCGAAACATATCCCGCTCCATCAATATCTCATGCTTGGCATAGGGAAGGGTGATCAACCGCCCGGCCTTCAGCCGGCTCGCGAAGCTCTCGACAGCGGCCGTCGCGACGATGCGGTCGGCGCCGCTGGCGATGACGAGAATCGGCGTGAGGGTCCGGCGGGGATAATCCGCATCCTCGAACTGCCGCATCAGATGAAAGGCGGCATTCGTCCAGCCGATCGTCGGATCGCCGATGCCGAGATCAGGCGCGACGCGCAGGATCTCCGCCGTGCGCCGGTAGCGCGCCGCATCCGAGGTAAGGGTGGTTTCCGAAAAAGGCCGGAGAAAAACCGGCGTGCCGCTGCCGCCGGGAACATAGGCGCCGCCGAAGCCGAGAATGTCGAGCCCTTCTACACAAAGCTCGGCGGCCTTTTTGAACCGCAGCCCGGCGATCGCGATCATCGGCGCCGTCAGGACGATGCGGGCAAAGGGCGAGCGGCCGGCCCGCGCCTGCGCAATGAGGATCGCGGCCGCCATGGAATGGCCGAGCGCAAACCAGGGCTTGCTGCAAAACGGTTCGAGCACGCATTCGGCAAGCGCGGCAAGGTCCGATTGGTAAAGGTCGAAATCATCAATATGGCCCTTGCGGAAGTCGCGGAGTTGGCGCTGCGATAGGCCCTGGCCGCGCCAATCCATGGCGACGACATCGAACCGCCGCGCCAGTAATTCGGTGATCGTCTCGAAATATCTTTCGATGAATTCCGCATATCCCGGCAAAACCGTCACAGTGCCCCGGCTGGCCGCTCCCGCAGACCAGCGCGCGACGCGTAGAGCAACACCGTCTTTTGCCGTGATTGCAGAAACGACGGCTCCCGGCGGGACCGGATTGTCAGGAATGGCATAGAGATCCATGGGCACCTATCCGATCCTGTCGCCTCGGCTTTCCTATGCCGTGCGTCGCGGCGAAACGAAAGAGCCAAGTCGCGCACCGACCGCTTCCCTTCGATCGTCCAAAAATTCGGCGCAACTCGCCGCGACCCCACCCTTGCGCGGCAAAAATCCACTCCCACATCAAATCAAGCGCGGGCCGCAGCGGACGCGCGAATGGACCGGGCAGGGCCTAAGACGCAGCGCCGAGACGTAGGTCTTTGGGCGCATTAGCTTGCCATGTCCGCACTCGCTTAATTTAGGAGGATGACATGCGTCATATGGATCTCGCACCGCTCTATCGTTCGACCGTTGGTTTCGACCGCCTGTTCAATCTCGTCAATCAGGCGGCGGCGGGCTTTGAGGCGGCACCAACCTATCCGCCCTATAATATCGAACACACTGCCGAAAATGCCTACCGCATCACTGTCGCGGTCGCCGGCTTTTCGGAGAAAGAGCTCTCGATCGAGGTCAAGGAAGGCAGCTTGACGATCCGCGGCTCCAAGGAGAGCCAGGTCGAGAGCGCGCCGAAGAGCGAAGTGCTCTATCAAGGCATCGCCGCCCGCGCCTTCGAGCGTCGGTTCCAGCTCGCCGATCACGTGCAGGTGCAAGGGGCGAGCCTCGAAAACGGCCTGCTCCATGTCGATCTTATCCGTGAGCTGCCGGAGGCCCAGAAGCCGCGGCAGATCCACATTGACACGCCGGTCGCCAAGAAGCCGGAAGTGGGCGAGCAGGCGAAGGCGGCCTAAAACCCATCTCCCCACAGCCAGAGCCATTTCGAAGGGCGCCCAAAAGGCGCCCTTCTTGTTGTGGAACGGCGTTATTTCAAAATGTGGAGCCTGTCCTTTATCGGAGAAGTCTATCAACTTTTCCGGGACATGCTCTAATCCTTGTCGATATCGCTATCCTGCGGCGTGGGCGCCGCCTTTAAACCCGGCTGCGGCTTGATGGGAGACAGCTCCCTTGCCGTTTCCGTTGTTGGCGAAGCTGCAGTCGCGGCTTTGTCGGGACTTGGCGGGGCCGGACTTGCTGGGGCAGGACTTGCCGCGGCCGGACTTGCCGCGGCGGGACTTGCTAGGGCAGGACTTGCCGCGGCCGGACTTGCTGGAGCAGGACTTGCTGGGGCCGGACTTGCCGGGGCCTTGGTCGCCTGCGACGGCGGGGGTGGATGCTGCGGCGCTGGCGGACCCACGGAGGCCGGATGCGCCGGGGCTGCTTTCGCTGTGACATCGGAGGTCTCGTTTTCGACGAGCGTGCCTTCATAGGCGTCGAAGGCAAGGTGATGCAGCAGACCGTGCGTATCTTTGCCAAAGGCGATGTAAACCCGGCCTTTAAGGTGTGGCGTGCCGAGAAGACGAAGCCCGGCGAGGCTGGCCCGGCGGCGGATTTCCGCCAAAGGAACCGGGCCGGAGGTCATATTGGGCGCGGCGGCATGCCAGGACGCGCTCCGTTGGCCGACGTCACCCGGTGGAATGGGTGGCGGACCTTCGTCTGCATGCCACCACCACGAACGTAGAGATTGCGCCTGCGCGGATGGGACGGGGAGGCTGGCCGTGAAGCTGAGCGCCAAAAGTCCCAGTCCTGCCAGTCCGGCGGCCTTCCATCCCGCGCGTCGGCGGCATGGCATATTTGCCAAGCATTCATCCGAGCCCGTCATGATCTCCCTCCATCCGGCTCATCCTCCGAGCCTTTGCGCCTCCCGGAAAGGTCTTTCGGCCTCTTCGGAACGGTGCGCGCGGATGCGCTGTTACAAGTTTGGCAAGGATTTCGGCGAAAGTCGGCAGCAATTGCGGCTAGAGCGGGGTGAGGACAAGGGAAAATCGGTTTTCCGACGCGATCAAGGCGCCGCTGCGGCTTGCGCCACGGCGATGAATTGGACGATGTCGTCAGCTTCGGTGGCGAAAGAGGTCACGAGCCGAATGAAGACCTCATCCTCGCGCGGCTCTACGAGAGCGGGATGAGGAAAAGTGGAAACCGGTTTTCTGCCCGCATCCAGCTCTAAATTATTAGAATCGATCACGTTCATGATTTTGGATTGATTTAATCCAAAATCATCGTGATCTAGAGCCCGATCGATTGCAGGAAACGTCCACGCATAATAATGCGCGCCGGCTTTCCGCAATGCGTGATCGACGGCGCGCGGCAAGAGCACGAAGATTTCATTCGCGGCGCAGGGCCAGACGAATTTTACGCCCGGCACTTGCGCCAGGCCCGACGCGAGCTTGGCCGCTTGTGCATTGGCCTTGCGGGCGAGATCGAGCCAATGGCCGGCCTTGAGATAGGCTGTCATTTGCGCACCGAGGAAGCGGCCTTTCGATAAAGTATGGCCGCCGCGTTTGCGCCGATAGACGAAATTTTCCGCCCGCTGCGGATCGAAGAAAATCACTGCCTCGCAGGCGAGCGCGCCATTCTTTGTCGCACCGAAGGACAGGACGTCGACGCCGGCCTTCCAGCTCATTTCCGCAGGCGTGCAATCTTGCGCGACGAGCGCATTGGCGAAACGCGCCCCATCCATATGCACGGCGACGCCGGCTGCATGGGCGATCGACGCGAGCTCGGCGATTTCGGCAGAGCTGTAGAGCGTGCCGCATTCGGTCGCCTGCGACAAAGAGAGCGCCGCCGGCTGCACCTGCGTGACCATGCCGCGCGGGAAGGCGGCGAGCTTCGCCTGCAAAGTCTCGGGCGTGATCTTGCCGGCGGCGCCTTCAATGCCGACGAGCTTGGCGCCGGCGGTAAAAAATTCCGGCGCGCCGCATTCGTCTTCCATCACATGCGCGCCGCTATGGCAGAAGACGGCGCCATAAGGCGGCGTCAGCGCTGCAAGCGCCAGCGCATTGGCGGCGGTGCCGGTCGCGACGAGAAAGCTCGCGGTTTTCCGCTCGAAAGTGTCGTCGATACGGGCGAGCGCCTTGGCCGTCCAGGGATCCTCGCCATAGGAATGGGCCGTACCCATATTGGCGGCGGCAATGGCGGCGAGGATTTCGGCGCTGGCGCCGACATTGTTGTCGCTGGCGAAATCCATGCTTCCGATGCTCCGAGGGCTCTATGCGCTGTCAGCTGTGATGAGGGGAGGCAAATCGGAGGCCGCTCCGCCCGCCTTTGGTCGCAAGCTGCGAACGGGCGCGCTGCAATTGAAAAGACAGGGCCGACCGCCCTCGACACGATAGCCAATTCTCACGCTTGCTTCGATCGGCTTTACCGTCGCGCTTGGGATAAGAGGGCGACAGAATGCGCTTGTGTTTTTCACGAAATCTGTAATGTTCGCCTTATTGATAGGACAGCCTTACTGACCATTTGCCATCAAGCATATTTCTGCCATTTTCCTTTATCGACGCCCGACAGCCGCAAGGAGCGCTTGGCCCTTTGGCATTGGCCATTTGGCGAAGCTGGTCTGCCTTAGCCTATCGGCTCGGCGATGGCTGACGTTTGTGTGCGATTGGCTTCATTGTGGAGCGCGCTTTCACGGCGGGCTTCGGGATGGACGCGGGGGGCGGAAATATGAGGAATAGTGAGCGGGATCAGCGCGCGGCGCGTGGCCGGACCGGCCGCGGGAAACGCCCGTATCGCGCCATCCCCGCGTCTTTTGTGCCAGGATTTTTGCCGATGTCCGAAGCGACCTTTCTCGATCCAGCCTTTCTCGATCCAGGCTTTCTCGATCCAGGTCTGCCGCCGGCCCAAGGTCTTTATGCGCCGCAGCGTGAGCATGATGCCTGCGGCGTCGGCTTCATCGCCGATCTGCACAACCGCAAATCGCATGAGATCGTCGCCCAAGGGCTTGAGATTTTGCTCAATCTCGATCATCGCGGCGCCGTTGGCGCCGATTCGCGGGCCGGCGACGGCTGCGGCATGCTGGTGCAGATCCCGCATCGTTTTTTTGCTGGCGAGGCGGCAAAGCTCGGCATTGCTCTGCCCGAGCCGGGTGATTATGCGGTCGGCACTTTCTTCTTGCCGCGCGATCATGAAGGCCGCGCCCACGTCGAGGCGATCATTGAAAAGGCCGTCGCCGATGAGGGGCAGGTCTTTCTCGGCTGGCGCGACGTGCCGGTGGACCCCAGCGGGCTCGGCGAAAGTGTCAAGCCGACGGAGCCGGCGATCCGGCAGATCTTTGTCGGCCGCGGCGCCAATGCCGGGACAGGTGCGGCCGGGCAGGATCTCTTCGAGCGCCGCCTCTTCATCCTGCGCAAGGTGATTTCCAACACCGTCTACAATCGGCGCGATGCGCGGATGAAGGGCTTCTATTCGGTCAGCCTGTCGTCGCGCACGATCGTCTATAAGGGGCTGCTGCTCGCGACCCAGCTCGGCGATTATTTCAAGGATCTGCGGGAGCCCTTGTTCGAGTCCGCGCTGGCTTTGGTGCATCAGCGCTTTTCGACCAATACGTTCCCGACCTGGTCGCTCGCCCATCCCTATCGCATGGTCGCGCATAATGGCGAGATCAACACGCTGCGCGGCAATGTCAATTGGATGGCGGCGCGGCAGGCCTCGGTGTCTTCCGATTTGTTCGGCGCCGACATCGCAAAGCTCTGGCCGATTTCCTATGAGGGGCAGTCGGACACGGCCTGTTTCGACAATGCGCTCGAATTCCTCGTCCAGGGCGGCTATTCGCTCGCCCATGCGATGATGATGCTGATCCCGGAGGCTTGGTCCGGCAATCCGCTGATGGATGAGGATCGCCGCGCCTTCTATGAATATCATGCGGCTTTGATGGAGCCTTGGGACGGCCCGGCGGCCGTCGCTTTCACCGACGGCCGCCAGATCGGCGCGACGCTCGACCGCAATGGGCTGCGGCCGGCCCGCTATATCGTCACCGATGACGGGCTTGTCGTGATGGCGTCGGAGGCGGGCGTGTTGCCGATGATCCCGCAGGAGAAGATCATTGCCAAATGGCGGCTGCAGCCGGGCAAGATGCTGCTCGTCGATCTCGAACAGGGCCGCATCATCTCGGATGACGAGATCAAGAAGACGCTGGCGACCCTGCATCCCTATGGCGAATGGTTGCAGCGCACGCAGATCAAGCTCGAGGAGCTGAACTCCGTCGACGCGCGGGCGACGCGCAGCGATGTCTCGCTGCTCGATCGCCAGCAGGCCTTCGGCTATACGCAGGAAGATCTCTCCATGCTGCTCGAGCCGATGGCGGTGACGGGGCAGGAGGCGGTCGGCTCGATGGGCAATGACACGCCGATCTCGGCGCTGTCGAGCAAGCCGAAGCTGCTCTATACTTATTTCAAGCAGACCTTCGCGCAGGTGACGAATCCGCCGATCGATCCGATCCGGGAGGAGCTCGTCATGAGCCTCGTCTCCTTCATCGGGCCGCGGCCGAATATTTTCGATCATGCCGGCAATGCGAAGCGCAAGCGGCTCGAAGTCCGCCAGCCGATCCTGACCAATGCCGATCTCGAAAAGATCCGCTCCATCGGCATGGTCGAAGAGACTTTCGACACGCGCACGCTCGATAGCACCTATGCGGCCGAGAGCGGTGCCGAAGGCATGGCCGAGGCGCTGGCGAGGCTCTGCGACCGCGCCGAGCAGGCGGTGACCGGCGGCTATACGATCATCGTGCTGTCAGACCGTCTCGTCGGTCCGGACCGCATCCCTATTCCGGCGCTGCTCGCCACCGCGGCCGTGCATCATCATCTGATCCGCAAGGGCTTGCGGACTTCGGTCGGTCTCGTCGTCGAAACCGGCGAAGCGCGCGAGGTGCATCATTTCGCATTGCTCGCCGGCTATGGGGCGGAGGCGATCAATCCCTATCTCGCCTTCGAGACGATCGCCGCCATGGCGGAGGAATTCCCCGACGAGATCGACGGCAGCGAAGCTCGCAAGCGCTATGTCAAATCGATCGACAAGGCGCTGTTGAAGATCATGTCCAAAATGGGCATTTCGACCTATCAATCCTATTGCGGCGCGCAGATTTTCGACGCCGTCGGCCTCGCCGAGGATTTCGTCGCCCGCTATTTCACCGGCACGGCCTCGCAGATCGGCGGCATCGGTCTCGTCGAGATCGCCGAAGAGACTTTGCGCCGGCACAAGGATGCTTTCGGCGATGCGCCGATCTATCGCCATGCGCTCGATATCGGCGGCGATTATGCCTTCCGTATCCGCGGCGAGGCGCATAGCTGGTCGCCGCAGACAGTGTCCTTGCTGCAGCATGCCGTGCGCGCCAATTCGCGCGAGCAATATCGCGCCTATGCGGCGCTGCTCAATGATCAGAGCGAGCAGCTTCTGACCATCCGTGGCCTCTTCCGCATCAAGGGGGCGGAAGAGGATGGGCGCTTGCCTGTGCCGCTCGAAGAGGTCGAGCCTGCGGCCTCGATCGTCCGGCGCTTCGCGACGGGCGCCATGTCCTTCGGCTCGATCTCGCGCGAGGCGCATACGACGCTGGCGATTGCGATGAACCGCATCGGCGGCAAGTCGAACACGGGCGAGGGCGGCGAGCAATCCGACCGCTATAAGCCCTTGCCGAACGGCGATTCGATGCGCTCGGCGATCAAGCAGGTAGCCTCCGGCCGGTTCGGCGTCACGACGGAATATCTCGTCAATTCCGACATGATGCAGATCAAGATGGCGCAAGGCGCAAAGCCTGGCGAAGGCGGCCAATTGCCCGGCCATAAGGTCGATGCGGTGATCGCCAAGACGCGCCATTCGACGCAAGGCGTCGGCCTCATTTCGCCGCCGCCGCATCACGACATCTATTCGATCGAGGATCTAGCTCAGCTCATCTTCGATCTGAAGAATGTCAATCCCGAGGCCGATGTGTCGGTGAAGCTCGTCTCGGAAGTCGGCGTCGGCACGGTTGCCGCCGGTGTCTCCAAGGCGCGCGCCGATCATGTCACCATTTCCGGTTACGAAGGCGGCACCGGCGCTTCGCCCTTGACCTCGATCAAGCATGCCGGCAGCCCGTGGGAAATCGGGTTGGCCGAGACGCATCAGACATTGGTGTTGAACCGGCTGCGTTCGCGCATCGCCGTGCAGGTCGATGGCGGGTTGAGGACGGGCCGCGATGTCGTCATCGGCGCTTTGCTCGGCGCCGACGAATTCGGTTTCGCGACCGCGCCTCTCATTGCCGCGGGCTGTATCATGATGCGCAAATGCCATCTCAACACATGCCCCGTCGGCATTGCGACGCAGGACCCGGTGCTGCGCAAGCGTTTCATCGGCCAGCCCGAGCATGTCATCAATTTCTTCTTCTTCGTCGCCGAGGAAGTGCGGGAATTGATGGCCGCGCTCGGCTATCGCAGCTTCAATGAATTGATCGGCCAGATGCAGATGCTCGACAAGCAGAAGTTCGTCGATCATTGGAAGGCGAAGGGCCTCGATTTCTCGAAGCTTTTTCACAAGCCTTCGGCAGCCGATCCAGAAGCGCTCTTCCATTCGACCCGGCAGGACCATCGTCTCGCCAATGTGCTCGACCGTCAGCTCATCGCGCAGGCGGAACTCGCGATCGAGCATGGGACGAAGCTTCGCATCGAGACGAAGATCAACAACACCGACCGCACGACCGGCGCCATGCTGTCTGGCGTCATTGCGAGGCGCTACGGCCATGCCGGTCTGCCCGACGAGACCATCCATGTGCATGCCAAAGGCACGGCCGGCCAGAGTTTTGGCGCCTGGCTCGCGCATGGCGTGACTTTGGAGCTCGAAGGCGAAGCCAATGATTATGTCGGCAAGGGTCTGTCGGGCGGAAGGGTCGTCATTTATCCGCCGGCCAACGCCCGCGTCGTTGCCGAAGACGCAATCATCGTCGGCAACACCGTGCTTTATGGCGCGATCGCCGGCGAATGCTATATCCGTGGCGTGGCCGGCGAGCGTTTCGCGGTTCGCAACTCCGGCGTGATCACGGTCGTCGAAGGCGTTGGCGATCATGGCTGCGAATATATGACCGGCGGCGTCGTCGTCGTTATCGGCAAGACGGGCCGCAATTTTGCCGCCGGCATGTCGGGCGGCATCGCTTATGTGCTCGATGAGGACGGGACATTCGCGGCCCGCTGCAATCTCGCCATGGTCGATCTCGAACCGGTCGCCGAAGAAGAGGAAGCGATGCAGAAGAGTTATCACCAGGGCGGTGATCTCGACTTCCATGGCCGCGTCGATGTGATGCGCGACATGACGCGTTACGATGCCGAACGCTTGCGCCAGCTCATCGCCAATCATGCCACGCATACGGGCTCGGCGCGGGCGCGGCTGATCCTCGACAAATGGGATGAGTATAAGGGCAAGTTCCGCAAGGTGATGCCGGTCGAATATCGCCGCGCGCTCGCAGAGATGATGGCGCAGAAGGACGATGAGTTGCCGCTGCTTGCCGCGGCCGGGGAATGAAGGCGCATGGTGTCGCACACCCTCTCCCTTTGGGAGAGGGTAGCTGCAGAGCAGCCGGGTGAGGGGTTACGACGCTGCGATTGAAGGATTGTAACCCCTCATCTGCCCCGCTTCGCGGGCAGCTTCTCCCAATGGGAGAAGGTAGGCGCGCACCATTCGACGCACTTCACCTGCGTCAATGATGAAAATGCTCTAGCGAGCGACTTCGACGATCGGCACACAACATCGGATAGGGTATGGGAAAGGTTACAGGCTTCCTCGAGATCGATCGCCGCGATCGGCGCTATGAGCCGGCGTCCGACAGGATCAGGCATTATCGCGAGTTCATGATCCCTTTGTCGGAAGAGGCGACGAAGGATCAAGCGGCGCGCTGCATGAATTGCGGCATCCCCTATTGCCACACCGGCTGCCCGGTCAACAATCAGATCCCGGATTGGAACGATCTCGTCTATCATTCGGATTGGGAGGAGGCCGCGCGCAATCTCCATTCGACCAATAATTTCCCGGAATTCACCGGCCGCATCTGCCCGGCGCCTTGCGAGGCCGCCTGCACTTTGAACCTCAACGAAAGTCCGGTGACGATCAAGACGATCGAATGCACGATCGTCGACCGGGCCTTTGCCAATGGTTGGATCAAGCCGGAGCCGGCCGAACGCAAGACCGGCAAGCGCATTGTCATCGTGGGTTCCGGTCCGGCCGGCCTCGCCTGCGCGCAGCAGCTCGCCCGTGCCGGCCATGAAGTGCATGTCTTCGAGAAGAACCTGAAGCCGGGTGGCCTGCTGCGCTATGGCATTCCCGATTTCAAGATGGAAAAGCATCTGATCGATCGCCGTGTGCATCAGATGGTGGCGGAAGGTGTGCAGTTTCATGGCGGCGTCAATGTCGGCGTCGATCTCGATCCCAATAAGCTTGTTGCCGAATACGATGCTGTCGTGCTCGCTGGCGGCGCCGAAAAGCCGCGCGATCTGCCGATCCCGGGCCGCGATCTCGCCGGTGTCCATTTCGCCATGGAGTTTCTGACCCAGCAGAATCGGCGGCTCGGCCGCGAGCCGATCATGAGCAATGATCCGATCCTGGCGTCGAGCAAGCATGTCATCGTCATCGGCGGCGGCGACACCGGCTCGGACTGCATCGGCACATCGGTGCGGCAGGGTGCCGTCAGCGTCACTCAGCTCGAAATCATGGCGCAGCCGCCGGAGAAGGAGAACAAGCTTCTCACCTGGCCGGACTGGCCGATGAAGCTGCGCACCTCCTCGAGCCATGAAGAGGGCGCGAAACGCGATTTCGGCGTGCTCACCAAGGAATTCATCGGCGAGAATGGCGTCGTCAAGAAGCTCCGCTGCGTGCGCGTCGATGCGAAAATGCAGGAGATTGCCGGCAGCTCCTTCGAGATCGAAGCCGATCTCGTGCTGCTTGCCATGGGCTTCGTCTCGCCCCTGCATGAGGGGCTCCTCGACAAGCTCGGTGTTGCGCTCGATCCGCGCGGCAATGTCGCGGCCGACACCACGACTTACAAAGCCTCAGTCGACAAGATCTTTGCCTGCGGCGACATGCGGCGCGGCCAATCTCTGGTCGTCTGGGCGATCCGCGAAGGGCGTCAGGCGGCCTATAATGTCGATCTCTATCTCAGGGGTTCGACCGTTCTGCCGCGGTGACCTGCGTCTGGCTGATGTGCGATCTCATTCCCGCGGCGGAAAGACCTGATTGCTGAGGGCGAAAGCGTCGGCACGCGGATCACCACAAAGCCGAAGCCGCTTGCCTGATGGCAGCTGTTGCAGGCATCGGTGAGCTTTTCGAAAGCGACGGCAAAGCCTTGACGGTTCTGCGCCGCGATCGCCCGCCCGATCTCATCGAGCGCCGGCGTGCTCTTGGTCTTGACGAACTCCGCGAAAGGCACATTGCCGACCCCTGGATAGGACCGCGCCGCCTGCTCGAAACTCTGTCTCATTAGCGCCATTTCATAATGGGCGAGCGGCCAATTGGCGACTTGCCCGGCATAGCCGAGCTTCAAATGGCGGAATTGGGTGGTGCTCATGATGTCGGCCAGGGCGGGACCGGCCTGCGCAGACGCGCGTCGGGTGCGCGTTCTTGCGCATGAAGCGCGGCAAAAGCCGCGGCGATGATGACGAGCGCCAAGGCGAAAGGCTTCATGCGCAGCTCCCTTTCGTCACACGAAATCGTGACCTGCGAATGCCGAGCTGGGCCTTACTGTGCGGCTCGGTCTCGCTTTTTCACAATAGCTAGATGGGCGCAGACGTTCTTAATTCACCGCAATGAGGACCAAACCTTCCGAGCTAAGGGAAGCCAGATCCGACAGCAGCAGCCCGGCATGATGCACGGCATGAACACGCGTCCCGCCATCATCGAGACTCTCCAGCTCACCAAGCACTTCGGCGATTTCGTCGCGGTCGAGGATATTTCCTTGACCGTGGGCAGTGGCGAGATCTTCGGCCTCATCGGGCCGAACGGCGCCGGCAAATCGACACTCGTAAAAATGCTGACGACCTTGCTGCCGCCGACGTCCGGCTCTGCGCAAGTGGCGGGCTTCGACATCAGGCGGCAGCCGGGAGAGGTGCGCCGCAGGATCGGCTATATCCCGCAACTCTTGTCGGCCGACGGCACTTTGACGGGCTATGAAAATCTTCTGCTCTCGGCGCGGCTCTATCTTCTGCCGCGGCGCGAACGCCAGGCGCGGATCGCTGCCGCCCTCGCGATGATGGATCTGACCGAGGCGGCCGACCGCCAGGTTTCGACCTATTCCGGCGGCATGATCCGCCGCCTCGAAATCGCCCAGTCGATGATCCACGAGCCGGCCGTGCTGTTCATGGACGAGCCGACGGTCGGGCTCGATCCCGTCGCCCGCAATGCGGTCTGGGTGCATGTGAAGGAGCTCCGCGACAAGCTCGGCATGACCATTCTCATCACGACCCATATGATGGAGGAGGCCGATATATTGTGCGACCGGATCGGCCTTCTGCATAATGGCCGATTGCAGGAGGTCGGCACGCCGCAGGAGCTCAAGGACGATGTCGGCCCGGGCGCGACGCTCGACGACGTCTTTGCGCATGCCACCGGCGCCGTGATCGACAGCGGAGGCTCTTATCGTGACACGCAGCAGACCCGCCGCAGCATCCGCGCCCGTGGCTGAGGGCGGCGGTAGTCTTCGCCGCATCCTTGGCCGCGTCGCCGATTATCTGCTGCAGGTCTTTGCCGTCGCCGATGCGGAAATCAGCAAGCTGCGGCATGATCCGGGCGAACTCTTCACCCGCGCCTTGCAGCCGGCGATCTGGCTCTTGCTCTTCGGCGAGGTCATGGCGCAGGTGCGCGGCCTCAATGTCGGAGGCGGC
>CAVWXV010000004.1:0-241310 GCA_963759185.1 uncultured Alphaproteobacteria bacterium
CCATGCGATCGATGACCCAATTGCGTCGGTCGATCGCCCGTTCGCGCTTGGTGAACGGATTGTAATTATTGGGTGCCTTCGGCAGGGCCGCGAGATAGGCGGTCTCGGCGATGCTGAGCTCATAGACCGATTTGTCGAAATAGTTCAAAGCCGCGGCGGCGACACCATAATTGCCGAGACCGAGATAGATCTCGTTGAGATAGAGTTCCAGGATCTTTTCTTTCGAATAGGCCCCCTCTATTCGCAAAGACAACAGCGCTTCGCGGATCTTGCGCTGAAACGACCTTTCGTTTGTCAAAAGGAAATTCTTGGCGACCTGCTGGGTTATGGTCGAGGCGCCCTGAACATGCTTGCCGCCCTCGACGAGGACGAGAAGCGCCCGAACCACGCCTTCGGGATCGACGCCGTGATGGCTATAGAAATTCTTATCCTCGGCGGAAATGAAGGCGTCTTTGAGGAGCGGCGGAATCGCCGTGCTCGGCAGATAGAGACGCCGCTCATGCGAATATTCGGCAAGCACCGAGCCGTCCGCACCATGGACTCTCGTCATGACCGGCGGCTCGTAATTCTTGAGCTGCGTATAGTCCGGTAGATCCTGCTCGAACTTGAAGACGACGATCGCCGCCGCACCCATCCCGACGACGAAGAGCATCGCGGCGGTCGCAAAGACGAATCTGAAAAACCGGGCGATCAGCCGCATAGTGAGACAAAGCCTCTGGATCCGCGCCGCCTCAGCGCCGCATGGCTTTAGATCACATTCATGACTTTGGATTGAATCAATCCAAAGTCATGAACGTGATCGATTTTAAAAGTTTAGAGCGGGATATGCAGATAAGTCTACGCAATCTGCGTCAACTTGATTGCGCCGGAAAACCGGTTTCCACTTTTCCTCATCCCGCTCTAGCCCGATGGCGTCTTGCACATGCGGGATCGCGGCGCTTTTATCCCAATCTGGCGATCGCGCAATCCGATCCGTTCTCGCATCGCCGTTTTGGCGCCACGAAATCGCATTTTTTCGACTGAGGCCGCGTCGTGATTGCAATCGGCCCAACATCGCTTCACAAATTTCTGACTGGTAATTCTTCAATCGGTAATTCTTCACCCGACGAATTGCGCCGGCAATCAACCCGCCCGACGCTGCTGCGCGGACGCCGGCGCAATGTTCAATGTCGCGGAATATCATCGTCTTTAGGTGCGGCGCGTTTGTGTTGATAGTGAGGCGCTGTCGCTCTGCCGCCAATGCGAAATCGCGATCCTCGAGGCCCGATCGCGGATGCTCTGCGCCGTCAATTTTGAGCCCGCAGAGGGCACCTCATTTCGCCGCGCTGCTGGGAGCCGCCACGGCGTCGAGCGTCGCGGCCGCGGCAGTGCTCGCGGCCTCAGCCGGCATTGCCGGCGGTGTTGCAGTGGCGCTGGTGCCGCGCGAGTCGAAGAAGGCATTGATCGCCGCGACGACCTTGCCCGTGGTCGCGTCGCGCCATTCCGGCGAGACCAGTGATTTCGCGTCCTTTACATTCGACAGATAACCAAGTTCGAGCAGGACGGAGGGAACATCCGGCGCGGTCAAGACACGGAAGCCGGCGGCGCGCTCCGGATTCTTGTTCAGCTGCCCGGCCACCTTCCAATAATTGACCAGAGTTCGGGCGAAGACATGGCTATAGGCGCGTGTTTCGCGACGCGTCAGATCAAACAGAATGTCGGAAACGCCGCTCGGCTCCTCTTTGCCTTCGAGGCCGGCCGTCGCATCGGATTGGTTTTCTTTTTCGGCCGTGCGGGCAGCCTCGGCGTCGCTGGCGCGATCGGACATCGTATAGATCGTCGCCCCGGCGACGCTCGCAGCATCGGCGGCGAGCGTATCGGCATGGATCGACACGAACAGCGCCGCATGGGCATCGCGGGCAATACGCACGCGCCCGCCGAGTGGAATGAAGACATCGCTGTCGCGTGTCATGACGATTTTGTAACGCCCGGTCGCCCCAAGCTTCTCGGCGAGCACTTTGGCAAAGTCGAACACAATGTCCTTCTCGACGAGACCATCGACGATCGCACCGCTGTCGACTCCGCCATGGCCGGGATCGACGACGACGACCGGCAGATTGCTCTGTGCGTCGGCGACATCTTTGCCGGGGCTCGGCGCCGCTTTCGGCTCGGTTTCGGCCGCCGCCGTAAGGACGGCCTTGCTTGCCGCAGCCTGAAAAGCAGCGCGATCGGTCTTGGCAAGTTCGATGACGAGGCGGGTTTTGCCGCCGTCAGGCGCGGGTTCGGCTACCGCGCGCAGGATTCGCGCCGGCGCGGCGAGATTGATGACAATCCGCGATTTGCCGGCCGCGAAGAGACCGAATCGGAAGGAGGCTATGAGCCCGGAGAAATCACTGGCCTGAAGATGCCCGCGCGGCGACCCTGGACGATGGACCGGGCGTGCCGCACTGCCGGCTTGCGGATCGATGCGAAAATCGACTTCCGGCAAATCGATGACGATTCGATTTGGCCTTGTGAGCACGAAAGCGCTCGCATCGATCGGATGTGTCAGATCGAAACTGAGCGTGGCGCGCTCGCTGCCGTCTTCGAGATGAACGGCGTCTGCAATCGCGGGCTGCAGCGTCGGCTTTGCCGTTTGCGGGGCTGCGAGCGAGACGGCGAGCGCACGGGTCCCCACCAAGCCGCCGCTTTCGGCCCGCGCGGCACCTATCATGGTGAAGCTTGCAGCGGTCAGCAGAGCCAAAAAGGCGAGGACAAAGAGGGCGCTGACGCCAGGCCCGCGTCGCTGCGCCTCGGCTAGGCGCAGGGCGACGCGTCGCGGCCGGTCCCCACCGGCACCCAGACACGCGCTTGATTCGCGCCCTATCGTCATCGTGAGTGAGCCGAAATTCCGATCACGGCGCCCCGCCAGCGTGGTCAATCGAGCCAAAAGGCAAGATGAATCTATGAGGTTAATGAAGCATGAGGATGCCAGAAGAGAATGCGGTCCGCCGTTGCGCCAGCGCAACAGTACGCGGAAAACTTGCCAAATCGCCCCGTAACCCGATATTAGAGACATGTTCGTGCTCGGACGCGAAGAAAGTTCACGGCCGACCGAATATGTGGATGCTTCCGGCATGTCAGCCGTTGCGGCGCGGGGCGCCGTTCGCGGCAGATGAATGCAGGGAGAGGTTTTAAGGTCGCATCAGCGTCCTGACACCATCCATTGGAACTGAATTTCGCCGGCTTCCCAACGGAAGCCCCCAATAGGTGACGAGGACATGGTCTGCCCTCCAAAGGGTGCTTATCTGACCAGCGAGCGTAACGCTTGCAGCATGCGCCTTGATGTCGGCGCACCCATGCTGGTTCGCGTGTCGTCACTTATTGGCCGCCGAGGCGGCCTGGCGAAGGCCGGGCCTCGGCATACTCTCGCGGCCGGGTCCGCCGGCCGCATATCCCATCCATTTCAGCTTTTGCAGATGGCGCCGTTCGTGCCGCCATGCCGTGCCGCGGTCTCGCTTCAGCGAGACCTTGGCGGCAGCGGCAGTTCGGCGCGCGCCCTGCCCCAACGGGTTTTACATGGCCAACAAAATGCTCATCGACGCCTCTCACCCGGAAGAGACCCGGGTAGTGGTGCTTCGCGGTAACCGGGTCGAGGAATTCGATTTCGAAGCCGCCAATAAAAAGCCTCTACGCGGCAATATCTATCTCGCCAAAGTGACGCGTGTGGAGCCCTCGCTCCAGGCCGCCTTCGTCGATTACGGCGGCAATCGGCACGGCTTTCTCGCCTTTTCCGAGATCCATCCCGATTATTATCAAATCCCCGTTTCCGATCGGCAGGCGCTGCTCGACGAGGATGCGCTCGCCCATCGCGATGAGGACGAGGACGAGGCCCACAGCGCGCAAAGACGCAGCCGCCGCCACCGGCGCGGCGGCCGAGATGGCGAACACGCCGAAAAACGCCGCACCAATGACGACGAAACGCTCGCCGATGCGGAAGACGCCGAGAGCGAAACCATCAATGCCGAAACGCCTGCTTTCGCGGCCGGCGAAGCCGCCGGGGAGGAGATGACGGGGGGCACCGCGCCAGACAGCGAGGACACCCCCTTACTGCCCTTCACCCAGCCGCAGGAAGAGGCCGCCGACGAGAAGACCCACCGAGCCGAACACGCCCTCGGCGAAACCAGCAGCGCGGCTGAAAGCCCTGCCGAAATCCCTGCGCCACATCGGCTCGCGACCGATCCCGAAGGCTTTGCCGTCGTCGAGGATCAAGATGCGGTGAGCGAGGCCGGCGCGGCGGCCATTGCCGCCCATGAGGACGAGATCGAAGAGCGGTTGCGCCGCGAAGAAAGCCGCAGCGAAGAGTATGAGGAGAGCGAGGAAGAGGCGGATCAGGTCGAGCAGATCGGCGGCGACGCTATGGAAGAAATGCCGATGCGGACGCATCGGCTGCGCCGGCAATATAAGATCCAGGAAGTCATCAAGCGCCGCCAGGTTCTGCTCGTCCAGGTCGTGAAGGAAGAGCGCGGCAATAAGGGCGCCGCCTTGACGACCTATCTGTCGCTCGCCGGCCGTTATTCCGTGTTGATGCCGAACACGGCGCGCGGCGGCGGCATTTCCCGCAAGATCACTGATGCGAGCGACCGCCAGAGATTGAAGGCGATCGCGCAGGAGCTCGAGGTGCCGGAGGGCATGGGCGTCATTCTGCGCACCGCCGGCGCGGCGCGCACCAAGGCCGAAGTCAAGCGCGATTTCGAATATCTCCTGCGCATGTGGGAGACGGTGCGCGAGGTGACGCTGAAATCGACTGCGCCGACGCTCGTCTATGAGGAAGGTTCGCTCGTCAAGCGCGCCATCCGCGACCTCTACAACAAGGACATAGACGAGGTCATCGTGTCGGGCGATGCGGCCTATCGCGAGGCCAAGGAATTCATGCGCATGCTCATGCCGAGCCATGCCAAGAACGTCCAGCCCTATCGCGATCCGCAGCCGATCTTCGCCAAATCCGGCGTCGAAGCCCAGCTCGATGCCATGTTCTCCAATCATGTGCCTTTGAAATCGGGCGGCTATCTCGTCATCAATCAGACCGAAGCTCTGGTCGCGATCGACGTCAATTCCGGCCGTTCGACGCGCGAGCACAATATCGAAGACACGGCGCTGCGCACTAATCTCGAGGCGGCCGACGAGGTCGCCCGGCAATTGCGCCTGCGCGATCTCGCCGGACTCATCGTCATCGACCTCATCGATATGGAAGAGAGCCGCAACAACCGCTCCGTCGAACGGCGGATGAAGGATGCTCTGAAGAACGATCGGGCCCGCATCCAGATCGGCCGCATCTCGCATTTCGGCCTGCTCGAAATGTCGCGGCAAAGAATCAGGACCGGCGTCCTCGAAGGCTCGACCACGCCCTGCCCGCATTGTGCCGGCGGAGGCACGGTCCGCTCGACGGCCTCGATCGCATTGCATGTTCTGCGCGTCCTCGAAGACGCGCTCATCAAGAGTTCGGCGCATAATATCACCATGCGCACGCGCTCCGAGGTGGCGCTCTATATTCTCAATCAGAAGCGCGCCAATCTCAGCGAACTCGAGCAGCGCTTCGGCGTCAGCGTCACCATCATCGCCGACGACAGCCTGACCGGCACGGCCTATCACGCGATGGAGCGCGGCGAGCCGGCGGCAGGTGTCGTCGAACCCTTGCGCACCGAAGCGCCGCGGCCGATCGAAGCCCCTGCACTTGCAGAGGAAGAAGTTTTCGCCGAGGAGGTCTCCGAAGAGGAGGACCTCGAGGCCGAAGGCCATGGCGAGGAGTCCGATCAGAGCGAAGCTGGCCGGCGGAAGCGGCGGCGGCGGCGCAGGCGGGGTCGCGACAGAGAGGCGACAGGCATCAACGCCAATGCGCCGCAGCCCTCCGATGAGGCTTTGGCCTTTGTCACACAGTTCGGCAGCATGCCGGAACGCCGCCCGGAGGAGGTGCTTACGGAAGTCGGAGAGCCAGCCGTAGAGCGCGCCGGCCAGTTTGGCGAACGCGGCGGCATGGCCGGCGAGGCCGGGGCGAAGCGCGACGGCCGGCGGCGGCGCTCACGCCGTCGCGGCCGCGGCCCAAGTGAGATCGCGGGTGAGGCGATTACTCAGGCCGCTGGCGAAACCGGCGGCTTCGAAACCGAGCCTGAGGCGGCAGGCGCCGATTGGCCGGCCGATGCCGAGGCAGAAAGCTTTGCCGGCGGCCTCAACCCGCTCGCAGCGGCGGAGTTCCGCGAGACTATGGTCGCCGGGCTCGCGCCGCATGTGCCGGGACATTCCGCGACGGTCGCTCCGGCGTTCCGCCTCCCGCCGGCCGAGCCGCAGACGGACATCGGCGAGGCTGCTTTTGCGAAGCCGCATGAGGAGGCACATGAGGAGGCAATGGCAAGCCCGGCCTCCAACGAGCCAGCGCTCGCCGCCGTCGACGCCAACCGTCCGAAACGGACCGGCTGGTGGCAGCGCGCCAAAGCTTCCATCGGCGGCTGATTTTCGGCGCGGTTGATTTCGCCGATTACCTGCTGACGACCTGGCCGGCCTTCGCTTCTGCGGGCCGGCCGGATTGCTTAGAGCCGATCCCGATCACGTGGAATCGCCCCTTTGGCACATCGGATATATCCGATGTGTTTGAAGTGCGATCCACATGGCGGGACAAATCGGCTCTACATCAAAGCATTAGAGCATGTCCTCGATGAGACATCGGATATATCCGATGTCTTAAATGTCGGAAAAGTCTATCAACTTTTCCGGGACATGCTCTATGGCGCGCGCTCGCGCCCGAGCATTTTGCCCAGACGCAATGCGTCCTGCGGCGCAAAGCCCGCCTCGTCATTGTCGAAATAGCAATAGACGTCTGCACCTTTGCGAGCGAAGCTACAGATCAGCTTTGCCCAATTGCGCAAGGCCGCATCGCTATAGCTTCCCTGATATTTCCCGCCCGGCCCATGCAGGCGCAGATAGGCGAAATCCGCCGTCAGCCATTGCGGCGATTGCAGCCCCGCAATGTCGAAGATGCAGAAGGCACAGTTATGTCGCGCGAGAATCTCGCGCACCGCTTCGATGAACCAGCGTGGATCACGGAATTCGAAAGCATAGGCGTGCTGCTGCGGCAGAGCCGTTATGAAGGCTTCGAGCCGCGCCACATCGGGCAGAAAATGCGGTGGCGTCTGAAACAGAATTGGCCCCAGCCTGGAGCCGAGAGGTTCGATGCGGGGAAAGAATTTTTCAAAGCTTTTGGGTGCGTCCTTGAGCCGCTTCACATGCGTCGTGTAGCGGCTCGCCTTGCAGGAAAAAATGAAATTTTCCGGCGTTTGCCTGCACCATGCCGAAACGGCAGCGGCGGAAGGCAGCCGATAGAATGTATAGTTGATCTCGACCGTCGAAAAATGCGCGGCATAGTAGGCCAGCATCTTGTCCGCCGTCATGTCAGGCGGAAAAAATGGGCCGATCCAATGCTCATAATGCCAGCCAGATGTGCCGATATGGATGGTTCCCGGCATGGGGCTATCGCAGTCCTCGTCGCGGCCTCTTGCGCTGTGCAAATCCAGATAGGAAACCGCTCGACATCAAAGACTTTGGCTCTAGAGCATGTCCCGGAAAAGTTGACAGACTTTTCCGATATTTTAGACATCGGCTATATCCGATGTCTCGTAAAGGACATGCTCCAGATCTTTAAAATAGAGCCGATTTGTCCCGATCATGTGGATCGCGAACGATTTCCACGTGATCGGGATCGGCTCTAAGCAGCGCCTGATGGTGTCAGCCGTTTGCCAAGGCGAGAAAGGCCCGCCATTCGCCGGGCGAGCCGTAAAAGGCGTTCTCGTCCACATTGCCGTTGATGCCGGGCACATGGGCATGCTCCGAATGCTGCCAGAAGTGCCAGCGCCGGCCGCCGTATTTTATCGCAGGATAGCATTTCACGCTGCGGACCCACATGGGGTAATCGGCCAAATCGCCCTCGATGACGTCATGATAAAAATCGATCGAGGTATAGATGACCGGCTTTTTGCCATAGGTCGCTTCCATGGCATTCAGCATAGTCTTCATGTCTGCGAGGGCGACGTCGCGCGAAACGTGATGCGGACACGTCCTCGACACGGGATTCCATTCGACATCGAGGACCGGCGGCAAAGCATCGGTGTCCTTCGGCACATGCTGGATGAACCATTGCGCCTGTTCCGCCGCCGGGCGACACCAATACATGAAATGATAGGCGCCGTGCGGAATGCCAGCCTCCTTCGCCATCTCCCAATTACGGCCGAATTTCTCATCGACATAATCGCCGCCTTCCGTCGCCTTGATCCAGGCGAATTTGACGCCGGAATTGCGCACGGAGCTCCAATCGATGTCGCCTTGATATTTCGAAACGTCGATGCCGTGGATTTGGAAGTCGGCGGGCGTCGGATAAATGTCCCGCTCGCCGCCCGCACAGCCGGCCAGCACAAGCGTGACCGCAAGGTTGGCAAGGCCCCGCTTCACCGAAAACAAGCGGCGCAGCAGCAAAAGGCAGGGAGAAGCGAGACGACGTCGGATCATAGGGTCGATTTATCCGATGCCTGGTAATACCTCGTTAACAGGCCAATGAGCAGGCGTCCACAGCTGGGACAATGCAGCAGCGGCTCAGCGTTCATGGGATGCCGCGCATGTCTTGGAAAAATCCTCGATCTTTCCTAGTCATCCGCAATGCCGCGCGACGTAGCTCGACCTTGCCCACAAAATTATGGGAAAGCATGGCGCGGATATGGCCGGCATCGGGAGAAAGGCGGCTTAGAGAGCATGATGCATTCAAGTCGAATCGGGCATCATGCTCTAGGTTTTTGAAAACGCATCGTTTGTTGCGAAAAACCGGTGCCCGCCTTTCGCACGATGCTCTAGGCTGCCTTTGCGTCAGAGCCCGCCGCCCGCTTGAGATCCGGCGGCGTCGCCTCCTCGGCCAGCGCCTTTAAAGCCTGATCGAGCGGCATCGAGATCTGTTCTTGCGATCCGAGCCGGCGCAAGGACAGGCTCCGCTCCGCCGCCTCCTTTTTGCCGACCACCATCAGGACGGGCACTTTGGCGAGCGAATGCTCGCGCACCTTATAGGTGATCTTTTCGTTGCGAAGATCGGCATCGACCCTGAGGCCCGCTTTGCGCGCCGCCGCCAGCACCTCATAGGCATAATCATCGGCGTCATTGGTGATCGTCGCGACAACGATCTGCAGCGGCGACAGCCAGAGCGGCAGATGGCCGGCAAAATGCTCGATCAAAATGCCGGTGAAACGTTCGAGCGAGCCGAACATGGCGCGGTGGATCATCACCGGCACCGTCTTCTCGCTGTCGGCCCGATATAGAAGGCGCCGAAGCGGCTCGGCAGGTTGAAATCGACCTGCGTGGTGCCGCATTGCCATTCGCGGCCGATCGCATCGCGCAAAGTATATTCGAGCTTCGGCCCGTAGAAGGCGCCCTCGCCTGGATTGATGCTGGTCTTGAGGCCGCGCTGTTTCAGAGCATCAAGGACACGCGTCAGCGCCGCCTCGGCCTTGTCCCAGGCCTCATCGGTGCCGACGCGCTTCTCCGGCCGCGTCGACAGTTTGATGACGATGTCGTCGAAGCCGAAATCGGCATAGATCGAGAGGATGAGATCGTTGATCTTCAACGCCTCCTCCATGATCTGATCTTCGGTGCAGAAAATATGCGCATCGTCCTGCGTGAAGGCGCGCACCCGCATGATGCCGTGGATGGCGCCCGACGGCTCATAGCGATGGACGATGCCGAATTCGGCGATCTTGCAGCGGCAGATCGCGATAGGATTTGAGGCCGTTCTTGAAGATCTGGACATGGCCGGGACAGTTCATCGGCTTCAAGGCGAAGATGCGCTCGTCTTCCGTCTTGGTGATGAACATGTTCTCGCGATAGGTCTGCCAATGGCCTGAGGTCTCCCACAGCGCGCGGTCGAGCACCTGCGGCGTGTTCACCTCGACATAGCCTTCGGCCTGCTGGCGCCGCCGCATATAGGCGATGAGCGTCTGAAACAGCGTCCAGCCCTTCGGGTGCCAGAAGACGGTGCCCGGTCCCTCTTCTTGGAAATGGAAAAGATCCATCTCGCGGCCGAGACGGCGATGATCGCGCCGCTCGGCTTCGGCGAGCTGCTTCAGATAGGCGTCGAGTTCCGCCTGCGTCGCGAAGGCAGTCGCATAGATACGCTGGAGCATCGGCCGGTTCGAATCGCCGCGCCAATAGGCGCCCGCGACCTTCATCAGCTTGAAGGCGGAGCCGATCTTGCCGGTCGAGGTCATATGCGGGCCACGACAGAGATCGAGCCAGTCGCCCTGCTTATAGATCTTCAGATCTTCGTCGCCGGGAATGGAATCGACGAGCTCGACCTTAAAAGCCTCGCCATGGGTTTCGAACCAGGCCTTGGCTTGGTCGCGCGTCCAGATCTCTTTCGTGAACGGCCGATCGCGCGCAATAATCTCGCCCATCTTCTTTTCGATGGCAGCGAAATCCTCCGGCGTGAACGGCTCCTGGCGATAGAAATCGTAATAGAAGCCGTTGTCGATCACCGGACCGATGGTCACCTGCGTGCCGGGAAACAGCGTCTGCACCGCCTCGGCCAACACATGCGCAGCATCATGCCGGATCAGCTCCAGCGCGCGTGGATCTTCCCGGTTGATGAATTCGATCTTCGCGTCCCGCGTCACCGGATCGGCGAGATCGACCAATTTGCCGTCGAGCGCCATGGCGACGGTCTTCTTGGCGAGCGATGGGGAAATGCTGCGGGCGATCTCGGCACCCGTCGTGCCGGGCGGAAAGGGGCGCGCGGCGCCATCCGGAAATGTCACCGAAATCATGCTGGTCTCCTTAAAGCTCAGTCGCCGATACCAATCGGCGTAAGCCGTATTTGCGCAGCTGCTGCGGCCGGCCGCCTCGCCAAACCGCACACACGCTTGATGGGAGTTATCCGCGGCGGCCGCGAACATCGACAGAAAAGCCGATATCAGGCTTCAAGCCACGAGTCACGAACGCGAGTCGCGAACGTACCACGCTCTTGTCACGCAGATCCGTAACCAACGTCCAGAGCAATTTCCGATCGGATGAACGCATCCGATCAGAAAAATAAGGTCTGAAAATGCGCCGGAATATGCTGGCGCAGGCCGCCGACCGAAATCGGCCGCGGCATGATCTTCGCCGCCAACCTGGTCTTATTCGACGTCTGTGTAAGGGCCGGCCTGACCAGGCTGAAGGCCGAGCTTTTCAAACGTTTCCTTGGGAAGATCGATCACCATGGAACAGATGTGATCTTCAGTCAGATTGAACGTCTTCATAACGAGAAGAACCGCCGCGTCTTCCTTGGGTTCCCAGGAAGCATAAAGGCTGACGTCCTGCTGGCCGTCACGCGGATCTCCTGACGTAACCTGTATGAGCCATCCTTCGAACATTTTTTGTTTCCCGTATCTTACAGCCGGAACGCTTGGTCTTTCCTGAAGCCCGCGACGGGGCGCGGCCCGTTGCCGAGCATCCTGCCATTGGTCCCGTCGGCCATAAAGCAAGTTCAGTGCCGCATTGCAAGCGAATGGCCGCCGCTCACGAACGCCCCCACCAATAGCCGGGCTTGGCCGGATAGCGATAAAATTTGAGTGTATTGGCAGGGACATGCGCAGCGGCACCGGGGTGCTCAGGCCCATACATGACATAATTGTCGACTGGCAGGCGGCGACGATCGTCTTCGGCAATCCGCGCCGCAAGCGCTTCTGCGGCAGTGCCCAGATCGAGCACCTCGGCGATCAGGGTTGCATCCCAGTCAAAGGCAGCATTGGCCAGCACGTCGCGCAATTTCGGCGGAAGCCGGTCGAAACAATCGAATTGCGTTTTGAGCCTGGCCAAGAAAGAGCCCTATTCTCTTGGTTCAGCGGGATTTCAAAACCCGCTTCCGGCGGTCGCCGTTCAAAATTCTTGCCAAGCTGGAAGCGGCAAATTCGGCCGATCAGCCAGGGCCGCCGCCGCGCTTCGCGCGAAATCCGAGTTTAAATTCGGCGGCGGGGCAGCAAATCGTCGCCATTCGCAGATGGCTGCCGAAGCTCGGATTGCAATCATCGCAATTTGACGCGGATCAATGCGTTCCTGCTGTACCGGCGCTATTTTTTAATTTTATTTTTAGAGGAGGGCGTAATAGGGCTGCAAGGCTCGCCCCTACGCCGAACCAACAGGTGGCGGCGATGCTTGTGAGCAGGGCGCCCCTTCTCGGGTGAAGAGGAGAGCCGGTCTCGGGCCCATTGCTTGCCTGCCAGTCGTTTGCGCCGCTCATCGGGTCACAGGCAGCCTCAATCGCGCCAGGCAAGGCTTGGGGCACAAGGAGGGCCAAAATGTGCACGATACGACAGCTGTTGGATCAAAAGGGTGGAGAAGTCTGCTCCATTCATCCGGATGCGACCGTATTCGATGCCATCGCGAAAATGGCCGAGAATGACATCGGATCGTTGATCGTGATCGACAGAGGAGCGCTCATCGGCATCATTACCGAGAGACACTACGCCCGCAATGTTGTCCTGAAGGGCAAGACATCCCCTGCGACGCCAGTCCAGGAAATTATGGAAAGAGACTTTATCACCGCACGGCCGGAACAATCCGTCGAGGAATGCATGATCCTCATGACTGATGAGCGCGTGCGTCATCTGCCAGTCATCGAAGGCAAAAAAATAATTGGCATCGTTTCAATCGGAGATCTGGTGAAAAGCATTATTGGCGAGCAGAAATTCGTGATTGATCAGCTTGAGCATTACATTCATGGATAAGAGCGTCGCGCGCCACAAAGCATGAAATTTCCGTTTATGCGAAGGCTTTCGGATGCCGAGCGCTGACAGCGGCGCGGCATACGCGCGCTTCAATGGCCGGGCGTGCTTTTGCTGGGTGCGGCAGGCCTGCTGCGGCGACGCTGGCGCGCCGCATCAAGCTCCGGCAATACGCGCGATGATCGCCTGCCGGGCTTGCCGTGATGCCGCGCCCCGCTGCTGCGCGGCAGCCAAAACGCTGGCAGAGGCGGTTTCAGGCCCGCCCGCGTCAAACGGCGGCGCAGGTCTATATTCGAGGCCGAGCTGGATCGTTTCGGCTTCCTCGCGTCCGGCGAGCTCGGCAATAAGAGCGAGCCCGAAATCGATCCCGGCAGTCACGCCGCCCGCGGTGATCAGATTGCCGTCTTGCACGACACGCGCGTCGGTGAGGATCGCGCCGAAATGGGCGAGCAGATCGCGCGCGTTCCAATGCGTCGTCGCCCGGCGCCCCTGCAGCAGGCCTGCCGCACCCAATAAAAGCGCCCCGGTGCAGACGGAGGTCACATAGCGCGCCTGCTCGGCCTGGCTCTTTACGAATGCGATGGTTTCGACATCTTCGAGCAGCGCATTGATGCCGACACCGCCCGGCACGCAGAGAAGGTCGAGCCGCGGACTCTGGGCAAAACTGGTGGTGGGCGTCAAAAGCAGGCCCGTCGAAGAGGAGATCGGCTCCAGGCTCTTCCAGATCAGGTAAATCCTCACATCGCGCAATGATGCGAGAACCTCATAAGGGCCGGTCAGATCGAGCTGCTGGACTTGCGGAAAGACCAGAAAACCAATTTCGAGTGTCATCGCGCGACCGCCGATCTCAGAACGCAAAGGTGCAGTCGACCCGAGGCGGCACGCCGGGAGTGTCCATCGCGGTCTTTCGGCATGTGACGGGCGGAAAAAAGACCGATGGTCGGAGTGGCGGGATTCGAACCCACGACCCCTAGTCCCCCAGACTAGTGCGCTAACCGGGCTGCGCTACACTCCGACTGCCGGTGTTATAGAGAAAGCTCTTCGCCACCGCAACGCGCCCGTCTCGACACCGCTCCGGCACGCATTATTCACCCGCCCCGCGCCGCGTCGAGAATCCGAGTGCATTCGACAAGGTCGGTCAGCAGCTCTTGCAGGGTAGCGCAATCGGCCGGAGACGGCGCCAGGCCAGTGCCGGCACGCCGGCCTTGCGGGATTTGCGCTCCAGGCTTGGCTTTCGGCATCGCCGGCCGTGCGGCAGTCTCGAAAGCCTCGACCCGAGGCACTTGCAAAGCCTCGCGGTCGCGCTGCGCCACCGGCCCCGACACATCGGGCTCAAGGTCAGCCTCGAGGTCATCCTCCCCGTCATAGAGGCCCTGTGTCATGCCCTCGGCGGGCGGCGCGGCAAGCGGGACACCCGCGCCGCCATAGGCGGCGGCGACCATGCGCGCGCCCTGCTCTTTCAAAATCTTCTGGACGCCTTTAATCGTATAGCCTTCGCCATAAAGCAGCTGGCGGATGGCGCGCAGAAGATCGATGTCTTCCGGCCGGTAATAGCGGCGGCGGCCGCCACGCTTCAACGGCCGGATCTGAACGAAACGCGTTTCCCAGAAACGCAGGACATGCTGCGGCAGATCGAGATCCTGCGCCACCTCGCTGATTGTCCTGAATGCTTGGGCGCTTTTTTCCATGCCCTACCCTCGGCCTGATCCTCGCGCGGCCGTCTCCGGCCCCTCATGTTCACGCATCCCGCTCTCATCTTTTGGAAAAGATCACGTCAGCCGGCGTCGCTCTCGCGGCCTTGCGTGTTGATTCTGGCCTTCAGCAGATTCGATGGTTTGAAGACGAGCACACGCCGCTCGGTGATCGGCACTTCGACACCGGTCTTGGGATTGCGGCCGAGACGCTTGCGCTTGTGCCGAATGATGAAGGAGCCGAAGGAAGACAGCTTGACCGCCTCGCCGGCCACGAGCCGCTCCATCACCTCGTCGAGCACCATTTCGACGAGCGCCGCCGATTCCTTCCGCGAAAGGCCGACCTGCTGATAAACCGCTTCGGCGAGATCGACACGCGTCACCGTGCGCACCCGCTCCTGGCCGTCGGGCCCTACCTTATTATTCTTCGGCCGCTCGGGTTGGCCGCCAGCCATCAACACATCGGATCCGCTCATGTCTTTGCTCTATAATTATTCTCGGTTCGAGATGAACAATGTGATGAAATCTGCGCCGGTCGACGCTACTGGGATTCTTCTCCGCCGAATTATGTCCCAAACAGTCAGTTTAGCTCGCCGTTGAGGACATGCTCCAAATCCTTAAGCAAAACCAAAGCTCCTGATCGGCGAGTCGCACAAAGCTACCGCTTCGACAAGCGCCAATTCCAGTCTGATTTTGACCTCACCGATATGGGCTCACGGACATAACCTCACCGACATGAGCAACTGGTTTAAAACCACCGCTATTCGAGATACATAGAAATCTTTTCAGCATGCGCCTTTGATCGCCGCGTCGCCGCACACGGATTATTTTATTCCCATGAAACTTTCGTACAAATAAGCCGTAAGATCAATATGTTCTGTGCGCTATCGCACAAGCGTCGAATAGCCTAGAGCATTTTCAGCAAAAGTGGACACCGGTTTTGCGCCCAAAATGCTCCAGCTCTTTGTATTAGACATCGGATATATCCGATGTCCAAAATGTCCTAAAAGTCTATCAACTTTCCCGGGACATGCTTTAGCGGCCGTGCCGCGCGGTCGGCCCCATTGGTCTTCCCAAAACGCGCCTACCAGCGAATGAGTGCAGCGCCCCATGTGAAGCCGCCGCCCATGGCTTCGATCATCACGAGATCACCTGGTTTGATCCGGCCGTCGTCGCGCGCGACGCAGAGCGCGAGCGGGACCGAGGCCGCCGACGTATTGCCGTGAAGATCGACCGTTGTCACCACTTTCTGCGGCGCTATGCCGAGTTTCTCCGCCGAAGCGTCGATGATCCGCCGATTGGCCTGATGCGGCACGAACCATGAAAGATCCGCAGCCGTCGTGCCGGTCGCGTCAAAGGCCGCTTGCACGACATCCGTCACCAAGCTGACCGCGTGACGAAAAACCTCCCGCCCTTCCATGCGCAAATGCCCAGTCGTCTGGGTCGACGATGGTCCGCCATCGACATAAAGCTTGTCGCGATAGCGGCCGTCCGAACGCAAATGCGCGGTCAGGACACCGCGGTCGGCGGTGCTGCCTTCGCCTTGGCGGGCTTCGAGCACGACGGCGCCGGCGCCGTCGCCGAAGAGGACGCAGGTGGCGCGGTCGGTCCAATCGAGGATGCGGGAGAATGTCTCCGCGCCAATCACCAGCGCCCGCCTGTGCGAACCGGAAGTGAGAAATTTGTCTGCCGTCGTCAGCGCAAAAACGAAACCCGAACAGGCCGCTTGCAGATCGAAGGCGACACCGCCGGTCATGCCGAGCCCCGCCTGGATCTGTGTCGCGACGGCCGGAAAAGTATAATCGGGGGTCGAGGTGGCAACGATCACGAGATCGATGTCAGTGCCGGAAAGGCCGGCGTCGGCAAGCGCCGCTTGCGCCGCACGAAGGCCGAGGGTCGATGTCCGCTCCTCATCCGCCGCAATATGGCGCTGCCGGATGCCGGTGCGCTGCATGATCCATGCATCGGTGGTATCGAGCGTTTTTTCGAGATCCGCGTTGCTCAGAACGCGCGATGGCAAATAACAGCCGAGTCCGACGATGACGGAACGGAGCTTGGCGGGATGCGATTTTGTCACTCGGGTGATCCGTTCCAATCCTTTGAGAGTTCAATCCGCCGATCATTCAAGCGGCCCCCCATGCGCATTGATGTAGGGCTGCTCAGGAAGACAAGGAGGCCGCAGGCGGAACAGTACGGGCGCCGGCGCGGCCTGCCAGCGTTTCCTGAATTTTGCTCAACAGCTGGTCTTTCACCATCTCGTAGCCGATTTCGATCGCCCGCGCAGTGCCGATCGCATCGGCCCCGCCATGGCTCTTGATCACGACCCCATCAAGGCCCAAAAGACTCCGCCATTGACCTTGCGCGGGTCCATTTTGGCTTCGAGCGCCGCAAAGGCGCGGCGCGCCAGAAGATAGCCGAGCTTCGACCAAACGCTGCTGCGCAGCGCCTGCCGCAGATAAGCCGCGATCTGCTTTGCAGTTCCCTCGGCAGTTTTCAAGGCGATGTTGCCGGCAAAGCCTTCCGTGACGACGACATCCACCGTTCCCTTGCCAATGTCGTCACCTTCGACGAAGCCCCGATAATCGAGATTGGGCAAGGCCCCTTCCCGCAGAATCCGCGACGCCGTCTTCACTTCCTCGAGGCCCTTGACCTCCTCGGTGCCGATATTCAAGAGACCGACCGTCGGCCGGTCGAGCCCGAAGACGATCCGCGCCATGGCCGAGCCCATGATGGCGAGATCGACGAGATGTTGTGCATCCGCCCCAATCGTCGCCCCGACGTCGAGCACCAGCGATTTACCGCGCAAAGTCGGCCAGATCGCGGCGATCGCCGGCCGATCGATATAGGGCATCATATGGAGGCAGATCTTCGCCATCGCCATCAGCGCGCCGGTATTGCCGGCGGAAAAGGCCGCATCAGCCTCGCCCTTCTTCACCGCTTCGATGGCAAGCCACATCGACGAAGTCCGGCGGCCGCTCCGCAAGGCCTGGCTCGGCTTGACGTCCATCCGGATCGCGACATCCGCATGCCGGACCGTCGAGACGGCGGCGAGGCCGGGATGTGCCGCGACAAGCGGCTTCAGGCGGGACTCGTCGCCGAAAAAAATGAACGAGATATCGTTGTGGCGGGACAGCGCGAGAGCAGCGCCGGGGACGATCACTTCGGGACCATGATCTCCCCCCATGGCATCGAGCGCGATCCGCACAGGCGTCATCATGTCGTGACGGCTCCTTTCCGCTGCGCCGGGCTAGTCCCAACTTTGTTCGGAAGTTGGTATGTTGGAATGTTTGTAAGTATCTGATTGACGCTACGTTTCGCGGCACGATGTCGCGCCGCTCTCCTGCGCTATCAGATCCTAGAGCATGTCACGGAAAAGTAGCACCACTTCGTCCCTATGCTCTATGGCAAAGTGGCCAAAGCCGCAACGATCTCGCTGCTTGCCGACATGGCTCGGACGGAGAATGCGGAAATCATCTTCGGATGGCGCTGGTCACGAACGCTCCTTCAGCTTGCGCAGCACGCCAAAGGGCGTGTCGGCCTTGTCCTCGTCCTGACTACGCGGCGGTTCGAAGGCGACACCGGGCTTTCTCGGATAGGGATCGAGACCGAGGGCGAGGAATTCGCTGGCAAGCGCGCCGAGATCGATCTTGCCGTCGATAATCGGATCTGGCGGGTCGCGCTCCTGCGCCGCCATTGCCGCCGCTCCGTCCGGCAGAGTTATGCCGGGTGCCGCGGCCGCAGCCGCCTTGGCTTCTACAGGCAAGGCGAAATCGACATCGATCGGCTCAACGATTTCGCTGTCGAAGGGCTCTAAGCTCACGACACAGATCTGAGTGACCTTGGCGCGCATCTCGCCGCTGACGTTGAACCTGTGGCCAGCCTGGGGCACCACATGGAATGTCGCTTCAAGGCTCGCAACGCTCTGCAGATCATCGGCAGCGGCGAGCGCCCGCAACGTCGCAGCGTCGGCGGCGATGCTGATGTCGAGCCCGCTGTCCGGCACATCCGCGACATTGACGGAAAAGGAAAAGATCTTCGACGGCGCAGTTGCGCCTCGCATCGGCCTGGCGGTCATTTCGGTGCCTCCTCACCTTGCCTTGCGGGTTTTGCAAAAGGGATGGGCCCCACGAGAAACTGCGGCAGCGTCGCTGCAGAAAGCGCCGCATCGAGGCGCATGACATAGCGCGTCAGGCGTTCCCCGTCGCCACGGCCGGCATAGACATTTCTGGACAAAGCTTGCGAAAGCGCAAGCGGCCCTTGTGCCAAAGCCTCGTGATAGGCCATGGCGCGGCCGAAAAAACCTTCCGCCATGGCCTTCATCTGCTTCGGCACGCGCGTGTCCGAGACCCCGATCTCCCGCAGCGCAATATCGAAATGCCGAAACAAAGCGTCGGCGAGATCCTGAGCGATGGCGGGCCCGGGCGGCGGCAGACGCTCCAACCGGCGCAGCACGAGGGCCGCATGGAGGACGATCGATTTCGAACCGGCCTTCGAGCGTGTCCTCGATCCCATAATCAGTGAACAAAACCGGGTCGCGCGCCGCGGCGACGATCTCACCGTGCAGCCGGCCGACCAGCTTGCGATTACCGCTGCCGCGGAAAAGCCCGAAAATCATGACTTCGTCAAGGTTGTTCCACAAATGCGGGAAGGGTAGCGAGCTTGCTTTTCGCCTGGCTGGGAATTAGGCATCACAGGGCGCCGATTTTCCAGGACAGCCGCGAACCGTCGGAGCATGTCCTTATCGACATGTCCTCATCGAAAAAGTCCAGCAACTTTTCCGGGACATGCTCGCAAAACTTTGGCATCGGGCCAAGCAAAAATCATAGGCCGGAGATCCGCTGCATGAAATTGGATATTGCCGCTGCATTTCGCAAGCGCGCGACGGCTCGGCAAAGACGTGACCCACGGCCGCTGGCTCTCGCCATCAGGCTCGGCGCGGCCGCCTGTCTTGCGCTGGGCCTATCGGGCTGCCTCGGCTATGATGGCGACATCGACCATGGCTATCAGGTCGATCCGCGTCTGCTCGATCAGGTCAAGATCGGCTCTTCCGCGGAGCAGGCTCTCGTCGTGATGGGCACGCCTTCGACGACCTCCACCGTCGGCGGCGATGCTTGGTATTACATCACCCAGAAGACCGAACGACCGGTTGTGTTCATGGATCCGAAGCTCGTCGACCAGCATGTGCTCGCCATCTATTTCGACAAGCAGAAGAAGGTGGCGCGGCTCGCCAACTATGGCATCAAGGACGGCAAGCTCTTCGATTTCATCTCGCGCACCACGCCGACGGGCGGCGCCGATTCGAACCTGCTCAATGGCCTGTTCAGGTTCCAGTTCAGCCCGAGCTGAAAGGCCGCGGCGGTCCTGCCGCGCTTTCATCGCCCATTGGCTGGGCGAAGAACAAGCCGGCAAACTCTCGGCCGAGGATAGCGAAACCTTGGCGCGCCTTCGCGAGGATGAAGGTGATTTGGACTGAAACACGAAAATGGCCGGAGCGATCCGGCCATTTATGCTTTGCGCGAAAAGCCAACGCCCGTTGCCGGGATTATGTTGTTGTTTTTGGCGCATGATCTTGTCCGAAAAGTCTGCAACTTTTCGGGATCATGCTGTTGTTTTCCGCGCATGATCTTGTCCGAAAAGTCTGCAACTTTTCGGGATCATGCTTTAATGCGCCAAAACCGCGAGCAGCAGCAGCGCGACGATATTGGTGATCTTGATCGCCGGATTGACCGCCGGCCCCGCCGTATCCTTGTAGGGATCGCCGACCGTGTCTCCGGTCACCGAGGCCTTATGCGCCTCGCTGCCCTTGAAATGCTTGACGCCATCCTTGTCGATAAAGCCGTCATCGAAGCTCTTTTTGGCATTGTCCCAGGCGGCGCCGCCGGAGGTCATCGAGACGGCGACGAAAAAGCCGTTGACGATGACGCCGAGCAGCGAAGCACCGAGCGCGGCGAAGGCCGAAGCCTTCGAGCCCGAGATCAGAAGCACGCCGAAATAGACGACGATCGGGGCAAGCACGGGCAGCAGCGAGGGCACGATCATCTCCTTGATCGCGGCCTTGGTCAGCATATCGACGGCGCGGCCATAATCCGGCCGATCCTTGCCTTGCATAATGCCGGGCTTTTCGCGGAACTGCCGGCGCACTTCCTCGACGACGGAGCCGGCGGCGCGGCCGACAGCCGTCATTGCAATGCCGCCGAAGAGATAGGGGATGAGGCCGCCGAAGATCAGACCGGCCACGACATAAGGATTGGAAAGAGCGAAATCGACCGAGCCGACATTTTTGAAATAGGGCACGCCGGTCTCGACGAAATGTTTGATGTCATTGGTATAGGCGGTAAAGAGCACGAGAGCGCCGAGGCCGGCCGAGCCGATCGCATAGCCCTTGGTCACGGCCTTGGTCGTATTGCCGACCGCATCGAGCGCATCGGTCGCTCGCCGCACCTCCTTCGGCAGGCCGGCCATTTCGGCAATGCCGCCGGCATTGTCGGTGACCGGGCCGAAGGCATCGAGCGCGACGATCATGCCAGCAAGGCCGAGCATGGTCGTTACCGCGATCGCAATGCCGAACAGGCCGGCGAGCTGATAAGTCGCGATGATGCCGCCGGCGATGACGAGCGCCGGCAGAGCCGTCGATTCCAACGACACGGCGAGGCCCTGGATGACATTGGTGCCGTGGCCGGTCACCGAAGCCTGGGCGATCGAGACCACCGGGCGCTTGCCGGTGCCCGTATAATATTCGGTGATGACGACTATAAGGCCAGTGATGACGAGGCCGACGAGGCCGCAAACGAAGAGATGCAGGCCACTCACAGCGACGCCATTCGCCGTGCCGAACTTGCCCCAGCCGACCGTGAGCGTGGTCGCCAAAGCGAGGCCGGCAATCGACAGCACACCGGTCGCGATCAGGCCCTTGTAGAGCGCGCCCATGATCGCATTGGTCGGGCCGAGCCTGACGAAAAAGGTGCCGGCGATCGAGGTCACGATGCAGGTGGCACAGATTGCCAGCGGATAAAGCATGGCGGAAGCGAGGATCGTCTGGCCGGCGAAAAAGATCGAAGCGAGCACCATGGTTGCAACCACGGTGACCGCATAGGTCTCGAAGAGATCGGCGGCCATGCCGGCGCAATCGCCGACATTATCGCCGACATTGTCGGCGATGGTCGCCGGATTGCGCGGATCGTCTTCGGGAATGCCGGCTTCGACCTTGCCCACGAGATCGGCGCCGACATCGGCGCCCTTGGTGAATATGCCGCCGCCGAGACGCGCGAAGATCGAGATCAGCGAAGCGCCGAAGCCGAGCGCGACCAGAGCATCGACGGTTTCACGGGCGTTCGGCGCATGCCCCAGGGGGCCGGTGAGAAGATAGTAATAGACGGCCACCCCAAGGAGCGCGAGGCCGGCGACCAGCATGCCGGTGACGGCGCCCGCCTTGAAGGAAATATCGAGGCCCGCCGCAAGCGAATGCGTCGCGGCCTGGGCGGTGCGCACATTGGCGCGGACCGAGATATTCATCCCGATGAATCCGGCCGCGCCCGAAAGAACCGCGCCGATCAGAAAACCGATGGCCACGGTGCCAGGACAAGAGCAGGCCCAAAGCGACGAAGATGACGATTCCGACGAGTGCAATGGTCGAATATTGGCGTTTCAAATAGGCCTGCGCGCCCTCGGCGATAGCATCTGCGATCTCGCGCATGCGCGCCGAACCCGCATCCGCCGCAAGGAGCTGCGAGGCCGTTACTGTGCCATAGACGACGGCCAAAAGGCCACAGAGGATCACTATCCAAATCGAAAACATCTATCTCCGCCCTTCTCGATCTTTGCCGCCAACCAGCGCATCGCCTCGATGAGATCCCAAAAAACATGCGGGGTCGAAGAGGAAATGCACCGGTCCAGCGCCGGTCTTGGTCTGCTTTCGGGCGCACCATAGTCAGAAAGCGGTGCCCTTCGCAATCCGGCGAAGCTCGTCACAAAGGCTTATGGTTTGGTGGGCCGCGGGCTGCGCAAAGGCCTAATCACGTCTCAAAAATGCTGATAGGAGAGAGACGGCAAGATCACCGGCCCCTTGCCGGTCCTGAAGATGGGCTCCAAGCTGCCGCAGCGGGCGCGGCCAACCGCCGCGACGGCCACGCCCTCTGCCCTGGCTGCCGTCTCGAAAGCCACCGCCTTTGCGGGTGCGACCGCGCAAAGGATCTCATAATCATCGCCGCCGGAGAGGATCGGCACGATCAGGCCCGGCTCCTGCGCCAAGGCCTGCCGCGCCGCATCTGAAAGCGGCACATCGCCCACCGCAATATCGGCCGTCATGCCGGTGAGCCGCAGCATTTTCGCAAGATCGCCGGCAAGCCCGTCGGAGATATCCATGGCGGCATGGGCATAGGTGCGTAAAGGCTGGCGCAAAGAGAGACGCGGCTGCGGCAAGCGATAACGCCAACGCAAATGGTCTTGCGCCTGAAGGTCCAAATGCGCGATCCAGGCATGGTCCGCTGCTTCCGCACGGCAGAGCCGCAGGCCCAGCGCCGCATCGCCGATCGTGCCCGTCACATAAAGCAGGTCGCCTTCGGCGACGCCGGGCCGCGGCACCATATGGCCCTGAGGCACTGCGCCGATCGCCGTGATCGACACTATGAGCGCCCCCGGGCTTCTCACCGTATCGCCGCCGAGGAGCGGACAGCCATAGGCCTTGGCATCGTCACCAAGACCTGCCGCAAAGGAGGCGAGCCAAGCCTCGGTCCAATCCTGCGGCAAAGCCAAGCTCAGCAGAAATCCCAAAGGCTCGGCACCCTTGGCTGCAAGATCGGAGAGATTGACGCGCAGCGCCTTCTTGGCAATGGCATCGGCCGGATCATCGGCGAAGAAATGCACGCCGGCGGCGAGCATATCGGTGGTGAGAACGAGCTCGAGGCCTGGCGGCGGCATGAGTGAGGCTGCATCATCGGCGAGCCCGAGCCCCGCCGGGCCGGCAAGCGGCGCGAAGAAGCGCGCGATGAGTTCGTCTTCGGACAGGCGCGGCATCATGGCTCTTTTGGGCCGCAGCCCTTCGCCTCGAATTCGCTGGCGCGGAGCTGCCGCGCCAAAGCGTCGAGCACGGCATTGATCATCCCGACCTCCTCGCGCTCGAAAAAGGCGCCGGCGACATCGGCATATTCCTTGATGACGACCTTGGCCGGCACATCCTTGCGTTTGCGCAATTCATAAGTGCCCGCCCGCAGGATCGCACGCAGCACCGAATCGACGCGGGCCAACGGCCATGTCTGCACCAATGTCTTGTCGATCTGCCGGTCGATCGGCCCCTGATCGGCGAGGACGCCATGCAATATGTCGCGGAAAAATTCCGTTTCCGCGGCATTATAGGTCTCGCCATCGATCTCGCCGCCGATCCAGAATGTCTCGAATTCGGCGAGCGTTTCGGTGATCCCCTTGCCCGAAACGTCCATTTCATAGAGCGCCTGCACCGCCGCAAGCCGCGCCGCTGAGCGCTCAAGTGCCTTCACCATCAAAGCGCTCCCACCGCGGCCTTGAGCCGATAGAGGGCGAGCGCGGCGCGCGCCGCATCGCCGCCTTTGTCGCCACCCTCATGGCTCGCGCGAAAGAGCGCCTGCGTCTCATTCTCGACCGTCAATATGCCATTGCCGAAGGCGAGCTTGCGGCTGAGCGCGAGATCCATCAAGGCGCGCGCGCTCTCGCCCGCGACGATCTCGAAATGATAGGTTTCGCCACGGATGACGCAGCCGAGCGCAATGGCGCCCTGATAGGGTGCGCCGGCCGTTTCGGCAGCGTCAAGCGCGATTGCCATAGCGATCGGGACTTCGAGCGCGCCCGGCACAAGCACGGCCTCGCATTGCGCCTCGGCCCGCGCAAAGACGCGTTTCGCCCCTTCGAGCAAAAGCGCACCGATCTCGTCATAGAAGCGCGCCTCGACGATCAGGAAGCGCGCGCCCTTTACGCTGTCTTCGGCAAATTCTTTGGCAGATTTTTGGGAGCGGCGCGGCTCGGCCATGGCTTTCGACCGTTCTTAGGATTTCTCACCTTTTGGATCTTTGGCGAGTGAGGGGCGTTGAGTAACAAGCCGGATGCTTGGCCGCAAGCGAGCAGCTTGAAGCGCCCAGCTTGAGCCCGTCGCGCAAGCTCCGACGCGCATCGCCCAAGCACGTCGCCCAAACACATCGCCCAAACACATCGCTCATGCGCGGTTTATGATCGCACCCATCCTTTGCCATAAGCGTTGTCACTTAACGGCCAAGAATGAAACAAAATTCAACCGCATTCTGACCCAGGTTCCGGTGCGACGGGACCTGATCAAGCCGCGGCGCATAAGGGCTCGTTCGGACCGACGAGGAAAACTTTGCGCCTGGATTGAAGGAGAGCGCGCGTTTCAATTGATGGGCGCCGGCATTCGCGATGCTGTTCGGCCTCTTCTTTATTGTCGCGCCAGCGGCTATCGCCCACAACTGCTTATGATTGCGCCAAAAAAGCCAAGCCTGAGAAACTAGCCCGAGAAATTAGAAAGGGAGTAGAAAACGTGAAGCTCGCCACATCGACGATCGGGGCGCTCGCCCTGTTTTTTTCTTTCGGCCAGAGCTTGGCCATTGCCGACGGCTCCGGCGACCCGACGCCTGCCACCCAGACCAATGGCGAAAATTTCGACAAGGCTGGCAATCCGACCTTCAAGATCGATAAGGACGGCACGGTCGACTGGTACACGAGCATCGGCTATCTGCAATATGGCGCCAATTGCCTGCAATGCCATGGTCCGGACGGGCTCGGATCGTCCTATGCCCCCAATCTGGTCGATGCCCTGAAAAGCCTCAGCTATCAGGATTTCATCACCATTGTCGCCGGCGGGAAGAAAGAGGTGAACACATCCGAAGACCTGGTGATGCCGGCGCTCGGCACCAACAAAAACGTCATGTGCCACATCGACGCGATCTATATTTATCTGCGCGCCCGTTCCGATGGCGCGCTCGGCCGGGACCGCCCGAACAAGGTCGGCTCGAAGCCCCAGGGCTTTGACGAGACGGAAGAGCAATGCCTCGGGCCGTAATGTGCGGCTCGCGGCGCTCAACCTGCGCCAATTTGGCTTGCCGTTGATCTGATCGCCGCACCCTCATGTCGTCCGCGGACCAAATCCGGGATGTCCATGCCGTTCAATTCGAGCCATCACGCGATCCGGCGGGTCCTGCCAAGGCCGACGAGCCGCTGATAGACGAGGAGGTCGAGTTCCGGCGCTGCGCCGGTCAGGCGTGTCAGCAGGGCATGGATCTGGCCGCGATGATGCGTCTGATGATTGAACCAATGGGCGAGCGCCGACGCCAGCTCCTGCTCACATTCGGCCGGCGTCGAAATCGCGCGATAACGAAGCGTGCATGAGAGTTGCGCCTCGTCCAGGCTGTCGATGAAAGCAATGATGCGGGCATCCTCGGTCAGCCTCGCCGCCTGCAGCTCCGATAGCGAATCAAACAGAATCGCATCGAGCCGATCCGGCACGTCGCCCGCACCGGTGAAGCGCTGCATCCAGATCCGATCCGTCACGAGCAAATGATTGAGCGTGCCATGCACCGATTTGAAGAAGGCGCCGCGATCGGCCCTATAGTCTTCATCGGAAAGTTTTGACGCTGCTTCATAGATGCGTTGATTGGCCCAGGCGTTATAGCCCGCGAACATCTGCCAATGCGCTTTCATCTGGCAATCTCCGATTTCGCCTCCATCAGCCTTGCCGCATAGCGCGCCATCAGATCGACTTCGAGATTGAGCTCGTCACCGACTTGGCGTTCGTCCCAGCTCGTGACCGCAAGCGTATGCGGAATGAGCAGGATCGAAAAGCGATTGCCGCTTACCTCATTGACGGTCAGCGACGTTCCGTCGAGGGCGACCGAGCCTTTTTCGGCAATGAAACGCGCCAGCGGCTGCGGCGCCTCGATCAAGAAACGCTTCATTCCATCGAAGGCTTCGATCTCCACGATCTTCGCTACGCCGTCGATATGGCCGGTGACGATATGGCCGCCGAGCTCATCGCCGAGCTTGAGCGAACGCTCCAAATTGAGCTTTGTGCCGATGCGCCAGGAATGCGCGTTCGTGCGTGCCAAGGTCTCGGCTGCGACGTCGACCTCGAACCAGCTCCTGTCGCCGCTCGTGCCTTTGGCGACGACGGTCAGGCACGGCCCGCCGCAGGCGATCGAAGCGCCTTCGGCGATCGTCGCCGCCGGATAGGAGCAAGAATCCGCACCCTTTTGAGATCGCCGCGCGGCTCGACGCTCTGCACTTCACCGACATCGGTGACGAGGCCGGTGAACATGCCTAAAGCAGCCTTTCGTAGCGGCGCAGACGATCCCGCCCGATCATTCTTTCTTCGACACGGCGGTAGCGCGCAGGATCGCTTAAAAGAGCGCGGCCCGCAGGATCGAGCGCGGCAAGACCCGGCCCGCCAAGCGCAGCTTCGCTCGTCAGGAGAGTGATCTCATCGGCGATGCCGTCCCGCATCAAGGCTCCTCCAAGGTGCGGCCCACCCTCGCAGAAAATCCGCGTCAGGCCGCGCCCCGCGAGATAGGAAAGCGCCGCCGCAAGATCGACATGACCGCCGGCGTCGCGCGCGATGCTTACAATTTCGATGCCTTTTGCCGCGAGATGCGCCGCCGCTTCCGGCGAAGCAATGTCGGTCGTGAGCACAAGGGTCGGATGACCGAAAGCCGTCGCGGCGAGCCGGGAATCCGCGGGCAGAGCAAGCGTTGAATCGAGCACGATCCGCAAAGGCTTGACCGCTTCGAGGCCCGGCAGGCGCACGGTCAGTAGCGGATCATCGGCGCAGGCCGTGCCGCTGCCGACCAGGATCGCATCATGGATCGCCCGCAGCATATGGACATGAGCATTGGCCGCTTCGCCGGTTATGGTTAGGCGCGCCGCCGCGGGACCTGCCGCATAGCCGTCGGCGGTCTCGGCGAGCTTGAGGCTCAGCATCGGCCGGTTCTGCGTCACCCGCAGAATATGTCCGAGATTGAGACGCGCCGCCGCCTCGGCGAGGACGCCGGTGCGAACCTCTATGCCGGCGGCGCGCAGCCGCGCATGACCCTGCCCACCCACGCGGGGATCCGGATCTTCGAGCGCGGAGATGACGCGGGCAATGCCTGCCGCGATGATCGCATCGGCGCAAGGCGGCGTGCGGCCATGATGGCTGCAAGGTTCGAGCGTGACATAAACCGTCGCGCCAGCCGCGGCGGCGCCAGCCTCTTGCAAGGCGATGGTCTCGGCATGCGGCCGCCCGCCGAGGCCGGTGAAGCCGCGCCCGACGACGACGCCTTCCCTGACAATCAAAGCGCCGACAGCCGGATTGGGCGCGACACGGCCCAATCCGCGACGCGCGAGATTGAGCGCCGCAGCCATATAGCGCGCGTCATCCACCGCATCCATAGGAGCTGCAAGTTCGCCCTCCAGCAGCACCAATCCTGCGGTCATCTGAAAACTCATCTCATCCGCCAGCGCTATCGCGGCCTGTGCTCATGCCTGTGATGGCGTCTTCGATTTTGTCAGCCGTTGCGGCGTCTCCGCCGCCTCCGCCGCATCGGGCGCAGGTTGCGACAATTCATCGATCAGCGTGTTGAAATCGCGCGCCTCGCGGAAATTCCGATAGACCGAGGCAAAACGGACATAGGCAACGCTATCGAGCGAGCGCAAGCCTTCCATCACCAGTTCGCCAATCTTTGTGCTCGGGATTTCCGGTTCACCTTGGCTTTCGAGCTGGCGGACGATGCCATTGACGAGGCGTTCCACCCGGTCGCTCTCGACGGGGCGTTTGCGCAACGCGATGTCGATCGAGCGCATCAGCTTGTCGCGATCGAAAGGCACCCGCCGGCCGGATTTCTTGACGACGGTCAGCTCTCTGAGCTGCACCCGCTCGAAAGTGGTGAAGCGGCCGCCGCAATCGGGACAGACGCGGCGCCGACGGATGGACGAGGCGTCGTCCGTCGGCCGCGAGTCCTTCACCTGGGTTTCGAGACTACCGCAATAAGGGCACCTCATGGAGGCGACCCTCAGTAGATCGGGAAACGCTGCGTCAGCTCGGCCACTTTCGCCTTCACTCCGGCTTCGACCCCGCTGTTTCCGGTCTCGCCATTCTTGGCGAGACCGTCGAGCGTCTCGACGATCAGGCCACCGATCTTCTTGAATTCGGCGATGCCGAAACCGCGCGAGGTCCCAGCCGGCGTGCCGAGCCTAATGCCCGAGGTCACCATCGGGCTCGCGGTATCGAAAGGAACGCCATTCTTGTTGCAGGTGATGTGCGCCCGCGACAGCGCCGCCTCCGCCGCCTTGCCGGTCAGATTTTTCGGGCGCAGATCGACAAGCATCAGATGATTGTCGGTGCCGCCGGAGGTGATGGCGAAACCGCCCTCGACAATGGTCGAAGCCAGCGCCTTGGCGTTTTCGACGATCTGCCGCGCATAAAGCTTGAATTCCGGCTGCAGCGCCTCGCCAAAGGCCACCGCCTTGGCGGCGATCACATGCATCAGGGGACCGCCCTGCAGCCCGGGGAAGACGGCGGAATTGATCTTCTTCGCAAGATCCTGGTCATTGGTGAGGACGAGGCCGCCGCGCGGGCCACGCAAGGTCTTATGCGTGGTCGAAGTCGCGACATGCGCATAAGGGAAAGGCGAAGGATGCACGCCGCCCGCGACAAGGCCGGCGAAATGCGCCATGTCGACGAAGAAATAGGCACCGATCAAATCGGCGATCGCGCGAAACTTCTCGAAATCCCAAAACCGCGGATAGGCGGAGCCGCCGGCGATGATCAGCTTCGGCTTGTGCTCTTCGGCCAGCTTGGCCACGGCGTCCATGTCGACCCGGTGGTCGTCCGGCCGCACCCCATAGGAGACCGGCTTGAACCATTTGCCGGAGAGATTGACCGGCGAGCCATGCGTCAGATGCCCGCCGGCGGCGAGATCGAGACCCATGAATGTGTCGCCGGGCTGCAGCAGCGCGAGAAATATCGCCTGATTGGCCTGGCTGCCGGAATTCGGCTGCACATTGGCGAATTTGCAGTCGAAGAGCCGGCAGACGCGTTCGATCGCTAAAGTCTCGGCGATATCGACGAATTGGCAGCCGCCATAATAGCGCCGGCCCGGATAGCCCTCCGCATATTTATTCGTCAGGATCGAGCCCTGTGCCTCGAGCACGGCCTTCGAGACGATATTTTCCGACGCAATGAGCTCGATCTCATCCCTTTGGCGGCCGAGTTCCTTGGTAATCGCATCGAAAATCTCGGGATCGACGTCGGCGAGGCCCGCGGCAAAGAAAGAGTTGCGAACCATACGAGCGCTGGCTTGGGCATCGGACTTGGTCATGAGCAAGGCGTCCTGAATATATCTGGAGATCTGTGGCGGCACGGTCGACACGCGAGCCGCGATGGAGCCCGCAGGGGGCGTTCGGCCGTGTCAAGCGCCCCGAGCCTCCGCCTTTAGCATGCCTATCCGCGGGCGTGAAGGCGGCAGGGCGACCCCGTGACGGGCCGCCCGGAAATTTCAAAATGACACGCGCAATCGATGAATTGCGGCGGTTTCGGCCAGCCCAGCCGGCGCCATGCCTTTACCCGCCGGCTCGGACCTCAATATTGGCCATCTTGGTGGTCGTCCATCGGCGGCAATACGTATGGTGGCGGTGCCCCACCGCCGGGCGACGCCTTCTCAGCCGGCGCCAGCGGAGCGGCTGTCACCGGCATTCCGCCCGCCCCCGGCGTTGCGCCGCTCATATTGGCGGCAGCGACCGAGCCGAGCCCGTCGCGCTGATAAATATCCTCGCGGAATTCGACCATGCCATCGGGCGTCGCCCAGGCGGTGACGTAGACCCAATAGACCGGCACCGGCTGCGTGAGTTTCACATCGACCCTTTCGCCGGAGGCGATCACCTCGTCGATATGGGCGCGGTCCCAGCCGGGGTTATCCTTCAACAACCAAGCGACATAGTCCCGCACATCCTGCACGCGGATGCAGCCCGAGGAAATGTAGCGATAGTCGTCGCCGAACACGCCCTTTTCCGGCGTATCATGCATATAGACGCCATAGGGATTGGAAATATTGATGCGCACGACGCCGAGCGAATTGACGTCTTCGCCGGGGTCCTGGCGATATTCATAATGCGTCGCATCGAGAGAATTCCAGTTGATGTCCTGAGGCTGCACCTCCTGGCCGTCTCTGTTGAAGATGCGGATCTTATGCTCGGTGAGATATTTCGGATTGGCCTGCATTCTGGGGATCAGATCCTTGCGGATGATCGAGGCCGGCACGGTCCAGAACGGATTGAAATTGATATCGGTCGCCTTGGTCATCATGACCGGCGACTGGCGGTCAATTCTGCCGACGCCGGCAACATGATGGGTCGCGACGACGCCATTTTCCACCGTCTCGACCGCCGCGGCGGGAATATTGGCCATGACAAAGCGTTCGCCGAGATTGCCAGAATAGGCGCGCAGCCGGACGATATTGATCTCGAGCTGGCGCAAGCGCTGGTCGGCAGGCACGTTGAGCGCCACGAAAGTATCAGCGCTGACCACCCCGGTCTGGGCGAGGCCATTGCTCGCCTGATAGTGCTTGACCGCCGCTTGGACGAAAGAGTCGAAGACGGGCGAACTGCCGGCCCCCGAACCGAGATCGCCGGAGGCCACCAGACGCTTGCGCAAGGCGACGACGGCAGGGCCCGTGACCCCGAGCTTCAGCGTCCGGCCAGCGGGAACATGCGTCCAGCCGCCACTGCTCACGATCTGCCGATAGCGCTCGATCGCCTGCTCGGTCGCGGTGAAGGTCGCTTGCGACAGCACCGGTGTCGTCGAGCGTGTCACGGCCAGATGCGCGTCCGCATCATAGCTCTGCGCCCATTCCGCCTGATCGGCGAACAAGCCGCCGTCGCCGGCAGCCGCGGGCTGAACCGAGGCGCCAAGACCGATCATAACAAGACCGGCCACGGTCAACGCGGCGCCGGCCAAGTGAGTTCTGGCCAAGTGCATTCTGACCCAAAATCCAGCGTCACATGTCGAAACGCTCCGCCTCGACACGGCCAACGAAGATCTCACCACTGCCCACTCCGAAGTCTTGCGCCGCATGATGCCGCAGCTTTGTCCAAACCCGCTTCCTCAAGCTCCGCTGGCGCCGGATTTGCCCGGTGCGGCTTTGCCCTCAGAAACAATCAAGACTCCACCTCAGTTCAGATCGCGCCTTCAATCGTCCGTTACTTCAAGCGTCTGCTACTTCGAGCGTGCCTTAGAAGCACGACGATATCGACGCCAGGACAATCGCGGCCCGAAGACGATCTGCGGTTCCGGAACCGCAAGGCGTATCTCGTCCCAATTCCTGAGTTCAGCCATCATTTCCAAGGTGAGCAAGGCCCAAATGGGCGGCTATTTTGTGGCACTTTACCACGTGCCGCAGCGCAGCATGCCGCAATTGACCGCCTTCCACTAATATTATCGCTGCCATTGACTCTCGGTCACAATCACGGGCTGACCCGAAACCGCACCCGACGCCGAGAACATCGCGGATAAGAAATGGATCGGCCGCAGCCAGGCGCAAGCCCTGTCCGGCTCCGCGACATGAGCGGGACGAGGAAAAGTGGCAACCGGCTTTCCGGCGTACCCCTCACAAGCGGAAGCGGATCTGATCGGTCCAGAAGCGCTCGAGCCGATGCAAGGATTGGTTGAGCTTTGCGAATTCATCATAAGAGATGCCGCCGATCTGCTCGATCGTCAAAACATGCTTCTCGTAAAGCCCAGTGACGATCTCATGCACTTCCTTGCCCTTCGGCGTGAGGCTGATACGCACGGAGCGACGGTCGAGCCGCGAGCGGGCGTGGTGGAGATAGCCCATCTCGACGAGCTTTTTCACGTTGTAGGAGACATTCGAGCCGAGGTAATAGCCGCGCGTACGCAATTCTCCCGCAGTGAGCTCCTTGTCACCGATATTATAGAGCAACAACGCCTGCACCGAATTGACATCGCTGCGCCCGCGTCGATCGAATTCATCCTTGATCACATCGAGCAAACGGCGATGCAGACGCTCGACCAAAGTGAGAGCTTCAATATAGGCGGGGCGGACTTCATTGGTCCGCGCTGTCCGCGCCTGCGCACCCTCCGTCTTGAGAACGCTGTTCATGACCCATCCCTTCGGTTCTTTTACGAGCCTCCTCTAATCCCGCGGCCCGTTGACGAGGAGATCTATAAGCAACGCGAATGAAGACGAGTTTAAGTAACAAACTAAATCATAGGTTTACTTATTTGAGTGAATCAATATTGAAATAAAGCCGATCTTTACGATGAATAACGCTTAAGATTTGAATTTATTAACTTACGATTGTGTTTACGCTCAGGCGACAAGGGCAACGCCAAATGGTTCAAGACGCTCTCGAAGACTCAAGCCCAAACCACCGCAACCGCCGCGCCGTCTCATGATTGCGGTGCAAAGCTGCAGCCAGCGCCTCCTAAACGCTTGTTGATCAGACCTGCTTGATTCGAGCTGCCGCGCTCTTGCCGCTATCGCTCACCGACGCGATGAACACCACCTCCACTTTGCGACGAGCGTCTGTGCGCGGACTGACAGAAATCCTAGCCGGCGCATCGCCTGGGCTCGTTTTGGCTCCGCCATCAGTCGCGGGCTTGGCCGGCTTTGAAGGTCAACGCGAAATAGATAACGATCAAAACCAAGTCGACGGTGATCCAGCCGGGGCCGAAAGCGTCTTTGACGGTCATGGCGACGAAAATCTGCGAAGTTGCGGCAAAGAGCCAGAGTGCGCCGCCCCAAGGCGTCGCGAGCCAAAGCCCGACCGCGGCGACGAGATCGGCGATGGCGAAGAAGATGACCGCCGCCGCTGCCGTGCCCGGCAGAGAATCGAGCACCGTCTCAGCCGGCAAGAGGACGGAGGCCCATTCCCTCAGCCCCTGGAAGAGCCATAGCGCCGCCATCAGACGCATGAAAATCACGAGGATCAAGCCCCAACGCGTCGGCCGCGCGCCGTCGGCGGCCGCCTCGCCAAGCTTGATCGCCATGTCGCCAAGGGCGCCTATGTTGCGGCCGTCGTTCCGACGCAAGAGATTCATGCGGCACCCGCGAGCGCCGAAAACTCCAATTCAGCTTCCGGAAGCGGAGCGAAATAAGCCTCGATTTCGCTTGCTTTGATTTTCTCGATCTCCGTTGGACTCCAGTGCGGCGCGTCGGCCTTGTCGATCAAGACGGTGCGAACCCCTTCATAATAATCATGCCCGCGGACGACGCGCGTGGCGATACGAAACTCGAGGCGCAAAGCGGCTTCGAGATCGAGCGTCGCTCCGAGCTGCATTTGCCGCAGCGCTATGGCAAGGCTCGTCGGCGAGCGCGACCTTATCGTCTCATAGGTCGTCATGCCGAAAGCCGAGCCGGCGTAGCTTGCTTCATCGATCTCGTCGAGAATGGCGGCAACGCTCGGCGCCGCAAAACAACCGTCGATGAAATGTCTCTGTTGCAGCAGCGGCAAATCGGGTGCCACTGCGCTTTCGGCGGCAATCGCTTGATCCACATTCTCGCCATGCGACAGCCGCGCGACGAGCGCATCGAAACGCGCCGCCGGCACATGCGCCGTCGCAAGGCCGAGCGCTATGGCATCGCCGAGCCCCGCCCGCGAACCGGTCAGGGCGAGATAGGTGCCGATACGTCCGGGCAGCCGCGGCAGAAAGTAAGTGGCGCCGACATCGGGGAAAAAGCCGATCCCGACTTCCGGCATGGCGAAACTCAGCGTTTCGCTGGCGACACGATGCGAGCCGTGCAGGCTGACGCCGGCACCGCCGCCCATGGCAATTCCCTCGATCAAGGCCACATAGGGCTTGGGAAACCGGGCGATCTGCCGGCACAAATGATATTCGGCGCGAAAGAACGCCATTTGTTCGTCATGTTTGCCGGCGCAGCCGAGCTCATAAAGCTGCTTGATGTCGCCGCCGGCGCAAAAGGCGCGTGGGCTCGAACTTCTGACTACGACGCAGGCGATGTCGCTGTCCGTCGCGTAAGATTCGAGGGCAGCGGCCATGGCACCCACCATGTCTAAGGTCAAAGCATTGAGGGCCTGCGGCCGATCGAGTATGACGACACCGCAACAGCCGATTTTCTCGCAAATGATAGTTTGAGTGCTCATCGGATCTCCCGCATCGGGGACATAGGAGAGCAAAGCCTATGCCGTCAATCGTTCAATATGTCTGATCGCGCCACAGTCGTCGTGGCCGGGCTTGTCCCGGCCATTCATGCGGTTCAAGATCCCGTGTACCCGGCCAGCCCACCCACCAAGAGTTCCACATGGTTCGCCTGCAATCGAAAGTCACCCCCCTCGAAAGCGCTGCCGCAGCTGCAACCAAGCTCGATTTGACGCAGCGGCCGCGGCGCAACCGCAAGGCCGAATGGGCGCGCCGCCTGGTGCGCGAAAATGTGCTGACCGCGGACGACCTCATCTGGCCGCTCTTTCTCGTCGAAGGCGAAGGCGTGCGGGCGCCGATCGCCTCCATGCCGGGGGTCGAAAGGCTCTCGCTCGATGAGGCGGTCAGAGCGGCCGTCCTGGCCGCTGAGCTCGACATTCCGGCCCTTGCGCTGTTTCCCAATACGGACCCGGCGCTGCGCGATCCGCAAGGCAGCGAAGCACTCAATGAAAATAATCTCGTCTGCCGCGCGATCCGCGCCATCAAGCGCGAAGTGCCGCAGATCGGCCTTATCACCGATGTCGCGCTCGATCCTTATACGAGCCATGGCCATGACGGGATTCTCCGCGGCGAAGAGATCGTCAATGACGAGACGGTCGCCGTGCTCGTCGCTCAGGCGCTCAATCAAGCCCGCGCCGGCGCCGACATTATCGCGCCCTCCGACATGATGGACGGCCGCATCGGCGCGATCCGTGCCGGCCTCGACGCCGAAGGTTTCGAGAATGTGCAGATCATGTCTTATGCGGCGAAATATGCCTCGGCCTTCTACGGCCCCTTCCGCGATGCGATTGGCACCAAGGCGGTGCTCACCGGCGACAAGCGCACCTATCAAATGGACCCGGCGAATTCCGACGAAGCTCTGCGCGAGGTCGCGCTCGACATAGAGCAAGGCGCCGACATGCTGATCGTAAAACCCGGCCTGCCCTATCTCGACATCATTTTCCGCGTGAAAGAGACTTTTGCGCTGCCGACTTTCGTTTATCAAGTCTCCGGCGAATATGCGATGATCATGGCCGCTTCGCAAAACGGCTGGCTCGACGAAGAGCGCGCCATGCTCGAAAGCCTCATCGCCTTCAAGCGCGCCGGCGCCGATGGCGTGCTCACCTATTTCGCGCCGCGCGTCGCGAAGAAGCTGAAGGAGGGGCGGTGAGCGTTTACGACTGACCCAAGGAATGAAAGAGAAACACAAAGAGATGGCTTCTCTGGAGAGGACAGTCGCGCACGGCCAACTTAAGTGCGAGGTGCATGACCGGTCACAATAGCCCATCTTTTTGTCCGTTCATCTTGCTTGCGCCGGATGCGGATTTCCCCTGACATTGGGCGAACCGGCAATTAAGGAAAGGCCTCAAGATGAAGACAGGAACGTCAAAGCGCGCAACATCAACAGGTGATGCTGGTCGCGGTACCACAGAGACAGATCATTGGGGGCCGCTTATTAATGGTCGCCCAATCCTAGAAATTCAAGACGTGCAGAGATGGTGCCGCTCCGCACACATACCCTGCATGAACGACACTGCCGCCGCCAAGGTGGCTGGCAAATTGAACCTCGCAGCGGCGCTGCGCACCCAATGGGCACCTGAGTTTGCCGATTTTCGGAAAGCGAATCTATCAACGCAGCGCATGGGCCGCATTGCCAATGCCCTCGCCACGCTTCTCAATGACTTACCGGGAGTACTGAAAGACAGCCGCGCTGTTAAGCCAGACGCTGATGTCAGTGTGACGGAGGCGTTACTTGATCTGGTGCAAAAGCATAAACCGATTATTGACAAGTACAGGCATAGGCGCGGACGACCGCGTGACCTCGCGGGCAATGTCGCCGCGAATATCGGCACGCTGGTTACTGAACTGTGCGACGATCCAAATCGCATCACGGAAAAAGCGCGTGATGCATTTGTTACCGACGCGATGGCGTGGCTCTTGCTAGATCCCCCCGCGAACTCGGCAATCTCACGAAGCCGCAGGCGTCGAGCTACGCTCCCCAAAAGCCAACTCGATGGGACAAAGAGGCGGAGATGACGGCACACCGCTCCAACTGCATCGATCATAGCGGTCGTAATCACGATTCGCCTTGCACCAGCTTTCGCGTGAGCTGCCGGCGTCCGTGAACGATGCGGATAATGGTTACGACGTCGGCGCCCTCGACATGCCGATAGATCACGACATAAGGAAGCACCAACCCAATTCGGATGTGCGGCCCGAGCTTCGGACGCAGCGGGCAACTTTCAGGGTGATTTGCCAGCCGCTCATACAGACGATCAAAACGGGTGTTGAATTTTTCCGCCGTAACCGGACCCGCCCCGTTGTACAGGTCGGCAAAAATGTCAGCCATGTCCGCGTCGGCGGGCGCGGTGACTATGATCCGCGCCATCAGCGCTTCATGGCAGCGAGGCGAGCGGCGTTACGAGTTCTTGTGCTCCTCAAGCGTGATCGTGTCGCCGCGTTCGAGCGCTGCGAGTCCCTCGTCCACATAAGGCTTCGCCCATGCCATATCATCGTTTTCCAGCTCGCGCTCGGCAATGCGCTCGTCGATGAGCTGGCGCGCGGCCGCCTCGATCGAAGTGAAGTCGCCGCGCGCGACATGGGCCTGAAGCCAACTTTCCTGTTCAGGTGTGAGGGTAATCGCCATGTTTCTTTAATACCACAAATGCCATTGCTTTAACAGTGGATTTGCAAGTTGAATTTGGGCCGCCTTGCGACACGTCGAACACGTCATGACTGCGGCCCGCGCGCCGGCGCCGACGGCGTGCTCACCTATTTCGCGCCGCGCGTCGCGAAGAAGCTGAAGCAACTAGGTTAAAGCATTTACAACAATTGGAACGGATGGAAAGGCCAATCGATGGCGCGCATGCGCTCTTCGCTGCCTTCTTGAGCCAAGTCAAACAGTCCCGCCCCGTCTCTGCAACCATGCCGCAAGCTGGAAGATGATCTTTCGGCTCACGAGCTTGCGTGACATCTCACATGACCCGCCCTGCCGGCCTGTTGGTTTTCGTTATCCTCTTCGTGGCTCTTTGCATCATGGCGCTTGCCGGAGGCGAAACGGCCCTGGCGCAGGAAGCAGCCAAAGCTCCAGCCCAAGAGCCGATCGCCATCCTGGCTTATCATCGCTTCGATCCGACCACGCCCGGCCCCACGACGGTGACGACGCGCGTGTTCGAGCAGCAGCTCCAATGGCTCGCGGCACATCATTACAAGGTCGTGCCCTTGCGCTCGGTCGTCGACGGTTTGCGCGGCGCCGCGCCGCCGGTCGCGTCGCCCGCCGTCACCATCACCGTCGACGACGGCCATCGCTCCGTCTACACCGAGCTGTTTCCGATCATTCGCCGGGAGCATATCCCGGTCGCTCTGTGCATCTATCCGTCCGCGATTTCCCATGCGAGCTATGCGCTGACCTGGGATCAGCTTAAGGAGATGCTGGCCTCCGGCCTCGTCACTGTGCAGTCGCACACCTATTGGCATCCGGATTTTCGCAAAGAGCGCGCCCATCGGACGCCGGAAAATTATCGGGCCTTCGTCGATGATCAGCTCGCGCGCTCCAAATCGGTTCTCGAAAGCCGGCTCGGCATCAAAGTCGACATGCTGGCCTGGCCATACGGCATTGTCGATCAGGAACTCGAGGCGGCGGCGGCGCGGGCCGGATATGTCGCAGCTTTTGGCTTTGGAGGCGGGCTCGCCGCGCCGGGCGGCGATCTTTTCGCGCTGCCGCGCGTGCCCATGTCCAATGCCGCGCGCGGAGCAAGCTTCGGTGCATTGCTGACCTCAACTTCCGCCGGAAAGCCAACCCCGTGAAGCGCCACTTCAAACGCCTCGCATGCGCCGCGGGTCTTCTGCTTTTTTTTGCCCAGCAAGCGCAAGCGCTCGACGGATTCGTCCGCGACTCGGTGAGCGGCGCGGCGATCGCCGATGCGACAATCGTCCTCGGCAATCAGAGGACCACGACGAATGCTTCGGGCCATTTCACGCTTGATGCACAAGGCGAAAAAATCTTCGCCCGCGCGCCGGGCTATCGTGCCGGCACATTCGACACTGCCGAGGTGCCGAAGTCGGATGCAATACTGCGGCTTTCGCCCTTCACGCCGAAGGCGCTCTATCTCACCGTCTATGGCATAGGCTCGAAAAAGCTGCGGGAAGGGGCGCTCGCCCTTGTCGATGCCGGCGCGGTCAATGCGCTGGTCATCGATATCAAAGGCGACCGCGGCCTCATCCCTTATCCGAGCGCCCTGCCGCTCGCCAATGCCGACGGCGCCCGGCAGATGACGACGATTCCCGACCTCGCTGGCCTGATCGGGAGCTTGCACGAAAAAGGCATCTACGCCATCGCCCGCATCGTCACCTTCAAGGATCAGCCGCTTGCCACAGCGCGGCCGGATCTCGCCATCAAGCTCGCCAATGGCGCCCTTTATCGCGATCGGGAAAGGCTCGCTTGGACCGATCCGTTTCAGCCCGCGGTGCGCGCCTATAATATCGGGGTCGCGATCGAAGCGGCGCGCGCCGGATTCGACGAGGTCCAATTCGATTATGTCCGCTTTCCCGATTCTCCGAGCCGGCTGCGCTTCGCCGGGCCGGCGAACCAGCGCGGCCGGCTCGACGCGATCGCGGGCTTTCTCGCCGAGGCGCGGCGCGATCTCACCCCCTATAATGTCTATCTCGCCGTCGATATTTTTGGCTATGTTTGCTGGAATCTCGACGATACGGGCATTGGGCAAAGGCTTGAAGAAATCGCGCCCAACGTCGATTATCTGTCGCCGATGCTCTATCCCTCCGGCTTTCAGTTCGGGATTCCCGGCTATCGCAATCCGGTCGCCCATTCTTATGAGATCGTCCGCCAGTCGCTCGACCAGGCGCACGAGCGTCTGAAAATTTCACCCAGGCGTTTCCGTCCCTGGCTGCAGGCGTTCAAGGACTATGCCTTCGACCACAGGCTTTTCGATGCCGCTGAGGTCGCCGCGCAAATCCGCGCCGCGAAGGATTTCGGTTCCGACGGCTGGATGCTGTGGAATCCGCACAATGTCTATGGCGGAACGGGTCTCGCCGCATCCACGGTGAAAGGAAAGATTGCAGCGCTTGCGCGACCGGGACCCTGCAACTGACCTCGCCACTCATTGCAAAAAGAAAGAGCCCCGATCTTCGGGGCTCTTTCTCTTCATCTCTCAATAATTGCCGTTCAGTCGTTCGAAGTCCCGGCAAAGGCATGTTCGGGCCGCATGGGAGCCTCCGGCTGCGGCGCTGGCGATGCGGCACCGGTCAGTCCAGCAGCGGTTATGGGCGCCTGGGCCATATGGCCCGTCGCCGGCCAAGGATGCGCCGTCACTAACTGCTGCCACACCTCCTTGATGCCATGATAGGTCAAATCATGCAGATAGATGTGACCATCATCATCGAGCGCGAACAGAGAGGCTTGCGGATCGCGGCGGATTTGCTGGAAAGCCTGATTGATCACATCGAGACAGGTGAGGACCTGTTGCGCCTCGACGAGCTGCAGATGCCGCATGACATCGACGAGGTTCACGACATGGAACGGCGTCGCGCCGCCTGCAAAGCTCGTGTCCCGCGCCAGTTCGAAGAAAACCCGCGCGATGATGGAATTGCCCGAAATGCGGTTGAAGGTCTCCTGCATTTCCGCCGCGGTTCCGGCGGCAAGCGCGCGCTCCAAACTCTCCGCTGATTCGCGGCTCGGGGCCTCGCCTGTGGGCGCCGGTCCGCTGGTCAAGGCTCTGACGATTTCAGTTTCCATCCAGCGCCGCACGTCCGGCGGCGCCGCTTTCACTTGCTTGGCGGAAAAAGTGAAGCTCACCATGTCTGTCTCCCATCTAAATGAATGGGCCGCGTGCCGAAATGGAGATGCGGGTTTTCACGCGGCCTAGAGGCGAAACTTAAATACAGTCTCACTTGGGCGCCTGCGCCTGACGATGATCTGAATCAAGACACTCCGAAATCTAGAAAGCCGGATGGCCCTAGGTTTTGTGCGCCTGCCGCAAAATCTGCTTGCGCCCGGGCGGCCGGATGGCCGAGATCGCGGATGAATGGCTGTCCGCAGATTCGGATTTTGGCCATGCCGGGCATTCAGACACGTAAATATTCAGGCACTTAGATATTCAGGCATTTAAATCATGGCAAAAACCCGCGCGTCCTTCATCTGCCAAAACTGCGGCGCGGTCGCGCCGCGTTGGCAGGGCCGTTGCGACGCCTGCGGTGCCTGGAACTCCTTGGCCGAGGAAAATCTCGCCTCGGGCATTGGCGCGCGGGCGGCGCTCGGCGCGGCCAAAGGCCGAATCTTCGCGCTGTCGGACCTTGAGACGCAAACCGCGCCGATGCCGCGCCTGACAAGCGGCATCAATGAATTCGATCGGGTGACGGGCGGCGGTTTCGTGCCGGGTTCGGTGCTGCTGCTCGGGGGCGAGCCGGGCATCGGCAAATCGACCTTACTCATCCAGATCTGCGCCGCTCTGGCGCGGCAGAGGCGCCGCGTCGTCTATATTTCCGGCGAGGAGGCGGTCGATCAGGTGCGCCTGCGGGCGCAGCGCCTGAGCCTGGGCGAGGCCGCGATCGAGCTCGCGGCGGAAACCAAGGTCGAAGACATTATCGCGACCTTGCAGCAAGGCCCCTGCCCGGCTCTGCTCATCATTGATTCGATCCAGACCATGTGGACGCAAGTGATCGAGGCCGTGCCGGGCACGGTGACGCAGGTGCGCGCCGCCGCCCAGGCGCTCATCCGCTACGCCAAGACGACAGGCGCGACCGTGATTCTCGTCGGCCATGTGACCAAGGACGGTCAGATCGCCGGACCGCGCGTCGTCGAGCATATGGTCGATGCGGTGATTTCCTTCGAAGGCGAAGGCGGCCGCGATTTCAGGATTTTGCGGGCGCTGAAGAACCGCTTCGGCCCGACCGATGAAATCGGGCTTTTCGAAATGACCGGCCGCGGCCTTGCCGAAGTCGGCAATCCTTCGGCGCTATTTCTCTCCGGCCGCGATCTTGCCGCACCAGGAACCGCCGTCTTCGCCGGCATAGAAGGCACCAGGCCGCTTCTTGTCGAAATTCAGGCGCTCGCCGCGCCGAGCTCGCTGCCGACGCCACGCCGCGCGACGGTGGGCTTCGATCCGAACCGGCTCGCCATGATCATCGCCGTCCTCGAAACCCGCGCCGGCCTGCGGCTTGGCCAGCATGACATCTATCTCAATGTCGCCGGCGGGTTGAAAGTGAGCGAGCCGGCGGCCGATCTCGCCGCGGCGGCGGCGCTGGTTTCCTCCTTGACCGGCCAAAGCCTGCCGAAAGGCAGTGTCTTCTTCGGTGAAATCGGCCTTTCAGGTCAGATCCGGCCGGTCGCCCATAGCGCGCCGCGCTTGAAAGAGGCGGCAAAGCTCGGCTTCAGCCGGGCTTTGGTCCCCGCCTCCGCCCAAGAGGCCCAGGAGACCCAAGAGACCAAAGAAGACTCGACCGGCCGAAACCTCCGGCCCGAGACCGGCCCCGAGAGTTTTGCCGAGATCCATGCCGATATTTGCAATGATGTCGCAGCCCTCGTCGCCGCGATCGCGACGCCACCCCGCAGAGAGGTCAGGCGGGGATCTTAAATCCCGTCCGGCGATCGCATTTTGCGCTTTGCCGCAACACGTCGCACTGACGGCGCGTCCCGTGCTTCCATCCGCGCCAAGTTCCATGCGACTCCGCTTGTCGAGGTGACGAGCCTCTTTCGTTTAGTTATAAGTCTCGCTCGTCACGTCATCCTGTCGAAGGCGTTCCATCAAAACCGCCTCGACTCCGGGCATGAGAGGCCGCCTGTATGCCATCCTATCTCGATATCGGCTTGATCGCCATCATCCTGATTTCGGCCCTGCTCGCCATGCTGCGCGGGTTTACGCGCGAAGTTCTGGCGATCGCCTCATGGGGCGCGGCGGCTCTCGCAGCGATTTATTTCCACCCGCTCGTGCTGCCTTATGTGAAACCCTATGTCAGCAAGGATGTCTTGGCGCTGGCGCTCTCCGCGGCCATCGTCTTTTTCGTGGTCCTGATTGTCGTCTCGCTGATCACGGTCAAAATTTCCGACGCCATTCTCGATTCCAAGGTCGGTCCGCTCGACCGCTCGCTCGGCTTCGTCTTCGGCGCCGTGCGCGGCCTTCTCCTCTGCGTGATCGCCTTCGTCTTCTTCACCTGGCTCGTTCCAGAGAAGGGGCAGCCGGAATGGGTGAAATCCGCGCGCATGAAGCCGCTGCTGCAATCGACCGGCAATGAGCTCATGGCCATGCTGCCGGATGATCCGGAGGGGCTGCTCGCCAAATTGAGGAAACCGAAAACCGGCACGGATGAGCCGGCGCCCGAGAGCGATGGCGAGGCTAAGCCGCCGCCGCCGAAGCCCGGCGACAAGACCTGACGAGAAAGAGCTGACGAGAAAGAGCCGAGCGGAATGCCAAATCTTGGTCGCAACGGCGGCCGCAGGCAATCCGTCATACCTATTGAGCTCGCCCATGGGCAGCTCGGCAATGCCGGAGGATGTGAGCTCTGTCGATACACCTATAGATTGTTAACTTAATTTTCCGGAAGTTCTCTCAAGGGTCATCCCCATAGAATTGAGAATTTCCGGGCGCAATCCGTTGCGGTACGTGAAAGTCGTGGCATTTGTCGGCTGTGGTATTATGTAAGAAACGTGACGGGCAGGTCCTTGCATCGCCGGCGCAAGGCGAGATACGGCGTCGTCACGGCAAAATTTGCCCCGACATTTGCGCGGGCGGGACTCGACGGGTCAAGATGCCGCAGAGCCAATTCGATGGTCGACGCGCTCCAAGCTTCCTTCCTCGCGCCGGCTTTGCGGCCTCAATCGGGTCCGGAAAATTCCATCAACTTTTTCGCGACATGCTGCGGGTCGCGAAGCGACAGCGCGTTTCGCCGGCTCATTTGGCCGGCTTGGTGGGGTCCTTGGCGCGGACCATGCTGAGCGAGCCGATGTGGCAGATGCGGTGACTTGCTTGTTTCGGAGACCGATCATGGAAAATATGGGGGACTTCGAACATCATGCCGCGGCGCCGGCGGATGAAGGTCCCGACGCCGACCGGCTACATGAGGAATGCGGCGTCTTCGGGATTTACGGCCATCCCGATGCGGCCACGATCACCGCCCTCGGGCTGCATGCCTTGCAGCACCGCGGCCAAGAGGCCGCGGGCATCGTCTCCTTCGATGGCCATAGGTTCAACTCCGAACGCCGGCTCGGCCTGGTCAGCGAGCATTTTTCGCGCGCGTCGACCATCGAACGTCTGCCTGGCCAAGCCGCGATCGGCCATGTGCGCTATTCGACGACCGGCGAGACGATCCTGCGCAATGTCCAGCCGCTGTTTTCGGAATTGAGCTCCGGCGGCTTTGCCGTGGCCCATAATGGCAATCTCACCAATGGCATGACCTTGCGCCGCGAGCTCGTGAACGATGGCGCAATTTTCCAATCGACCACGGATACCGAAGCCATTCTGCATCTCGTCGCCAAGAGCCGCCGCAACCGCGTCGTCGAACGTTTCATCGAAGCCCTGCGGCAGATCGAGGGGGCTTATTCGCTCGTCGCTCTGTCGAACAAAAAGCTCATCGGCGCGCGCGATCCTTTGGGCATCAGGCCGCTGGTGCTGGGCGAGCTCGACGGCCATTATATTCTCGCCTCGGAAACCTGTGCCCTCGACATTATCGGCGCCCGTTTCGTCCGCGACGTCGAGAATGGCGAAATCGTCGTCATCTCGGACGAGGGAATTGAAAGCCTGCGGCCGTTTCCGAAAAAGCCGATGCGGCCCTGCATCTTCGAATATATCTATTTTGCAAGGCCGGATTTGATCGTCCATGGGCGCTCCGTCTATGAGGTCCGCAAGGCCTTCGGAGTTCAGCTTGCGCGCGAGACGCGAATTGAGGCCGATGTTGTGGTGCCGGTTCCCGATTCCGGCGTGCCTGCCGCGCTCGGCTTCGCGCAGGAATCCGGGCTTCCCTATGAGCTTGGGATCATCCGCAATCATTACATCGGCCGGACCTTCATCCAGCCGACGCAATCGATCCGCGAGCTCGGGGTGCGTCTCAAGCACAGCGCCAATCGCGCCGCCGTCGCCGGCAAGCGCATCGTCCTCATCGATGATTTGATCGTGCGTGGCACAACTTCGGTGAAGATCGTCAAGATGATGCGGGAAGCCGGTGCGCGCGAAGTGCATTTCCGCATCTCCTCGCCGCCGATCACCCATCCGGACTATTATGGGATCGACACGCCCGATCGCGAGAAATTGCTCGCGGCGAACCATTCGGTCGAAGAAATGCGCGCCTATATCGGCTGCGATACGCTCGCCTTCCTGTCGATCGACGGGCTTTATCGTGGGCTCGGCGAGACGGGCCGAGATCCTTTGCGGCCGCAATTCACCGATCATTGCTTCACCGGCGATTATCCGACCAATCTGACCGATGTGAGCGGCGAGACGAAGACACAGCTTTCGCTGCTCGCCGAGACTGGCTGAACTTCCCCAGCCGACTTAAATTCTTCATGAGTTTGAGAGCGGAATTGCAAAGCCCAAGGCTGAGCCGTATGAGCTGTAACCCCCGCTCAATGCAGTGCTCTCGTTGACCAGTTCGTTGAAGCCCGAATTGTATTCCCTGATGTCTTGGGTGACCAGGTTCATACCGCTGCCCAACACTGTGCTGTCGGAAACTTCGATCCCTGTAATAGCGAAATCGGCAAAGCCATAGACTCCAGCATAGCTGAATTCCGTCACATTGCTGGATGTCGGTTCAAGCGTATGATTTTCGAAAGCGGCGACAAGCTGTTGTGCTTCTGCTTGAACGAATGTGTCCAGCCCGTACCCTCCCCCGCCGCCATTCACCCAAAGGGATAGCTGTAAATAGTTTGACGGCTGAGCCTGCGCGAGCGTTGGGTTCTGCGGAGCCTGTGCCTCCTGCGCGAGCTGCTGCGATTGGTACTGATATGATCCGAGGGCTTCACTCGCCCGATAACTCATAGCTTGTGCATCTGCTGTGCCCATCGTGACGTCGGTCGCACCGCTCCCCGTGACGACGAGAAGACTAGCGGAGTTGGCAGTCAACCAATTATCATAGACTTGCGAGACGGGCTCTGGCCCATCAGTCGGAGCGTATGCGCTAATGACAGCGGCAGAACTCACTACCTGAGCGGCCTCTGCAGCGCCCAAGAATGCACTGACGCCCGATGCTCCCGCTGCTGTTTCCGTCTGAGCGGCGAGTGCCGCCTGCTCGATGACGCTGGCTGCCGATGCTGCCGCAGTCTTAGCGGCGTATTCCGCCTGCGCGGTTGCGCTGATTGCCGACCCTCCCCCCGATGTTGCCGTCTGCGCCTTGTCGATCTGCGCCTGCGCCAATATCGCCTGAATCGCATTTGCCGGGTCGTTGGCGGTGGATCCGGAGACACCGGTCGACGCCGATTGAGGGGCGCTCGTAGACGTCGCGCTTGACGACGAGGAGGAGGACTTCACGCCGAACAACGTCAAGAGCTCGGCTGCGGACAAGCCGCCGAAGGCATTCAACGAAGAAAGCACGTCGCGCCTTCATCCGCCCGGGGGACTCGCATCGTCGAGGGGCGGCTCGGTCGCCTGGCTATCATGGCCAAGTATGATTTCGTGCGCAGGGCTATATAGCCATATTCAACGGTGACTGTAAATCGGCGGTAAACTTCGACCCATGATCGGCGCGCAAAACTGATAATTCTTGAAGCGGGCGTTGATCCGGCCGATTACGGTGCCGCGAATGCCGAAGCCTTGGCTGCCCTACTCTTCCACGGCAGCCCGCCGCTGTAGGGTGGCGGAGTCCGAACAGAAATCGACGCCGCCGTTTAATCTTTTTGTTTAAGCGCCGGATTGGCCGAAAACCGCTTCGCCCTTTTCCGTCCGATGGAGTTTCCATGTCCCGCCCCCTTTTCGGCCGCCTTGCCCTCGTCACCGGCGCTTCGCGCGGCATCGGCCGCGCCGTGGCGCTCGAACTTGCCCGCGCCGGCGCCCATATCATCGCGCTGGCACGGACCCAGGGCGCACTCGAAGAGCTCGACGATGCGATCCGCGGCGAAGGCAGCGAAGCGACCCTGGTGCCCTGCGATCTCAAGGATTTCGAGGCGCTCGATCGGCTTGGCGCGGCCATCTACGAGCGCTGGGGCAGGCTCGACATCTTCATCGGCAACGCCGGCGTTCTCGGCCCGGTCACGCCGCTTGCCCATGTCGATCCGCTGAAATGGGACGACGTTCTGGCGGTGAATGTCACCGCGAATTGGCGGCTCATTCGCTCGCTTGATCTTCTGCTGCGCGCCTCCGACGCCGGCCGCGCGCTCTTCATCTCCTCTGGCGCCGGCCATACCGCCGATTTCAAGCCCTATTGGGGACCTTACGCCATTTCGAAAGCGGCGCTCGAAGCACTGGCACGCACTTATGCCGCCGAGACGGCGACAACTTCGAAAGTCAAGGTGATGATCGTCAACCCGGGACCGCTGCGCACGCGCATGCGGGCCGCCGCCATGCCGGGCGAAGATCCGATGAGTTTGAAGACGCCGGAAGATCTCGCACCCAAGCTCCTGGCGCTCTGTGGTCCCGATTGGCAGGAGACCGGCAAGCTCTATGATTTCCCGCAAGACAAGATCTTGCGGTTTCAGGCGCCGGCTGCCGATGACGCGACAGATGCTTGCAGCAAGTGAGCGCCGGACACAGCGCAATGCCCATCTGCGGCAGCGTGAGATCACGATGATTTTGGATTGAACCAATCCAAAGTCATGATTGAGACATCGGATATATCCGATGTCTCCAGAAACGTGATCGATTCTCATAATTTAGAGCGGGATATGCAGATAAGTCTACGCAATCTGCGTAAACTTCATTGCGCCCGGAAAACCGGTTCCCACTTTTCCTCATCCTGCTCTAGATGTCTTCACCTTGTGTGGAGCTGTGTCGGCATTTCTGCGCTGGCTCTGTCCGCTTTGCCTTTGTGTGACTTGCCCTTAGCTGCTTTACTTAAAGCGACATCCGCGAAGTTCTTGCTCTTTTTCTTTACGCCAGCGGCATTTTCATTATGAGCCCCCGCCTGCTCCAATTCGCCTTGCAGCGACTTCAGCTGGCCCGAAGACAGGACCTTCGGCCGCGTGAGATCGGCCCCCGCCGTCGGCAGATAGTGAAGGTCGCTCGACGGCTCTCTACTTTCTTTGACGAACGGCTTCGATTCCGGCGGAGTCTCCCATAATTTCGTATGCAGGATCACATCGAGAGGCGAGCCTCCGCCATAAGGTTTGGGCGGCTTTGTCGGAGGCGCAGTTTGCGCCTTCTCGTCTTGCGGCGTAACGCTTTGTGCATCGCTTGGCGCATCACTTGGCGCATCACTTGGCGCATCACTTGGCGCATGCAGATCCTGCGGCCTGTCCTGCGCCGAGGCCGGCAATACGACACCCACCGCCAGGACGAGGATCGCGGCACCGCACCAATATTGAAAATTCGATGGCAACAGCCACATTTCACTCAAATCTCGCAAGCCGACCAGATTTGCAGCCAAGCTCATTTATGCCAAGGCTATTCGCGTCAAGGCAATTCGCGTCAAGGCGTTTTGCGCAAGACACAGATCTCGCGTCTAAGCTCGGGACAACACCTTTAGCCGGCGATATCCTCGCGACAAAATAAAGCTCTATCATGGCATGTCATCGTCCGCATCGGGACCGGACCATGCCCAGCCAGAGACCGGCCCAAACACCGAACCAGAGACCGGACATGAACACAAAAGACAAAAAGAGAAGAGACCGCGCGCCGCATCGGGCCGCTGCGCATGAGTCACCTTTGCCGGCAGCTTCGCATTCCAATAGAATGAAAAATGCGCATGCCGCTCCAGAACAAAGACAGACGCCTTCGGCACCGGTGAAAAACTTGGACACGACATCCGAATCGGCAAGCACCCAATCGGCAAGCACCCAATCGGCAAGCGCCCCATCGGCAAGCGCCCAGCCAAACTTCGACCTTTTGTCGCAGAATCTGGCGCGGCTCGCGACGCAGGGCGCCAAAGCGCTCGCCGCCTTTTTCGAACCCTTCGAAAAGGGCCAGGCCAGCAATGAGATGGCAGAGCAGGTCGTCGACGCTGTCCAGAGTTTCGGGCGCGTCGCCGAATATTGGCTCGCCGACCCTTCGCGCACCGTCGAAGCGCAAACAATGCTGTCGAGCAATTTTCTAAGCCTTTGGGCGCATACGCTGCGGCGGCTTTCCGGCGAAGTGGAAGCGCCCATTGTCCCGCATGACCCCAGCGACAAACGCTATGCCGCGCCGCAATGGCGCGACAGCGCAATCTTCGACTTTCTGCGCCAGGCGCATGCGATCACGAGTGATTGGGCCAATGACCTCGTCACCCGCGCCGAAACGGCTGACCCAGAGACTCGTGCCAAGGCGCAATTTTATCTGCGCCAGATTACGAGCGCTCTGTCGCCCTCGAATTTCATCGCCACCAACCCCGAACTGCTGCGTGAGACCTTGGCCTCCAATGCTGAAAATCTGGTGCGCGGCACCACTTTTCTGACTGAAGATATCGCCGCGGGGCATGGGACGCTCCGGATCAGGCAGAGCGATTCCTCGCAATTCGAGCTCGGCGTCAATATGGCGGCGACGCCAGGCAAGGTGATCTTCCGCAACGAGCTCATGGAGCTGATCCAATATGAGCCGGCGACGGAACAGGTTTACAAGCGGCCGCTCTTGATCATCCCGCCCTGGATCAACAAATTTTATATTCTCGACCTCAACCCGCAGAAGAGCTTTGTCCGCTTCGCCGTCGAACAGGGCTTCACCGTCTTTCTGGTCTCCTGGGTCAATCCCGATGCGCGCCACAAAGACATGGGCTTTGACGCCTATATAAGGCAAGGCATTGATGCGCCGCTCGATGTGGTCGAGGCGATCACAGGCGAACACAAGATCGCGGCGCTCGGCTATTGCGTCGGCGGCACCGTGCTCGCCATCGCGCTCGCTCTCATGGCGCGCCGACATGACGCGCGCATCGACAGCGTCACTTTTCTGACGACACAGACCGATTTCACTGACGCCGGCGATCTCAAGGTCTTCATCAGCGAGCCGCTGATCGGCGCCGTCGAGAAAAAGATGGCAGAGACCGGCTATCTCGACGGCGCCAAAATGGCGAATGTCTTCAATATGCTGCGGCCGAACGATCTGATCTGGTCCTTCGTCGTCAATAATTACATGCGCGGCAGGCCGCCGCTTCCCTTCGATCTTCTGACCTGGAATTCCGATTCGACCCGGATGGCCGCCGCCAATTTTTCCTTCTATCTGCGCCATTGCTATCTCGAGAACAACCTTGCCAAAGGCGAGATGGTGATCGAAGGCGAGAAGCTCGATCTCGCCGAGGTGAAGGTGCCGATCTATAATCTCGCGACGCGCGAAGACCATATCGCACCGGCACGGTCGGTCTATACGGGCGCCAAACTGTTCGGCGGCGAAATGCGCTATGTGCTCGCAGGCTCAGGCCATATCGCCGGCGTCATCAATCCGGCCAATAGTGGGAAATATCAATATTGGACGGGGCCGCAGCCGCAAGGAACATTGGAAGATTGGATGACGGCCGCGGCCGAACATAAGGGGAGCTGGTGGAACGATTGGGCCGCTTGGCTCGCTGGGCAGGCGCCCGAAAAAGTCCCTGCCCGCACACCCGGCAATGACAAATTCCCGCCGCTCTGCGACGCGCCCGGCGACTATGTACGGGTGAAGAACTAAGCGCAGCATAGGGCTAGCGACTTCGGCCTAGCATTCATCGCGTCGCTCGTGGCCGGCATCCGTCGAGAAACAGCCGCACTGCCGCGCGCATTCGGCGTTCCTGCTGTTCCGGTTCTTCTGGTCCCAAAATCAGCGCGCGGTGCTGGGCGCCACGAACAACGAGCATCCCAAAGAGCTTGGCCGGCGTGTCCGCATCATCATTGAATGCGATCTCGCCGCGCTGTTCACGCTCATCATCACCGTGATCGGTCTCTGGTTCTATCGCGAGACTTTGGATTGACGGTGCATAGTCCCGCGACGGCAATAATCCTCCCGCCGACCGGCTCGACAAATCCCCGATAAACGGATAAGGGGAAAAAGGCCCGCAATCCGGCTGCAATCCTAGATCACGATGACTTTGGATTGAAATCAATCCAAAGTCATGAACGTGATCGATTCTTATAAGTTAGAGCGGGATGCGGGCGGAAAACCGGTTCCCACTTTTCCTCATCCCGCTCTGTCGGGTGCTTCAAAAGGAGAGAAGATCATGAAGCTCGTCCGCTATGGACAGCCCGGCAAGGAAAAACCCGGGTTGATCGACGCCGAAGGCAAGATCCGCGATTTGAGCGAAATCATTCCCGATCTCGCCGGCGAATATTTGACGCATAAATTTTTCGACAAGCTCGCGCGCATCAGACTGTCGCGTCTGCCGCTCGTGCGCGGAAGGCCGCGACTCGGCGCACCGATTGCGCAGCCCGGCAATTTCATCGGCGTCGGCTTGAACTATGTCGATCATGCCAAAGAGGCAGGCCTTCCCATCCCCACCGAGCCGATCCTCTTCAACAAGGCGCCGAACTGCATTAGCGGCCCCAATGATCCGGTGGTGATGCCAAAGGACGGCAGCAAGCTCGATTGGGAAGTCGAACTTGCCATCGTCATCGGCGATCGCGCGTCGCATGTGTCGGAACGCGCCGCCATCAACCATGTCGCGGGTTTCTGCCTCGCCAATGATGTGTCCGAACGTGCCTTTCAAATGGAACGGGGCGGCAATTGGGTGAAGGGCAAGAGCGCGCCGACCTTCGGACCGCTCGGGCCTTGGCTGGTGACGCCGGACGAGATCCCCAATGTGCAGAGATTGGGTCTCTGGCTCGATGTGAACGGCAAGCGCATGCAGACGGGCAATACGAAGACGATGATCTTCAATGTGAAGAAGCTCGTCTCTTATATTTCGGATTTCATGGTGCTCGAGCCCGGCGATGTCATCACCACGGGCACACCGCCCGGCGTCGGCATGGGCATGAAGCAGCCGCGCTATCTCGAGCCCGGCGATGTCGTCACGCTCGGCGCCGATTATCTCGGTGAGCAAGCCCAGGAGATCATCGCCTGGAAGCGCGGGATGTAAAAGCAGTTCCGCTATATCGGTCGGGGGAAACTGGCATCTGCTCGAGGAGAGCAAAAAATGCGAAGACGCTTGTCGCTGCTTTGCGGAATGTCTCTAGCTTTCCAACTAACGCTCTCCTGCGCAGTGATGGGAAATCCTAATAGTTTAACTCAGGTTGCCCCGACCGACGCCGAAAAAAGCACGAAAGCCGATCAAATCCTTCAGAAACCGGAAGAAAAAGAATCCTGGTGGGGACGAACGGCGGACCCAACAGCTGTCTTTACCTTGGGCTTGGTCTTAGTCGGCATCGCGCAGCTCGTCTTGTTTTATCGGCAATTGAGACTCATTCGTCTGAGCCTCATCGACGCGAAAACTGCTGCCGATGCCGCGAAAGAGTCTGCTGATGCTACAAAAACTCAAGCGGATGTCGCGCGGGACAACCAGATCAAATTGGAGCGGCCCTACATCTTTATCTACAATCTAAGTCCATTTCAGAAGGATAATGAAACTGGAGAATATTACGTAACCTATAGCGTCGCCAATTTTGGCAAGATACCGGCGATTATTGATGGGGCGTGGATCGGCTTCGCTTGGAGTGATCAAGGAGAACCGGACGTGCCAACTCTCCTGAATGAAGACCATTCCTTGCTCAGGTCTCCGATCCTCGCCGCTGGCGAAAGACGAGATAACTTAGCTGAATTCCTTCCCGCCGGATTGAGCGAAGGAAGCGCCGGGATAATCGTCAGCCTCATCGGTGGTCAAGAGAGAGATATTCCCAAACTCAATCTTGCTCAAAATCTGCAACTATTTTTCAGAGCCATCATCCGTTATCATGGGCCTTTTACTGAGGATCACGTGACAGAAGCTGAGTGGCTAAACATTTGCGTTAGTACAGGTGAATTTGCTCTGCGCGGCGGCGCCAAATACAACTACAATCGCTAAATTCAGGCTTGTGAAAACGAAAGCCTAAACACAAAGCTCCCCGCTGAACTGTTACTTCTCACAGCTTTAGATCGAGACCCAGCATCAGTTCGAGGTTCTGCACCGCCGCGCCTGACGCGCCTTTGCCGAGATTGTCGAGCTTGGCGACAAGCACCGCCTGGCGGCGCGCCTCATTGGCGAAGACCCGCAGTTCGAGATCATTGCTGTCGTTCAAGGATTCGGGCTCGATCCGCGTCTGCTCGGCGCTCGCCATGACGCGCACATAGATGCTTGCGTCATAATGGCTATGAAGGGCCGCTTCGAGATCTCGGCTCTTCGGCCGGTTAGGCAAAGCGTCGAGGAACAAGGGAATGGCGACCAGCATGCCTTGCGCGAAATTGCCGACGGAAGGCACGAAGATCGGCCGCTGCGTGAGCCTGGCATAGGCTATGATCTCCGGCACATGCTTATGTTCGAGATCGAGCGCATAGAACTCGAAGGCTGGCGCTTGGCCGGCTTCATGCTCCGCGATCATTGCTTTGCCGCCGCCGGAATAACCGGAGACGGCATTGATCGCGATCGAAAAATCCGCAGGCACGAGGCCGGCGTCGACGAGCGGCCGCAAAAGCGCAATCGCCCCCGTCGCATAGCAGCCGGGATTGGCGACCCTTTTGGCCTTGGCGATCGCTGCCGCCTGCCCCGCCGCCAATTCGGGAAAGCCATAGATCCAACCCTCGGCGACGCGATGCGCAGTCGAGGCATCGAGGATGCGCGGCCCCGTTTCGCCAAGGCTGGCAACAAGAGCGGCGGTCTCGCGCGCCGCAGCATCGGGAAGGCACAATATGGCGAGATCGACTTGGCGCAGAAGCGCCACCTTCGCCTGGGGATTCTTGCGTTCTTCCTGCGCCAGGCTCACGAGCTCGATTTGCGGCATGGCGGCAAGCCGCGCCTTGATGCCGAGCCCAGTCGTTCCCGATTCGCCGTCGATGAAGATCTTTGCCATGTTGAGGCCTCTCACGCCGCGCGCTTCTTCTCCCGCCCGAACTCGGGCTTGCCCGAGTTCGGCATTTTAGAATACGCAAGTCGGCAATAGCCGACTTGCGTACGGGAGAAGGAGCGCTCCCAGCGGTTTACTCCCCTCTTTTTCCAAACAAATGAAAAAGGCGGCCGAAGCCGCCTCATTCCGTCTCGCGCGAGAACCGGCTCAGCGTTTTGAGAATTGGAAGCTGCGGCGGGCTTTCCGTTTGCCATATTTCTTGCGCTCGACGACGCGGGAATCGCGCGTCAGAAATCCCTCGCGCTTGAGGATCGGACGCAGCTCCGGCTCATAATGGAAGAGCGCCTTGGCCAGCCCGTGCCGGACGGCGCCAGCCTGACCAGAAAGGCCGCCGCCGGCGACAGTCGCTGTCAGATCATATTGATCGACGCGCTTTGCAACCCCGAGCGGCTGCTGCAGGATCATCCGCAACACCGGACGCGCGAAATAGACCTCGAACGCTCGTCCGTTGATCGTGATCTTGCCCGAGCCGGGCTTGATCCAGACGCGGGCCACCGCATTCTTGCGCTTGCCGGTGGCATAGGCGCGGCCGAGCTTATCGATCTTCTGGACATAGGCGGGCGCCTCGACGGGCGGTGTCGTCGTCTTGAGATCTTGGAGCGATGAAAGGGTTTCGGCCATGATCAGGCGCTCCTCGCATTCTTGGCATTCAGGCTCGCGACATCGAGCAAGACCGGGGTTTGCGCTTCATGCGGATGCGCGGGACCTTTATAGACGCGCAAATTGCCGAGCTGCTTGCGGCCGAGCGGGCCGCGCGGCAGCATCCGCTCCACCGCCTTTTCGATGACCCGCTCTGGGAACCGGCCTTCGAGAATGAACCGCGCCGTACGCTCTTTGATGCCGCCCTGATAGCCGCTGTAGTGATAATAGACCTTGTCCTCGCGCTTGCGGCCGGTGAAGACGACTTTCTCGGCATTGACGACGATGACATTGTCGCCATCGTCCATATGCGGCGTGAAGGTCGGCTTATGCTTGCCGCGCAGCCGCATGGCGATTAGCGTCGCCAGCCGGCCGACGATGAGGCCCTTGGCGTCGATCAAGATCCATTTCTTTTCAATATCCGACGCCTTGGCCGAATAAGTCTTGCCATACATGACTAGGGCCCATTGAAGACGCGCCGCAGCGACAAGCGCGGCCATCCGAAGCCGTTGCTTCTAGCCATAGCGGATCTTTTCGTCAACCATTGAAAGCCACTATAGCCGTAGAAAACATATAATTATCTAATATGGTATTATACTACCATACGTGCGGCGCAGGCTTGCACGCGTCCTGCTTCGACCGCGGTTTCGGCTTTTTGCTTGCACCCCAGCAGCGAAGTTCCGACAATTGCTCCATGCCGAGTTCTATTTCCGCAACCCATGAAAACTACGCGGACGAATTCATCCGCGCCATTCTGACAGAGGTCAAAACCATTGCTTTGGTTGGGCTTTCTGCCGATCCGACACGGCCCTCTCATTATGTCTTCGATTTTCTGCAGCGGCACGGCTACACAATGGTCGGGGTCAACCCGGGCCTCGCGGGGAAAGAAATCCTCGGCGCGCCGGTCTATGCCAGCCTCGCCAATATCCCCTTGCCTGTCGATATGGTCGATATTTTCCGCAATTCGGACGCTGCCGGCAAGATCGTCGACGAGGCACTGGCGCTTTCGCCTAAACCCAAAGTGATTTGGATGCAGCTTGACGTGCGCAATGACGAAGCGGCACAAAAGGCAAAGGCGCAAAATCTGAAAGTCGTGATGAACCGCTGCCCCAAGATTGAATATCAGCGTCTCATGTAAGTGCGGCGCCGCCGGTCAGATAGGGCGGAAGCGGGGATGGCATGGCCGCGGAGGATATCATGACGGATCAAGCGGCAGGCCCGGGCTTTGCGACGCTTGCGATCCATGCCGGCGCGCCCGCCGAACCCGCGTTTGGCGCAGCATCGTCGCTCGATCAATCCGCTGCGAGCGTCTTCGAGGATATCGAGCAGGTTGCAGCGCTCTTCGGCCTCGAAGGCTTCGGTCATGATTTCACCCGCAGCATCAATCCGACCAATGCCGTGCTCGAAGAGCGGATCGCCGCGCTTGAAGGCGGCAGTGCCGCGCTCGCCGTCGCCTCCGGCCGGGCGGCGCAATTTCTCGCCTTCCATATGCTGTTGCAGCCTGGCGATGAACTGATCGCAGGCACAAAGCGCTATGGCGGCCAGATGCATCAGATCGACCAGGCCTACAAGAGTTTCGGCTGGGGCGTGACATGGGCCGATCCGGCCGATCTCGAAAGTTTCGAAAAAGCGCTGTCGCCACAGACCAAGGCGATCTTCATCGAATCCTTTGCCGGTCCCGGCGGTGTCATCGTCGATATTGCGGCGATCGCGGACATTGCGAAAAAAGCCCGCGTGCCGCTCATCGTCGACAATACGCTTGCCACGCCCTATCTGCTGCGGCCTTTCGAATATGGCGCCGACATCATCATTCATTCGGCGACGACATTTTTGGGCGGGCATGACACGCTGACCGGCGGAATCATCATCGATGCCGGCAGCTTTCCCTGGCAAGACGATGCCCGCTTTCCCATGCTGTCTGCGCCGCGCCCCGATTATGGCGGGATAGTCTTCGCCGAAACTTTCGGCAATTTCGCTTTTGCGATCGCCTGCCGCATTCTCGGCCTCAATGAGCTCGGCCCGGCGCTGTCGCCCTTCAACGCCTTTCTGATCCTGACCGGGCTCGAGACTTTGGCGCTGCGCATGCAGCGCCATTCCGAAAGCGCCTTGCGCATCGCCGAACATCTCGCCGCACATAAGGCCGTCAGCGCCGTGAGATATCCCGGTCTTCCGAGCGACCCGGCGCATGCGCTGGCCAAGGTCTATTGTCCGGAAGGCGCTGGTGCCCTCCTCACCTGCCATTTGGCCGGCGGCTATGAGGCGGCCTTGTCCTTTATCCAAAGATTGAAGCTTTTTTCTTCTCTTGCCGATGTCGGCGATACGCGCTCGCGCGCGAGCCATCCCGCCTCGACGACGCATCGGCATTTGAGCGATGTCGAGAAAGTCGAAGCTTGCGCAGGTCCCGACGTGATCCGGCTTTCGATCGGCCTCGAAGATATCGCCGACATTATCGCCGATCTCGATCAGGCGCTCGCTGCGGCCTGAAGTGCGGGCTCGATGCGCGCCCGCGAAAGCAACTCGCGATAGATCATTGCATAGGCCAGCACCAGCATGGCGAAAGCCTGATGCAGAAGCCCGGCCCAGAGCGGCACGACAAGAAGCAAAGTGGCGATCCCGAGGTAGGCTTGCATGGTGACGAAGCCGAGGAGATGAAACGCTCGGCGCATCGCCCGGCTCTTGCGTGCCCATCGCAGCGCGCACAGGGCTTGAATAAGCGTCAGCAGCAGCAGCGCATAGGCAACCAGCCGATGCTGCAATTGTACCATGGCGATATTGTCGGTGAAATTGCGCCGGAAGGGTTCGAGAGCGAAGAGGGTTGCGGAAGCCGGCACGAAATGCCCGTCCATCAATGGCCAAGTGTTATAGGCGCGGCCGGCGCGCAGCCCGGCGACGAGCGCGCCGAGAAAGATCTGCAGAAAGATGACGAAAATGGTGACGGTGGCGAAGCTACGCAGGCGCGAGGCGGCTGGTTGCGTCTCGGCCCGACGCGGCGCGAGCGAGGATGCGAGATAGACAAGCGCCGCGAAAGTCAGCGAGGCGAGAAGCAGATGCAAGGCCAGCCGCTGCTGCGCCACCTCGACCCGGTGAACGAGTCCGGATGTGACCATCCACCAGCCGACAAAACCTTGAAAGCCGCCGAGCGCCAAAAGACCGAGCAGCTTCGGCTTCAATCCGGCCGGCAGCATGCCGCGCAGCCAAAATATGAGAAGCGGCACGGCAAAGACGACACCGATCAGCCGGCCGAGCAGACGATGGCTCCATTCCCACATGAAAATGAATTTGAAGCCATTCAAACTCATGCCGTAAAAGAGTTCCTTATATTGTGGAATCTCCTTGTATTTGGCGAATTCCGCGAGCCAATCCGCCTGGCTCAGCGGCGGCAGGACACCGGTGATCGGCTTCCATTCCGTGATCGACAGACCGGATTCCGTCAGCCGCGTCGCGCCGCCGACGACCACCATGGCGAAGACAAGCGCCGCGACGCTCCAGAGCCAGAGGCGCAAAGCGCGGTGGGACGTCGTCCGACGGGCAATCGCAGCGCTGCGGGCCGGCTCGGTCGTGATAGAAGCTTCTGTCATCAGGGTCCCATGAGATCAGGCAGGTGATCGGGCGGACGGGTGCGGAGACATGCGGATCTCGTGGCGCGGATCGGGCCGTAGGCCGACGGCGCCAATGAGTGATAGATTTATGGCGCCGTCAGGTCTAGGCGCACTCCGTCGCATTGCCGCTAAAGAGGGAGGAGGAAGGTTGCGAAAAAACCTGCGTAAATTTATTGGCTGCGTCGCCATGGTGAGTTTTGTGGTCGTCTATGCCCTCATCGCCATGGTGCTGGCGCAAGCGCGGCCGGTACAAAATGCCGCTTGGTATGTCCAGACGCTCGTCTATGCGGTTCTCGGCATGGCCTGGATTCTGCCGATGATGCCGCTCATCAAATGGATGGAAAAGCCGGACGCGAGCTGAACATCTCAATGTGACGCCTATCCGCCCGTCTCACGCCACCTTCCGCCCAAAATTCCACAGCGCGAAAGGCGCGCCCGACAAAAGAATCTCGACCATGTCGAGGCTCTGCCAATTGCCATTGATCGAGAGCCGCGGCAGCGCGGTCGATTGTGCAAGATGCTGCGGGAAGATCATGCCGGGACGCGTCGTCACCGCGCTCGCAAAGCCGAGCTCTTCGGCGATCATAAATTCGCGTGCCCCCGCCGAAGCAGGATCGCCGACCGGATAGGCGAGATGCTTTGCTTCTTTGCCGATATGGGCCTCGATCACGCGCCGGCTTTCCAAAAGCTCGTGGCGCACCATGTCCTCGTCATGTTTGGCAAGCCGTGCATGGGTCAAAGTGTGGACCCCGATGGTGCATAGCGGATGCCGGGAAAGCTTTTCGATGCCGGCCCAATCGAGACAGAGATCTTCGACGAGCGCCGCCGGCTGAAGCCCGGCCTCGGCCACAAGCTTGCCCATCACATCGAGCATGAGATCTTCGGGCCCAGCGATGAGGCGCCGGTAAAGCGCGTTGAAAGCAGCCGTCTTCTCCGCCGCCGTCTGCGCCGGCAAGGCAACGACCTCGCCATCGATCTCGACGGTGATCTGCGGCAGGCGGCGGATCGCCTCTTCGAGCTCCACCCACCATAATCTTGCGCTGCGATCGGCGAAGCCCGTCGTCACATAGGCCGTGAAGGGCGCTTGATGGCGTTCGAGGATTGGCAGAGCGAAATCTCGCGTATCGCTTGTGCCGTCATCGAAGGTCAGCACCGCAAAAGGCCGCTCCGTCTCTTTTCCCTGCTCCTGCCCCTGCCCCTGTTGCAATCGCAAAAGCGCTTCGTCGAGGCTGACGATGGCAAAGCCAAGCGCGGCCAGCCTGGTGAGCACGCTGTCAAAAAAGGCCGGCGTGATCTCCAAAAGCCGGTTCGGTGCGAAATCGCGTGCCAGCGCGGGTCTGACCCGATGGAACATCAAGATGGCGCCGAGCCCACGGGTGAACGGAGCCGCGAGCCGGTGCAGGCGGGTGAGCCTGAACAGGGAAAATCCCGAGGCAATCAGTAAATTTTTACCTTCGCGCAAATCTCGCCTCCTCCCGCAACCTCTCCTCATCTTGGCAAGGTCTCGTTGATCTTTCGTTGCTAAAACTTTTAATTCCAGTCTCAGGTTTCAACGAGGGATCGGCGGCATAGTGGCAACGGTGACGAATTATTCCCCTTTGCTCCCGACGCGGCGCCGCGTTTCGGCGGAGGGAGCACGGCAAAGCACGTCCCCAAGCACATCCATCGTTAATGTCGAGGTCCATCTCGATCCTTCGGCGGTGGCGGCCGCCTGGGCGGAACTCGAAGCGGTCGCCGCGGTCTCGGCCTATCAGACGCGGGCTTTTTTGGTCCCCTGGCTCAAGACGATCGGCGCCAGCCGCCGGATCGAACCTTTGTTTATCCTCGGTAAAGACCGGCAAGGCCGCGCCGTCGCGCTGCTCTGCCTCGGCATCGAGCTTCATGGTCCGTTCCGCATCGCGGGTTTTCTCGGCGGCAAGGAATTGAATTTCAACCTCGGCCTGTTCCGCCCGAACGTGGCCGTCTCGCCCGCCGATCTGCGCTTTCTGTTCCGCGCCGCAACAAAGGCGCTCGGGCCAGCCGCCCCGCATCTCTTCCTTTTGCAGAACCAGCCCTTCGACTGGCAAGAGATCGGCAATCCTTTGGCGTTCTTGCCGCATCAGCCGAGTCCCGAGTTTCGCTTATGCGACGCAGCTCGGCACAGACGGCGAAAAATTTCTCGCCGCCAAGCTCTCCAAAGACACGCGCAAGAAATTGCGCAAGAAAGAGGCGCGGCTCGCCGAATTGGGCGCGGTCACCCTGATTTCAAATGACGCGCCAGCCACGGCCCGTGCCATTCTCGATGCCTTTCTCGCCGAAAAGATCGCGCGTTGCGAAGCCGCCGCGATCGAGGCGGATTTCACCGATCCCGCCATGCGTGCCTTTCTCGAAAGGCTGAGCGTGCCGGCGGATGGCGGCGCGCCTTGGCTCGCATTCCATGCGCTCAAGCTCGGCGAGCGCATCATTGCGACCTATGCCGGCGCCGTGCACCGCGACCATTTCAGCTGCATGGTCAATTCCTTCGACAGCGATCCTGAAATCGCCAAATCGAGCCCAGGCGACCTGCTGCTTATGCGGCTCATTGCCAGCCAATGCGATCGGAGCATCGCAGGCTTTGATCTCGGCATTGGCGAGGCGCGCTACAAAGCGACCTATTGCGACGTGACCATACCGCTCTTTGATGTCGTCATTCCAGTCGGCATCATCGGCCGCATATGCGCCGCTTACGCGAAGTCGCGCCTCAAAACGAAGCGGATGATCAAACAACATCCGAAGATCTTTGCCAGCATAAAGCGCCTCCGGCGGGTCGTCCCCGGCCTCGCTCTCCTCTGATCTGCCCCTAGAGCCGATCCCGATCACGTGGAATTGCTCGCGATCCACATGATCTGGATCGGCTCTATTTCAAAGATGTGGAGCATGTCCTTTGTCGGAAAAGTGAACCATTTTTCCGATTAAGAACCTGCGGCAAATCCTTTATGTAATGCAAGATCGCCCGTGCCATGGTTGCAGACACCATGCGCACGCGACGGCTGCCGCTATAGAGCGGGATGAGGAAAAGTGGGAACCGGTTTTCCGCCCGCATCCCGCTCTACACTTTTGGAATCGATCACGTTCATGACTTTGGATTGATTTAATCCAAAGTCATCGTGATCTTGTTGCAAAGGACGCTGACGATGAAAGTTGCATTTCTCGGACTCGGGGTGATGGGCTATCCCATGGCCGGGCATTTGAAAAAGCAAGGTCATGAGGTCACGGTCTATAACCGGACGGGCGCCAAGGCGGACAAATGGGCGACGGAATTCGGCGGAACCACTGCGCCGACGCCGCGTGCGGCGGCCCAAGGCCAAGATATTGTGCTCGCCTGTGTCGGCAATGACAATGATGTGCGCGCCGTGACGCTCGCCGAAGACGGCGCCTTCGCCGGCATGGCGGCGGGCGCCGTCTTCGTCGATCATACGACCGATTCCGCAATGGTTGCGCGGGAACTCCACGCGCAAGCCAAGGCGCGCGGTCTCGGCTTCGTCGACGCGCCGGTCTCCGGCGGTCAGGCAGGGGCGGAAAATGGCGCGCTGACAGTGATGTGCGGCGGCGATGCACAAGATTATGCGAAGGTCGAGCCGGCAATCCAATCCTATGCCCGCGCCTGCCGCTTGATGGGTGCGGCGGGCGCCGGCCAGCTCACCAAAATGGTGAACCAGATCTGCATCGCAGGCATCGTCGAGGGCCTCGCCGAAGCGCTGCATTTCGGCCGCAATGCCGGGCTCGACATGGAGGCCGTCATCGACGTCATCTCGAAAGGCGCGGCGCAATCCTGGCAGATGGAGAACCGCTACAAAACGATGTTGCAAGGCAAATTCGATTTCGGCTTCGCGGTCGATTGGATGCGCAAGGATCTCGGCATCTGCCTCGACGAGGCGCGGCGCAACGGTGCCCATCTTCCCCTCGCCGCCCTCATCGACCAATTCTATTCCGAGGTCCAGACAATGGGCGGCTCCCGCTGGGATACGTCGAGTCTCATCGCCAGGCTCGAACATAAATGAGCGGAGCGGCGATCGCCCGGCCGCGGCCGCCGCCATCACACATGTCGCTTCTATGAAAGCATTCCATCCAGTTCACAGAAAGAAAGGGCTGTTGACGCGCGTTCGCCGCTCGGCGCAATTGACCCTCGCGCGGATCGCTGATTAGATCTTCGGCGATCTGGCTCATCAAGAAGCGGATCGCCGAAAGCACCATCCACCGATACGTCAGTTATGGGGTACCCACATGAAGCGCATTGCCCTTGTCCTGCTGCTGACTGCGATCGCCGGCAACGCCTATGCCGCCGACAGCGTGAGCTGCAAACCCGCCAAGAAGCTCTCGGGCGCCGCGCTGAAGAGTTCCGTGGACAGCTGCTGCAATAAGCAAGCCGCCGCAAAAAAATATTCGGGCATCGTCAAAACCAATTTCCTCAAAAAATGCACGGACGAGGGCATGGCGCAGTAATGCCCTCGCGCGGACTTCGCTTTCCCGCATGAGTTCATCACCTGGACCGCTGCCCGAGTTACAGCGCCATGATCATGTCTCAGTAATCATGTCTCGGTGATCCGGGCGCGACGTTTGCGGCAGCCACGCGAAAGCTGAGATGATCCAAAGAGCCTCATGTAACGGCCCATCGGGCAATTTATAGATAGGAGAATTGTCATGTCGGAATTTGTTTGGCGGCCGAAGCTGGCCATCGCCGGCACTGCCTTGATCATCGGCTTCGCGTTCGCCGCGCCAGCGGCAGGCGCGGAATCAATCAAAAAACAATGCAGCGAAAAATATCAGGCGGCCAAGGCCGCAAATACGCTGAATGGCCAGACCTGGAACCAGTTTTATAAGCAATGCGAGGCCGAGCTGAGGCCCGCGGCAACACCCGCCCCAGCACCGCAGGCCACACCCGCCCCAGCACCGCAGGCCACACCGGCTCCGGCACCTGCTGCCGCTGCCGCAGAGAAGCCGAAGAAGAAGAAGGAGCCGTCCGGACCTGCTCCGGTGCCGACCGGCCCGATCGTTTTCCCGAAGGCGGTGGATCCGAAATATGCGAGCCTATCGCCGCATCTTCAACGGCTGAAAACCTGCGACGACCAATATAAGATTAATAAGGCCACCAATTCCAACGGCGGTCTTAAATGGATCGAGAAGGGCGGCGGCTATTACAGCCTATGCAACAAGCATTTGAAGGGCGAATAATAGGGCCGCTTTCGAAACGGCTTCCGCGATTGACAGCAGCGGCCGGCTCTGCCTGCCGCTGCTCATGACTTTGCTCACGGCAGCAGCACGGTCGCGCCGGTCGTCTCGCGCGCTTCGAGCGCGTGGTGAACGGCGACGATCTCATCGAGTCTATGGGTGGCGTGAATGGGGATTTTGACGTCCCCCTTCGTGACCGCGCGGATGAGATCGCGGGCCATTTTGTCGAGGTCGTCGCGTTTCGCAATATAAGTGTAGAGGCTCGGTCGCGTCACGAAGAGCGATCCTTTCTGCGCCAAAAGCCCGATATTGAAAGCCTCTATCGGCCCTGACGCCGAACCATAGCTCACGAAATAGCCAAGCGGCCGCAGACAGTCGAGCGAGCCGGGAAAGGTCGCTTTGCCGACGCCGTCATAGACGACATCGCAGAGCTTGCCCTTGGTGAGGGTTTTCACCGCTTCGACGAAATCCACCTCGCGATAGAGGATCACATCCTTGGCACCGGCCTTTTTGGCGAGCTTGGCTTTTTCCGGCGAGCCGACCGTGCCGATGACATGCGCGCCCAGCGCCTTGGCCCATTGGCACAGGATCAGGCCGACACCGCCGGCTGCGGCATGGACCAGGATCGTATCGCCTTTCTTCACTCTATAGGTGCGGCGCAGGAGATATTGCGCGGTGAGACCCTTCAGAATCATTGCCGCAGCCGTCTCGTAGGAAATCGCCTTCGGCAATTTGATGAGCCGCGACGCATCGACATTGCGTTCCTGCGCATAGCAGCCCAGGCTCACCGTATAGCCGACCCGATCGCCGGGCTTGAAGCCTTTCACCCCCTCGCCGACCGTGACCACTTCGCCGGCCGCCTCATTGCCGGGAATGAAGGGCATTTGCGGAACCGGATATTGCCCCGTCCGAAAATAAACATCGATGTAATTGACGCCGATCGCATGATTGCAGACGCGAACCTCGCCGGGGCCTGGCGGGGGCAGCTCGATTTCTTCGATCCGCATCACTTCGGGCGCGCCGAACTCGTAAACATGCACAGCCTTGATCATAGGCTTCCTGCTCCTGTGGATGAGCTGGATGCAAGGCAAGACCCTAGCCCGCCTGCAACCGCCAGGGCTGGAAAATAGCACGGGGAGAGATTTGCGATAGGTCGCGCGTTCGTCAGCGCTGCTTGGCGACCATGTCCGACAGCAGGTGCCGACATGCGCAGGAGCGGCTCAGATCGCGAGCCGTGCACCGACAACGGCAAGCGTGCCGGCAAGAATTGTCCGCAACAGCCGATCCGGCACGTAAACGGCGAGCTGGCTGCCGATCGCTATGCCGGGCAAGGAGCCGATCAACAGCGAGAAGAGCAAGGCAAAATTGATCGACCCGAGGTACCAATGGCCGAGACCGGCGATCAAGGTCAAGGGCACGGCATGGGCGATATCGGAGCCGACGATCTGCGCGGTAGGAAGCTTGGAATAGAGCAGGATGAGAACGGTGGCGCCGATCGCGCCGGCGCCGACCGAGGACAGCGTAACCAGAAAGCCGAGAAAAACACCCAACACGATGGTGATGATTTTAGTCTGCTCATCCGACAGACCCTCGACGAAACGGGCCAAATGGACCAACAGCCATTGCCGGAAAAGCAGCGTAATCGCCGTCAATATCAGCGCGAAGCCGAGAACGCTCGTGATCACGCCATTGGCCAGATGATCCTTCGTACCGAAATATTTGAGGCCGACCAGAGTAAAAATCGTAGCCGGAATGCTGCCCGTGGCCAGTCGCCTCACGATGCGCCAATCGACAGTGCGGTTGAAACCGTGGACGAGGGTGCCGCTCGTCTTTGTGATCGCCGCATAAAGCAGATCCGTTCCGACGGCGGCGACGGGAGAAAAGCCGAAGAGCAAGACCAAAAGCGGGGTCATGAGAGAGCCCCCGCCAACGCCGGTGAAGCCGACGAGCAGGCCGACCACAAAGCCCGATACCGAATAAAGGTAATTGATCCCGTGCCAATCGACTGACATCGCTTCTCGAACCTCGGCTTCCGGCAGTTTTAGATCTTAGGCGTTCTTTGAACTCAATTTTGTGACATAGTCTATAAGATTGATAGACAGCTAAGGTGCCGCTGTCAATCGCGGCGCTTTGTCATCGCTTTTCGGGAAATATCCTCTCAGGTCTTTGCGCCATTCTTTGCGCCATGCGCCGGAGATCGGCTCTGCTCGATGCAGGCTCACCTGAGATTGGCGCCTCTTTCATGCGCTCGTCCTCCCAGAATGTCTCGAAAGACCTATTACCTTTCCGTTCAACAAAAGACCGCATCACTTTGATTATTTATTATTTTATGCAGCAGTTCACGGTCTGCTTGCGGGCAACATGCGATCGGCTTCGTCGGTGACAACGATTGGCAAGCCCAAAGGTTCATCCAAACAAAGCACACTTCGCCAAATCCGGCCCTCTCCTTTTCTTCCTGATCCCCATCTTCAACAGGAGCCAATTCACCGGAAAGCGCGTGGCGCATCCGCAACCGACCAGACGCGATTTATTTCCTTCTTGAGGCAGCAAGCACGATGGCAGCAGCGCGGCTGCTCGGCGTTTCTCCGGCCGGCACGCGCAGGCGATCGGCAATCTGCGGAAAGCCGCGGCTCTGCATTTGGCGCTCCGGGCCGTCGCGAAGCAATGCAGCAAGCGCTGCAGCCAGCGCCTCCGGCGTACACTTTTCCTGCAGAAATTCCGGCACGATATTATCACCGAGGATCAGATTGGGCAGAACGATCGAAGCCACTTTGATGAAAGGACGCACCAAACTTTCAAGCGCAGACACTTTATAGGCGACGACCATAGGAACCTCTGCGAGCGCCAATTCGAGCGTCACGGTTCCCGATGCCGCGAGCGCCGCCCTGGCGCGGCGGAAGCTTGAAAACTTCTCGGCTTCGCCGCTGATCACGCGTGGCTTGACCGGCCAATGCGCGACTTTGCTTCTGATCTCCGCTTCGAGATGCGCGACGGCGGGAAGCACAGCTTCGAAACCGCCGCTCTGATCCGCCAGCAGCTTCAAAGTCTGCGCGAAGATCGGCATCAGCCGCTCGACCTCGCTGTGCCGCGAGCCCGGCAGCACGACGATGAGCGGCGGTTCTTGGTTGCGCAGGTGTAAATCCTCGAGCGTCGGCGTCAGATCATCGATGCGTTCGATCAAAGGATGGCCGACATAGCTGCATTCTGGTCCACCGAGCCGGCGATAGGCTTCCGGCTCGAAGGGCAGAAGCGCCAGCACATGATCGATATAGCCGCGCATCTTGCGCGCCCTGCCCGATCGCCAGGCCCAAACCGTCGGGCTCACATAATCGATGATGGGCAGAAGCGGGATGGAGCGGCGGACACGCCGGGCCACGCGATGGGTGAAATCCGGGCTGTCGATGATGACCAGAGCATCGGGTCGCGCCCGAAGCACGGCGGCGACGGTTTCATCCATCCGCGCGAGGAGGCGCGGCAGATGCCGCACAACCGGCAGAAAGCCCATCACTGCCAGCTCTTCGAGCGGATAGAGGCTCGCCAGGCCGGCGCCCGCCATGGCGGCGCCGCCGACGCCGCAAAATTCGACATCCGGGCGGGCGCAGCGCAGAGCCCGCATGAGCCCGCCGCCAAGCTGATCGCCCGAGGCCTCGCCGGCAATGAGAAAGATCCGCATCTTCATTCGTCATTTACCGCGACCGACAGGGCGGCGCGGAATCTGGCCCATTGCATAAAAATTTAGTCTTTCGCTTCCGAACTCGCCAAAGGAGCTCCGCCAAATTCACCCGCGAACAGGCGAGGCCCGAGCCCCGCCCTTTGATGCGGGGAACTTCGATGCGCGCGAAGGTGATTGTTCGCATTCTATTTGCCTCCTCCATGATGGCAGGGGCCTTTTTCACCGATACCAGCCATGCCGGCACCATAGCCTTGCAGGCGAGCTATGCGACCCTCGGCAGTCCAACGTCGGTGCCTTATGGCTGGCTCGATTTCTGTCACCGCCAGCCGCAGGAATGCAATCAGCCGGTGCTCCGGGCACTTGATATTAATCTTAACCCAGAAACCTGGCGGATCTTGAATAAAGTCAATCGCCTTGTGAACCAGACGATCACGCCCGTCTCCAATTATGATCATTGGGGCACCAAGCTCGACCATTGGGACTATCCGACCGATGGCAAGGGCGATTGCAAAATCTACGCGCTCTACAAACGGAAACTTTTGATGGATGCCGGCTTCCCGCGCCAGGCGCTGCTCATGACCATCGTCCGTGATCAGAATGGCGAGGGCCATACGATTCTCACCGTCAAGACGAACCGCGGCGAATTCATCCTCGACAATATGCGGGAGGAGATTCGTCCCTGGGACGCGACCGGCTATCATTTTTATAAGCGCCAGTCGCAGCAAGACCCGAATATTTGGGTCGCCATCGTCAACCCGAATCCGCGCCTCTCCAGCTTGCGTTAGCCGCCTGGTTCTTTGCCCTGATCCGGCATGCAGACGGCGCGATCGCCGGCCTTCATGAGGAAGTCGAGGATCGCTTGGACATCCTTTTGGACCTCCTTATGGTCGGCGAAGGCCTTGGTCACATCGGCGATCCGCTCCTGCAGCGTGCCTTCCGGCGCGAACAGGAGGCGATAGGCACGCCGCAGCTCATTGATCGCCTCGCGCGAAAAGCCGCGACGCTTGAGACCGATGAGATTGAGGCCAGCGAGATGGGCGCGATTGCCGACCGCAAGGCCGAAGGGGATGAGGTCATGGTCGAGGCCGCTCAAGCCGCCGAGAAAGGCATGCGCGCCGACGCGGGTAAATTGGATCACCGCCGCGCCGCCGCCGAAGGCCGCCCAATCGCCGATGCTGACATGGCCGGCGATCATCACATTGTTGGACAAAACGACATCATTGCCGATCCGGCAATCATGGCCAACATGCGCATTGGCGAGAAAAGCGCAGCGATCGCCGATGGTCGTCACCATCCCGCCGCCCTCGGTGCCAGGATTGATCGTCACACCTTCGCGAATGATGCATTGGGCGCCGATCGCGAGAGATGACTTTTCGCCGCGGTATTTGAGATCCTGCGGCGCATGGCCGAGCGAAGCGAAAGGGAAGACGCGGGTGCGCGCGCCGATCCGCGTGCGGCCGGCGACAACCACATGCGAGACGAGTTCGACGCCCTCGCCGAGCTCGACCGCCGCGCCGACATGGCAGAAGGGGCCGATCCTGACGCCGGCGGCGAGGCGCGCGCCCGGCTCGACCAGCGCCGAGGGATGAACGAAAGTCTCCAGCTCGACGTCTTTTGGCGTGCTCATCCGCTCTTTGCCGCAGCATCGCTCTTTTGTGCCGCGTCTCCCTCGCCGGCCTGCTCGAGCACCAGCATGGCGGAGATCTCCGCTTCGCAGACGAGCGCACCATCAACCAATGCGCGTCCGCGGTACCACCACATGGTCTTGCGCTGATTGAGCTTCGTCATATGGAATTCCACCCTGTCGCCCGGCACCACCGGCTTGCGGAATTTGGCCTTGTCGATGGTCATGAAATAGACGAGCGGCGGCTTGGCGCCGCCGGACATCGCATTGATGCACAGAGCGCCGGCGGTCTGCGCCATGCCTTCGATCAGCAGCACGCCGGGCATCACCGGCCGTTCCGGAAAATGGCCCTGGAACTGCGGCTCGTTCACGCTGACGTTCTTGATGCCGATACAGGACTTGTCGCCCTTGGCGTCGATGATGCGGTCGACCATCAGAAACGGATAGCGGTGCGGCAGCGCGCGCAGAAGTCGCAGAATGTCATAGGTTTCGAGCGTATTTGCCGCGACATCGTCCATCAGCGAACCTTTGCTTGCCTCGAGCATGTCCCGGAAAAGTTGACAGACTTTTCCGATATTTTAGACATCGGATATATCCGATGTCTCATAAAGGACATGCTCCAGAGTTCTCTTCATCTCGCTTCATGTGCCACCCGGCCGCTTGCGTTGCCGCGGCGGCGCCTTGACGAGCCGATCGAGCACAACATGGGCGCGCAGCCAATCGCGAAATGCGCGTGCCGGCGTGCCACCGAGCCGTGCCTTTGCGGGCACATCGGCGATCACGCCGGCTTGTGCCGCGATCTGCGCGCCGGGGCCGACGGAAATATGGCCGGCAAAACCCGCCTGCCCGCCGACACTGACGAAATCGCCGAGCTCGGTCGAGCCCGAAATTCCCGCCTGCGCGACGATCAGACAATGCCGGCCGATCCGCACGTTGTGCGCGATCTGCACGAGATTGTCGATCTTGGTTCCCTCGCCGATGACGGTGTCACGCATCATGCCGCGATCCACCGTCGTATTGGCGCCGATCTCGACATCGTCTTGAATAATGACGCGACCGATCTGCGGCACCTTCATATGGCCGCGCCGCCCGACCGCAAAGCCGAATCCGTCCTGACCGATGGCCGCGCCGGCATGGATGATCACCCGATTGCCGATCAAGGCATGGGCGATCCTTGCACCTGGACCGATGAGGCAATTGCGGCCGATCCGCACCTGCGGTCCGATCACCGCGTTGGGACCGATGGAAGAGCCCGAGCCGACCTCTGCGCCCGGTCCGATCACGGCGCCTGGATCGACGGTCACATCAGCTTCGAGCCGTGCCTCAGGATGCACGAAAGCGCCGGGGCTGACCCCGGTCGATCCGAAGTAAGAGCCGGGCCTGAGGGCGTCCGGAAACATCTGGGCGAGGACGATCGCCATGGCGCGATAGGGCTCGGGCGTCACCAGAGCCAAGGTCTTCGCCGGCACCCGCGCGGCAAAGCGCTCGGCGACGAAACAGGCGGTGGCGCGGGTCGCGAGCAAAGCGTCGAGATATTTCGGATTGTCGAAAAAGGCCAAACCGCCCGGCCCGGCCTCATCGAGAGGCGCGACGCGGGTGATGATGACTGCCGGATCGGCGACGCCTGTCGCCCGGGCGCCGGTCCAGCTCAAAATCTCCGCCAGGCTCGGGCTTAAGGCGGGGCGGAAGAAGACCGGATCGCTCATAGGGGTCGGATCTTATGCTGATATCGCGCCATGCGCGCGGCTGGCGTAGCGAATTCCGCGGGCAACGGCTAGTCCTGTGCGGAGAGCCTGGCCAGGGGAGGCGATAGGCCGGTGGGACGCGCCAACGCCTCGCATGCTGCCGATAGCGGACCCCGGTAATCTACTTTGGCAGGTTCGCCATGATCGCCAGAAGCGCGCCAAAGCCCATCAAAACAACAAGTGTCCAAGAATAATATTGAGATAACTTCCCAGAACGCCTCCTTGTCGGCAGAGCGCTGCGCCACGACTTTTGCGTTCGTGCTGGCAGGGGCCGATTCCGATCCGGGGGTTGGGTTCGCGGTCTTCTTGGTTGAACCTTGGGAGTCCGCGCATGCCTTCAATTTTGCGCGGGCAGCTCCGGCAAACTGGCCATTCGGCATGGCGACCACAAAGGCCTGGAACAAGATCGGTTCGTCCCGATCCTTGATCTCGCTCCAAGCTTCATCCTCGATCAATTTCGGCAGATTAGCTGCGCTGCAGGCGAGCCAATTCGGCGAAGGAGTTCGCCGGGAACATTTGGATGAATCGGGCGAAAGCGGCAGTGTCGCCGCTGGCTTTTAAGATCACAACCCGCCGGGCCGGCGCTGCGCCAGCCCAGCGATCTTGAAATCATCAGAAGGTCGTGCCGCCGGTGAAGCTGAAGAATTGCGTCTGGTCATACGCGTTCTTCGTGATCGCCTTGGCGAAATCGAAGCGGATCGGCCCCATCGGGGAAGCCCAAATGAGCGAGGCGCCGACCGAGGTGCGGATGTCCGGCGTATCGGCGCCGACCGTGACCGTATTGCCCTGCGTAAAGAGCGGGGCTTGATTGTAGGGAATCACAGCGCAAGTAAAACAGGCAGTGCCATTGGGGCCGGCGAAATTGGTCTGGCCGGTGTAACCCCACAGCGCACCGGCGTCGGCGAAGACCGCACCTTTGAGGCCGATCTCCTTCGGCACGCCCCAAAGCGGAAATTGCGTTTCGAGCGAGGCGCCCCAATATTTCGTGCCGCCCAGCGGATTGCCCTCAGGATTGATGCCAGCCGAAATATCGCGTGGGCCAAGGCCAGCCGGCGCAAAGCCGCGCACCAAGGTCGGTCCCAGCATGAAATTGTCGACGATGCGGAGCTGATTGTCACCCAAGGCTTGCAGGTAACCGCCTTGCAAATGCACCAGGCCGACGATGTCGTATTCTTCCCAGATCGAGTGATAGTAACGGAAATCGGCGGTCGAGCGCACATAATGCTCGTCGCCACCGGCGCCGGCGACGTCCTCGCGCCATTCCGCACGAATGCCGCCCGTCGGATTCTTATTATTGTCGAGCCCGTTATAAGACAGGGTGAAGCCCGGCATGGAAGTGACGGTCGTACCCGCCGCCTGCTTGAGGGCGAGCGAGGCCTCGCCATTGGTCAAGCAGTTATAGGTCGAGCTTGCCGGCGACGACGTGCCGTAGCCGGGCGTGATGCCCCAGATCGGATTCGTACAGTCGTTATAGGCAAAGCTGCCGCTGTTCGGGATCGAAATATAAGACGAATAGACGGTGTAGCGCGGCTGGAAGGTGATTTGTTCCGTCACCGGCAAGCCGAGACGCAATGAGCCGCCCACCATGAAATTATCGTAGAACATGTAGGGCGAAGCGCTCGAAGTCTTTGGCATAGACGTCGAAGCCGGCGGCGATGCGATGGTCGAGGAAATAGGGCTCGGTGAAAGAGAAGGTGACGCCCTTGGTATACTGACCGCCGCTCACCGCCAGACGGACAAATTGGCCGCGCCCCAGGAAATTGGTCTCTTGGACCGAGACTTCGCCGATGATGCCGTCCATGGTCGAATAGCCACCCGAGACCGAGAATGAACCGGTCGGCTGATCTTGGACGGATACGATGACGATGACGCGATCGGACGCCGAACCCTGCTCGGTGGTGATTTTGACCTTCTTGAAGAAGCCCAGATTGTTGAGACGCCGCTCGGCGCGGTCGATCAGCACCTTGTTGTAAGCATCTCCCTCGACAATATCGAATTCCCGGCGGATGACGTAATCGCGCGTCCTTGTGTTGCCGCGGATGTCGATACGTTCGATATAAACGCGCGGCCCTTGATCGATCACGAAGACGACTTTGACCGTCCGCGTCGCAGGATCGCGATCGCCCCGGGGATGGACCTGGGAAAAGGCGTAGCCGCGTTTCATGACTTCCTTGGTCAAGGCCTCGGTGGTCTTTTGGACGAGGTCGCCATTATAGGTCTCTCCCGCCGAGAAGTGCAGAAATGGCCGCAATGACGCGGAATCGATCGCCGCAATATGTGATTCGACGTCGGCAGTTGCGACGCGATATTGCGCGCCCTCCTCGACGGTGATCGTGACGATGTAGCCGCCCTTCTGCGGATCGTAGCGCGCATCCGAGCCGGTGACGCGGAAATCGGCATAGCCGTTCTTCAGATAGAATTGGCGGATCAATTCGAGGTCGGAAGCGATCTTGTCCGGATCATAGACATCGGAGGTCTTGAAGAAGGACAGCCAGTTCATCTCCGTCGTCTGCATTAAATCGCGCAGCTTGCCGGACGAAAACGCGTGGTTGCCGACAAATTCGATGTCTTTGACGCCGGTCTTCTCGCCTTCTTCAACCTTGAAGACCACGTCGAAACGGCCGTTGGGAAGATTGACGATCCGATAGGTGACATTAGCGGCGGCGTGGCCCGACTGACGGTAAATTTCCTTGATCCGTTCAACATCGGCTTTGACGGTCGTCTGGCTGAATGGCCCTCGCGACTTCGACTGGATCGCGGCAGTGAGCTGCTCAGATTTGACCTTCGAGTTGCCCTCGAAGAAAACCCGATTGATCAGAGTGTTTTCGGCGACGTGGACGATGATCCGACCGCCTTGGCGATTGATCCGCACATCCGAAAAGAGGCCGGTGGCATAGAGATCTTTGACGCCCTTGTTGATCGCGGCAGGATCGGTCCCGGCGAAATAAGAGCGGATCGTTTCGCTGTCGACGCGATTATTGCCTTCGACAACGATGGACTCGGCATGCGCCGGCGCCGCCATGAAGACCGGCACCAGCAGAGCGACGAGCAAGAACAACCGGAAGAAATGACCCTGAAAGAATTTCATTTACACCCGGTCCCCGCCTCTGTCGTACCGATCCGCACCGCGGGCCGAAGACTGCCTGCAACCGCCTGCAGGAGCCGGCACCCGTCTATGCCTGCTTGTTAAGTCCACGCGGGTCGCGGCGTTTGGGTACGCCGCCCAATATCCGACCCGGTAGACCGAAGGTTCTGCGATCGTACTTCTGCGGTATGGAAGATCGTCGCCGATCACCGCGCCGCAGGTTCCGCTTCTACTAGCTTTGGCCGGTCGTGCAAATGGGGTTAGCCATAAGCCGACCGTTTTCGAGACTGCGTGGCGAGCAAGACACGATTTCTGCCCGACCCGCGCCAAAGCGCCACCTTAACCATGTGGCAGCCCCGGCGAAAGCCCCTCCTTTCCGCTCGGTCACCGTCGAGAATCAGCGGGTTAGACGCAAAATATCATTATAGGTCGCAAGAATCATCAGTCCCGCAACCAGAGTGAGCCCGATCTTGAATCCCACCTGCTGAATCTTCTCATTCAGCGCCCGGCCCCGCACCGCCTCGATCGCGTAATAGAAGAGATGGCCGCCATCGAGGAGCGGGATCGGGACAAGGTTCAAGATCCCAATGGAAATCGACAAAACCGCGGCAAGATTGAGGAGCGCCGCAAATCCGATTTTAGCCATCTCGCCGGAGACCTCGGCGATACGGATCGGCCCAGACAATTGATCCGTCGACTCCCGCCCGCTGAACAATCCGCCGACATAGGACCCGGTCTGCTCGATAATGAACCAGGTTTCACCGGTGGCGAGATGGACCGAATCGATGATCCCATAATGCTGAATGTGCCAATTGGCGGCGCTAGCGTTCGCCTCGACCCCGAGCACCCCCGTCCACGTCTTCCCGAAGGGGGTTTTGATCTCACGCCGCCGCGGCGTTGCGACGAGGGTGATGTCCTTGCCCTTCCGGTCGACGACAAAGGTCAAAGGCTTGTCGCTCGAGGTCTGCACAATGCGCTGCATGTCCTCGAAACTGTCGATCTTGGCGCCGTCGATCGAAACGATGATATCGCCCGGCGCAAAGCCCGCCGCTTCCGCCGCGCTGGCGACGGCGACCTTCTCGATCTGCGGAACCAGCATTCCGCGCCCGTGGACGTAATAAATTCCACTGAAGATCACGATGGCGAGGATGAAATTGGCGATCGGCCCGGCGGCAACGATCGCCGCCCGTTTCCATACTTTTTGCGTGAAAAAAGTCACCGCCCTTTCGGACGCCGGCATGGCCGCGATGCTCTCCGCGTCGCTCATCGAAGCGCCGTTCGCATCACCATGGAATTTCACATAGCCGCCGAGCGGCAAGAGGCCGAGGCGCCAGCGCGTTCCGCTGCGATCGGTGAACGCGAAAAGTTCGGGACCGAAGCCGAGGGAGAAGGCATCGACTTTGACGCCGCACAGACGACCGACGATGAAATGTCCCAATTCGTGAAAAAAGATCACGATGCTGAGGACGAAAACGAACGGGACGACGGTTCCGCCGATGGAACTCAAATGGCTGATAAACGACATTATTCCTCCTCTTTGGGCGCCGCTTCGGGCACCCGCCCGCGCCGCCACCGACCGCCTCGGCACGCGCCGCCGCGACCAGTCCGGATCGGCAGGCTCGGCGCGAGCCCATGACCCCGGTTGCCCAAGCTCGGCAAGCAAAGCCGCAGGCTTGGCTTGGCTTGGCTTGGCTTGATCTGGCCCGACAGGCGCCGATCCCGCCGCTTTTGGTTACTAATTCGTTACCATGCCGGAAGCAGACCCAGGCGCCAAGTAGGCGCGAGTCCTTTCTCGCGCCATATGGTCAATGGCGAGCGCATCCGCAACTGATTGTGGTTCATGCGCTGTTCCATCGGCCAGCGCCGCCTCGCAGCTTCGCTCGACGAGCCGCGCAATGTCGTGGAACGAGATGCGCCGGGCAAGGAATGCCTCGACCGCGACCTCATTGGCGGCATTGAGCACCGTCGGCGCGCCGTTGCCGGCGCGCAAGGCATCCAGCGCCACCCGCAAGGCCGGAAAACGCGCGAAATCCGGCCGCTCGAAAGTCAATTGCCCGACGCTCGCGAGATCGAGCCGGCGGGCCCCGGTCGTCAGCCGCCGCGGATAAGAGAGACAATGCGCGATCGGCACCCGCATATCGGGCGCCGCCAGCCCCGCAGTGACCGAACCATCGCGGAAAGCAACCAGACCATGAACCACGGACTGGGCATGGACGAGCACATCGAGCCGTTCGGCCTCAATGCCAAAAAGATAGTGTGCTTCAATGACTTCCAGGCCTTTGTTCATCAAGCCAGCGGAATCGACCGTGATCTTCGGGCCCATCGACCAATTGGGATGCTGCAAGGCCTGTTCGGGCGTCGCCTTGGCGATCGCCTCGGCCGTCCAGGTCCGAAACGGTCCGCCGGAGGCCGTGAGCGTCATCATCTCGATCATGGCGAGATCGGCGTCGCCCAGCGCCTGGAAGATCGCATTATGCTCGCTGTCGACCGGCAAAAGCCTGGTGCCCATTGCCGCGGCCTGGCGGATGAAGGCCGGCCCGGCACAGACGAGACATTCCTTATTGGCGAGCGCCACCGTGCGGCCGGCCGAGAGCGCCGCATAGGTCGGCTCCACCCCGGCGGTGCCGGAAATCGCAGCCATCACCATATCCGAGGGATAGAGCGCCGCCTCGACGACGGCGGCAGGACCCGCCGCCGGCTTGATGTCGGTGCCGGCCAGAGCCTCCTTCAATTCGGCATAGCCGGACGGATCGGCCAGCGCCGCGAAACGCGCCCCGAGATCGCGCGCCACGCGCGCGAGTGCGACCGGATCGCGGCCGCCGGCAACGGCTGCAACCGTGAAGGCGCCTTTCGATCCCGCGATGATATCCGCCGTCGACTTGCCGATCGAGCCGGTCGCGCCGAGGATCACAATGGATCGCGGCGCCCGGTCATTGGCTGCCGCCAGCGCAGCCTCCATCACTTCGTGGTCCGCCCCCGTGCGCTTGAGTTCAGCCTGTCCCGCCATGATCTGTCCCATCCTCACATCCAGTGAAACAAGCCTTCCGCCGGCGATGGAAATCCGCGCAATGCGCCAAGGATCGTCACCCACGTGGCGGCGGCAATAAAGCCGTCGAGCCGGTCCATCAGACCGCCATGGCCGGGGATCAAAGTCCCGGAATCCTTGGCGGCGAAGCACCGCTTCGTCCAAGATTTGAAAAGATCTCCGCCCTGCGCGACCGCCGATGTTATCAGGCCCAGGAGAAACAGAACAAATATCGGCGCGGGCGTCTCCAGCCGCGTCACTTGCGCGGCAAGGACGAGGAATAAAGATCCCATGCAGGCACCGCCGATCATCCCGCAAATCGTTCCCGCCCAAGTCTTCGAAGGTGAAATCTGCGGCGCGAACCGCGGGCCGCCGATCAGCCGTCCGGCGAAATAGGCAATCACATCCGTGCTCCAGACGACAGCAAAAAGCCAGCCAATGGCACGCGGGCCGAAGGGAAACGAGAGCCGCAACGCGGAGAGCGCAACGCATAGGCTGCCGGCATAGAGCACGCCCACGCCACTCCAGGCGCGCCGACCTTCCGCCGCCAGATAGGCGCACGCCAGCGCGCCGAGGCCGAGCACGAGGACCGCAAGATTGATGCTATTCGCATGCGCCAGGATCGCCGCCGCGGCGATGGCGAGTGAACCGACCCCAAGGCGCAGAAACGGGCGCAGCCCGCCGATGAGACGCTGCCATTCGAGATGCACCACAAGCGCTGCGGCGAGCCAGGCAAAAACAAAGATGAGGCCGCCGGCGATCAAGCTCAGAACGGCTCCCGCAACGAGAATGAGGGCGGAAATGACGCGCGGCCCGAGATCGGTGAGGCGGTCGCGCAGCGACGCAGATTTGGCCGGCCGGCTCGGCCCGGCCGTGCCTTCAACGGTCGCGATCGGCTCCGGCACCTCGGCAGGAATGGTCATAAGGGTTCCGCTCGCTGAGCTTTTTGGTGCCTTTTCCCGTCCCCGAGACAGCACGCACACAGACCGATCTAAGGTCAAGGACAAAAGCTCAAAAGCCGCCAAGGCACGCGTAGCGGCAGATTTTGGAGCTAGAGCATTGGTAAAGAGCTAGAGCAATCGCGCTCGGGGCCGAAACCGACCGCGACGCCCGCAAGCAGATCAGATCATCGTTGAACTTTAGCATTCTGCGCCGGCAAGGTCACGCCGCCGAACCGCCGGTCGCGGGCTGCAAATTCGGCAAGGGCCGCAGCGAAAGCCTGCTGATCGAAATCCGGCCAATGGATCGGCAGGAAGACAAATTCGCTATAGGCCGCCTGCCACATCAGAAAATTTGAGAGTCTTTGCTCGCCGGAGGTCCTGATGATGAGATCGGGATCGGGGATGCCGGCCGTATCGAGATGCTGCTCCAGCATTGCCTCGTCCACGTCCGCAGCATCGATAAGGCCCGCCGCCACTTTGCATGCGATCAGCCGCGCCGCCGCCGCAATTTCCTGCCGGCTCCCGTAATTGAAGGCGACGACCAGGGTCAGCCGGCTATTGGCCCGGGTGAGCGTCTCCGCTTCGTCGAGCAGCGCAAGAATGTCAGGCTTCAGATTGTCGCGCACGCCGATCACCTTGATCTTGACACCGTTCTTATAGAGTTCGGTGAGATCGTCGCGAATGAAGCGCTTGAGGAGGCCCATGAGGTCGCTGACTTCCTCAACGGGGCGGCTCCAATTTTCCGAAGAAAAACTGTAGACTGTGAGATAATCGAGGCCGAATTCTATGGCCGCGCGAACCGCGCGGCGCAACGCTTCGACGCCGCGCCGATGGCCCTCGATGCGCGGAAGTCCGCGGCTCAGCGCCCAGCGGCCATTACCGTCCATAATGACCCCGACATGCCGCGGCGTCCGTGCCGGCCGCACATCGGCTTTCGGTGCCGTCTCCGCCTCGATCATACCTAACATCATCCTTTGCTGCGGCCCTCAACAAGCCCGGCCGCGCCCAACTTGTCCGAATAATGCCGGGCAATTCGAAGACCATGAGAAGCCAAAACTCAAATCAAGCAATAAGACATCAAATCGCCGCCGCTGCGACCAAATAGGTTTCTCCGAATAGGCTTTTTGGGCCCCCTGGTGGCGTCCAGAACCCTAAACCTGCATGATCTCTTTTTCCTTATCCGCCAAAGCGCGGTCGATTTCGATGATAATTTGGTCGGTCAATTTCTGCACTTCGAACTCGTGCCGCTTTTCCTCATCTTCGCCGATCAGCTTGTCCTTCAGCGATTTCTTGAGCGCATCTAGTCCGTCGCGCCGGACGTGACGGACCGCAACGCGCGCCTCTTCGGCATATTTATGCGCGACCTTCGCCATCTCCTTGCGCCGCTGCTCATTGAGCTCGGGGATGCGGATCCGCAGCACCTGGCCCTCGACCACCGGAGAGAGGCCGAGATTGGCGTCGCGAATGGCGCGATCGACCGCATTCACCATTCCCTTGTCCCAGACTTGCACGGACAGCATGCGGGACTCCGGCACGGAGATGGTCGCGACCTGATTGAGCGGCATCGACTGGCCATAGGCCTCGACATGAACCGGCTCGATGAGGCTCGCCGAGGCCCGCCCCGTGCGCAGCCCGCCGAGTTCGTGCTTCAGCGCCGCGATCGCCCCCTGCATGCGCCGTTTCAGATCGGAAATGTCGAAAACTTCACTCATCGTCGAACCCTGATTGTGCCGAACCCTGATCGGTCTGGCGCGCTGCGGCACGCCCTCGCCCTTTGCTGTCGAGTCTTTATGAGAGGCCATTCGGACCGGCGCAAGCGCTCGGTGAGCTTTCCACCGCGGCTTCTGCTTGTCCCCGATTGCCTGTCCCGGATCGACCCCATACACCGCGGCCGCCCTAGAGCATTTTCAGCAAAAGTGGACGCCGGTTTTGCCTCCGAAAATGCTCTAACTCATTGTTTTAGATAGCAGATATATCCGATGTCTCAGGAATGAGAGCGGTTTCAAAACGGTTTGGTGTGGACACCAAACCTGAAACCGCCATGGCAGCCGGCCAAAGATAATCGAAACATGCGAAGATTTCATCGGAGATGGGCGAGCTTGCGGCAAGCCGGTCGCCATACCCGTATTTTTTTGCTGGTATGCCTTGGCGCGATCTTGGGCGCGATCTTGGCTCGATCTCCGGCACGCCGGCCGCCGGCACGGACCGCGGCTTACGGCAGAACAAGTGTGGCTTTGCCCCTGCCTTCGAGCGCGGCACAAATGGCGCCGGGCTCTTTGATCGAGAACACCACGATCGGAATCCGATTCTCGCGGGCAAGAGCAAAGGCGGCCGTATCCATGATGGCGAGATTTTTTGCGATCGCCTCGTCATGCGTCAGAGTGTCGAAGCGGCGGGCGTCCGGGTCGCGCTTGGGATCGGCGGAGTAGATGCCGTCGACCTGCGTCGCCTTCAAAATGACGTCGCAGGAGAGCTCTGCCGCGCGCAAGGCGGCGCCGGTATCGGTGGTAAAGAAGGGATTGCCGGTGCCGCCAGCGAGCACCACGACGCGGCCCTTGTCGAGATGATGCAGCGCCGCCTGGCGCGAATAGGGCTCGCAAATCGAAGGCATGGGGATGGCCGACAAGGCGCGCGCCGGGCGGCCTTGCTTTTCGATCGCATATTCGATGGCTAGCGCGTTCATCACCGTCGCCAGCATGCCGATCGAATCGGCCCGCGCCCGCTCGATGCCCTTTTCGGCGCCGGCGATCCCGCGGAAAAAATTGCCGCCGCCGACGACGACCGCCGTCTCGAAGCCGCGCCGCGCCGCCTCGGCGAGATCGGCAGCGATCACCTCGAGCGTGCCGGCGTCGAGCCCATGGCTGCCCGCCCCCATCAAGGCCTCGCCGGACAGCTTGATCACCACGCGTCGCCATTGCCGTCCGAGGTCGTTCATTCCGTCTCCAATCGTCGCTTGCATGCGGGATGAGGCCCGCCACCTTGTTTCACCTTGATGGCTAGCAAAAGAATCGCGGCTTTGCGCCCGCCGACGCCTTCTTAGCGCATCTCTTGACGCTATTGCCTCAACTTTTCCAGGCAGGCTCCAAGTTCTTGCCGGAAGTTCTTGCCGGAAGTTCTTGCCGGAAGTTCTTGCCGACCGGCCATTCAGCTTTGTGGATGAGCTGCGCCGCCCGGCCGAAAGGGATCTGGGCCGGCAACCGCCACGGTCGGGCCTTGCGCCTTCTTGTTGCGCCGCGCCCCATCCGGGGTCAAAAAGACAGGCTGAGGCCGTAAGACCGTGCAACAGGTCGGCTCGGGCGTAAAGGCGAAAGGACATCCGGCATGCCTCATTTCGGATTGGCGCGGAGATCTCTGCGGATGCGCGTCGTGCTCATCCCGTCGAGCATATTGTTCCTCGGCATGCTCGCCGCGATCGGCGTGACGCTGGTTGCGGCGCGCAGCCGCATCGGCTCGGAGACGCAATCGGGCGTCACCATGGGCAGCCTGTTGATCGGCTATGCGCTCGAAAAAATGGCGGTGGCGCAACAGCCGGACGAGGCCTTGACGCGGCTGCGCCGCGAATTGGCGCACGTGCGCCATATCAGCGTGCATTATGAGCCGGATTCGTCGCACCAGGATACGGACCATTTTGCTCGCCCTGGCGATGCTGCGCGGGCGCCGCCCTGGTTTCTGCACTTGTTCGAGCCGGCGAGGATCGTCAAGACTTTTCCGGTCATGATCGGCGGCATCGAGCGCGGCCAATTGGTGATGTCGACGCGCCCGGCCGACGAGGTCGCCGAAATTTGGTCGGGCCTCGTCTTCCTCACGGCTCTGCTGGGTGTCATCTCGATCGCGATCGTCACCCTGCTTTATCTGACGGCACGATTCACCTTGAAGCCGCTGCACGATCTCGCCGACGGTCTTGATCGGCTGGAACATGGGCAATTCGATGCTTTGGCCGAGATCAAGGTCGAGGAATTGCGCCGAATCGGCGAGAAGTTCAATCATCTCGCCAATTCGCTCGCCCGCACCGAGGCCGACAAAAGGCTCCTGATCGACCGGCTCATGTCGGTCCAAGACGCCGAGCGCAAAGAGCTCGCCCGCGAGCTGCATGACGAGTTCGGCGCCTCCTTGTTCGGGATCAGGGCGGCCGCCTCCTGCATCATCGAGGACGCAACGCAGAACGCGGCGCAGACGCGCGCCGACATCATCGAACGCGCGCAGGCAATCTCCAGCCTCGCCGATTCGATCCAGAAGCAAAATTATCGCATCCTCGATCGCATTCGCCCGGTGATCTTGCACCAAATGGGCCTCACCGATGCGGTGCGGCAGCTCGTCGAATCCTGGGCCGGCGCCAATCGCAACATCGCTTGCGCTCTCGCCCTGCCGCAAGACGCGCCGCCAACCGAGCGCCTCCTCGGCGAAGAGGCGAGCCTGACGAGCTATCGGATCATTCAGGAATGTCTCACCAATATCGCCCGCCATTCCAAGGCGAAATCGGTCAGCGTCACGCTGGCCGTCAATGCCGGCGCGAAAGACGCCGCGCCGCACATTCTGATTGCGATCGAGGATGACGGCATCGGGCTCGCGCCGGACTTCCGCTTCGGCTTCGGCTTTCTCGGCATGAGCGAACGCGTCCGCAAACTGGGCGGCCGCCTCGAGATCAGCAAGGGGACTTGCGGTGGAGCGCTGATCAGAGCATTCATTCCGCTGGGCGAGGATGCAAAACGTGCTGCGGCCGCGCGCCCGCGCAGCAGCGAGACCGCGGCTGCCGCTTCGACCTAAAGCATGATCCCGAAAAGTTGGCTCGACTTTTCGGACAAGATCATGCGGCAAACAGACAAAGCATGATCCCGAAAAGTTGGCTCGACTTTTCGGATAGGATCATGCGGCATGACATGAACTGAGAGCGTGACAGCACATGGAGACAGAGACCATCGGCGACCAGGTGAAAGTCCTGGTGATCGAAGATCATCCGATCGTGCGTGAAGGCTGCCGCCGCATCTGCAGCCGCCGTCCGGACATCGACACGATGGAGGCCAGCACGGCGGAGGAAGGCCTCGCCGCAAATCGCGACTTCCAGCCCGATGTCGTCATTCTCGACATCGGCCTCGGCGAGACGGACGGCTTCGACATCGTGCCAAAGCTCCTGGCCGATAATAAAGCCGCGCGGATCATCATCTTCAGCATGTATGAGGCGGCGCGCTTCGTCACCCGCGCCCTTGATCTCGGTGCCCGCGGATACATCACCAAGAATGATGATCCAAACACCATTCTCGCGGCGATCGACAAAGTGCGCAGCGGCGCGGTCTATCTCGGCCAATCGGTGGCACAGGCCTTGGCGCTCGCCAATCTCGATCCGGCGAATAACCCCTTGCGCGATCTGACCGAACGCGAGCGACAGGTCGTAGCATTGCTCGGCGACGGCAAAAATCTTTCCGAAATCGCGGCAAAACTCGACATCGGCTATAAGACCGCTGCCAATACGGTCGCCTCCGTCAAGCAGAAACTCAAAATGGCGACGAGCCCTGCCCTCATCAAATTCGCGGTCGAGTTGAAAGCCAAAGACTGAGAGCGTCTTGCTACTATCGACTTGCGCCGGCTCCCGGTAAGAAAGCAGAAAATCCGGGAATTTTTCCGCGCGATAAGTGAACTTTTCCATAATAGATAATATTTAGTCGCCCTATGTTGACCAATTGTCTTGTCGTTCATGTACTTGAATTCTAAAAACTTATATTCTATTCAGGCTTTATTGCGTCACTGAAATAAAACATGGCTGGCTTTCGGGCGAGCCTCTCCTTTGGCAGCAAGGTCGCAAAAAGCGGCCGGCTTCGCATGCCGAGCAGTGGCGGATGAAGCGTCGGGGGGAATATGCGTCAGAGTCGCAAAGCGTCGCGCAAATTTATATTGCGTCGAGCCGGCCAGAAGAACTGGCATCCTTTAAATCAAAGGCCTCGGCAGGCCAGGAAGACAACGAACCTGATACGCTGGGGCGGCATGTCCCTCGTCTTGCCGCTCTGCATGATTTTACTGTCATCTTCGCAGCTTCTGGCGCAGGCAGCGAACCCCACGCTTCAGTTGCAAGAGGTCAATGTCGTCGCCACCACGCCGGGCCTGGGCGGCCAGATCGAAGCCGACAAGATTCCGGCGCTCGTCCAAACCGTCGGCGCCGAGCAATTCGCCCGCACCAATTCGCCAAGCGTTACCGACGCGCTGCAGCAATATATTGCGGGCGCCGTCGCAATCGACGTCAATGGCAATGATTTTGAGCAGGAGTTCTTTTATCGCGGCTTCGTCGCCTCGCCCGTCCAGGGAACGCCGCAAGGCCTTGCCGTCTATCAGGATGGCGTGCGCATCAACGAAGCCTTCGGCGACACGGTCAATTTTGATTTGATCCCGCCGCAGGCAATCTATCGTGCCGACGTCTTCACCAATAATCCGATCTTCGGCCTCAATGCGCTCGGCGGCGCCATCAATCTTCAGATGAAGAACGGCTTCCTCTGGCAGGGTTTCGAAACCCAGCTCATGGGCGGCTCTTATGGCCGCATCGACGGCATGTTCCAATATGGCGTGAAGCAGGACAATTTCAGCCTCTATGTCAGCGGCGATGCGCTGCACGACGACGGCTGGCGCTATTCTTCACCCTCCTCGCTCGTCCGCATCTTCGGCGATCTCGGCTATCGCACGCCGGACGCCGAACTCCATCTCGTCGTCTCCGGCGCGACCAATAATCTCGGCGTCGTCGGCGCGACGCCGATCGAACTCCTCGACCAAGATTGGCGCTCCATCTTCACTTCGCCGCAGACGTCGCTGAACGACATGGGCTCGGTCGCCTTCAACGCCAAGGTCGATGTCAGCCCGACATGGACGGTGCAAGGCAATTTATATTACCGCCACTTCTTCCAGCATCATCAAGACGGCAATGACGCGAACCTCGCCGATTGCAGCTCCGCGGCGGCCGTCGCCGCAGGGTCGTCCGGCACGGCCGGTCAGCTTTGCGACACCAGCAACGGCTCCACGATCATCAATCAGCAAGGCAGTATCATCGCCTCGAACGGCACCGCCGCTTTCCCCTATGGGACGATCAATCAGACCTGGATAGACGCCAATAGTGTCGGCGCGACGCTGCAGGCGACCAACAAGGACAAGATCCTCGACCACGAGAACCAGATCACTTTCGGCGCCAGCATCGATCAGAGCTGGATAAATTATAATGCGACGACAACGCTCGGCTGCATCAACTCCGGTCTTCTTGTCGCGAACTGCGCCATTCCGGGAAGCGGCCAGATCATCCAAGATCAGAACAACCAGGACTACGTCCAAACCTATCTGAGCGGTACGACGACTTATTACGGCGTCTTCGCGCTCGATACGTTCAACATCACCAAGGCGCTCTCCCTGACGGCCGGTGCGCGCTTCAACTATGCGACCATCGCGACGCAAGATCAGAGCGGCATGGATCCCGAGCTCAATGCGACGAACGTGTTTCAGAGAATCAACCCCGTCGTCGGACTGGCTTACAAGATCACACCCAACGTCACGGCCTATGCCGGCTATTCGGAAGCCAACCGCGCCCCTACGCCGCTCGAGCTCGATTGCTCCAGCTCGACACGCCCATGCATTCTTGCGAGCTCGCTGATTTCAGATCCGCCGCTCGCGCAGGTCGTCTCGCATACGGTGGAGGGCGGTCTGCGCGGCAATTTCGTGGCCCCGAACGACGCAAAGATCGATTGGAAGGCCGGCTATTTCAGAACCCAGAACACCAATGACATCATCCAGCTCTCGAGCCTGATTCTCGGCACGGGCTATTTCACCAACGTACCCGAGACGCTGCGGCAAGGCGTCGAAGCCAGCGTCACTTACAAGGCGGGCCCGCTCGAAGCCTATGCGAATTATTCTTATGTCAATGCGACCTATCAATTTTCGGGCATGCTGAGCTCGCCGTACAATCCCTATGCCGATGCCAATGGCAATATCTTTGTCACGCCGGGCGACCATATTCCGGGCATTCCGCAGAACCAGGCCAAGCTCGGTGTCGAATATTCCTTCACGCCGCAATTCAAGGCCAGCGTCGATGTGCTGATCGTCGGCAGCCAATATTACATCGGCGATGATTCAAACCAGAATCCGCAATTGCCGGCCTATTGGGTGGCCAACCTCCATGGCTCCTATCAAGTGACCAACAATGTGCAGATCTTCGGCGTGGTCAACAATCTCTTCGACAATCATTATGCGACCTACGGCACTTTCTTCAATTTAGGCACGGATTCGCAACTCGCGACAGCAACGAATTTCACCACCGACCCGCGCACGATCACTCCGGCACAGCCCTTGTCTGTCTATGGCGGCATTAAAGTGACGTTCTGAAGGGTGAAGAGCGCCGCGCCAAAGCCCTTGTTCGGCGCCGCATTATTGTCTACGCCGGCACCGTCCTCCGTCGGCAGCTGTTCCGACGCATCAATAACCTCTGCGCAGACCTTGCCGCGGCATCGATTTTGCCCTTAAGGCAAAGCGTTTGCGCGAGGACGAATGTCTATTCTGCATGGTTTTTTGGGGCTCGTAGCCCTTCTCTTCATCGCCTGGCTCATCAGCGAAGAGCGCTCTGCGCCGCCCTGGCGCATCATTCTCGGCGGCGTCGGGCTGCAGATCGGGCTTGCCGTCCTCCTCATCCGATTCGAGCCGGCGGCCAAGGCCTTTCTTCTCCTCAATGCTGCGGTGGGGGCCTTGCAAAAGGCCGCCGATGCCGGCACTTCCCTCGTCTTCGGCTATCTCGGCGGCGCGGCTTTGCCCTTCACCGAGACCCAATCGGGGGCGAGCTATATTCTCGCCTTCCGCGCTTTTCCGCTCGTGCTCGTCATCAGCGCGCTCGCCTCCCTCCTGCTTTATTGGGGCATCCTGCAACGCATCGTCGCGGTTTTCGCCTGGGGCTTGCGGCGCACGCTCGGCATCGGCGGGGCGCTGGGGCTCGGCGCCGCCGTCCATATTTTCGTCGGCATGATCGAAGCGCCGCTCTTGGTGCGGCCCTATCTCACCAAAATGTCGCGCGGCGAGCTTTTCGCCTTGATGAGCTGCGGCATGGCCGGCGTCGCCGGCACGGTGATGGTCATTTACGCTGCGCTGCTCGGCAGCACCATTCCGGACGCGCTCGGGCATATTCTCATCGCTTCCGTCATTTCGACCCCGGCGGCGCTCGCCGTCGCGGCGGTGATGATCCCCTTCCGCTCGGAGCCCGAAGAGACCGCCAAGCTCGTCGTCGAAGATCCGCCGGCCAGTGTCATGGACGCGATCGCGCGCGGCACCAGCGACGGCATCGGCTTTCTCTCCAGCATTATCGCCATGCTGATCGTGCTCGTCGCTCTCGTCACGCTGGTCAATATGGCCCTTGCGCTGCTGCCGCAGTTGGGTGGTAGCCCGATCACGCTGCAGCGGCTTTTCGCGTTCGCTTTTCAGCCGCTTCTATGGCTGATCGGCATTCCGGCCGAAGAGACAGGAACCGCCGCCGCTTTGATGGGCACGAAGACGGCCATCAATGAATTCGTCGCCTATATCGATCTGGCGCATCTGCCGGCAAATGCACTGAACCCGCGGGCGAAACTCATCATGACTTATGCGCTCTGCGGCTTTGCCAATTTCGGCAGTGTCGGCATCATGATCGGCGGGCTGACCGCCATGGCGCCGGAACGCCGACAAGAGATCGTGACTTTGGCCTTGCGTTCCCTCGTCTCGGGAACGCTCGCGACCTTGATGAGCGGTGCCGTCGTCGGAATGTTGGTATAAGGGCCGAAGGCAGTGGATCGTTTGATCCGAAGGCGGGTCGCATGACGATCTGGTTTACGAGCGATACGCATTTCGGCGACGCAAAGCGCATGAGGATCGATCACCGGCCCTTCGCTTCGATCGAAGAGCATGACGCAGCGCTGATCGCCCTCTGGAACGAAGCTGTCGGCCCACACGACGAGATCTATCATCTCGGCGATTTCACCGCCGCCAAGACAAGCGCGCGGGTCAGCGAATTGCTCGCCGCGCTCCATGGCCGCAAACATCTGATCATCGGCAATAACGACTCGCCGGCAACGATCGAGAACAAGGGCTGGGCGAGCGTCGCACCTTATATGGAGCTCGAAATCGACGGGCGGCGCATCATCCTCTGCCATTATCCCTTCCGCACCTGGCATGAGATGGGCAAAGGCGCGATCGATCTGCACGGCCATTCGCATGGGCGGCTGAAGGAGGCGACAAGGCAATATGATGTCGGCGTCGATGTCTTCGATTATCGGCCAGTGACGCTCGAAACGATCCTTTCGAGCAAGCGCGGAAGACGGGCGTCATGACACAGATCACGCCGGCCTCGGCGCGTCTCATCGTGCCAAGCACTGAGTTTGTCGCGGCCTATGTCGAGGCGCAGCAGCATGGCGGCGGCAAGCCGCTGCCGGGGGAAATCATCGAAGCAATGGCGGGCAGTGTTACGCGCATCGTCCAAAGGGCGAATGGGCCAGCACCGGCCGAGCAAAAAATCATTTATCAGCAGCTCTGGATGGTCGTCGACAAATCTGTCATCGGCCGTGTTTCGCTGCGTCCGCGGATTGGCGCGCCGACAGAGACAATGATCGGCCATATCGCCTATGAGGTGCGGCCCGCCTTTCGTGGCCGCGGCTTCGGCCATCGCGCGCTGGCGCTGGGAATGGAGACGCTGCGGCGGCAGGGCGTCGTCAACATCCTACTCCTTTGCGAAGAGGACAATCTCGCCTCGATCAGGATCATCGAAGCGGCCGGCGGCGCATTGGAGAGCGTCGTGCCGCATCGGGGTTTTCCAGAAAGGCTGATCCGCCGCTATTGGATCAGGGATGCGGCGCAACCTAGATAGCTTACGCTGGCGTCTGCCCGGCCGCTGCCGCGACTTCCGCGGCGAAATCCGGCTCCGGCGGCTTTTCAATTCCTTCGCCGAGCGCATAGCGCACGAAGGCCTTCAATGTCACCGGTGCGCCGGCGGCTTTTTCAGCGTCCTTCACCACCTGGCCGATCGCCTTATTGGCATGTTCGGCATGGATCGAGGGCTGATCGACGAGGCAGACCTCCTTGTAGAAAGTCTTGAGACCCGAATCGACGATCTTCTCCAAGACATTGGCCGGCTTGCCGGCATTTTTTTCAGCAAGCACACCTTTCTCGCGGGCGATGAGATTGGCATCGAGACCGCTTGAATCGAGCGCGATCGGACTGGCCGCGGCGACATGCAGCGCGATCTGCTTGGCGAGCGGCGCCAGAACATCGGCGCTGCCTTTGGATTCGAGCGCGACGAGAACGCCGATCTTGCCGAGCCCTTCGGCGACCGCGTTATGCACATAATGGCCGATGACGCCATGCTCGACATGCACCGCGGCGACCCGGCGCAAATTCATATTCTCGCCGATCGTCGCAATCGCATTGGCGAGCGCGTCGGCAAGTGTACCGCCGCCTGGATAATGCGTGCCCTTCAGCGCTTCGATATCGCTCAGGCCCTTTTCCAGCGCGACGAGCGCGATCGTATGCGCTAAGGCCTGGAATTCCTCATTGCGGGCGACGAAATCGGTCTCGGAATTGACTTCGACGGCGACGCCGTCATGGCTCGAGACCGCCACACTGATGAGCCCTTCGGCCGCGATACGGCCGGATTTCTTCGCCGCTTTCGAAAGGCCTTTCTTGCGCAGCCAATCGATCGCCGCTTCGATGTCGCCGTTGGATTCGGTCAGCGCGGTCTTGCAATCCATCATGCCAGCGCCAGTCTTCTCGCGAAGATCCTTCACCATTGCGGCCGTGACGTTCGCCATCGCGCATGTCCCTTCGTGTTGAGGCTGGATCTTCGTCGACCCGCTCGAATATGGCGCCAAAAGCTTTTAGACGTCATGCCCAGGCCGAAGCCAGGTGATGACGCCTCGCGTCCTCACTCCGCCATCAGACTGCGGGCTTGGGCGACCAAACCGTCGCGCTCGATCCTGCCGCCGAGTTTCAGATCCCGATCGACCGTCGCCACCTCTTCGGGCGTCATTGCGGCGATCTGCCAATAATGGAAAATCCCGGCATCATTGAGCTTCTTGATGATCTGCGGGCCGACGCCATGCAGCTTGGCGAGATCGTCAGGCGCGCCGCGCGGCGCCGTCAAAAGCTCGAAATGTCCCAGCGTTTCGGTCGCGGCGGCCTCTGGCTCGGCCAGGACCTCTTCGGTCGGCCGCTCCATTTCGCCAACGTCGACACCCGCGGCGCCGTGGCTGCGCGAAATGCCATCGAGCGCGGCGCGCGAGATGAGATCGCAATAGAGGCTGATGGCGCGCCCGGCATCGTCATTGCCAGGGATCGGAAAGGTGATCCCGTCGGGATCGCAATTGGTGTCGAGGATGGCGGCGACCGGAATATGCAGCCGCTCGGCCTCCTTGATGGCCAATTGTTCCTTATTGGTGTCGATGACGAAGATCAGATCCGGCAGGCCGCCCATATCCTTGATGCCGCCGAGCGCCTTGTCGAGCTTTTCCCGCTCGCGCGACAGCATGAGCCGTTCTTTCTTGGTGAGGCCTTGGGCGCCGCTATCGAGCATCTCCTGCAGCTTGCGCAGCCGTTGAATGGAGCCCGAAATCGTCTTCCAATTGGTCAGCGTGCCGCCAAGCCAGCGCGAATTGATGAAATATTGCGCCGAGCGCTGCGCCGCCGACGCCACCGCCTCCTGCGCCTGCCGCTTGGTCCCGACGAAGAGAATGCGGCCGCCGCGCGCCACAGTGTCGGACACGGCTTTCAGCGCCTGATGCAGCATCGGCACCGTCTGGGCGAGATCGACGATATGAATATTGTTGCGGGTGCCGAAAATATAGGGCGCCATTTTCGGGTTCCAGCGATGGGACTGATGACCGAAATGGGCGCCTGCTTCCAGCAGGCCGCGCATGGTAAACTCTGGTAGAGCCATGTATTTCTTCTCCGGTTGAAGCCGCCGCGGAGCAATTTGACCGTCGCTTCAAAAATCTTTGCCAAGATTTCCGAGGAAACGGCACCGGTTGCGGGCCTTAAGGCAGGACCGCGAAGTCCGCGTGTGGGATGGCGCGCTTATAGAGGGGAGAAGGCGAGATTGCAAGGAGGCAGAAGCCCCGACAGGGCCGCTTCGCCTCACACATGCTCGACCGACACGATCCCCGGAATCGCCTTCAGCGCCGCGGCGATCTGCGGCCCGACCTGATATTTGCCCGGCAGCCGCATTTCGATCTCGCCTGCATCGGTCAGCAACACGAGCGAGACCTCGCCATCGCCTCTTCCCGCAAGATGCCGGGCGAGCGAGCCGAGCGGATCGTCATTGCGCAGGAAAACCCGCAGGCCCTTCTGGATGCGGCTCGCCGCCTCGTCCAAAGGCTCGACCGAAGTGATGCGGGCGCGCACCTCTTCGCCTTCGACGCCGGCCTGCAGCGACACGAGGACGGACGCGCCCTTCTCCAGAAGATCGCGATATTGATTGAGCCCTTCCTGAAACAAAATGGCTTCGAACTGGCCAGTCTGATCCGACAATTGCACAATGCCCATCTTGGTGCCGGCGCGCGTCCGCCGCTCCTGCCGGTCGAGCACCGTCGCGGCCAGCCGCCCGGCCGAGGCTCCCTGCTTCACGGCGCGCGAAAATTCGCTCCAGCGTTGGACCCTGAGCCTGCCCAAGATTGCCGCGTAGGCATCGAGCGGATGGCCGGAGAGAAAAAACCCGACCGCGTCGAATTCGCGGCGCAGCCGCTCGGCGAGCGACCAGCTCTGTGCCTTCGCATTGGCGAGCGGATCGAGCCTTTCGCTATCGAACAAGGCCGCCTGGCCGGCTGCACGCTCTTCCTGGCGCCGATGTGCCAAAGCCAGCATCGCCTCTATGCCGGCAAAGACGCGGGCGCGGTCTTGCTCCAATGCGTCGAAGGCGCCGGCGGCGACGAGGCTTTCGAGCATGCGCTTGTTGAGATCGCGCGGGTTCATGCGGCCTGCGAGATCGCCGACATCGGCGATCGGCACCGTGCCCCGCGCGGCAACCAGCGCCGCGGCCTGCCCGTCGCCGACGCCTTTGATCGCGGAGAACGCATAAATGATCGAAGACGCGCCGCTCACCAAATCGATATCGACGTCGAAATCGACGCCCGAGCGGGTGACCGACGGCGGCTCGATCTTGATGCCGAGGCGGCGCGCCTCATTTGAGAATTCGGCGAGCTTATCGGTATTCGATTTATCGAGCGTCATCGAGGCGGCGAGAAACTCGACCGGATAATTCGCCTTGAACCAGGCGGTCTGATAGGCGATGAGCGCATAGGCCGCGGCATGGCTCTTGTTGAAGCCGTAATCGGCGAATTTGGCGAGAAGATCGAAGATCTCGTCGGCGCGGCCCTTGTTGAGGCCGCGTTCGATCGCGCCGGAGACGAAACGATCGCGCTGCGCATCCATCTCGGCCTTGATCTTCTTGCCCATGGCGCGGCGCAGAAGATCGGCCTCGCCGAGCGAATAGCCGGAGAGAAGCTGCGCGATCTGCATCACCTGTTCCTGATAGATGATGACGCCGAAGGTTTCTTTCAGGATCGGCTCGAGCTGCGCATCGATATAATCGGGCGGCTGCTCCTTCGCCTTCACCGCGCAATAGGTCGGAATATTCGCCATTGGCCCCGGCCGATAGAGCGCGACGAGCGCGATAATGTCTTCGAAACGGTCGGCATGCATTTCGACGAGCGCCTTGCGCATGCCGGCACTTTCAAGCTGGAACACGCCGACCGTCTCGCCGCGCCCGAGCATCGCATAGGTCTTTTGATCATCGAGCGGGATTTGCGAAAGCTCGATTTCGACGCCGCGCCGCGCCAAGAGCTTCACGCAAGTCGCGAGCACTGTGAGCGTCTTGAGGCCGAGAAAATCGAATTTGACGAGGCCCGCGGGCTCGACCCATTTCATATTGAACTGGGTCGCCGGCATGTCGGATTTCGGATCGCGATAGAGCGGCACGAGCTCTTCGAGCGGCCGGTCGCCGATGACAATGCCGGCCGCATGGGTCGAGGCATTGGAATAGAGCCCTTCGAGCGTCTCGGCGATCTTCAGCATTTTTCCGACACGCGGGTCGGATGCGACCGCCTCTTGCAGGCGCGGCTCGCTTGCGATCGCCTGCTTCAGACTGACCGGCGCCGCCGGATTCTGCGGCACGAGCTTGGCCAATTTATCGACCTGGCCAAGCGGCATTTCGAGCACCCGGCCGACATTGCGCATCACGCCGCGGGCGAGAAAAGAGCCGAAGGTGATGATCTGCGCCACCCTGTCCTCGCCATAGCGGCGGCGCACATAGCGGATGACCTCGTCGCGCCGGTCCTGACAGAAATCAATGTCGAAATCCGGCATGGAAACGCGTTCGGGATTGAGGAAGCGCTCGAACAGCAGACCGAAGCGCAGCGGATCGAGATCGGTGATCGTCAGCGCATAGGCGACGAGCGAACCGGCACCAGAGCCGCGTCCCGGCCCGACCGGTATGCCTTGCGCCTTCGCATATTGGATGAAATCCGCGACGATCAGGAAATAGCCGGGGAATTGCATCTTCACGATGACCGCAAGCTCGAAGGCGAGCCGCTCGCGATAGGCGGTTTCCGTCAGGCCCGGTGCGGTTCCATGCGCCGCAAGCCGCGCTTCGAGCCCGGCCTCAGCCTGGCGGATCAATTCGGCGGCCTCATCGCTGCCGCCAGCGGCGCCAAAACGCGGCAAGATCGGCTTGCGGGTCAAAGGCCGATAGGCGCAACGCAAAGCGATCTCGACGGAATTTTCGAGCGCCTCGGGCAGATCGGCGAAAGCCGCCCGCATTTCCGCCCGCGTCTTAAATCTGTGCTCCGGCGATAGGCGGCGGCGGCTCTGATCGCCGATCACCGTGCCCTCGGCAATGCAAAGCAGCGCATCATGCGCCTCATAATCCGCTGCAGCGCCGAAATAGGCCTCATTGGTCGCAACGAGCGGCAGCCCATGACGGAAGCCGAGATCGAGAAGCTGCGGCTCGACGGCGCGTTCCTGCATGAGCCCATGCCGCTGCAATTCGAGATAGAGACGACCGGGAAACAGCCCTGCCAACACGGCGAGGCGGCGCTCTGCAATCTCAGAGCGCCCGACGGCAAGTCCGCGATCGAGCGGCCCATTGGGACCGCCGGATAGAGCGATCATCCCGTCGCAGCGCCCGGCGAGCCGCGCCAACGCCACATGCGGCAACTCGCCGGGCAAAGGATCGAGCCAAGCGCACGAGGCGAGATGCATGAGGTTGCGATAGCCTGTCTCATCCTTCGCCAGCAAAACAAGGCTGGCGCGCGAGGCGCCGGTCTCGCCGCCGCGCGGCGCAAGCTGCGCGCCGTCGCCGAAATCGACCGTGAGCTGAACGCCGATGACGGGCTGGATGCCGTCCTTCGCAAGCTTTTCGGAAAATTCCAAGGCGCCGAACAGGCTGTTGGTGTCGGTGATCGCCAGCGCCGGCATCGAATCCGCCAACGCAAGTTTGGCGAGCCGGGCGATCGACAAAGCGCCTTCCCGCAAAGAGAAAGAGCTATGCACATGCAGATGGACGAAGCCTACCGCCCGATGCGCGTGATCGAGCCGCTCAAGACAAGCTAAAGCCGCCAGCTCTTTGGCTGGGCCGCGGCTTGCCTCCCAAGGGCTTGCCTCCCAAGCCGCGAGATCGCCTGCTCCGGACTCCATGTTGGCCAATCTGGTCACGCCTATCTGGTCATGCCGGCTCGCTCATCGGAGCCTGCGAGAACCGATCCATTCGCGCCGGATCGCGTCCGGCCTTTCTGGCCGGAGCCTTTCCGGCTGAAGCCTTGCGACCAAACTATTCTAACGGCATGCGGCTGCGGTCAGAAGCCAGCGACAGATCTCTCAACAGACAATTGTCAGCCATTGTCAGCCGCTCCCCGCCGCTTTGGCCAAAAGCGCGATCAAAGCGATAAAGGCACTCAAGGAACCAAGTTCCGCGAGATCTCCGACAAAAGCCAGCATAGGACGCCCCTCAAACCAATTTGTGCATCTTATATTCTCCTTATGTTCTCTTTCAAGCACGATTTTTAGCCTACACCCCGGTTGCAACCGCGATCTTGGCGCTTATAGCCGCCTATTTTTAAGGCAAATCATAACGTTACGTCAGATGAAGCAAAAGTTCACCTTTTATTCTCTTGTTGAATTCGGGGAAAACCGAAAAAAGCCCTGAAATGTTATAGAAATGTCAGAAAGCTATGGTGGCCTGTGAAGTTGTTCTCGCGCCGAGCCGGTCCGCGCAATCGAACAATAGCCCGGGCGCCGAAAAAAGGCCCTGACGCGGAGGCCACGCCAGGGCTCTATTTCAGCTCAACCGAACAGGACAGCTTCGGTGTCCCTTAATTATGCTTCCAAGCTTGCACGGGGCTGGCTTGGTTCTCGCCTGCTGATGGCATTCAGTGCCGCGAGCCGCGTCGCGGCACCGGCGATGTCAGGTTTTCGGAACGATCTCGGGGCCGCTCACAAGCGTGAGAACATGCGCAATCGGATCCGGCGCGACCCCATAGGGCGGCGCAAAAGGCTCGGCATAGAGGGCAAGCAGCCCAATGACGAAAATCAGGCTCGCGGTCCAGATCGTCAGCGCGGCAATCTGCGGCCGCATCGTATCGAGATGGACGGCGGCAACGGCAATTTGACTGGTTACGGCAAGCGCCAGAACCAGCAGCCATTTGAGGTTTTCGGATTCATCGCGTGAAAGGCTCAAGCGGGTATTTCTTGCGGCGCGAACCGCCATCCCGGCATCGAGCAGCAAGCGGTGGAGGTCGCTATTGCCGGCACCGGAGAGATCAAGCCGCACGATTGTTTTGAGCAGCCGGTCGAGCGCGAGCTCCGCCGCCGGCGCGCTGTCCCCATGCGCCATGCTCGGCCATTCCTTTGTGACCACGGTCTCGGCATAGCTCCGCACCGCGCCTGCAAGCGGCTCGCGCGGCAGATCGAAAGTCGCAGCAAGCGCAGTCAAGGAGAGAAGGCTTTCGGCTTCGCTGCGCACCGCCGCTGCGGCGCGGCCCTCGCGATCCCAAATGTCGTTGGCGAGAAAGCCGAGAAGAATACCGAAGATCACCGCCACCGCCCCGACGAAGGGCGCGACAACGCCTCTGAAGCTGCGGATAGCGTCACCCGTCCGGCCGTTGAAAGACAACAGGACGAGGACCGCCGCGACCGCGCCAAAGAAGAAAACCAGAACGGCCAGCAGCGCCGGCAAGGACAGCTCCAGCCAAGAAGATATCATCGTCCCGCTCCTCCGCCAGCGCGCCCCGGGGATCTTCTCGAGCGATCGTTTGGAGAGAATCGTCTCGATGCGCATCGAGACGATGCTCTCCGCCTCGGTCTTCCGATTGAAGTGGAGCGATCACCAACGGTGCCAATGACGCCAGTAATGCCTATGCCAATAGGGACGATAGCCCCAATAAGGGCCGGGCACCCAATGGCAGCGCCAATAGCCGCAAAAATAGCGGACATTCTGAACCCTTTGCTGCACATCACTCGCGTGTTCAACGCCGGCATCGAGACCGCGCATCGGCATAGCCGATGCGGTCGCCGCCGCAAAACCCAGGCCACCCAGTGCAAGACCGGCGACAAGGGCCATCTCGATTTTACTGTTCAAATTTTCCTCCAACAGCTCTGGAGCCCGCAAACACTCGCCTGGCATGAAGCACCTGAATGCTGGCTGTACCAGAATCGGGCGCTGATGTGCCTTATCTCAGAAGGGAATTCGTGGCCTTTTGGTCATCCCACATCAAGCCGCTTAAAGATGCATCCGCAGCTCTTCGCACCAGCAAGCTTTAGCGGACCGGCGGGGCATATTGCAGGCCGCCCTTCGACCACAATGCATTCAATCCACGCCTGATCTTCAAGGCCGAGCCGTCACCGAGATTGCGGTCGAAGACCTCGCCATAATTGCCGACGAGCTTGATGATCCGATAGGCCCAGTCCTTGGTCAGGCCGAGCCCTTCGCCGAAATTGCCTTCCGCGCCGAGAAGCCGGCGCGTTTCAGGATCATCCGATTTTATTTTGTCGTCGACATTTTGCGAAGTAATCCCCGCCTCCTCGGCATCGATCATGGCGAAATGGACCCATTTCACCAGATTGAACCATTGATCATCGCCCTGGCGCACGGCGAGGCTGAAAGGCTCCTTGGAAATGATCTCGGGCAGAAGCACATTGTCGGCCGGATTCGGCAATCTTATGCGTTCCGCATAAAGCGCTGAGGAATCGGTCGTGAAGGCGTCGCAGCGGCCGCCTTCATAGGCCTTCACTGCCGCATCGGCGGTGGCGAAATTCATCGCCTGATATTGCATCTGATGGGCTTCGAAGAAACCGGCGAGATTGAGCTCGGTCGTCGTGCCTTGCTGGACGCAGATCGAAGCGCCGGACAATTCGAGGAGCGAGGAGATATTGAGCTTTTGATGGACCATGAACCCCTGCCCATCGAAGAAATTGATGGCGGTGAACAATAGCCTCGACGACGTTTCGCGCGACAGCGTCCAAGTCGCATTATGGGCCAGCACATCGACCGCGCCGGATTGCAGCACCGTGAAACGGTCCTTCGTCGGCAAAGGAATGAACTTCACTTTGGTCGGATCATTAAAGATCGCGGCAGCGATGGCGCGGCAATAATCGACATCAAAGCCCGTCCAATTGCCATTGTCATCGGCAAACCCAAATCCGACGAGACGCGGATTGGAACCGCAGATCAGCTGGCCGCGCGCCTTGACCTGATCGAGAGTCCCGGCCCGCGCCGCGGTGGCGCCAAGGCTCATCAGGGCGAGGCCGAGCAGCAGAATTCCCCATGCTGAGCTTTTCACGGACATGACGACTCCACGCGTTTGCGGCCTGCCTCGTGCCTGCTGCCGCCGCAGTCCGCGACCTTTGCGGCAACCCGCGATTACAAGAGCCGGGCGTAGCTACGGTCAAGCCGAGAAAGGCGCGAGCACGGCCCGAATCGGATAAAGAGAAATTGACAGCTTGACCATGCTAGGGCCGTGGACAGAGCGCAGCCTGCGCGCCAACAAGGCCTAAAGTTTGAACGAAGCGATCCAGGCGGCGGCGGGCCGATGCGACCGCCGAAAGCGCCGCGTCCACCCCTTGTTTAATTCTTTCGCAAAGTTGGATGGCACGATGACGAAGACAACTCCCGAGGGGCGCAAACATCTTAAAAACCGGACGAAACTCGTCCATGCCGGGCGCCATCCGTTCGAGCACTATGGGTTTGTCAACACGCCCATCTATCGCGGCTCGACCGTGCTGTTTCCGACCTATGCGGATCTTATCGGGCGCAACGCCCGCTTCACCTATGGGACGGTCGGCAGTCCAACGACGGAGGCGCTCAAATCCGCCTGGACCGAGATCGCCGGCGCGGCCGGAACCGTGCTCGCCCCCTCCGGGCTCGCGGCAATAACGCTCGCGCTTCTGACGGCAGCAAGCGCTGGCGACCATGTCCTCGTCTCTGATTCCGTCTACCGCCCGACGCGAAATTTCTGCGACACCGTGCTGAAACGGCTGGGCGTCACGACGACCTATTACGATCCGCTGATCGGGGGCGGAATCGAAGCGCTCTGCCGGGCGCAGACGCGCCTCATCTTTCTCGAGACGCCGGGCTCGCAGAGCTTCGAAGTTCAGGATGTTCCGGCCTTTGTCGCCATCGCCAAGGCCAAAGGTCTCTGCACCCTTCTCGACAATACTTGGGCGACACCCTTGTTTCTGCCGCCGCATGAACTTGGTGTCGATATGGCGATCGAGGCCGGGACGAAATATCTCTCCGGCCATTCCGATCTCCTCTTGGGCCTCGTCTCCGCGAATGACACCTGGTACCCGCGCCTGCGGGCGACTTACGACGCCTTCGCCATGTGTCCGGGGCCGGAAGATGTGTTTCTGGCGCTGCGCGGTCTGCGCAGCATGGAGCTGCGGCTGAACGAGGCGCAGCGGCAGGGGCTGATCATCGCCGAATGGCTCGCCGGCCGCAAAGAAGTGGCGCAGGTGCTGCATCCGGCGCTTCCCTCCTGCCCCGGCCATGCGATCTGGAAGCGCGACTTTGCCGGCGCCTCCGGCCTCTTTTCCATCATCCTCGCGCCTTGTTCGCAAGCGGCGCTCGCCGCCTTCCTCGACGGTCTCGTTCTTTTCGGCATGGGCTATTCCTGGGGCGGCTATGAGAGCCTCGTCATCCCCTTCGACTGCCGGACCTACCGCACGGCAAGTCAATGGAATCCACAGGGCCCGGCGCTGCGCTTCTCGATCGGGCTCGAGGACGCCGAGGATCTCAAGGCCGATCTCGAAGCTGGCTTTGCGCGCCTCGCAGCCATCGGATGAGGCAGATAAGCACGGCTGATTTAAATTAAGGCCCGCGGCTGCAAATACCGCGAAATCCTGCACCATCCTCTCGGCGGAGCGAGCGATCATGCAAACCCGGACTTGGATGACCAAGCCTTGGATGACCAAGACTTCGATGACCAAGACTTGGATGACCAGTTTGACAGCCATTCTTCTCATTCTAACAGGGGCTGCCCCAGCGGCTGCCCAAGCGCCAGGAGGCAAGGCCGAAGCCGGCAAGAGCACAAAAGGCAAGCTGGAAAGAGGCGATCCGCAATTGGGCTTCATTCTCGCCAAAGAATATTGCGCGCGCTGCCACGCCATTGACAAGTTCGGGACGAGTCCGCTTACCGTCGCGCCGCCGTTTCGCGACCTCCATCTGCGCTACAAGGTCGAAGACTTGGCGGAATCGCTCGGCGAAGGCATCAGGACCGGACATCCGACCATGCCGGAGTTCCGCTTCGATCCGGATCAGATCGAAAATTTCATCGCTTATTTGAAGACGTTGGAGCACTAGATCACGATGACTTCGGATTGAATCAATCCAAAGTCATGATTGAGACATCGGATATATCCGATGTCTTGGAAACATGATCGATTCTCATAATTTGGAGCGGGATATGCAGATTAGCTTGCGCAATCTGCGTAAACTTGATTGGGCCGGAAAACCGGTCCCCGCTTTCCTCATCCCGCTCTGAGCGCCGCAGCCGCCGCCAAGCTTTCCGACAAAAAACATTTCAACTTCTTGATCTTGCGCCTATCCTTATGGTTTAGCCATGGCATCCGAGCGGCCGGCGCGGACGCCTTTCGAGCATTGTTTCGACGCAGACTGCGGCCGCCTTTGGCAAAGCCGCCGCGCGGAGGCGGGCTGATGGCGGCGACCGCAGGAAGGCGCCTTAACCCGGACTTGCGGGACAAGCATTCGAGAGCGCAATGTTCGGGGGCAAGATTTCAACGCGGAGTTTCGGCGCTTTTTCAACCCGAGGACCTGTGCTTATGGATATTCTGCGGCTCGCGCTTTTGAGCCTCGCCGCCGGCATTGCCATCATTCTCGGCGCAAGCCTTCTTTTCGAAGCGGATCATACGCAAAAGGAAAATCCGCCGCAGACGATAGCTGCGCCGCAAAATCAGGATCAGACGGCCGCCGATGACCGATTGCCTGCCGCACGCGAGAAGATCGAGGCGCGGATCGCTTCGGCTGCCCCGGATTATATGCGCTTCTTCACCCGTTTGAAGCAGCTGCTGCCGCACGAATATGACGCGATCCTCGACGGGTTAGCCAGACAATCGCTCGAGGGCGCCGACATGACCAATGTCGATTTGCTTTTGTCGGACGCGGTGCGGGCGTTGCGTCTGTCAAATGGCGCTTTGGCGGCCAAGGCGGATGGCCCGGCCCTCAGCCGCATCTTCGCCATGCAGCTTGCGATGATGCGCGCTTTGGCGGTCAAGGATCCACGGCTCTGCGTCGACTTCCTCTATGGTGGGGCGAGCCAGGCCTTCTTCGAATTCTCGTCGGAAAATCGGGCCCTCGTCGCTGACATGGCGATCGCCGGCCTCGACGCTATCGATGACGGCCGCGCCAAAAAGATCGAACGGTCGCCGCCGAGCGACCAGGATTTCGAACTGCTCGAAAATGCGCTCAAGGCGAAGCAACTGAACGAAACCGAAATTTCCGCCATTCTCGACGGCAAGACTCCGGCGCCGCCGATCGCCGATCAGCGGATGTGCCAGGTCGGCCAGATCTATCTCGAAACCTTGGGCAGCCTGCCCGAGCCGGCGCGCTTCCGTATCTATGGCTTGGCCGTGGAACTCATGGCCCGCTCCTGACTCCGCACGCGTTTCAGCGGTCCAACCGCTAGCTGGCCGCCGGAATTTCAGGCCATTCCATAAAACTAGTAGACATTTGCCTGCGCGCTTCCTATTGAACCAAGGAGATAGATTGACGCAAGATTTGGCAACTACGTCTAAGTCGCGATGCTTACGAAAAAAGGAAAATATGGGCTCAAGGCCATGATGCATTTGGCTGGCCGCGAGCCGGGCGAACCCTCGCTCGTTAGCGAGATCGCCGAAGCGAATAATATTCCGAAGAAATTCCTCGATACGATTTTGGGCGAGCTGCGCAATGCCGGCTTCGTCAATTCGAAGAAGGGCAAGGGCGGCGGCTATACGCTCGCCAAATCCGCCCAATTGATCCGGGTTGGCCATATCATCCGGGTTCTCGACGGACCGCTCGCTCCCATTCAATGTGCCAGCAAGACCTCCTACCGCCGTTGCGACGATTGCTTCGATGAGCGGCATTGCGGCGTCAGGATTTTCATGCTGGAGGCGCGCGACGCGCTCGCCGCCGTGCTCGACAACCGCACGCTCGCCGAAATGCGCGCCGCGGCCGAAGCCGACGAGCTGGCCCTCAGCTATGTCATTTGATGTCAAACATTGGAGCGGTGGCGGCCCACGCACCGTCTAGCCGAAGCCGTCGTCCTGGTGTATGGGACCCGCGAGAACCCGTCCCCGGAACGCCTTGGGCTTTGGAAGGCCCTGGGCTTCCGACGCGGACAGGTATTTTTCGATCGCGCCGGCCATCTCACCGGCATTGGCGGGGAGTTTCCACCTTGACGTTACCGACGTCCGAATTTGACAGCGCGGGCAAGACCATCGAGGCGTTCACGCTCGAAGACAAAAGCAACAACAGCTATGAGATCCTGTTCATCGACAAGACGACCCAGAAGGCGATGGGAGCCTATTCGGTCCGCATTGACCGTTTCAAAGAAAAGGGCGTCAGCTACGATATCCAGCCTCTCTTCGATTTTTCGATCGGTGATTTCAAGCGCATCCACGGTTGAGGCGTGATCTCGAAAAATTGCCGACTTTTCGGATAAGATCATGCGTTAGGCCAAGGACGATTGCCGCTTGAACCGGCGCGAGCCTGTCTGTCGCGGCGGAGCATGCAGCGGTCTTTCGGTGCGTGCTCCACCGCGGGCAGGATAGAAAGACAAAAATCAAGAAAAGGGGTCCTGGCTGCCGATGATCGATGAACCTCGCAGTTTGTTGCGGTCCTTGTTCGAAGCGGCGATCGCTGCCGCCGATCCTGCTTGCGTGCTGGCGCAATATCTGCCGCCGCCGCCGAAAGGACGCACCATTGTGATCGGCGCCGGCAAAGCCGCCGCTGCCATGGCCTGCGCCGTCGAGGCTGCCTGGCCGAGCGACTACTCGGGCCTCGTCGTAACGCGCTATGGTTATAACGTGCCGACCCGGAAGATCGAAGTGATCGAGGCCGCGCATCCTGTGCCGGATGCAGCCGGGCTCGATGGTGCGCAAAAAATTCTCGCGCGCGTCACCGGCCTCACGCCCGATGATCTCGTTCTCTGCCTCATTTCGGGCGGCGCATCGGCGCTGCTGCCGCTGCCGCTCGAAGGGCTCGAATTGGCCGATGAGCAGGCGGTCGGCAAGGCACTGCTGAAATGCGGCGCCACGATCAGCGAGATGAATTGCGTGCGCCGACATCTTTCGGCGATCAAGGGCGGCCGGCTGGCCCGCGCCTGCCATCCGGCGCATCTCGTCACGCTGTTGATTTCCGATATTCCGGGCGATGATCCAACCGACATCGGCTCCGGCCCGACGATCGCCGATCCGACCACTTGCGCCGATGCGCTCGCGATCATTGCGCGCTATGACATAAAGGTGCCCGACATTGTCCGCGAGATCCTTGCAAGCGGTCGCGGCGAGTTGGTCAAGCCTGGCGATCCGCAGCTTGCGAATTCCGAAATGCGAATGATCGCAACGCCGCAAATGGCGCTCGATGCCGCGGCAAGACTGGCCCGGCAAAACGGCCTCGCGGCCTATATTCTCAGCGATCGGATCGAAGGCGAGTCGCGCGATGTCGGCAAGGTGATGGCAGCGATCGCCCGCCACGTGGCACGCCATAACGAGCCCTTCGCGGCGCCTTGCGTGCTACTCTCCGGCGGTGAGACGACGGTGACGGTCCGCGGCAACGGCCGCGGCGGCCGCAATGTCGAATTTCTGCTGTCGCTGGCGCTGGCACTCGACGGCCACAAAGGCATTCATGCGCTCGCCGGCGACACTGATGGCGTCGACGGGCTCGAAGACATTGCCGGCGCCTACATCGGCCCCGACACGCTGGCGCGCGCCTGGGCGCAAGGCATCAAGCCGCAAGAGAGCCTCGCGGCCAATAACGGGCACGGCTTCTTCGAAGCTTTGGGCGACAGCGTCGTCACCGGCCCGACCTTGACGAATGTGAATGATTTTCGCGCGATTCTGATCACGGCGGAAGCGCAAATATAATCTACCGCCGTCCTATGAATGGGACGGTAGCGGCACATGGCACGCTTACTCTTTGGCACGCTTACTCTTTGTTGCTGGAGCTGGCCGGACATGTTGGCCGGACATGTTGGCGATGACGCGGTTCTGCCGCGGCGCGGTGCCCTGCTCTACGCCATCGGCGCGACCTGCAGCGCCGCAAGGCTCAATTCAGCCCAATATCGACGAGGCCGGGCACGTGACCGCCGCTCAAAAAGCACTCGGGATCGATGCCTAACAGTTCGATACCCTGAATAAAGGGCTCTGACGGATCGATGAACTCGATCGACACGCCATCGGCATGCCAGGTCGAAACGGCCGAAAGAAGGATCTGGAGGGATTGCGCCCCGAGCCTTTCGACGCGCGACGCATCAATCATCAGTTCCGCGCCGCGTTGCGCCAGAAGAGCTTCCGCGAGCGGCAGCGCCGCCTTGATGTCGAGAATTTCGGAAAGCATATAGGTCTTGGTGTTCGCGAGCATCGTCATTCCATCCAATCTCATTTGGGACCGGGTCGCAGCCGTTGCAAAGGCCATCCTGCATGATCATTTTTGGCTCGGCCAAATTTGACTCGGCCCAAGCAGTTTCACACCGCCACGCCGGCAAACCCGTTGCAATAAGCCGAGCCTTACGCGTTTATAATGGCGACCTTTACGATCCGCTTTCCGCACCGAGGTTGACACGGGCGCGCCGGACTTTTTTGCAATCAGCCTTTCCAAATTCTGACCGCCGCAGCAAATCCGGGTCACAAAAAGCTTCGGCAGGACAGGCGATGTAAATTTAGAGCATATCCAATAAAGTGAGATATGCGATTCTTTCAAAAAGATGGTCGAATTCGCTCGGTCCGGCGAATATTGCCCAGTGGCTCTAGATTGCGGCTCTCGATGCTGATCGGATGCGATGATCAAGGTTCTCGTCACCGGCTTCGGCGCCTTTCCGGGCACATGCCGGAACCCGTCTTCGGCACTGCTTGCGGCGCTTCGTAAAAGGCGCATGCGTCTGGCGCGGCTCGGCATCGGTCTGGAACTTTGCGCGCTGCCCGTTGTCTATGCCGGGCTCAGGCCGAGGCTCGCCAAACTTGCCGGCGAGACCAGGCCGGACGCGATTGTTCATTTCGGGCTTGCCGGACGGCGCAAGATCATTTCCGTGGAAACCCGGGCGCGCAATCGCGTGAACCTGCTTCACCCCGATGCGGCCGGCGCGCCGGCGCATGGATTGACCGGTATGGCGGGCGGAGCCGAGTTCGTGCAGGCGCGCGTGCCGGCGCCGCAGATCGTCGCGGCTTTGCGGCGGGCCGGCATAGCGAGCGGCCTTTCCAATGATGCGGGCGACTATCTCTGCAATGCGAGCTTCTACCATTCGCTCGTTGCCGCGGATGCCGCCTGCGTCGGCTTCATCCATATTCCCACCCCGCGGCGACGCATGGCACGAAGTTCGCCTCGGCAGGATTCGCCACACAAAGACAAGCGGCCACGCTTTGCTGATGTCGTCGCGGCGGCCGAAATCGCGCTCGTCATTATTGCGCGCGCGGTGCGGCAGAGCAGGCAGATCACGATGACTTTGGATTGAATCAATCCAAAGTCATAAACGTGATCGATTCCAATAATTAGAGCGGGATGCGGGCGGAAAACCGGTTCCCACTTTTCCTCATCCCGCTCTAGAAAGGATCGTGGTGACCATCGACATCCCCGCCGTCGTCGGGCCGATCCTGCAAATCATCTGGATCGATATTGTGCTCTCGGGCGATAATGCCGTGGTGATCGGGCTTGCCTGCCGCGCCCTGCCGGAACGACAACGTTCTCTCGGCATCGTCTTTGGCACGGTCGCCGCCATCGTCCTGCGGGCCTTGCTGACGATCGTTGTCGTCGAAATCCTATTGTTCTCTTGGGTGCGACTGATCGGCGGTCTGCTGTTGTTCTGGATCGCGATCAAATTGGCGCTGGACGAGCATGGCAAGAAAGACGTCAACCCGGCGAAATCGCTCTTTGCGGCAGTCCGCATCGTCGTCATTGCCGATGCGGTGATGTCGCTCGACAATGTCATGGCCATTGCCGCCGCGGCCAAAGGCTCGATCCTGCTCGTCGTCTTCGGCCTCGCTTTGTCGGTGCCGCTCATCATCTTCGGCGCGACGCTGCTGCTCACGCTGTTTTCGCGCTTCCCCGTGCTCATCTGGGCCGGCGCGGCGCTGCTCGGCTATATAGGCGGCGAGCTCATCGGCTCGGAGCGGCTTCTCGCGTCGCTCGCCATTACCCATTCGGCGCATTGGGAGGCGAGCTGTGGCGTCGCCGGCCTCCTCATCGTCCTTGTTCTTATCCTTCTGCTGCGGCGCGCGCGGCGCGAGACGACGGGCTGAGCGCCGCTGCTATTGCTCGTCGTCGGGCGGCGAAAGTATGTCGATCAATTGCGCCACGCGGCCGCTGGGCAAAGGCTTATACTCATTAATGAGCGCCTCGTCGGAATTGAGCCATGCCCAGGCCTGTTCGAGATCGATGAGCGAAGCGCCGCTTGCCAGAAGCTCGGCTGCCAAAGTCTCGTCGACCGGACCGAGCACCGAAATCACATCCTCGCGCGTCAAGGCCATGGCGGCTTTCTCCTTTGCTCCAGATTAAACAATTTAACATGACATTTGCCGCAAAGTCGAGGCGGCAGCATTCCAATATTCTAGCGCAGCGCACGCGCCACTTCGGCGCGGAGCATAGGCAAGACCTCCGCCTCGAACCAGGGATTGCGTTTCAGCCAGGCATTGTTGCGCCAGGAGGGATGCGGCAATGCAATGATCCGCGGCTGTTGCCCGGCAAGATCGCGCCAAGCGGCAACGAGATCGTCGAGCTTGGCAGCTTTGTTGGGCGCAACGCCAAGTCGTTCGAAGTGGTAATCCTGAGCATAGCGGCCGATAGCCAGGATCGTCTCGATCTGCGGCAATGAGCGAAAAAGCAAATCATGCCAACTCGCGCGACATTCGCGGCGCGGCGGCAGATCGCCTTTCGCCGCATTATGGCCGGGAAAGCAAAATCCCATCGGCACGATCGCGACGCGTGACTCATCGTAGAAGATTTCGCGGCTCACGCCCATCCATTGCCGCAGCCGGTCACCGGAAGGATCGTTGAACGACAGGCCGGTCGCATGGACGCGCACCCCCGGCGCCTGGCCGGCGACCAGCAGACGCGCAGTTAAAGAGACGCGCAAGACGGGCCGTGGCTCATGCGGCAGCGGCGCATTGCGCGGCGCATCACGGCAGATCCGGCACGATTTGATCTGCCCGACCAGAGCCGCGAGATCAAAAGCCGCGGGATCAGAGGTCGCAGGTTCAGAGATCAAATGCGCTGCCATCCTCGGCGACCGTCAATCCCGCCGCGCGCATTTCCGCAATCTTCGGCACCGCTGTAGCGCCCAAATGCGTCACGACCACGCGCTTGGCCGTGAAGCTTGAAAGCTTGCTCGAAAGCTGCGGCCAATTCAGATGATTGGGCACCGCTTCTTCCCCCGAATAGCATTCGACGAGGAAGAGATCGACATTAGCCGAAAGCGTGAGCAAAGTCTCGGTCCAGGCCGTGTCGCCGGAATAGGCGAAACTATGGGTCGCATCGCTGAGCCGCACGCCTGTGGCAGGACCGTCGGAAGAATGTTTGACGGGAAAGGTTTGAACCTTCAAGCCGGCGACATTGGCGCTTTCGCCCGGGGTAATTTCGACGATCGGCCAGGCAAAACTCCAGGCGAGCTTCGCAGCGCCCGGAAAGAAGGCGTCGAATATGCTGGCGAGCCGCGCCTTCAAGCCCGGCGGTCCATAGAGGGACAAGGGTTTGCGGCGATGCGCCACGAATTGGCAGTGCAGCAGAAGCAGCGGCAGGCCGCCGAAATGATCGCCATGCAAATGGGTGATGACGACGGCATCGACATCCTCGCTCGAAAAACCAAGCCTGTGCCAGGCGATGATGGAGCCGGCGCCGAAATCCACCAGGATCGTTGCAGCGGCAGAATCGATGCGTATGCAAGTGTGGGCGCGGCCCGCTGTTCCAAAAGCGTCGCCAGAGCCGACGATCGTAACTTTCATGTCCAATCCTAATGGAGGCCCCAAATCTCGTAAGAGAGATGATTTCTAGGGCCTGCAACCAATTTTATCTACTCTTTGCTGCGCAAGAACTTAGGCCCTTGCAAAGGAAACTGTCCTGGCGTGCCGGGCCGCATCAATCAGATCTGGTACTGCCGTCTCGTCCTTCATCCTCAACAAGCGTGCGGATTGACGGTCTTGCTGCAAGAGCGTAGCGTTCAGACCGAAAAGTCAAGGGGATGGGGTTCCCCTGAAACCGCCCGCAAGGGCTGATGACCCCTACCGCGTGCGGATGCGGTAGGAGTGTGCCTGTGCTTTCTCACTAGGCCGTCGTTCCTCCACAGTCTTCCACGTCCATGCTGTCATCGGCAAAGTTTTTTGCCGGAGGAAGGATCGTGTAATGGGAAACGTCTGGCTGGCATCGGCGTTGTGGCTCGGGCTCGCGCTCATAGCATCTATCATCTCCATCCGGCTTGCGATTTCGGTGGCACTGATCGAGATCGTCGTCGGCGCGATCGCGGGAAATGTGATCGGGCTCCCGCTTACGGAATGGGTCAATTTTCTTGCCGGTTTTGGCGCGATTCTCCTGACTTTTCTCGCCGGTGCGGAAATCGATCCGCGCGTGGTGCGCAAGCATTTCTGGTCGAGCATGACGATCGGGATCGTGGGATTTTTTGCCCCCTATCTCGGCATTCTTGCCTATGCTCATTTCGTCATCGCATGGCCATGGCCGCAGGCGCAAATTGCCGGTATCTCGCTCTCCACCACCTCGGTGGCGGTGGTCTACGCGGTCATGGTGGAAACCGGCTTCAACAAGCTAGAGATCGGCAAGATCATTCTGGCTGCTTGCTTTATTAACGATCTCGGTACTGTGCTTGCGCTCGGGATCGTGTTCGCGCACTATGATCTGTGGATGCTGCTATTCGGGGCGGTGACCGCCGTAGCATTATGGCTACTGCCACGCTTTGCGCCTTGGTTCTTCAAGCGCGTTGGACAGCGGGTGAGCGAGCCGCAAACAAAATTCATCTCATTGGTCCTGCTCGCACTCGGCGGCTTGGCGAGCGTTGCGGGCAGCGAAGCCGTGCTGCCGGCCTATCTCGTCGGAATGGCGTTGGCGCCCGCATTTCTGGCCGATCCGCAGTTGCCGCATCGGATGCGGATTATTGCCTTCACTATCTTAACGCCATTTTATTTCCTCAAGGCCGGTTCGCTGGTGAATGCACATGCCGTGGTCGCGACCATCGGCCTGATCGTTGTCTTCCTTGCGATCAAGATGACGACCAAGTTCATCGGCATTCTTCCGCTGACTATTTACCACCGTTTCGATCGGCGCGAAGGGATGTACACGACGCTCTTGATGTCCACCGGTCTCACGTTCGGCACGATTTCTGCGCTGTTCGGGTTGACGAACAAAATCATTGATCAAGGGCAATACACCATTCTTGTGACCGCGGTCATCGCCAGCGCGGTGGTGCCCACGCTCATCGCCCAGAGATGGTTCCAGCCACACTTCAAACCATTGGAGCAGGATTCAGGCGTCGCACCCTCGGGGGAGACCCAGCATGTATAAGAAAATCCTGATTGCGCACGACGGGTCCGCCGGTGCCGCCAAAGCGTTGACGGCCGCCATTGCGCTGGCCCGACTTTCGAGCGCAGCGCTTCACATGATCTCTGTCGAGGAACTCCCGCTTTTCCCGGCGACAATTGACGAGGTGATCGAAGAAAAGAATGATGCAAAACGCCGTTTCGATGCGGTGGTGGGGCGCGCCCGCCATTTGGCGCAGGCAGAAAATGTCAAATTAGAGACTCACGTCGTCGCGGGCCATCCGGTGCCGGCTATTGTCGAGTTCGTCGAACGAAACGTCTGCGATCTGTTGATCGTTGGCTTCTTCGGTCATTCGGCGCTCTATAACCGGCTGATCGGAAGCACGACAGACCGTCTGGTCGAGCTGGCGCCCTGTTCGGTGCTGGTCGTTAAATGAAGGCCGTGCGTCGGCGAGCGCAAACCAGCTCAAGGGAGCCTAGCTCATGCAGATATCCGCTACGATGAGCCCCGCGGTGGACCGGGTATGAGCGTCCCCAGTGAAGCGGTTCTGCTCCGCGTCTTTGTTGGGGAGGAGGACCGCTACGGTGGCCATCCACTTTTTCAGGCAATTGTTGCCAAGGCGCTGGAAATGAAGATGGCCGGTGCCACGGTGCTGCCTAGTCCCAAGGGATTCGGTCGCTCTCGTTATATACGGTCTGAACTCAATGTGGACGCCGGGCCGCGATTGCCGATGGTCGTTGAGATCATCGATAGTGAAGAGAACGTCAATCAATTCCTTCCGGTGCTTCATGAGATGGTCGAAAGTGGCCTCGTGACCTTGGAAAAAGTGCACGCAATTCACTATAGGCGGCGGCTTGGATGAGAGCCTAACGCTTCAGCGCTTCCGCCCACCGCGGTTTGATAGGGTTCAATGCGACCCCAATGCTTTTCATAGGCCCATACCGGGAGGGATGGGCAAATTCTATGCCCATTAGGGAGGGCGCACCATGGATGTGCCACATGATGCCATTCTGCTACGCATCTTCATCAGCGTCGCGGACCGGTTCGGTTTAGATCCGCTTTACTTGGTCATCGTGAAAAAGGCGCGAGACATGCATCTCGCCGGCGCGACGGTGCTTCGCGGCCCGCTCGGTTTCGGTCAGTCGGCGCATCTTCACGAAGCCCATCTCTTCCCGATAGCTCAAGATCTCCCGGTCGTGGTCGAAATCGTCGACGCCGAGGAGAAGATAAATGCGTTCCTGCCGGTCCTCGACGAGATCATGGAAAGCGGTCTGGTGACGCTGGAGGCCGCCAAGGTTCTTCAATACGGTCGGCAACGCGCTGGGCTCCTTCAGCGTATCAAGGAGCATTTCAAACGGCATTCTCACGTTGCCTTATGAGTGCCTACAGCCGGCAAAGCGCTGATCAGAAATGGGATGTTGGCTACGGGGTGATTTGAACCTACCGCCTAAAGCGGGATGCGCAGATAAGTCTACGCAATCGGCGTAAACTTGATTGCACCGGAAAACCGGTTTCCACTTTTCCTAATCCCGCTCTGGTCTTTTCAAGGGACGGCGCTGGGCCGTGCCGCCACGTTCGCATGCCAGCGTTTGAGATGGGGCGCGTCCGCCGGCATGTCGATCCGCGCCGGCTTCAGGAAATCGACGGCGACAAGCGCCGTAATGTCGGCGATCGAAAAACCCTCCCCCACCATGAAAGGCCTCTGGGCGAGTTCGCCATCGAGATAATGCAGGAAATCCAAAGCCTTCGCTTTGCTCGTTTCGGCAAGCTCTTGAATTTGCGGCCGCTCCATCTCGCGCATGGCCGGATGGCTGTGGCGGAAGGTTACCAATACCGGCAGCAACAGGTGCAGCTCGATGCGCCTTTGCCACATTTCGACGAGAGCGCGGCCGAGCATGCCTTCGCCGAACAAGGGCGGATCGGGCTTCAGCTCTTCGAAATATCGGCAAATGGCTACGGATTCCGAAAGCGCGGTTCCATCATCGAGAAGGAGCACGGGCGTCCGCTGCATCGGATTGACGGCGCGGAAACTCTCGCCTCTTTGCTCGAGCTTGCCGAGATCGACTTGTTCGGTCGGCACACCGAGGCCTTTTTCAGCGAGGAAAATTCTGACCCGTCTCGGATTAGGCGCACGCGCTGTATCATAGAGCTTCATATCGACCTTCTTTGCGCTGCCCATCTACGGCTTGGCCTCTTGCCAACACACCAGGTAAAACGTCGCCAGATAAAACGCCGTTTGGAAAAAATTAAATTATTAACCAAAATTTGGCTGCGCGCTATGGGCCGACGCCGGCAAAACCGCGCTTCGCAGCGCACGCGTTAACTTAGATCCGCAGGATTCCGTGAGCCTTGCGTTAATCTTTCTCGGCGATTGTTAGGGACATGTCCCGGGCGCGGAAGCGGCTCCTCTTTTCCGCCAAGGACATGCTCCACATATATCGACGTCGCGCGCATTCCTATGGAATGGACAAAGCCGTCCCCCAGGCATGCGCCCGAGACCTTGCTTGCGAGATGACGAGCGACGGATCAGGCAGAGCATGACCGAAGTCACTGCGGAGATGATCGAACGCGGGCGCGGCATCGACCCGAAAACCGCCGTCGAACGTCGGCGTCTGGCTGCGCGGGTGCGCGAAGCGCGCGAGAAGCTCACTTCGGCCGGTTCCGGACATAGGGCCTTTGACGTCGAACTCTTGCAGCTCTTCGCGCAAGGCAAGCAAAACGCGACGTTCAGCTTCATGGTCCTCGCCATCGTTGCGGCGACTGTGGCCGCGGCCTGGGCGCCCCAGCAGACGCTGTTCGTCTGGATCGGCATTCAACTGATCACGCTTTTCGTTGCCCACGCATTGGCGGCACGATTTTTGTCGCTCGATCTCGCCAGCATCGATGTCACGCGCTGGCGCAGCCAATTCGTCATCGCCGAGGTGATCCAAGGCATTGTCTGGGCTCAGATCGTCGGCTTCGTCAGCGAAGCGACAGATCCCAATGCCAAGACTTTCGTGCTTGTCCTTTTGCTTCTCGTCGCCGCGATAAATGCGACGATCACCGCCTCGATTCCGGTCGCCGTCTATGCCGGGCTCGCGCCGATGACTGTCGCCATCGCCGCTTTCCTATGGCCGACGAACCTGTATGACAAAAACATGCCGCTCGCGGCGCTCGCCGTCGGCACGCTGCTCTATTCGGCGGTGCTCGCCAAGAAGCTCTATGCGCGCTCGCTCGACACTTTGTCCTTCCAATCGGAGAAGGATGGATTGATCGCCGAGCTCGAGCAGGCCAAGATCAATAGCGATGTCGCTCGCCTGCGTGCCGAAGAGGCCAATCTCGCCAAATCCCGTTTTCTCGCGACGATGAGCCATGAATTGCGGACGCCGCTCAATGCCATCCTCGGCTTTTCCGAAGTGATGAAGGCAGAGCTCTTCGGCGCCCACAAAGTATCGTCCTATAAGGAATATTCGAGCGACATTCATTCGAGCGGCCAGCATCTCCTGACCCTCATCAACGAGATTCTCGATCTCTCGCGGGTCGAGGCCGGCCGCTATGAACTCAAGGCAGAGCCGGTGGCTCTCAGCAATATCATGGAGGAATCGCGTCATCTGCTGTCGCTGCGGGCAAAGAAGCGCGAGATCACGATTTATGAATCAGCGGAGCTCAACCTGCCCCGCATCTGGGCCGATGAACGCGCCGTACGGCAGGTCGCTTTGAACCTCTTGTCGAATGCGATCAAATTCACGCCGCCCGGCGGCAGCATCAGCATCAAAATCGGCTGGACGGCGCCCGGCGGGCAATATTTTTCGGTCAAGGATACGGGACCAGGCATTCCTGAAGAAGAAATCCCGATCGTCATGTCCTCCTTCGGCCGCGGCACGCTCGCGCAGAAAAATGCCGAAGAAGGCTCCGGCTTGGGCCTGCCGATCGTCAAGGGCCTCATCGAACTGCATGGCGGAACTTTCACTCTGAAGTCGAAAGTCCGCGAGGGAACCGAAGTGATCGTCGTGTTTCCGCCCGAGCGCGTCATGAATGCGCTGCCGCGGCTCGATCCAGAGGCGCCGCCAGAGGTCGAGACGCGGCCGCATCGGCGGACGCAGTCGGCCGCCTAAACCGATCCTGCCTTCGCACATATCCTTGCTTCTCCCCTTGCTTGACGCCATTGTGATCGGCCGCATTGTATGTGGTCGGCTCATCTCGACCATAATCCGTCGCGATCGTTGCGCATCGGCAGAGCCGCCAGCAAAATGGGCGCGGCGCGCGGCATTGTTGTGAAATGATCACCCGAAGCGCGTATGGGACAATCCGCTTTCGCAAGCATTGGAGATTTGGATGGCTTGTTCAGCTCGATCGGTCGCAGTTCTGACCTTGTCGGCCTTTTTATGCCTGAGTCTCGCCGCGTTCCCACGCGCCGCACAGGATACGATAGGCCCGAACGGCAAACCCGCATCGCCTGCGGCCGAGCCGTCGGAGGCGACCCACAAATCCACGACGCCACCCAATCCTCTGCCGCCGGAAGTGACGACGGCGCAGACGCTCGAACTGCCCGACCGCACGCTGCATTTCAAAGCCAAGGCCGGTGCCATCAGGCTGAGCAATGCCGAGACGGGCGAGGCGCTTGCCGATATTTCCTTCGTCGCCTTTCAGCTCGACGGCGCAGATCCGGCGAAGCGGCCGCTGACATTCGCGATCAATGGCGGACCGGGAGCCGGCTCCGCCTGGCTCGATCTCGGTGCCTTGGGGCCGTGGCGGCTGCCGCTCATCGGTGCGGGCCGAACGCCGTCCGCCCATCCCACCCCTGCGCCCAATGCCGACACTTGGCTCGATTTCACAGATCTCGTCTTCATCGACCCGCCGGGCACCGGCTATAGCCGCATTTTGAGCAAAGATGCCGCGGTGAAGAAAAACTTCTATTCGGTCGATGGCGATATCGACAGCCTCGCCATCATCATCCGCAAATGGCTCACCGAAAACAAGCGATTGGAAAGCCCGAAATTCATCGTCGGCGAGAGCTATGGCGGCTTTCGCGCGCCAAAACTCGCTTATCGCCTGGAGGATCATGAAGGCATAGGCATTTCAGGCCTCGTCATGATTTCGCCGGTGCTCGATTTTTCCTGGTTCGACGGCGCGACCAATCCGATGGTCTTCGTAACCCACCTGCCCTCGCTCGCTGCGACGGCGCGCGATCTCACCGGTCTCGATCCCCGCAAGCAGCTCGCCGATGTCGAAGCCTATGCCGCAGGCCCCTATATCGTCGATCTTCTGCGCGGCGAGCGCGATTCCGAAGCGCTGGCGCGGCTTTCCGCAAAAGTCGCGAATTTCACCGGTCTCGATCCGGCCCTCGTGCGTCGCCTCGGCGGCCGCGTCGATTCTGCCACCTTCGTGCGCGAACGCGACCGCGCAAGCGGCCGCGTCGGCAGCCAATATGACGCGCTGACGACGGGCTATGACGCCTATCCTCATTTAGCGCGGGCCGACTATTCCGATCCCATTCTCGATGTTCTGAAAGCGCCGTTCGCCAGCGCCATGGCCTATATCACGGCGAAAAAGCTCAATTGGTTCGTCGATGCCCGCTACGAGATCCTCAATGAAAGCGTCAACAAGGAATGGGACTGGGGCAAGCACCAACCGGCCGAGGCGATGAGCGATCTGAGACATGTTCTGGCGCTCGATCCGCATTTGCATATTCTCATCGTGCATGGCGTCACTGATCAGGTCACGCCCTATTTCGCGTCCAAACTGCTGATCGATCAAGTTCCGCCCATGGGCGACCCCAACCGTTTGCGGCTCGTCGTCTATGGCGGCGGCCATATGGTTTATGCGCTCGATCAATCCCGCGCCGCGTTGCGGGGCGAAGCAAAACACCTGATCGAAGGCGAGTGAGGCGCCGGCGCGGCAAGAATGCGCGGCAGGAACAGCCGGCAAGAATAGCCGGCAAGAATAGACGGGTCCAGCCGCGCATCCCTGCCGCGCCCTCAAACATGCGCTATCCTATCGAGATCTGGCTTGCCCGATACCCGGGAGAGAGATATATCGATATTCGATAGCGAAATACGATGACGAAAACCGAAACTAATGCCTCGGCAATGCGGAGCAAAGTGCGGCGCCGGGCCGCCGCAACGCAGTCGCGGGCCGCGCCAGCGTCCGCAAAAACCTATCGGGATCTCTATGCCGGCCTCATCCGCCTGCATGTCCTGCATCATGCCGCAGCCGAACCGATCTATGGATTTGCGATGATGGAAGAGCTGCGGCGGCATGGCTATACGCTGAGTGCGGGCACGCTCTATCCAATTCTGCACGGGCTCGAGCAAAAGGGCTGGCTGAAATCCAAGACACAGAGAATTGGCGGGACTGAACGGCGCCTCTATTCGGCGACCCCCGCCGGCCGCAAGGCGCTTGCTGCCGCCAAGAGCAAAGTTCGCGAGCTGTTCGGCGAATTGTTCGAGGACGAAGAAGGGGGCGGATCATGATCGGCGGTGCCAACAGACCTGAAACGACCAACCGGCGAGGAATTCTTTTCGGCACTCGCGCCCCCGGGTGGTCAATTCTCATTCGCCTGCTCGTTGGTCTCGTCGTGTTCTTTCCGGAAGGCATTCAGAAATTGGCGTTCCCGGCCATCCTTGGCGCCGGCCGGTTTGCCAAGATCGGCATTCCCTATCCGGACGCGATGGGTCCTTTCGTTGGCATCGTCGAGACGATTTGCGGCGCATTCATCATCGTCGGTCTGTTCACGCGCCTCGCAACGATCCCGCTGATCATCATCATGATTGTAGCGATCATGTCGACGAAGGTGCCGATCCTGCTCGGCCATGACCTCTCGCTCTTCGATCTGACGTTTCATCTCGCCAAGCTGCCCCGCTACGGCTTCTGGAGCATGGCGCATGAGGCCCGCACTGATTTCGACATGCTTTTGGGTTGCCTTTACCTACTGATCGAGGGCGGAGGCATATGGTCGCTTGATGCGGTCCTCGGCCGTGGTTCTGGCCATGCATCGCTCTCTCACGGAAGCTCGGCGAAACGCGTGGGCACCAAATCAATCTGAAGCGATCGCTGCCGACCGGTGGAGCAACACAATGACGATCGATCGCCACGAGCACGCAACTTTAAGGGCCTGCGACGAAGAGGCGGCACGATGCGTCAGCGAGAACATCTGATGCCAAGCCACATGCGGTTTATCGTTACCAGCTGCGCATCGGCACTCGCGGCGCTCCTCGCGCCGTGGCCTTGCCTTGCAGGGCCGCCCTACCTCACTGATGATCCGGTGCCGGTCGACTACGGACATTGGGAGGTCTATGGCTTCTCGATCGGCACAATCGCGAAAGGCGCCACATACGCATTGCAGCCTGCGACCGAAGTGAACTACGGCCTGCTGCCGAATGTTCAGGTTCACGTCATGGCGCCGCTTGCTCTCAATGCAACGAGCGGTATGAACACGCAATTTGGGCCGGGCGATGTGGAATTTGGCGTGAAATATCGCTTCCTTCCGGCTGAGGCTGACGATTGGTGGCCGCAAATCGGCATTTATCCTCTGCTCGATGTTCCAAGCGGCGACGCCGACCGCGGGCTCGGCAGCGGCCGAACCCACGCCTATTTGCCGGTGTGGATCCAAAAGGATTTCGATAAATGGACCACTTACGGCGGCGGCGGTTATTGGATCAATCCCGGCCCGGGCAACAAGAACTATTGGTTCGTCGGTTGGGTGCTTCAACGGCAAGTGACCGATTCACTCGCCATCGGCGGTGAAATCTATCATCAGACGGCCTTTGCGGCCGGCGGTCCGGGCAGCCCTGGGTTTCCCATCGGCAGCACGGACAACACCGGATTCAACCTGGGCGCCATCTACGACCTCAATAAGAATTACCATCTTCTCTTTTCCGTTGGCCGCGGCCTGTTGAATGCGTCGGCGACCAATACGCTCTCATACTATGCGGCGTTGCAATGGACATTTTGACCATGCACGGCCCGCATCGAACCAGCAGACAGATGTGGTGACGATGCAGGACTCGCGGACCCAAATAGGAACCGGCAAAGTGACGAGCTCCCCGCTCGAAGTGTTCCGGGCATTCCTCAAGCTCGGCGTGACTTGCTTCGGCGGGCCGATCGCGCATCTGGGCTATTTCCGCGATGAATTCGTGACACGCCGCAAATGGCTCGGCGAAGACGCCTATGCCGATCTCGTCGCGCTGGCGCAATTTCTGCCGGGCCCCGCCAGCAGCCAGGTCGGCTTCTCGCTCGGCCTCATGCGCGCCGGCTGGCTCGGCGGGATCATGGCCTTCATCGGATTCACTTTGCCTTCGGCACTCGCGCTCATTGCCTTCGCCTATGGCGCCGGCGCGCTCGGTGGCACGCTTGGCGCCGGCCTGCTGCATGGGTTGCGGCTCGTCGCCGTCGCCATTGTCGCGCAAGCCGTATGGGGCATGGCCCGCACGCTCTGTCCCGACCGCGCGCGCGCCTCGATCGCCGTGGCGGCCACGCTCATCATCTTGGCGAGCAGCAGCTCGGTCGCGCAGATCGGCGCGATTGTTTTAGGCGGTCTCGCCGGGCTCGTGCTCTGTCGCATGGGCGCGCAGGCACCGGTGAGCCATATGCCTGTGCCCGTGTCGCGCCGCGCCGGCATGATTGCGCTCGCGATCTTCTTTCTTCTCTTGGCTGGCTTGCCTTTGCTGCGCAGTCTCGCGCTTACGCCAGGCATCGCACTTTTTGACGCCTTCTACCGTTCGGGGGCGCTCGTCTTCGGCGGCGGCCATGTTGTGCTGCCGCTGCTGCGCGAGGCCGTCGTTGCGCCCGGCTGGGTGAGCGATCAGGCCTTTCTCACCGGCTATGGCGCGGCCCAGGCGGTGCCCGGACCGCTCTTCACTTTTTCGGCCTATCTCGGAACGATCGTGAAAGGCCCGCCAAATGGGTTGGCCGGCGCCATGATCAGCCTCATCGGCATTTTCCTTCCCGGCCTCTTGGCCGTGACTGGGACTTTGCCCTTTTGGGAAGAGTTTCGGCGTCAGGCCAGCGCTCAGGCGGTGATGCGCGGCGTCAATGCCGCCGTCGTCGGCCTGCTCGGCGCAGCGCTCTATAATCCGGTGTGGACGACCTCGGTCAAAACCAGCGGCGATTTCGGGCTGGCGCTCGTCGCTTTCGTTCTTTTGACGCGCTGGGGCGCACCGCCCTTGGTGGTCGTCGTCGTCAGCGCGCTCGGCGGCGCCGCGCTCGCTCTAACCTCGCAATGAGATTTCAAATTGAAGCGACAGACAGCCATCTGGTTTGTCATCCTCCTCGGCAGCGTCAGCCTCTTCGCCGACGTCACTTATGAAGGCGCACGCGCCATCATCGGCCCCTATCTCGGCACGCTCGGCGCGAACGGTGCAATCGTCAGCATCGCCGCCGGCGCCAGCGAACTCGTCGGTTATGGCATTCGCCTCCTGTCGGGCATTCTCGCTGATCGAAGCAAGCGCTATTGGACGCTGACCATCCTTGGCTATGTCGTCAATCTTGCCGCGGTTCCTCTATTGGCATTTGCCGGCAATTGGCCCGTGGCCGTCGCCCTGATCATTCTCGAGCGCGGCGGCAAAGGCATCAGAACGCCCGCGCGCGACGCGATGCTGGCCTATGCGACAGAGGCAACCGGCCGCGGCTGGGGCTTCGGACTTCACGAGGCTCTGGATCAGATCGGCGCGATCTCCGGACCCTTGATGCTCGCCGCCTTCCTCGCCCATCACGCCGGCTATCAGGCGGGGTTTGCCCTGCTCGCTATCCCGGCAGCTCTCGCCATCTCAATCCTGCTGACAGCCAAATTTCTTTATCCCAATCCGCTCCAACTCGAAATCAAGACGCCTGAATTTGCGTCGACCAAATTTCCGCGCAGCTATTGGATCTATCTCGTCAGCGCCGCGCTGCTCGCCTTCGGTTATGTCGACTTTCCGCTGATCGCTTTCCATTTCGAAAAGACGAAATCGGTCGCTGCGGCGTCGATCCCGGTTCTTTATGCCGTCGGAATGGCGAGCGCCGCCTTGGCGGCGCTGGTGTTTGGCCGGCTCTTCGACCGCATTGGTCTCTGGGCCAATTTTACCGCTATCCTGCTCGGCTCGATTTATGCCGTTCTGGTTTTCTACGGCGGTTTTGCGGGCGCTGTCCTGGGCATGATCCTCTGGGGCATCGGCCTAGGCGTCCAGGAATCGATTTTGCGCGCCTATGTCGCCGAGATTGTCGCGCCGGAGCGGCGCGGCCGCGCCTATGGCCTGTTCGGCGCCGTCTATGGCGTCGCCTGGTTCGCCGGCAGCGCCGTGATGGGCCTTCTCTACGACCGCGCGCTCATCCTTCTCGTCATCCTGTCGGTCGTCTTCGAGCTTGCAGCCGGCATCGTCATTTTGACCCTGGCGCAGAAGAACACGCGACGGCCGGCCGGATAAGCGGCAAAAAAGCCAGCCTCATTCCTCGGCATCGGTGAATAAGATCACCTCATCCGGTAGGCCGAATGTCGCGCTTTTTTCAAAATTCAGCCCTGCCACCCGCGCGAACGCCCCTTCGCCTTCCATGAGAACGATGGCTTCGGCAGGCATCTCCTGCAATTTTTCAATCAATTGCGCCACGGTCATTCCGATGTCCCTCAATCACCCGATGTGACGAGATGCCATCAAAACTCGTGCCGTGGGCAGCCGTCAATGCGGAACCGGGGCCGGCGGCGTCTGCCTCCGTCCCCGGTCGCACACTATCAACAATCCGACGCGAAACATGCCCGGTGCCCGGGCTTGAAACTTATCTCGCCTCCACCCCCTCCGTGCGGCCGGCCTCGAAGAGGAACCAGGTCCGCCTTTCGGTCTCGTCGATCCAAACCTCGAGAAGGCTCGCGGTCGCCACATCTCTGTGCTCGTCGCAGAGCTCATGCGTCTCGCGCATCGCGGCGGCCAATTGCTTGTTGTCTTCGCGCAGTTCGGCCAGCATGTCGAGCGGCGTGACATAATCGGCGTCATTGTCCTTGAGACGCTGCATGCGGCCGATCTGGCCGATCGAGCGCAAGGTCGTGCCGCCGATCTTGCGCACCCGCTCGGCGATCGGATCGGTCATGGCGAAAATCTGATCGGATTGTTCGTCGAGCAGCAGATGATAGTCGCGGAAATGCGGACCCGACATATGCCAATGAAAATTCTTCGTCTTCAAATAGAGCGTGAAGACATCGGTCAACAAGACATTGAGCGCGCCGGAAATATCCTTGATCGCATTGGACGCCAGATCCGTCGGCGTTTCGAGCGGCGCGATCCGCAAGATCTTCGCGTCTTCCATACGGGCTTCATTCTTCGCAGCGGGTTTGCTTGCGCTCATCGCAGGGGCTTCCTTCTTCGTTGAAATCGTGACGCGAAATTTACGTCGGCGTGCCGTCATTGCGAGGAGCGCAGCGACGAAGCAATCCAGACGCATGCGAACGAGGCTGGATTGCTTCGCTTCGCTCGCAATGACAGCGGAGGCGTAGGTTCTCATCAGAGAGATTTCGCATAAAAGGCGTGCGCCGCTTGTTGCAGCCTCAACGCTCGCGTCGCAGTTTGGGTTCCGTCATTTGAGCCGAATAAAGCTGAGCGCACTGCGCATCCCGCGCTTGCGCTTCAGCTTTCGATCTTGCCGGCAACTTGCGCCTCGGCAAAGGTCGCCATATCGGCATGGCAGGCGAGCGCCGCTTTGACGAGACCTGCCGCAAGCGCGGCGCCGCTGCCTTCGCCGAGGCGGAGGCCTAGATCGAGCAGCGGCTGTTTGCCAAGTCTTGCCAGCACATCTTGATGCGCGCCATCGCCCGAGACATGTGCGGCGAGACAGTGATCGAGCGCTTGCGGCGCTTGCGCCTGCAGCACAGCCGCGGCGGCACAGGCGATATAGCCGTCGAGCAGCACGGGAATGCGGGCGAGCCTCGCGGCGAGGATCGCACCGGCCATGGCGGCAATCTCGCGGCCGCCGAGACGGCGCAGCACTTCCAACGGGTCGGCGAGCCAATCCTTGTGATTGGCGATGCCCGCCTCCACCGCATCGACCTTGCATGCAAGGCGAAGATCGTCGACGCCGGCGCCGCGGCCGACCCAATGCGCGGCCTCGCCACCGTAAAGCGCGTAATAGATCGCCGCCGCGCTCGTCGAATTGCCGATCCCCATCTCGCCAATGCAGATCAGATCCGTGCCCGGCGCAATGGCCGCCATGCCGCAGGCGAAAGCGGCGGCGGCGCTCTCTTCATCCATCGCCGGCGCTTGGGTAAAATCTTCAGTCGGCCTGTCCAAATCGAGTTCGACGATCTTCAGGCCGAGGCCGAAACTCGCGCAGATTTGATTGATCGCCGCCCCGCCGGCCTGGAAATTGGCGACCATCGCGCGTGTCACCGAGGCGGGATAAGCGGAAACGCCATGGCGCACGACGCCGTGATTGCCGGCAAAGATCAGGACGAGCGGCTGCGCGAGAGCGGGCATCGGGCGGCCCTGCCACATGGCAAGAAAAGCGACAATGTCCTCGAGCCGGCCGAGCGATCCCAGCGGCTTGGTCAATTGCGCTTGACGGTCGCGGACCGCGGCGGCGCATGAGTTTAGAGGTCCCGGAAGCTCAGCGAGAAGCCGGCGGATATGATCGAAAGAGTTCGGCAGGAAGGCGATCGGCAGGGACATTGAGATGAGCCTCAGCGTCTCGCTCTCATAGGCCGATTCATCCGGCTGCGTTCAAAAGCTATTGGCGCAAGCTGCGTGGCAGTTTGTCCCAGCATATGCTGCAATTGCGATATTGCAATGCGATAGGTTCCATCACACATTATGCTTACTGTCCGAATCTTTCAGTTAACCAGAGGGTTAGGGCCAAGAAGTGCTGTATTGCACCGCAAAAACAAGGATCCTCGGTGCGAGCCTCGTCGCTCGTGGAATTTGGAGACCATCATGACTCATATTTTCGCTTCCTCCTCCCGTCTTGCTCTTGCCCTTGGCCTGGCTCTCGCCACCGCCGGCGGCGTCGCCGCCTTTGTGGCCAAAGCCCATGCGGATTCCTCCACCGCTGCGGCAAGCGTCCACTGCTTCGTCGGCCTCAAGGGCGATCCCGTCCAAGGTCCGTTGAGCCGTGGCTGGGTGTGCCTGCCGGAACATCGCGACCCCGTCGTCACGCATTGAGCGAGTCGGCAATAACGACCTAAGCAAGCGGAGCGGCCACTTCCGCAAAATTTGAAAGATCACAAGAGCGCTTCCACGCAGTCGTGGAAGCGCTCTTGTCGTTTGATAGCATTAGCGCGGCACTCAAGCGAATTATAGGCGCCGGGCCGATGGGCGACCGCGCGCCGAGATTTGTGCCGCGCATTTTTTGAAATTCATGCTAGAGCATTTTCGGCAAAAGTGGACACCCGTTTTGCGTCCGAAAAGGAACCGTCCAAGGAACCAGTCAATGCCGCACTATCGCTCTCGCACCACGACCCATGGCAGGAACATGGCCGGCGCCCGCGGCCTGTGGCGCGCCACCGGCATGACCGATGCCGATTTCGGCAAGCCGATCATCGCCGTCGTCAATTCCTTCACCCAATTCGTGCCCGGCCATGTGCATTTGAAGGATCTCGGCCAGCTCGTCGCGCGCGAGATCGAGGCGGCCGGCGGCGTCGCCAAGGAGTTCAACACCATTGCCATCGACGATGGCATCGCCATGGGCCATGACGGCATGCTTTACAGCCTGCCCTCGCGCGACCTCATCGCCAACTCGGTCGAATATATGGCGAATGCCCATTGCGTCGATGCCTTGGTCTGCATCTCCAATTGCGACAAGATCACGCCCGGCATGCTGATGGCCACATTGCGGCTCAATATTCCGACGGTCTTCGTGTCGGGCGGACCGATGGAGGCCGGCAAAGTGCTCGTCGGCGGCAAGACCAAATCGGTCGACCTGATCGATGCCATGATCGCTGCGGCCGATGACAGAGTCGCGGAAGCCGATGTGCAAGTGATCGAACGCTCCGCCTGCCCGACCTGCGGCTCCTGTTCGGGCATGTTCACCGCCAATTCGATGAATTGCCTGACCGAAGCGCTGGGACTTGCCTTGCCGGGAAACGGCTCCGTGCTTGCCACTCATGCCGACCGCAAGCGCCTTTTCGTCGAAGCCGGCCATCTCATCGTCGATCTCGCCCGCCGCTATTATGAGCAGGACGATGCTTCGGTGCTGCCGCGTGCGATCGCCTCTTTCGGCGCCTTCGAAAATGCGATGACTCTCGACATCGCCATGGGCGGCTCGACCAATACGGTGCTGCATCTCTTGGCGGCCGCATATGAGGCGCAAGTCGATTTCACCATGGCAGATATCGACCGGCTGTCGCGGCGCGTGCCGGTTCTCTGCAAGGTCGCGCCCTCAGTGCCGGATGTGCATCTCGAAGATGTGCATCGGGCCGGTGGCGTCATGGCGATCCTCGGCCAATTGGACCGCGCCGGGCTCATCCATACCGACCTGCCCACGGTGCATGCGGCCTCGCTCGGCGACGCGCTCGAGCGCTGGGACATCTGCCGCACTTCGAGTGAGATGGTCGCCCATTTCTATTGCGCGGCGCCGGGCGGCGTTCCGACGCAAGTGGCCTTCAGCCAGGACGCGCGCTTCGACGGGGTCGATCGCGATCGCAAAAAGGGCGTGATCCGCGATGCCGAACATGCCTATTCGCAAGATGGCGGTCTTGCAGTCCTCTATGGCAATCTCGCCGAGGATGGCGCGATCGTGAAGACCGCCGGCGTCGATGCGGCGAATCTCGCTTTCGCCGGCCAGGCGCGCGTCTTCGAAAGCCAGGATGCGGCGGTCGATGCCATTCTCGCCAACGAGATGAAGCCCGGCGATATTGCGGTGATCCGCTATGAAGGGCCGCGCGGCGGTCCCGGCATGCAGGAGATGCTCTATCCGACGAGCTATCTGAAATCGAAGGGCCTGGGAAAGCTCTGCGCGCTGATCACCGACGGGCGCTTTTCCGGCGGCACTTCGGGGCTCTCGATCGGCCATGTCTCGCCGGAGGCGGCTGAAGGCGGCACGATCGGGCTCGTGAAAGAAGGCGACAAGATCGAGATCGATATTCCAAGCCGGCGCCTGCATCTCGACGTGTCCGATGCCGAGCTTGCGGAGCGGCGTGCAGCGATGGAGGCGAAGGGCGACAAGGCCTGGAAACCAGCGGCGCGAGCGCGGAAAATATCGACGGCGCTGCGGGCCTATGCGTCGATGACGACCAGCGCGGCGAGAGGGGCGGTAAGGGTGGTGGGGTGAGGAACACCTCTGCTGCGCGGCGCGATAACTCTCAAGGGCCGGTTAGCGCCCAATGTCGCCGTTTGGATGAACATCCACTCCGCTTGAAAGCGGACATCGTGAGAATTGAATTCGTCAGTCGGCATCGCGCCAGAAGCGCACGTCGCCGCGCCGGCTCTAAGCTAGACGCTCAGGGTGTGTTGCCACGCATCGAGGCGGAATGGCCGCCCTGGAGATTGAGCGAGCCCATTGGCACCAGCTTGTTGCCCTGAAGGTGGAGGATAGCAATGTCGCCGTCGAGGAAATTGCCGACGTAAAGATAGTGGCCATCCGCGCTGAACGCCGCACCCTCGGGCAATCCGCCGACCTCGGTTTCAGACACCTTGCGCACCTTCTTGCCGTCGATCTTCAAGAGCGACACGTAGCCGTGCTCGTGGTGGAAGAAGGCGGTCTTGGGAACATTGCCCGCGCCGTTGAGGATGATCGAGGCGGCGTAGCCGCCCACCGGGCTCACCGCCAAGCCTTCAGGACCGTCACCTATCACCACCTGATCCACGACGCGCGGCGGATCCATCCCCATGTCGATCACCGCCAGAGTGTCCACCTGGCCGTCCGACGCGCCGCCGCCGCCGTTGTTGTTGACGAGGCCGAGCTTGCCGTCGGGCGTGATCTGCACGTTGTAGGGGAAGATGCCGGTGGCCATGTCGTAGCCCTTGTAGGTCACCTTCGTCCCGTCGATCTCGAGCAGCGCGACCTTGTTCGCGAGCGCCTTGACCACCAGCGCGCGCTTGCCGTCGGGGGTGATCGCCACAGCCGAAACCTGCTGGTTAGGAGCGCCCTCGGGCGCCAGCGCGACCGTGCCCACGACCTTGACGTCCTTGCCGGATATCGTCAGCACGCTGACCGTGTTCGCGGCGCGGTTGGCGATCAGCGCCAATGTGCCGGCGCGGTTGATCGCCATGCCCGAGGCCTGTTTCCCGGCGTGCAGCGTGGCTATCACCACGGGCGGCTTCGCCGTGAGGTCGATAACAAAGACCTTGTCGTCCGGCACGGTTTTCCATTTGCCGCCGTCCTGCACCGCGTCGAGCGAGTTTACGACAATCGCCAGCTTCCCGTCCGGTGTGACGGCGAGGTTGGTCGGCGGCCCGATGACGGTGTTGATCAGCGGCAGCGTGGCGACGATGCGCGGCTGGGTGCGGTTGTGGATGTCGATGATCGACACCGTGTCCTTGCCGGGCGGATTGGCGGCGGGTTGGCAGGCTTCGGTGCAGTTCGCCTTCTCGTCGTTGCCGCTGATGATGATCTGCGCCTGCGCCCCGAAGGCCAAGCCCGACGCCGCAGCCAGCGCGGCCGCGCCCAGAATTTTCCGCATGGTTTCCTCCCTGCGCCGGTCTCGTAGCAACCGCCTATAATATACCACGACGGGAAGCGGCGAGCCAGGGTTCGGTCCGGGCGCGGATAGGCTGGAGGACGACTTGCACCGGGAAGTGGCCGCATGAAGATGGAAGACACGCGGCGGGAGATTGTGGAGGATTGGATAGCTGCATGCGAAAAGTACATCGTCGGTCCAGAGCGTGGCGGCGGCAATTCCGTGTTTGGTCTGGAGAGCGATCGGCCCAATGTCCGAAATGGGTCTTGGTTGTGTCAAAACGCGAGTATGTTTTTTTTGACTGGCTGCCCTAAGTGACGGTTAGCTGCCTCGAAGTTTCCGCCCGAGGCGGGGGCGGGGGCGCGATCAGTGCCGTAAGCAATTGCACCTCCCCGTCGCCGCGTCCGCAGTGATCACGTTCGCGCTCCGACTTCATGCGGCTGGGCGGCCATGTCACCGGGCGCACGCTTCGTGCCGTCGGCCGCGAAGATGGCGTCGCACAGGCGCTGAAGCATCGGCACGCCCCGGACCTCGGTCTCGAACAGCGGCACGATGGCGCGGACGTTGTTACCGAACTCCCGCCAGATCGTCTGCATATGCTCCTGCTGCATGGCCACGCGATTCTTGACGAACTCGGCGGAGTTTGGGCCGACCGATGCAGTGTCGATGACCATGTTGACGAGAACGCCCCCTACAGGAATCCCGAAGTCCCTGAACCATTGGATGAAGCGCGTGACCACCGCAATCGGCAGCGCCTCCGGCAGCGTCACGAAGAAAAAAGACGTAAGCGCTGGGTCTGTGAGGAGCTTGCGCGCGTGCGCCATCCGGTCGCGGAAGGAAACGAGGTAGTCCATCAGCGGATCAGCCTCCTTTTTCTTCGTGAAAGAGAGGATTTCCCGAAGGCTCCGCGCTTCCTCGCGAACTCTTGAGCATCTTGTTGACCCACAGCGCGTAGACCGTCGACATGCCGAGCAGGCGCCGCGCGTTAGCCGTGGGGGCGGTGTCGAAAACATAGACGTCGTATTCGTTCTTGAACATGAGATCGATCATGTTCTCAAACATCGCCGTTTCTTCAAAGGCTGGATTCATCGTCGCCAACTCGACAAAGTCGTCGGCCTTGGTCGTGATGTCGGCGAACTTGAGAAACCACCGGATTTTCTCCCGGATTTCCACCTTGCTGCGCTCGATGCTCTGCCGGGTGTCGATTTCGTAGGCCCAAAGATTGGGCACACCGTCGATGGCAACGTGCTTGCCGAGCATGTCCCTGCTGAACAGGCTCGTCAGACTGTGCACGGGATTGGTGGACACGAGCAGTGTCCGGCGTCCCTGCTGGGCGAGCCCGATAGCTGCGGCGGCGGCGAAGACGGTCTTACCAACGCCGCCCTTGCCGCCGAAAAAGAAGTATTTCAGCGTAGGGTGCTCGGTAAGGTATTGGCCCATCGGCATCGTGATCTGTGGCATGGCGATCTCCGCTAGGCGAACATGGTGGTGGCTAGCTTCTCGATCATTGCCAGCCCCGTGACGTCGCGATCCATTTCCGGCACCTGCGCCAACAACTGGTCGCCGAAGGCCTTCTTCAGTTCGCCCATGTGCTGATCCTGCATAGCGATCCGGCGGCGCAGGTACTCCGGGATGTCCTGATTCAACAATTCGCGCGGGATGACCCGGTTCACTACGTAGCCAGCGACCGGCACATTGAACTGTGCAAACAACTTGGCCGCCTTCTGCGTGTCGTTGATGATCGCGACTTCCGGGATCACCACAAAGAAGAACGCCGTCTTCGTCTTGTCCGTGAGTATTCCGGCCGACGTGTTGATGCAATTCTTGATGTAAAGCAGCTCTTGGAGGATCTGGTCCTGCTCGGTCTGCTTCTCGCGCCGGAGCCGACTTACCATCTCCTCGTACTCGCGCATCTCCTCCCGCAGCTTGGTGACCTTGTTGATCCACTCGTCGTAGACCTTGGCCATCGACAGGTAGTAGAGGGCGTGACCGAGCGGGACGAGATCGTAAATATAGTAATCGTAGTCGCCCTTCATGACGACGTCCACGACGGCGTCGAACATTGCGCTCTCTTCCATCGCCGGCTCGGCGCTAGCCGCCTGGATGTAGCGCTCAATCTCTTCGGGCACCGCAGGCATCCCATACATGTCCAGAATCTTCTGGCGGATCTCCTGTTGGTACTTGCGGATGTGGCTGTCCGCGTCGATTTCCTGGGCCCAGAGGTTCTCCATGATCTTCACGGGCCCCTTGCCGAAGATGTCGCGTTTGAAGATGTCGGTAAGCGAGGCCTGGGGGTCCACCGAGAACACGAGCACTTTCTTGCCCTGGCTCGCGAGCCAATACGCCGCCGCTGCGGAGAAGGTGGTCTTGCCAACCCCGCCGGCGCCGCCGAACATGATGTATCGGCGCTCGGGGTGCTGCAGGAACTGGTCCTTGAATCCCATCATCGCCCCCTAGAACATCGCGTCCGCGACGTCTTTCTCGCGCAACATGCGTCGCTTCCATGTGGCGATCTGTGGCACGACATATGGTAAGAGCCGCAGGCTGTAGTACGGCGGAAGGATCGGGATGCCCAGCAGATCTCCCATTGTGATAAGAATGAAGAGATGCTCCATCGATGCGCGCGAACGCAGCGCCGCGCGGCTCATGTCATGGGCGGCCATGCCGTAAATGGTTTCGCGGATGGCCTCTAACCAGCTCTTCTTCGCCTCAGCCTTCTCTTGCTCGGTCATACGGTTTCCTTCACAATCCGTGCAGGTGATGTTCGTGGTTGCTGCCGAGCTCGCGCTCGCGGAGCATTTCGCGCTTCCACGCCTCGATTTCCGGGACCACGAATGGCAGCAGGCGCAGTCCGTAGTACGGTGGCAGGATCGGCACGCCGAGCATGTCGCCGAACACGCCGACTAAGAACAGCCGCTGCATTGAGGCGCGCATTTCCAGCGCCTGCTGCACGAACTCGTAGCCGGTCATGCCGTACAAGACCTCGCGCAGCATCCGACTCCACCGGCGGCCGATGGGTGTGCTATCATTCGGCCCATCATGACTGAACCCATTGGAATTATCGCCATCGCGGTCGTCGCCTGGTTCGCCGCCGGCACGATCTGGAACATCCGCAAGGGCCACGAACTCATGCGTTGGATGCAGGATGGCTTGCCCCTCCTCGGCGAGCGCACGACTGTCCGCTGGCTCGGCTCGAGCGCGGCCGAGCTGGTGATCCGCGAGGGCAGGGCGCCGTTCGCCGGCGTGACGCTGGTCATCTTCCTGGAGCCGCGCGACATGCCCTGGATGTGGGCCCTCGCCCGAAGCCGCGGCCGGCGCGACACGCTCATCATCCGCGGTGCCCTCTGCAAGACGCCCGGGATCGAGCTCGAAGCACTCGATCCCGCAAGCTGGTCCGGCCGCGACGTCCTCGGACGGGTGCCGCCGGAGTGGCCGGTCCGCGAAGCCAGCCTCGAGGGCGTGGTCGTTCATCATGCGAGCGCCGCGGCTCTCACGCGTGCGGACGAGCTGCTGAAGCTGGCCCAACAAGCTGGCTTGGCAGTCAAGCGGCTGTCCGTGCGCTGTACCGAGCCGAACTTCCAGGTTCATGTTTCCATCCCCGATCGCCTGCAGCCCGCGCATGGCCTCTTCAAAGCTGTGCGTGCTCTCGCTGAACGTGCGCTGGCCTGACACAATAATCCACCTATTCTGCGGGCGGTGTGACTGCGGAACGCGGGACCTGCGATCCTGGGGGCGAGCGGTAACGGAGGTAGGCCTTGTAGCCGTCCCAGCCGATGAGAAGGGCTGCCGCGAAGAGGAGCGCCGAGACCGCGATCATGGCCCAGGCGCCCGCGACGGGCAGCCATGTCATCTTCGGGTTTGCCGCGATCGTCACGTAGAGGTTCCGCGCCGTGACATAGGTGGCCGCCAGCGTGGTGACATACATGAAGATCATCGGCAGAAGGGCGTATGTCGGGTTGCGGTTCTCCGACTTGAGCCACACCGCCACCACGAGCATGCTCAGGGCCGCCATCAACTGGTTCGACGCGCCGAACATCTGCCAGAGATAGACCCACGTGCCCGTGAGCACGAGCGCCGCCGTGAGAGCCATCGAGATTATGCTCGACACATGCGTGTTCCGCACGGCCGGCATCATATCGCCAACCCACTCAGTGAGTGTCACGCGCATCACTCGGAAGACCAGTATGGTCACGGTGAGCACGATCACCACGAACGTGCCGAAGCCGAGGGCGGTGCCGAAGCCCTCGGGGATGAGCCCGAAAGTGCCGGCATATACGAGCTTGCCGACGCCCGAGGCGAACCGGCCGCCGCCGCCGCCGACGCCAGCGATGGCGACGGCGGTAAGCGACAGCAGCGCCAACGCGTTCTCTCCGAACATCGCGCCGGCGCCGACAGGCAGGCCGTCGGTCTCGTATTCGAGCTGTCGCGCGGTCCCCACCGAGCCGACGAGAGCGTGCCAACCCGATATAGCGCCACACGCGATGGTCACGAAGAGCATCGGCCACAGCGGCTGCCACGCTTGGCCCGCGACGAATTCCGAAGCCGAGGTCCTTGACAGCGGGCAGCGCGAACGCGCCAATGAGGTTGCCCGCCACATCCTTCGTGCCGAGGAGCGGCGCGACGATCATCCCCGCCGCGCTTAGCAAGACCGTTATGAATGTGACCCAGAAGCCGATGTAGTTCACGGGCTGCGCGAACCGCCAAATCGGCAGATTGGCCCCCAGATAGCTGAAGGCGAACAGGAACACCATCCAGAAGATGTAATTGGGGAGCGTCTTCAGTTGGCCGGTAAGCGCGTCATATGCGGGTGTTGTCGGGCGTTTGCCGTCCGCGCCAGGCGCCGGAATCCTAGGATCCGCCATCGTCGGATCCTGGACTGAGAAGAGCGCTTGATGGCCAGTGATGCTGTCGACCTTATCGTTCACCCATGTCACGGTGCTTGCCACCGGGCCTTGCACCAGCGTGCCAGCGGTGTCCCGATGCTGCCCCCATGGTCCGACCGCCATGGCACCGATCGTGATCGCGACGACAAGGACCGTGACGCTGCCGATGCCCATCTTCCAACGGTACATCATCTGGCCCGCAAGCAGTCCCATCAGGGCGAGCATCACGATGCCGAACGGGACGTCTGGGCGCGCGGCCAAAATGGCCGCCAGAATCCCGACGAAGGCACCGGCCAGCAGCATCAGATAGAAGAAGATGAATACGAACAGGATCGTGCGCGTGCGGGGAGCGATGAGCCGGTACGCGATACCCGACAGGCTGTTCCCATCGTTGCGCACTGCCACCATGATGGCGGAATAGTCGCTCACCCAGCCGATGAAGCTGACACCCAGGATCAGCCAGACTAGCGAGGGCGCCCACCCCCAGAGATTCGCGGCAGTGATCGGTCCTACGATCGGGCCTGCCGCCGCGATCGCCTTAAAGTGATAGCCAAAGAGGATATTCCGGCTGGTCGGCATGAAGTCGACGCCGTCCATGTACATCCGAGCCGGCGTCGCCCGTTTGCGATCGGGCTGGATGACGTTTCGATCAATGCGTTTGGCGTAAAAATTGTAGACAAAATAGATTGTCACTACGCTGAGGATGACTATCCATAAGCTGTTCATGGCTCCCCCCTGGCGCGATCGAATTGAGGTGACCGCAGTCAAAAAGGAATATTGACCTTCGAAGAGAGGCGCGTCTTGATCTTGATCAAGACCGAAGGAATCCCGCAGCGGGCATGGTTAAGTGAGGCGGATGGCGCCAACCCCGATACTGCTGGGCAGGTGTTTAGTCCTGGCATTTGATGGCGCAGATTTAGGTTGAACCTTTTGGGATCGTCTTTCCAGACTTTGCAGCTGTATTCGTAAGGGGTGAGCCCTTTCAAAGTCTTGAGACGTCGACCGTGATTATAGGCGTTGATGAAGTCGGCGAGGTGTCTCTCGATCTGTTCATGACAATCGTAATGGTAGCGTTTGACGGTCGCCTCCTTGATCGTCCGGCTCATGCGTTCGACCTGACCATTGGTCCAAGGATGCTTGATCTTGGTAAGCCGATGCTCGATCCGGCTCTCCCGGGCGCATGTCGAACATATGCGTCATGTATCTTGCTGTCGCGCCTTCCGCATGGCGTCGAGACCGATCGGAGCTTGCCCGATAGAATCTTGAGGTCGCGACGACAGCCTTCCGATCTTACGCAGACATCGCCATTGAGCTAGGTGAGATTCCCTGGGAGGTCGCCAGAGCATGCCGACGCCACGTGCGAAGCGGCCGGTTAATAGAAGGCACCGGAAAATTGCGGGATGATTTCCGCTTAAGTGAGCGTATTTCAAGCTGACCAGAAGCCACGAAGCAAACCTACCATACGGCGAACTTCCGCAGATGCGGCTCTTTGACGATGGAGCTGACCCACCGCCCGAGACCGGACCTTCCGAAGGGCAGCTATGGGTCAAACCGAGACCGTTGGGCCAAATCAAATGAACGTCCGCTTCTGCGGTCCGATGATCCAAAGCAGACCGACTGCTTCCGGCTAATACGGCTCATTCTGCTTTGCCCCGCATGCGCGCTGCGCGAGGCAGACGCACTCCCGCCCATCCTGGTTGCAGACCGGCAGACGATCAGGGCCGCATTGATATTGGCGCCCGTCATAGCCCGTCATCACGCCGCCGCATCCGCCAACGGCATGGCCGATATGCTCCTGCGCCCATGACACATCCGGGCCGAACATCAACGCCGCCAAAAGAATCCCGATAAAGAGAACCCCGATAAAGAGAATCCCGATTCTAAAGATCATGTCCGAACCCAAACATGCAGAGGCGCCGTGGCCAAGCCCTGCTGTTTCAGCCGCAGCCGCGGCACAAGACTAAAGCCGGCAACGCGTTCGCGCAAAATTTCGACCGCCCTCAGAGCCTATGCCTCAATGACGACCAGCGCGGCGAAGGGGGCTGTCCGGGTAGTGCAATAATCCCTCCCCTTTTGGGGAGGGTGGCCGCGCAGCGGCCGGGTGGGGTCAACCCCATCCGTCAGCGTCGCTTCGCGCGCTGCCACCTTCCCCTTTCAGGGGAAGGATTCCCCACCCCTCACTCATCTCCACATCCGAGGGCTTCGCGTCCGCCAAACCCTTTGAAGGAAAAATGCCACCATTCCTGCGGCAGCCCCATGACGGGTCAAGCGGGCATTTCGGCAGGACAGCAGCTTGCCGTAAATTGATAAGACTGGCGCAGAGAAAACAGAACAAGACGATTTTCGTGGCCGTGTTTTCCACAGACCAAAGGCTCATAAAGCCCTTTCGTTGCACGCTTTTCGAAAACTATGCACCGTCTATTTAAGAACGCATTTTGACTAACGCAAAGTGACAGTCTAGCTTCAAATGATGCGATAGCGTTCTCGTCACAGCATATTTTGATCGGAACTCGATGTTTCGACACCTCGCTAAACTCGCTCGACCGGTGAGACTTTCGGACCCGCACGATCCGGCCCGTAGTGCAGCAGCGGGTGATCGCATTCGCGCTGAAACGTTTCAAACGAAACCCTCCTCTCCCTTAACGGAGCCGAGTCGTCTACAGCAGATCGACCTCAGCCTCTCGTTCAATCTTCTTTATCAAGCAATCAACCGCTTTTCTGACCTCAAACCCAAAACAAGTCAGATCCTTGTGGAAGCGCGGCTGATTGAAGAGCTGCGGAAGAGATTGATTGCGTATGAATCGGAGAGGTTACAGCTTCGATCAGACTTGGAATATGCCCAACACTGCGCGCATTCATATTGGGATCGTTGCAAGAGCATAGAAGCTGAACTCGATCAGCTAAAAGGCGGCGCACTAATCAATTCGGCATCTAAAGCAAGTTCAAAGCGAGGTGTCTCATGATTCTGCCTAACGGATTTTCTTGGTCGCATCCGCGGAAGCCGAAACCGACGCAGCAACAGAACACGGTCAAACAAGACCATCAAAGTCGTTTTGCCTTGGATCAGCTCGGTGAACAAGGCGAAGAAATGGCTGAGCGGGTTAATTCGATCTCCGCGCGTTTCGAAGAGATGCTAACGCTACGCGACGAAGTCGGCACCTTCTTTCGAACGTTCGAAGAACTAATGGGAGCTCACAAACAGGCGCGGACCCGACTTGCCGAGCAGGCAGCTCTCCTAACTCAGCATCTGAATACGTCGACGTCTCTCAGAAGAGAAGTGACGGATTTAGAAGCCCGAGCCGCCGCCGCTGACGCTGAGCTTGTAGGGCTACGTCATGAATTGACCATCTTACAGCAACAAGCGCATTCGAATGCCGAAACAATCAGCGCTTTGAAACTCGAAGCTGCGGAAAGCACTTCGCACGCCGCCTTATTGGAAAGACAGCTTCTATTCGAAGTTGATAAAAGTGCTGCGCTTCAGGAGGCAAACGCCGCGAAGGACATCGAGCTGAAGAAGCTGGATCGACAGGGCGCGGAAAATCAAAAGCAAACCATCGAACTAAAAAATGCAATGACCAGCGCTGCCGCCGAAGTTACCAGACTGCAAAGTCTGGTCGACGAAATTCAGCCGGAGTTACAGCGCGGTAAGCAACGCCAAATTGAATTGGAAACTGCTTTACATAAGGCTGATCTCGCAACGCGTGCCAGCGAAGATAAAATCGCGCACGAAATAAAGGAACGCGAGACAATCGTCGAGAGACACGAACGTGAGAAGTATGACCTGGAAGCGGCGATATCGGGCCTTAACCTTCAATTAGATGGCTTGAACAGCCGGCATGCGATCACCCTTAAACACCTTGAACACGCTAGAGCTTCTCATGATGAAAATTTTAAATCTTTGAAACAATGGGAGCGATCGTGCAAGCAGGCGAAAGCTACCTTATCTGCCGCGGAACGGCGACTGCAGCTCTCGGAGGAACAATTGCATGCGCTTGAAGTGCAACGTACAGATCTTGAAAAATCTTTGTCAGATATGGCGGCACGGAATGAAATGCTGACCAACGCGATTGCTGCCAAGGATGCTCAGATCAGTCATCTGCAAAGCAAAGCGAGCAGTTTTGAAAATCAATTCGGCAGTCTTTTGCAGAGCCATGAGAACGAGCACCTCCAGCATGAAGCGGGGAAGCGCAGGCTTTTAGAGCTACTGGAGTCCGAAAAAGCGGAGCGTGCGCTTGCTCAAGGTGCGCTTACGATAGCGCGCGCCAGCCGCGAAAAAATGTCCGTTCAAATCGAAACATTAAAGCGGGGACGTGCGGCGAGCATATTGCTTGACGTCCCGGACGACGATGCAGATGGCGGCAGCAATGTACGCGTGATTTCCTCAAGTGAAATTCCTGGCTATGTAAAGGAATAACACCAATGGCCGAAGAGACGAAAAGAGACGAGAAAGTGTTCCAAGAATTGTTGGTTCGGGCAGATCCGAGAGCGCCGACGAAAGAATCCCCCATTCGGATCATTTCACCGAAGCCAAAGGCGCCCGTGAATGCGCCCGTTGGCCGAGATTGGGCTGCGGCCGTAGATCTGATCAATGAAGCCGCCGAAGCGGTACGGATATCGGACGAGCGAGCCAATTCGGCAGAGCGATATTCTCAAGAATTGGTAGCGTATTATGGCGAACAGGCTAAGACGGCAGAGGCGAAAATTGCTGCGTTGGAAAAGCGTCTTGAGATTAGCGAGGCAAAAGCTCGAGAGGCTGAAGAATGGCTAGTACGTTTCCACGACGCCATTATGGCGGGGTTTGGAAGCTTACTTAAGAAAGCGGGTTAGCGCCTTTCCGTGGCGCTCACCAGCTTCTATCGATAAAGTCATTGATGCTGGAATCGTGGTTTGAATTCAAACCTCGCCTCTTGAAGAGAGGCATTGTGGATTCGTTCGGAGACGTGCAGCTCGTTGCGCTGCGACGCCAACGCCTCCATGAACCTTCATCGTCGAAGAACTCGCTGGGAAACCGGTGCCCGATCAGCGCTGGCACGAACACGCCATCTGCCTCACTCGATTTCCACATCCAAAGGTTTCGCATCGGCGAGGCCCTTGAAGGAAAAATGCCACCATTCCTGCGGCAGATTTTCGAAGCCGTGCCTTTCCATCAAAGCAAAGAGCGTATTGCGATTTTTTCGCGCGGCAGGTGTGATGTCCGGATAATCCGTCGCCGAGGCTTGATCGAAAAGATCGAAGGGCGTGCCGAAGTCCTGATCGAGGAAAGCAATGTCGACCGCAATCCCGAGACTATGGGTCGAAGCCTTGGCAATATAGCCCTGGGCAAAAATCTCTTTCTTATCGAGATGCGGATAATAGGCCGCTTTCATCGCCTGATCCGCGTCATCCCCCGCCCAGGCGATGAAGGCCTGCGTCGCCCGCTGCGGGCGGTAGCAGTCATAGACCACGAGACGGAAGCCCTGCGCTTGCGCCTCTTTCGCCACCGCGGCCAAAGCCTCCGCCACTTCCCGCCGCAGCCAGCATTGCGCCGCTCGATAGCCAGGCACCGGTCGGCCGGTAAAATTCTCTTTTCCGGCATAGCGCATATCTTCCTCGATCGAAGCCACGACATCGGTGAGGCGCACGAATCCCTCCGGCGGACCGCGGCGGCGCGCGGCCGCGGGCAGCGCGCCGGAACAAAAGGCCTTAAGCGACAGGATGGCGCGGCAAATCTCTTTCATTTTTCTAGGTCTCGCATTCTTCTTGGTCTCCTATTCTTCATCATCCCCAATGGCTTCCTGACCTGACGGAGCCATATTTTCATGGTTTGAGAACCGTTCTGCCACCCGCAGGCCGCCCCTTGCGTCTGGCGGAGAGCGGGGCCACATTTCGGGCATTGAGGCATGCCCAGCCGATTTTCGGGAGAGGGACGCATGAGTGAGACGAGTGGGTTCCGGCGCGGCGTGGCGCAACCTTTCTTCAGGTCAGCCTATCTGCCGGCGGAGGCGCTGGCCGGCGTCAGGACGCGCCGCATCCTGGCGCTCGCTATCGATTTCATCATCGTGTCCTGCCTCTCTTTCATGATCTGGCTGGTGCTTTTGGTGCTGACGCTCGGCCTGTCTTTGTTCATCCTGCCGCCGCTGTTTCCGCTCGTCGCCTTTTTCTACAACGGCCTCACCGTTTCCGGCTGGCGCATGGCGACGCCGGGCATGCGCATGATGGACCTCGAAATGCGCCTCCAAATGAATGTTTTGGACGGCAGCCGCGTGCCTTTCCTTAATGCTGCGGTGCACGCGGTTCTCTTTTACATCAGCTGGCTGTTCCCGGCGGTCTTTCTGGTCTCGCTGCTTGCCAGCGACAAGCGTTGCCTGCACGATATGCTCGCCGGCGTCATCGTGATCCGCCGGCCGCTCCCTTTTCATGAATAGGGCCGCTTTGCGCCGGCTAACAGGCACGTTAAATTTTCCGCAAGTGGACGAGTGCAACGATGGTGATGCGCCGGCGATCCGCCTCCGCAGATCAAATGCCTGCCATTGAGGCTTGGCGCGGCGACGACCCGCACTCATGCGGGATGACGAGTTCGAGTTCGCAGCATCGCGACCTGCTGCGCACGATGTAGAGGGACGAGCTTGACACGAGAGCTGCGCGACGCGCCGCAATTCTATCTCACGGCCCCATCGCCCTGCCCCTATCTGCCGGGGCGGGAAGAGCGCAAGGTCTTTACCCATCTCATCGGCCGGCGGGCGACGGTGCTCAACGACACTTTGACCCAATCGGGTTTTCGTCGCTCGCAGACCATTGCCTATCGCCCGGCCTGTGAAAATTGCCGCGCCTGCGTCTCGGTGCGGGTGAAGGTCGATGAATTTTGCCCATCGAAGAGCTTTCGCCGCGTGCTCGACGAAAATCGCGATCTCGTCGGCACTGTGGTGCGCAGCGAGCCGACCGCCGAGCAATATGGCCTGTTTCGCGCCTATCTCGACGCCCGCCACGGCGACGGCGGCATGGCGGATATGACCATGCTCGATTATTCGATGATGGTCGAAGACAGCCATGTCGAAAGCCGGCTCGTCGAATATCGCGCCCCGACGCGCGACTTGCGCGGCCATGGCGAAGGCCCGCTCACGGGCGTGTGTCTCACCGATCTCCTCGCCGACGGCCTTTCCATGGTCTATTCCTATTACGCGCCGCAGGATCGATCGCGTTCGCTCGGGACTTTCATGATCCTCGATCACATCGCCCGCGCGAAAAGCCTCGGCCTGCCGCATGTCTATCTCGGCTATTGGGTCGAAGGCTCGAAGAAGATGGCCTATAAGGCGCGCTTCCTGCCGCAGGAACGGCTCGGCATGGACGGCTGGCAAAGGGCGGAGTGAGTTTTTCGCCAGCCAGCGAAGATGTTTTTGGTTTGAAGTTGCAATTAATACGAAGCTTCAATGAAGTTGCTCGCAAAACTCTTTCAGCGCGTCAGGCCTGAACCGCCCGGCACGCCGCCGTTCGATGAGCACGCCCTGGCAAACGATGAGACGGCGCTCGGCCGCGAAAATTCCTGGACGAAGGTTTCTGCCCAAGCCATGGCCGCAGCACTCGATGCGCAAGGCCGCAAAGCTGAGGCGGCGGCGCTGCGCCAACACTATAGCGTCCCGCCCGAGAGCGGAAAAACCGACTGATCGATGCCCGCTTCAGCAGCACGCAAGACAACCCACCTGCCTCCAGCCGATTATCGGTCGGCGGCTTTGAGGTCGCTGAGGCTTTTGCCCGAGACACAACCGATCTGGACGTCCTTGACAGTCCCGACCGCGACTTGGACCGTGGTTGCAACCTTGGTGCAGGCTTCTTCGCTGGGAAACTCTTTGATCTTGGTCAATGAGAACGTATCGCCTGCATAGGTAACCAGCATTAAAACGAATATTGCCGTTGGAGCGCCCATATCGTCGTTCCTTTGATTATCGGTATGATTTTCGTGTCGAAGAATCCAAAGATCGGCTCATCGTCCGCATTCGCAAAAACACCGGCGATAAAGCTAACAATTTGCCGCCCTCACCCGAAGCGATTGCTCTTCGGGAATCCCTTGGGCGGCAGGCGGCCCGCGTCGGCGCGCATGCCGATCCAATCGCGCAAATCGCGGCGCGCGACGATAAACGTCCGCCCGGCCGAATCCTTCCAGCTCAGCCCCTCTGCAAGGTAGAAGACCTTCGCATCGGCAATCCCGCCGTCGCGATATTTCTGCAGCTTGACGCCCTTGCCGCGCGTCATTTCCGGCACTTGCTCGAGCGGGAAGATGAGCATCCTGCGGTTCTCGCCGATGACGGCAACATGATCGCCGTCGGCCGGGACGATGCGCGCAGCCTTGGCGGGCGGATCAATGTTGAGCAGCATTTTGCCCTTGCGCGTGCCGCCGACCATGTCGTCGCAAGGCGCGACGAAACCGCGCCCGTCGCTGGCGATGACCAGCATTTTCTCGCTGGCCACATAAGGAAAGACAGCGACGATCTCCTCGCCCTCGCCGATATCGGCCATAAGCCGCACGGGCTCTCCTTGACCACGGCCGCCCGGCAGTTTCGCAGCTTCGAGCGTGAAGATACGGCCGTCGCTTGCGAGCATGAGGATCTTTTCCGTCGTCTCGGTGAAGAAGGCATATTGAAGCGCGTCGTCGCCCTTGAATTGAAGCGTCGTGAGATCCGCGACATGACCTTTCAAAGCGCGAATCCAGCCTTTTTCCGAGACGACGACGGTGACGGGTTCGCGCTCGATCATCGATGCGGCGAGATCGAGATCGGCCATATCGGGCGCGTCCTCGAATGTCGTGCGACGGCGGCCGAGCTTGGAGTCGGGTGGAAATTTCTTCTTGAGCTCGCGGATCTCGGCGGTGATCGCCTTCCATTGCTTGGCGTCGTCGCCCAGCAATTTTTCGATCTCGCGCTTTTCTTTCGTCAGGGCCTCGAATTCGCGGCGCAATTGCATTTCTTCGAGCCGGCGCAGGCTGCGTAGCCTTGTGTCGAGAATATAATTGGCCTGCACATCGGTGAGCACGAAACGCGCTTTCAGAACATCCTTCGGCTCTTCCTCTTCGCGGATGATGCGGATCACTTCGTCGAGATTTAAGAAGACGATCTGCATGCCGGCGACGACTTCGAGCCTATGCTCGATTTCGCCGAGCCTGAAGCGCGAGCGCCTTTGCAGCACGGAGCGGCGATGATCGAGCCATTGCCGCAAGGCTTCCTTAAACGAGATGACCCGCGGCACGACGCCGTCGACGAGCACATTCATGTTCATCGGAAAGCGGGTTTCGAGCTCGGTTAAGCGGAAGAGCTGCTCCATCATCAAGGCGCAATCGACGATGCGCGCGCGCGGCTCGATGACGATGCGGACATCTTCCGCCGATTCATCGCGAATGTCGGCGACGAGCGGCAGCTTCTTCTCGGCCAAGAGCTCGGCGATCTTTTCGATGAGCCGCGACTTTTGCACCATATAGGGGATTTCAGTGATGACGACCGAAAAGGTCCCGCGGCTCCCCTCCTCTCGCGTCCAACGCGCGCGCAGGCGAAACGAGCCGCGCCCGGTGCGATAGGTCTCGGCGATCTGCGCCTTGGAATCGACGATAATGCCGCCGGTCGGAAAATCGGGACCGGGTGCCAGGGCGAGCAATTGCGCATCGCTCGCATTCTTATGCGCGATCAGATAGAGCGCGGCATCGCAGAGCTCGGCGACATTATGCGGCGGGATGGAGGTCGCCATGCCGACCGCAATGCCTTGCGCGCCATTGGCCAGCAAATTCGGGATGGCGGCGGGGAGAACGACGGGTTCGCGCTGATCGCCGGAATAGTTCTCGCGAAAATCGACCGCATCCTCGTTGATGCCTTCGAGGAGCAGCCGCGCGACTTCCGTCATCCGCGCTTCGGTATAGCGATAGGCGGCGGCGGCGTCGCCGTCGATATTGCCGAAATTGCCCTGCCCGTCGACGAGCGGATAGCGCGAGGAGAAATCCTGGGCGAGGCGGACGAGCGCATCATAAATCGCCTGGTCGCCATGCGGATGGAAAGAGCCCATCACATCGCCGACGATCTTCGCGCATTTCTTGAAAGCCGTGCCGGGATCGAGCCGCAGGATCTGCATGCCGTAAAGGATACGCCGATGCACCGGCTTCAACCCGTCGCGGGCATCGGGCAGAGCCCGCTCCATGATGGTCGAGAGCGCATAAGCGAGATAACGCTCTTCGAGCGCATCGCGCAGGCTGATCGGTTCGGTATGGCCGCCGGTCGGCGGCGGAGCGACATTTCTGCCCATTCAGTGAGACAGCCTCCGCGCTTTGGATCACGATGACTTTGGATTAAATCAATCTAAAGTCATGATTGAGACATCGGATATATCCGATGTCTTCAGAAACGTGATCAATTCTTATAACTTAGAGCGGGATATGCAGATAAGCTTGCGCAATCTGCATAAACTTGATTGCGCAGGAAAACCGGTTTCCACTTTTCCTCATCCCGCTCTGGCGCGCTTAATATTTTGTCAACGAAGATGACATTTGCTTAGGCGATCGCCTGAGTCGCCGCAAGTTCGCGCTTTGTCCAAGATCAGCATTTTTGCCCCGGCAAGGCCAATCCCGCGGCTTCGAAGATCGGCCAATTCCTGCTGCCTGCGGGATGCATCAAATGATTGATAAGATATGCTGTTTTCGGGCCTTTCAAAGCCTGAGGCGAGGCGCGCGCAAAGGCATTGACGCGGTGCCGACCGATTGAATTCAGGTGTGGCCGGCCTGCACTAGATCACCACGGCCGGGGTCTTTAGTGAAGGCGGCGCGCCGGGCTATCGAGTCGTGCTTCGCCGCACAGCGTCGCGTTTACGTTCGTCTTATAGAGTGACATGTAGAGTGACATGGCTCGCAGCGGGACCTTCGCTGCCGGCTGCGCAAAAAGATCACCGCGGATCACTTGGGCCGAGTCCCTTGGGCAATGGGATCCTTCACGATCGAGAATGTGATCATGGCAAAAGTCGTCTTCGCGCTGGGTATCGTCATTGGTCTCGCCATTCTGGCCATTGCGGTGATTGGGGGACCGCAATCGAGCGGCGTCGAGGCGCATGAGACCGCTATGCATGACAGCGAGGCACGTGCGGCCTCCGTCACCGAGACACGCTGCAGCACCCATGAAATCGCCCTCGACCAAGGTTACGGCGTCAGCCGCACGATCGTGCGGCGAATCTGCCCGGTCGCCGAATAAACGACATCGCCTTCCCCGAACGCATATGGCCTATCGCGCAGCTTTCGCCAAAGCGGCGAGATAGGCCATATGCGCATCAGGCAAGGCCAGCCCGCGTGGGCCGAAGACGTCGCGGGCGAGAAAAAACGCGGCGAGAGAAAAGGCATCGCGAATATCGGAAGGCAGCGGCCGCCCGCCTGCAGCCTCATCGCGCAGAAAGGCCGGCAGCGGCAACAGCCTTTCGCGATAAGGCTGCCCCGCCGCACGGGAGACGGCGCGGCCGCTCTTCGGCGAGACGAAGACGAGATCATCTTGCCTGCCGGTCGCGGCGCAGCAGGAAAGATCGAGGCCGAAGCCGAGTTCGGCGAGAATCGCCAATTCGAAGCGCGCCAGAAGCGCCGGCGCGATCTCCTGGTCATCCAGACGATCGGCGATCAGCACGGCGGCGCGATAGAGCGCCGCATGCGGATCGCGCTCGGCGAGAAGGCGCAGCAGGGCGGCGAGAAGATTGAGGCCCTGCAATGTCGCGGCATTGGCCATGAGCCGCGCCGCCCGCAGATCCGTCGCTTCGACGGCGTAAAGCCCCAAATGCTCATCGAGCCGCGCCCGCCATAGGACCGACACGCCATTGCCGGGCTGCAAGACCGGCTGCATGCGCTTTCCACGGCCGCCTTTGACAAGGCCAAAATGGCGGCCATGGGCACAAGTCATCACTTCAAGGATGACGCTCGTCTCGCCATGTTTCCTGACGCCGATGATCAGGCCTTCATCATGCCATTCCATAGGACATCAGAACGGGAAAATGAGAATGTGGAGAAGACATGCTCTAAATCGCCGCCGCGACCGCAGCAAGCGCCCTTTGCCCTGTTGCCTCCGCCCTGTCGCATTCACCGGCATCGATCGCCGCGATCTGACCCTCGAGCTCGGCGATGACATGCGCGGCGAAAGGACCAAGGTGGAGATAAAGCACCGTCATCGTGAAGATAAATTGGACGGCGCTCGGATTGGCACGAAGGCAGGCGAGAATGCTGCGCAAGACGGGCGCTCGGAGCGTCGGCTCGCGTGTCGCCAACCGCCAAATCAAGCGCATCAAAATCTTCAGCTCTCTGGTATCCGGCTTGATGCTGAATTTCGGCATCTTCAACGCAAGGGCGACTTTCAGCGCCCGCGCGAAAAACGCCTCGGGCCGGTAAACACTGGCCAGGACGTCCCTGTAATCCTGTAAAATTTCGCGGCGCGACCGGATCGTGATGAAATTCAGTCCATGCGTACATTGGTCGCCGCGCTCAGGCGCCACCACATCATATCCAGCATAGAGGCGCGCTTCTCGTTCGAGCCGCCGCATCAATTGCGTATTGGGGAGCACCGTCAAGAGCCCGACCATGCAGACCGGAATGCTGGTCGCCTCGATACATTCGATCATCGCGCCGGCGATGCCGTCTTGGTCGGTGTCGAATCCAATGATAAATCCGGCCAAAACGAAAAGCCCCGCAGAATAGATCTTGAAGATGCTCTCTTCCAGGCTGCGGCCGGTATTCTGCTTCTTTTGCATCGCGATGAGCGTCGCCGTATCCGGACTCTCGATGCCGATAAAAACGACAAAGAAATTGGCCTCACGCAGCATGGACAAAAGCTCGTCGTCATCGGCCAAATTGATCGAGGCCTCGGTCGAGAATTTGAATGGATAGTTCCGGTTCTGCTGCCATTCCTTCAAGGCCGGCAGAAAGCGTTTCAAAGCCTTCTTGTTGCCGATAAGATTATCGTCGACGAAGTCGAGGTGCCCGCGAAAGCCGAGAGCATAGAGCCGATCCAGCTCTTGCAGCATTTGCGCATTGGTTTTGGCGCGCGGCACTCGGCCGTAGAGCTCGATAATATCGCAAAATTCACAATTGAAAGGGCAGCCGCGGGAAAATTGCAGGCCGACGAAAAGATAATAGTCGAAGGTCAAAAGATCGTAGCGCGGCACCGGGCTCATCGTCACATCGGCGCTAAATTTCTCGGCTTCGAAATGGCCGGAACGGGCACCGTTGTCCCAAGCCGCGACAAATTCGTCGATAATGCCTTCGGCCTCACCGAGGACTAGGAAATCGGCCGCCGCATAGACATGCGGGCTCGATGTCGGATCGGGACCCCCGACGCAAACGGGCTTGCCGAACGCTTTGGTTCTCTCGATCGTGGCGAACGTGTCGTCCTGCTGAGGCAGCATGCCTCCCGTCATCACCAGATCGGCCCAGTCCAAATCGGCATCGCTCAGCGTCTCGGCATTTTTATCGACGAGCCGAAACGTCCATGTCTGCGGCAGCAGGGCGGCAAGGGTAATCAGACCAAGCGGTGGCGCCGGGCAACGGGCGCGCTGGACCTCGCAGGCGCCGCGGAAACTCCAGAACGAGTTCGGATTGAAGCGCGGAAAGACGAGGAGAACTTTGGTCAATTGCCCTCCTCCAAAGGAAGCCGCGGACCGCCGCCGGGACCTTATGTCATGGTCACGCTAAGCGCTATCCGTAATCGTGACGTGAGGGATGACATTGCGCGCCTGCCGCAAGATGAGCGGCAGAGCAACGCTTTGGCGCTCGGACTTCTTACTGTGCAGATAAGGTGGACAAAAATGAGCCAGGAGCGTTTTCAGATCGCGCCGCATCGTCCAATCTGGCAAAGTCTCTCCAGTTTTCTTGGTTTTGAGACATCGGATATATCCGATGTCTCATCAATGGCATGCGCTAATCATTGGCGACTGTGATCGTATTATAGGCTTGACCTTCGAGCGCTTGGAAGATCGTCAGGCTGTCAATGCCCACATGCACGGCGTTCAGCGCCGCCGCGATGGAGCCAAGCACCTCCTTATCGGCGGTTCCGTCGAGCTGTTCGCTGAGCGCATCTTCGCAAAGCGCGGTGAGCGCCGCGATGCTCTTCAAAGAGTCGGTGAGCGAAACCGGCATGGGCCGGCGTCCCTCGGCGGCGCGAACGATCGTATCGCCCAGTTTCTCGATTTCTTTGGCCTTTTCGGAAAGTTCTGTCATTTCTGCCGCGCTCATCTAACCACTCCGCAATCAAATCCGGTCCCCGCCGAGCCTGTTCTCGTCCCGGTATTTGGGCGGGTCGCTTTATTTCTAGCAAATTCCCCGGGCCAATGCAGCCTTAGCAAAGCTCCGGCCGCGTCAAATCAGACATAGGCCGCCCGAAGATTTTCCGCCCACGCCTCATCCTTTCGGAAATTCGAGCCCCATTTCGCGGTAGCGGTCCGGGTCGTCTGCCCAATTCTCGCGCACTTTGACGAAGAGAAAGAGATGGATCTTCTGCTCGGCTGCCTCGGCAATCTCCTTGCGCGCCGCGGTGCCGATCGCCTTGATGGTGCGGCCACCCTCGCCGATAACGATCTTCTTATGCCCCTCGCGCATGACATAGATCGTCTGCTCGACCCGCGCCGAGCCGTCCGGCATATCCTTCCAGAGCTCGGTTTCGACCGTCGACTGATAGGGCAATTCGTCATGCAGGCGCTCGAAAATCTTTTCGCGGGTGATTTCGGCGGCAAGCGCCCGCAAAGGCGCGTCGGCAATCTGATCTTCAGGATAGAGCCAAGGGCCGATCGGCATCAGCGCGGCGAGCCGGGCTTTGAAACGCGCAAGCCCGTCGCCGGTCAGCGCCGAGATCATGAAGGTCTCGGCAAAGGGCAGGCTGGCATTGAGCTTGGCCGCGAGCGCGAGCAATTTTACCCGCTCGATCACATCGATCTTATTGAGAACGAGGATCTTGGTGGCGGAAAGATCCTTCAGTTTCGCAAGGATCGCCTCGACTTCGGGATCGATGCCTTTGCGGACATCAACGAGCAAAGCCACGACCTCGGCATCCCCGGCGCCGCCCCAGGCGGAGCTGACCATGGCACGGTCGAGCCGCCGCTTCGGCGCGAAAATGCCCGGCGTATCGACGAAAATAATCTGCGCGTCGCCTTCAATCGCGATGCCGCGGACCAAAGTGCGCGTCGTCTGCACCTTGCGCGAGACGATGGAAATTTTGGCGCCGACGAGCGCATTGAGCAAAGTGGATTTGCCAGCATTGGGCGCGCCGATGAGCGCGACGAAGCCGCATCGGCGCGCGCCATGATCACCGGCAGTCTCGCTCATATCGCAGCCGTCATGCACAAATTCCGGGCCTCAATCGCAATGCTTGGCGCTTCATTTGAGGCTTCATGGCGCGCCAGCGCTGTCATCCGCCTCTATGCCTTCGCGGGCCATGAAGCCTGCCGCCGCCGCCTGCTCCGCCCCGCGCTTCGACATCCCTTTCGCCTCGACCGGAAGAAAGCCGGCAACTCTGACCGACATTGTGAATTCCGGCGCATGATGCGGCCCGGAGCGGGAGATCTCGCGATAGAGCGGCGCCTCGAGGCCACGCGCCTGCGCCCATTCCTGCAAGGCCGTCTTGGGATCGCGCAAAGGCCGCCGCGGCGAGCGCATCCGCGGCTCGAAGGCCTGCGTCACCACGACTCTCGCTGCCTCGTAACCCGCGTCGAGAAAAACTGCGCCGATGAGCAATTCGCAAATATCGGAGAGGATCGCCGTTTTATTGCTGGTGCCTGCCTGCCTTTCGCCGTCGCCGAGGCGGAGAAAGGCCTCGGCACCCCATTCGAGCGCGACCTCTGCACAGCTCTCCCGGCGCACGAGATCGGCGAGGCGGCGCGAGAGCTCACCCTCTTCGGCCGCGGGAAAGGCGGCATAGAGCATATCCGCCACCACGAGCCCGAGCACGCGATCACCGAGGAATTCTAGTCTCTGATAGGTCTCGTGCCGGCCATTGGCGGCGCTCACATGGGTAAGCGCCAAATTGACGAGATCCTGATTTTTGAACTTATGCCCGATGCTGAGCTCGAGCTGACCTAAGTCGCGGCTCCTTGGCGCCATCTATTTCACATGCTTGAAGAGGCGGTACCAGCGCACGTCCCAGGGCCATTGCCAGAATTCCCAGGCCGGCACCCCCTCGTCAACCGAGAAGAAGATCACTTCAGCACGGCCGACGAGATTTTCGAACGGGACATAGCCGACACCGCCGGCATCTTCCGGGACCCGGCTGTCGGTGGAATTGTCGCGATTGTCGCCCATCATGAAATAATGATCCGGCGGAACTTCGAAAACTTTCGACGCCCCGGAAGCGTCCCTAATATCGTCGTAAAATCCGTGGTCGTTTTCGACTTCGATGATCGTATGGCTCACGCCGCCCGGCAAGGTCTCCTTATAGGCCGGCACGTCACGCAAATGGCCATAAAGATCCGGCTCCTTGAGCGGCGCGATCGGCTCGCGCGGAACGATCACGCCATTGATATAGAGCCGGCCGTCTTTCATCTCGATCTTGTCGCCCGGCAGGCCGATCACCCGCTTGATGTAATCAGTCTGGCCATCACGCGGCAATTTGAAAACGACGACGTCGCCGCGCTTCGGAAGCGAGGCCAGGATACGGCCGTGAAAAAGCTGCGGGCTGAACGGTAGCGAATGGTAGGAATAGCCATAGGCATATTTGGAGACGAAGAGATAATCGCCGACAAGCAAGGTCGGAATCATCGAGCCGGAAGGGATATTGAAGGGCTGGAACAGGAGCGTGCGCACGACGAGTGCAATGAGCAGCGCCTGAATAATGACCTTGACGAGCTCTCCAAGAAAGCCGCCTTCCTTCGTCCGCCCCATCGAGTCTGCGCCCTTCTTGTCGGCCTTTGTCGGTTCCGTCATCTTTTACACTCTATCCTCGAACGCAGCGCCAAAGCAGGCCGCCCCGCGCATTCGGTTGCGAACCGTCATTTTTGCCTTCGTCGGGCCATTCGGGCCGAGAGGCGCCACCCGGAACACCGGAAAGCGCTCCTTACCATGCGAAATGCGGGCGGAGAAGGCAGTTCGGCTTCTCCACCCGCCGATGACTTGGCGCCGATGACTTGGCGCCGATGACTTGGCCCCGATAACTTGGCGCCGATGACTTGGCCCCGATAACTTGGTGCCGATGACTTGGCGCCGTGGCGCGGCGGCATGAGGCATCGGCCGGCCTGCATCAGCTTCAATCCTGGCAGTTCGATGGTCATTTCGCCAATTTCCAGCGCCTGCCTTGGAAAATTTCACAGGCTTTCCCGATGCAACGAGCGCCGGTTTAGGCGCGCGTCGCCGGCCGTCACCCTTTCAGCTCGATTGCTTCGATGATCACATGTGCCTGAGCGAGGGGGTATTCGTCCGTAAGGGTCAGGTGAATGACGGCCTGATAGCCCGCCGGCGTGAGGTCGATGAGCCGCGCCGCAGCGCCGCCGGTCAATTGCATCGTCGGCTTGCCGGACGCCAGGTTGACGACGCCCATATCGCGCCAATAGATGCCCCGCCTCAAACCGGTCCCGAGCGCCTTGGCGCAAGCCTCCTTTGCGGCGAAACGCTTCGCATAAGAGGCAGCCCGCCTGGCCCGGCCCTCTGATCTTGCCCTTTCGACGTCGGTAAAACAGCGGCTGATGAAGTGCTCGCCGAAGCGGGCGAGCGCAGCCTCGACGCGCCTTATGTCGCAGAGATCAATTCCATAGCCGATGATCATTAGGGCGAACTCGCCGCCCGCCCCGCCGCCATGGCCGTGCGCATTTTCTTGATTGCGGCCTCGAGGCCGACGAAAATCGCCTCGGCGATGAGGAAATGGCCAATGTTGAGCTCGACGACTTGCGGCAGGCTCGAAATCTCGCGTGCGGTCTCATAGTCGAGCCCATGACCGGCGTGACATTCGATCGCTTTGTCGCCGGCCAGCGCCGCAGCGGCCTTGAGCCGCGCAAATTCATGCGCCGCCCGCGCCGCCTCCGCATGTGCCAAGGCGTCGCACCAGGCCCCGGTATGCAGCTCGACCACCGGCGCACCGATGGAACGGGCGGCCTCGATCGCCTCGCTCGACGGCTCGACGAAAAGCGAGACACGAATGCCGGCGCGGCCGAGTTCGCCCGCCACGAGCCGCAGATGATCATGCCCGGCGATTACGTCGAGGCCGCCTTCGGTCGTGCGTTCGCTGCGTTTTTCCGGCACCAGACAGCAGCCGTGCGGGCGGGTATCGAGCGCGATCGCGACCATCTCATCGGTCGCCGCCATCTCGAAATTCAACGGCTTCGAGATCTCCTGCTTCAGCCGCTTCATATCGTCGTCGCGAATATGGCGCCGATCCTCGCGCAAATGCGCGGTGATGCCGTCCGCGCCGGCCGCGATGGCGAGCAGAGCCGCGCGCAGCGGGTCCGGCACGCCGCCGCCGCGCGCATTGCGCAGGGTCGCGACATGATCGACATTGACGCCGAGACGGAGAGGCAAAGCCATTCAGCCATTGACCCTTTCGACTTTGCTGACCACGGGCTTTCCCCGCAATTGCGTGATGATGCCGTTCAAATGCTTCAGATCGGCGACTTCAATGTCGATGATCATCTCACGGAAATCGGCCGACAGCTCATGGATGCTGATGTTGTCGATATTGGCGCCGGTATCGCCGATGAGCGTCGCGATCATCCCCAAGGTTCCGGGCTCATTGATGGCGGTCACGATGATCTTCGCGGGAAATAATTCAGGGTGACCTTCCTCAATATCCCAACGCACATCGAGCCAGCGCTGCGGCTGATCGTCGAAGGCGGTGAGATCAGGCGACTGAATCGGATAGATCGTGATGCCTTCGCCAGGCGTTAAGATACCGACGATACGATCTCCGGGCACCGCGCCGCCATTCGGCGTGAAGCGCACCGGGAGATCGCCGCGCAGCCCGCGGATCGGGATCGAATTCGGCGACGCCGCACCATTGGCGCCCGGCACTTTGAACACGAGGCTTGCCGCCGTCGGCAATGGAAACCAGCCGGGCTCACCCTCAGGCCGCGGCTGCGGCGGCGCACTCTTGCGCTCTTCCGGCGCGTCGGGATAGACGGCCTTGACGACATCGCCGGAAAAAATCTCGCCGCGGCCGACAGCGGCCAGCACATCGTCCATACTGGCCCGCGCCAAGCGCGGCAAAGCCGCCTTGAGCTTGTCGTCGCCATAGGATTTGCCCGCCCTTTCGAACGCCCGCATCACGATCTGCCGTCCAAGGCCCGTATATTGCGCCCGCACCGCATCGCGCGTCGCGCGCCGGATCGCTGCCCTTGCCTTGCCGGTGACAACCAGGGCCTCCCAAGCCGCCGGCGGAACCTGGCCGGCGGCACGCACGATCTCGACCTCGTCGCCGTTCTGCAATTCCGAGACGAGCGGCGCCACCCCGCCATTGATCTTGGCGCCGACGGCGGAATTGCCGACATCGGTGTGCACGGCATAAGCGAAATCGATCGGCGTCGCGCCGCGTGGCAAAGCGATCAGCTCGCCTTTCGGCGTGAAGCAGAAAACCTGATCGCGGAACAGTTCGAGCTTGGTATGTTCGAGAAACTCCTCGGGCAAATCGCCTTCGGCGAGGAGTTCGATGGTCCGCTGCAGCCATTGATAGGCGCGGCTTTCGCGCGCCAGCACGTCGCGATCGGCGACACGCCCATCCTTGTAGAGCACATGCGCGGCAATGCCGTGCCGGGCGATGTCCTGCATCTCCGCGGTCCGCAGCTGAAGCTCGACGCGCTGCCCGCCAGGACCGACCACGGTCGTGTGGATCGACCGATAGTCATTTTCCTTCGGCGTTGAAATATAGTCCTTGAAACGGCCGGGCACGGTCGGCCATTTGGTATGGACCACGCCGATCGCGCGATAGCAGTCCTCGGTCGTCTTCACGATGACGCGGAAGCCGAAAATGTCCGACAATTGCTCGAAGGCGATCGATTTGCGTTCCATCTTGCGCCAGACCGAATAGGGCTGCTTCTGACGTCCCTCCACACTGGCCTCGATGCCGCATGCGAAGAGTTCGTCGCGCAGCTCCCGCTCGACGGTGGCGATGATCTTGCCATATTTCTCGCGGAGATCGTCGAGCTTGGCTTTGATCATCGCGCTCGCCTCCGGCATGAGATGGCGAAAGGCGAGCCCTTCGAGCTCGTCGCGCATATTCTGCATGCCCATGCGGCCGGCCAAAGGCGCATAGATGTCGAGCGTTTCCTCGGCGATCCGCGCCTGCTTCTCGCTCGGCACGAAATGCAAGGTCCGCATATTATGAAGCCGATCGGCCAATTTGACGAGGAGGACCCGCACATCATCGGCAATGGCGAGGAGCAATTTGCGGAAATTCTCGGCCTGGACCGCGCGCTTCGAAACGAGATCGAGGCGTTTCAGCTTGGTCAGGCCCTCGACGAGCCGACCGATGTCATGGCCAAAAAGCCGGTCGATCTCCTCTCTCGTCGAATCCGTGTCCTCGATCGTGTCGTGAAGGACGGCCGCGACGATCGTCGCATCGTCGAGCTTCAGCTCGGTCAAAATCGCCGCGACTTCGAGCGGATGCGAAAAATAGGGATCGCCCGAAGCACGCCTTTGCGCGCCATGCGCTTTCATCGCATAGACATAGGCGCGGTCGAGCAAGTCTTCGTCGACATGCGCATTATAGCGCCGGACTCGCTCGACGAGTTCATATTGCCGCATCATGGTCGGTGCCGATTCCAAACAATGGGCAGTCCGGCAAAGCCCGGAGAGGCGCGCCCATCCTGTCTCACAATGTCATGAGTGGAGCCGACATTCTATCCGATATGGGCGTTGCCGGCCGGGGCTGGTTTTTGCCGCATCGGCGCCGGCGGTTCGCCAGCTGCAAGCCCGAACACCTGCCCTCGCGCCGCGCGCAAATCCTGGCGCGGCGCAGCTCGGGCTCCCGAACCGGACCAGGGCTGCATCGGGCGTGCATAATGGCAACAGGCGTGCGGCCTCAATCGCCGTCGTCATCGGTCTCCGCCGGTGGGACAAGACCCTCGAGACCGCGGAGCAGATCCTCTTCGGTCATGCGATCGAACTGGACATCACCCAGAGCGTCGGAAGCAGTTTTGTCCGCGGTCGGGGTGAGGGCCGGCACAGCCTCCGCTTCCGGCTCGTCCACTTCCACATGTTTTTGCAGTGAATGAATAAAATCTTCCGTGAGATCTTCCGGCGACAAGGTCGTGTCGGCGATCTCGCGCAGCGCGACGACGGCATTCTTGTCATTGTCGCGGTCGACCGTGATTTGCGCGCCCGAGGCAATCATGCGCGCGCGATGCGCCGCTATCAATACGAGATCGAAGCGGTTATCAACTTTGTCTATGCAGTCTTCAACTGTGACGCGTGCCATGTGGCAGAGACTCCTGTTTCATTAAAATCTGTTTCATTAAAGTCGCGCGATCGGAGATGATCCCTACCAGCCTTCTACTAAGCGACTATCCCTTCATCAACCCAAGAATAACTCGATCAAACAAGATAGAACACAGTTCCATGCGACAGAGCCGAAGCAAAGCGCTGAAATTGCTCGGTCGTTCGGCACCCTGTAATGTCTTCATTTTTGATCTTAATTTCAAGGGCATGCCCTTGACGCGGCCCGGTCTAAAGCCACATAACGACAAATCGGAGACGCAATAACGATCTCCTCACCCGACGCGGGAGGCGTCACACCCCCTGCAAATGGTGGTCCCGCTTAGGCTCGCCGCCCCTGCGCGACACCTCGCTTTGCGATTAGCAAACTAGACTTAAACCGAGAACCTCAGAGAAACGTTGATGGCTGATCAGGAACGAATTGCGCTTTTCATCGATGGTGCCAATCTTTACGCGACCGCAAAGTCCTTGGGCTTCGATATTGATTATAAGCGTTTGTTAAAAGAATTCCAAAGCCGGGGCAAGCTCATCCGGGCTTTTTATTACACAGCTTTGGTGGAAGATCAGGAATATTCCTCGATCCGTCCGTTGATCGACTGGCTGGACTATAATGGTTATTCCGTCGTCACCAAGCCGACCAAGGAGTTCATCGATTCCCTCGGTCGCCGCAAGGTGAAGGGAAATATGGATATCGAACTCGCCGTGGATGCCATGGAGATGGCCGAGCATCTCGACCATATCGTGCTGTTCTCCGGCGATGGCGATTTCCGCTCACTCGTCGAAGCCGTGCAGCGCAAGGGCGTTCGGGTCTCCGTCGTCTCGACCAATGCGACGCAGCCGGCGATGGTGGCGGATGAATTGCGCCGCCAGGCGGATGAGTTCATCGATCTCGTCCATCTTGCCACCAAGATCGGGCGTGATCCGAACGAACGCGGCGAGCGGACGCAGAAATATCAGGAACGGCGCCCTGCGGCGAGCGTCTCCGGCGGATATGATCAAGATCTGATCGACGACTGAGACCTGCGAGGCAGGAATTTTGCCGCCGCCTATTCGAGAGAAGAACGCCGGCAAGATGGAAGTCTGTTTGCCGGATCCGCCGCACGACTGTCAAAAATGCCCGCGCCTCGTTGCGTTCAGGCAGGAGATACGGGCCGCGCATGACGATTGGTTCAACGCGCCCGTCCCGACTTTCATTGCGGCGGACCCCCGCCTGCTGATCGTCGGCTTGGCGCCGGGTTTGCGCGGCGCCAATCGAACCGGCCGGCCGTTCACCGGAGATTTCGCCGGCGATCTCCTTTATGAGACTTTGCTCGCCTGTGGCCTCGCCGAGGGCACTTATGCCGAGCGCGCCGACGACGGCCTTCGCCTCGCCGCCTGCGCCATCACCAATGCGGTGCGCTGCGTGCCGCCGCAAAACAAGCCGACGCCGCTGGAGATCGCGAGCTGCCGGCCACATCTCTCGGCAACCATCGCTGCTCTCCCGAAACTCGAGGCGATCTTGGCGCTCGGGCGCATCGCCCATGATTCGGTCCTGCGCGCATTCGGCTACAAGCTTGGCGAATGGCCCTTCGGCCATGGCCGCGAGCACGTCTTGTCTAGTTCGGCCAACCACAGCATCGTGCTCTTCGACAGCTATCATTGCTCACGCTACAACACCAATACGGGCGTGCTGACCGCCAAAATGTTCCGCGACGTCTTCGATGCGATCTGCACACGGATCGGTGTTCAAGCGCCGAGTGTCGGATAGACCATGAATTCCAGCAGCGACCCATCCGGATCGCGAAAATAGACACTTGTCGCAGCGCCTTTGGCACCGCGCGTGGCGACGGGTCCGCGTTCGACAGGCACACCACATTTTTGGAGATGAGCGATCGCCGCGTCGATCGTTTCCGGCCATTCGAAACAGAGATCGCTATTGCCCGGCTCGACCGGCTTTCGCGCCACGAGATTGGGCACGATCCCCGGACCGTGGCAATTGAGAAGGAAGTCCCCAAGTCTATAGGTGAAGCCTTGCTGCCTCGGCAAAATCTCGGCCCCGAGCACATCGGCATAAAATCGATTGGACCGCTCCCAATCGGAGACATGGATGACGCAATGGTCGAGCTTGAGCGCGCTCATAGATCAGCTCCCTATCAACTTAACCCGAAATCAGCCCTTGGCGTGGAGAAGCCGGCTTTTTTCGCGGTTCCAATCGCGCTGCTTCTCGGTCTCGCGCTTGTCGTGAAGCTTTTTGCCGCGCCCCAGCGCCACTTGGATCTTAGCCCTGCCCTGCGCGTTGAAATAGATCTTCAAGGGCACAATCGTCATGCCTTCGCGCTCGACCGCTTTGGCGATCTGCGCAATTTCGCGCGCCTTCAACAAAAGCTTGCGCGGCCGCTTCGGCTCATGGTTGAAACGGTTGGCCTGCAGATATTCAGGAATATTGGCATTGACGAGAAAGACCTCGCCGGCCTTGTCGACATGCGCATAGCTTTCGGCAATCGTCGCCTTGCCGGTCCGCAGCGCCTTCACCTCGGTTCCGGTGAGCATGAGCCCGGCCTCGAAGGTCTCGCCGATCTCATAATCGAAGCGGGCGCGGCGATTTTCCGCGGCGACCTTGAAATTGCTGTCCTGTTTCGCGACCAAGCCTTGAACCCCGCAAAGGCCGGAGCTGCCGCCCCGCCCTTCGATTGATTGTTGCAGATGAAGTTTCCCACGTCGATGTCGGCGCGCTGAATCAGGCCGGCAGCAGGCCAGCATGCACCATGGCGGATTTGATCGCCGTCTGCGCGGCATCGGAGGCCGGCAACATCGGAAGCCTAAGCTCATTGCCGATCTTGCCGAGGACCGAAAGCGCAAATTTCGCTCCCGCCGGATTGGGATCGACGAAGAGCGCCGCATGCAAGGGCGTCAGTTGGTCCAGAACCTTCAATGCACCGGCGAACTCGCCGTTCAGGCAGGCATCCAGCATATCGGCGCAGATCCGCGGCGCGACATTGGAGGTCACCGAAATACAACCGTCGCCGCCATGCGCCATGACCGCCAAGGCGGTCATGTCCTCACCCGACAATTGGATGAAATCCGGCCCCAGCGCATGCCGCTGCAGCGCCGTGCGGGCGAGATTTCCGGTCGCATCCTTGACGCCGGCGATGTTCTTCAATTCGAACAGGCGCTTCATCGTATCGACCGACATGTCGACGACGGAGCGCGGCGGGATGTTGTAGATGATGATCGGAATTCCGACCGCATCATTGATCGCCTTGAAATGCCGATACATGCCCTCCTGCGACGGCTTGTTGTAATAGGGCGTGACGACGAGAAGCCCGTCGGCGCCGGCCTTTTCGGCATGAATGGCGAGGTCGATCGCCTCCTCCGTATTGTTCGATCCGGCGCCGGCGATGACCGGCACGCGGCCTTTCGCTTCGGCGACGCAGACCTCGACGACATGGCAATGCTCGGAATGGGAAAGGGTCGCGCTCTCGCCTGTCGTGCCGACCGGGGCGAGCCCATGCGTGCCATTGGTGATCTGCCAATCGACGAGGGCCCGGAACCCAGCTTCGTCGAATTTTCCCGCTCTGAACGGCGTCACCAAAGCGGTGATCGAGCCTCTGAAAGCGGCCTTTTTCCCCATCTCGGCTGTCCTTCTGTCTGTTTGTCCGACCCACGCCTTATTTTGCAGCGGTTTTTGGTCAAAACTTGGAACCTGACTGCGAGTCTGCCGGCGCGAGCAGCCGGACGAAACAGAGATAACGGTTGAGTTCAGATCCGCAAGGCCTCGCAGCGGCGGGTACAGATCGTGATCGGCGCGGACCGGCACCGCGAGCCCATCTGCGCCATTTTCCGCCAGAATGCGTCGGATTGACGTTTTCTCAACGAACGAGGCGATCAGCTGGGCAGTTAGCGCAACGAAAAGTTGAGAGTTGCACGGCTCGGCAGGTCGGGCCCACTGTTCGGGACATGCTTGAGCGCAGGACAGGTCAATGGCTCTGAAGCGGCGTGCATTTTATTCGACACCTGCCCTGGCGAGCCTGGGGCTCTGCCTTACGCTGTCCCTCGCCTTCGTCTTCTATCTCGCAGCCGAGCGTCCCGAGCAAGGCGGGGGCGCCGTCCATGCCCATTTCGGCGACTGGCTCAGCCGGACATTCTATCAGATCAGCTCCGAGTTCGAACTGCTGCTCAGCGGTCACAATCGGCTTGTGCAAAGCGGCAAAACGCCGGCGGCAGGCACGGACCAGAGCAGCGCGACCAGCAGCCCGTTCGATCCCGCGGCTGCGCTCGGCCTCGATCTCACCGGCTTGCGCGAAGCGCTCGTCCTCTACAAGGCGGGCGATCTTGCGCAAGGCGATGCGGTGGCGCAGACGGCCAAGGACGCTCTCGTGCGCACCACGCTCGCTTGGGTCGCGCTGCGCGCCCTCCCGCCTGAAACGGGCTTGGCGCGGCTGCAAGCCTTTTTGGACGCGCATCCCGACTGGCCCTCCCGCGACGCCGTCGAACACCGCATGGAAGAAATGCTCTATCTCGACAATGCGAGCGCCGACCGCATCGAAAGCTTCTTTTCCGAAGCGGCACCCGAGACCATCTTCGGCCAGCTCGCGCTGGCGCGTGCCTTCAAAAACGACGGCGATAGCGCCGATGCGCAACGGCTTGTCCGCGCAGTTTGGCATAGAGCCGAGCTGCCTCTCACGCTCGAAAACAAGGTGAAGACGGAATTTGCCGCCGAACTCGACAAAGAAGACTTCAAAGCCCGGGCCGACTACCTCCTCTATAAGGACGAAGCCGACGCCGGATTGCGCGCTGCCGTCGTCGCGGGCCCGCAGGTTTTGGCGCTCGCCAAATTGCGCGTCGCCGCGAGCAATCATGCGGCGAGCGACAAGATGTTTGCGGCAATCCCCAAAGCCATGCAAAGCGACCCCGCCTATCTTTTCGCCAAGGTTCAGAAATTGGCGCACGCCAATAAGATCAAGGAGGCGGCCACCTTGATGCTGACCGCGCCGCACGATCGAGCCCGCCTCGTCAATGGCGACGAATGGTGGGGCGAGCAGCGAACGCTGGCGCGCAAACTGCTCGATCTCGGCGAGCCGGCGCTTGCCTATCGGCTCTGCGCCGAAGATTCGGCCGTCACCGACGCACTCCGGATCGAGGCGGATTTTCAAGCCGGCTGGATTGCGCTGCGCTTCCTCAATGATCCGGTGCAGGCCGCAAAGCATTTTTCCGCCGCGGCGCTGCTGGCCGAGACGCCGATCTCGATCGCCCGCGCCGCCTATTGGCAGGGCCGCAGCGCGGACGCTTCCCACGACGCCGGCGCCGCCGCACGCGCCAAGAGCTTTTACGAAACGGCGGCAGCGCAATCTGCAACCTATTATGGCCAGCTGGCGCGTGAACGCCTGGGGCTGAAGACGATCCCACTGCGCAGCATCGGACCCGCCGCGGTCGGCGCGGCGCGCGATGAATCGATCCGCGTCATCGAACTTCTTTACGCGCTTGGCGAGAAGGATCTCGCCTTTCCGCTCGCCGTGGCGGCAGCCCAGCATATCACCAGCGAATTGCAGCTGGCGGCGCTCGCCAAGATCATTGCCGCCCAGCGCGACGCGCATAGCTCGCTGGCCATCGGAAAAATTCTCGGGCAAAGGCGGATTGCCATCGACAGCCTGGCTTTTCCGACTTATGGCGTGCCGAATTTCGATCCCCTCGAAAATTCCGCGTCGCCGGCGATCGTCTACGCGATCGCGCGTCAGGAAAGCGCCTTCGATTTAAAGGCCATCTCCTCTGCCGGCGCGAAAGGCCTAATGCAGATGATCGCCCCGACGGCGAAACGAACGGCCGAACGTGCAGGCCTCGATTTCGATCCGGCGAAGCTCATCGGCGATGCCGCCTTCAACGCCAAGCTCGGCGCCGCCCATCTCGGCGCATTGCTGGCCGAGGAAAAAGGCTGCCCGATCCTCGTCTTCGCCGCCTATAACGCCGGCGGTCATCGGGTGAACCAATGGATCGCCGCCTACGGCGATCCCCGCTCGCCCAGCATCGATCCGATCGATTGGGTCGAGCGCATCCCCTTCACCGAGACCAGGAATTACGTGCAGAGGGTGATGGAAAATCTCACCATATATGAGGCGAGTTTCGGCGAAGCGACGCGCGCCGAAATGCTGCGCGAGGTCCATGCCAAGCTTTAGATTAGGAAGCGCGACGCTGAGGCGACGCGAACTCTGCCTCTAAGACGGACCGGACTGCAGCGATGAGACGGTCGGCGCGAAACGGCTTGGCGAGAAAAAGCGCCGGCGGGCGCAGGACAAGCGCTGCGCCGCGATGCGCGCCAGAAGTGATGACGACGCCAATCCGCGGCCAGTTTTCATTCACACGCGCCGCCAGGCCGATACCATCGAGCTCGCCCGGCATATCGACATCGGTCACGACCGCGGCAATCTCCTCGGTGCTGTCCTGCTGATCGCGGAGCAGCTCAAGCGCCTCGCCGGCACAGCAAGCCCCGCTCGTCGCAAAGCCGGCCTCATCCAGAATATCGACGATCATATCGCGCAGGAGAAGGTCATCCTCGACGACGAGGATGCGGCGCAGATCTTTGGGAGGAAGCTCTCTCATGCCCGGAAATCGGTAAGATTTGAAATAAGTTCCAATGAAATACTCATATGGTAAATGAACCGTTCATAAGCTTAAAGCACATCCGGAGAGGCGCTGGCTTAGCGATTAAAATCGGTGGTTATTTCGCTCCAGCCCATCGCTTTATCTGCGCTGATTCCCTTGGACGGCAAACAGCGTTAAGAGAAAAAAAAAAAAAAAAAAAAAAAAAAAAAAAAAAAAAAAAAAAACATGGCTGCGAAGCCCGGATCCCGCAGCTCACGGCGACCACTCCATGTTTTACGCAAGTTCTTTCGAAAGCCGGTTGATCGCCGCTCCTGACGGGCTGAAGCTGCATATGCGCGATTACGGCTCGCCGCTCGACCCCGGCCTGCCGATCGTCTGCCTTCCCGGCCTGTCGCGCAACGCTGCCGATTTCGGCCCGCTCGCTGCGGCGCTCGCCGCCGGCGTCACGGGACGCAGACGGCGCGTCGTCGCGATCGATTATCGCGGCCGAGGTGCTTCCGATCGAGACCGCAATTGGCGCAATTATGACCTCGCGGTCGAAAATGCCGATATAGCAGCGATGTTGACCGCGAGCGAAATCGGCGAGGCGATCTTTATCGGCACCTCGCGCGGCGGCCTGCATATCATGGCCCTTGCCGTGCGCCAGCCGACCCTTTTGCGCGGCGCCGTCCTCAACGACATCGGGCCCGTCATCGAAGCGAAAGGCCTCGCCCGGATCCGGCATTATCTGCGCCATCTCGTGGCGCCGATTTCTTTCGCCGACAGCGTCGATTGTCTCAAGAAGACGATGAGCGCCCAGTTCGACGCGCTCTCCGAGGCGGATTTCGAAGCCTATGCACGCGCGACATTCGAAAAGCCGGATGGAAGCTACGGTCTGACGTTCGACCGGCGGCTCGTGAAGCCCTTCGAGGCGATCGATCTCGACGAGCCTCTGCCCCCCGCTTGGCCGCTCTTCGAGGCTTTGGCCAATGTGCCCCTCCTCGCCATCCGCGGTGCCAATTCCGACGTTCTGTCGCCCGAGACATTTGCCGAGATGGCACAGCGCCACAAGGCTTGCGAGACTTATGTCGTCGACGGCCAAGGCCATGCGCCGCTGCTTTATGACGAGGCTTCGATCGATCGGATCGCCGAATTCATCAGAAAGGTCGAGGACGGCGAGAGCCTGCCGCCGCAAGGCTGAGGATTTTGCCGATATGCTAGAGCGGGATGAGGAAAAGTGGGAACCGGTTTTCCGGGCGCAATCAAGTTTACGCAGATTGCGTAGGCTTATCTGCATATCCCGCTCTAAATTATGAGAATTGATCACGTTTCTGGAGACATCGGATATATCCGATGTCTCAATCATGACTTTGGATTGGTTCAATCCAAAGTCATCGTGATCTAAGCCGCCGGCCTCGGCCCATGAGAAGTCAAAACGCCGAGGTCAAAACGCCCGCTGAACGCGGATGCGCCCCTCATATTCATTGCTGTTGTTGTTGAAGGCAGGCACGCCGGCGGCGCCGAGACTGGTCGCGCCATAATTCGGTGCGAGGCCGGCCGGAGTCGATTGCGACAAATGCAGATACATAAATTCGGTGCCGATATCGAGGCCTTTGATCGGCGTCCAGACGAGGCTGCCGCCGATGCGGGTTTCCTTGGTATCCACATCGCCGACGGCGCCGCCGAGACCGGCCAGCGCGTTGGCGTCATAATTGGTCGAAAGAAAGGAGCCGAAGACAGCCGAACTCAAGGTCGGTGTCCAATAATGTTTGAAAGCGCCGGTGAAGGAGAAGCCCCAGGGCTTGTCGCAGGTCGCGGTCGCGGCGGTGAGGCCGGTATAGACGCAATCGGACGGAAGCTGCGGATCCCAGCCGAAATTGTAATCCTGCGGCGAGATGCCGGCACCGGGATAGCGCGTGCCATTCACCGGACCATAGGCCCAGGCGAGATTATTCCCCCCGACATAGCTATAGCCACCCTTCTCGTAAGCAGCCTCCAGCCATAATTTGTCGCCGGGCGCGATCATGTCGGTGTTGAATTCGAGACCGCCTTGAACCGCCAGTCCAAAATCGCTGTTGGAATTGGCCGGGGCCCCCAAGGTCCCGTCCGCCGTCGTCGCGAATAAATTGCTGCGGATCTGATGTGCCGCGCCCGAGAGCTGCGCGGCACCCCAAGGCTGATCGAGCCTGATGTTGCCGACGACGTCGGGCACGCGCTGGCTCGCCGGCAGGGCCTGGTAATTGGCGATTGTGCTGCCGATCGCAGCGCGGCGCCAATCATGATCTTCAAACGAAAGCGTCGTCGAAAATCCTTTGCCGAAGGTCGCCGTATAAGCGAGCAAGGGCACGGTCGCATTCGAGCCGCGCAGATAGCCCCAATTGTCGGCATCGGCATAGAAGTCGAACATGGATTGCGCATAGCCGGCGGTCAGGCCGGCGAATTGAAGGAAGGCTTTGTCAAGGATCGTCGCATCGCGCACATTGGTGCTGTAAGCGCTGCCCGGTCCGCCTGCAATAAGCCCATTGTCGCTCGGCCCGAAGAGCGTATCTGCCCGCACGAAGGCGCGCACAGATCCATAGGACGTCGCTTCGCGCGCATCGAGCTCGACGCGGCCGAGCATGACATAGTCAACCGCATTGCGCTGGCCTGCCGTGACAATTTGAGTCGAGCCAGGAATATAGCCGCCGCCTTTCGGCGTTCCATTGCCCTCAAAGGTCTGGCCATTGATGCTGTAGGATGGCGCTGCCGTCTGCAGCTCGCCATAGACAAGGCCGCCGATCTTCAGGCAGCTGTCGGTGCCGGGAAGATAAAAGAACCCATTGCCATAGATGTCGCAAATACCGGCATAGGCGCTCGCAGGCGAGCCGCCAACCGAGGATTGGCGCACCACATTATCGGCCGCTTCCGCCGCCGCACCTGCGGCCAAAAAAACGGCCCATCCCAGGAGAATGCTTCTGAGAATGCTTTTGCCAATATTGCTGAGGAGAAAGCTCTTGAGGAGAAAGCTCTGGCCGAGCCTCATGTCAATCTCCGCCGATAAACCCATAAAGGATCGGCTTTCCTTTCCGCATCCCCGCAACCGATATCGAAAACCATAGCCCGCAGCTATCGGAAGGGGAAGAGCCAGCCTCAGGCCCATGCCTTAAACCGTCTATAAGACAAATATTTAATCCGTTTTACTCAGGCGACGCCCAAACTTATGCAACATGTCTCCGGCCGACGCAGCGGAGGATAGGCAGGAAGATTGGCCGATAAAATGGCGGATCATTTCCCTACCTCCTTTGCCTGACCGTTGTGGCAGAAGCGCAACAAGCTAGGGATATTATGCAGTTTACGTAGAAATTCATTTTTGCAGCTGATTTCGGTGTTCGGCTGCCGCACTCTATTCTACTTGGCGCTCATTTTACGATGATTCAACCGCAACACATCTTCGGCAACACATCTTCGGCAAGACATCGGGACAAGACATCGGCATCAGTGCATGACGTCCATTAGTGCAGAATTTGGGGCGAGGCGCCGCCAAATCAAGAGCCGGAGATGATGCGAGCAACGGCTCGGGCCGCGTTTCGCTTGCCATTGCCACCGGCCTCGGGCATATCTCCGTGATCGCCCGATACCGCTGCAATTCGCATTGCTTTCAGTATGGAAAGCACAAAGCTAATATAACGGGCAATATGGAGACGTGGCCGAGAGGCTGAAGGCGGCGGTTTGCTAAACCGTTATAGGGTTGTAAAGCCCTATCGAGGGTTCGAATCCCTCCGTCTCCGCCATTCATCAAGCGTCGGCGGCGCGCGTTGGACGCCCGGTTGTTGCGTCAATATCCGGCATCAGCCACAAAGCCGCTTTGAATTGCCGGGATGGTTTCGACGCTGCAAGGCCTCGACAAGAGAGTCGCGGTGGCGAGCCGAGGTTTCCCCATGCTGAAGCAGCTTGCCAAAGGCCGGAACGCACGTGCCCGGCCGATGCTGAAGGACCTCTCGATGAGCGATGCGATGATCCACCTGCGTGACCAGAAGCGGGAAAAGTCTCCGCCGGCAAGCTCCGGTTCAGGCGAAAGTCGCCGCGTCACCGCGGTACGGTGCGACACTAGAGCCGATCCGATCACGTGGGATCGCAGTCCACGCATATCGGGTAGGCAAGATGTGCCAAAGTGCGATCCACGTGATCGGGACAAATCGGCTCTACATCAAAGAGTGAGAGCATGTCCTTTGTCGGAAAAGTCTATCAACTTTTCCGGGACATGCTCTGGCGGCCCGGGGATGCGCGGCATCATTCTGGCCCTCGGCCTTGCCGCTCTCGCAAGCCTGGTCTCTGGCTTTGCCGCGACGGCGCAGGACGAGAACGGCAGAAGCAAAGGATCGGGCATCACGCCGATGCCGCCCATGCGGCCCACAACTCTGTCAGCACCGGCAGCTCCGCTGGTGAGCGCCCCGCCGGCGAGCGCTCCAGCCCCAGGCATAGACCCGATGGTGGCCGATTTCGCGGCGGATATGCCGGAGGAATTGCCGCCGGCTTCGCGCGCGCGGATGGATAAATGCGGGAGCGAATGGCAAAAGCTGAAAGCGTCGGGTGCTGCAACCGACAAAACCTGGCTCTCCTTCGCACGCGTCTGTCTGGTGCGATAGGCCAAGGGAATGAGCATGTGCTGCGTTCCGCGACCCTCGCCCAGGCAGGCTGAGGGGCGGTGCGCCATCTCATTCAGCTAAAACCGTCTTCGGAGCAGAGCTCGCGCGAGAACGAGACGGAGACGGGACGACCGGACCGGTATCAGCATGCGAAACATCGCAGCAGAACCGCACCGGCCGTCTCCGTCCTCCTCTTCCAAAAAGTTTAGACCGTCTCCGGTGTCACCGGGGCCGGGGCCTTTGGCTTGCGGGCAGCGGCCTTGCGCGTGGCCTTTTTCGGGCTCGCCTTCCTGGCACTGGCCTTTTTAGCCGGAGATTTGCGCGCCGTAGTCTTGACGGCCTTCTTCGCAGCGGTCTTCACCGAGCTCTTTTTTGCGGCGCTTTTCTTCGCCGCAGTCTTCTTCACCGCGCTTTTCTTGGTAACCGCCTTGCGCGCTGATTTCTTGGCGGTGCTCTTCTTCGCCGCGGTCTTCTTCGCGGGTTTACGTTTGGTGGTAGCCTTCACCATGTTCAAGTCCCCTCTGCTATTTCGTCGGCGTAGGTTGATGTGCCGACAAGAGGCCTGATTAGCGTACCGCGGTTAATCAGTCGTGCAAGAGGCATGCGCGCACAAACGTGAGATTCTTTGCTCGAGAACGCTGCTCGATGCTCATGTCGAGGCCTCGAATCGAGCTCGTCGAGCATAGGCGCAACGATGATCGCGATCGCATCGGGCAAGCGCAGTGAGGATCATCGATGCCGCGCGAAATGCATCGGCAAAACGCGTGACGGCGTTTCGGAAAGCCGCTGCGCGAGCTCGGCCGAGTCGCATAGCTCGTAAACAAAGTCATTGTTTTTCTTGCAACTATAGATTTTTCATCGCGCCTATGTGCGCCTCTCATGACGCGCGTCGCGACACGAATGCAAAGCTTCATCAGTCGATCATGCACGGCGCTTGAGCAGGACGATCGGCCGGATCGATCTCTCTTTTCAAGCCGCGAAGGCGCGATCGAGAAGAGTTGCGCACGCGCGATCCGGGGCCGACGATGGGCATGAAAAAAATTTTGTGGGGCGAAACAAAAATGCCGCGGAATGACCGCGGCAAAGGCATCGGACGCACCATGAAATGCGAATCACCCGCACTTGCGGGTGATTCGGTGGGCATCTCAAATGCCGAGTTTCGTCTTCAGAAGTTCGTTGACGGCTTGCGGATTGGCCTTGCCGCCGGTCTCTTTCATCACCTGTCCGACGAACCAGCCGAGCATCGAAGGCTTGGCTCGCGCTTGCGCGACCTTGTCCGGATTGGCCGCGATGATGGCATCGACCGCGGTCTCGATCGCGCCGAGATCGGTCACCTGCTTCATGCCGCGGGCTTCGACGATGGCATAAGGATCGCCGTCCTTCTCCTCGCTGATGAGGATTAAGAGCAGATCCTTGGCGATCTTGCCCGAGATGGTGCCGTCGGCGATGAGATCGACGAGGCCGGCGATCTGCGCCGGCTGCAAATGGGTCTGCGGCACCGAGAGGCCGAGCGAATTCGCATAGGCTGAGACATCGCCCATGATCCAATTGGCCACCGCCTTGGGATCGCGGTGCTTGCCGGCATGGGCCACGGTCGCCTCGAAATAATCGGCCGTCTCCTTATCGGCGACGAGAATGCCGGCGTCATAGGCCGGCAGACCATACTCGGCCATGAAGCGGGCCCTTTTGGCGTCCGGCAGCTCCGGCAGATAGGCAGCGAGCGCATCGACAAAGGCGGCATCGAATTCGAGCGGCAGCAGATCGGGATCGGGGAAGTAGCGATAATCATGCGCCTCTTCCTTCGACCGCATCGAGCGGGTCTCGCCGCGGTTCGGGTCGAACAGCCGGGTTTCCTGGCTGATCTTGCCGCCGTCTTCGATGATGCCGATCTGGCGGCGCGCCTCGATCTCGATCGCCTGGCCGATGAAGCGGATCGAATTGACGTTCTTGATCTCGCAGCGGGTGCCGAAGGGCTCACCCGGCCGGCGCACCGAGACATTGACGTCGGCGCGCAGCGATCCCTGCTCCATATTGCCGTCGCAGGTGCCGAGATAGCGCAGGATGGTCCGCAGCTTGGTTACATAGGCCCTGGCCTCCTCGGCCGAGCGCATGTCGGGCTTCGAGACGATCTCCATCAGCGCGACGCCGGAACGGTTGAGGTCGACGAAGGACTCGGTCGCCGACTGGTCATGCAGCGACTTGCCGGCGTCCTGCTCGAGATGCAGGCGCTCGATGCCGACCTCGATCTGCTCGCTCGGCGAGACATCGACGATGACCGTCCCTTCGCCGACGATCGGGCTCTTATACTGGGAGATCTGATAGCCCTGCGGCAGATCCGGGTAGAAATAATTCTTGCGGTCGAAGACGGAGCGCAGATTGATCTGCGCCTTGAGCCCGAGCCCGGTGCGCACCGCCTGGGCGACGCATTCCGCATTGATCACCGGCAGCATGCCGGGCATGGCCGCATCGACGAGCGAGACATGGGTGTTAGGCTCGCCGCCATACTCGGCCGAGGCGCCGGAGAAGAGTTTCGCCTTGGAAACAACCTGGGCATGGACCTCCAGGCCGACGACGATCTCCCAATCGCCGGTCGCGCCCTTGACGAGTTTTGAGGGTTTTGCGTGCGTGTTCATGATCGTGCCTCAGGACTTCATCGGTTCGAGCCATTTCGGCTTTGATATATAGCATTTGCAAGGCGAGCCCCGCCTCACACCCACCATTTCGGCGGCAGCGCGATCTTCGGCGCGGCCTGTTCGATGACCGAAGCGAGCGAGAACAAGGTCTCTTCTTCAAAAGCGCGGCCGATCAATTGCAAAGCCAGTGGCAGCCCTTCCGACGAGATGCCGGCCGGCACGGCAATGCCGGGCAGACCAGCCATATTCACCGTCACGGTGAAGACGTCGTTCAAATACATTTCGACCGGATCGGCGGCACCCTTCTCGCCGATCCCGAAGGCGGCCGAGGGCGTCGCCGGCGTCAGGATCGCATCGACGCCATCGACGAAGGCCGTCTCGAAGTCGCGCTTGATCAGGGTTCTGATCTTCTGCGCCCGGACATAATAGGCATCATAATAGCCGGCCGAGAGCACATAAGTGCCGATCATGATGCGGCGGCGTACCTCTTTGCCGAAGCCGGCCGCGCGGGTGTTCTCATAGAGATCGGCAATGTCCTTGCCCGGCACGCGCAAGCCGTAGCGCACTCCGTCATAGCGGGCGAGATTGGACGAGGCCTCCGCCGGCGCCACAATATAATAGGCCGGCAGCGCATAGCGCGTATGCGGCAGGGAAATGTCGACGATGGTCGCGCCCGCCGCCTTCAGCCAGGCGACGCCCTCGCGCCACAGCCGCTCGATTTCGGCCGGCATGCCGTCGAGCCTATATTCCTTCGGAATGCCGATCACCTTGCCCTTGATCGAGGTGCCGATCGCCGCTTCATAATCCGGCACGGGAACATCGACCGAGGTTGCATCCTTCGGATCATGGCCGGCCATGGAGCGCAGAAGTATCGCCGCGTCGCGCACGTTGCGGGCGATCGGCCCCGCCTGATCGAGCGAGGAGGCAAAGGCCACGATCCCCCAGCGCGAGCAGCGGCCATAGGTCGGCTTGATCCCAACCGTGCCGGTGAAGGCGGCGGGCTGACGGATCGAGCCGCCGGTATCTGTCGCCGTCGCACCGAAGCAGAGCCGCGCCGCGACCGCAGCAGCCGAGCCGCCCGACGAGCCGCCGGGCACGATCGGGACATTCGATCCCGGCCGCCGCCAGGGCGAGGTCACCGGCCCGAAATAAGAGGTCTCATTCGACGAGCCCATGGCGAATTCGTCGAGATTGAGCTTGCCCAGCATCACCGCGCCATCGCGCCAAAGATTGGCGCTGACCGTCAATTCATAGCTCGGCACGAAACCTTCGAGAATGTGGCTCGCCGCCGTGGTCTGCACGCCCTTGGTGCAATAAAGATCCTTGATGCCGAGCGGAATGCCTTCGAGCGGGCGAGCTTGACCTGCGGCTAGCCGCGCATCCGATGAGGCGGCCATGGCGAGCGCCTGCTCCGGCGTCTCGACGATGAAGCAATTGAGCGCCCGCGCCTTTTCGATCGCCGCGATTTGCGCCTTGGCGAGATCGACGGCGGAAACCGCCTTCTTCACGAGAGCGTCGCGCGCTTCGGCGAGGCTCAAATCGGTCAAATCACTCACAATCCACTCTCTCTTATATATAAGTATGGGATGCCGGCTGTGTCGGCCGCCGCCGAATTGGGTCCTCGAAGCCTGGCTGCGAGGCTTGAGCGGCGTGTCCCTATTCCACGACCTTCGGCACGACGAAGAAATGATCTTCGGCCACCGGCGCATTGGCGAGGATCGGATCGGCTTGGCCCCCTTCGGTGACGACATCGGCGCGCATTGTCATCTGCATCGGCATGACCGAGGTCATTGGCTCGACGCCTTCGACATTGACGCTGCTCAATTCCTCGACGAAGGCCAAGATGGCGTTGAGCTCTTCTGCAAGATGCGGCAGTTCCTCATCTGCGACTTTGATGCGGGCGAGATGGGCGATGCGGCGGACGGTCGCCTGATCGACGGACATGGGAATTCCTTCGGCAGCGGGACTTGGGAAGCAAGGAGCGAGCCTATAGCATTTCGGTTCCTGCCGGGGCAATGCGGGAGATGAGCGGGTAGTAGGTCAGTCTGAACTTCCGGCATGGGTGGTGAGCGGACCTTCTGCTGCGAGGTGGCGCCAGCCTAACCGGGGATGAGCATCCGCACGGCCGCCGCGCCCATGACCGCTGTTGCAATCCAGCCGAGGATGATGAGCGACCGGCTCGCAGTGAAAGCGCCCATCACAGATTTCTTGGAGACCAGCAGGATGATCACAGCCATGAGGGGCACAGCTACGACCCCGTTGATGACCGCGCTCCAGAACAAGGCCTTCATCGGACTGATCGGCGAATACTGGATAACAAGTCCGGCGAGCACGCTGACGGCTATGATGCCGTAGAACCCGCGAGCATCGAGCGCCTTCCGTTCAAGGCCCGACTTCCAACCCATAGCCTCGGAAAGGGCATAGGCGGCAGAGCCCGCGAGCACTGGCACGCCGATCAAGCCGACGCCGAGAATGCCAAGGGCGAAGAGTATGTATGCGAAGTTGCCGGCGAGCGGCCGAAGTGCGCTCGCCGCCTGCGCCGCCGTATTGATGTCGGTAATTCCCGCCACGTTGAGCGTGACGGCGGTCGCCAGGATGATGAAATAGGCCGTGATGTTGGAGTAGAACATGCCGCTCCAGGTGTCCCACCGGATGCGGCGGAGTTCCGCGGCTGCCGCAGGCACATCGCAAATGAGCGGCGCGGCGCCTTGTCCTGCCTGCATGTCCTCGACCTCTTCGGATGCCTGCCAAAAGAAGAGGTAGGGACTGATTGTGGTGCCGAAGACGCCGACGACCACGGCGGCGGCGGCGGCATTCGGCGTGAAACTGGGCCAGACCGTGCGCAGCGCCACCTGACCCCAAGGGACGTGAACCGTGAACAGGACCGCGGCGTAGGCCAGCAGGGAGAGGGTCAGCCATTTCAGGAAGAAGACGTAACGATGATACGGGATGAACACCTGCAGCAGCAGCGTTCCGAACACGAAGAACGCCGTCATGAGATGGCGATTGAAACCGGTGACGAGCTCCGCGACTTCCCCCATGGCGGCAACGTCGGCGGCGATGTTGAGGGTATTGGCGATCAGCAGCAGCAGCAAGACGCCCTGAATCACGATCGGCGGGAACGTGGCCTTGATGTTGGCGGCCAGTCCCTTCCCGGTGACCCGGCCGATGCGCGCGCACATGGATTGAATCGCGGACATCAAAGGGAAGGCCAGCGGCATCGTCCAAAGCATGTTGAGGCCGAATTGCGCGCCCGCCTGGGAGTAGGTGGCTATGCCGCTCGGGTCGTCGTCAGCCACGCCGGTGATAAGCCCCGGCCCGACCCGCGATAGGGGGTGTTCCTTCAGGCGGCCCCAAAGGACCCGAAAGGCGTTCACGCGCTGCGGTCCATTGACGCCGTCCTCAGAGGCCTGCATGCACTTCACCTTCGGCTAATGGGAAACGAGCACCGGTATTTTTGACGACAAGAGAACGGATTGAGTGACTCCGCCGAAGATGAATTCCAGCCACATGGGGTGCGAGTAGCCGCCCATCACCAATAGATCATAATGTCCTTGCTCGATCTGCTTTCGGAGCGAGTCATGTTCCTCGACGGTCCTGATTTGGAGCATATCCGTTCCGATTTCGATCCCGTGTTTGGCCAAGTGCGCCGACAGGCTTGGCGCATCGACCTCGTTGTCCTCCGCAGACGGGGGGATCATCGTCACGATTTGAACCGACCGCGACAGGCGCAATAGTGGCAAGGCGTCGTGGACTGCCCTGACGGCTTCACGGCTACCGTCCCAAGCGACCGCAATTCTCGCGAGCGCGCTCTGCTGCACGGCGGCGGGCACGACCAGGACTGGGCGACCGCACCGCAAGACGACCGAGTGGGCGATCGGCAATGGATGGGTTTCCGGCGAGCCTTGCCATTCGTATTGTCCAAGGATGACAAGGTCCGCATAGCGCGCTCTGTTGCTTATGCCCTGGGCTACGTCACCTTCTGCCTCGAACCAGCATGCGTCAGCCAAGCGCGCCGTGGCTTCTTCGCTGAACACCGTCGCCGCCGCTTGGGCGTCCAAGGCCAACTCCGCGGAGAGATCGGCGGCTACCTTGGCGACGCGGCTCGGCTTGTACCGGGGCGGCACCTCCGCCGGTGGGGTCACGTGTATTCCGCTTAGCCGCGCGCCTGTGCGTACCGCCAGGTCGGCGGCAAATTGCACCCTTAGCCTCCCCGCATGGCCTCCGTCCACGTGCACCAGCAAGTCGCGAAGCATGTCCAGCCTCATATCCGTTTCCCCATCCAACCTGGGACGGACCGTCCGCCGGGGTCGGCCGCACGGAATCCTAGATTGCGGGGCCGGCGATCAGGCGTGTTGCGCTAGATCAGTCAACCCAGTCATCGACGATGAAGGCAGGATGGACTCTTCGGGCGCCACGCCTGCACCCAGAAAGGTCCGCGAAGGGTCGATTGTGTTGAAAAAGTCTGCTCTCTCCTCTGACCTAGATTTTTCAAGGCCGTGCGCGCTTCTCTCGGAAGAGCACGCGAGGGGACACATCGTCGACTGTTTATGCAGCGTGGAGCTTCTGCAAGCGATTTACGATGGCCTTGAGCGGCGTTTGCCTTTCACGCCACTCTCTATGCCAGTTTTCGTCGCCACGTAACTTGTGAGCTTTTCAACACAATCGGTCGAAAGCGGAAATGCAAACTGACCCACCACCGATGAGCGGGGATGCGGAGCTCTCCGCGCCCTCTCACAACGCCAACCTCTCCCCGATCTGCGGCACGAGCACTTTCGGAGTGCCTCCCAAAGCCGCGATGAAGTCGCTCGGGTCCGGTGCGAGGAGATCGAAGGTCCCGTAATGGCAGGGTACCACCGCCTCGAAATTGAAATAGCGCTTCACCGCCAGCGCCGCGGACTTGGCGCCCATGGTGAAACGGTCGCCGACCGGCACCAGCCCGATCTGCGGCTGGTGCAGCTCGGCGATCAGCGCCATATCGGAAAAAACATCCGTATCGCCCATATGATATAAGGACGGGCCGGTCTTCGGGGCAATGACGATGCCCATCGGATTGCCGAGATAGACATATTGGCCGTTGACCACCGTGCCGGAGGAGTGCAGCGCCTGGGTGAAGCTGACGGCAAAACTGCCGCAGTCGATCGTGCCGCCCGTATTGCCGGGGTTGATATTGTCGATCCCCTGCCCCGCGAGATACATGCAGATCTCGAAATTCGAGATCACTTGCGCGCCGGTCGCTTTGGCGATTTGGACCGTATCGCCGATATGATCGTCATGGCCATGGGTCAGGACGATATGGGTCGCCCCGGCGCTCGCCTGCGCGACATCGCCTGTGAATTTCGGATTTCCCGACAGGAACGGATCGATGAGAATGACCGAGCCGCCGGTCTGGATGCGAAAGGCGGAATGGCCGAGCCAGATGAGATTCATGAGATTGTCCCCTGGAAGAAATTGACGGCAAATTGCCCAGGAATACGGCCTGCCGCAAGAGGCGAAGCGGAGATCTCGGCACGCCCTATAAATATGGAGCATGATCGATCTTGTTAGGTTTTAAAGAATGACGTCGCCGGAGCTCCGCGAACTCGAAGATCTCGCGCCGCGCCTTGGCCGCACGCAAAGGCTGATGGGGATCGATCTCGGCACCAAGACGATCGGCTTGGCGCTCTCCGATGTCGAGCGTCGGCTTGCGACGCCCCTCGAGACGCTGAAGCGGAGCAAATTTTCCGCCGATGCGGCGCAACTCTTGGCGCGCGCGGAAAAATTCGATGTCGCCGGTTTCGTCATCGGCCTGCCGCTCAATATGGACGGCAGCGAAGGCCCGCGCGTGCAATCGACGCGCGCTTTCGTGCGCAATCTAAAGCAGCTGACAGACCGGCCTTTCGTCTTTTGGGACGAAAGGCTCTCGACCGCGGCCGTCACCCGCTCTTTGATCGAGCAGGACGTCTCGCGCGCCAAACGCGCCGCGGTCGTCGATAAAATGGCGGCCGCTTATATATTGCAAGGCGCGCTCGACTGGCTGAACCGGCCGAACGCGCCCAAAGAAGACCTCACGAGCTGAAGGCCTGATCACGCGCCGTAATAGAAGCGCATCCGCCTATTCCAGAACGACATTCTGCGGCGTGCCCGCGACCCAGGCCTCGATATTGTCGACGAGCTGATTGGCAAGCCCAGTCATCGCCTCATGGCTCGCCCAGGCGACATGCGGCGTGATCAGCAGATTGGGGAGATCGGCATCGAGCAACACATTGCCTTGCTTCGGCGGCTCCACGGTCAAGACATCGAAGCCGGCGCCGGCGATCTCGCCGCTCTTCAACGCCGCGACCAGCGCCGCCTCGTCGACCAAGCCACCGCGGGCAGTATTGATGAGGATCGCGTCCTTCTTCATCTTTTTGAACTCAGCCGCGCCGATAATGTTGCGGGTGCCATCGGTGAGCGGGCAATGAAGGGAGACGATGTCGCTCTCTTTCAAAATCGTGTCGAGATTGACCTTGCCGGGGAAGTCATAGACATCGGTCGCGATCACTTTCATGCCGAGCGCCTCGGCCCTTGTGGCGACGGATTTGCCTAAAGCGCCATAGCCGATGAGGCCGAGCGTCGAGCCGGCAATGTCGCGGATCGGATGATCGAAATAGCAGAATTGATCGATCGTCTGCCATTTGCCGCGGCGGACATCGAGCACATAGGGAAAGAGGCTGCGGCGCAGCGCGAAGATCAGCGCGAGCGTATGTTCCGGCACCGTATTGACCGCATAATTGCGGATGTTGACGACGGCAATGCCATGCGCCTTGCAATAGGCCTTGTCGACGCAATCGGTGCCAGTCGCGGCGACCGCGATCAGCTTCAGTTTCGGCAGTTTTTCGAGGCTCGGCGCCCGCATCTGCACTTTATTGATGATCGCGATCTCGGCGTCGCCGAGACGTTCGACAATCGCCTCGACGGCGGTCGCCTGATATTCCTTATACTCATGCGGAAACCTCGGCGCGCGGACCGGAACACCGATCGTCGCGCGATCGAGGAAGACGATTTTTAGCGGTGCTTTATGCTCGGACACGGGCGGCGTTTCCTTCTCTTGCTTGGCTGATGCGTCGCTTGACCCCAGACTCTTGCCCCCAGGTGCTAGGGACAGTTCGGCTGATCGTCAATACCAGGCGCCGGTGCCGGGCGCGACAGAGCGGCCGTGAGATCCAAGATCGGTGATCGACCGCAAGATTAGTTCGAGAACAAGACCAGTTCGAGAAGAAGCGGAATGCCCAGGGAGGTTGGCCAAAGGCTAGCCTAGCCCCTGCGCAAAATCAATGAAACGCGTCGCCGCATTTCTTCTTACACCACCCCTTTTCCGAAAAAGTGCATTGATAAGTGTGGGCGACACAGTAGAGAAAGGTCGGACGCCTGCGGTTTATGATTGCTTGCGCAAAGGAGTTTTTGATGCGCGTTCTTGTCACCGGGTCGGCCGGCTTTATCGGGTTTCACCTGGCGGCGAGGCTCCTCGAGCGCGGCGACGAAGTCGTCGGCGTGGACGGCTTCACGCCCTATTACGATCCTGCATTGAAACATGCGCGCCATGCGCAGCTCGAACGTTTTTCCGGCTTTCAGGCACATGAATGTCTGCTTGAAGATTTCGCCAGGTTGCAAGCGCTCTATGGGCAAGGATTCGACGCCGTCTATCATTTCGCGGCGCAGGCCGGCGTCCGCTATAGTCTCGAAAATCCGCGCGCCTATCTCGACGCAAATCTTACCGGCACGTTCAATCTCCTCGAAGTGATGCGGCAAGCGCCGCCGCGGCATGCGCTGCTTGCTTCCACCTCCTCCGTCTACGGCGCCAATCAATCGATACCCTTTCGCGAGACCGATCGGGCCGATCACCCATTGACGCTTTATGCCGCAACCAAGAAAGCCACCGAGGAGATGGCCCATGCCTACAGCCACCTCTTTGCGATCCCGGTGACGATGCTGCGCTTTTTCACCGTCTATGGACCCTGGGGAAGACCGGATATGGCTTTGTTCAAATTCGTCGCCGCAATCGCGGCCGACCAGCCGATCGACATTTACAACTATGGGAAAATGCAGCGCGACTTCACTTTTGTCGATGATCTCACCGAAGCCATGCTGCGTCTGTTGCCTGTCGCGCCACCACCGCCGTTGGCGCGCGCCGGCGATGTCAACCCAATCGACAGCCTGTCGCCTCAGGCCGCCTGGCGGGTGGTCAATATCGGCGCCGGAAGCCCCGTCGGTCTCGAGGATTTCGTCACTGCGGTGGAAAAAGCGAGCGGCCGCGCCGCCCGTCGCAATTATATGGAGATGCAGAAGGGAGATGTCCCGGTCACCTACGCCAATACGGATCTTCTCTACGCATTGACCGGCTATCGCCCGGCGACGCCGATCGAGACAGGGGTCGCCGCCTTCATCGACTGGTATCGATCCTATGTCCACGACTGAAGCGGATTTTTGAGCGCGCCAGCGCAAGCGCAAGGCATGAAGGAATGGAAGTTCCGCTTGCCAACCGGCTCTCAATCATTCTAGAAGCGCCTCCTGAACGGCCAGCAAACGTGAATTGCAAAACCTCCCGGCTGATTTCGCCCGAGATTGTAAAACAATCTCCCAAGTTATTGAAAATGCGTGATTTTAATGGGGGATAGTTCAACGGTAGAACTGCGGACTCTGACTCCGTCAATCTTGGTTCGAATCCAGGTCCCCCAGCCAGAGAAATTTCTTCATATTTGCAGGTACTTAGAGACGACCCAAGGTTGACGGCCCGCGCAAGTTTCTGAGCTGATTGATGTTTTTAGTTCGAATCCGGTTCGGGGCTACCCCGCCAGTGAAGTAAAGCCGCGAACCAAATCCTTGGTAGAGCTCGTGGGAAGGCGCGTTCGTTTCACTGTGCGGCGCGCATGACATGTCGCATGGAAAATGGATTTTGCACCTGCTTTCCGGCTCTCTCTGTACGATTGATGTTCTTGGCTTGTTCTAGCCAAATCGCCGTGCTTCGATTACCTTCACGCTCAATCCGTCCGGCTGATTTCGGAGGCTTTTGTGCGTGCGAGCAAAACTCTCAGAAAGCGATTTGACGCGCGCGTTTCGCGCAGCGCGATCGGCACTGCGATCGAGATCAATGACGCAGGACTGGTCTTTGGTGCGGGCACCGTTCTCGCGCGCATGACGCGAAATCAAGGTGGCGAACCTGTTCTCGACATCGATGCCGACAGGCAACGCATTTTCGCGCTGCTTGCGGCAGCCTATGGTCGGACCGTTTCACCTGATGTGTTCAGGCATATCGAAGGCGCCTCCGAGCAATGGCGGCGCGGCGACAAGGCGCTCGCCAATATTCGGCTCGCCTTCGCGCGTCTGCCACGGCTCGAAACCCGCGCCGATGCTTTTCGTTTGTTTCACGCCGAGGATCTGCTCGAACGGGGTGTGTCTCCGCGGGCCTTGATGCTGACCTTCGGCTTCGATCTCGCCGCAGCCGATCTCGCCAAATATGACCCGAACCAGCCGCGTGTACCGGCAGGCAATGGCCGGCAAAGCGGCGAATGGGGCGACGGCGGCGGCGCATCAAAGCCAGTAGAGCCGGCGCATACGCATCCCGCTTCGGTCACGATCACTCCGGTGGCTATAGGCAGCAAGAGCAAAGGCAGCGAAGCCTTTGTCGGCGCCACGGCAGCACGTGCGGGCGCTGGCTCCTTTTTGGCAGAGATCACGCCCGAGATGCTCGCAGCGCTCACGACCTTCGCCGCGCGCTTCAGCATTCCGACGGCGGTTCTGGGCGCACTTATCATTCCTTCGCCCAATAGCGGCGTCATCGCGCAAGGCACGCTGCCGGATCATCCCGATGTGAGCTATAGGCTCGATCGGTCGGAGGGCATGCTGGTCCTCTCCGCCAGGGCCAGCGACGGCTCGGACGTGACGATCCGCGCGCAGAATCGCAACGGCATCTATGTCGATATCGCGACGGGAACGCGGATCGGCCGCGATCTGCAAGGCGATCTTTTCCTCAGTTGGGATGCCGTCGAAGACGCGATCCAGGCGAAGAACGATGCGAGCCCACAAGCCGCTGCCGATGCGCAACCTGACAACAAGAGCAATGAGCCGCAGCTCTGTCCAGCGCCCGTGCCGGACACCCCGCATGGCGCAAGTGACCGCACCAACGATTATGAGGATGATGTTCACGCACGTGTCAATCCGCTTGCGCCGATCCCACGCGGCTTTGCCGTCATGTTCATGAGCCCGGTCACAGGGAAGCCTGTCTATTTCGACGATTGTTTTCGCTATACGGGCGATCTCGTCGACGGCGACATGCACAAAGGCGATGCGGTGGACGCCAAAGGACCAGGCTATGAGCAGCTTTTAATGGCAGGCGGCAGCCTAGCAGCCAATGTTATGCTGAAATTAGAGATCCAAGCCGAGCAACAGACCGAAGTTACAGATGCCTTGGGTCTCGGCCTCAAATGGTATTTTGCCGAACAAGGCGCCGCCGATTACGTACGCAAGCAGTTCGAAGAAGAGTTTCCCGACATAGTCATCGCCTATATGCCAAGGAGGAGACGCCGATGACGCCCGGACTATCTTACAGTGTCTTCACGCGCTGGGGACCGCGCCAAGAGACGCCGGAAGATTTGGCGGCGCGCTGGCTCAAATTGATCGCGCGGCTGCAGGCGGTCAATCCGATCTTCGCGCATTGGTATACATGGGCCGAAGGCAATCGCTCCGTGCCCTTCGACACAGAAATAGGGCCGCTTGCCGAAAAGATCGCGGCCAATGTCGGCACGAATGAGGACGGCACGCCGCAGCCGCTTCACGGCTATCAATTGTATGCGCACAACCACACCGAGACGAAACGTGGACCCCGCAATTTCGAAGCGAATATGTATGCCGGCAAGCCCAGCAAATGGAGTTGCAATTGGATTGGAATCAACACGGATTACGGGGTGGTGCCCGGTCCAGATGTCGTGACCTATGAGATCTTCAAAGGGGCGCTTCTCGCGCTCGCGGAAACATTCGAGGCCAGCATCGGGACAGCCTATCCGGCGAGCCTCACGGATCTGTGGCCGAAGGATCGCCGGCGGCAGCCGGCCCTCCGGCTTGCCTGGATCACCTATGTCGCGCCGCGCTTCGCGCCTCTGATCACGCCACCAGCCTCCGCGATCGTGGAGCACAGGCCGGACGGCGGCCTCTTGATGGCGGCGACCGATGAAACCTTCGTCACTACCAATCCGAAACATGTAGCAGTTTCACGCGAGATCGAAGCGGCCGCGGCGCCCTTCAACGCCCTGCCCTACCCGTGGGAAGCTTCCGAGGCTTGAGCTGGCTTCGAGCGACAGCAAGGCATTTGAGTTCAATTCTATTTTGAGCCCTGCTGGAAAAATCCGAACTCTTGCCGAAAGAGTTGAAACATCGTGCTTATTTCGCTGCTCGGCGCAAAACAAAGCGTTCTAAACGTATGGACGAACCCCAGCCACGGCACAATTCAGCATTTGTGTTCCTTTATGGTTGCAATTTCAGCACGATCCTTCGCGATGACCGGGCCGCTGCGATCAAGATGGAAACGCTGTCCCCTCCGCATGGAAAGGCGTTGAAGGCTTTCGCCAGCGGCAGCAAGGCTGCGGCCAATCTCATCAAGGCGTATTGCCGCCGCGTCGCCATGGGTTGATACCTCCGCGGGTGAGAGGCTTCGCGCATTTAAAGTTGACAATATTTATAGACTAAATAATATTTCATCTAACGCGCGATCCGATCGGCGGCGGACCAGCAACCTTCTGCAGGCGACCATTTCGCCTTCGAAGAGCGAGCCGATTCAAATCGCTTATCGCCATTACCGTGGCATCGCTCAACACACGGCCAACGGCGCTAGAGGATCAAACATGGCTGACGCTTACGTCATTGAGGTCGCCGGACACACCGCCGGCATCGTCGCCCGCGATCATCGTCGCGAGGCTTTCACCTTCTTCGCCTCCCATCACATCTTTCATGCGCTTGAAGGCCGTCGATTTGCAGACCCGTCGGCGGCCACGCGCGCGGCGCGAACGCTTGTCGAGCAAGGCGGCAAAGCACGCAGCAAGCCGGCGCGCGGCGCGCCGACGCAGGAGATGATGCTATGAGCTTGATTGCCGACATTTTTGCGCGGCTCACGCCTCGCATCGTGTCCGTGCACGCGCACGCCGAAACTGACGATGCCGATATCTATGAGCGAGGCGAAGATCACGCGCTCGCGCCAACCTCCCCTCTTTCGAACGCAACCGAGCCCACGGAGGCTTCCATGTCCCTTCCATCGAACCGTCCTGAAACCGTCGTCTTGCACGCCGGATGGCGCGCCGATCCTGCGACCGGTGCGGTGGCCGTGCCGATCTATCAGACGACATCCTATCAGTTCTTCGATACCGAACATGCCGCCAATCTCTTTGCGTTGAAAGAGCTCGGCAACATCTATACGCGCATCGGCAATCCGACGACCGATATATTGGAGAAGCGCGTTGCGGCGCTCGAAGGTGGCGTCGCCGCGCTCGCTTTGGCCTCCGGTCAGGCCGCTTCCGCCATCGCTGTCCAGAACCTCGCGCATGCCGGCGACAATATCGTCTCCTCGACCGATCTCTATGGCGGCACCTGGAATCTCTTCGCCAATACGCTGAAGGATCAGGGCATCGAGGTGCGTTTCGTCGATCCTTCCGATCCCGCGAATTTCCGCCGCGCCACAGACGACCGGACGCGGGCCTATTATGCCGAGACGCTACCCAACCCGAAGCTGACCGTCTTTCCGATCGCAGAAGTCGCAGAGATCGGCCTCGTCTATGGCATTCCGCTCATCGTCGACAATACCGCCGCACCGATCATCGCCCGGCCCTTCGATCATGGTGCCGCGATCGTGGTCTATTCGGCGACCAAATATCTCGGCGGACACGGCAATTCGATCGGCGGCCTGATCGTCGACGGCGGCAATTTCGATTGGCAAAGATTCCCGGACCGCCAGCCGGCGTTGAATACGCCGGACCCGAGCTATCATGGCGCAGTCTGGGTCGAAGCCGCGGCGCCGCTCGGTCCCCTCGCCTATATTCTCAAGGCCCGCACGACCTTGCTGCGCGATCTCGGCGCCGCGCTCTCGCCTTTCAATGCCTTTCTCATTTTGCAAGGTCTCGAAACTCTGGCGCTTCGCATCGAGCGGCATGTGAAGAACGCCGACGCCGTTACGGCCTATCTCGCCAACCGGCGGGAAGTGACCAAGGTCATCCACCCGTCACAGCAAACGGGCGTCGTCCGCCAGCGCGCGGAAAAATATCTGAAAGGCGGCTTCGGCGGCCTCGTCGGCTTCGAGCTTGCCGGCGGGCGAGATGCAGGACGTCGCTTTATCGACAATCTCGAGCTCTTTTATCATGTCGCCAATATCGGCGATGCGCGTAGCCTCGCCATCCATCCGGCGACCACGACTTATTCGCAGCTTTCGCCCGAGGATCAGCACGCGACCGGCGTGTCGGACGGCTATGTGCGGCTCTCGATCGGCCTCGAACATATCGAGGATATTCTCGCCGATCTCGAGCGCGGCCTGGCAGCCGCCGGAACCATCGCAGCCGCGGCGTGAGGAGGTCATCCATGCGCTTTAGAGCCGATCCCGATCAGGTGGAATCGCGAGCGATTCCACCTGATCGGAACAAATCGGCTCTATTTCAAAAAGCTAGAGCATGTCCTTCATCGGAAAAGTCTAGCAACTTTTCCGGGACATGCTCGGCATGCCGGATGCATCTCATCTCGTCTTTTCCGGAAGGTCGGTCATGCCGCATTCAGATCAGTATGCGACGCAGACGAAGGGGCATGTGACTCTCGTGTCGATCAACAATGAACCGCGCATGTCGCCGCTGCGCAAGACGTTCAGCGACGATGCCCTGTGGGATCATATCCGCAAGGAGGCCGAGACGGTGCTCGCGCATGAGCCTCTCTTGACGACGCTCCTGCTCACCTCCGTGCTCAATTGCTCCTCTTTCGAGGAGGCGGTCGGCAAACGCATTGCCGGGCGACTCGGCAATAGTTCCGTCTCCGCCGATCTCGTCGCCGACGCTTTTGCGCGCGCCGTGCAGGCCGAACCCGACATGGGCACCGCCCTTCGCGCCGATATCATGGCTGTCGTCGAGCGCGATCCGGCGTCGAGCCGGCTGATCGAGCCCTTCCTTTATTTCAAAGGCTTTCACGCAATCCAGACGCATCGTCTGGCGCATTTTCTATGGGGCAAAGGGCAGACCGATTTCGCGCTCTATCTGCAGAGCCGGTCTTCGGACGTCTTCCAGACCGATATCCATCCCGCTGTGCGCTTCGGCCGCGGCATTTTTCTCGATCATGCGACAGGCTTTGTCGTCGGCGCGACTGCAACGATCGACGATAATGTTTCGATCCTGCAAAACGTCACGCTCGGCGGCACGGGCAAGGAAACGGGCGACAGACATCCGAAGATCCGCAGCGGCGTGATGATCGGCGCCGGCGCAAAAATCCTCGGCAATATCGAGATCGGTGCTTGCGCGCGCATCGCCGCTGGCTCCGTCGTGCTGCAAGCGGTGCCGCCTAATTCGACGGTCGCCGGCGTGCCGGCGAAGATCGTCGGCACGGCCGGATGCGGCGAACCCGCCCGTGACATGGATCAGATCCTGAGCCGGCTCGCCTATGATTCCTTCAGTTATGCGATCTAGGCCGCCGCCGCTTGGACCACGATCTCGGTGCCGCTCCGCGACCACACGATCGCGATCATCAGCGCATCATCAAGGCTCGATACAATCCGTTAGCTGCCGATGCGCCGGCTCTGGAGCGCCAGGAAATCGGCGCAGCAAAAGCTCGCTCTGACATATCTGTCGTGACGACGGCAGAGGCCGTCATCGGCACGCGCCGATCCATAGGCCGAACTCAGGCTCGTCAGCCCATGGATCGCCTGTTCGAGATACTGCGGATCATTGTCGAAATGAGTGCAGGATCGGCATGTTTCGCGAGACGCCGCCGCTGCAACGCGTTTCAAGTGTCCAAATCTTCCGTTTCGTTCGAACATGCGACTTCGTTCTTTCCAGCTATCGCACCAGATTCTGCCAATGCGCGGCGAAGACGAAGGCCGACAGCACAAAACCGAGGATCACATTGACGACGACGCCGGCGCTAAAGGCCGCGAATGGCTTGGCGCCGGCATGCGCCAGCTCCCGGAACCGCGTGGTCAAGCCGATGCTCAAGAAGCAGAAGATGAAGGCCCAGGTCCGCAAATCCTTGATCGGGCCGACGAGGACCGGATTCACCTGCTTGCCGAAATCCGCCTGGCTGTAGTTGCGCGCCACAAAGGTGATGATGAGAGAGGCGAGCAGAAAGCCGATCACGAATTTCGGGAACCGCCACCAGATCTCCGCCGCGTTGGGCTTGTGGCCGGACTCGGCCGGCTCCCAACGCGTCGTGGAAATGATCGCGAGAATCAAGGCCCAGACGCCGATCCAAACATCGCGGCCGACCACTTTCATGAGCGTGAAAGCCCATACGGCCTGATCGCTCGTGCCGGCGATCCCCGGCACATGGCCGGCGAATCCGCCATAGGTCTGCGCTGCCGCAAAACCCGCCGCATCGGCGAATTCGGAAGTCCCGATCCAGGCGCCTGCGACTCCCGCCGGTAGATGCAGTGAGCGCGCGGCAAAGGGCAGCACAAAGATCATGACGATCGCCCAGAGGATCACGACGGTGATGGCAATTGGCGCATATTCTTTCTTGGCGCCGACGGCACCGGCAATCGCGATCGATGCCGAGACGCCGCACACGGCGCCGCCGGCACCGAGCACAGAGGCGAGCTGCGGGTCGAGCCCGAGACGGCGGGCGACCGCAAAAATCACGATAAAGGTCACGATCGAGACGATCGAGGCCTGGATGATGGCCACAGGCCCCGCCCACAGGATCAATGTGAAGGGAAGCGTCGCACCCAGCAGCACAATGCCGATCTTGATGTAGAACTCGACGCGAAATCCCGCGTCCAACCAGCGCGGCAGGCCGATTATGTTGGAGATCAGCAATCCCAGAACGAGCGCCACCAGCGGCGGTTCGAGATTATAGTAATTCGCCTTGCTCCATTGGCCGAGCGCGAAAATGAGAATGGAGAGCACATAGAGGAAGGTGAAGGACGGGATGAATTCCCGCGCTTTATGACCGAGTATTGTGAGAGCGATGCCGAAAATCGCCAGCCAAAGGACGAATTGGGCGAGATAACGAACAGCATTCGCGGAAAAATCTGCGCCGAGCTCTGCGAAACTCGACCATTTGGCCGGAGTCACGGCGATCCATTTGAGGCTCGAGCCATGCGCGAAGAGGAAATAACCGACGACGACAATCCCGAGCCCGAGCCATATCGCCCACCAATCCTCCTTCAACCAGAGTTCGCGCCACCCCAAGGTCAAAGATGGCCCGCTGGCGGGAGGTGCTTCTACGTCAATCCTGCTCATGATCCCCACCCTCTCTCATCAGTTTCGGGCCAACGGCCATGCGCGAGCGATGCGCACATCAATGATCGATCTCGTCAGTGCTTCGTCGAACACGACAGCTTTCGGGCCCCTATCCCGAAACCTGTCCATCGCATGATCGCCGCGGGCGAACGCCATCTTTGCCGCCGTAAGTCCCAATTTTGTTTCCCTCAAATTATTTAGTCAATAAATTTTATAGAGAATAACGAAAACCTCGCGGCGGCACGTGCCCATTTGCAATAAAAAGGGCTCTGCGCCAAACGCTGAGCGCCGGTGCAGAGCCCTCGAGCCCCCCAAACTGATCATCCGCGACAGGGAGAACGGAATCGCAGGACGATTCGGACCGGCGAGGCCGGCCAATCTTTTCAAACAACGCTCCTTTCGTCGACTGCGAGGGCTGCCCAGCGCGCAGCATCTTCGGCGGCATTGTCATGGCGCGAACCCGCGCCCTCCCGCAGCAGATGATCGAGGATCTGCTCCTCCAGCGCGGCAAATTCAGGCGCGCCGCGCCGGCGCGGCCGCGCCAGCGGCACCGGAATGTCGCGCGCCACCACGCCCTCCTCGATGATCACGATGCGGTCGGCTAGGGCGACCGCCTCAGGAACGTCATGAGTCACGAGAAGCGCAGTGAAATGTTCGGAGAGCCAAGCGCTTTCGAGCACTTGCTGCATCTCGATCCGCGTCAGTGCATCGAGGGCACCAAGCGGTTCGTCGAAGGCCAGGAGGCGCGGCCGGCTCACCAGAGCTCGGGCAAAGGCGACACGCTGCTTCTGCCCACCGGACAATCCCGCCGGCCAATCCTCGGCGCGGTCTGCAAGACCCATTGATTGCAACGCCGCCATAGCTCTCGTCCGGCCGTCCGCAGCCGTCCGTTCCGCACCGAGACCGATCTCGACATTGGCGAGCACGTGCGCCCAAGGCAGCAAACGTGGCTCTTGAAACATGACGCGCACGATCGCGCGCGCTGGCGCTGTCGCGCGCTCGCCGAAGGAAATATGGCCGGCATCCGCTTCATCGAGCCCGGCGATCAGGCGCAGCAATGTGCTCTTGCCGCAGCCGCTGCGGCCAACGACAGCAACGAATTGGCCGGCCGGGATATAGAGATCGAGGCCGCGCAAAATGCGCTTGTCCCCGAAGGATTTGACAAGATTGCGGAGCGTGGCGGGCACGCCGAAAGCCGGCGGATCGCGGAACAGTGCATCGAAATTGGGGATCATCGTCACCCTGCCCTCAACGCGGTGAGCGCATCATATGTGCTGAAAGGCCGGATGCCATGCAAGGCATCTGCGTTCGAGGACACGTGCTGCCGAATCGGCAAGCTTTCCCAAAAACGCATAGATCACTATGGCAAGCACGACGACATCGACCTGCATGAATTCGCGCGCCTGCATGGCCATATAGCCGAGGCCGGATTGCGCTGCGATGGTTTCGGCGACGACCAAGGTCAGCCACATAATGCCGAGCGCATAGCGCAGGCCGACGAAGATCGACGGCAAGGCGCCGGGCAGGATCACGAGCCGAAAGAGATCGCCGCGCTTCATGCCATAGCTCTTCGCCATTTCGATGAGCTGCGGATCGATCGTGCGAATGCCGTGCAGCGTGTTGAGATAGACCGGGAAGAAGACGCCGGCCGCGACCAAAAAGAGCTTGGCGCCCTCATCAATCCCAAACCAAAGGATGACCAGCGGGATCATGGCGAGATGTGGAATGTTGCGCACCATCTGCAAGGTCGAGTCGGTCAGCGCATCGCTGATTTTGGAGAGGCCGTTGGCAAGGCCGAAGGCGAAGCCGATGCCGCCGCCGACAACAAGGCCGGCGCAAGCGCGCAAAAAACTCACTTCCATGTTCTGCACAAGCTCGCCAGAGAGCGTCAATCGCCATGCGGCGGTAATGACGGCCATGGGAGAGGGCAACAGGCCCGCAGGCGCGAAATTCACCGCGCATGCAAATTGCCAGGCGGCCAGAATGAACACCGGCACGATCCACATGCAAAAGCGCGAACGGAGGATCGCATCGATCCATAGGTGAAGCGCTTTAGAGAAAGAGGGCTGCGCCGGATGACTGGCCGCGAAAAGAGTGACGCCCTGCTCGCTCATCACCCGCCCTCCTATTCCGCCGAGGCAACGCGCGGACCGCCAATCCCATATTCGCCGACCGCCGTGCCATGCGCTCGTTTATGCTCCGGCGCGATACCGAGTTCGGGAAACAGTAATTCGGCGACTTTGTAAGCCTCTTCGAGATGCGGATAGCCCGACGCGATCACAATATCGATGCCGAGCGCCTGATATTCTTTCAGGCGCTTAGCAACCGTTACGGGATCGCCGACGAGAGCCGTGCCGGCGCCGCGCCGAACGAGGCCGATCCCGGCCCAGAGGTTGGGAGCGATTTCGAGCGCGTCGCGACGACCGCCGCCATGCAGCGCGCTCATGCGTTTCTGCCCAACCGAATCGGATTCCTGCGCGAACTTCTTCTGGGCCGCGGCAATCGCGTCATCGGAGAGATGCGCGATCAGTCTATTGGCAACGGCCCAGGCTTCCTTTTCCGTCTCGCGCACGATGAGATGCAGGCGCAAGCCGAATGTCACTTCGCGGCCACGCGCCTTGGCGCGGGCGCGCACGGCATTCAGCTTTTCTTCGACGAGAGCGAGAGGCTCGCCCCAGGTGAGAAAGACATCGCTCTGCTCGGCCGCGACATCGAGCGCCGGATCGGAGGAGCCGCCGAACCAGATCGGCAGCGGCTTCTGCACCGGGGGGAAAAGCAAACGGGCGCCTTCGACGGCAATATGCTTGCCCTTGAAACTGACCGTCTCGCCATCGAGCAATTTGCGGAAGACGGTGAGGAACTCCGCCGCATGTTCATAGCGTTCGTCATGCGACAGGAAAATGCCGTCGCCTGCGAGTTCCAACGGGTCGCCGCCGGCGACGACATTGACGAGAAAGCGGCCGTCGCTGATGCGATCGAGCGCCGCGGTCTGCCTTGCCCAATGGGTCGGCGTAGCAAGCCCCGGCCGCAGCGCGGCGAGAAAGCGCAGGCGTTTCGTATGCGCAGCAAGCGCCGCCGCGATGATCCAGGGATCTTCGCAATGGCTGCCGACGGGAATGAGAACGCCGCCGAAGCCGAGCTGATCCGCAGCCTGCGCAATTTGTTTCAGATAATCGAAATCGGCATAGCGCATGCCGCGATCGGACCCCAGATGCGATCCGTCGCCGCTGACGGGAATGAACCAGAACAGATCGAGCGGTTTTGTCGTCATATCCCGTTCCCCTTTCTTACACGCCGACACATTCATGCTTGCGCAGATGCGCTCAGGAGGCTGCTTTTTTGTTCCAGACGATGTCGCTGACTTTGATCTTTTGGGGGATCAGCCCGAGCCTATAGAAGCGGTCGGCAACCGCTTGCTGTTCGGCGATGACCTTGTCGTCGAGCGGCCCTGCGGCGAATTCAGCGCGCGCGACTGAGATTTTTTGCGCTTCGAGCGAGACGCCGCTTGCTTCAGCGTAAAGAACGGCGAGCTCATCGCGGTGCGCCCCGGCCCATTTCGCGGCCTGTTCGATCTCTTCATTCACACCGCGCATAATGTCCGGATATCTGTCGACGAAACTGCGGTTGGCGAGGAAGAAGCTGTTTTGCGCGGTCGTCTTGCGATCCAAGGGAAGCTGCCGCCCGCCGGCATTCAGTTCGGCTATGGCGAGATAAGGGTCCCAGATCGACCAAGCGTCGATCGCGCCGCGCGAAAACGCTGCCGCCGCATCGGCCGGAGCCAGATAGGCAGGCGTGATGTCCTTCCAATCGATACCGGCGCTTTCAAGCGCCGCAATCAGCAAATTATGGGCGCTCGAGCCTTTGGCGACGCCGACCTTCTTGCCCTTGAGCTCGGCAATGCTCTTGATGGGAGAATGGCTGGGAACAATGATGCTTTGGCCATAGCCGCGCGCCGGAATTACTTCCGCATAGACGAGGCCGACATGTGCAGCCTGCGCAAAGATCGGCGGCGAATCTCCCGTATAGCCATAATCGAGCGCGCCGGCGCCGAGCGCTTCGAGAAGCGGCGGACCGAACGGAAACTCCAGCCATTTGACCGCGATGGCCTGTGGCGCGAAACGCTTCTCCAAAAGCTTTTGAGCTTTAACGACGAGAAGAACGCTGGTTCTTTGATAGCCGATCCGCAATTCCTTGGGGCTAGCTGTCGAAACGGCGAAACTTGGACGAACGGCAGCAAAAGTAAGGGTTGCGGCTGCGCCGGCAAAAACATCTCTGCGGTTCACGATCGATCCTTTCGTCACGCGATTCGAGCAAGCCAAATCGGCGGATCAAAAAGGCCGCTACGGTTTGCGCCTTCACAATCCGCCGTGTTGTCCTCCCCCGCAAAAACCAAGATCCGCCTCGAAAAGGAGCGCCACGAAACTGGTTTGCGGCGCTCCTCGAGTTGCGCGGGACGCGGAGCCTTATGGACCAATGTACGACAGTATTAATTTAATCCATGGATTTAGTCAACTATTGACTCGACAGATATGTTTGCCACAGTCTGTGACCCAAACTGCATCGACATGAGCAGCTTCGGGAAGGCCGCTTTCATCAAATTTTGCTTGGAGGGGATATTGGCTAGAAAAAATACCGACGCGGTGGATCGGCAGAGGCGCGGATTGATCGCCGGCGCCACAGCGCTGGCCGGCGGCCTTCTCGCCGCTGGCAAGGCCGGAGCAGATCCAACCGATCCAGCGCTGGTTCCCGACTGGACGCGAACCCAGGGCGCGCCGATCAGGCCCTATGGCGAGCCCTCGCCCTATGAAAAGTCTGTGGTGCGTCGGCCGCGCGGCAAGCCGCCTTTGTTTCCGACATCGACGATCAGCGATACGCCGCTGCAAGATCTGCACGGCATCATCACGCCGAGCGGGCTGCATTATGAGCGCCATCACGGCGGCGTGCCCGCGATCGACCCCGACCAGCATCGGCTTCTGATTCACGGCCTGGTCGAACGGCCGCTGATCTTCACGATGGACGATATCGTCCGATTCCCCTCCATATCGCGCGTCTATTTTCTCGAATGTTCCGGCAATACGCAGGGCTGGAAGCGCGGTCCGGCCAATTGGACCGTGCAGGACACGCATGGCCTTTTGAGCTGCAGCGAATGGACCGGCGTTCCGCTCGCGACCGTGCTCGATGAAGTCGGGGTGAAGCCGCAAGCCAAATGGATTTTGGCGGAAGGCGCGGATGCCGCCACCATGACGCGCAGCATTCCGATCGAAAAGGCGCTCGACGACGCGCTTCTCGTCTATGCCCAGAATGGCGAGCGCCTGCGCCCCGAACAAGGCTATCCGCTGCGCCTCTTCCTTCCCGGCTTCGAAGGCAATACGAGTGTCAAATGGCTGCGCCGATTGAAGCTTGGTGACGAGCCCTATGACTCGCGTGAAGAAACCTCCAAATACACGATCCTGCTGCCGGACGGCAAAGCCACCCGCTTCAATTTCGTCATGGAGGTCAAATCCGTCGTCACGCGCCCTTCCGGCGGCCAGCAATTGCGCGCCCACGGTTTCCAGGAGATCTCCGGCTTTGCCTGGTCGGGGCGCGGCCGCATCCACAAGGTCGAGGTCTCGACCGACGGCGGCACAAGCTGGCACGAGGCTCGGCTGCAAGACCCTATTCTTCCCAGATGCCTCACCCGGTTCCGCCTGCCTTGGAACTGGGACGGCGCTCCGGCCTTGCTGCAAAGCCGGGCCACGGACGAATTCGGCAATGTGCAACCGACGCATGATGCGCTCGTCGCCCGGCGCGGGACCAATGGCTATTACCACTATAACGCCATCCAAAGCTGGCGCCTCGAAGCGAATGGAGCTTTGTCCAATGCCGGGTGAGTTCAAGCCTTTCGCCGCCGCGCGATCGCTTGCGCTGATCGCAGCGGCTTCATTCATCGCCCTGCCCGTCATCGCCCAACCCACTTGGGCCGGGCAAGCGCGCTATGGCTTTGGGCACGCGCCGACCACGGCGGAGATCGCCGCTTGGAATATTGACGTGCGCGCCGATGGCGAAGGTCTGCCGCAAGGCCAAGGCGGCGCGGCGGAGGGCGCCAAAATCTTCGCCGACAAATGCGCAGCCTGCCATGGCGACAAGGGCGAGCGCTTGGCTTCACCGATCGAGCCGCTGGTCGGCGGCGCAGGCACGCTCGCAACCACAAAGCCCGAAAAGACCGTCGGCAGCTATTGGCCTTATGCCACCACGCTGTTCGACTTCATCCACCGCGCCATGCCCTTCGATGCGCCCCAATCGCTGTCGGCCAATGAAGTCTATGCGCTGACCGCCTATCTGCTGTCGCTCAACGGCGTCATCGCCAAGGACGCAATTCTCGACGCGAAGACATTGCCGAAGCTGCGCATGCCCAATCGCGACGGCTTTGTGGTGCACGACTGGCGCGGAACGAAAGCCGTGGAATGACAGATCAATGCTTTAACCGGCCCCACCGATTTCATCGCCACAGCATATGATGGGTTGCGATCGGAAGCTGGTTATCTATAACTCCGCCCGCTTTGAATGCGCAGCAGAGCTGCGACCAGTGCGTCGACATCCTCGCAGGTATTATAGAATGCGAGCGAAGGCCGCACCGTGCTTTCGAGACCGTAACGGCGCAGAATGGGTTGCGCGCAATGATGCCCGGCGCGCACGGCGATGCCTTCCGCATCGAGTGCCTTGCCGACATCTTCACTGCGGCATTCGTCGAGCACGAAGGAGAGCACGCTCGCCTTTTCCTTGGCCGTTCCAATCAGTTTCAGCCCCGGCACGGTCAGCATGCGCTCGGTCGCATAAACGAGCAATTCATGCTCGTAGCGGTCGATGACCGCCATGCCGATCGAAGACACATAGTCGATGGCCGCGCCGAGACCCACGGCATCCGCGATATTGCCAGTGCCGGCTTCAAAGCGCGCCGGCGGCCCCTGATAGATCGTCTTCTCGAATGTGACATCCGCAATCATATTGCCGCCGCCTTGCCAGGGCGGCATGGTTTCGAGCACGGCCGGCTTGCCATAGAGCGCGCCTATGCCAGTCGGGCCAAAGACTTTGTGACCGGAAAACACATAGAAATCGCAATCGATCGCCTGCACATCGACCGGCATATGCGACACCGCCTGCGCGCCATCGACGAGAACGCAAGCGCCATGGCGATGCGCCATCGCGGTCATTTCCCGAACCGGAACAATCGTTCCGAGCGCATTCGAGACCTGTGCGATCGAGACGATGCGGGTACGCGGCCCGAGGAGCTTTTCATATTCTTCGAGAATCACCTGGCCTGACTCATCGACGGGCGCGACGCGCAGGCGCGCGCCCGCCTCGGCACAGAGCTGCTGCCAAGGCACGATATTGGCGTGATGTTCGAGCCAAGTGATGACGATCTCGTCATCCTTCTTGACATTGCGGCGGCCCCAAGCCTGAGCGACGAGATTGATGGCTTCGGTGGTTCCGCGCACGAAGACGATATCCTGCACCGATCCGGCATTGAGAAAGCGCCGCACCTTGTCGCGCGCCGCCTCATAGGCATCGGTCGAGCGCGCGGCAAGCTCATGGGCGCCGCGATGAATATTCGAATTCTCATGCGCATAATAATAGGCGAGCCGATCGATCACCGCCTGCGGCTTTTGCGTCGTCGCCGCATTGTCGAGCCAGACGAGCGGCTTGCCATGCACGGTTTCGTTCAGGATCGGAAAATCCCGCTTGACGATATTGGGATCGAACGGCCGCGTCGCGCCGCTGAGACCGCGTCCGGCATCGGGCACAAGCTCGGGCCGCAAATCGAGCGACAAGAACCGCAAGTCTGGCGCCGCGGCAATCGGCGCCGTTCCCACTGAAGCCGCCGCGAGCGTCTCCGAGGCAGCCTTGGATCCGAAGGGAGCTCTCGGTTCCGTGTCGAGAAAATAAAGCCCGTCCATCGTCCCAAGCGATGCCCCATTTGGCAGACGGGCATAATCGAGGCCGCCATGCTGCGCGATTGCAGGGATCGGACTCGACGGCAGTTCAGGTCCTGGAAAATGCGCGGTGTCGACTGGAAGACCAGCTGGCACGACCGGAGATGGAACAGACGCCTTGGACGGTGTCACGCCGGCTGGGCTCTCTGCAGTCGCGCCAAACTGTGGCGCAGGCACTTGCGGCACATCCGTTGTGAGTGGCGTGGGCGGACGTTCGGCCTGAGCCGCAAGCAAGGGCGCCTCGCTCAGGAAATAAAGACTTTCTCCGCCTTGCGGCAGGCTGCCGCCTGGAACCGCCGGCGTGTGAGGTCCCGTGTATGGCGTCAATACATGGCTCGGCGGAATGAGGCCGGTGAATTCGGCAAGTCCGCCCGGCAAAGCGCCGAAATCGGCCTCGCTTGGAGAGCCTGTCGGACCATAAGGGCCAGGCGAAGCCCCCGGCTGCGGAATATCTGTCATGCCGGGCGGCAGATGCGAAAATTGCGCATGGGTCGGTGCCGATGGCGCAGTGATGTTCGGTGTCGGCACGACCGAGGGCAAAGTCGTCGGCGGGACATCGGGTGGTCCTATCGGCGCCTGCGCCGGCGCGAAAGGCGCGACCGTCGTCGTGATGGAAGGTGCCGGTGCAAAGGCCGGGCTCGGCGGCACGATCGGTATGCCCGGCGAATCCGGCACGGCGACCGGCTGATTCGGCGGCGCCTTGAAAAGCGCATTTGCCATTTGTGCGATAATGGCGGGATCAGGCCACGACGCCGACATGGGCGCGGTCTCCTCTTCGGCATAGCATCTTCAAGGATGGCGCCTTCAAAGATAGAGGCATTCGGATGCACGCTCAGCCGTCATGCATCCGCAGCAAAGTATCGACAGAGATTGGCGATGCGCGGCGCACCGCCGATCCGATCAGGCATAGGTGAAAGGATATTGGTGGTATTTGCCGACATCGACGCTTTCGAGAACGCCGAGCGCGTCATGCGTGAGCACTGCCGTCGAGCAATAGAGCGACACCAGATAAGATGCGATGGCCTTGCGATTTATGCCCATGAAGCGGACCGAAAGGCTCGGCGCCACTTCGCCCGGGATGCCGGGCTGAAAAAGGCCGACGACGCCCTGTTTCTTTTCGCCCGTGCGCATCAACAGAATCTTCGTCTTGCCGGCCTCGTCGACGAAGAGCTTGTCGGACGGGACGAGCGGCAGGCCACGCCAAGTCAGAAAGGGCGAGCCGAACAAAGTAACGGTCGGCGGCGGCACCCCGCGGCGTGTGCATTCGCGCCCGAAGGCCGCGATGGCGCGCGGATGCGCGAGAAAGAAGGCGGGCTCTTTCCAAACCTTGGCGATCAATTCATCGAGATCGTCCGGCGTCGGCGCCCCCGTGCGCGTCGCGATCTTCATCGAAGGCGCGGTATTGGCGATCAGACCATATTCCGCATTGTTGATGATCTCACTTTCCTGTCTCTCCTTCACCTTCTCGATCAAGAGACGCAGCTGCTCCTGGATCTGATCGTAAGGATGGCTATAGAGATCGGAAACGCGAGTCTGGACATCGAGAACGGTGGTGACCGCGTTCATCGACAATTCGCGCGGCGCCTCTTCATAGTCGACGAAGGTTTCCGGCAGATCGGCATCGGTGTCGCGGCGCGGGCTGCATTCGACGTCGGCATCCGTCAGAGCGACCGCTTCCTTGACGCGGTTCAGTCGGTAAATGCCCGCCTCGACGGGAGTCCAAGGCAAAAAAGAAACAAGCCAGCGCGGCGTGATGCCGGACCATTGGGCACGCGTTTTTGTCGCATTTGCAAGCTGCCTCGCAGCCAACTCGCTTAATGTCCTACGAACCTCGGGCTCATCAGGCATTGAACCACTCTCCCTAGTCTATGCCACAATGAAAAAGAGAATAATATTCTCCAGATATAGAATATTATTCTCCGTCTTTATTTATTAATTTCCATCTATATTTGCTTTTGACCGTCGTCAAGAACTAAAGTATGGCCTGCAAAACATTATACATACTATAATATACATAACGCTAGTATTCTTTGCGTTTGGATGGGCGCAGTCTCTGGGATCGCGCGCAGAGGGCCACAGACCGTCGGGCACGTTTTCTTTCAACGGTCCGCAAGCCGAGGCCGCTCCGGCCCCGTCGGCGGCAGAAAAAAGTCATCTGAAATTTGACGAAGACATCAGAGCCGCCCGGACCTCGCGGAAACCACGTCCTTTAGGCTCCAGCTGCCGAAGGCCGATGATCTTTGCTCGGCACGCCAGAGGCAGCAACATCTCCCCCGTCGCAGCCGATGGACAAGGGCAGAGCGGTCGTCCATTTGATCTGCTGCAAGACGAAATGCGCCGAGACACTGCGTAACGGCACGATCGCAGTCAGCCGCTCATAAAGGGCGTCATAGGCCTTAATATCGGAGACGACGACCCGCAGCATGTAATCGACTTCACCGGCGGTTCGGGCGAATTCGACCACCTCTGGCATTGCCGCCACGCGACGCGTGAACAATTCCGACGCTTCCGCCGAATGTTCTCCCGTCTGAATCGCAATATGCGCACAAATTCCCAAACCGACTTTCGCAGGCGAAACCAGAGCGACTCTCTTTAAGAGAATCCCGTTCGCCTCGAGCTTTTGGATTCTTTTCCAGCAGGGAGACGGCGAAAGACCAATTCGGGCGGCTATGTCCGCGACCGTAGCGGTCGCATCTTCCTGAAGAATCGCAAGAATTTGCAGATCAATTCGATCCATGACGAAACTTTCAAACGCCGACGACATTAATTATTAAGTCTATAGTCTAAATAGATATATATGCAAATTCCGAGACGTCGACGCCCGCACATCGACCCTCGCCGCTCAGCCCGCGGTGCCGAGATAGGCGTCGCGCACGGCGGCATCGTCCACGAGCGTCGCGACGGGACCCTCGCGGACGATCCGGCCGGTCTCCATGACATAGGCGCGGTCGGCGACACTGAAGGCGGCGAAGACATCCTGCTCGACAAGGAGCACCGTCACCCCCTGCTCGCGGATTTCCTTGAGAACGACGAGAAGCTGGTCGACGATTACCGGCGCGAGGCCAAGGCTCATCTCGTCGATCAGGAGGAGCCGAGGATTGGCCATCAGCGCGCGCGCCATGGCGCACATCTGCTGCTCGCCGCCGGACATGTTGCCGGCGAGCTGGCGGCGGCGCTCCTTCAGGATCGGGAAAAGCTCGTAGACGCGCTCGAAGCTCCGCGCGACCGATCTGTCGCGGCGCCGGTAGGCGCCCATCAGCAGATTCTCCTCGACCGTCATGCGGCCGAAGAGCTGGCGCCCTTCCGGCACCTGCACGAGGCCGCGGGTGAAGGCAGCCTTCGGGCGTCATCGGCAGCAGGTCCTGGCCGCTGAAGCGCAGCGTTCCGCGCGCCGGGATGATGCGCGAAATGGCGCGCAGCAACGTCGTCTTGCCGGCGCCGTTGCTGCCGACGAGCGCGACGATCTCGCCCGCGCGGACGCTGATGTCGACGCCGAAGCAGCACGGGCACGCCGCCATAGCCCGCGCGAAGGCCCTCAATCGTCGAGGAGCGATGCCGCCGTTCATGCGCGCCTCTTTCCGAGATAGGCCTCGATGACGCGCGGATCGGCGAGCACGCTCGCCGGGTCGCCCTCGGCGATCTTCTCGCCGTGATGCAGCACCATCACCCGGTCGGACAGGCTGCGGATCGCCTTGACCACATGCTCGATGACCAGCAGCGTCATGCCGCGGTCGCGGATCTTCTTGATGAGCTCGACCACCTCGTCGACCTCGACGTGAGTGAGCCCCGCCATCACCTCGTCGAGCAGCAGGAGCTTCGGCTGCATGGCAAGCGCCTTGGCGAATTCGAGGCGCTTGCGGTCCGGTCCGCCGAGCGCGTCGGCGCGGGCGTCCATCCGCCGGCGCAAGGCCGGTGAACTCGATCCATTCGCGCGCCGTCTCCCGCGCCCGCGCCATCGCCTTCTCGCCGCCGTCGCGACCGAACAGCGCGCCGACGGTGACGTTCTCGAGCACCGACATGCCGTGAAAGGGTTTCATCACCTGGAAGGTGCGGGCGATTCCGAGATGGGCGCGCCTGTAGGGCGGCAGGTCGTTGATGCGTTCGCCGTCGAACAGGAGATCGCCCTCGTTGGGCTTCAGCGTGCCGCTGACCATGTTGACGAGCGTCGTCTTGCCGGCGCCGTTTGGGCCGATGAGGCCGAGGATCTCGTTCTCGGCGATCGAGAAACTGACCTTGTCGACGGCGACGAGGCCCTGGAAGCGCTTGGTGATACCGCGCGCCTCGATGACAGTCTTCGCCATGGCCGTCGGCTCGCCGGTCATAGCCGGTTCTCCCGGATGTTGCGGAGCAGATAGCGCCATCCGGCGCGGCGCAGCCCGACCATCAGGTCGGCGAGGCCCTTCGGCATGAAGACCACGGCGAGCACGATGACGAGGCCGAAGAGCAGCGCCGCCGCCTTCGAGATCTCCGAGGCCAGCACCTCGTAGACCGCCGGACAGGATGAAGGACCCGATCACCGGCCCGAACACCGTGCCCGGCCCGCCGAACACGCACATGATCACCATGCGCACATTGAGCGTCATGTCGAAGGCGCTCGCCGGATCGATGAAGGTGATCCAATAGGCGTGGATGCCGCCGGCGATCGCGGTGAAGAACGAGGCCAGCACCAGCGCCATCACCTTGTAGAGCGTGGCGTTGACGCCCATCGTGCCGGCGGCGTCCTCGTCCTCGCGGATGGCGATCAGGCCCATGCCGAAGCGGCTCGACGCGATCCAGAGCACCGTCAGCGTGCACAGCACGAGAAGGCCGAGCGCCAGTTCGTAGAACATCGTGTCGTCGCGCGTCAGCGGCAGGACGAGGCCGATATTGCGGCCGGCGATGGCGAGGTTGGAGACGATGGCGGCCATGGCGCCGATGAGGCCCAGGGTCGCGATGGCGAAATAGGGACCGCGCAGCCGCAGGATCGGAAGGCCGACGAGCGCCGCGCAGAGCATGGCGAGCAAAGCTCCGATCGCGAGCCCGATGCCGAAGGGCAGATTGAACTGCACCATGGCGATGGCCGTGCCGTAGGTGCCGAGCCCGTAGAACACGGAATTGCCGAAGGAGACATAGCCGGTGAAGCCGCCGAGGATGTTCCACGCCTGCGCGAGAGTCGCGAGCAGCAGCGCGTTGATGCCGAACTGGATCGCTACGTCATTGCCGAGCCAGGGAACAGCGGCCAGCGCGACGGCGACGAGACCAGCGAGTGCGATCGCCAGTGCCGCATCAGGCGGCCCTCAGCGCGCGGCCGGCCGAACGACAAGGACCAGGACCAGAAGGCCGAAGCTGATCACGTCGGTATAGGTCGGGCCGAGATAGAGGGCGGCGAGCGACTCGGCGATGCCGATGGCGATGCCGCCGAGCGATCACGCTGAAAGGGTTCGCGAGGCCGCCGATGATGGCGATGACGAAGGACTTCGCCGTCAGGCTGGCGCCGATGTAGGGCGTCGATCTGCGAGACCATGCCGTAGAGGCCTCCCGCGGCGCCGGCAAGCGCCGCGCCGATGCCGAAGGTCATCGCATAGAGAATGACGCGGATCGACGCCATAGAGGCGCGCGGCGACGAGGTTCTGCGCCGTCGCGCGGATCGCGCGCCCAAGCGGCGTCCGGTTCAAGCAGCCAGCCAGAGCGCCGCCGCCAGCACAAGCGCAACCAGAAAGGCGGCGAGGCGCGACCGGCCGGCATGGTCAGTCCCAGCAAGCGCGAAATTCGCGCCGGCATAGGGCGGATTGATGGTCCGGAAATCGGCGCTGAACAGGAGCTGCGCCAGATAGGTGAGCACGACATCGAGGCCGAAGGTGATGAGCAGCGTGTTGAGCAGCGCCGAGCGCACGATGAGGTTGAGCAGGAAGCGCTGCAGCAGGATAGCCGAAGCCGAACATCACAAGCATCGCGACCGGCAGCGCCGCAAAGGGATCGAGGCCGGCGACGGTGAACAGGTAATAGACGACGTAGCCGCCCAGCATGATGAGCGCGCCATGCGCGAGATTGACGATATTGAGCACGCCCCAGACGAGCGCCATGCCGAGCGCCATCAGACCATAAAGGCCGCCGAGCAGCATGCCGTTGAGCAGGATTTGCGGCGAGCACCAAGGACCGATCTCTTCGAAGAACGGTAGGCGCGAGCGCCGCGGCCCTAGCGCACGGCGGCCGCGAGAGCGTCAGCCCCGCTTGTCCCAGGCGGGAATCGGATAATGCGGCTTGTCGATGAACTTGTCGGTGTAGATCGGAACGAGCTTGCCGTTCTGGATCTGGATGACGATCTGCGGCAGCACGATCTGGCCGTTCTCGGCATATGCTGACGTGGGCGTAGAGGCTATCGAAGCTCGATGCCGGCGATGGCGTCGCGCACCGCCTTTGGGATCGAGCGAGCCCGCCTTTTCGATCGCCAATCGCGAATGTCTCGACATCGGCGGCGCCGGAGGCCGCATGGTAGTCGGGCTTGTAGCCGTATTTCGCCTTGTACGCCTTGGCGAAGGCTATCGCGTCGCCGAACCAGTCGTCCTTGAGGCTCGCGGAGGGCAGCCACGAGGTCATGCCGAACGCATAATCCGCATCCTTGCCGAGAGCCTTACGGAAATCCGTCGGTCGGCACGCCGACGGTAAAGGCGTAAGAGTCCTTCGGATTGACGTCGAGGCCCTTCGATCTGCCGGATGAAGTTGAGCGCCTCCGTCTCATGCCCGCTCCACAGAATGGCGTCGGCATTCGCGGCCTTGATCTCGGTGAGGATCGACGAGAAATCGGAGCTGCCTTCGCGCGTAGGTCTGGTCGACGGCGATCTTCATGCCGGCGGCCTGCGAGATGCTTGCGCGTGCCCTTGGCGACGGAGACGTCGAAGCTGTCGTCGGCGGCGACGAGCGGCCACGTCTGTGCCTTCGGCTCGAGCTTGCCGAGCATCTCGATCGTGCTGAAGCGAAATAATCGTCGGCCGGCGGCAGCGTCCCGAAGATGTATTTGTAGCCGCGGCTATAGATCTGCGTCGACGCGCCGCCGCCCTGCACCATCGGGATCTGGTATTTCTCGGCAATCGAGCTGTCGTCGAGCGCGAAATTCGTGGCGAAGGGTCCGAGCAGGAAATTGACCTTGTCGGACGTGATGAGCTGGACGTACTGCCGAACGCTGAGATTGACGTCCGACTGGTTGTCGAGAATCTTGAGCGCGAACTTGATACGCCTTGCCGCCGATCTTGATGCCGCCGTCCGCATTGATCTTGTCGATGGCGAGTTCATAGGCGTCGCGGTAGTAGCGCCCGGTATTGGCACTGGATCCGGTCAATTGGACGGAGGCGCCGAGTGTGATGACGTCGTCGGCGTGAGCCGACGCCGCCGATGCCGCCAGAATGGCCGCCACCCCCAGAGCTGCGATTGGGTGTTTCATCCTCCGTCGTCCTTTTTCGTTGCCGATCGCCAATCTTGTCGATGGCAAGCCTTATCGACGGCAAGTCTTGTCGATCGACATTTTCTCGCTGAACGGCCCGTCCGCCTACGTTCCAGCTTAGAATAGCCCAATCGACAGGCTTCGAGAAGCCATTGGTCCGTGCAACCCGATCTCTGGACTTTCGAAATATCCGCGGGCGTGACCAATGAGCGTCGCGCCTCGGCTCCACAGAAATTGCGTGCCATTAGCTATATATTATTATATATAACGTGAGGATGAAATCCACGCACGGCTCATAGGTTTACGGCCGCAGAGGCAGCAATGAGAACGGGACTTTTCTGCACCTTCGAAAATCCGCAGCGCGATTATCGCGCGGCCTATGCCGATCAGCTGCAGCTCGCGCAACTGATCGAGGAGCTCGGCTTCGACGAGATCTGGGTCGCCGAACATCATTTCAATCCGGATGCATCGAGCCCATCGAGCCTCATGATCCTCGCCCATCTCGCCGCCTGCACGAAGCGGATCAGGCTCGGCTCCGCCGCCGTCCTCTTGCCCTTGCATGATCCCTTGGTCGTTGCCGAAGACGTGGCGACGCTCGACATTCTGTCCGCAGGCCGCTTCGATTTCGGCATTGGAAAAGGTGGACCGTTTCCGATCCAAAACAAACATTTTGGCGTGCGCAAAGAGGAAAGCCGCGCCAAGACCATCGAGGCTCTAGACCTCATTCAGCGTCTGCTGAGCGAAGAGGTCGTGAGTTTCGATGGATATTTCTTCAAGGCCAATGAGGTGCGGCTGGTGCCGAAGCCGGTGCAGAGCCCGGTCCCTATCTTCATCGCGACATCGACGGATGATATGGCTGAGCTCGCCGCCGCAAAAAACTATGGCCTCATGGGCGGACCGCCCTTCCCGCTTTCAGCCATCCGGCAAAACATCGCGGCCTTTCGCCGGGTAACGCCTGGACTCAGATCCCAATTTCATTCTCATCCGCTTTTTTCATCTCGCATCGACGCGCGAGCAAGCCATCGGCGAAGCGCGGCAATGGCTCGCGCCCTTTGCCGAGCGCATGCGCGCGGCGACCGCCGCTTTGCAGCCGGATTGGACGGATTGGTTCGATGTGGATCGCCTGATCGCCGAGTCGCTGATCGGCACGCCGGAAGAGATCAGCGATAGGCTCGCGCATTTGGCCGAAGATCTGCGGCCTGCGAGCCTCGTGCTGAAACCGATAAGTCCTTCTCTTGCCAAACGCATGGCCGATCTCAAAATTTTCGCCGAGCAAATCCGTCCGGCCCCTGCGCACACCGCGCGTCATGGCCTGACGCAAGATCATACGTGATTTTCCGCAACGGCGATGGATAATTGCAAATAAGCTCAAAATGGAACGAATGGGCCGTGCTGCGGGTTTGTATGTCATGCAAACCAACCTGGCGCGGCGCCTGATTTACGACGCATGCGCGATCTATTTGGAGGAAAGGCAATGCCCGGCACGGGAACGATCTCTATCAAAAACTGGCCGGCGCAATCGCGCGAGGCCGCGCGACGGGTGATCGATCAATATGGTGAGCCCGACGAGATCACCGACAGTCAGCTGATCTGGCACAAGCGTGGGCCTTGGCGCCAGATCGTTGCTTCGAAGGCGCTCTTTCAGCATAATTTTCCGGCGCCGCATTATACGCTTTTCGCCTTCGAGCCTAGCGAAGCTGAAGAACTCGAAGACAAGGCGCGAAACACTGCCGCGCGGAGAGCTGCAAAGCGCAAGCCACGCAAAAGCGCTGCATCGCCGAATAATATCGACAGCGCTGCCACTCCCGCCGTGGCTTAATCGCATGATGCGCGTGGAATGTGAGCGCATCGCAAATGGGCCGTCGGCGATCAAGCTGCAGATTGCCGTCCGCCTGCCTGATCGAGCGCTGCGAACTCCTCTTCCGAAAGCACAATGTCCACGGCGGCAACATTTTCTTCGAGATGCGCGACTTTCGACGTGCCGGGAATGGGCAGCATCACCGGGCTGCGTTTCAAGATCCAGGCAAGCGCGATCTGGCTCGGCGCCGCGCCATGACGCTTGGCGATTTGATCGAGCAGCGATCCGGATTTTGCGAGATCGCCTGCCGCGAGCGGATACCAGGGAATGAAGCCGATGCCGTGCAGTTCGCAATAGATGAGCACATCCTCGCTGGCACGATCGACGAGATTGTAGCGGTTCTGCACCGTGGCGACTGGAAAGACGTCGGCAGCAGTTTCGATATCGGCGACCGAAACTTCGCTCAAGCCCGCATGCCGGATCACGCCTTCGGCGAGCAGCGATGCGATGGCGCCAAACTGCTCGTCGCGCGGAATTTTGGGATCGATCCGGTGGAGCTGCCAAAGCGCGATCTGCTCCACCCCGAGCTGCGCCCGGCTTTTATGCGCCTGTTGGATGAGATATTCGGGCCGCCCGTCGGGAACCCAGCTGTTGGGGCCTGGCCGCGACAAGCCACCCTTGGTCGCAATCAGCATGCCCGCATAGGGATGCAGCACCTCGCGAAGCAGCTTTTCGGAGACATCCGGCCCATAGGAATCGGCGGTGTCGATAAAATTGATGCCGAGGTCGGGAAGCCGCTTGAGGGTGCGGATCGCCTCGGCACGATCGGTCGGCTCGCCCCAGATTCCGGGGCCGGTCACGCGCATGGCGCCGAAGCCCAGGCGGTGAATCGCGATCTCGCCGCCGACTTTGAAGGTGCCGGATTTGGCTGCGTTGGGATGAGACATCGTTGTTCCTTTGCGCTTGGCTTCACGCCCGACAACAAAGGCGCGATTGAAGCGGTCATTATGGCTGAGGGAGTTTTGGCTCAGGGGAGTTTTTGCGACCGGGTGTCGCCGTGGCACACCGTCACGACGGCGACCCAAAGGCAAATTAGGGTGACGACGCCGCAACGACAATCGCCGCACCACCAAAACATGACCAAAACCCCGTGAACGTCAGCGTCAAAACGCGCGTCCACGAGCGGCATCGCCAGCCTAGCCGGCGCTACGTATCTTTGCCTGAGCCCGCAACTCGGCCATTTCCGCGGCCAATTGATGCACAGCGCTATGGTCAGCTAGCGGTCTTGCTCTCATATTGCTCGAGTGCCTCGAACGCCTCGCAGGCATACATGGCGGCCGGGCCGCCGCCCATCATGATGGCCACGCCGAGGGCCTCGATGATTTCGGCATGGCTTGCGCCGGCCTTCAGCGCATCATGCACATGATAGGCGATGCAGTCGTCGCAGTGGATCGCGACGGCAATCCCGAGCGCGATGAGCTCCTTGAACTTCGCGTCCAATGTGCCGGCGGCCATGGCCCCTTTGTGCAAATTCGCAAATCCGGACACGGCGCCCGGCAGCTCCTTGCTCAATCGGCCCAAAAGCACCTGGAGATCATGCCGCTTTTCAGGGAAATTCATGCTCACGGGTTCTTATCCTCTTCGACAAGTTTCGCCGGCTCCGACAGAAGCTCGGCCAGCGTCTGCAAGAATCTCGCGGCGTCGCCGCCGAAGATGACGCGATGGTCGCAGCTCAAGGTGCAAAAGGCGCCCTGCTCCCGGTTGGCCAAGCCGCCCGACAGGCCGTAATGCGATTTAAAATATCGGTCTCATCAGCCTCGAAGATTAATTCATGTCAAGGTTGAGAAACCGCTGGCGGTCAGTATGCGGAAAGAAGAACGCGCACCAACGGGCCAGGCATGGAGTACGAACGAATCCATAAACGTCCCGAAGATTTTATCGGCGCCAATCTTCGGAATTATGCAGACTATCTCGAAACATTCTCATGGGCGAAGGCCCGCGCTCTGCTAGATGGGTTGCCTGGCGGCGGGCTCAACATCGCCCATGAGGCAGTCGATCGCCACGTGCAGGCAGGCGGCGGCGACAAACTCGCTCTGCGTTGGATCGGGCGTAATGAGGAGACGCGCGCTGTCAGCTATGCTGCATTGCAAGAGCAGACCAATCGCTTCGCGAATGTTCTGACGCAATGCGGCCTCAAGAAATCAGAGCGCGTCTTCTCGCTCTTGAGTCGCACCCCGGTTCTCTATGTTGCCGCATTGGGCACGCTCAAGGTGGGCACTGTCTTTGCGCCGCTCTTCACAGCTTTCGGGCCCGAGCCGATCAAGGCGCGCATGTCGATCGGCAGCGCCAAGGCGCTTGTCACCACGCAGGCGCTTTACCACCGCAAGATCGAGCCCTGGCGCAAGGAACTCGCAAGCCTCGAACATATCTTCTTGACCGACTGCGCGGATAAGGTGCCGCCGGGCACGATCGATCTGGCCGCTGCCATGGCTTCGGCATCAGCGTCGTTCGACACGGTGCGGACGAGCCCGGAAGACATGGCCCTGCTGCATTTTACGAGCGGCACCACCGGCCGGCCGAAAGGCGCGGTGCATGTCCATGAGTCCGTCGTTGCGCATCACATCACGGGCAAGCTCGTGCTCGATTTTCATCCCGACGACATCTTCTGGTGCACGGCCGATCCGGGTTGGGTGACCGGCACATCCTATGGCATCATTTCGCCGCTCACCAATGGCGTGACGCTGATCGTCGATGAGGCCGAGTTCGACACAGAACGCTGGTATCGCAATCTCGAACGCGAGAAGGTCAACGTCTGGTACACGGCACCGACTGCGATCCGCATGTTGATGAAGGCGGGTGCCGAAGTCACAAAGCGCTACGATTTGTCGAATTTGCGCTTCATGGCGAGTGTCGGCGAGCCGCTCAACCCGGAGGCCGTCGTTTGGGGCAAAGACGCCTTCGGCATGGCGTTCCACGACAATTGGTGGCAAACGGAGACTGGCGGCATCATGATCGCGAATTATCGCTCCATGGACATCAAGCCGGGCTCGATGGGCAAGCCCCTGCCCGGCGTCGAGGCCGGCGTCGTCGCGCGGAGCGCGGAGGGAGATCTTGCGGAGATCACCAAGCCGATGGCGATGGGCGAGCTTGCTCTGCGTCCCGGCTGGCCGTCAATGATGCGCGCCTATCTCCATGAAGAGGAACGCTATCGCAAATGTTTTGCAAACGGCTGGTATCTGACGGGCGATCTCGCGATGCGAGACAGCGACGGCTATTATTGGTTCGTCGGCCGGGCCGACGATGTCATCAAGAGCGCCGGCCATCTCATCGGGCCTTTTGAGGTGGAAAGCGCGCTCATGACGCATCCGGCGGTCGCCGAAGCCGGCGTGATTGGCGTGCCCGATGAGATTGCCGGCGAGGTGGTCAAGGCCTTCGTAGCCTTGAAGAATGGGTTCGAACCGAGCGAACCCTTGCGCAAAGAGCTGTTGGGCCACGCCCGCAAGCGCCTTGGTCCAGCGATCGCGCCCAAAGACATCGCCTTCCGCAAGAATCTGCCGAAGACACGCAGCGGCAAGATCATGCGCCGGCTATTGAAGGCGCGCGAGCTGGGCCTACCCGAAGGGGATCTCTCGACGCTCGAAAGTGAAGAGCAATGAGCACGACAATCGACAAGCCGCGCCTGTCGCGGACCCACGCGCTGGATCTCTTGCAGCAGATGATCCGCATCCGCCGCTTCGAGGACAAGTGCGTGGAGCTTTACACGCAAGAAAAGATCAGGGGTTTCCTGCACCTCTATGACGGTGAGGAAGCGGTTGCGGTCGGCGTCATTCCGGTACTGGAGAAGCGCGATCGGATCGTCACAACCTACCGGGAGCATGGGCACGCGCTCGTGCGCGGCATACCGATGACCACTGCGCTCGCGGAGATGTACGGCAAGCAGGAAGGCTGCAGCCACGGCCGTGGCGGCTCCATGCATCTGTTCGACCGCGCCACGAACTTCTACGGCGGCAACGCGATCGTCGGCGGCGGCCTGCCCCTTGCGGTCGGATTGGCGCTTGCCGATCACATGCGCGGGGATGATATCGTCACCGCCTGTTTCCTCGGCGACGGCGCGGTCGCAGAAGGCGAGTTTCACGAGAGCCTCAATCTTGCCGCACTATGGAACCTGCCGGTGTTGTTCGTGTGCGAGAACAATCTCTATGCCATGGGAACAGCACTGGCGCTTTCGGAATCGGAAACCGACATTGCGCGAAAGGCGGCCTGCTACCGGATTGCATCCGAAGCAGTTGACGGCATGGATGTGATTGCCGTCGAGGCCGCTGCGCGTCGGGCGGTTCACGCGGTGCGAGAAACCGGCAAGCCCTATTTCCTCGAATGCCGGACCTATCGCTTCCGCGCCCATTCGATGTTCGATGCCCAGCTTTACCGCGACAAAGCCGAAATCGCGGCTTGGCGCGAGAAAGATCCGATCCTGCGCTTCCGCGGCTGGGTCGAGGCCAATCATATGGTTCATCCGGAGGAAATTGACCGCATCGAGTCCGAGATCGCCGCCGAGATCGCCGAGGCCATCGATTTCGCCGAAGCAGGCACCTGGGAGCCCCTCGAGCAACTCGCCCGCTTCGTTTATGCGGAAAGTGCCGTCCCGGCCGATCGGTGAACCACGATGGCGCAAGAAATAGTGCAATCTGGGACAATTGAGACCACATACCGCGAAGCCGTACGCGAGGCCGTACGCGATGCGATCAAGCGCGACGACCGCGTTTTTCTGATGGGCGAGGACGTCGGCCGCTACGGCGGGTGCTACGCGGTGAGCAAGGGGCTACTCGCCGAGTTCGGGCCCGAGCGGATCCGCGATACGCCGTTGTCGGAATCCGGCTTCACCGGCGCCGGCATCGGGGCGGCGATGGCTGGCATGCGCCCCATCGTCGAATTGATGACGGTGAATTTCAGCTTGCTCGCGCTCGACCAGATTCTCAACACCGCGGCCACGGTGCGTCACATGTCGGGAAACCAGTTCGGCGTGCCACTGGTGATCCGCATGGCCACCGGCGCTGGGCGCCAGCTTGCCGCCCAGCATTCGCACAGCCTTGAAGGCTGGTATGCGCATATTCCAGGCATCAAAGTGCTGGCCCCGGCGACGCTCGAGGATGCACGGGGCATGCTTTGGACCGCTTTGCAGGATCCAGACCCCGTGCTGATCTTCGAAAACGTCATGCTCTACAATATGAGCGGCCCGCTTGCGTCCGATGCGGGGCCGGTCGACATCGACAAAGCCGCGATCCGGCGCCCTGGTCGTGACATTTCACTCATCACTTATGGCGGCTCCTTGTTCAAGACGCTGGAGGCGGCCGCGCTGCTTGCTTCAGAAGGCATCGAGGCGGAAGTCATCGATCTGCGCAGCTTGCGACCTCTCGACGATGCGACGATCATGGCCTCGGTGCGCAGGACAAGGCGGGCCGTCGTTGTCGACGAAGGCTGGCGGAGCGGCAGCCTCGCCGCGGAAATCTGCACGCGGCTCGTCGAGCAGGCCTTCTTCGACCTCGATGCGCCGCTCGCGCGCGTCTGCAGCGAAGAAGTCCCGATTCCTTATCCGCATCATCTCGAACAGGCCGCCATCCCGCAGGCCGCGACAATCGTCGCGGCGGCGAAACGCGTGCTCGGACGCGAGGGGTGATGCCGTGGCTGAATTTCGCATGCCTTCGCTTGGTGCCGACATGGAAGCCGGCACGCTTGTCGAATGGATAGTCAAGCCTGGCGACCAAGTGAAGCGTGGCGACATCGTTGCCGTGGTCGAAACCCAGAAGGGTGCGATCGAGATCGAAATCTTCGAGACCGGCGTCATCGAAAAGATCCTGGTCGATCTCGGCACCAAAGTGCCAGTCGGCACGCCGCTCGCGAGGCTGCGGACGAAGGCGGAAAGCGAAGCCGGCGTGAAAGAGCCGGCCGCAGCCAAGGCGCCTGCGATCATGCCGCCGCCTGCCGCGCTGCCAATAGAGGCGCCTCCCGTCGCTGCGGCATTGCCTGAGGTTTCGCCTTTGCCTTGCCGCGTTCGCGTTTCGCCAGCCGCGCGACAGCTCGCTCAGGCTCACGGGCTCGATCTCGCAACGGTCATGGGCAGCGGCATAGACGGCGCGATCGTTCTGAAAGATGTCGAAGCGCGGCTTGCGTCCATTCCGGGCCCGCCGCCGAAAAAGCCGGTGATTGGGCTGGATCTCGCCGCCATGCGTGCCGCGATCGGAGCGGCCATGGCGCGATCGAAGCGCGAAATTCCGCATTATTATCTTGAGCATCAGGTCGATGTGACGGGCTGCGAGGCATGGCTCGTAGAGAGAAATGCTGCACGCCCACCGGACAACCGTCTGCTCTTGGGCGCGCTCACCGCTAAGGCCGTCGCCTCCGCGCTGCGCCGCTTTCCAGCCTTCAACGGCTTTTGGCAGAATGGAAAATTCGAAGCGGCCTCTGCCATCCATATGGGCATGGCCATCGCCATCCGTGGCGGCGGCTTGGCCGCGCCCGCCATTCATGATGCCGACCGGCTCTCTTGCGATGAACTCATGACGGCCATGCGCGACCTCGTTCAACGCATGCGGTCCGGCCGCATTCGCAGCTCAGAGATTGCGGATGCGACGATCACCGTCTCCAGCCTCGGCGAAAGGGGTGTCGAGGCGCTGTTCGGCATCATCTATCCGCCGCAGGTGGCGCTCGTCGGCTTCGGCAAAGCCGTGATGCGCCCTTGGATCGTTGAAGGCACGATTTAACCGAGGTCGATCTTGACCGTGACGCTGTCCGGCGATCATCGGGTCAGCGACGGCCACGCCGGCGCATTGTTTTTGGCGGAGATCGGCCAGCTTCTGCAGGAGCCTGAAAGATTATGAGCGCTCTCGACATCCGCGCCGTGCTGCTGGAAGAACTCGGCAATATCGCGCCCGATATGGACGTTCAATCCCTGGATCCAAAAGCGGATCTGCGCGAGGCCCTCGATATTGATTCAATGGATGTCCTCACCTTCGTCACGGCCATCCATAAGCGGCTCGGGCTCGCTATCCCGGAGATCGATTATCCGAAACTGATGACGCTCGACAAAGCTGTCGCCTATCTCTCGGCCAAGCTCAAACCGCGATGATGATCTTCGCGATAGGCCGATCAAACGGCGGAGAGACTGAGCGAGCTGAATTGTCGTGGCCAATCCCGGAAAGCTCTACACATGTCGGATATTTCAGCGCGAGATTTCCGATTGCAATCGAAAGCGCATTGATCGCCTGATAGGCCTTCACTTCGACGGCGGGCCGGTAGCCGCCGCGCGCTCATAGAGATGACGTCCCTATGGCCGATCGCAAACGCCGGTCAGCAATGGGACTCGACCCCGGATGACTGCGTAGCCGGCCTAGAGCGCCATGAAGCCGATGCTTGCCGCGAGCATGACCAAGGTTGCGAGCCAACCGACGATCGTCATCGACCAGGACAAGACGAGCTCGCCCATGATCTTGGGATTCATCGCGATCACGAGCATCGCAGCCATGACGGGAGCCGCCAGCAGGCCGTTCCACCCTGGCTGGCGAAGGCCAATCGTGCAAGCCGGAGTTAGGGGCGCTGGCATGCGCCGTGCGGAACCAGGGATCCGGCTGACGCTCTTTTGCGCCGCGCAGCTCTATCGAAGCGGCGTCTTGTGCGGATCTTGCCTTCTCGATAAATTCGCGACCAACAAAGCGCGCTTCATGCTCTTCGGCATCATGCAGAATATCCGTGACCGCCGAGGCAGCCTGTCGACGTCATAATCGAGCCTTGGGGGGAGTCTCATGTTGCGGCAAGTGACGCGGTTCTGTGTGCGCTATGCGGAGCGCTATGTACCGGATCCCTATCTCTACGCGGTTTTGCTGACCTTCATAACCGTCGTGGCGGCGCTGATCTGGACGCCGAGTGGCGCCGTCAAGATCATCGACGCCTGGTACAATGGGCTGTGGAAGATTTTGGCCTTTGCGATGCAAATGGCCCTCGTTCTGACGACAGGTGTCGCGCTCGCCGACGCGCCGCTTGTTCGCAAGGGGGTTCAAAAGCTCGCGAGCCTGCCGCAGCACCAGGCGAGCGCCGCGACCACAGTATTCCTCGCCAGCGCGGTTGGATCATGGCTCCATTGGGGCTTCGGCCTGGTGATCGGCGCGATCATCGCGCGCGAGATCGCCAAACGCTTGCGCGACGTCGATTTCGCGTTTCTGGTCGCAGCCGCCTATATGGGCTTCATGACATGGGCCTCCGGACTATCGAGCTCGATCGCGCTCGTCAGCGCCACCCATGGTAGCCCCCTCAATATCATCGAAAAGGCGACGGGACAGATCGCCGGCTTCAATACGACCATTTTCACCTATTACAATCTCGTTCCCGTCGTTCTTCTCCTCATCGTGATCCCCATCGCCCTTTTCTTCATGGGGCCGCGGGAGAGCGACATAAAGAAAGTCGATCCACAAGCGCTGATTGACGAGGATAAGGCGCAAGACGTGGACATGACTGAGCGGAAGACATTCGCGGCGCATCTAGAACATTCGCGCATCGTCACCCTTCTCCTAATCGCGATGGGCATAGCCTATGAGGCACATGACATCGCGACCAAAGGCTTTTCGCTCGATCTCAACCTCTTCATCTTTCTGGCATTCATGTTGGGACTGATCTTTCACTGGCGACCGATCCGCTATGTGCGCGCCTTCAATGCGGGGGCACGAACCGTCGGCCCGATTCTGCTGCAATTCCCGCTTTACGGCGGCATCATGGGCATCATGACCGATACCGGGCTCGCCGCCGTGATTGCGCAGAGTTTCGTTACATTCTCCACTCAACGCACCCTCCCCTTTTGGTCGTTCATCTCATCGAACATCATCAGCCTGTTCGTGCCGTCCGGCGGCGGCCATTGGGCGGTCCAGGGGCCGTTCATGATCCCGGCCGCCGTCAAGCTCCATGCAAGCACCGCCATGACGGCGATGGGCACCGCTATGGGGGAGCAGACAGCCAATATGATCCAGCCGTTCTGGGCGCTGCCGATCCTCGCGATCGCCCAGCTCGGCATCAAGGACATCATGGGCTATTGTGTCATCGCTCTCTTGATCGGCCTGATCCTCTTTGGCGGCGCGCTCTTGATCTTCGCCTAACGTCACACGCTAGCGACCAAGAGAACCGCCCCTTCGCCGGTTTCGGCTGGGTCGCTGCCCGCAGCTCTAGCTTTAGGCTCGCGGCCTTGCTTGCGAACTGTTGAAGCGCCTCGCAGGCATAGATAGCGGCCGGCCAGCCATCCATCATCATCACCACGCTGAGCGTCTCGATGATCTCGGCATGGCGCGCGCCATGCGACGCCGAAACGGCGCACCGCCGAAGTAGCCTTGACGGGCCCGGCGGCAGATTGGTATCTGGCACGGTTCCGGGAGGCGGCATGATGTCAGAAACGATCGTAAATGGGCCTCGTTTGCTCGGCGCCGGCGCCCTTGCACATGTCAACGGATCTCTGCTGGCGCATCTCGAAGGCACCCGCGACCTGCTGCAGCAATGGGGGAATTGGCGGGCGCTGTGCAATGCCGGCCTCTATCATGCGGTCTATGGCACCGCTGGCTATGCCGAACAACTGTTGATGCTTGATGACCGGCATCGCGTCGCCGCCTGGATCGGTGCCGAGGCGGAAGCCATCGTCTATGTCTTCAGCGCCTGCGACCGCAACTATTTCTATCCGCAGATCATGAGCGCTGATAATGCCGCCTATCGTGACCGATTTACCGGGCAGTGTTTTTCGCTCGCACCCGCCATGCTATGTGATCTATGCGAGCTGACGATGGCGAATGAATTGGAGATCGCCTCGGCCGGTGCCGCACCGGCTGAGCAATGTCGGCGGCAATTTCATGCATTGTTCGCGCGCATGCAGCGCTATGTCACTCCGGCTGCCTTCGCCTGCAGCCGGCGGATTCTCGGCCGCGACGACTGACCGGAATGCGGCCGAGTCCAAATCCCGGCGACGCGCATCACCGCGGATATGATCGATGCTCGGCAGCGCAGAGCATATAGCCGTCACGAACGAGGCATCGGTTGCATGATCATTCATCACTATGCAGCTTGCTGGAATGAAGCGCCGATGCTCGACTTCTATTTCCGTCACTACGACGGGCTAGTCGATCGATTCTTCATCTATGACGATGGCTCGGAGGACGGATCGGTCGAGCTGTTGCAACAGCATCCGAAAGTCACGCTGCGGCAGCTCGAGCGGAATGTCCCCGAGTCGATCGTCGAATTCTCTGCGGCTTTTCTACAATGAATGCTGGAAGGAGAGCCGCGGCAAGGCCGATTGGGTTTTCATCACCAATATCGACGAGCATCTCTACCACCCGAGCCTCGCGGCCTATCTCGAAGCCTGCCGCAGCGAGAAAGTCACGTTAATACCGGCGCTCGGCTATCAGATGATCGCACATGAGTTTCCGGCGGCCGGCCAGCTCTTGTGCGAGGCAGCGACACGTGGTGCGCCTTGGGCCTACATGAATAAGCTTTCTGTCTTCGATCCCAACGCCATCGAGGAAATGAATTTCACGGCCGGCAGGCACGTTGCGCAGCCGGTCGGCAAGGTGCGGTTCCCACGGCGTGACGAGTTGCTTAATCTCCATTATAAATATCTCGGCCGCGCTTATACGCGCCGTCGCCACGGCGAATTGGGGACGAGATTGCTCGTCGACGATGTCAAAAACGCCTTCGGATTCCAATATCTATGGAACGATGCGCAGCTCGACGAAGATTGGCGCGAGCAGGAAGCGCGCAGCGTCGATGTGGCCGACCCTAAGCTCGAGCCCGGGGTGAGCCATGGCGAGCCGCGATGGTGGCGAACGGGTGCCGCAAAGTCACTCTGATCGCGGCACCGGCAGATTGCTGCCCTATGAGGAACCGGACGATTGACGCAGGGAAAGCAAGACGCACCGAGCATCACGGCGGATTGGCAACCCGTTTCGATCGCGATCGAGGGCGTGCGGCTGAAGCGGACCCGCCACATCGTGACCGCCAACAGCATTACCACGGAACTCTATCGCTCCGACTGGGCCGAGACCGCGACCGCGGCCGGTCATGCGATCCTCGTCGCGCTCGATGCCGGACGCGTCAGCGCCTGGCACGCGCATGAGATTCAGACAGACGGCATCTTCGTCGTCGCCGGACGCCTCCTGCTTGCCTTATTCGACGATCGGCCGTCCTCGTTGAGCCGCGGCAAAACCATGATCTTGCGGCTCGATGCCAGCGATCCCCAGCTCGTCGTGGTGCCGCCACAGATCTGGCATGGGGTCAAGCCATTGCATGGTCCGGCGTCATTCGTAAACATCATCACCCATCCGTATCGTTATGACGATCCGGACGCGTGGCGGCTGCCGCGCGACAGCGATAAGATCCCATTCGACATCATGGCGGCGGAATAGGCGGCCCGTGATGGCCCCCTTCGTGCTCACACTGTTCACCGATGACCCAGTGCTGGCGACGGCGGCTGATCACGCCGGGATCGATCGCATTGGCGTCGATCTCGAATATATCGGCAAGGCGGCACGCCAGCTCGGGACGCAATCACGTCTGTCGGACCATCGCGCCGAAGCTCTCGCGCCGATCGCCGCCGGCCTCACGCGGGCCGATCTCTTCGCGCGCGTCAATCCGCTCCATGAAGGTTCCGAAGCGGAGCTCGAAGCCGTGCTGGCGCAGGGCGTCAAAGTGGTGATGCTGCCCTATTTCAAGGCGATCGCTCCGGTCATGGAGTTCTGCGCCCTACTCCGGCGCCGCGCCCGCTTGGTCGCACTGGTCGAAACCGTCGAAAGCCTCGATTTGATCACGGAATTGCTGGCGCTCCCCGACATTGATGAATTGCATTTCGGCTTGAACGATCTTCGCATCCAAATGGGCTTTGCCAATCATTTCGACGTTCTGGATACGGTTGTGTTCCGCCGCGCACTCGACTGCGTCCGCGACGCGGGCAAGCCCTTCGGCATCGCCGCGGTTGCCCAACCCGGCGACAAGAGTCTCCCCGTCGATCCGCTGGCCACGTGCCGCAAGATCGTTCATCTTGGTGCGACACGCGCATTGGTTGCGCGTTCATTTTTCGGCGCGGGTTATGAACTCGCTGCCCTCGATCGCGATGTCGCTGCGCTGCGGCATGTGCTGGCCACGGCGGCAGCCGATGCGCCGGACGCGAATGCGGATCGCCGCATATCAGGCTCTCTGGCCAAGCCCGCAGATGCGGAGCCAAACCCTTAACGCTATGGATCATCCAACTCGGCGCCGATCAGCCATCAATTGACACGCGATCTCACGCCAGAGCGCGCAGATCGGCGCGCAAGCGGCTCGACTGCTTGATACGGCGTCCCATCTCCGCCTGCACTCGCTTCCACAGCGGCAAAGCGACGGCCAAGGCGGCGCGACCCTCCGGCGTGAGGCACAAGCAGCGGCTGCGTTTGTCCGTCGGATCGATCGTCACTTTCAACAGGCCGCGCCGCGCGAGCGGCTTGAGATTGGCGGTGAGCGTCGTCCGATCCATGCCGAGCAGCGTCGACAGCTCGCCGAGATTGGGGGGCTGCGGACGATTGAGCGCCATCAGCAGAGAAAATTGACCATTGGTCAATTGCGCCGGCCGCAGCGCTTCATCATAGCGGCGCGCCACCGCACGTGCCGCACGCTGAATGTGAAGACATAGGCAGTGATCGCGGACGTCGATTGTGGTCGCGAAAGGAAGCTCATTGCGCGTTGACATGAGCTAATAATGTTGATATCAATATAAAATGTCAAGTCACAGGCTCAGCTATTCACAGAATATGCGTCGCCGGCTCATCCGGCATGTCACCTTTTCGGCAAGCGTCATGAGGAGGCCCCATGTTGCTGCAACCCTATCTGTTCTTCGACGGGCGCTGCGAGGAGGCGTTCGAATTCTACCGCAGCGCGCTCGGCGCCGAGGCTGTCATGCTGTTGCGGTTCAAGGACAGTCCGGTGCCGTGTGATCCGGGCATGATTCCTCCCGGTGGCGAGAATAAGATCATGCATATGCAATTTCGCATCGGCGACCAGGTCGTGCTCGCCTCAGACGGACACAGTCGGGGACATCCAAATTTCCAGAGCTTTGCGCTGACGCTCAGCGTGGCGAATGAAGCCGAGGCGGACAAGATCTTCGCGGCGCTCGGCGACGGTGGGCAGGTGCAGATGCCCTTGGGCAAGACCTTCTTCTCGCCGCGCTTCGGCATGGTCGCCGACCGCTTCGGCGTATCCTGGATGATCCTTGTCAGGCAGTGAACGCCGCTTCTCGGCTGAAACTCAGCACGGGTCTGGCGATCCAAGATCAACCCGCCGACTTTTCGTCAGGCTTTGCGCCGCCTCTCTGTGCGAGACGGCTGTGCCAGCGCCCATAAAAGAAATAGAGACCGAGGCCGAGCGCCATCCAAATGAGGAAACGTCCCCAGGCGATGCCGGGAAGCTTCGACAGCAGCCAAAGCGAGAAGCCGACGCCGGCGAGCGGGATCCAGGGAACGAAAGGTGTGCGGAACGTCCGCCGCACATCAGGCCGGGTCCGCCGCAGAACCACGACCGCAATACAGATGATCGCAAAGGCCGACAGCGTTCCAATATTCACCAGTTCCGCGACTTGGCGGATCGGGAAGAAGCCCGCGACGAGCGCGGTAAGCGCTCCGGCAATGAGGGTTGGACGATGCGGCGTGCGAAAGCGCGGATGCGGCTTCGCAAACCAAGCGGGAAGCAGCCCGTCGCGGCTCATGGCGAACCAGATGCGCGCACAGCCCAGCATGAAGGCCAGCATGACGCTCAAGAGCCCGACGACGGCGGCAGCCGACACCACGAGCGCCACCCAAGGCAAGCCGACAGCCGAAAAAGCCGCGGCGACCGGCGCGGCGTTGTTCAGCGTGTCATAGCGCACCATGCCGGTGAGGACCAAAGCCATCGCCACATAGAGAAGCAGCGAGACGGCGAGGGAAATGATCACCGCACGCGGCAGCTGGCGTTGCGGATCGCGCGCCTCTTCGGCAGCGGTCGTCAACGTGTCATAGCCGAACACCGCGAAGAAGACGACGGCCGCCCCTTCGACGACACCGCCGAAGCCATAGGGCATGAAAGGGTGCCAATTGGCCGGATTGATATGCGGCAGCCCAAAGGCAATGACGAGAAGGACGGCCGCAATCTTGAGAATGACCATGGTCACATTGAAACGCGCGCCCCATTCGATCTGCAGAGTCAGAAGACCGGCGACGGCGAGGCTGCCAAGGAGTGCCACGAGATCCACGACATGGCCGGCGCCCGCCCCCGGCGCGCCACGCGCCCAGAGCGGAAGCGCCGCACCGAACTGGCCGAGGAACGCCTGCACATAGGCCGACCAACCGATCGAGACCACGGCAACCACCAGCGCATATTCGAGCAGCAGATCCCAGCCGATGATCCAGGCGACGAGTTCGCCCAGCACGGCATATCCATAAGTATAGGCGCTGCCGGCAACGGGAATCATTCCGGCGAATTCGGCATAGCTCAGCGCCGCCGCCGCGCTCGCTATGCCCGCGATGACAAAGGACAGCGCCACGGCCGGCCCTGCCTCAGTCGCAGCCACGACACCGGTGAGCACGAAAATGCCGGCGCCAATGATGCCACCCAATCCGATGGCGATGAGCTGCCATAGGCCGAGCACGCGCCGGAACGCCCCTGCCCGGTCGATCTCCGACTGAAGTTCCTCGACGGATTTGGTGCGCATCAGCGCCCGAAGAGACATGACGTGGCCCGACAAATCATTGGAGACCGATGAATAGACATCGGCAAATGGGAGGGCAGCTCAATCCCGGAGAGCTTGTTGGCTCGGTAGCGGCGCCTTCCGTCGCGAAGGAAACATTTGCCTCGCCCACCTTTGCAAAATGGACCATGGATTGCGCTGATTGCATGCCTGCGCTTGTTCGAGCAACGCATAAAAGCGATCGACGGCTGCCGCATCGCCATATATGCGGCCGATTTGCGCCCATTCTTGCTTGCACAATGCATAATTTCTTGCCGAGAACCCGCCCCCTGCATAAACGCTGATGACTTCGTCGCAATTGAAGAATTTCGCGCCGCCTCGGCGGGCTCGAAAAAGCAAGTCGTGATCGGCGGCAATGCGAAAACTCGTGTCGAAGCGCAACTCGGCCAAGAGAACGCGCCGCACCGCCGTGGCCTGATGGGCTGGGATTCCCGCGAGCCAATCGAACCACAATTCGCCCCGCTGAAGGCGGCGCCAGCTTGGTGGGACCGATTGTTACATCGCCGCGCAGTTGGAGTCTCGCGCAGTTGGAGGGTATTGAACGACGTTGCTGGTCAGCCCTATAGGTGGAACACCCGGGCCGGATCTCGACAGTGTGAGCAGTACGTCGACATAGGCATCGCCGTCGTACCTGCGTGCAAACGCCTCCCCTGGCGTCTCCTCAGAGGCGGGCGTTTTTCTGCTGCGGGCGGGCAGCGAGGCAAAGCAACGGAACGATGAAAGGACCGAACTTCAACCCGCGGATCGTCTTGCATTCCCAGTCGCGCTTATAGCGCCGAGTGACGATGCGAAATTTGATGAAGCCGAATTTATAGGCGAGAGCCTTGAGAATGCGCCGCCGCTTCAATACGCGCGTGAGCGCGGCATCGATTTCGGCCCAATAGGCGCGGCTGTTCTCGGAAAGCTGTTCGCTTCGGCTGCGGAAATAGCCGAAGATCGCATCGACGACCACGAGATCGGCATGTTCGGCGAATCTCTGCCAGAGCTGATGATCGCCGGCGAGTTTCAACTTGCCGTTCACGCCACCGGCTTTCTGCCAGAGCTTCGGACGCCAGAAGACGCTCTCCTGCATGATGAATTTCGTGCCGAGACGGCCATCGAAAATTCCGGCGGCGATGGCGCCCTGCGGAAACGCGATCAGCGGTCTTTCCAGCACCAGCGCGCTTGCCTCGTCGATGATCGCACCTCTGCCGCAGAGCCATGAAATATCGGGATAGGCCGTCAGGATCTGCGTGATCGCGGCGAATGTGCCTTGCTCGAGCCGATCGTCGGAATTGATCCAGCCCATGACGTCGCCTTCGCCGCAGGCCGCAAATCCGCGGTTGACGGCATCATAGAGACCAGCGTCGGGCTCGGATGTGAAACTGAACTCGATGCCGTGGCAAAGAATGGGAAAGTCCTTCGCAAGCCGGCTCTTCCAGGCGAGGACTTTGGCGAGCGTATCGTCTTTCGACCCGCCGTCATGAATATGGTAGCGGATGGTGAAGGGTCCCGCCTGCGTCACGACGCTTAAGATCGTCTCGTCGATATAGCGGGCACCGTTCAGCACCGGCGTTGTCATGATGAAATGCATCTTATCGGATCAGACCTGGCGAATGCTTCGAACGTGGCATGGAAAAATGGCGAGATTTTTCCGGCGTGAGAGGCTCCAAATCCTGAATTAGGAGCCCTTTCTCCGGCGCGGACCGCAAGCGGCTTCAGGCTGGCCGGGCCTGCTCTAGCATGCATTTTTGCCGGATGCGCCCGCTCGTTAAAAAAAGCTTTTTACATCAATGCAATAACGTGCGCATCAAGAAGCACGGCGGAGCTTTTGGGAGAATTTTCGGGCATGACGCGGCTCGCAACTCCTCCGCGGCCGTTGCGGCCTTGTCGCGCGGGTCGTGCCGCGGAGGACCTACATAACAGCTACCCAGGTCTGCGCTAGATTTAATATTGCCATCGCGTTCGTTCGAATAGGATCTCGATCGGCATACCAGCTCCTCCGAGCGCCGATCGTCGCGCCGATTCCAGCGTCAGGATTGTCGCCATTTTGCCGCAGGAAGTCACGCAATCTTGATTCCGGGTCGAAGCTTTGCTTCATATAAGGCTCGCGTCAACCTTGAACAGTGGGCTCTATGCCAGAAAACTCATCCGCGTCTAAGAAATACGGATTTGCCATCATAGCCAATGATCGTGTCATCGATTGGCTATTGCCCTTCCTGGAAAGCTATCTCGCGACGAATACCGCGACGCCGCTTTATCTCATTCCCTATGACGACAATATTTCCCGCACTCGCAAGGCGGCGGAAATTTTCGGCGTCGAAGTCATATTGCCCGACAGCGGCGAATTGGATGCGCTCGCAAAGCGTCTCTACCCGCTCAATCCAGGTCATCGCCATCGCCTGCGCAAGCTGCTCGCGCTCGCTCTGCCGCTCGACGAAGTCATTTATCTCGATGTCGATACGATCATGTTCCGCGACTTCTCGGATGTCTTCGGCCATCTCGAGGCGGGCAAGACCGAGTTCATCGTCACCTGCCGCAGCGTCGATTACGTCTATAATGCGAAATTCGAGAAATACGACTTCCTGCGCGATGCACTGACGTTCAATGATGGTTTCTTCGTGACCTCGCGCAATCTCTTGTCGCTGCAGGATTTCTACGATGTCGTCGCCAAGGATGAAAAGATTTTCCATAAAGTCCGTCAGCGCGGCGGCCTCTTCGCTCAGCCGCTCACAAATTTCGTCGTGCATCGGCGCGGCTTGAAGATCGGGACCCTTTATGATTGCGTGCCCGGAGCCTCGGCGGAAAGCTTCTACAAGGCCAAAGGCGTGACTCTCGCGGAAGGCGGCCCCTTGGATGTCGACGGCAAGCGCATCTATTTCTGCCATTGGCCGGGCATCATCGGATTGCCGGGGCGACGCATCTTCGACGGGCTTTGGCACAAATTGGCGCGACAGGCGGCGGAGCGCATGAAGGCGTGACGTCGTTCACGCGTGCCGACGCGAGACATCGCCGATGATCCGCAAGGGCACGCCCAACCATAGCATCAGCAGTTTCGTCATCCCTGGACCCAAAATATCGGGGACGCTGTCATAGGATACGGCGAGCCGCGCGGCGGCGCGCGACCGCCGCTGCCAGCGCGGCAGGCTTGGATCCTTGTCCTTGTAATCGAAGCAATTGACCCGCGCGACATAGTTCAGCCGCAGCCAGCCGGTTTGCCAGAAACGATCCGCCGTGGCGACGAATTGGCGGCAGGCCAAAGCAGCTTGCCCTCCTTGTGCATCGCATAGAAGCGATGGACGCCAGTCATTGTCTCCTCGCTCATGCCCTTGATCGCGAACTCTTTATGTGGTCTAAGCGCTGCGGTTCTGACCTAGCGCACTCTCGCGGCCGCGTTGCCAGCCGGGCGGCAAGCCCTCTATATGTGCCGGCGGGACCCAGCAAAGGATAGAAGGCGGCGCGAGGATGGAAATCATTCTGCTCGACAATGGCTTGAGCAGGCGCAGCCAGCACAGCTATCATCTCCTTCTCAAGGTCGGCCAAATCCTGTCGCAGCGCGCCATTTTGCACCGGATATTCGGGGCGAAGCGGATGCAGCGCGAGGTCGCCGCCGATATCGGCGCGCATCCGCATTTCAGGTGCAGCCTTTACCGCGGCTCATTGCCTCCGCTGGTGGAACTCTTGCCGCGGGCCTCGGCCTATCTCGGCGCCTTTCTGCGGAAAGATCCGGTCTTCTATTCGGAACAGGCGACCTGGCACCGGCACAATGAGATCTACGCCCAAGATCTCGCAAGGCTTCCGAGCGACGTGTGGCGGCGCGAAAATCTCGTCGTTTTGCCGGCCGTCTCGCAAAATGAGCTCCACGGCCTCATCCGCCATCTTCTCTCATTGCCTCGGCAGGACCTGCCGAAGGTCGTCTGCCAATTGATGTTCACCCCCAATTGGACGCCTTGGAACCGCAACGGAGTGCTCGGCGCGGATTTCTATCGGAAGGCCTTTCAGCTAGGCGAAGCGCTGACGGGCCAAAAGCTCTTCTTCACGACGGAAAATGAGGCGCTCGCTGAAGTCTATCGCCGCGACTTCGGCATAAAGACGCGGCTCCTGCCGGTTCCCTTCGGCATTGCGCGATCGCCGGAAGCTGCAGGCGACGTGATCCGCCTGGGGTTCTTCGGCTATTCGAAAACCGAGAAAGGCTTCCACCTCTTGCCGGAGGCGATCGCGCTTTGCCAGGCAAGAGGCCTTCCTGTCACCTTCGTCGTCCAGATCCAGCACGATCATTGGGAAAAGGAGACCATCGCGGCGGAACGGCGCCTGCGGCGCCTGCCGGGCATCGAACTCATCGAAGGAACTATGGATAGCATGGCCTATGCGCAAAAGACCAATGCGGTCGACGTCACGCTGCTTCCCTATGATCCCGAGCGATTTGGTCCGCGCGGTTCGGGCCTTTTCACCGAGGCTGTCGCCGCAGGGCGGCCGATCATTGCAGCAGGCGGGATCTTCGCGGCGACGTGCATCGAATGCGGCGAGGCGGAAGGCGAAATCTTCGCGCCTTACGACAGCACGTCTCTCGCTGATGCGATCGAGCGGCTCCTGCCGCGCCTTGCGGCGTGCCGTGCCCGAGCCGCACAACAGGCGGAGGCCTTTGCGCGGCGCCATAGCGGCGAGGCCTATGTCGATGCACTGATGAGTTTCGCACCGAATTGACGCAAGCTCACGAAGCAGCGCCGGCGTCTCCTCAAAGGCGCGCGTTTTTCTGCTGCGGGCGAGCCGTGAGGCAAAGCAACGGAACGATGAAAGGACCGAACTTCAACCCGCGGATCGTCTTGCATTTCCAGTCGCTCGCAAGGCAGCGCATCGGCGTTGCAAAACGGGGGCCTTGGAGTGCATCAGCATTCCTGAAACCGCCGATCAGAGCCGCGCAGCGGCTTGATGGCGATAGTTCATGTCGCTACACTAGCGCAAACAACGGAGCCTGGAAGTTGGCGGAAACGCGGCCGTCTTGACAGCTTGAGACATAGGGACCGGATTTGGAACAAAGCCCCAATCAAACTTCCCAAAAGCGCGCACTGATTTGTGGGATTTCCGGACAGGACGGCGCCTATCTCGCGCATTTGCTTCTGTCAAAAGGCTATGAAGTCGTCGGGACCTCGCGCGACGCGGAAATGTCGCGTTTCGACAATCTCGCCGTTCTGGGCATCCGTGAGCGCGTACGTTTGCAATCTATGACGCTCAGCGATTTCCGCAGCGTGTTGCAAGTGCTGAGCGAGGTCGAGCCGGCCGAGATTTACAATCTCGCCGGACAGAGTTCGGTCGGGCTTTCGTTCCAACAGCCTGTCGAGACACTCGAAAGCATCGCCTCCGGCACGCTCAACTTGCTTGAGGCGATCCGTTTCATGGGTCGTCCGCTCCGGCTTTACAATGCTGCCTCGAGCGAGTGCTTTGGTGAGACGACGGCTGCCGTGCCGGCGAACGAAGCGAGCCCATTTCGTCCGCGCAGTCCCTATGGTATGGCGAAAGCGACGGCTTTTTGGGAAGTGGCGATTTATCGCGAGGCCTATAGTCTCTTCGCTTGTTCGGGGATTCTGTTCAATCATGAATTGATCTTACGTCCAGCACGCTTCGTGACACGCAAGGTTGTTCAAGCGGCCTGTCGTATTGCTGCGGGATCGGACGAGCGCCTCAGCATTGGCGAAACGCGGGTGGTTAGGGACTGGGGTTATGCGCCCGAATATGTCGAGGCCATGTGGCTTATGCTGCAGCAGCCAGAGCCAATGGATTATGTGATCGCAACCGGCGAAAGCCATTCGCTCGCCGAGTTCATCGCTGCATGTTTCGCCGAAGCGGGGCTCGACTGGCGAAGACACACCGATACGGACCCAAGTTTTTTCCGCACCACCGACATTCTCCAAAGCCACGCCGATCCCTCGCTTGCGTATGAGCGGCTCGGCTGGCAAGCGAAGATGCGTATGCAGGCGCTCGTGGCCCGTCTCGTGGCGGATGAGCAAGCGAGCATGGCCGCAGCTGTTGATTAGGAGTTACACCCGCCCCCGGAGTCAGCTGAGCTGGATCGGGTTCAGCGTATAGGGATAAGTTTCGTCTATTACGAGCCGCAGCAGACGCTCCGTGGCCTCCTTCCAGCTCAAAGGCGTAATCGATGGCGCGACGCGGGAAGCAACTAGCGCCTCTTGAATGCGCATTGCGAGCGCATGTGGGTCCATGGGATCGAAATAGGAGACCGATTTTCCACCAATTTCATGGAAAACTCGGATGTCGCTCGCAATCACAGGCGTGCCGAAATGCGCAGCCTCGATGATCGGCAATCCAAAGCCCTCGGCTATGGAAGGCTGTATGAGGGCTGTGGCATGCCGATAAAGATAGCTCAGGTCGGCATCATTCCCCCCGTCGAGCCAGAACAGCCTCCGACCGAATTCAGGATGCCGTACTATTCGATCACGCAGGGCGTACGCCAGCCATCCAAATTTTCCGACGATAACATAGTGAACATCGATCCCCGCTTTCCACAGAAGCTCGAAGGCAGCGAGCGCGACCGTATGATTCTTTCGCGGTTCGAGCGTGCCGACAGTCAGGAAGAAAGGCGCCTTCCCGCAAATGTCTTGAACCTGCCGTGAAGTAGAACCCGCTGTCTCCGCTGAGAAATCGGCGCCAAGATGAAACCAGCCGACACGCAAAGAAGGATTGCACGTCAGCTCATTGGCCGATACGTAATTGATGAAGTCTTCTGCGACGCTCTTAGAGATGGTCACAACGGCATCGCAATAAGGTGGAATTCTCGTGAGCCAATCACGAAAGGATTCACTACTGCCGCTTGCGCACGTTCCCGTATAGAGCACTGGAATGAGATCGTAGAGGCAGCAGATATTGTGCCCGCCATGCCGCAAGACCTCTTTCAGGATCGCTAAATATTCGTCTGCCAAACACCATCCGGCATCGAGCAAGAGAAATCGATCGCCCTTGCCGATTTCGATGACGTCCGGAAGATCGGGATGCCGGAAATAAGACATCAGCCGGCCGTCCTCGATGATGACAGGGAGTGCGCTCCCATTTGCGATCGAGGCTTTGGCGATCTCACGAACCACCCTTTGGATGCCCGTTTTGACATCGTTGCGATGCGTTATCGTGACGTCGATCAACACGCGTGGGCCGGCGCTTATTTCAACATGATCTTGCGCGAGCACAGGCCGAGGGCGCTTTGCCCAGCGGCTGCCATCATGGAGATATCCAAGGCCAATGAGACGGGTAATCGTCCAATAGAATTGCTGCAGATGACGACAAAGAAAGCTAATGCTGCTGTGTTCCGGAAGTTTCCAAATGAATGTGTTACTGAGGCGTTGAGCATATTCGACTTCATTTAAAAGATAATCTATTTGATATGGATGATATCGTAGATCTGAATTCACCTGAGTACCTGTGGAGGATCCCTGGAGAACATCGCTTTTTATTTGCTCCATCAGCTTTCTCCAGATCGTGCAATTTTGTTGCGAGTTCGACACTGACGGATGGTTCATATCCGTCAGCGTCACACCGCAAGATCAATAGCTTCCAGTCCGACCATTTCCGACTCTCCGGAACCGCCTGTCTGGGCCGAACTACGTGGCGAAAGGCACCCAATTACCGACGAGATGGCTACATTGTCAATTCTCGAGAACCGACGCGGCGGAACGCTCGACACGGCGGAACTTTCATTGAAAAGTTCAATTGCGTACTGCCTTGAGTTGCTATTTTAGTAGAGCCATCCTATTCCGCACTGGTAATCGATTCAATGCGGCAAAATTTTTCCAAGGATCAAAATGTTGGTCGCCTCATCAAACAAGCTCCTGCCCCGGTTTGATCGTCAAATCCGCAGCCGCTGAGAATGTGGTATTCCTAAATTGAGGGACCTTTTTCGATGATCGATGCTAAAATTCAAAATTACCTCATTTCCGAATTTCAAAATGAGCGCCTCGAACTTGAACGGCGCAATGCCTCTCCCTCGGATTTCTTGTCCTGCAAGTGCGCGGAGTTTTACCAGACGATAAAGCGGTTCTTGCGATTGGTCCATTTGCAATATGGGTCGAGAGCGACGCGCACGATTCTTTCCAATTCCAGGAAAAATCTGCATCTCTTTCCTGTTGCAGCAACGGCGTCCGCTGGCAGTTTCGCCGCCCCCGGGCAGCGCATACTGATCGATGTGACGGACACGCTTTGTTTCGGCCCAACGACAGGCATTCAACGCGTTGTTCGCCAACTTGCTAAAACGGCAATGGAAAACGGTACCGGAATTTCTGTTTTTATTCAGAACGAGCGGCTTTTTTCCTACCTGCGGCATCCATCGATTGCTGACGAAATCGAAATCACCGAAGGTGATAAATTCGTTATGGCTGACCTAAGCTGGAACGATATTTCGCGGTATCAAGCGGTCATGGAACGGATTTCGCGCAAGGGCGGTGCCAATATCCTAGTTCTGCACGATATTATTCCCCTTATGTATCCTGCACTGTACCCTCTATCCTTTTACCCGCATACGGTTCCTAATCATGCAAACTGGTTTGATAAGATCGTCGTCAATGCCGACGCCGTAGTGGCTGACACCAAGAGCGTCGCCGAAGACTTTCTAGCCTATGTAGCTGCAAACAAGAAAGTGTTGAATTCCAATTTGCGGCTGGGCTGGAACCATTTGGGCGCGGATTTCGTAATCGGGACTGACGAAACTTTGTCCGAGCCAATTTCGGCGATTTGTAGTAATATGACGCCGTTCTTTTTGAGTGTCGGCACGTTCGAGCCGAGAAAAGGGCTGAGTATCGCACTTGACGCCATGGATCGCCTTTGGAATCGGGGTATCGATGTGCGCTATGTGATCGCCGGACGTGTCGGCTATTGTGTCCGTGCGCTGGAGCGCCGCATTCTCTCGCATGTGGAATTCGGCCGTCGCTTGTTTTGGCTCAACCACGCCTCTGATGCCGACTTATGCGCTCTCTATAAGCATGCGCGCGCACTTATTTTTGCATCCGTGACCGAGGGTTTCGGGCTGCCGCTCGTTGAGGCGGCCCATTTCGGCTTGCCAGCAATCGTGAGCGATATCCCGGTTTTCCGGGAAATCGGTGGCGACGCAGTCACCTATTTCGACGTGGCAGACAGTGAAAGTCTTGCCACCCGTATTCATGAAGCCCTAGCGAGCCCGAAGACAGCGAACGTCATGCCTTTCTCGACATGGCAGGAAGCTACGGAAAAATTGCTGCGGATGATAAGGGAGGATGCATATCAATTCGGGCCAGTTGGCAAGAGGCCTCTAATCGCCGCCGGATGAAAGTTCGGGTGCAGGTCGGCCCCTGCTAGATCCCAAATCTTTGGCAGCTTGCGCCGACCTGCTTAGCAAAAGCTTCGCTAGCTGAGAAGACAGTTCTGCCAAGAATTCTTTCATCCTTCAGAGCACATTAGGAATGCGACGAAAAGCCGTCGTGCGAAGGCAATGAGAGACGAAATTTCGGGCATGCACCCGTGCCTTACGGATTCGAAAAGTCACAAAAGACGGACTCGACCGGATCTCTGGCTGCGGCATGACCGGCGCGGTGAGCCCGCTCATAGACTACTTGTAGTTCCTCTCGGTATTCTTCGAACTCCGGAAGCTTGGCGAAGCGCCGAACGGCCCTCGCCGCCGATAGAAACTCTGCGTTGCCGACCGGATCATGTTGAAAAATTTCCTTGAAGTAGTGGCCAAAACCCGGGAGGGTGTAGCGCCGCCAGCGATTGACCTCCTCCGTCGGGACGCCTTTTTCTTCGGCGACATCATAGACTTCGGGGATACGCTCAAGTATCCAAAGAGGGGCATAGCGCATCCACGACACGTTCATGTTGATGACGATCTGTGGCTCGCCGATCCAAACCCCAGGTTCGTCCATCATGAAATTGAGCACGTAATAGGTCGTCGGAATGCAGGTGAGCATCGTAGAAAACGGACGCCCGCTTGTGTCCTGGGAATAAGCTCCAATTGCATGATCCCGGCGGAAGACTAGAGTATAAATAGCGGTGAAGAAATTCTCATTGCGCGCACTGAACGTCTTGATCGGACCGGCGCAATCAGAGTCAGGCGGGACAATCGGAACAGCTTTTCGAAAAAAGGCTGCAAAGTTCTTCACCTTGCGCGCATCGTCGATCCGCGTATAGGCATAGTTGAGATAGACCAGCGAAACTCCGGCATTCGCGTCGATCGCGGATAGCACGCGTTCGATTGCTCCTGGCACGATCAGGTCGTCGTCGCCGATGATCCAGGATATACGTCGCCCTTCGCGGCATGGGCCGTTTCTCGAAGGTTGCCGAGCATGCCGACATTCACGGGGTTCCGACGATAGGAAAAATCCGTGCGACCAAGATAAGGGGCGACGACTTTCGCGGTGCGATCTGTCGAAGCATTGTCGCACACAAGAATCTCGACGCCCGCAACCGGCCTGGGATAAAGCCGCGACCAATTCTTCAGGTTCTTTGCCAGCCATTCCGCCCTGTTGTAGGTGCTGATGCACAGTGACAATCTAGGACGCTGAGGCGGATGCGCCCTGTCTCGCATAAAAGACCTCAGTCGCCGCACGTAATCGCGCCAGGTCATAGCGGGCGCCCTTCCCCGGTAGTTGGCACTGTCACGACCCGCAGCGAGCGTCTTTCAAACAATTTCGATTTCCGGAAATGGAAAGATCATCTTCCCGCCGCCGGCAAGATAATTCTGCTCACGTTGAAGAATGCCGTCCTTGAAGTGCCACGGCAAGACTAGAAAATAATCAGGCTCCATCGCTCGCGCCTCACTTTCCGACACGATCGGAATATGCGTGCCCGGTGTGAAGCATCCGAACTTGTCCGGATTGACCTCGGCGATGGCCTCGACAAGCTCGGGTCCGATGCGGCAGAACTGGAGCACGACATTGCCCTTTGTCGATGCGCCATATCCAAGAATGCGCTTGCCGTCGTCGCGCAAGGCCCGAAGTAGCCGTTGAAGGTCCTCGCGGTGCCGGAAGACGCGCTCCTCGAAATCGCGGTAGGGCCGTGGCGTGGCAAGGCCCATTCGTTCTTCCTGCGCGAGCAGCCATTCGACGACGGCGGAATTGGTCCGCCGCGGGGACTCCTTATGGACTGCTGTAACCGCGAAACTGCCGCCATTGACCGCATTCATCTGAACGTCCAGCACTCGCAGGTCTGCGGCGGCGAGAATATCCTTCACGACATTCAAGGAATAATATTCGACGTGCTCGTGACAGATGGTGTCGTAGGACGTCATCCGGAGCATGGAGGGCATATAGCTCTGCTCGAAATGCCATAGTCCGTCGGGTGCAAGCGCACGGGCAATCTCGCGGGCAAACCAGATGGGATCGTCAAGATCGTAGAACATGGCGATCGAAGTCACGATCTTCGCGCAACTCTTGGAGACGTTTTCGAATGCGCGTGAGGAAAAGAAGTCTGGCACCAGCTTTATGTCATCTGGATAATAGGCACGAAACTTCGCGCCTGTCGGATCTATGCCGATCCGCGTCAGCGAGGGGACCAAATAGGCCTTGAGCAAGGTTGCGTCGTTCGAGCCGATATCGAGCACCACGTCGCCCGGCGAAAGTTGCGCAAGTTTTTCAAGATGCGCCACCTTCTGGCCGAGATGGCGAACCATCGACTGGTTGAGCCCCGACCGATAGCCGTAATTAGCGCCATACATCTCGCTTGCTTCATAGTTATGGGCGATCTGGACAAGGCCGGAATCGGGGCACCATACGAGTTCGAGCGGCCCGACGGTCACCGGCGTTTTCGGGCTCGCGGGAAAGACGCCGGTGAGGGCTTGATCTCCCAATGACAGGATCGGTATGAGGTTCGAGGACTGGCTCACGCGGCAACGGGAAATTCGCTTTATCATCCTGAGCAGCCCTGCTATTATTTTTTTTCGGGATAATTTTAGCCCAGCATGAACTTTTCGCGCAATGGGAAAGTCGCAAGCGGCGCCGATCTGGAATGCGCAGCCGGCCGCGCGGGTGAAGCTGCTATGAGCATATCTGGCCTCGGAATGTGGTTATGGTCAAAGGTTTAATTGTATCGCACAAGGGTGATCGCTGCGGCGTATATCAATATGGAAGGAATCTCTTCGAAATACTGTCGAATGGCAATGAGATTGGCTGGGGCTATATCGAATGTTCAAATTTCGACGAGTTGAAAGCCGAGGTTGATCGAGCCGAACCGGACGCGATTTTATTCAACCACCACTCGTCCACGATGCCGTGGCTAACGGCGTCGCCGCTCAAGGAATTAGGCGCAGTCCTGTTTGGCTTAGTGCACCCGGTGACCCAAGAGATCGCCGATCGGGCAAAAGCCGATCCATTCGATTTTCTTATCTACCTCGATCCGACGCTTGTGCCGCGCAATCCAGAAAATCCTGCGCGCGCCGCGCTTCATTATGGCAGCACCAGCAGTCGTTCCGTCACCGCCCCAAGTGTTCACGATAGGTTCCTTCGGCTTCGCCACGCCGGGAAAGGGATTTGAGCGACTTTGCGTTTTGGTGAACCAGCAGTTCGATCGCGCCATTATCCGTTTGAATTTGCCCAAACATGACGTTCCGGAAATTGTTTCCGATCAAGCCCTCGAAGCCGTTGTCGAGAGCTGCCGCCGGGCCATCACGAAACCCGGCGTCGAATTGGTCATCACCCATCATTTTTTCGACAATGCGCAGATCATCGAATTCCTTTCATCGAACAGCATCAATGCATTTCTCTATGATGATATTTCCAATTACGGGATTTCCAGTTGCGCCGATTTTGCGCTTGCTTGCGGGCGTCCGCTTGCACTGACGCGTTCTTCGATGTTTCGGAACCTGTTCCACTTGAACCCATCTATCTTTATCGAAGATCGGAGCTTGGCCGACATCGCTGCCGGCGACATGTCGATGTTGGATGCCGCTCGCGCGGCCGCTGCGCCTGACAGAGCCGCTGCGGATTGGAATGCGGCGATCTGCAAAGCGATTATCTCAGTAGAAGAGAGCCGCGCTACCCCCGATGGACGCGGCTTCAACAAGATACTCGACGATCGTTCACGCGCCGCATATCGCGACGCACTCGACGATCTCGCGAAATTCGTTCCCGAAATGCTTGCACGCAAGCTCGAACGTGCAAACATTCAACAGGCATTCGGCCTCGACACCGCTCTACGCTTTCTCGCGAATTGCCCCAATGCCCGTATACTTGCCGCAGGCTCGTTCGAAGACACCGCGGTGGCAAGCTTGCGGGCGCAAGGATACTGGATCGAGGAAATCGATCCCAACGTCAATGGCATGACGTTGCAGGATTTCTATCTCGCGCCGAACGCACAGCTGGGATCCTATGATCTCGTCTTGAGCATCTCGGTGCTCGAGCATGTTGCGGAAGATGCGCAATTCGTCCGCATGATCAGTGAATTTCTTCGCCCTGGCGGGCTCGCCGTTCTCACGGTCGATTTCGCGGAGAACTGGTATCCTGAGATGCGCAAGCCGGAGGTCGACCACCGCCTCTACACAACACGCGACATCTGCGAGAGGCTGATGCCGGCCATCGGCGATTGCGTCCTTGTCGACCCTCCGCGATGGTCGGAGGGGATCGAGGATTTCGAGTATGAAGGATCGCAATATGGATTCGCTGGTTTTGTCTTTCGTAAGCTCGACGCTGACTCAATTCGTTTTGCCGCGACAACGCCTGTTTGGCGAGATCTTCTGTCGCAACCTTCGCAAGGCGAAACGAGACCGCGCTCCGGCGACAAAATGACCGCTATAAAACGGCTGTTTAGCCCTCGAAGGTAGGTCACCCTCTCGGGCGAACGGCCTGCTGGCATGGGATCGATCATCGCTCGCCAGAGCTGCACCCAGGTTGTTTAGCCGTGGTTACCGTGAAATGCTATGGAAATGCGGTGGAAAACTCGACCATGACAATGGAGTCTCGCGATGGCTGCCGAAATGGACGTTGACCGTGAAGTCCGAGACACCTTTTTCAAGGAAAAAAGCGACGCTGGCATTTTCGTAGAAATTGGCGCTGCCCGGCCTGATTTCTTGTCGATTAGCGCCAGTTTCCGCCGCCTTGGGTGGAAAATAATTGCTGTCGAGCCCAATCCCGATTTCTGCGCGGCGCATCGCGCATCGGGATATAGCGTTTATGAATATGCCTGCAGCGATATTGAATCTGACGATGCGGAATTTTTTATCGTCGATTCCCTGGGAGCCGATTATCTCGGCGGTTCGGTTTCCTTCGAATCCTTTTCCTCGCTTGGCATCAAGGATGAATTTTCCGACCTGCACGAAACGGTGAAAGATAAGACGAAAACCAGAAGCGTCCCCGTCAAAGTGAGGCGGCTTGATACGATACTCGCTTTACATGAGCCGGATGTCCATCACATCGACATTCTTGCTGTTGACGTTGAAGGATGGGAACTCAACGTGATGAGGGGACTATCTGTAGCGAAATATAATCCCCGCGTGATAATACTCGAAAATCTTTTTAAGAAGGACGAATATATGGCCTATATGCGAAACATTGGTTACACCTTGTGGCGGCGTCTCGAACCGAATGACGTCTATGTCGCCGCTGCGAATCTTTTGCCACCAAAGGCGACGAAGAAGGGTGGTATGGGCTGGTTTAGAAAGTTGTTTCGGGCAGCGGTGAAGCAGCCCCCGTTTTTGGGACCATCGGATAAGTAGGAGATGGGCCGCTTCGTTTGATAAACGGAGCAGATGATGACGAAGAAGACGAGACGGAAGATCGACGCGGCGCTTGAAGGCAAATGAAATGATAACGACAGTGTTAAGGCGGGCATTGAGGCCGGCCTGGCTGTTCCCACGCAAGCCTCTGCAAACAGAAAGCTCGCTGGATCCATCCCAAATGTGGGGGCGTGTTTTTGATTTGAATCAAAAACAATTGGTGTGCCTTGATGCCTTCAATCTTTATGTCATGCCAAATGACTACGTCGGGGCATCAATTATCAGCTCTAAAATCTATGAACCTCATGTCACCAACGTGATCAGAAAAGAGCTGCGTCGAGACGATGTCTTTTTAGATTTGGGTGCCAATCTCGGATACTTCACCATGCTTGCGTCAAGCATTTTAACGAACGGCAAAGTAATCAGTTTCGAACCTAACAATCAGAATTTGCAACTCATCTACCTATCCATGTTGGAAAACGACGCAAAGAACGTAGAGGTTTATCCGTATGCGGTTTCCGACGCTGAGAAGATATTGCGTTTTGTCACGGTCGGGTCAAATGGCGGCGTCATAAACGAACATTTGAAGAGTCAGGATTATTGTTTTCTCGTTCAGTCTGTAATTCTCGACAAAATTCTGAAAGATGAGCCAAGGATTGACTTTGTAAAAATTGATATCGAGGCACACGAACCCTTCGCGATTAAGGGTATGACCGAATTAATTAAAAAGCACCGTCCGAAAATTGCTACGGAATTCCACCCTTGGGCGATGCAAATCAATAATCTCGGTGAGCCAATCGACTACCTCAGACAGATTCGTCAGCTTGGATATACATTGTCGATAATCAAATTTGACGGAGACATAGTTGATGTGCGTGAGCCAGATGAGGTGATGTCCTTTTGGAGATCGCTTGGCAACGAAACCATACACCTGGACCTTTTTGCACAGCCGGCGAATTAATTCTGTGAAGGTGAGAACTCCGCTGAATACGCGTCAGCTGAGCGATAGCTTGCCGATGATCGTTGTTCGTCTGGGTCTGCCGCGTCAGAGTTGAAATAGGAGAACGACGGTTTCACGGCCTATGGCCTATATGCGAAGTGTCGGTTATGCCTTCTGGCGACGTCTCGAACCGAATGACGTATATGTCGCGCGGATCTTGTACCATCAAGGGCGGCGAAGAAGGGGTAGTGCCTCGGTTTGAGATTTTGTCGTTCAATTCGGCCATTTGAACCACATGTCCTGCAACTCAAATGGGTCTCCGTTGCGCTCGGGGTGAACCTGCAGGGCGGTCTTCTTGTGTACCGAGAAACCGTAAGAGGTGATAACATTGAACAACTGAGCCGGAGTTGTGGCGTTGCGCTTTAGCCAACCTGAGTTGAACTCGCAAAAGAGGTTCTTGACTAAGCCTTTTTTTACCAGGCCCTGCATACCGCGCAGGACGTTTGGTTCATAGCCCTCAACATCGATCTTTATGAGTTTGATGGAGCGCCCATCCGCAAAGGGCTGGTAGCGATCTAGCGAGAGCAGAGGTACTTGCAATGGGACGAAATTGGGGTCCGAGTGAAAGGCGCTGGGCGAATGAACGAAATCGTTCACCGGCATGTAGATCCGTTCATGGCCAACAGCGTCTCCCACAGCAGCGCGGATGAGCGTTACGTTTTTCAGTCGGTTCTCTGTAATCGTATTGGTGATCACATTGGCTGCTACAGGACTCGGCTCAAATGCGAACACGCTCCCCGTCGGCCCGACAATCGTAGAAGCGAGAGCTGTGTACCAGCCAAAATTTGCGCCGACATCAACGAAACGGTCCCCCGGTAAGAGACACTCCCTGGCCCAGGCGGTCTGTTCCGGTTCATAGGCGCCGTGCGCCATAGCGTTCTGGATTCCTTCGCTCGTATCGAGCCGCATCAGTAACGAATGAACCCTCACGCCCGGTGCAGCTGCGGGCGCTTTGAGCCGCTCTTTGAACAACCGTCTGTATATTTGCGCGAAAAGTCCTGTATTAAACATTTGCAAACTCCCGACGAACGCCTCTCCCGCTCTTCCAACACCTTCACGGCGGTCGGCCACATCCCATTGGCGATCCGTGAGTGCTTAGGTACTCCGCCCTTTTTCGTGCTTCCTCCGCCTTGTGCTCCTCCAGATGTTCGTGAGCATAGCATTCCCATTTATGCTTCCGACGGAAGACCCAACTTGGCATCAGCGCATATGTGAGCCGAACCTTTAGACATTCCAGCGATGGATCCTGGTAGGCTCGCGCAACGATCCTGTCCAAAACAGACTTGCTTTCTACTTCAGGTCGTGCATGGCAGAGGTATTTTAGGATCAGCGAGACGTGCGGATGAAATTCACTTCTTATCGCCCGGCGAATTTCGCGCGCCTCGGGGCTATGCCGCCCGAAAAACGTGTCGGCGAGATCATGAAATCCGTCGACTTGTATCCTGTACCGGTCGACAAATCCCTTTCCGGAGAATGAATCGTTGTCGCCGCGCCGGCTCAGCAACGCTCGGCCCAGATAATTTACTTTCAAACCCTTGGTCATGAGTGAGAAAAAGCGGGCAGAATGGGCCCAACAACTGCCGATGAAATTCGGGTCCAACGGAACGCGATCCCATGTCGAACGGCGGATGATCAGGCCGCTGCAGAAGCTAAAAAACGCTTCGGAATTGACTGCACGTTTGAAATAGGTCATCCGCTGAAATTGGTCCGACAATTCGAAGACTTCAGGACCGTCTGGATCGAGCACCGGGTATTCGTAAAGCGGCTGCATCCATGCAGTGCATTCCATGTGTTTGCAGAGATAGATATCATCTTCCGATGCTATCTGGTCTAAGACGGTCGCAAGCGATCCCGGGTGCATAATGTCGTCGCCACTGAAGAGCCAAACATATTGCCCGTGCGTGGCCTCGACAGCCTTCGCGATGTCCCGGTCGATGCCGCCCTTCTCGGGAAGGCGATTATAAATAATGTTCGGATATTTGGAGCAAAACTCCGCCATCACCTCCGCGGTCCGATCCGTAGATGCGCCATCGGTAACGACGATTTCGACCGTGTCGCCGTGCTCTTGTGTGACGATCGAGTTTAGCGTTTCGGGAATGAAATCCGCAAAGTTGTAAATGGGGATGGCAATCGACAATTTCATCGGATCTAAGACCTTCACGAGAATAGCTTCTGAAGCCATGAACGTTTTTGGGGCGGCGGCGATGGCGGCGGTGGTGCAAATACGACGGATCGAAAGGTCTGTATATTTGCTTGAAAAGTCCTGTATTGAACATTTACAAACTCCCGACGAACGCCGCTCCCGCTCTTCCAAAGCGTCATTGTTTTGCGCTCGTTCTTCCGGTTGGCCAAATAATCGTTTATGCTGACCAAATGCAACGATCAACCTTTCTGATCCCACAGAACGCGATGCCATGTCGACCGGCGGACAATCTCGACGCGGAAATTGCGAAGCCCGCTATGACAGGAGAGATGCTTGAACGCGTGCTCGGCATTTGAGCCAGCATCTTCTGCGTCGGGGTCGCCGTGAAGACCGCCTTGGTGCTGGGCGTGAACGGGCAGGACGGCAGCTATCTTGCCGAGGTTCTTATCGCGCGTGGCTTTGCAGTCACGGGTGCCGGACGGCAGGCTGCGTCGCGCTGGGTAGATCCAGGCCGTTTCCGCTACGTCATGCTCGATGTCGGCGATGCGGCGGCGCTCGATGCGCTTTTGGCCGAACTCCGGCCGGACGAGATCTATAATATGGCGGCGGTCCATGGCTCGGCCGGATACGCCTATGAGGCGGGTTGGCGCGAGGCCTTGGCCATCAATGTCGGCAGCGTCCACACCTGCTTGGAGCATATGCGTAGGCGCAGCCCGCAGACGCGGCTCTTCTATCCAAGTTCATTGAAAGCGTTCGGAGCGCATCCGCCGGAGCGGATCGACGAGACGACGCCGCGGATCTCGGATTGTCTCTACAGCATCACCAAGAATGCCGCGACCGACCTGATCCATTATTATCGCGCCCAACATGGCGCTTGGGCTTGTGTCGGCTATTATTTCAACCATGACTCGCCGCGGCGGCCGGAGAGCTATTTCCTGCCGCGGCTTGCAGCGCGGCTCGCGGCTCAGCTCGGCCAGCGTGGCGAGGCGCCCGATGTCGCGACTTTGGATTTCTGGTGCGATTGGGGCAGCAGCCGCGAGTTCATGGAGCTGACCGCGGATCTCCTGCAAGCCGATCATCCGAGTGATGTGATCTTCGCAACGGGCCAGCCGATGCATGCGGCGATCCTGGCGACGGAGCTTGCAAAGGCGGCTGGCCTCGCACCGTTGCCCGCGGCTGCTCCTTCTGGAAAGCCGCCGTTCCGAGCCGATGTCGGAAAACTTCGGGACGTCGTAGGCAAGGTTCCGCGCGACCACGCCTTCGAGGTGGCAGCCTGGATTTTGCGCGAGCGACACGGCATTTCTCTGCCGGCAACGCCGGGTGCACCATAACTCGTGTTCTCCGATGATGTTGGTCGATCTCGGCCGCTACGTCGATGCTATGCGTTCCCTGCTGGTCACAGCGGAGCGTTAGGGTTGGGTTCCGGTGCTGCTGCAGTGAGGATGACCCGCGTGCCCGGCTTGCGCATCGGCGGGCCGAGGCGGGGTTGCTGAGGGCGGTGGCCAGATGATATCCAGGCCCGATCGGAAATGGGGACCGCATGACGAAAATTGCGCTGATTACAGGGACGACGGGGCAAGATGGTGCCTATCTGTCCGAGCTGCTGCTTGCGAAAGGCTATATCGTCCACGGGCTGAAGCGGCGCTCGTCGTCCTTCAATACCGAGCGCATCGACCATCTCTATAAGGACCCGCATCAGGGGGACACTTCGTTCACCCTGCATTACGGCGACATGACGGATTCGACGAATCTGATCCGTTTGATGCAGGAAGTCGCACCAGACGAGGTTTATAATCTCGCGGCCCAGAGCCATGTGCGCGTGAGCTTCGAGACGCCTGAATATACCGCCAATGCCGATGCGGTCGGGCCGCTGCGCATCCTGGAGGCGATCCGCATCCTCGGACTCGAATTGAAGACCAAATTCTATCAGGCTTCAACCTCGGAGCTGTTCGGCCTGGTACGCGAGACGCCGCAGCGCGAAACGACGCCATTTTATCCGCGCAGCCCCTATGCTGCCGCCAAGCTCTATGCCTATTGGATCACGGTGAATTATCGCGAGGCCTATAACATCTTTGCCTGCAACGGCATATTGTTCAACCATGAGAGTCCCATCCGCGGCGAGACTTTCGTGACGCGTAAGATCGTCCGCGCGGTCGCCGCCATTGATGCCGGCTACAACGATACGCTTTATCTGGGCAATCTCGATTCGCAACGCGACTGGGGCCACGCCCGCGATTATGTCGAAGGCATGTGGCGGATCGTTCAGCATCCGGAACCGGATGATTTCATACTTGCAACGGGCGAAGCACATAGTGTGCGCAAATTCGTCGAACGCGCCTTTGCCGAGGTCGGCCGCAGCGTGGTTTGGCGCGGCAGCGGCTTGGACGAAGTCGGGCTCGACGAGCGTTCCGGCCAAATCCTCGTCAAGGTCGACCCGCGTTATTTCCGGCCCACCGAAGTGGATCTGCTGCTCGGCGATGCATCGAAGGCACGCAGCAAGCTGGGCTGGGCGCCGACGTGCACCTTCTCGGAGCTGGTGAAGGAGATGGTCGCGGCAGAGGTCGCCAAGCTGAAGCTGCAGCCGCGCTTGCGCCAAGCCTTCGCCGATTGAGACGCCGTTGATGGCATCGAATTCCGCCGCGCCAGCTCAACGGGTGATCGACCTCGCCGGCCGACGCGTCTCGGTCGCCGGCCTGCGTGGCACGGTGGGGTGCGGCGGCTGGCCGGCGCGGGCATCGATCAATCTGCGCGAGGACCGCGGCTCCCTCGTCGAGTGTCGACAAGCACCGAAGTGAGACCACGCAGGAAAGCGGGTTGCCGGATGGGTTGCCATCGCCGGCATATGCCGCTCGATCGAGTTGAGTGCCGGAAGCGTTTCAATAGAGGTCCGACGCCTCGAACTTCTCGCACAGCCATGAGCCACGGAAGTTGCAAAAAATAATGTGCTGTTCCTAAGAAATCCTGGACAGCTTCCAGACCGGTACTCATCACGCCCACCGCCATGAGTCCGGATCTAATTCGTCGCTCCGGCAAATTCGGCCCAAACGATCAAGCTTTGCGAGGTCCCTTGTCTTTGATAGAGATCTCATTCGGTTCGCGTCGTGCCAAATTCGAAGGCGACGGAAAGAGATTGCTCCAGCGCGCTGCGGACCGGATCGATCTTTTTATATGCAAATCCATCGCATTGGCATGAGATTGAGCAGGCCTCGTCAGTGTTCGTCGGTTTTATCATTCTCCTCATTTCGATCGTTTCTGGGCCAATTGACTTTTTCTTGTCTTGGCCCGGCATGCTCGGTCTTCGTCTCTTGATCGCCGGTTCCGGTCTTGTCGCGGTCGTCACGGCGCTTTCGCTGCGCGAACGGGCCTTCGTGCAAGAAGTGACGCGCCCTGCGCTTTTTTGCGTCGCTATTCCAGGACTCTGGATGATCGTGCAGACACTGCCCATCGGACAGGTCGCGCATCCATTTTGGGAGAGCGCAGCCAATGCGCTTCATCATCCGGTCGCGGGCAGTATCAGTATTGATATTGGCGCAACCATCTTGGCGATCTCGCGTCTCAGTCTTGCCGTCGTCGTCGCGTTATTATGTGCAGCAATCGCGATCGACAGGACACGGGCCGAGTGGGTCTTGATTGCTTTGACGATCACGACAAGCTTGATGTCGGTTTGGAGCTTATTTGGACAGCCCGTGCCAAGCATGCTTGGCATGGCGATCAAGGGTGGGATCGGAGACGAAATCTGCGCTTACGCCTCTCTCGGGCTCATCCTTGGGGTGACCTCCGCCTATCTCTTCTTCGAGCGTTTCGAGACCAGACGAACACGCCAAAAACACGCATTTTCGAGATTGATTTTCCAAGAAGGCGCTTGCGCCTTTGCGGCCATCACTTCAGGCTTGGTGGTGCTGCAGTCGCGGGATCATCAGGTTTTGTTTGTCGCGATCGCAGGGCTTAGCGTCCTCCTTACGGTCATCCTTATTCGCAGATTGGGCCTCGGTGTTTTCACCAGCGGCGCAATCGTGCTCACTTTGATCATCATCGGAACGATTATCGCAAGCACAGGCCACCTGCGTGCTGCAGATCTTCTTTTTGCTTATTCCAAAGCGCCGGACGCTTCGATCGAGCTGGCGCGCCGCATGCTCGAAGACGCACCCTGGGCGGGAACCGGTGCCGGCACGTTTGGAAGCTTACATCCCCTCTATCAAACTTTCGAGGACAGCGGGAATATTGCCATCCCCTCAAGCGCGGCAGCTCTCTCGATCGAGCTCGGCCGAAATCCGTTTTGGCTGACGATTGGGCTTGCTCTCATTTTATTCGTTCTTCTCTTGCGCTGCACCTTGAAGCGCGGCCGCGATTCGATTTACGCTGCCGCTGGCGTCAGCTGCCTTATGACCCTGGTGCTTGGCTCATTCATCAATGCAGGGCTGTTCGCCACACCGATTTGGCTCTGTGCGAGCGCCGTTCTCGGCTTGGCCCTCGGACAAAGCAAAAGCCGTTCGCTATAGCGATACCGCCATCTCGGCCGGCGCCTTGATGGTCGACCAGAGGTTCCGATAAGTTGGGGATTCGATCCGAACCCACTGATAGGGCGTCTTCGACCACGGCTTGATATTGGCGTTGAGATTATCGAGAACGAGATCCTGCTTATCGGTCCGGACGACGAGGATGAGGTGATGCTCGCCCCATGTCGTCACGACTTCGGCCAGCAACACAGCCCTTGACGGCAAGCCGCGCGCCAGTAGTTCGTGACGTTTCGTCACGGCGTAATCATTGCAATCACCCTGTGCGGGCGCAATCCGCCATGTGTCATAGGTCGTGTCATTGATGTATGCATGGGGAATGATCGACCGATTGACCTTTTGGTTGATCTCGGCGAGTTCCTTGAGAAGAGCCTCGGTAAGCACAACCGGACGCGGCCGACGGAATGCATGCCCATGCTCACGGCAGTCATCGGCATAGCGCAGGCAAAAATGCGTATAGGCAAAGGGACCAAGCACCGCCGATTTGAAGAAGATGTGAGTGAACTGCGATTTCAGCATGCGAGGCAGTCCAAACCATGCGGCCTGAGCTTGCGAAAAAAGACCAGCGGCAACTACGAGTAATATTGCCGAAGCGAAGATCTTGAGTTTGCTACGCATCGAAAACCCCCGAATATCGAGAAGATTTTGCGAAGCTAGCGCGAAAAAACTTCGATCAAATTCGGCAGGAAACTCAAGTTTATTACAATGAATTAGGAGTTCATTTACTATACCGCCCTTAGGCGTAAATTCGGCTGACGCTCTTGGATGAGTTGCTTTGATGTGGAAGGTTTGGCCCTCACGTTCGGCTAGGCATCGTCCCCGCGTGCCTGAGCGCCTGCGCGTCTACGCGATCGGCGATGTCCACGGTCGACTTGATCTACTCGACCAACTTTTTGAACGCATCAAATACGACGTCCGCAAAGGGACGCATTCGAAACCATATATGTCTTTCTCGGCGATTATATCGATCGCGGCCCGGATTCGAGCGGGGTCATCGAGCGTCTTATTGCCTTTAGCTCCAACCAACGCACGATCTGTCTGAAAGGCAATCACGAAGCTTTTTTGCTGGATTTTTTCGGAAATCCTAGCCTGCTCCAAGAATGGGGCCGTTATGGCGGTCTAAACACTCTGATGTCTTATGGACTGCGCCCTCCCCTGCAGCCGGACGCCGCGCAAAGCGTGGAAATCGCAGCCGCGCTCTTTCAGGCAATGCCAGAAGCTCATCGAGACTTTCTTGAAAATCTCCGCTCGTCGTTAACATTGGGTGACTTCTTCTTTGTCCACGCGGGCGTCCGGCCGCATGTTGCCCTTGCACATCAAGTCGAGGAGGATCTCCTCTGGATCCGCGAGGAATTTCTTCTGCACGAACAGAGCTTCGATAAAATGGTGGTGCATGGCCACTCACCGGTGCGCCAGCCGGAGGTCTTGGACAATCGCATCAATATCGACACGGGCGCTTACGCGACAGGCCGGTTGACATGTCTTGTGCTCGAAGGCGAAGATTTGCGGTTCCTTTGAGCCGGAGACATCTTTGAACGCCGTCCGGAAGGCTCTTCGTAACTGATTTTCGGGCATTCAAAGATACGCTTGGCGCGAGCCTTCTATCCGGAGTTTTTGTTCGGTATCGCGCGATACCTGAGGTTCGCATGAAATTCCGCTCACTCTTGGTCATTGTTTCGGCATTTGCGCTCATCCAGGGGATCTGGATTTTGAGTGCAGAGCTCGAAAGGCCAGGCTTGGGGAGCGACAGAAGTGCGGCCAATCGCGGCGAAGCTCGTAAAGCTCGCGCGAAGATCGCCGCCGCGATCGGTCTCGTGAGAGCCGACCTCTGGGCGGAGGACGCCTTGATTCAATCGGGCTTCGACACCGCTTCCGGCAACCTACCTTTCACAACTCCAGCTTCGGAGATGTTGGCTGCACGGGCCGCTGCGGATCGCGCGCTCTCTTCTGCCCCGCTGCAAGCGCAGATGTGGTTGCTGCTTGCCGCCTCTGCCTCGTCTTTCGGCGCCGAAAGTTCTAGCGCGGCAATACTGGAGATGGCCTATTTGACCGCGCCGCAATGCCCTGCACTGATACCGCCACGGCTTTTAATCGCGGCGCGGTAAGCGCACTTGCCGACCAGAGCCTTCAAGATTTCGTCCGCATGGATGCGGACTATATTTTCACGAAGGCGCCGGCGCTGAAGTCGGCCTTCCTCGCCGCTTATTGGGCGAGCCTTCCGGAAAACCGACCATTTCTCGAACAGATCGCAAAGGCCAACGGTCAATCTTTATTGCCCAACCTGCGCTGAATGGCCCGTGATAGCTGGTGCGGTCGCAAGCGGCCTACATGCCGCAGACTCTATCCTCAGTTGGAGGAAATAAGCAGGAGCAGGTCAGTGTCTGACAAAAATCATTCCACAAATATCGAAATGCGCATCGGGGACCTGCGTGAAATGCTCCACTAATGTGAACCCCTTTGCAATGAACCAGGCGATCAAAGCATCTCTTGAAAAACAGGTGACCGGGAAAGAGATCTTCGGAGGGACATGTTGAATAAACACAGCGTGTTCGTGTTCCGGCGAAACCAGTAGGCGATCAATCGCTATGATCTTGACGCCGGCATCGATAACTTGTCCAAGGACTGAAAGAGGGCTCGCAATACACTGTAGAGAGCCGCTGAACAAAAGCCCATCAGGAACTGGAGTCACCTTCGACAACACATCCCTCAGACTCTCGTAAAAATTTAGTTCGGCGGTTTGGAAATGTTCTCTGCCCAATTTTGCAAACACGGGCCGCTCGACAACATTCCAATGGATGGATGTTACAGACATTTGCCGGAGAATTTTGCGGTTTTGAAAGTAGTTGCTCCCAAGCGCTCCTCCGAAGTCTATTATACTAAGGACGTCCTTTTGTCTGGCGAGAGCCAGAACAAGAAAGGCCAGTATAGTTGGCGAATAAATGATCTTCCCGCCGACGTTGCGATCTTGCTCGAATTCGGCGACGCCATCTCTTACCTTAAGCGCGGAAGCTAAGAAACTATCCGTTATTGTGGACGATTCCCATCCGCCGGAACCAGACACCGCTGCTTCCCACGTTGAAAACGGGCCCTCGAAAACCGGAAAGAAAAGAGATTTGAGCCGGCGCGCAATCGGCCAAAGAATTGGCGGAGTCAGCGATCTCAAGACGCGCTTTGCTGCCGCGAAGTCAATTTTGCTCCCTTTACGTAAACTATCAGCGTGGTCGTCGTTACGTATAAGTCAATAGCGATCGGTTTTGTCTCGAGGTTGAGTGACCGAAGCCCGAGTAATTCCCAGAAGTTCCCTAGCAGGCTGCTGAAAACCCTTTTCCGTCCCAGCGCCAATCGTGATTCCGTCATGGTGGAAACGGCCATGGGCGGAACTGACGAACGTTAAGGACAGCTTTTCAGTGAAGGGTCTTGGGAAGGCCGTGTCTTGTCGCGAAGGAGGCCGTCGAAGCCTTCTTCCGTAAACCGCTCCTGCCAGCGCCAGACCCAGGTCTTGGACTTGCCGGTCCGGCGCATGATCTCGTTCGCGCCGAGCCCGTCGGCGGCCTATGCCGCTCACATTTCCACCGCAACAGGCCTTCGCGCTGCGCAACCTGACAGCTTCGCGCGCCGGCCTGTTGCTCCATCCGCGCCAAATGGCGTATCAACCAAAGGGACTCTAACCGCGGCCGGATGAAAGTTCAGGGGCAGGTCACCCCGTGCGCATGGCGTAAAATGATTTTAAGCGCGACCGCCGAGAATCCCTCAAAGGGCCCAATCGTCAGGTTTTATCTACTCGATCACGATGACTTGGGATTGAAATCAATCCAAAGTCATGATTGAGAAATCGGATATATCCGATGTCTTTATAAAGGTGATCGATTCTTATAATTTAGAGCGGGATGAGGAAAACCGCCTCTCGCTTTTCCTCATCCCGCTCTAAGGCTCTCGCTCGGGAGGAATTGCTTCGGTTCTCCGCAAGGCATGCCAGAAAAGCTGAGCTAGCGCTTCACAATATACTCTTCAAGTAGAGCTGCATCAAAACAACCTCTATTTCTTAGTAACCTTAAACTAACTAATGGCCATCCCGCTCCCCTTTCAGGGTTGCCTTTAGAGTTAACAACTGGATAAATTAACTTACCGAGATGCAATAATTTGTAACCCAGTCCTGTCGATGGATATCTCGTTACTATGACGGCGCCGCGTTCAATTCCCAAACTACCCCTGCCAGAGTTGGGGCATGCGCTTGAGGAAGAGCCGGGGGCTCAGGCGCTGACCTTCGAAGTGTTGTCTCCGGCTGAGCGGCATCAGGTGCTTTACGGGTGGAACGCGACCGAAGCCCCCTTCCCGGCGGAGCTCTGCATCCAGGAGCTGTTCGAGGCGCAGGTCGGCCGGACCCCCGACGCGATTGCCGTCGTGTTCGAGGGCATCGAGCTCAGCTATGCCGAGCTGAACGCGCGCGCCAACCGGCTCGCCCATCACCTCATCGGCCTCGGCGTCAAGCCCGACGCCCGCGTCGCCATAGCCCTCGAGCGCAGCCCCGAGATGGTCGTGGCCTTGCTCGCCGTCCTCAAGGCCGGCGGCGCCTATGTGCCGCTCGACCCCGCCTATCCCATCGAACGTCTTGGCTTCATGATCGAGGACAGCGCGCCGCATGTGCTGCTGACCATGCAGGCCGTCCTGCCCGCCCTTGGCCGCCTGCCCGACACGCTCCCCATCCTCGAACTCGACGCCCCGTCGCCTCCTTGGGCCGCGCTGCCGGCCACAAATCCGGACCCCGCGTCCCTCGGCCTTACCTCCCGCAACCTCGCCTATATCATCTACACGTCCGGCTCCACCGGGACACCCAAGGGCGTCATGGTCGAGCATCAGGCGGTCGTGAACCGCATACTGTGGATGCAACAGGCTTACCGATTGCAGCCGCACGAGGCAGTGCTGCAGAAGACGCCGTTCAGCTTCGATGTTTCCGTCTGGGAGTTCTTCTGGCCGCTGTTGCATGGGGCGCGTCTCGTCGTGGCCCGCCCATATGGCCATATGGATCCCGCATATCTGAGCGATCTCATCATAAGGAATGCCGTCACCACGGCGCATTTCGTGCCTTCGATGCTGCAGGCGTTCCTAGAGCATCCGCACGCGAGGGATTGCACCAGCCTGACACGGGTCATCTGCAGCGGCGAGACGCTGCAGAGCATCCAGGCCGAGCGCTTTTACAACGTTCTGCCGCAGACGGCGCTTTATAATCTGTATGGTCCCACTGAAGCCACCGTGGATGTTACCGCCTACGCTTGTTCCCCGTCCGAACGCCTGAGCGGCAGCAGCGTGCCCATCGGGAGACCCATTTCCAATACCAAGCTCTATGTGCTGGATCAGCACCGGCAACCCGTGCCCGTGGGGGTAACCGGCGAATTGTTCATCGGTGGCCTCCAGCTGGCGCGGGGTTATCTCAACCGTCCGGAGCTCACCACCGAGCGCTTCCTCCCCGATCCCTTCGCCGCCGAAGCAGGACATGCCAACGCGCGAATGTACAAGACCGGCGATCTCGGCCGTTGGCTCCCCGACGGCAGCATCGAGTTCCTCGGCCGCAACGACAATCAGGTCAAGATCCGAGGCTTTCGTATCG
>CAVWXV010000005.1:0-470511 GCA_963759185.1 uncultured Alphaproteobacteria bacterium
ATAAGGCGCTGGAGGTTGCCCCGTTCGCGGAAGTCTATGATGCCGCCGGATTGCAAATGGCGACCACGCAGCCGGACCATCTGTCTCCCGACCCTTTCGATCTCGCGTCGATTGCGGAAAAGGAGAACGCACCGTGGGAAGTGACTTATTCCGGCAATTCGGTGAGCTTGGAGCAGGAGATGCTCAGCGCCAATGAGGTCAATCGCAATTATTCGCTGAATATGGCAATCGTCAAAACCTTCAATCAGATGATGTCGATGAGCGTGAAGGGGCCGGCATGACCGACGCGATCGAGGCGGCCATTCAGGTCGCGACCTCAGGGCTCCAAGCCCAGTCCACGCGGCTGCGTGTCGTTGCCGAAAACATGGCCAATGCGAATTCGACGGCGGTGACTCCCGGGGCGACCCCTATTCGCGCAAGACCGTCACCTTCGAAGACGAAATCGATCGTGCGGCGGGGGTCGATCGCGTGCATGTCAAGGACATCGGCACCGACCCGACACCCTTTAAGGTCGAATATGATCCCAGTAATCCGGCCGCCGATGAGCGCGGCTACGTCAAAACGCCCAATGTCAATATCATGACCGAGATGGCGGATATGCGGGAGGCCACCAAATCCTATATGGCTAATCTCGAGGTGATCAAACAGGGTCGCCAGCTTTACACGATGACCGTTGATCTTTTGAGGAATTCGGCATGATCCCGGCGCTTTCGCTTCTCGGTCCTTTGACCTCCCAGGTGGTCGGCGAGGTTTCCGGCAATGCTGTCGGCATGTTGCCGGGCGTGGCTGCCGGTTCGCCGCATGATTTCGGTGCCGTTTTGGCGCAGGTTTCCGATGATGCGATGAGCAAACTGAAGACAGGCGAGGCGACTGCAATCTCGGGAATTGAAGGCAAGGCGTCGGTGCAGCAGGTCGTCGACTTCGTTCTTGATGCCCAGGGGTCGCTGCAGACGGCGCTTGCCATCCGCGACAAGCTCGTCTCGGCCTATCAAGAAGTCAGCCGCATGGCGATCTGAACTTGGTGATCTGAACTTGGCGATCTGAACTTGGCGATCGAGAAAAAGACGATCTGAAAGGCGAGATATGAGCAGTGTACTCTCCATCGCAGCGACGGGTATGGCGGCGCAGCAGCTGAATGTCGAGGTCATCGCCAACAATATCGCGAATATGAGTACGACCGGCTTCAAGGGCTCGCGGGCCGAGTTCACCGACCTCATGTATCAGACTGAGCGCCTGCCGGGCGTCTCGAGCCGCGGCGCCAACAATACGATTCCCGAAGGCGCGATGATCGGCCTCGGTGTCCGCACTGCGGCCATCCGCAATTTGCAAACTCAGGGCACTTTGACGAACACCGGCAACAATCTTGATCTCGCGCTCAACGGCAATGGCTTTTTTCAGATCACGGGCCCGGAGGGAAACACGCTCTACACGCGCGCCGGCGCTTTCTCGACGAACGCCAACGGCCAGATTGTCACTCAGGACGGCTATCTCGTCAGTCCGTCGATGACCATTCCGACCAATGCCATGAACGTCGCCGTCAGCCAATCTGGCGTTGTCTCCGTCACGGTAGCGGGGCAGACGGCGGCGCAGCAGATCGGTCAATTGACCTTGGCCAATTTTCCAAATCCGGGAGGGCTCACGCCTCTCGGCAGCAATCTCTTTCAGCAGAGCCAGGCCTCCGGTCAGCCTGTCGCGGGCGTGCCGGGCGATCCGGGCTTCGCGACGGTTCAGCAAGGCTATCTCGAATCTTCGAACGTCGATCCGGTGTTGTCAATCACCGATCTGATCACCGCTCAGCGCGCCTATGAGATGAATTCCAAGGTCATGCAGGCAGCCGATCAAATGTCGCAGACCGTGACGAAGAACATGGGGTCATGATGGCGAAAGAGGCTTTGCTCTCTTCCATGTGCGGCTTTGTGTTCGGTTGCATTGCCGCCACATCTTTCGTTGCGCCGCTCGCGGCGGCACCGAACAATGTCCTGCCCGTTCCGACCATCACCATCTATCCCGGCGATCGGATCCAAAGATTCCTTTCTGGTCGACCGCGAGTTTCCCGACGAAGCGTCGACTCTGCGCGGCAGCGTGATCAACTCGCGGCTCGCTCTCGTCGGCAAAGTAGCGCGCTGGACTTTGTTGCCTGGTATGCCGATCCAGATGAATGCCGTCACCGAACCCAATGCCATCTCCAATGGCGCGAGAGTACGGGTCGTTTTCGAGCAGGATGGGCTCGATATCGAGACTTATGCCATCGCCCTGCAAGCGGGCAGCGTCGGTCAGGTGATTTCGGTGCGCAATCCCGATAGCGGTATGACCATATCGGGCGTCGTTCAAGCCGATGGATCAGTACGGGTCGGCGGCTGATGCTGCGCCTCGCGCTCATCTTCGTGCTGTGCTTGGTGAGCTGCGGTGCGAATGCTGTCGTGCGCATCAAGGACATTGCCACGCTGCAGGGCATTAGAGAAAATCAGCTCGTCGGCTATGGTCTTGTCGTCGGCCTGCAGAACAGCGGCGACACATTGCAAAATTCGACTTTCACCCAGCAGGCGCTGCAATCGATGCTCGACCGGCTGGGCATCAATGTGCGTGGCAACACCACTATGCGCACCTTGAATGTTGCCGCCGTCCTCGTCACCGCCGATCTGCCGCCCTTCGTCACGCCGGGAACGCGAATCGATGTGAATGTGTCTTCGCTCGGCGATGCGACCTCGCTGATGGGCGGCACTTTGATTTTGACCTCGCTGACCGGCGTCGACGGCCAGACTTATGCGATTGCACAGGGGCAGGTGAATGTCTCCGGCTTTTCGGCGGCCGGCCAGGCGCAAAGCGTCACCCAAAATGTGCCGACCGCGGGACGAATTCCCAATGGCGCGCTCGTCGAGCGGGAGGTTCCCGGCCAATTTCGCGACATCGGCCCGTTAACGCTCGAATTGAAGAATCCGGACTTCAACACCGCAGTGCGGATCGCTGATGCGATTAATGCCTATACGAGGGCCAATTATGGCTTGGTGGTCGCCCGTGAAGAGGATCAGCGCTCGATTGCCATCGTTAAGCCGGACAGGGTCGGAGCGGCGCGCTTCATGGCCGAAATCGGCGAATTGCTGGTTCAGCCAGACTTGCCGGCGCGTGTGGTTGTCGATGCCCGCAGCGGCACGGTGGTCATCGGCCAAGACGTCCAAGTTTCCACTGTCGCGGTCACTTATGGAAATGTCACCGTGCGCATCACGGAGACGCCGAATGTCTCCCAGCCGGCGCCTTTCTCGAACGGCAAGACGGTGGTGACGCCGCAGACACAGGTCGATGTTTCCCAGCAGGGTGGGGCGATTTCCATCGTTCACGGCGCCAATCTTCGTACCTTGGTCGCAGGCCTCAACCAGATCGGCCTGAGGCCCGCCGGCATCATCGCCATACTGCAGGCGATCAAGACGGCCGGAGCGCTGCAAGCCGAACTTATCATTCAGTGAACCATCGGCCCGACCATCAGGTCGGGGCAAGTTTCGACGTGCAGGGTGCGCAGCAACGGGATCAAGGGGCGCGTAGGCTAAGACGCGGCGGCGGCGCGGCAGGCCCCGAGGACGCGGGACATGTGGAAAGTTTCGTTCACTCCGTTGTTGTTAGGCTTCTTCTGCGCGCTCGCGTGCTCAATGAGTTCGCAGATCGTGCACGCGCGCGACGGCGATGTGCCAGCTGAGGCGAGTGACGCAGCCAAAGCCATGGCTCAGCGCCATGCGCACCGCGTTGCCAAACATGCGAAGTCCAGGGACAATAAGAGACTCGCGGGGATGCAGAGTGAGGCCGTGCCATCTGCTCGCCCAGCCGTACCCGCCACCCAGCCGGACATTGCCGTACCTCAAAAGCCGGCCATACCGCAGCCGCTCACGCCGCCTGCGCAACCTGGCGATGCGAGAAGCGGCATTGAGGAGCGAAAGCCCGCAAGTGCAGAAAAGCCGGTCGCCGAGCCCGCGGCAAAATCCAAAGCCGCCGCAGCAGCGCCGGTTCCCCATGAAATCCGGGAATTCTGCGCCAATACGGCCGGTGCCGCCGCCGATGCGCGGGTAGCCTGGCAAGCCGCCAAATTGATTGAGCTCGAAGCGAAGCTGCGGTTGCGGATCGCTGAATTCGAAGTCAAGCGCGCAGAATATGAAGACTGGCTCCGTAAGCATGACGAAGCGATGAAGGAGGCGAAAGACGAGGTCGTCGCCATCTATTCGCACATGCGGCCGGATGCTGCTGCTGCGCAGCTCGCCGGCATGGACGACGTAATGGCCGCGTCGCTTCTCTCTAAGCTCAATTCACGCAATGCGAGCGCGATCCTTGCCGAAATGGACGCCGGTCGTGCCGCGCGCATTGCCAATGCGATGGTCGGACCAATCATTGCCGCAGGCGGAAAGAAATCTTGAGATGAAAATTTGGCGCGTGGTTCCGGCTGCCCTGCTGCTTGCTGGCTGTGCGGGCGATATCACCGAGGTCATGCGTGAACCGCGGATGAGCGCGGTGGGGACGGGACTTGCGACCGATGTGCGGCCGACCGCGGCGGCATTGTTCGTGCCGCAGAGTCAGACCCATAGTCAGTCCTTATGGAACGGCAGCCGCACCGATCTCTTCAGTGATCAGCGGGCCACCAAGATCGGCGATGTCATCACGGTTCTCATTGCGATCAACGACAAGGCGACATTCGGCAATACGACCGATCGGGCACAGAATTCCGAGATAAAGGGCGGCATCAATTTCACGAACCAATCGAGTAGCGGCCAGACGCAATGGAACCCGCAGTCCGATCTCACCTCCTCCTCGACCGCGCAAGGGCAGGGATCGATCGACCGGTCCGAAATCATCAATTTGTCGGTTGCAGCCGTCGTCACCGATGTGCTGCCGAACGGCAATCTGGTCGTCAGCGGCTCGCAGGAGGTGCGCGTGAATTATGAGCTGCGCATTTTGAACGTCGCCGGCATCATCCGCCCGCTCGACATCTCCAAAAACAACACGATTTCCTATGACAAGATTGCCGAGGCGCGCATTTCCTATGGCGGTCGCGGCCGAATCATGGAAGTCCAGCAACCAGGCTTCGGTCAGCAGATTTGGGATCGGCTGAAGCCCATGTAACCCATGTCGCCCACGACCGATATTGCGCATGAGAGCATGCCCAGATGACTCCGTTAGATCACGTTTATGACTTTGGATTGAACCAATCCAAAGTCATAAACGTGATTGGTACCAAAAGTTTAGAGCGGGATATGCAGATCGGTCTACGCAATCTGCGTAAACTTGATTGCGTCGGAAAGCCGGTTCCCACTTTTCCTTAATCCCGCTCTAGTGGCTCGGATTTCATCTCTTGGCCGATGCGGTAAAATGGAGCGCGCATTTCAATTGATGGCCTTTGGCCAGTGACGAGGCGCATGTCGAAATGTTTGGTTCGGCCAACGGAGCAGGTCAATCCTTGTGGGGCTGGGTTGGGACGCTGGTCGTCTTGACAGCCGTGGCTGCCGGAGTTGGTGGCGTTCTTGGCATAGAACTCATCGTGCAGGTGAAGACGATTGAGCAAAAGCATGTGAGCGCCATGGCAGCAGGCTTGGCGCCCAAATATGGGCCGGATATGAGCCTGGTAGATCTGCCGCCTATCATCACAAATCTTGCCGATCCGGCCAGTGCTTGGGTCAGATTGCAAGCCTCGATCGTCTACGACACTAAAGCGGTGCAAAAGCCGCAGATGCTCACAGCGCAGATCGCCGAAGATATATTGGGCTATATGAAGACAGTGACCGTGGGGCAGATCGGTGGGGCGAGCGGGCTCGAGCATCTGCGTGAAGATCTGAACGAACGCGCGTCCATTCGCTCCGATGGCCACGTCCGTGAGCTCATCATTCAGACCTTGGTGGTGCAGTGAAGAGACTGGCTCTTGCCGCAGCCTTTCTGATTATCTTGACGAGCGCCGCCCTGGCTCAGGCGCCTGATCTCAATGCCCTGATCCCGCAAGGCAACGGCAGCGCCGCCGCGCGCATCATCCAGCTCGTCGCTCTGCTCACCGTATTGTCGGTCGCGCCGGGCCTTCTCATCATGGTGACGAGCTTCACGCGATTTATCGTTGCGCTATCCTTTCTGCGCTCGGGACTTGGCTTGCAGAGCACGCCCGCCAACATCATTCTCGTCAGCCTCGCTTTGTTCATGACTTTCTATGTGATGGCGCCGACCTTCGATCAGGCATGGCAGGCCGGCGTCAAGCCGCTGATGGACAATAGCATGACGGAGCAGGAGGCATTCCCGAAGATCATCGAACCGTTTCGGCTGTTCATGCTGAAGCAGGTGCGCGACAAGGATCTGAAGCTTTTTGCCGATCTTGCGCCGGCAGAGACAAAGGCGAAGCCGGGCGAGGAGGTCGATATGCGGATTCTCATTCCGGCATTCATGATCTCCGAATTGCGGCGCGGCTTCGAAATGGGTTTTCTGATCGCTCTGCCTTTTCTTGTTATCGACGTGATCGTTTCGACCATCACTATGTCCATGGGCATGATGATGCTGCCCCCCACGGTCATATCCTTGCCGATCAAAGTGCTGTTTTTCATTCTCATCGACGGTTGGAACATGCTGATCGGCAGTCTGGTGCGCTCCTACAGCTAGCACTGCAACCCGATCAAGTGAAAGAGGCGAACACCATGGCAAGATCGATCATTTTCGCGGGCTGCGTGAGAGATAGTGCACCCTATCTGCAGCAAGTTCTGGCGAATTGCGCGCGCCTCGCCGCAACGGCCGAGAGAGTATTCTTCATATTTGCGGAAAATGATTTGATCGATGCCACAAAGGCGATGCTCGCGGAATGGTGCGAGGGGCGCGACAATGCTCAAATCCTGTGCCTCGACGGGCTCCACGCCAGCCTGCGCAAACGCACGCAAAGGCTCGCATACCTGCGCAATCACATATTGGGATTTATCAAGGAGCGCGGCCTCATCGATTATGACGCTCTCTGCATCATGGATTTCGACGAGGTAAATGTGAATGAGATATCGCCGGACAGTTTTGTCGCGGCGACGGAATTTCTTTTTTCTCATCCCGACAATGCCGGCGTTTTCGCCGTCTCGGATCCCATCTATTACGATATCTACGCTCTGCGTCACGAGCATTGGTGCGAGAGCGATTGCTGGAAGGAGTTTCATGCCGCGCCGATGAGCCGCAAGGCAGAGGTCTTCCAATCCCTCATTTGCGACCGGCAAGTGCCGATCGACAAGACTTATCCGCCGATTCCGGTCGGCTCTGCATTCGGAGGTTTGGCGCTCTATCGACTGAGCTATGCTCTGCAAGCGGCATATGTCGGGCTTGATCAGGATGGAGACGAGACCTGCGAGCATGTGAGCTTCAATGAAGACATCGAAAGGCTTGGCGGTGATCTCTATATTTTTCCGGCACTGAGAAACAGCACGCCGTGGCAACATTGTTTCAACGGGCGCCATCAAAAGACGATGCGGTTTTCGAACGGCGGTCTCGAAATCGAGCTGGTCGCGCCGCAATCCCATCAACTCGATCATTATCTGAACGCCTATCCGCTTTACGATCGCCGTCTGCCGTTGCTTCTTACAGTGTTCAATCGCATGGTCGGCGATGCGTCGGTTCTCGACATTGGCGCCAATATTCTCGACACCATCGCCTTGATGCGGCTGAGTGGTGTGCGGCTGTCGAAGTCTATCTCCGTTGATGCATCCTTGGAGTTTTATAAATACGCGAAGTTCAATGTCGAAAAGAACGCCGCTCATTTCCGCGATAGCGAAATCATCTGGGCCTTCGTCGGTGCTGAAGAAGATCGCGGAAACATTGCGGCCAGAAACGGCACAGGCAATGTCAGGGATCTGCGGCGCAGCGGCAAGATGCAGGCTCTGTTGGAGCCGCGGCGCGTATCCTTTTCTGATCTGGCGCGGACGGGCGTCGATTTGGTGAAGACCGATCTCGACGGCTACGACCAGGTCGTCATTCGCCAGAATTTGGACTGGCTCAAACGTTGGAAGCCGATGCTCTGGGTCGAGGCGCAGGTCGAGGATGTCGCAGACATATCTGCATGGAGCAATATTCTGCTCGCGCTCGCCGATGATTTTCCCCACGTTGCCGCCTTCGACAATTTCGGCTTTTGCCTTTGTGCCGGCAGCATGATCGAAAAATGGAACGTCGTGCTCGAATTGATCGGAATTGGTGCGCGCTACAAGGCAAATGAAGCGACGCTTGGCAAGCCGCGCTTCTATTATCTCGACATTTTATTCATGCCGCGGCACCGAGAGCAGGTCTTTCAGGAATTCATCGGCCGACTGCCGGAGATGACGCCGGCCGTGCGTACAACGGCCCCGGCCGGCACGCCCGCCATGGCTTTGCCCGAACCCGCGCAGTCGAGGGAATATCATGAGCAGCTCGGTTGATCGTTCCATTGCAGTCGTCATACCTTCACGGCTCGAAGGCGGTAAAGGGAGCAAGCTCTTCGTCGAACAGGCGATCGAGGCGGCCGGCATGCAAGCCATCCCCTCCGGCATCCGCCTTTCCTTTTTGGTCGGGATCGACGCCGATGCGCAGGTGCCGCCTTGTTTCGATCGACGGCCGGATGTGAGCTTCGTGCGAAGCCGAGGGCGCGGTCAGGCGGCGGCGATCAATGCAGCCGCGTCGGCCGCCGCGCAGAACCATGATTTCATCGCGCTGCTCGAAGACGACGACCGATGGGAGCCGAACTTCCTCGCCTGGGCTCTATCCTTCCTCGATACATGCGATTTCGTCTCGTCGAATCAATTGGAAATCGACGCGGAAGGCCGTTGCATTCGGGTCAATGATTTTCCCACGCCTTCCGGCTGGATCATGGCGACCGATCTATGGCGGACGGTGGGCCCTTTCGATGAATCCTTTCGCTGGCATCTTGACAATGATTGGCTGGGCCGGCTCGCTTTCAGCCATGCCAATCGGGTTCATCTGGTCGAAGCGACGGCACCGATCGCCGTTGACAGCTGCGCGCAAGTCCGTCCCTGGATCGCCAATGTCTTGACCCAAGGCGGCCCGCGCAGCGCCGTCAGACGCCACCTCTCCTCGCGGCCCTTGGTGAGGCGCCTCGTTCATCCGGATTCAGGCATGTACCGAATTGCGACCAATCCGGCAGCTGCTGCCGAAAGTCAGAACGAATATCAACAGTTGATCGCTCGTTATGGGCGCATCCCCTGGTAACAGACGAGATTGCGCCAAAAGAAGCGGCCGGTCCGCCACTTCTGGGATGTTTGCCATCATTTGTGTAGGCCATGTTAAGGTTCGGGTAAGGTTTGGCGGCTAGCCTCCGCGTCACGGTAGATTGGGGCTAGCCAGCGCCCAAAGGCATTAGGCCGCCCTGCCGTACCGGCGAAAATCCGGTATGTCCCCGCAAGAATCAGCCAACCTCAGGGACATATCATGTCAAGCAGCCTCCTTACGAACAATGCCGCTATGACGGCGCTACTGTCACTCAACCAAACCCAGTCGAATCTCGCCACCTATGAAAAGCAGGTGTCCACCGGCCTGAAAATTTCGAGCGCCTCCGACAATGCCGCCTACTGGTCGATCGCGACCTCGATGAGTTCGCAAGTCGGCTCCCTCGGCGCCGTCTCCAGCGCGCTCTCCGAGAGCGGCTCGATGCTCGCCACGATGAGTGCCGCGCTGCAGTCGACGGTCTCCATCATGGACAACATCCAGAACGACCTCGTGACGGCCCAGGAGTTGCCCACCGGCGATACCCTGGCCAAGGTTCAGACGGATATTTCAACTCAGCAGCAGATGCTCATCAGCATCGGCAATTCTTCCTCGTTCAACGGCGTGAACCTCCTCGCCACGGCGACCAACACCGCGGTCAATCTCGTCGCCTCCTATGATGCGACGAATGGCGTGAGCTTCATCAGCCTCAACACGAGCGACACGGCTCTGTTCGGGACCCAAGTCTCCGTCGGCGGCACGCTCAATGGCGGCGGCGCGGGTATTCTCGATCAGAATGGCGCGGCCTATACGGGTGCTTCGATCCTCACCCTCAACGTCAGCAGTGCGACCGCTGGCGACCTCGCGAACATGCTGAAGGATGTCAATGCTGCGTTGACCAGCATCGAGACCGCGGCCAGCACGCTCGGCGCGACCCAGACCAACATCACCGAGCAGCAGACCTTCGTTTCGAATCTGTCGGCCTCGCTGACCTCGGGCGTCGGTTCGCTTGTCGATGCCGATATGAACCAGGCTTCGACCAAGATCTCGGCTCTGCAGGTGCAGCAGCAGCTCGGCGTTCAGGCGCTGTCGATCGCCAACTCGAACACGCAGCTGATCCTGCGCCTGTTCCAGTAAGCGTCAGCATAATATTGGACGCCGGTTGGCGCGGCGTTCTGCGATCTCTCTTCTCCTCCCGGATGCAAGTCGGCTTCTGCCGACTTGCATCTCGTCGACGTGCATATCGCCGACGTGCAACGCGGCCGGGGCGGATGGAGGCATAGCTGGAGCTAAAGCGCAAATGGCTAGGCGCGGCGTGGCCCTGGCTCAGTCGTCGAAACGTCCGACTTTCGCTTCAGCCCCTTCTCCTCAGGCCGCCATAGGGTGCGGACGCGGCGAAGTCCGTCCTGCATGCGCAGGCATGGAAGGCCTTCGCCATCCGCTCCAATGGCCTGGGGGCGTGTCCTTTTTTGCCCATCCTGAGCAATCCCCAGGCAAGCTTGGCCCCTCACAGTGCGCCGAGCGTGTGGGGTGGCAGAGGGTGGGATGACGGCGCTTGAACAGGCCGAGCGTTTCTGGGCCAATCTGATCAAGCTCGGGACGAAGCGGCTCATCGCGCTCGGCGCGACGGGCGTGGCCGTGTTCGCCATCACGGCGCTTGCCGGCTATTACTTGAGCCGCCCTTCCTATGAGGTTCTTTACACCGGTCTCGAACGCCAGGACACGGGCCAAATCGCCTCGGTTCTCCGCGATGCGAATATCGGCTTCGACCTGACGCCAGACGGCACTACCGTCATGGTCCGCTATGGCGACACCGCCAAGGCGCGTATGGTCCTGGCGGAGAAAGGTCTGCCCAACAATCCCAACACCGGCGACGAACTTTACGACAAGCTCGGCTCGCTTGGCCTGACCTCCTTCATGCAGGAGGTCACGCGGGTGCGCGCGCTCGAAGGCGAATTGGCGCGCTCGATCCAATTGATGCGGGGCGTCAAGGCGGCGCGCGTGCATCTCGTCATGCCCGATGAAGGCTCGTTCCGGCGCCAAAGCGAGCCGCCTTCCGCTTCCGTCATCGTGCGGGCCGATTCCGTCGATTCCGTCGCAATGGCCAAGGCGATCCGGCATCTCGTCGCGGCCGCCGTTCCGGGCATGAAGGCCGAAGAGGTCACGGTGCTAGATACCGATGGTCATCTGTTGGCCTCCGGCGATGATCTCGCCGATGCGGCACCTGGTCAAATGCTAACGCTCGAAAATACCGTATCGAAAGAAATTCAGGACAATATCCGCAGGACGCTCACGCCATTCCTCGGCTTGCGGAATTTCCAGATCAGCGTCGCCACAAGGCTCAACACGGACAAGAAGCAGACAAAGGAGACGATCTTTAATCCTGACTCGCGGGTCGAGCGTTCTGTTCGGGTCGTCAAACAGAACTCAGGTCTCGCAGAATTCGAGCAATCAGACGCCGACGAGCGTGACGCAAAATGTGCCGCCGCCGAACCCCTCGGGCGCGAATGGCAAGCAATCGAATGACGAAAGCCAAAAACGCGATGAGCTGACGAATTATGAGGTTTCGTCCAAGACGATCACCACTGTGAGCGGCGGCTTCTTGGTCGAAAACATCTCCGTCGCGGTTCTCGTCAATCGCGCGAGCCTGCTTGCAGCGCTTGGCGGCAAGGCGACGGCGGGCGCCATGGACAAAGAGCTCGCCGATCTTCAGCAGCTCATCGCCTCGGCGGCGGGGGTGAGCACGACACGCGGCGATTCAATCAAGATCTCGGTCGTCGATTTCGCCGACAGCGGCACCCTCCTCGAACCCGTGCCGGGTCCGAGCGTCACGGAAGTCATGTTGCGCCAGACCGGCACGATCATCAACGGGGTGGTCGTGCTGGCGGTCGCCTTGCTGCTGATTTGGTTCGCGATCCGTCCGACCATCAGGGCCGCCTTCGGCGGCGGCAGTGAAACGCCAATGTTTGCCGGAGCCCCGCTGCTTGCGGCCGATGGTTTCGAAATGAGCGAGCCGATGACGGTGCCGCTCGTCGAGGGCCTGTCGGGTTTCGCGGGCATGCGCAACGAACCCAATCTGATCGCTGATCTTACCGACAGCGCTCAACGCACGCCGCTCAAGCGGCTTGAGCAAATCGTTGAGTTTGATGAAGAGCAGGCGGCGGCCATCATGAAACTCTGGATGCGCCAGAAAGGCACGGCGTGATGGCGCGCCCGGTGGCACTCTATCTCACGCGGTTCGACACGGCGGTCGCCGTTGAGCTCTCGCTGGATCTGGTCGCGACAGAGGATCTGTCACCGATGTGGGTGGCGGATCGGGAGGATGATCCCGAGGCTCTCTTGGCGGCGGCACGCGAGGCCGGGCGCGCCGAAGGCGACGCGGCCGCGCGCGCTGAAGCTGCTGCCGAGCAAGAGCAGGCGCAGCGCGATTTTGACGAGCAGCTTGCAGCCGAACGGCAAAAATGGCTGTGCGAGGAAGGCGAAACGCTGAAGGAAGGGCTCGCAGCGGCCCTGCGGCAGATGCAGGACACGCTTGCGGAGTGCGTCGGGCAAATCTTGCGGCCGTTCGTCATCGATTCTTTGCGCCGGCAAATGCTCGGCGAGCTCGTCGAGCATGTCGCCAGCATAGCGGCGAGCCATGATGCGATGGTGATCAAGATCGCCGGACCTGCCGATCTTCTCGCCCTTTTGCAGGAGAAGCTCGCCGAATTGCCGCTTGCCATAGATTATCAGCAGAGCGAAGGCGTCGATGTGCGTGTCGTAGCGGCGCAGACCGTGATCGAAACGAGGCTCCAGGCCTGGATCGATCTGATCAGCGCGAAACTGGAGTAGCGGACATGGCCGACGAAAAGCCTCATGAACTTCTCATTATCAAACGTGTGCGCGGCCACGGCGATGATGGCCATGGCGGTGCCTGGAAGATCGCCTTTGCCGATTTTATGACGGCCATGATGGCTTTGTTCCTCGTGCTCTGGCTGATCAGCGCGACGAATGAGAAGACGAAGGCGTCGCTGGCGCGTTATTTCAACCCGGTGAAGCTCGTCGATATGTCAGTTCAGAAACGCGGCCTGAATGATCCGGCAGAACGCTCCACCGAGGACGCTTCGAGCGAGGAGCCACCCCCGTCCAAACCGGGGGCACAGTCGAAGCCGAACGCGAAAGGTGCGCCGCCACCGAAAAAGGCAAAGCCGCACAGCGGTACAAATGCGGCGGACTATCTGCCGACCCATTCGGAGGCCGCTCTGTTTCGCGACCCCTATGCCGTTCTCGCCGAAATCGCGGGATCTGGCTCGGCGACCAAAGCACCGGGGACGCCGGAGGTTGATCATCCGAATGTCGGGGCCGCCGCCAGTTTTCAGGATCCGTTCCAGGTCGGTGCGCCCGAAGTGCCGCAACAGGTCGCGCCGCAATCTCCTGCGCCCGGCGCGCCTGACCAGCTCGCCGAAAGGACAGATGCGCCAGCTGGTGCGCCGCCGGCAGCGCCGGTGGCAGCTGCGCCAACTGCTGCGCCGGTGGCAGAGCCGCCCAAGGCTGTGACGCCGAATCCCTTGCCCGCGCAACAAGCAGCGACGAAGCCGCCGGACAAGGCAGCTGATCAGCCTTCTCCGGCCGCTGCAGCAATGGCCCAAAAGGAGGTGGCGCCAAGCCCGGCAAAGAGCGAACCAGCGCATCCCCCCGAGGCCCAGCCAAAGCAACCGCCGGCCGAGGACGTTCAGGCCATGCGTCTGCAAACCGAGATAGCGGGTGCGCTTGGCAAAGCCGCGGCGGCGCCGAATATCCAGGTGAAGCCGACCCCACAAGGCATCGTCATCAGTCTTACCGACGGCTTCAATTATGCGATGTTCGCGATCGGCTCGGCCGAACCGCAGCCGCGTACCCTGCAAATCATGGAAAAGATCGCGCATATCCTCAAAAAGGAGAAGGGCAAGATCGTGATTTCGGGCCATACCGACGGGCGCCGCTACAAGTCGGGGACCTATGACAATTGGCGGCTTTCCGAGGCCCGTGCGCAAATGGCCCTCTATATGCTCGTGCGCGGCGGCCTCGACGAGAAGCGAATTGACAAAATCGAAGGCGCCGCCGATCACCTGCCGAAAGTACCCAATGATCCGATGGCCGCGGAGAACCGGCGGATCGAAATTCTGCTGCGAGAGACCAAACCATGAGACTGCGGAGCGCGATTGTCGCGGGATTCATCATTGCCGGTGCTGCAATCGGCAGCAGCCGGGCGGAGACGAAGCCGCCCTATGAGATCGTCCGTTCGCTGCAGGCCCTGCATGACCAGATGGCGCTGGGGAGCCGGGCCGCACAAACGGCCATGCCAGGTTTGTTGCGGAAACTCGGCGACCGGCTTGTCGCCACAGATCCTTCCGTCTGGCGTGATCCGCGCAATGGGCGGGCGATCGTCGTCTATATTCTGAGCGGCGGTGAAATCCGGGTCGCGCGCAAGGTTTTGGAGAGCGGCAAATGCACCGCCTTGGAAAAGCGGCTCATCGAAGGTGCGCTCGCTTATCTCGAAGGAGACAAGGCCACAGCGAAGAGCCTGCTTGAGAACGTCGATCCGCGTTCGCTCGAACCGGCAGTCGGCAGCCATGTTGCGCTGGCGCAGGCGGCGCTTATTGCGGAGGATAAACCGAGCAAGGCAATGAGCCTTCTCGACATGGCGCGCATTCTCGCGCCTGGAACATTGGTGGAAGACGCGGCGCTGCGGCGCGAGGTCTTCCTTGCCGAGGAGACCGCCGATTTCGACAAGTTCGTCGCTATGTCGGACCAATATTTGCGACGGTTCCGGCGCTCAGTCTATGCCGAGGGCTTCCACCACAACTTCCCAATGGCCATCGTACGCATCAGCCAGTCCGGCAATGCCCAACAGCTCGCGCTGCTCTCAGGCCTGTTGAAGGAGCTGACGAGCCATGAGCAGTTGCGGGTCTATCTTCACATCGCCCAATCCTCGGTCATAAGCGGTAACGTCGGTGCGGCCAGATGGGCTGCCGAAGAGGCTGCTCAACTTGCCCCGAAGAACGGCCTCGAGGCGCATCGTGCTACTCTTTACGATGGCGCAGCTTCGGTCCTGACCATGGACTATGATCATGGTCTCGCCGAGCTCGCCGGGCTCGATGCGGCGCATCTGGCACAAGATGACGCCTTGCTCAAGGAGGCCGCACTCAGCCTTGCGGCGCAGATCCGGCAATGGCCGTCGACGCAAAAGCAGACGGACAAGCAGGCGGATCAGCGGACCCCTGCGCCCGCTGCGGCGCCGCTGCGCCCGCAAGACAATTCATCAACGGTTCTTCCCGCCGCACTTGCAGCGACGGTGAGCTCGAGCGACGCGATGATCGCGAATGCGCAGAAAATGCTGGCGGACAGCGACGCGCTTTTGGAGGGGCAGGTGCCATGAACAGCATCGCAGGCTTTTTGCCGAGTCTGCCGCCGCGGCCTCCGTCGGATTCCTATGCCGCGCGCAGTGATTCGGAGACTTTGGCCAATTCCCAAAAAGGCGAAGGGGAGGGTTTCGACGCCGTCCTTTCCGGCCTGTCGCCAAATTCCGCTTCCGACGAAGCAGCGACGGGCACTGCCGCGCCGGTGCGATCATCGATCGCGCGCATGGCCGGCGAAGATGCGAGCGCCTCCGTCGTGAGCTCTGAGGCGCCGTCAGCTGCCGCTGTTTCGGGTTCGGCGGCAATGGTGAGAGGTGTCGTGGCCATCGGCGATGCCGCCAATTCCGTGCCGGCAAATACTCAAGCGAGCGCGAATGCTGCGCTGAGCGCCGCTGCGACCTCGTCAAGCCTCAATGGCCAAGGTGCGGCTCCGTCGGCGGTCCCCTTAGGTGCCATGCCGCCCGTTGCGAGTGTCGCGCAGCAGGGCGGCGCATCAGCCGCCACAGCCGCATCCTTGGCGGCTTGGCGCTTTGGCAGCACCCTCACGGCAAATAAGGCCGGTGCTTCGAGCCGGCAGTCGGCTAGCGTCGCGACGACGCCTAAGGATGCCTCTGTCACCACTACGCAGACATCCGACAATGCCCGCGCGCCTGCATCGGCGCCGCCTCTTTCGAATAGCGCAAAGATCCCGCCGGGAGCCGCGATGAGCGGCGATAACCCGGCCCAAAGCAATCTCGGTGCAGCGAGCCCCGTCGAGTCCGTGCCCGCGGCTGGCGATCCGTCATCTGCCAACATGGCGGCAATAACCACGCCCGGCAGCGCCAGCGGGTCGGCAGCTTCGTCTCCCGCAAAGGCTGGCGCGACCGCTGCGCCAGGCACTGCCGCGAACGCCGATGCAGCGTTAACCACCGCCGACGCAACACCGGATGCGGTCGCGGCGATCGCTGCGTCTCTGCAGACCGCCATGCCCGTTATCCAAGGCGTTGGGACGAGCGCCTCGAAGAGCTCTCGCGCCGATGCGGCATGGCGATCGGCCTCCGCGTTAGCCTCGATGGCCACGGGCAGCACTTCCGCCGATGCGATCCGGCGTGCGGAGGGAGCTGACACGGCAACAGCAAGCACCGGCATTACCGATCCGACGGCGCAGGCCGCATTTGTGGCGACCATCGTACCGAATAGCGCTTCCGAGGGTCTCCCCACGGGTTCCGACAGCACGCCAAGCCCCGGCTCTTCGCAGCTTCAAGTCCAAGCCCGAGCGGTTGCGAATGGCGGATTGGCGTCCGGAGTTCCGAACGGCAATGGCGATTCCGCTGCCGCATCCTCCATCGCCGCGGTTGAGCGGAGTGATGCAGGCGTTTCGGCCGATATGAAAGTCACGGCGGTTTCTTCGGCAACCTATTTCGCTCCGGTTGCGCGGCTTTCCCCCGTACAGCAGATTGCCGATGTCGTGATCGGCGCTTTGCCGGATCTGTCGCAAAGCTTGTCTGGATCGGCGGCTTCCGGACCGTCGACGGCTGCCGGCGCCACCGGACTTGCCCCCGGCGCCGCTGCACCCGATCCGACGGCAGCGCTCACCCAGTCTGCACTGGGGCCGGTCAAAACGCTCAATTTGCAGCTTGAGCCGCCGAACCTCGGGACGGTGACCATCACGCTCAATCTTTCCGCCGGCGGCCTCGATGTGCAAATGGCGGCGAGCCAATCATCGACGATGAGCCTCATCGAAAAGGACAAGGATGCCTTGTCCAATCAGCTTCGCCAATCCGGCTATTCCGTCGCCGGTATCGCCGTGACGCTCGGCGGTCACGACGGAGGAAATGTCGCGAACAACGGATCCGCCACCCAGGACCAAGCCGGTCAGGCTCTGTCTCAGGGCGGCAGCGAAGCGATGTCTTATGGTGGATCTTCCAATGGAAACGGCAGCGCCCAGAACAATGCGGAAAACCGGTCCGAGGGCGCCGCGGCTCGGCAAGATTTGCTCGGCGGGACGGCAGACACTCTCGCGGGTGTTGCCTCTGGCAGGGCTCTTACTGGCGATCTTTACATCTAGCCAGAGTTGCGCTGAGCCCAATGACCCCATGGTCTGCGAACGTGAAATGACGCTCGCGGCAAAGAAATACGGCGTGCCGCTGGGTGTGCTCTATGCGGTGGCTCTCACCGAAACCGGGCGGCGCGGTTCGCTGCATCCCTTCGCGCTGAATATCGAAGGGCCATCCTTCTTTCCCCGCACGCTCGACGAGGCCTTGCAGCAATTCGAGCAGGCGCGCAAGGCCGGCGCCAAATTGATCGATATCGGCTGCATGCAGATCAATCATCACTATCACGGAAGTCATTTCCACTCAGTGGTCGATATGTTCGATCCACATGAGAATGTCGAATATGCCGCGCAATATCTGAAAGATCTCCGCGTCCAGGAAGGCAGCTGGACCTTAGCTGCAGCACGCTACCACGCCGGCCCCGACAATAATCCGGCGCAGAAACAATATGTGTGTGCAGTGATCGCCAATATGGTCGCCAGCGGCTTCGGCCGATGGACTCCGAACGCGCGTGCCTTCTGCCAGTAATGCTTACCAATATGACGTAGAGGCGAGGCCTTGCGACTCTTACGAGTCTTGCTTTGGCCTTTGCTGAATTATGACAGCTGACAATGTCTAACTCAGCCTCCGCAACGTTTGACGAACGGTAATTGTTCGTTAAGAGTTGGCTTTGCCTAAACAACTGATTCGGGGGGGCGATTCGGTGCTGGTGATCGTGGACGAGAGGGAGATCGTTACAGCCGGATATGCATGTCGATTCGGCAATGAAGGCGTATCCGCCGCGCGGTTTCGTACCGATGAGTTTCGCGAGTGGGTCGCGACAGTGTCCGACGCGGATCTCTATGCCGTCGAGGCGTTTCTTCTCGGCGATTGTCGTGACCGCGAAATTCTGCCCAAAATGATCCGAGAGCGCTCACGTGCCCCGGTCATTGCCATGAATGAAGCTCCGTCGCTGGAGCAAACCTTGGATCTTTTTGCCGCCGGCGTCGATGATGTGGTGCGCAAACCGATTCATGTCCGCGAGATCCTGGCTCGGGTCGGCGCCATTCGTCGCCGCCTCGAGACGCAGCAGGATCATGCCGTGATCGGCGATATGCGGGTCTATTTCGATGGCCGCGACCCGGAAATCAAAGGCGTGGTAGTGCCGCTGCCGCGGCGCGAGCGGCGGATCTTGGAATATCTCATCGCCAATCGCGGGCGCCGGGTGAGCAAGGCGCAGATCTTCAATTCCATTTACGGCATCTTCGATGAAAACGTCGAGGAGAATGTCGTCGAAAGCCACATCAGCAAATTGCGCAAGAAGCTGCGGCGCCATCTCGGGCGCGATCCGATCAGCTCGGTCCGCTATCTCGGCTATCGTCTCGCCGATCCTGTTTAGAGCACTTCATTGTGCTGAGAGCTGATCCCATTGCGCGGCTTCGCTTTGCGAACTGCGCAATGGGATCGGCTGGTTCAGTATCGCGATGCGGCGCATGACCTTTTCATAAGCTCGATCACTTTCTCGGGATATGCCTTTCTCGCGTTACGCAGCCGGTCGGGCTGCGCAGGCTTGCGGCGCGGCTTTTATTCGTGACTTGCACCGATCTTTTCTTCTGAAGCCATTTTCCCATTTCCTGCGATGGGCCGGTTTTCTATTGCCACGCGCCGTATGACGATGCCGTGAGTGAGATCGTCGCTCGATCAAGCAGTAAGCCCCACACAAGCTCATCACCCTTTAATCCCCGCCAATACGGCAGGAGAATTAAGGATGAGCCTCTTCAGCGCTATGATGGCGAGCGTGTCGGGCATGCAAGCTCAGGCCAATATGCTGTCGACGATCTCCGACAACATCGCCAATTCCGATACGACGGGATACAAACAGGCCACGGCGAGTTTTGAGGATATGCTGAGCCAGGCCAGTACGACGTCCTATTCCGCAGCCGGCGTCGCCACTACGATCGGCTACGGCATATCGACCCAAGGCGAGCTGGCGAGTGCGACCTCGGCGACCGATCTTGCCATCCAGGGCAATGGCTTTTTCGTGGTGCAGGATTCGAGCGGCAACACCTTCCTCACGCGGGCCGGCAATTTCAGCCCCAACTCCGCTGGTGAGCTCGTCAATTCTGAGGGATATACGCTTTTGGGCTATCCCATCACCTCGACATCGAGCTCGCCGCCCGGCTCGGTGAGCCAGCTTACGCCCATTACTATCTCGACCGCCGGTCGCGCGCCCAATGCGACCACATCAGGCACCTTCACGGCCAATCTGCCTTCGACTGACTCGATCGACACAGGCACTCTACCTGCTGCGAATACGGCGGCCTCGACTTATAGTGAAAAGAGTTCGTTCACGACCTATGACGATCTTGGCACCCCGGTAACTCTCGATGTCTACTTTACCAAGACGGGGGCCAATACGTGGGAAGCCGATGTCTATAACGCGGCCGATGCGGCTTCCGGCGGCGGATTCCCATACAGCACGGCAGCTCTCGCGACCCAGACCTTGACCTTTTCCCCGACGACGGGCGATCTCACCACTGGTTCACCGCTCACCTTTGCTGTGCCGAATGGGCAGCCGGTCAATGTCGATCTCTCGAATATGACGCAAAATGCTGCCTCCTTCACGACGTCGACAAATACTATGAACGGCAATGCGCCGGCCGCCTACAGCAGCATCTCTATCGGCACAGATGGTACGGTCTCCGAGGTCTATTCCGATGGAACGACGCAGGCGATCGCCGGAATTCCGCTGGCGACGGTCGCGAGCGTCGACAGTCTCACGCCACATGCGGGCCAGACTTATTCCGCTAATCCCAACTCAGGCGACATCGTGCTCGGCACGGCAAGTCAAGGAGGCTTCGGTACGGTCAATTCCAATGAACTCGAAGTCTTCGACCGTCGATCTTGCGACCGAGCTCACCAATATGGTCGTTGCCCAGAATTCCTATTCCGCCAATTCCAAGGCGTTTCAAACCGGGTCGGACATGGTGACCACGCTCATCAATATGTTGAAGTGACGCTTCCGCATCCGCTGACAACTCGAGCTACGCCATGAATTTTACCACCGCCACGAACGTTGCCCAATCGGCATTGGCTACAATATCGGCGGAATCGTCGGTGCTGTCGCGCAATATTGCCGGGGTCAACAGCAGTGGAAGCTTTTCGCGCAAGATTGCCAATGTCGCCTCGACCCAGGACGGCGGGGTCACGGTCACCTCGATCACCAACGCGCAGAATCAAGCGCTGTTCGAAAGCGTGCTGAGCGCGACCTCTTCGTCCGCCGCGCAAAATGCGATCTCCAGCGGGCTGACGACGCTCCAGAACACGGTCGGCAATACGAGCAGCACCACGTCGCCGTCGGCGCAGATCAGCAGTCTCACCGACGCGCTGCAACAATATGAGGCCTCGCCGAGCGACAGCAGCCTCGCTGCTTCAGTGGTCACCGCGGCGAGCTCGCTCGCCAGCACTCTGAACGAAGCGACGACAACGGTTCAGCAGCTTCGCGAGCAGACGGACTCGCAGATGGCGTCCTCGGTGGCGACCATCAATTCGCTGCTGTCGCAATTCCAGACGGTCAATAGCCAAATCGTCTCGGGTACTGCGACAGGCAACGATATCACCGACCTGGAGGACACACGTAATTCGATCTTGACGCAGCTGTCGCAGCAGATCGGCATTTCGACGACCACCAGCGCCACTGGTGACATGTCCATCTATACGGACAGCGGCGTCACTCTGTTCCAAGGCGGTCAGGCCCGTTCGGTGACTTTTCAGCCGACCACGAACTATACGGCGAGCACGACCGGCAATGCCGTCTATGTCGATGGCGTGGCGGTCACGGGCAGCTCTGCGACAATGCCGATCCAATCCGGCGCATTGGCCGGGCTCGCCAATCTGCGCGACAATGTCACCGTTACTTATCAGGCGCAGCTCGATCAAACCGCACAAGGGCTCATCAGCGCTTTTGCCGAGACCGACCCATCCGGCTCCGGCACCACTCTGGCGGGTCTGTTTACCAATGCCGGCAGCACGACGGTCCCCTTATCGACGAATGATACAGGGCTCGCCGGCGCGATTTCGGTGAACGCGGCGGTTGATCCGAGCCAGGGCGGCACCGCTACCCTGCTGGGGAACGGCATCAACTACAATTACAACACCGGCAATGATGCGAGCTATTCCGGGCAATTGCAGCAATTGCTTACCAATCTGTCGTCGAATCAGACCTTCGGCTCCGCCGGGCAGATCGGAACCAGCAATACTGTGAGCGGCTATGCGGCGGCATCTGCGAGCTGGCTCGAAGCGGAACGGCAGACCGCATCATCCGAGGGCACTTACCAAAGCACATTATTGAGCAATTCGACGACTGCCCTGTCGAACTCGACTGGCGTCAATCTCGATGATGAAATGTCGCAAATGCTCGACCTCGAAAATTCCTATGGCGCGACAGCGAAGCTGTTGACGACGATCAACAATATGTTCTCCGCTCTCACCGCCGCCATCAACCCGACACCAATCGCATGAGCTCTTACATCTCATCCTACTCGATCTCTTCCGCTTTGCGGCAGTCCGTCCTGACTGCGCAGTCGAATCTCGCCACCGCCGAGCAGGAGGTTTCGACCGGCACCTATGCCGATGTGGGGCTCCAGCTCGGTGCTACCACCCGCCAGGACTTTTCGCTGCGCGCCGAAGAATCGTTGATGCAGACGATTTCCGACACCAACAATGTCGCCTCGACGCGTCTATCGTCGACCCAGACCGTCCTCGGCACTTTGCAGACGACGGCGCAGGATTTTCTCAACTCGCTGATTTCAACGACCGGGACGACTTCCGCGTCGAGTTTGCAGAACGCTGCACAAAATGGCCTGCAGTCTCTGATCTCCGAATTGAACACGTCGGCGAGCGGCCAATATATCTTTGGCGGCATCAATACGGGGACGGCGCCGATTACCGCGACGCCGGCGTCCAATCAGGCTGCAGTCGATAGTGCCTTTTCGAGCACATTCGGCTTTTCCCCGTCCTCATCGAGCGTCTCGTCCATTACCGAAACGCAAATGCAGAGCTTTCTCGACACTCAGTTCCCGGCTTTGTTCCAAGGCGCCAATTGGAGCAGCAATTGGTCCGTGGCATCCAATACGACGATCTCGAGCCAGATTTCGGAATCGCAATCGGTCAGCACCTCGGTCAGCGCCAATCAATCCGCCTTCCAGGACCTGGCGCAGGCCTATACGATGGTTGCCGACCTCGGCACCCAGAATTTGAGTTCGGGCGCGCTCAGTGCAGTCACGACCACGGCGACATCGCTTGTCCAGGAAGGGATTACCGGTCTGACCAACATGCAGACCGACTTGGGGAATGTGCAGAACGACATAACAACTGCCAACGGCCAGATGTCGGTGCAAATGAACACATTGACGACGCAGATCAATAATCTCGAAAACATCAATCCCTACCAGGCGTCGACGCAGGTGACCGATCTGCAGACGCAGATCGAAACTGCCTATTCGCTGACGTCGCAGTTACAAAAGCTCAGCTTGGTGAACTATCTTTGAGTCCTGTCTGATCGCGAGGGGTGACATACGGCGATGTATCAATTCTCATACGCCGAGATTCTGGATGACAATGCCCAAGACGCTCGCTCGCGCGAGCGTCAGGCGATGCAGCGCGGCATAGATCTCCTCGAAGCGGCGAGGCAAAAGGGCGTCCGTTCCATGGAAGCGGCGGAGGCCCTGAATTACGTCAGTCAGCTATGGCGCATCTTCATCGAGGATCTTGCCAAGCCGGAAAACGATTTGCCGGATACGCTGCGTGCGGATCTCATCTCGATCGGGCTCTGGATCACCAATGAAGTGCATCAGATGCGTCTCGGCAAATCCGAGAATTTCGATGGCCTGATCGAAATCTGCTCGATCATTCGTGACGGTCTTAAGTGAGGCGGTAAGATGCATATTTCGTTGCGTGCCGGCGAAAAATTCTACATCAACGGCGCCGTATTGCGGGTCGATCGTAAAGTTTCAATCGAGCTGCTCAACGATGCGACTTTTCTTCTCGAGGCGCATGTGATGCATGTCGATGACGTCACGACGCCTTTGCGGCAGCTCTATTTCATCGTTCAGATCATGTTGATGAATCCGGCCGATACACCGGCGGCGTGCCAGATGTTCGCCGACACTGTGTCGATGAACCGGCAGAGTTTCGATCACGACGAGATCTTGGCCGGACTCACCAATGTCGAACGTCTCGTTGCCGAAAATCGGAAATTTGAAGCTTTGAAGACAATCCGCGCTCTGCTGCCAATTGAAGCTAAAACCATCGGCAATGGCAAGGTGCTCGCGCCGGAACAAGCAGCTTAGGGAGATATGCTATGACAGTCAGTCCTACTTCGTCAGCGACGGCGGCCTCCTCCAGCTCGTCGAGCAGCAACACCACGGCGCAGGCCGCGACGATCAATTACAATCAGTATTTGCAGCTTCTGGTCGCGGAGCTGCAGAATCAGGATCCGACGGCTCCGACCGATCCGACACAATATATGAGCCAATTGGCTTCGTTCTCCTCGGTCGAGCAGCAAATTCAGACAAATTCGAAATTGGATACGATGCTCACCTCTTCGGCTCTGTCGCAGGCCGAATTGCTGATCGGGCAGACGATCAGCTCCGCCGACGGCTCGACGAGCGGCACGGTTGCTTCCGTCACTTTGTCCTCGGCCGGCGCGGTCAGCGCGACCTTGACCGATGGCAGCACCGTTGCGCTGACGACAGGCAGCAGCACTGCGACCTCGACCACCTTGAGCAACGGCTCAACCTTTACTTTGCCGACTGGCGTCACGATCGAGTAAACATGAACGAAGCAGACGCTCTCGAACTCATGCGTGCAGCGATGTGGACGGTCCTCGTCGTGTCCGGCCCTGCCATTGGCGCTGCCATGGTGGTTGGGATCATCATCGCCCTCTTTCAAGCGCTCACGCAAATCCAAGAGATGACCCTGACCTTCGTGCCGAAGATCCTGGTTGTCCTCGCGGTCTTGACCATTGGCGCCTCCTTTATTGGCGGCCAGATCTATGTCTTTACCGAGCAGGCCTATTCAAGGATCGAAAAGGGCTATTAAGCGGCATTACGCGCCGCTTCGGCCATTTTCGCACAAGGTTGCGCCACCACAGTAGTTTTCGCGGTTGCGTGCGCGCCAGCCGGGGGCCGGTTGCGACTTGCGCCTGCAAGCGGCATCTCGGATAGCTCCGGCTTTTCTCGGGCGAGGCGATTGCGGCCCAAATAAAAGCGTTCTTGAGGAAAGGGTCGATCCATGGCGGGAGCAGCAGCCGGCGCGCCGGTGTTGACGGAGCGCAAGGGATCGAAGGATGTCGGTTTTGCCGTCGGCATCATCGCAATCCTCGCGGTTTTCTTTCTTCCGATCCCGGCTTTCTGCATCGATATCGGGCTTGCCTTCTCGATCGCTTTGTCCGTTGTGATCCTGATGGTCGCTTTGTGGATTCAGCGGCCTTTGGACTTCTCATCATTCCCTACGGTTCTCCTCGTCGCGACCCTGCTGCGGCTGTCGCTCAACATAGCGACGACGCGGCTCATCCTTGCCAACGGACCAGAGGGGACGACGGCGGCCGGCTATATCATCGGCGGCTTTGCCAAGCTCGTGATGAGCGGCGATTTCGTCATCGGCCTGATCGTTTTCGCGATTCTCATCACCGTCAATTTCGTGGTGATCACCAAGGGCGCGACGCGTATCGCCGAAGTCGGCGCGCGCTTTACCTTGGACGCCATTCCCGGCAAGCAAATGGCGATCGATGCCGATCTTCATGCCGGCGTGATCGACGAGAAGGAGGCGCAGCGCCGCCGCCGCGAGCTCGAAGAGGAGAGTGCCTTCTTCGGTTCCATGGATGGCGCGTCCAAATTCGTGCGCGGCGATGCGATCGCCGGCCTGATTATTTTGGCGGTCAATATTTTTGGCGGCATCGTCATCGGTGCGACCCGTCACAATATGCCGCTCTCCGAAGCCGCCGATGTGTTCACCAAGCTCTCGGTTGGCGACGGTCTCGTCACGCAGATCCCATCGCTTATCGTGTCGCTGGCCGCCGGCCTTCTCGTCTCGAAAGGTGGAACCAGGGGCTCGGCCGAGCAAGCGGTGCTCAGTCAGCTCGTCAAATATCCCAAGGCGCTGTTTGTTGCCGCGCTCTTGATGTTCCTCTTCGCCGTCGTTCCCGGCCTGCCGTTTTTTCCTTTCGCACTGTTCGGCGGCATTCTGGCATTCATTGGCTATGCCGTGCCGGCGCGGATCGCGCGTGAGCAGGCGGCAGAGCTGGCGCGCGCCGCTGCGGCCGAATTGCAGGCGCAGAAGCTAGCCAAGGAATCCGTCAAGGAATCGCTGAAATCGGTCGAGATCGAACTCTGCCTCGGCAAGCAGCTCTCGGGCAAATTGCTCCTCTCCCAAGGTGAACTCCCGCATCGGGTGACCAAGATGCGTCGCAAGTTCGCGCAGCAATATGGGTTCGTCGTTCCCGACATCAAAGTCACGGACAGCCTGTCCATGCCGCCGAAATCCTATCAGATCAAAATTCATGGCGCGGTCGTGGCTTCGCATGAGTTGAAGCTCGGCCATCTGCTGGTCGTGACCGGCGATGGGCGGAAACCTGATCTGCCCGGCGAAGACGGCCGCGAGCCCGCCTTCGGCATGAAGGCGATGTGGATTTCGGACGCCTATGCCAATGAACTCAAACGGCAGGGCTTCCGTGCCATCGATAGCCTGTCCGTCCTTCTCACCCATTTGAGCGAGGTCATCCGCAACAATCTCTCGCAGCTTCTCTCCTATAAGGACATGCGGACGCTGCTCGACCACCTCGGGCCGGACTACAAGCGTCTGCTCGACGATATTTGCCCGTCGCAGATTTCCTATTCCGGCCTGCAAGCCGTTCTGAAGCTCTTGCTCGCAGAACGCGTCTCGATCAGGAATCTGCAGTTGATTCTCGAAGCCGTGGCGGAGATCGCGCCGCATGTGCGCCGCGCCGAGCAGGTGACGGAACATGTGCGGATGCGCATCGCGCAGCAGATCTGCGGCGATCTGATGGATGGCGAGGTGCTCAAAGTGTTGCGTCTCGGCAGCCGCTGGGATCTCGCCTTTCACCAGGCTCTGAAGCGCGACGCCAAGGGGGATATCGTCGAATTCGATCTCGATCCCGGCATGGTCGAGCAATTTGGTGCGGAAGCCTCGCCGGCGATCCGCGAGCGGATGGACAAGGGCCATACCTTCGTGCTGGTGACGACACCCGAGGCGCGCCCCTATGTCCGCATGGTCGTCGAACGTCTGTTTGCGACCTTGCCGGTGCTGTCGCATCTCGAAATCGCTCGCGGCGTCGAGATCCGATCGCTGGGCACCATCTCGTGACGCAGATCGGCTCGAATACGGTCCTTTCCGCCTTCATCCTGTTCTGCCGGATCGGTGCCTGTCTGATGTTGATGCCGGGCTTTTCGAGCCCGCGGGTTCCGATCACCGTAAGGCTCTTCCTTGCCGTTGCGATTACCCTTGCTTTCGTGCCGCTCCTTGGTCCCGATGTCGAAAAGCTGATCGACAAGGCGGCGCCATTCGATCTGTTGCGCCTGATCGCTTCCGAGTCGCTGATCGGTGGGATGATCGGCTTCATGGGCCGGATCTTCTTTGCCGCACTCGAAACGCTGGGAACCGCCATTGCTCAGGAAATCGGCCTTGCCAATGCGCTCGGGGCGCCGATCAACGAGATGGAGCCAATCCCCACCATCGCGTCCTTGCTGACCTTTCTGGCGACGACCTTACTCTTCGTCACCGATCTGCATTGGGAGGTCTTGCGCGGGCTTGTTGCCTCCTATCGCGCCTTGCCGATGTCCGGCGGTTTCCCAGCCCAATTCAGCCTGGTTCAGATTGCCGACGGTCTCCGCACGTCCTTTCTTCTGTCCTTGCGCATCGCCAGCCCTTTCATCGTCTTTTCGGTCATCGTCAATTTAGGGATTGGCCTGGCCAACAAGCTGACGCCGCAAATCCATGTCTATTTCTTGGCCGCGCCCTTTGTTGTTTTGGGCGGACTGTTGCTCTTCTACTTTACCTTCAGGCAGCTCGTGGAGCTCTTCATGGCCGGATTTGCACTCTGGCTCAGAGCGGGATGAGGAAAAGTGGACCCCGGTTTTCCGCTCGCATCCCGCTCTAAACATTTTAGAATCGATCACGTTTATGACTTTGGATCGATTCGATCCAAAGTCATCGTGATCTAAAAGCGGGTGAGGCGATGCGGCAACGTCTGAAATCATTGCAGCGTCTTCTCTGCGTCCAAAAAGACATGCATCGCCTTGCGGAATGGCGATTCGCGGCGCTCGAACGGCAGCTCAACGCTTTGCGTGCAGAGCAGAAACGGCTCATTTCCTATCTCGACGATGAGCGTCTCTTCACGCTGGCCTACACCAAGACGATCGTCGACAGATTGCGGGCGCTCGCCGAGGCCAAGGAGAGACTCACGCGTGAGCGCGACGAGCAAAGCAGGATTCTTCTGCAAGGTGCGCGGCGCATGGGGCAGGTCACCCATGCCACCGAGGCTGTGGCCGAGCACTGCCGGCGCGACGAGGAGAGGCGTGAGCTTGATGCCGCGATCGATGCCGCGCTCAACCGCCCGGGCGCAAGCTTCCGGTAAGCTCGGTGCCGCATTCTAGAGTGGGTTCTTGCCGATTTCTCCGTCGCGCGATCGCCGCCGCAACTTCGCATCATGTTAGACGCGTGGCTGCGGAAGCGAGCGCAATTGCAACGAGAGAAATCGGCTGGCCATCAAGGCCTGTCAAATGTCCGGAAAGCTCCTTTTCCGGCTCTGCGGTCCGGCCTTCAGGGAAGGAATGCCGTGTCCATCAAGCCACCCTCAGATCTTCTGCTCGATGTCGTGAGAGCCGCCGATCCGGCGACCTCTGCCGCCGCAGCGGAAAGGCTGGCGAAGATCGCGGCAGACGCCGGAAAATCTGATCCGGCCTTTTCGGAAGTTCTGAATGAAGTCGGTGCCCCGCCGCCGAGCCCGGTGAATTCGGCTGCGCAAGTTGCCGTCGCGCCTGCTATGCCACAGAGATTTTCAAGCCCGCCCATCGACGCCGATAAGAAGGCCTATCAAGGGCTCGAGGCTTTGCTTTTGCAAAATCTGGTCGCGACCATGCTGCCGGAAGGCAGTGAGATCTTTGGCGAAGGCAGTGCCGGCATGATTTGGCGATCAATGCTGGCCGAGCAATTGGGGACCGATCTTGCCAAAAAAATCGATCTCGGCATCACGCCAAAATATCTGCGTGTCGGCCATCACGCAGTGAAGCATGCTTCCGCCGGAGGCGGAAGCGTGGAGAGAGCCGTCAACGAGATCGGCCATGTCGTTTTGAAGCATACGTAATGGGCTATGGCAGGTGAGGCTAACACCATGAACGGAAGCGCAGCGCAGCCCAGCAGGAACACAACCGCGGATATGTCGGAGAATCCGCGCCTTGGCGCCTTGCGCGAGAACCTTGTAAAAACCGTCGTGCGCGTCGCGCGCATCATCGATCTCGAGACTGAAATGTTGCAGCTTTATCGGCCGATCGATCTCGCGACTTTCAATCATCAAAAGAGTCATGGATTGCTGGAGCTCACCCGCGCGATTCGAGCGCTCGCGCCCGCCTCCTTCGATCCGGAGATTTTGCAGGATCTCGCGCGTCTGCGTGAGAAGTTGGAGAAAAATCTCGCGGTCCTCGATATCCATCTCAAAGCTGTACGTCAGGTCTCCGCGCTCATTGCGCGGGCGATCGAAGACGACAATTCTGACGGAACCTATTCCGCTTCGATCAATCAGGCGGTGCGGCAATTATGATCAAGCTTGTCGCAAGCTGTCTCTGGATATGTCTCGTTACCGCCGCGGCGGGCTATGCCGGCGCGATGTGGAAGCTTCAGGCCGAGGCGGCGGTCCCGGCGCCAAATGTCGAAAAGCTCCAATATCACAAGACCAGGACGCTCAATGTTCCGATGATCGCCAATGGCGCCGTCCAAGGCTATGTCGTCGTCCAATTCGGATTTACGGAGACCGAGAAGGCAGCAAATCTGCCGGTGCCGCCGGATGCTTTCCTGCTCGATGAGGCGTTCCGAATAATCTATGCGGACGCCAAGCTCGATTTCCATCATCTCGAGAAATATGACGTCGCCGGACTGACGAAGGCGCTCGTGCAAAATGTTAATCGCAGACTGAACGAAGATGCGATCAAGGAAGTCCTCGTCGAAGAAATCAATTTTGTTTCGAGCAAAGAAATTTCGCGATGAAAACCGTATCTGTTCGCCCAAGTGTTCGCCCAAGTGTTCGCGTTTGATGCACCGTTTCCAGTCTGCAAGTGGGCTTGGGCATTGATCGGCTTTGATATTGGAGGTTGACCATGGCATTCGATCGATTGACTTGGGTAGGTCTCATGGTGGTCGCGCTCGGCTGGGCGCTGCTTCTCTCCGGCGCGTCGGCCGTGGAAGCAGTCTTGCGCATTCTCGGTCGCACGGGCACACCGCCGTTCAATCTCGAGGTGCTCACGCAGGCGACGATTCTGACGGGGTTTGGCCTCGCCATTCTTGGCGCGCTGCAGACCGGATTTGGCACCTTGAAACATTTCTTTGACACGGTCCTGGAGAGAACCGCGCGGAGCGCGCCGAAAATGACGGTAGAGCCGCCGCCGCCGCCATCGACAAGCGTGGTGGAACGCGGCCTTCTCAAGGACCGTCCCTATATCTTGTTTGGCGACGGCACCATTGAAGTCGAGACTTTGCTCGGCATGCGGCGTTTCGATTCCCTTCAAGAGGCATGTGAATTCATTGGCAACTGAGCCGATCGGGCGCGATCTCGTTGCGCCCATCGCTCACATGCCGGCCAAGCTACACAAGATGGATCGGTCAATGGAGAGAGGCAATATGGCAAGGCCGCAAACGAGACCGGGCCTGCAGCAAGGCGCCGCGCCTTCGATCCATATGCAGCGTCTAGATCACGATGACTTCGGATTGAAACAATCCAAAGTCGTGAACGTGATCGATTCCAAAAAAGTAGAGCGGGATGCGGGCGGAAAACCGGTTCCCACTTTTCCTCATCCCGCTCTAACCGCAACGCGGCCGATCTTGCCAACCAGGCCGCCGCCATCCGTCCAAGCGCCGCGCCGGAGTGGCTTTTCTACCGTTGATCGGGCCGTCATCGCGGCAGGGGTTCTTGCGGCCGTCGCTTCGGCATCTTTTGCAACCTATATGGTGACGACCGATCATCCACACCCCATGTTCGGCGGCGTCGAACACCTTATGATCTTCGCACAGCCGAGCCACGGAACTTCGCAACCTATCATCGCGCGGGTGCCCGGGGCACCAGATAATCAAAGTGTCGATTTCAGCGCTACCGGCGCGATTCCCGAAGATTCGAAACCGCCGGCGCCGCCCACCTATACTTTGCCCTCCATCAACGCGCCGAAAGAACAGATCGTCAAAGACTTCACGCTGCGCGGCGTCAGCGGCAATGTCGCTGTGGTGGAGGGCGCCGATGGTATCTACCGTGTCGAGCTGGGCTCGACGCTTCCCGGCGGCAGCCGTGTGCTTTCGATCGAATGGCGGCAGGGCAAATTCGTGGTCGTGACGACGCAAGGCATCATCCGCGAGGCGCTGCCCTAATGCGGGATGGGGCGAAAAACCGGTGCCTGCTTTCTCGCACGATGCTCTAAACTGCGCCTGGCATTTTGATGCCGAGCCTGAAAAGTTCGGCGCGCGTGAGGCCGTGTGGATCGACCTCTCTCAATAAGATCACGCCAATCTCCCGACCGCGTTGCCAGGCGACCATGGCTTCGAACATGCGCTTCGTTACGTCGTCGAAAAAGCGAATGCGCCGGGGGAGGACGACATTTGTCGCGAGCCGCAATCGCGCCCCACGCGCCGATCGATCGCGGGTTTGGCTCTCGGTCAAGATGCATGTGTACCCGTCGACGATCTTGCCGGAGTGCAAATGCGTGCGCCAGCGCCGCTCGGCCCGCTTTTCCCCTTGGGCCCCGCGTGCGGGTGCCAGAACCACATAAGTGACATCTTTATTGCCGGGCGGCGATAGGCGCGTGACCTTGACCGCCTCGAGGGTAGGGTGCGCTGTTGCGGGACGTGGCGACACTTGGGGCATGGGACTAGGGCTCGCGACGTGAAAGCGAACCGCAATGATAGCGCTCTTTGCCAGAAAGGCGCGCCACTTCGCCGATTGTGGTAAATGCGCGGGTGCTTTATCCTGTATATGACGTTATATAAGGCCTCTGCCCCGGTCGGAATGGTCTGCTGCTGCGGCCTCGCTGCGCGGGGCATAGAGCATTTTCAGCAAAAGTGGCTCCCGGTTTACCGATCTCGGCTGTTGCCGAGATCGGCTCTTTTGATGATCAAGTCGGGCAAGCCCGACTTGATTTCCCGAAAATGCTCTAGCTTTTTGAATGAGAGCGGTTTCGAACCGGTTTGGTGTGGACACCAAACCTGAAACCGCTCTAGCCGCGCGCCCCGAGCGCGGGCAAATCGGCAGCAAGAGCCAGGCATGCAAGAGCCAGGAAGGAGACAATTCATGTTCGTTTCGATACGCCGGCCGCTCGCCGCATTTGTTTTGACGCTGGTGTCGGCCCTTGTGGGCCTGCCGCAGCAGGGCGTCGCGCAACAGGGTGGGGGCGGCAAGCCCGGCCCGGTTATTTTTGCTGCGGCGAGCATGAAGACGGCGCTCGACGCCATTGCATCGGATTTCACGAAGGCGACCGGCGACGCGGCAAAAATCTCCTATGCCTCTTCGGCGGTTCTGGCGAAGCAGATCGAGCAAGGCGCGCCTGCCGATATCTTCATTTCCGCCGATCTTAAATGGATGGATTATCTCGACAAGGTCAAGCTGCTCAGGCCTGACACAAGGCGCAATCTGCTCGGCAATGCGCTCGTTCTCATCGAACCCGTCGATGCGACTGCGAAACTCAAGATCGCACCGGGCTTTCCTCTTGCCGCGGCACTCGGCGATGGCAAGCTCGCCGTCTGCACGGTGACATCCTGTCCCGCCGGCGTCTATGGCAAGGAGGCTTTGGAAAAGCTCGGCATCTGGAAGGACGTGGAGCCGAAACTCGCGCAAGCCGACAATGTGCGGAACGCCCTGATGCTCGTGGCCCGCGGCGAAGCGAAATTCGGTATCGTCTATGCGACCGATGCCAAGGCCGAGCCGAAAGTGAAACTTGTCGACACTTTCCCCGAGTTGAGCCATAAACCGGTCGTCTATCCGATTGCGATTGTGGCGAGTTCGACCAATCCTGATGCGCCGGCTTTTGTCGCCTTCATGACCTCGCAAGCGGCGGTCAAGATTCTGACAGATCAGGGGTTCACGGTTCTGGAGCGATGAGCATCCCGCTCTAGGCATTTGGAATCGATCACGTTTCTGGAGACGTCGGATATGTCCGATGTCTCCAGAAACGTGATCTAAGGTGATGAAGGGTGGCGCCGCCGTTTCGTCTATAATTGCCCCGATCCGACGTGCAACCGGAGGCTCTCATGACCAAGATCTGGCTGATTCTTCTTCTTCTCTGTGCATTCGCCGTCACGCTGGTGCCGATCCGTGCCAATGCGCAGGAGAGGCTCGTCGATGGCGCCGGGGGCGCGCTGGCAGGCGTCCTTGTCGCTGGCCCGATCGGGGCGGTTGCCGGCGGAATCATCGGCTTTGCCGCCGGCCCGAACATCGCCCGCGGCATGGGGCTAAAGGGTCACAGGCATTACCACCGCGCCCATCACGTGACTTACGAGCACTGAGATGCGTCCACGCTGGCGTAGGCTCGCGATCGTTCCTCAGCACTGTTGTCGCCAGCCGGCGAAAGCCTTCTCGGCTCGCCAAAGTCCGGGCTGGACTTTTCCGCCATTTTAGACATCGGATATATCCGATGTCTCATCATTTTAGACATCGGGCATACCCGATGTCTCAGTGAGGCCATGCTCCAAATCCCTCATGCTTGCCGAGTTTTTTCGGCGCTTGGATCGCGCAGGGAGCCGGCTGATCGCATGGCGCTGGACAGCGGCAATTTATGCAAGGCCCTGTGAGATGCCCAAAAGTCTGCCCGTGCTGGTGCGCTCCGTGCTCTATGCCTCCAGGGGTGGATTTCTCATTCGCCCCTTTGCCATCGCCCTCGCACTAGGGATCGCGGGCGCGGTGCTTTCCGCATTGGAGGAGCAGATCCCTGCGTTCCACTCCTTCGTCCCGAAGGTGCTGTTTCCATCTCTCGATGACCCTCAGGTGGCTCAAGCCATTCTCACAAGCATCGCCACCTCGATCATGACCGTCGTGTCGATCGTCTTCGCCATCCTTTTGATGACCCTTACTCTGGCCTCGACGCAGTTCTCGCCACGAATTTTGATCAGCTTCGTGCGCGATCGCGTCACCCAATGGACTCTCGGCGTTTTCCTCGGCACATTTTCCTATTGCATAGCAGCCCTTCCTGCGACTCGATCCCTTCCCTATCCCTTTGTGCCGGCCGTGACAGTCATGGGCGCGATGGCGCTCGCGCCGGTTTGCGTCGGCTGGCTCATCTATTTCATCCACCACATTTCGATCGCTATCAGCGTCAATCACATTGTCGATCGAATCAGGCGAGAGACCGAGCTCGTCATTGACGAGTTGATGCCATACCGGCGTCAGCCTTTGCAAATGGAGGAGCCAGCTGCGGCCTTGCGCGGAAAACTGGAGTTCGTCGTTTCGAGCCGCCAGTCCGGCTATATAAGATTTGTCGACATCGCGCGCCTGCGCGCGCTCGCCAAGGCCTATGGGATTTGTCTGCGCCTCGAACGCCGGGTTGGCCACTTCGTTTCCGAAGGCGTCGCGTTGATAAAGGTTTCACGTGGCGATCGCCTTAGCGAGGACCGCACGCTCCAGCTTCTGGCTGCGATCGATATCGGGCCAACCCGCACGATGCAGCAGGATGTCGAATTCGGAATTGTTCAGATTGTCGACATTGCGTTGAGAGCCATTTCTCCGGCGGTCAATGATCCGACGACAGCGATCAGCTGCGTCGATCAACTGAGCTGTGTGTTGATCCATTGGCTCGGCCGCGTTCCGCCGCGCAGCCATTATTTCGATCCGCCACACGTCCTGCGTGTCATTATCCCTTGGACCAATTTGAATGGCCTCCTTGATCTGGCGTTCGAGCAAATCCGCCATTATTCCGCTGCCGATGCCGCGGTCAGTCTGCGACTGATGCGTGCACTTGGTGACATTGGCAGTACAGTCAGCGATCCTGCGATCCGCGCGCGCTTGCTCGATCGCGGCAAACAATTGATCGCCCGCTGCGCCGACCGGCTTCAGGAGGGCGATCTCGAAAGACTTCGGCAGCGCTTGTCACGCCTCGAATCGGGCGTCGCCATTGAGGATTGACGCGGGCGCAACGATGGGCAAAGCAGCGCTAGAATAGATGACTTTGGATAATTTCAATCCAAAGTCATCTATTCTAGCGCAAGGAGCGAGGGCGCAAAAAGATGAAAAGACACGTCGCGGTGCTGATGGGCGGGCTCTCGGCCGAGCGGGAAGTTTCCTTGTGTTCGGGCGAGGCTTGCGCCAAGGCGCTCGAAGGCGAAGGCTTTCAAGTGACGCGCGTCGATGTTGATCGCACCATTGCGGATGTCCTCGCCAGGCTCAGACCCGATGTCGCCTTCAACGCTCTGCATGGCCGTTTCGGCGAGGACGGAATCATTCAGGGCGTTCTCGAAATGCTGCAGATCCCCTACACACATTCGGGGGTTCTCGCCTCGGCGCTCGCTATGCGGAAGGATCGCGCCAAGGATGTGCTGCGCGCTGCCGGCATTCCGGTGGCGGAGAGCGTCACCGTCGATCGCCTCGCTGCGGCGAAGGCGCATGTCCTGCCGCCGCCCTATGTCGTGAAACCGCTCGGCGAAGGCTCATCCTTCGGCGTTCTCATCGTCAGGGGCGATCAATCTTTCCCGCCGCAGGAATTGATGCGCGAGGATTGGCCCTATGGGGAAGAGGTGCTCGTCGAACATTATGTCGCCGGGCGTGAGCTCACCTGCGCCGTGATCGGCGATAAAGCCTATGATATCATTGATATAAAAGCCGCCGACGGGGGCTGGTACGATTACCACGCCAAATATGCCAAAGGCGGCTCGATCCATGTGCTTCCGGCAAATCTTAAAGAGAATATTTACCAAATTGTCCAAGAGTGGGCGCTTGGGGCGCACAAGGCGCTGGGATGCCGGGGGGTTAGCCGTACCGACTTCCGCTATGACGATCGACCGGACGGTACCGGAGAGCTCGTCGTATTGGAGGTCAATACACAACCCGGCATGACAGAAACCTCCCTCGTGCCCGAAATTGCGGCGCATGCCGGCTTATCGTTCGGTGAGCTTGTCAAATGGATGGTGGAAGACGCCTCCTGCGACCGTTGAAGGAGGTTTTTGCAGCGTTTGAGCCCTCCTTCCCGGTCTATGCAGGTCTATCGAGCGATGTCGCATTGGAGGGCGGGCGGCCAGTCATGCGTTCGGCTCAGCGCGGCCGCGCGTCGGTTCTGACCTCGTTGTCGACGATCACCGCCGCAGGCTGGGCAAATGTGATTTTTTCGCTCGTCTTCCTTGCTGCTGTCGGGCTCTACGGATGCGTGCTTGGCGGGCAATATGCGGGCTTTACTCAAGCGCATGGCGCACTGCCGGACTTCGTCGCGCGTTCGATCGGCTTTCACATCAAAGCGGTGACGGTTTCGGGAGCGCACGAACTCTCAGAAAATGAGATCCTCGACGCGGCCGGCGTCGGACCCACCAATTCACTGTTGTTTCTCGACGTCGTCAGGCTGCGCGAAAGGCTGAAGGCGCTGCCCCTCGTCAAAGAGGCGAGCGTCAGCAAGCTCTATCCAAACCACCTGCTCATTGAAATCCAGGAGCGGCAGCCGATCGCTCTTTGGCAGAAGGACGGTCAGGTGAAGGTCATCGCCGCCGATGGCACGCCGATCGACAGACTGCATGATGCCCGCTACTTCTCATTGCCGCTGACTGTCGGCGACGGTGCCAACGCGCATGTCGGCGAATATCTTGCGCTTCTCGACGCGGCCGGCGATCTGCGGTCGCGGATCGAGGCGGGCATATTCGTTGCCGAACGGCGCTGGACCTTGAAATTCAAAAATGGGGTCGAGGTGGCGCTTCCTGAAAAGGGGGCTGCCGCGGCGCTCGCCGAGCTCGTCGAGCTCGAGCGTGATTATCGCGTGCTCGACAAGGATGTCGTTTCGCTTGATCTGCGCATTCCGGGCCGGCTCATCCTGAGTTTGCCGGAAGATGTGGCACGCGCCCGCATTGAGTTGCTCGCGCATCGACCGCAGCAGAAGGGCGGGCGGACATGAATTCGCACATGCTGCCGCCCCGCATGCGCGCACTTTCGGCGCGCAAGACCGTGCTTTTATCGGCGCTCGACATCGGCACGTCGAAGATCGTCTGCCTGATCGCCCGGCTCGATCCGATGGAGTCCTCGGAAACCTTGCGGGGCCGCACGCATCGCTGCCGCATTCTCGGCATCGGCCATCAGCGCTCGGTCGGCATCAAGGGTGGCGTGATCGTCGATCTCGACGAGGCGGAAGGCGCCATTCGACGTGCGGTCGATGCGGCGGAACGCATGGCTGGCGTGCAGGTCGAAGGTGTCATCGTCAATGTCACCGGCGGGCGCATCGGCTCGCAGTTCTTCAATGCGATGGTTTCCGTCGCCGGTCGCGCCGTGTTGGAATCCGACATCCATCGTGTGCTCGAGGCCTGCGCCGCGCGCACGCAGCAGCAGGGCCGGACGGTTCTCCATTCGCTGCCGACCGGCTTCTCCTTGGGTGAGATGCGCAATGTGCGCGATCCGAAGGGCATGGTCGGCGATGCGCTCGGCGTCGACATGCATGTCGTCGGCTGCGATGTGACCGCGGCGCGCAATCTGATGCTCGCCGTCGAGCGCTGCCATTTGTCGATCGAAGCCATGGTGGCGACCCCCTATGTTGCCGGGCTCGCTGCCTTGGTCGATGACGAGGCCGAGCTCGGCACGGCACTGATCGATATGGGCGGCGGCACGACGTCGGTCGGCGTCTTCGCCGGCGGCAATCTCGTCCATGTCGATGCGGTGGCGCTCGGCGGCAATCACATCACAATGGATATTGCGCGCGGATTGACGACGCGGCTCGCCGATGCGGAACGGCTCAAGACGCTTTACGGCGCCTGCATCGTCTCGCCTTCGGACGAGCGCGAAACCGTCTCCGTGCCTTTGGCGGGCGAGGACGGCGAGCATCCGATTCACATGCCGAAATCGCAGCTCGTGCGGATCATCGGTCCGCGCGTCGAGGAGATTCTCGAACTCGTGCGCGACCGACTGAAGGCTGCCGGCTTCACGCCGAATGCCGCCTCGCGCCTCGTGCTCACCGGCGGGGCGAGCCAGCTCACCGGTCTGACCGAGGCGGCAAAGCGCATTTTGGCGGGGCAGATCCGCATCGGCCGGCCGCTCGGGATTCACGGCTTGCCGGAATCGGCCAAGAGCCCGAGCTTTTCGGCCGCTGTCGGCCTGCTCGTCTATCCGCAAGTGGCGGGGATCGAACATTTTCGACCGGGGCGGCGCGAGAGCGAGGCGGCGACCGGAACGCATGGCTATATCGCTCGCGTCGGACAATGGTTGAGGGATAGTTTTTAATTGCTATGAGAGATGACGAAGAGGCGCGGCGGCTGATTCGTTTTTTTCTCGCGGAACACGGAAAACAATACGGGCGGCCCCGGCGGGCGCCCCAACGTCGAGAGGCCAGACGATGACCATCAATCTCAAGGCTCCCGAATTGCGGGAACTCAAGCCCCGCATCATGGTGTGCGGTGTCGGCGGCGCCGGCGGCAATGCGGTCAACAATATGATCGTCTCCGGCCTGATCGGCGTCGACTTCGTCGTTGCCAATACGGATGCGCAGGCGCTCGCCTCCTCGCGCGCCGACCGCATCATTCAGATGGGCCTGCAGGTCACCGAAGGTCTCGGTGCCGGATCGCAGCCGGAAGTCGGCCGCGCCGCGGCCGAGGAAGTGCTGGAAGAGATCCGCGACCATCTTTCAGGCGCGCATATGGTCTTCGTCACTGCCGGCATGGGCGGTGGCACCGGCACCGGGGCGGCGCCGGTCATCGCGCATATCGCGCGCGAGATGGGCATATTGACCGTCGGCGTCGTCACCAAGCCGTTCCAGTTCGAAGGCGCAAGGCGCATGCGCATCGCTGATTCCGGCATCATCGAGCTGCAAAGCGCGGTCGACACGCTGATCGTCATTCCAAATCAGAATCTATTCCGCATCGCCAATGAAAAAACCACTTTCGCCGATGCCTTCGCCATGGCCGACCAGGTGCTCTATTCCGGCGTCGCCTGCATCACCGATCTGATGGTGAAGGAAGGTCTGATCAATCTCGATTTCGCCGATGTCCGCGCCATCATGCGCGAGATGGGGAAGGCGATGATGGGGACCGGCGAGGCGACCGGCGACAAGCGCGCCATCCTGGCGGCGGAGGCGGCGATCGCCAATCCGCTGCTCGACGAAGTTTCCATGCGCGGCGCCCGCGGCCTTTTGATCTCCATCACCGGCGGCAATGATCTCACCCTTTACGAGGTGGATGAGGCGGCAAGCCGCATAAGGCAAGAGGTCGATGAGGACGCCAACATCATTCTCGGCGCGACCTTCGACGAAAATCTCGACGGGATCGTGCGCGTGTCGGTCGTTGCGACGGGCATCGATCAGCCGGCGGATGCGCATGGGTTCGATGCCGCCGAGGCGCGAATTGCCGAGGCTGCCAACCGGCTGCGCGCCCAGGCAGCCGCGCGCCAGGCCGAGACGTCGGCGTCGCGCTACGCCGCGGTTCACGCCGAGCCGCGTCCGACGGCGCAGCCCGTCAGCTCCGAGACCTATGCCGAGACCGCCACTGTGCCGGCGGCGCAGACCTATGCGCCGGCGCCCATAGCGACGCCGCGCGGGGTGCAAGGCGGGGTGCAAGTGCAGCCGGCGGTGCCGCAGCCACATCATTTCGTCCAACCGGTGGCCGCGGCGCCGCAAAAGATTGAGACCTATGCGCCTGGCCCCTTCATCCCGCCGGCCCCGGAAACGCCGGTGGTCCGGCCGCAGCGCATGCCGCAGATCGACGATCTGCCGCTGCCGGCCCAGAACCAGATCCGCGCCCAGCGCGGTGAGATGCCGGTCGAGCCCGTGCATGAGGTGAAGCGGCGGACCTTGCTTGAAAGGCTCGCGGCATTCGGCGTGAGCCGGCAAGACGATCCCGCGGCTACGACCATGCATGAGGCGGCGGCGAAAGCACCGAGAGAGCCCATGTCGTCCGCGCGTCCGGCGCAGCCCAATTCGGTTCATGCCGAATATGGCAAGCGCAGCGCCCATGCCGGTCGCCAGGCTCAACAGCCGCTCGATCCGCAAGGCCGCATGATCTCGCCGCCGCGCGCGGTCGAAGAAGATCAACTCGAAATCCCGGCCTTCCTCCGCCGGCAGTCGAGCTGACACGGTCCTTCATCCCGGAGCCTCGAGACCCGCTTGCCGCGCCGAACCGCCAGCAGGCGGGTCAGGAGTGTAACAGAGCGTTAAGAAAGCTTGATTTGGCCCGCCTTGGCGGGCGGCGTAGGGTCCGCACCCGTTAAACAGCCGTGGCCGAGAGTCGCGGTTTTTGACGGAAGTCTCGGCCGAGTTCCGATAGCAACGGAATATGCGGCCGCAATGACGAGCGGGCACAACGAATGAATTTGGGGCGACAGACGACGCTCAGGAATCCGGCGGTCTTGTCCGGATTCGGCGTCCATTCGAATGCTGCCGTCACCATCATCCTTCATCCGGCCGAAGCCGATACGGGCATTGTGTTCCGCCGCACGGGTCTTCCTGGCCAAGCGCCGCGGGAGATCGCCGCGCTTTGGTCACGCGTCACCATGACCGAGCTCTGCACGATGATCGGCGACGGCACGCGGGCCAGCGTTGCGACCATCGAACATTTGCTTGCAGCCTTTCTGGGGCTCGGCATCGACAATGTTCTCATCGAGATCGACGGGCCGGAAGTGCCGATCATGGACGGGTCCGCGGCCCTATTCGTCGATCTGATCGATGAGGCCGGCATCGAGACGCTTTCGGCGCCGTGCCGTTACATCAAAGTGGTCAGGCCGGTGCGAGTCGAAAGCGGGCGCAGCTTCTGCGAGCTGCGGCCGGCTGAGGGCGGCCGCCAGACAGGTTTGCGCCTCGACGTCGAGATCGATTTTGCTTGTGCGATCATCGGCCAGCAGAAGAAATCTGTCGAGCTCGCGCCTTCCGTCTTCCGGCGCGATCTCGCCCGGGCCCGCACTTTCGGCTTTGTGGCCGATGTCGAGCGGCTCTGGAAGGCCGGCTTTGCACTCGGCGCCTCGCTCGAAAACACGGTTGCTCTGCAAAGCGACCGTGTTCTCAATCCGGAAGGCCTGCGTTATGCCGATGAATTCGTGCGGCACAAGATCCTCGATGCCGTCGGCGATCTGGCGCTCGGGGGACGCCGCATCATGGGACTTTTCCGTTCCCACTGCGGCGGCCATCGGATGAATGTGGCAGTTCTGAAGGCGCTGTTTTCCGATCCCACGGCCTTTGAATATATCGATGCGGTTCCGGCGCGCGCACAGGCGCTCTATCCGGAACATGCAAGGGCTCGGGTCTCCGCCTGACGCCGAATGGGCCTTCGGCCTCTGCGCGAGCCGGTCCGCCTCTGGGCGAGGACAGCGGCTTTGCCGCCACAAGCTTGCAGATCTGCCAATCCTGCCACAGAAATGCCGGTTATCAGCGCGACGACAGGTGGCGCCATCCGGCGTCTTGCGCTAATGAAATGGCGCAGTCGCCCTTGCGAGCATTGGGAGACGATGCGGAGCATGTCTCGGAGAAAGATGTCTTGAAGGAAGATGTCTTGGAAAAGTCGAAAGATTTTTCCGCCAAGAAGGATATGCTCCACTTTCTTGAACGATGAGCGGATTTACCCTGCCGTATCAGTCCTATGAACCTTCGCTGCCTCGGCGATCGGTTCTAAGCCATGGATGAGCCGCATCGCATGACCTTTGTTTCAGTTGCTCTGCGAAAATGCTCGGCCCACGCCGGCACAATCGGCTTTCGCCGGTTCTCGCTGCTATTGGCGGCAACAGCGTTAACGCTGCCCATTGCAGCTTGCACCTCTTTAAATTCCTTCGATCCGACCAGTTGGTTCGCCGAGAAATACGAACCCAAGGTCATCCCCGATGTGCCGCCCGAGAAGCTCTACGACCAGGGCCTCGTCGGGCTTCAGAAACACGATTATGACGCGGCTGCCAAGAAGTTCACTGATCTCGAAAAGCAAGGTCAGTTCACCCAATGGCAGCGCAAGGCGTTGCTGATGACGGCCTTCAGCCAATATAAGAAAGGCAGCTATGATGATGCCATTGGCACGGTCCAGCGCTACATCACCCTCTATGTCAAGGCGCCTGATCTCGACTACGCATATTATATTGAAGCCATGTGCTATTATAATCAGATTCCGGACATCACCCGCGATCAGGAGCGCGCCGAGAGTGCGGCCAAGGTCTTCGCCTCGCTGATCGAGAAATTCCCGAAATCGGAATATGCCGAAGATGCGCGCTACAAGCTGCAGATCACGCGCGACCAGCTCGCGGGCCGGGACATGATGATTGGCCGCTATTATCTGGAGCATCGCGACTATACGGGAGCGATCAACCGCTTCCGCGACGTTCTGGCGAAATATCAGACAACCCGGCATGCTGAAGAGGCTCTGATGCGGCTGACCGAGGCCTATCTGGCCCTGGGCATCGTCAATGAGGCGCAGACAGCCGCGGCTGTGCTCGGCCACAACTTCCCCGATTCGGTCTGGTACAAGGACGCCTATGCGCGCTTGAAGGAGGGCGGCCTCGAGCCGCATGAGGACAAGGGCTCGTGGATTTCGAAAACCTTCCATAAATTGGGTGTCGGCTAGAGCATACCCCTGAAAAACCTGCCATTTCGCCGCTGAGGACGCCGCCCAAAGCGCTAATTTGCGGATCGGCGCCGGCGGTTCCAGTTCCAAGCTTGACGCTTCGCACTTCCGCCCCGCCCAGATTTGTTCTATATTTACCCCATTCTGAAACTGCTGCGCCGTCTCGGCGCGACCAGTTCCGAAGCTATTCGCCACTCCCAGGAGCTCCCGGCAAGCACCGGCGAGCGACAGCGAACCACATGCTCGTTCAGCTCGCCATACGCGATATTGTGCTGATCGACAGGCTCGATCTCGAATTCGGGCGCGGCCTCACTGTGCTCACGGGTGAGACGGGCGCCGGCAAGTCGATCTTGCTCGATGCTTTTTCGCTGAGTCTCGGTGCGCGCGGCGACGGTTCGCTCGTCCGGGATGGCGAGCCGCAGGGCCAGGTGACAGCCGTCTTCGATTTGCCGGCCGAGCATCCGGCGCTCGCGGCGGCCCGCGCGCAGGATATCGAAACGGATGGCGAACTCATCCTTCGCCGCGTCCAGATGGCGGATGGGCGCACCCGCGCCTTCGTCAATGATCAGCCGGTCAGCGCCCAGGCCTTGCGCAGCATCGCCCGCGGCCTCGTCGAAATTCATGGCCAGCATGATGATCGCGCGCTCGTCGATCCGGGCGTGCATCGCCAGCTCATCGATGCCTATGGCGGGCTTTTTGCCGAATGCGCGGCGGTGCGCGAGGCGCATGCGGCGCTGCGTGCCACCGAGGCCGAATATACGCAAGAGCAGGCGCGGCTAGAAAAAGTCCGGGGCGAGGCGGATTATCTGCGCCACGCCCATGCGGAATTGACAAAGCTCGCGCCTGGCCCCGGCGAAGAGGCGGCGCTTGCCGGGCGCCGCACCGCCATGATGCAGGCGGAAAAGGTGAGCGCCGAGCTGCGCGATGCCTATGAGGCGGTCGCCGGCGATAGCGCGCCGCTCGCCACTCTGTCCTCTGTCCTGCGGCGTCTCGAACGAAGGCAAGCCCAGGCGCCGGATCTGATCACGCCGGCCCTGCAGGCGCTCGACGCTGCCCTCAACGCTTTCGACATCGCCGGCCAGACTCTCGATCAAGCGCTGCGCCTCGCGGATTACGACCAGGCTGAGCTCGAAAAAGTCGAGGAGAGGCTCTTCGCGCTGCGCGCCGCGGGACGGAAATATAGTGTCGCCATCGATGCGCTCGCCGCACTTGCCGAAGAAATCGGAGGCGATCTCGCCGCGCTCGACGCCGGCGAGGCGCGGCTCCTGCGGCTCGAAAAGGCGGTGGCGGCGGCGCAAGGCGCCTATGACAGCGCAGCGCGCAGCCTCTCAGCTCGTCGTAAGTCTGCGGCGAAAGAGCTTGAAAAAGCGGTGAATATCGAGCTCGCTCCACTAAAACTTGAAGGCGCGAGCTTTCTCGTGCAATTCAAGCCCGAGGCTGCGGCACCCGGACCTGCGGGAGTCGATCAGCTCGAATTCTGGGTGAAGACCAATCCGGGCACCAAGCCGGGACCTTTGATGAAAGTCGCCTCAGGCGGCGAACTCGCGCGTTTCATGCTGGCTCTGAAAGTCGTGCTTGCGGATCGCGGCTCGGCGCCGAGCTTGGTCTTCGACGAGATCGATACGGGCGTCGGCGGCGCGGTGGCCGAGGCGATCGGCCAGCGCTTGGCGCGACTTGCGGCCGGTGTGCAGGTTCTCGCCGTTACCCATGCGCCGCAGGTCGCGGCGCAGGCTAAGGGCCATTTCCGCATCGTCAAGGATCCGATGGACAAGGGCGCGCGGGTCGCGACACGGGTGACGCATCTGGGCGAGGCGGCGCGGCGCGAAGAAATCGCCCGCATGCTGGCTGGCGCGACGATCACCGAAGAGGCGCGCGCCGCCGCCGGTCGGTTGCTCGAAGGCGCGGGGTAGGGGCCGTCAAAACCCGTAATCGTCGAGAACGTTTTGCGGCACTTTGAGCCCCGCTATCATGGCGCGTTCGACGGCGGCGAAATGCGCCCGCATCAAAGCTTTGTGGCCGGGAATGGTGAGTTCCCTCTCGGTCGGCACTGGCCTATGTTCGGCGCAGCGCAGAATGAGATCGGTCGAAAGTTTTGGGTCGCGGCCGCGGAATTCGTCTTTTATGGCGATCATCGCATCGATATAGGCGCCGATCGGACGATAGGTCTCGCCTTCCTTATGCAAGAGGACCTGATTGCCGGCAACGCCGTCCGGCCCGGCGGCGATCGCTGTCGAAAATTCCGGGTCTTCCTCAAGCGGCACTTCGGTGCCGGCGATCCAGCCCGGCGGTGTCAAAGCGGCGAGCAAATCGTCAGCCGGATTTTGCTTCGCATAGCCCTCGCCTTGCCCCTGACCGGCCATGAATTCGTTCAATGTGAGCTGCCAAACGATCATTGCACCCATGCCACCCGATGTTATTTTCTGATGCCCAAAGCTATGCAGGTACGGGACCAGAAATGATCGTTTTCGGGCGAACCCGGATTCGGTGCAGGTGACGCTATTAACGCAAATTATATGTAGATATAGGAAAGGCTGGCAAGGGCGATCCATCCTTTCCTATTGTGCATGGCGTATGAACTCGATTGATACCGATAATGGCGCTGCGCTGCCGGCAGTGACGGTCTCGATCGTCATTATCGTGGCTCGTTGCTTCACCGGAACCCCGCATGGTCCCTGATCTCGCCACCCGCGTCTATAATCATGCCTTCCGCATCGATCCGATCATTCGGACCTTGCTCGATACGGATTTCTATAAATTGCTGATGCTCCAGATGATCTGGAAGCATAGACCCAATGTGCGGGTGACTTTCGCGCTCATCAATCGGACCCAGGCGATCAGGATCGCCGATGTGATCGACGAAGGGGAATTGCGCGCCCAGCTCGATCATGCGCGCAGCCTGCGCTTTGAGAAGAACGAGCTGATCTGGCTCGCCGGCAATACATTCTATGGCAAGGCCCAAATCTTCGAGCCGGGCTTTCTCGAATTTCTTTCAGGCTTCGCACTGCCGCCCTATGAGCTTTCGAAGCGAGACGGTCAGTTCGAGTTGCGCTTCGATGGGCCGTGGACGGGTTCGACGATGTGGGAGGTCCCGTCCCTCGCCATTTTGAACGAGCTCAGGGCACGTAGGGCCATGGCGGGCATGAGCCGGCTGGAGCTCGATGTGCTCTATGCGCGCGCCAAAGCCAAACTCTGGGACAAGATCGTAAGGCTGCGCGCCCTCGCCGCGGAAGGGCCATTGCGGATTGCCGATTTCGGCACGCGCCGGCGGCACGGATTTCTGTGGCAGCGCTGGTGCCTCGAAGCCTTGCAGGAGGGGCTCGGTGCGAGCTTCTTCGGCACCTCCAATGTCAAACATGCGATGGACACCGGGCTCGAAGCAATCGGCACCAATGCGCATGAATTGCCGATGGTCTATGCGGCGCTTGCCGACACCGACGAAGAGCTGCGTGCCGCGCCTTACGCGGTGTTGCAGGACTGGGCCAAACTCTATCACGGCAATTTGCTCATTTTGTTGCCCGACACGTTTGGCACGACGAATTTCTTGAATGCGGCGCCTGACTGGGTCGCCGACTGGACAGGTGCGCGCAACGATTTAAAGCTGCCGATCGAAGGTGCCGAGCAATTGATCGAATGGTGGCAAAAGCGCGGGCGCGATCCGAGCAAGAAATTGATCATTCTCTCCGATGCGATGACGATCGAGTCCATCGAGGCGGCGGTCCGGCATTTGCGCAGCCGCGCGCAAGTCTCGATCGGCTGGGGCACCAATCTCACCAATGATTTTACCGGCTGCATTCCGAAAGGATCGGGCACGGATCTGGCGCCGCCGTCTCTCGTCTGCAAAGTTGCGGAGGTCGAGGGGCGGCCGGCGGTGAAACTGTCCGACAATCCGGCCAAAGTTTCCGGTCCGGAAGCTGAAGTCGCGCGCTACACACGTGTTTTTGATTATAGGCCTGGCTGCTGGCGGAGTGCCTGAAGCGGCGGTCGGATATGCCCGATGTCTGGTAAAGGACATGCTCCAGATCTTGGAAATAGAGCGGATCCTGATCACGTCGATCGCGAGCGATTCCACGTGATCGGGATCGGCTCTCAGGAAATCGCGCGACGGTTCAAAACTCCAAGCGGCATTGACGATGGGTCGTCGAGCCGGGGTGAGGCGATTATGTAACGTGCCGATAAATTCTCTCGAAAGAGGCGCAGTCTGCCGGCCGAATCAGATTAAACTGCACCCTATGGTGTGATAAGTTGCAGACACATATTTTTGCAAAATGGGCATGCCCAAGCGTGAGGCAAATAGTCTAACTCACGAAATCGCGGTATGGGGGCTCGGCTTCGGGATGTCCTTCTCATTACGTACGTATGGATTTTGCTCAGGATCCTTCGCGAAAGCTGCGATTTAGGGACGAATTTCATCAGCACAAAAATATATCATGCGTGAAATGAGCAAGTGCCTTATCGGTTCGGCGGCGCTTTTCTGCGCCGGAACAGCTCTCGCCGCAGATCTGCCCGATCAGAAATCCGCGCCGGTCGTGCCAATAGTGCCGCCTGCAGTCTTCAGTTGGACCGGGTTTTACGTCGGCGCCAACGGCGGGTGGGGGCTCGACCATTTCGCTTTTCCGTATAATACGGGTGGATCGCCCACTTTCGTAACGGGAACGAGTGGGATCACTTCGGGTGGAGCGGTCATTGGCGGACAGATCGGTTTCAATTACGAATTGACGAACCTGGCCTTCATTGGCCATGCCGTGATCGGCGTGGAGGCGGATTCGGATTGGTCGGGCATCACAGGCTCTAGCACGGTTTCCAATGGGCCTTACACAGCTACGTTCGGGACCCGCGTCGAGAATTTCGGAACGCTGCGCTCGCGCCTCGGCTATAATTTCGACCGTCTCTTGCTCTATTTCACCGCTGGTTTGAGCTATATGACGGTCAATACGAACACCAATGTAAACGGTCCGACAGCTTCGAACACAGTGACGCGTTCGGCTTGGCCGCTAGATGTCGGCAAGGTCGGCGTGGTTGGTATTGGTGCCGAATATGCGGTCACCAATAATATTACGGTCAAGGCCGAATATTTGTACGATTGGGCCGGCGCTCGTTGGGAGACGTTCGCGCTGGCGCCCGGTACAGCGATCGACTTCAACACGCGCAGCATGTATCACATTGCGCGCGTCGGCGTGAATTACAAGTTCGATTGGTTTTCACCGCCGACCCCGGTCGATGCTAAATATTGAGCCATTGCAGCGTCTTGAAAGCCGCTTTCGTGATGATCATTCATACACGACAGCGGCTCTCTTTTTATGTTTTTCAAGAACGCTCTGTGTGCTGATTCCCAAGGCGGCTCTTTGAGCTCAAACGAGGTAATAGAGCTTGTCTTTGCGGGCTTCGGCCGTTTCGGTCGGCGCGCAATGTGGGCATGTGTTGGACTCGCCCAAAAGCTCATAGGCATGGCGCACGGCCTTCAATGTCGCTGAATTGAGATCGTCCTCCTCGCGGAAAATTCGACGTCGATCAGCAGTGCCGAGGCTGCGGTGATCACAACCAGGCCCGCATCATAGCGCGACGCGCGCAACGTGTAGCGCAGGCGCTCGAAATCGATTAACCGGGCGGCCGTCACGAGGAGAAGACCTGCCAAAGCAGCTTTCGGAATATAGCGGGTGAAGGACGCGAAGATGAGCACGGCGGCAGCGGCCGTGACGGCCGGGCGTTCCCATGCTAATTTTCGCCCATGAAAGGCAAGACGACCCCGATTGACGCGCTCACCTTCGCGCAGGCGAAAGCCGAGCACGAGCACCTCGCCGCCGAAATCGCCAAGCACGACCGCCTCTATTACCAGCAGGATGCGCCGGTGATTTCGGATGCCGACTATGATGCCTTGCGGCAGCGCTACGAGGGTTTGGAGACGGCCTTCCCCGAACTCGTCACGCCGGAATTGCTGACCCAGAGGGTCGGCGCGGCGCCTTCCGAAAAATTCGCCAAGGTCCGGCACAAAGTGCCGGTGCTCTCGCTCGGCAATGTGTTTAGCGACGAGGAGGTGAAAGATTTCGTCGCCCGCGTGCGGCGTTTTCTAGGTCTTCCTAAGGATGCACCGCTCGAATTCACCGCCGAGCCGAAGATCGACGGCCTCTCCTGCTCCTTGCGCTACGAGAGCCGCAAGCTCGTACAGGCGGCAACGCGCGGCGACGGCTTCGAAGGCGAGGATGTGACCGCCAATGTCATGACGGTGAAAGAGATCACGCATCAGTTGAAAACCCATGCGCCCGCGGTCCTCGAAGTGCGCGGCGAAGTCTATATGGCGCATCGCGATTTTGCCGCGCTCAACGGAAGGCAGGCTGCCGCCGGCAAGCCGCTTTTCGCCAATCCGCGCAATGCGGCGGCGGGATCATTGCGCCAACTCGACCCAATGATCACTGCATCGCGGCCGCTGCATTTCTTCGCCTATGCCTGGGGCGAGGTGAGCGAACTGCCGGCCGACACGCAATTGGGCATGGTCCGTGCCTTCGAACATTACGGCCTGCCGGTCAATCCGCTGACAAAGCTTTGTCACTCTGCGGAAGACTTGCTGAAATTCTATCACGACATGGAGGATCGGCGCGCTTCCCTCGGCTATGACATTGACGGGGTCGTCTATAAGGTCAACAGCCTCGCCTTGCAGGAGCGCCTCGGCTTCGTCTCGCGGGCGCCGCGCTGGGCGAGTGCGCATAAATTCCCTGCCCAACAGGCAACAACCGTATTGCGTGACATCGACATCCAGGTCGGACGCACCGGCGCCTTGACGCCGGTCGCGCGGCTCGATTCCGTAACCGTCGGCGGCGTTGTCGTGTCGAATGCTACCTTGCACAATGAGGACGAGATCGCGCGCAAGGATATTCGTATTGGCGATACAGTGATCGTCCAGCGCGCCGGCGATGTCATTCCGCAAATCGTCGGCGTGGTTCTCGCCAAACGGCCGAAGCATGCGCGGCCCTATGAATTCCCAACAATCTGTCCGGTCTGCGGCTCGGCCGCCATTCGCGAAATCGATTCGAGGACCGGCACGGAAGATGTCGTGCGCCGCTGCACAGGAAGGCTCGTCTGCGCTGCGCAAGCGGTCGAGGGGCTAAAGCATTTCGCCTCGCGCAATGCGCTCGACATCGAAGGGTTCGGCGACAAGCAGATCGAGCAATTCTTTGCCGAAGGTCTGATCAAGACGGCGGCGGATATTTTCACGCTCGAAGAGCGCGACAGGCGCAGCCACCACAGATTGAAGGATCGTGAAGGCTATGGCGAGACCTCGGTGCGCAATCTCTTTTCGGCGATCGAAGCGCGCCGAAAGGTGCCGGTGAACCGCTTCATCTATGCGCTCGGCATCAGACATGTCGGCGAGACCAATGCGCGCCGGCTCGCCCGCCATTTCGGCACATTCGACGCGCTGCGCGAGACCGCGCAGCGGGCAGTCGAAGGTTCGGAAGCCCGCGCCGAGATCAACAATATCGAGGGGATCGGCGATGTCGTCGCCGAATCCATCGCCGATTTCTTTCAGGAAAAGCACAATGAGCAAGTGCTCGATGCGCTCTTGAAACATGTCACGCCGACACCGATGGAGGAGATTGTCAGCGCGAGCCCGGTCGCCGGCAAGACGGTCGTGTTCACCGGCGCGCTCGAACGCATGACGCGGGAAGAGGCGAAGGCGCAGGCCGAAAGATTGGGCGCTAAGGTCGCCGCCTCGGTTTCGAAGAAGACGGATCTCGTCGTTGCCGGGCCCGGCGCTGGCACCAAGCTCGACAAGGCGCGCGAATATGGCATCGAGACGATCGATGAGGAGGAATGGCTGAGGCGCGCGGGTGCGGCGGGGGAGTGAGGCGACGAGATTGTAGTGAGAGCCTCTCTATCGTTTAGGCAGTAAGAGAACTCTATGAACAGAACCAAAGCCGATAAATCTATCGAGACGAAGCGTTTGACGCTCTCGGAGCGCGACTCCTTGCGCGTGCTCGATCTCTTGGAAAACCCGTCGGCGGCGCCTGACCGTCTGGTCCGTGCCGCAAAAGCTGGTTTCACGCTTTCATTAGAACCGCGTTTAGGAAAAGGTGCGGCGCGAACCATGTCAGAAAGGGCTAGGAAATGAGGGCATTGCCAATTTTTTTCGCGTTTCTTGTCCTGTTGATCGCCACATCTGCGCGAGCCGGAGAGTTTCGCGTCAATTCCCAGCAATATAAACGAACTCTAGAATTGATGCAGGCGAAGGGTGTCATATCCAATCTCACAAACGCTTGCGAGATTGATGAGGACAAAACCTATCTTTGCACCGCCAAGAGTAACGAATTAATTATCCTATATAGAGCCCCAAAAGATGGGGACGCCCTAACCAACATTACGATTGGCGCGACTGTGAACAACATTGCGAAGGCAGCACAGTTTGCGGCAATGGCAAGCCTCTCTTTGGATAACGGTTGGGTAGCGATGGGTGCTACACCAAGAGCTGCGACTATTTTTTCGAAGGAAATAATAATGATCAAGCGCATTATGGAAAATACATATGTCACGGGCGGATCTGATGTAAGCGAGGATAAGTTTTCAGAGCAATTCTATATGAACAATGAAAAGGGAGACATGACCATGGTGCGAGTTGTAGCCAAATGACAATCATTTTCCGGTGAAAAATTCGCGGCGATAGGGGCGTGGACGCGCCGATGGTAGAGGTAAGGAGAGGGGCCGGGGGATTTGCCTCGAAGTGTGAAATTAGCACTCGTGCAAGTCTGATATTTTGCGGCTACTCACCTTGCCCCTCACCCAGCCTCTCCCAGTTTCGCTGCGCTCACGGGGAGAAGAGCGCTCCTCCCTTCGGTGCCCGCATAGGAGCGGCGCGTGTTCGGATTGCGGATGTTCGAGACGAAGAATTCCCAATAGCGCGTCTGTGCCCGCTCACTGACCGCGACGACAAAGGCGGGGATCTTGGAAGCTGTTAGGGTGATAAGCTGGTTCATTAGTTTTTGCTTTGCCACCAGTGCTGGAGACGGTGCCAAAGCTCTTTCAGATCGACGCTAAAACCCCAGATCGTAGGCTTGAGTGTCAGGAGTTCAATGGGCTTCTGTCGGTTGATCGCCGGATTGTCGAAAACGCTTGAGGAGCTAACCGCCGCCGGACCAGCTTGTTGCGCAGGAGTTCTGACTGGACTCAAGGAAGTCATGCCCGGCGGGGGTAAGCCGACGGATTATCCACTCACCGTTTAGAGGTTTCGAGCCAACTTCGATCAGCCCCATGTCTTCCGCCTGCCGCAAATTGTATTGAATACTAGCAAGGGGATAGCCCAAGGTTTCGGCTTCTCCTTCCTCAAAGGAAAAGCCTCTGTCGGTTCCCGCGGCCTCCAACATCCCGAGCAGCTTGGCAATAAGTTCATTGTCTCGTTGCATGTTAACTCCTTACATCTGATAAAGGACATTATCAGATGTATTGATCCGGCCGCATTGCTTCCGCAATCAGGAGGCACGTCCGAGATAGCCTTGCTCCCCTACTTCCCCACCGGCTTTGTCGCGTTCTTCAGCCATTTGCGTAGATCGCCGTCGACATAGGGCCAGAGCGCTTTGCGCACGCGGGCATGATAGGCGTTGAACCAGCGCCGCTCATCCGCATCGAGCAGCTTCGGCTCGATCAGGCGGACATCGATCGGCACCAGCGTCATCGTCTCGAAGCCGAGCATGTCGCGTTCCTCGCCCTTGATCTTGCGCGCTTCGACGGTGACCAGATTTTCAATGCGGATGCCATATTCACCCGCTTTGTAATAGCCCGGCTCATTCGAGACGATCATGCCGGGCTCCAGCGGCGTGGTGCCGGTCTTGGCGATGCGCTGCGGGCCTTCATGGACGGAGAGATAGGCGCCGACGCCATGGCCCGTGCCGTGATCGAAATCGAGGCCGGCCTGCCAGAGCGCAGCGCGCGCCAAAGCATCGATCTGGGCGCCCGACGTGCCTTTCGGAAAAATGGCGCGGCTGATCGCAATATTGCCTTTGAGGACGCGCGTATAGCGGTCGCGCATCTCGGCTGTCGGCTTGCCGACGGCGAGCGTGCGAGTGATGTCGGTCGTGCCGTCCTCATATTGGCCGCCGGAATCGATGAGGAAAATGCCTTTGCCGATCTTGCGGTTCGACGAGACGGTCACGCGATAATGCGGGATCGCCGAATTGGGTCCGGCGGCGGAAATCGTCGGAAAAGAGACATCCTTCAATTTGCGCGACTTGCGCCGAAAGGTTTCGAGCGCTTGTGCGGCTTCGATTTCCGTGAGTTTGCCCTTAGGCGCTTCAGTATCGAACCAGTGGAGGAAGCGCACCATGGCGACGGCGTCGCGCACTTGCGCCCGTCGCGCGCCTTCGAGCTCCGCCTGGTTCTTGCACGCCTTCATCAGCGCGATCGGATCTTGGCTGATATCCGCCGCGCCGCCGGCCGCTTGCAGCGTTTTGGTGAGTTTTACCGGCACAGTCGCCGCATCGAAGAGGATGCGGGCTTTCTCGCGGCCGAGCTCAGCGAGATCGGCTTCGAGGCTTTGCGGCTCGACGAGCGTGGCGAAGCCTCTCAGATAGGCGCGAACGTCCTCATCGAGCTTGGCGGGCTCGATATAGAGCCGCGGCATGCCCTCCTTCGGAATCAGCGCGAAGCAGAGCGGCAAAGGCGTATGCGCGACATCCTTGCCGCGGATATTGAAGGTCCAGGCGACCGCATGCGGATCGCTCACGAGCAACGCATCGGCTTTGCCGAGCGCCTTGGCGACGCGGAGGAGTTTCGCATTTGCCGCTTCGCCGGCAAGCCGCAGAGGATGGCGGGTGACGCGCCCCTGTGGCGGCACTGGCCGGTCGCTCCAGATCGCATCGATCGGATTGGGCTCGACGGCCATGAGTTCGGCGCCGGCCGCGGCGGCGGCCTTCTCGAACCGCTCGATCTGACCCGGCGTATGCAGCCAGGGATCATAGCCGAGCTTTGTGCCGGCAGATAAATTCTGCTCGAGCCATTTTTCTGGCCTCGAGGCTCCGAGCGGAACCGGCGTGATGAGCGCAAGATCGACCTGATCGCGCACCTGCAGCGTATATCGCCCATCGACGAAGAGCACGGCGCGATCTTGAAAAATGGCGGCGAGCCCGGCCGAGCCGGTGAAGCCGGTGAGCCAAGCGAGCCGCTCCTCGCAAGGCGCCACATATTCATTCTGCTGCCGGTCGGCGCGCGGGACGAGGAAGCCGTCTAATCCGAGACGGGCAAGCTCGGCCCGCAAAGCGCTGATCCGCGTCGCGCCTTGCGAGGGATCGGCCGTGTCTTCGAAGGATTGGAAGAGGCTTTCGAACATAAGAGCATGCTCTCAATGATCGCTTTGCAACCGGGCCTGCTGTGCCTCGCCCGGGTGCGAAGTGATGGGGGAACGCAAGAGCCGCAAGCTTACGTCATTTCGGCCCGGGCGCTCACTAGAAAGCAAACTTCATGCAGGCTCTTCATGCATGCTTTCGGTCATCTTTGTTCTTCTGGCGTTTCGTCGAGGCAATGGCCGGGCTGGGCCTTGGCCGCCCAGCGCGGACCGAGGTCGCGCATTTGCGCTTCCAGACATTCGACATCGAGCTTCACCGCGGCGCCGCCCGAAAAAGTCAGGATCACTTGCCCGGCCGGCGCATCATGAGCTGTGAAATGGATGCTCAGAAGATTGAGGCATCTGTCGCCCGCGGTCTGATCGAAGCCCATCGCCGCCGCTTTGAGAACGCGCTCGAAATGCAGGCCGCTGAAGCAGCGCTCTTTCCTGCCTGATACTATGCCCGGCCAATCGAAGCGCGCCGCAAGCAGGGCGAAACGCTTCGACTTGGGCAGGAAGGCCATGTCTTTGACCTTGATGACGGCATCCTGCAAATGCGCGGACATGACGGCGAGATCCTCCTCGTCGAGCGCAATGAGACGCAGCGGCTCAGACATGGATTCTTGGCTCCCGACGCAGGCAGTGATCTCTGCCCTTCAACAATCTCGACGTCAATTCGATCCGGAGATGCGCTCGATGATCGCGCCGCAGCCGGCGAGCTTCTTCTCCAAATGTTCGAAGCCGCGGTCGAGATGATAGACGCGGTTGACGATGGATTCGCCGCGGGCGGCGAGCGCCGCAATGACGAGCGAGACGGAAGCGCGCAAATCGGTCGCCATCACGGGCGCGCCCTGCAATTCGCTGACGCCGTCGATGAGCGCAACATCGCCTTCGAGCCTGATATGGGCGCCGAGCCGGGCAAGCTCTTGCACATGCATGAAGCGATTTTCGAAGATCGTCTCGGTGATCCGCGAGCGGCCCTTGGCTTTCGTCATCAGGGCCATGAATTGCGCCTGCAAATCGGTGGGGAAGCCTGGGAAAGGCGCCGTCGTCACATCGACGGGCGAGAGGCCAGAGCCATTGCGGCGCACGCGTATGCCGAGATTGGTCGAGGAAATTTCTGCGCCGGCTTGGGCGAGGATGTCGAGCGCGCTCTGCAACAGATCCGGCTCTGCCCGTTCGAGCAGCACATCGCCGCCGGTCATTGCGACCGCCATGGCATAAGTGCCGGCCTCGATCCGATCGGGCAACACCTGGTGATGCGCACCGGAGAGAGAGCCGACACCTTCGATTTCGATCGTCGCTTGGCCGGCACCTTTGATCTTGGCGCCCATTTTTGCCAGACACGCGGCCACATCGGCGACTTCCGGCTCGCGCGCGGCGTTTTTGATGAGCGTATGGCCCTTGGCGAGCGAGGCCGCCATCAGCGCCGTATGGGTGCCGCCGACCGTGACTTTCGGAAAGACGATTTCAGCGCCGATGAGGCCCTTCGGCGCGCGGGCATGCACATAACCAGCCTCGATGTCGATGGAAGCGCCGAGCTTTTCGAGCACCATGAGCAGAAGATCGACAGGTCTTGTGCCGATGGCACAGCCGCCGGGCAGCGACACCCGCGCCTCGCCCATGCGCGCGAGAAGCGGCGCGATGACCCAAAAACTCGCCCGCATTTTCGAGACGAGATCATAGGGGGCTGTCATGTCGACGATGCGCCGCGCCGAAAGATGCAGCGTGCGGGCGGCATGCGGCTCATCGCCCGGCCGGCGTCCGTCAACCGAATAATCGACGCCATGATGGCTCAAGATCTTGAGCAGCATGCCCACATCGGCGACGCTCGGCGTATTTTCGAGCGTCAGCGTCTCCTCCGTCAGCAAAGAAGCGATCATTAGCGGCAAAGCCGCATTTTTGGCGCCCGAGATCTGAATATTGCCTTCGAGCGTGCTGCCGCCCACGATGCGGATGCGGTCCATCATTCCCCCTTTTGAAAATCCCTCGATTCGTCCAATAAAGCTTCGGCTCTATGCTCCCTCGTCAAGGATAGTGGATAGAAGCTGACACTTAGCACCCAAGTGTCAGGATTATTTTATCGACCAGACCACTCGACGCGCTCCCCGCGCGCTTTTGGTCCAGAATGGCCGAGCCCGCCGTTCCGACGCCGAGCGAGGCCTTAAGCTTTTGCGATGATCTGCCTCTCCGAGATTGGCTTTTTGAAGATCTGCGGCGCTCTAAATCGCGTCGGTGGGTGGTATCGAATCGGGTGCGGCGCTGCTGCGTGCGCTGCGTTGCGTTTTGCGGCGGCGCAAATTCTCCCGCAAAGCCGCGGCGAGACGCGCCTTCGTTGCAGATTTTTCGACCTTTCCGGCGCCCGTTCCATCCTGGCGCAGCGACTTAGACGTGTCGCCCTCGGGCTGGCTGCAAAGGCTTGGCGCGCGCCGATCAGCGCTTGAGTCTCGAAAGGCTGCCATGCCTAAATCTTTTAAGCTCTCGCGGTCAGCCCGACAAGCGCAATGGCAAAGCCATGCGGCTGCGGCGAAATTGCCGGTCCGGGCGCTTTCGATCGGGGCGCCGCAGGAACCAAAGGGCGTTTTGAAACAATTTTGATGGAGGGAGGCGGCCACCTTGCCTATCGCGGCCGCTTATGCGACATAGCCGATCTTCCTACATGCTGCAGTAGCTCAGTGGTAGAGCACTCCCTTGGTAAGGGAGAGGTCGAGAGTTCAATCCTCTCTTGCAGCACCATTTAATTTGTCGAAGCACTATATTTTATGGCGCGCCGATGATTGCGGAGGCCGAACCCGAACCCGCGCAGAAGGCTGAGCCGAAGGCCAGGATCTTCATCTCCTATTCGCGCAAGGATATGGCCTTCGCGGACCGCCTCGAAGCGGCGCTCAAGGCGCGCGGCTTCGAGGTGCTGATCGATCGCAGCGAGATTTATGCTTTCGAAGATTGGTGGAAGCGCATCGAGGCGCTGATCGCCCGCGCCGACACAATCGTCTTCGTGCTTTCGCCTGATGCGGTCGCCTCCGATGTGGCGCTGAAGGAGGTCGATCATGCGGCCTCGCTCAACAAACGTTTCGCGCCGATCGTCTGCCGGCGCGTGGCAGACGGCGCGACGCCAGAACCGCTGCGGCAGCTGCACTATATTTTCTTCGATAATCCGGTCCGTTTTGAGGCGAGCGCCGATGAGCTCGCCGAGGCGCTCGAAACCGACATCGGCTGGATCAGGCAGCACACCGAATTTGGCGACGCGGCACGTCGCTGGGCGGCGATGGGCCGCCCGGGCGGCCTGCTGCTGCGTTCGCCGGTCTTGGAGGACGCCGAGCGCTGGATCGCCTCGCGTCCGCGCGGCGCACCGGCGCCGACCGAAGAGACCCAGACCTTCGTCGCCGAGAGCCGGCGCGGCGCAAGCCGGCGGCGCAACATTCTCATGGCGAGCCTTGCGGCTGGGTTGCTCATATCCCTCGTGCTCGCCGGCCTCGCTTTTTGGCAACGGGGAATTGCCGTTGAGCAGCGCGATGTCGCAGAGAGGCAGCATATAGCAACGCTCGCTGAACTGGCGACGAGCGAACGGCTCCGCGGCAATTGGGACACTGCACTGAGGCTTGGCGCCCACGCTGCCCGCCTCGGTCTTCGAGTTGGCGAAAAGGCGACGACCGGTTCGCTCGCGCCTTCGGCCCTTGCCACCACGGTTTGGCAAACAGATTGGCGACTCATGTTGAGTGGGCACGCGGGAGGTGTGGAATCCGCCGCTTTCAGCCCCGACGGGACGCGGATCGTCACGGCGTCATTGGACCATACTGCGCGTATCTGGGACGCCGCCATGGGCAAGGAGATCGCGGTCCTGCAGCAAGAAAACCAGGTATTATCCGCGGCCTTTAGCCCCGACGGCGCGCGGATCGTCACGGCGTCACAGGATGCGACCGCGCGCATTTGGGACGCTGCGACGGGCAAGGAACTGACGGTTCTGCGCGGCCACGAGGACGGCGTGCATTCCGCCACCTTCAGCCCGGACGGCGCGCGCATCGTCACGGCGTCATGGGACAAGACTGCGCGCATCTGGGATGCCGCGACCGGCAAGGAGATCGCGGTCCTGCAGCATGAAAGCCTCGTATCGTCCGCGGCCTTCAGCCCCGACGGGAGGCGCATCGTCACGGCAGGGGACCATACCGCGCGCATCTGGGACGCCACGACGGGCATGGAGATTGTGGTCCTGCGCGGGCACAAGGCCGAGGTGAATTCCGCCGCCTTCAGCCCCGACGGCACGCGGATCGTCACCGCGTCACATGATGGGACTGCACGCATCTGGGATGTCGCGACGGGCAAGGAACTCACAATCCTGCGCGGACCTGAGACCTGGGTGTTTTCCGCCGCGTTCAGCCCCGACGGGAGGCGCGTCGTCACGGCGTCATTTGACAAGACCGCGCGCATTTGGGACGCCGCGACAGGCCAGGAGATCGCGATCCTGCGCGGGCACAAGGACCAAGTGTGGTCCGCTGCCTTCAGCCCCGATGGGACGCGGATCGTCACGGCGTCATGGGACAAGACCGCGCGCATCTGGGACGCCGCTGCGCGCAAGGAACTCACAATCCTGCGCGGACACGAGAACGCTGTGAGCTCCGCTGCCTTCAGCCCCGATGGGACGCGGATCGTCACGGCGTCATGGGACAAGACCGCGCGCATCTGGGACGCCACGACGGGCCAGGAGATTGTGGTCCTGCGCGGGCACGAGAACTGGGTGAATTCCGCCGCCTTCAGCCCTGACGGGACGCACATCGTCACGACGTCAGGGGACAACTCGCGCATCTGGGACGTCGCGACGGGCAAGGAGATCGCTGTGCTGCGCGGATCCAGCCCCGTGAATTCCGCCGCCTTCAGCCCCGACGGGACGCGCGTCGTCACGGCATCAGGGATCCCTGGGCTGGACTATACCGCGCGTATCTGGGACGCCGCGACCGGCAAGGAGATCGCGGTCCTGCGCGGACACGAGAACGTTGTGACCTCCGCCGCCTTCAGCCCCGACGGGTCGCGCATCGTCACGGCGTCGGACGACTGGACCGCGCGCATCTGGGACGCCGCGACCGGCAAGGAGATCGCGGTCCTGCGCGGACACGAGCACGTTGTGTCGTCCGCCGCCTTCAGCCCCGACGGTGCGCGGATCGTCACGGCGTCAAAGGACGAGACCGCGCGCATCTGGGACGCTGCGACGGGAAAGGAACTCGCGGTCCTGCGCGGACATAAGTTCGACGTGAACTCCGCCGGTTTCAGCCCCGACGGGACGCGGATCGTCACGGCAGGGGACGAGACCGCGCGCATCTGGGGTGCCGCGACCGGGAAGGAGATCGCTGTGCTGCGCGGATCTAGCCCCGTGAATTCCGCCGCCTTCAGCCCCGACGGGAGGCGCATCGTCACGGCGTCATATGATAAGATCGCGCGCATTTGGGACGTGCATTTCGCGACACTATCGACAAAGGACCTCATCTCCGAGGTGTGCACGCGACGTTTGCGCGGCCTCACCAAGCTGAGCCGTGACGAAATGCGGCTCGCCGGCTATCCCGACAGTGAGCCGGAAATCGATGTCTGCGCGGGAATCGAGTGAGATAAGCAAGCTGTGTGCGTAAACCCTCTCCCACAGGGAGAAGGTTTGCGCGTCGCCGAAATCGCCTCTAATCCCTCACAAAATCACTCGCGAGCGCCGCACGCACCGCTTCCGGCAGCACAGCCATATGGCTATAGGCCGGATGCGAGAATCCGAGGATCACTTGCGTGCCCTCTTTGCTGAAGGCAGCGATCTGTTCTTGCGTGAAAGGGAAATGCACGAATTGCACGGAGGATGCCTTGCCTTCCTCCGATGTGCGATCTTGATCCGCTTCTGCGACGCCCGCAATGCGTTCGCCGCCGAAAGAAAAAAAGGCGCTATTCTCGATCCCGCCGAGGCCGGCGAGGACGCGGGCGCGGCGCAGAGGATCGTCGATCTCGATCATGAAAGTGGCGACGAGCTCATGCCCATTGGGGATGAGCGGATTATAGGCCGCAAGCTCGCCGGCGATTTGTTCTTCGCCGCCCTTCTCGATGTAGAGCATCTCATGCACCTGCATCCACATCGTGTCAAAATTCTCGAAATAGAAAGTGGCGAAAGGGCCGACCTCGACGCGGCGAAAGCGCTTGCGCTCGGAAATTTCGCTGCGCTTCTCCTTGCGGACCTTGCCATACTCCGCCATAGGCATGATGTCTGCCGCGGTGAGGCTGCTCTTCTTGTTCGTGCTCATACGATCTCCCGCTTCCGCTAGGGCATGTCCCGGAAAAATTGCCAGACTTTTCCGATAAAGGACATGCTCCAGATTTTTGAAATAGAGCCGATTTGTCCCGATCATGTGGATCGCGAGCGATTCCACGTGATCGGGATCGGCTCTAGCGTGACGTGTCAGAAGGCGAGCCCATAGGCGCGGGCGACGAGCTCGATCGGGTGGGTGGCGAGCGCCGGCGCTTTCGCCTCGGCGTCGAGCTTTTCGATCCCTTGCTGAATATGGAGGCCAGCGAGCGGACATTCGGAGGTGAGGCAGGATTTCTTGCCGTCATGCGCCTGCTGCGCCACCGGCCGCCCGACCTTCAGCGCCGTCTCGAAATTCTCGGTGCGATAGCCCCAGGAGCCGCCATGGCCGGAGCAGCGCTCGATGATCTGCAGATCGACGCCAGGGATCAGCCGCAGCATTTCGGCTGATTTCTGGCCCATGTTTTGCGCCCGCGAATGGCAGGAGATGTGCAGCGCGACGGAGGCCTCGATCGGCTGTAGGCCCGCGGCGAGCCCCTCCTTGCGGGCGATGTCGACGATATATTCGCTCAAATCGAAAGTCGCTTTCGACAAAAGTTTTACCGCCGCATCCTGCGGCAGGATCAGCGGCCATTCGAATTTGAGCATCAAGGCGCAGGACGGCACAAAGGCGATGACGTCATAGGCTTTCTCGATCCAGGGCTGCATCGCTGTCGAAACGATCCTTGCCGCTTCCGCCACCGCGGCGATGTTGCCTTGCTCCAGCATCGGCATGCCGCAGCAATGCGGATAGACGATCTCCGTCTCCACGCCATTTTTGGCGAGCACGGCCCGCGCCGCGAGTCCCACTTCCGGATCATTGTAATTGGTGAAGCAGGTCGCAAAGAGCACCGCCTTGCGGCCGAAGGCAGGAGCGTTGCGATCGAGGGGTGGCGGATTTTCCTTGGTGAGCTTCTCAAAGCTCTTCGCCTGATATTTCGGCAGATGCGCCTCGTGATGCAGGCCGGCGGTCTTTTCGAGCACGCCGCGCATCGTCTTATTGTCCGCATTGGTCGCCCAATTGGCGAGTGGCGCGACATAGGCGGCGAGTTTGCCGTTGCGGTCGGTCTTGGCGAGTTCGCGCTCGGAGAGTTCGATCTCGCCCTTCTTCGCTTCGACGGCGCGGGCGCGCAGCATCAGATGCGGGAAGTCGATGTTGAATTCATGCGGCGGCACATAGGGACATTTGGTCATGAAGCACATGTCGCATAATGTGCAGGCGCCGATGACGGGTTTGAAGTTTTCGCTCGCGACGGAATCGAGTTCGCCGGTCTTCAATTCGTCGATGAGATCGAAGAGGCGCGGAAAGGAATCGCAGAGATTGAAGCAACGGCGGCAGGTGTGGCAGACATCGAAGACCCGCCTGAGCTCGGCATCGAGCTTGGCTTCGTCGTAAAATTCCGGGTCCTCCCAGGCAAGAGGGTGCCTTATCGGTGCAGTGAGGCCGCCTTCCCTCATGATCGCCTCTTTTCGGTTTGGCATATTGAGACGTCGGATATATCCGATGTCTTTATGAAGAGATGAAACGGCCCGGCAGCAGACGCTGCTGGGCCGTTCGGTGCGGCTTATTTCAGTTCGTCGAGGGCCTTTTGGAAGCGGCCCGCATGCGAGCGCTCGGCCTTGGCGAGCGTCTCGAACCAATCGGCGATCTCGCCGAAGCCTTCCTCGCGGGCGGTGCGCGCCATGCCCGGATACATATCCGTATATTCATGCGTTTCGCCGGCCACGGCAGCCTTGAGATTGTTCGAGGTGGCGCCGATCGGCAGGCCGGTGGCGGGATCGCCGACGGCTTCGAGGAATTCGAGATGGCCATGCGCATGGCCCGTCTCGCCTTCAGCGGTCGAGCGAAACACAGCGGCGACGTCATTATAGCCCTCGACATCGGCCTTTTGTGCGAAATAGAGATAACGGCGATTCGCCTGCAATTCACCGGCGAAAGCGTCCTTCAGATTACCTTCCGTCTTGCTGCCCTTGAGCTCACCCATGTCACACTCCCATGCAATTTCAGCTCACCGCAAGCCGACGAACGGCCTCCCTCGAGAGTCTGTGCCGTCAGCTTAGAATTGTTCTAAAACTAGACGGCCGGGAAAGTCAACAGGTCGGATGACCGGCCGGCATTTCAACTTTTTCGGTAGCCACCAGCGCGCGTTTATGAGCTGCGTCTGCCAAGGCGAGCGGCGGGAGAGGCGGAATGGAGCCGGATGAGACCATGTTGGCGGCCTGGTGTGACGCTATGGCGACGCTTCTCGATCTCCCGATCGCGCTGGGCGATCGCGCCGTCATCCTCGCCAATCTGCGCTTCATTGCGAGCCAGATCGAGCTTCTCGCCGAATTTCCGCTCGATGATCCTATCGAGCCGGCGAATATTTTTCGAGCATGACGATGGACGCAGACGGGGGCTTTGACTGGAGCCTGGCCTCGGCAAGCGCGATCGCTGCGGCTGTGGCGGGCGGCGAGATCGCTGCCGCGGCGGTGATCGAAAAAGCGCTGGCGCGGATCGCAGCGCTCAATCCCAAGCTCAATGCCTTCACCGATATTCTAGCAGCGCGTGCGCGGGCGACGGCGGCGGCGATCGATGCGGCACGGGCGCGAGGCGAGCCGCTTGGCCGGCTCGCAGGCGTGCCATACGCGGTCAAAAATCTCTATGACATCGAAGGCCTTGTCACGCGTGCCGGCGCAAAAATCAATCGCGATAATGCTCCGGCCAAAGCCGATGCCTGCGTCATCCGTCGTCTTGAGGCTGCCGGCGCCGTGCTGCTCGGCGCGCTCGACATGGATGAATATGCCTATGGCTTCACCGGTGAGAACATCCATGACGGCGCTTCGCTCAATCCGCATGATCCGCGCCATATGACGGGCGGCTCGTCCGGTGGCTCGGCGGCGGCCGTCGCCGCCGGCATGGTCACATTTGCGCTTGGTTCCGACACCAATGGTTCGATCCGCGTGCCGGCCTCGCTGTGCGGACTTTTCGGCCTGAAGCCGACCTATGGCCGCCTGTCGCGCCACGGCCTGTTTGCCTTTGCCGCGAGTCTCGACCACGCGGGCCCTTTGGCGCGATCGGCGGCCGATCTCGCGCGCGTCTATGATGTGATGCAGGGCGAAGATCCGGGCGATCCCGTTTGCGCCGCGCGGGATATCGAGCCGGTTCTGCCGCTCTTGGGCGAAGGCCTGCATGGTCTCCGCATCGCGATCGCCGGCGATTACTTTCGCCGCGGTGGCAATCCCGAAGCCTATGCCGCGGTCGATCAGCTTGCCGCAGCACTTTCCGTGCGGCGCGAGGTGGTGGTGCCGGAAGCAGGGCGCGCCCGTGCCGCCGCTTATCTCATCACCGCGGCCGAAGGCGCAGCACTCCATCTGGCAAGGCTGCGGACGCGCGCGGCGGACTTCGATCCCGCGGTGCGCGATCGGCTCTTCGCCGGCGCGATGATTCCGGCCGACGCATTGTTGAAGGCGCAGAAATTCCGCGCTTGGTTTCAGGCGCGTGTCCGCGAAATTTTTACCGACGTCGATGTGATCCTGGCGCCCGCAACGCCCTGCCGTGCGCCGCTGTCCGGCCAGAAGATGATGCATCTCGACGGCAAGGACGTGCCTGTCCGCGCCGATCTCGGCATCTATACGCAGCCGATCTCCTTCATCGGCCTGCCGGTCTGCACCGTGCCGGTGTGGACGCCGGGCGAGAGACTGCCGATCGGCGTGCAATTGATCGGTGCGCCTTGGCGCGAGGATCTCGTGCTGCGCGTCGCGCATGCGCTCGAAATCATGGGGCTTGTCCGCGCGCCCGTGGCAGGCGACGCTGGGGAGGCGCAATGGGCATGAACGTGATTGAGAGCATCGTGCGAAAAAGTGGGCACCGGTTTTTCGCAACAAACGATGCGTTTTCAAAAAGCTAGAGCATGATGCCCGATTCGACTTGAATGCATCATGCTCTACGTCGGCGGCATCGACGCGCGTGACGTCAGCCCAGCTTGCGCAACCTCTTGCGAAGCCGCCGCCACCGCAATGCTGTTGGCCGCGACCTCAGCGGCGTCTTGTGCCGCTTCGACACTCGCCTCGACCATGTCGCAGCTCGCTTGCGTCACCTCGCGCGGCAGCTCGGCGAAGAAGGAACTGAGCCGACATGACCGCTCGGCAAAGGCTTCAAACAGGGCGGTCATATATTTCGCCTGAATGGCCATGAGATCGTCCATATCGCGTGCGTCCCGTACATCCTCGATCAGGCGCTTGGCCTGCTCCAAGGAGGTTAGGGACATCTCGGCGATTTCTCCGGCGAGCCTGCGCATATTTTCCGCCGCAGTGGAAAAATCGCCGGCAGCCCAGGAAAGGTCAGGGGCTATGGATGGCGCGATGGGCGACGAGACAGACGGCGTGATGCTCGAGCTAGGGCTCCGGGCGGCAGCGACAAAGTTCTGATCCGGCTCCACCATTTTATCCTCCTGCGTCATCCCCAGGTCGACATCGATGCGCAGCTGGGGCAGCTTTGAGTGAGAATTCGGCGCATGTCGCGACAGGAAAGCGGCCTGCCTTCCACCTGTATGGCTACGGATTTCTACGCGCGCGCTATGAAACAATCGTCTCTGGGATGGTGCCGATTTTCGCGATTTAGTGATAGCAATACGCAATCGCGAACCAGCGTCGGCCCCAGCATGCGGCACGCGCGACGTCGAAGGGAATATTATGAGACGAATGATCGAAGTGAAAGAGTAATGGCGCGCAAAAACGAAAGAATCTACTCTAAGGCCATTGCGCCTCTGCGTCATGCAAACGTCGCAGTGGCGCCTTGTCGTCACGCGATTTGCCTATCGCGCCAGGTCAATGCATTTGCTACAAATAGGCTCGATTTCAATTTACTGAAGCCTGTGCTTTGGCGCAAAAGTCGCTTCGACATTTGCGCCATGCTCCAACTTATCCATAGATAAGAATACGCTCTAAGCGGCGTTCACGGTTTCGCGCAAGGCCGCGCCGACGGCGGCGAGCGCCGATTGGGCCGCAGCGCCATCAGGCCCGCCCGCCTGCGCCATATCGCACCGGCCGCCACCGCCTTTGCCGCCGAGTTTTTCGGCCGCGATCCGCACCAATTGAACTGCGTCGAAACGGTCAGTCAGATCTTTCGTCACAGCGACGACGACGCCGGCCTTGCCATCGGCCGCGACGCCGACAATGGCGACAACGCCGGAGCCAACGCTCTCTTTGGCTTCATCGGCCAGCGATTTCAGATCCTTCATTTCAACGCCGGAGACTGTGCGGCCGAAGAACTTTATGCCGGCGATCTCTTCGATGGCTTGCGCGCGGTCGCTGCCGCCGCCCATGGCGAGTTTTTTCCGTGCATCGCTGACATCGCGTTCGAGCCTGCGGCGATCTTCGAGGATCTGCGCGAGGCGTTCGGTCGTCTCGCCTTCCGGCGCCTTGAGGAGCTGCGCCAGCTCATGCAGGCGCTGCGCCTGCGCATTCAAATAATGCCGTGCGTCTTCGCCGGTCTTCGCCTCGATGCGGCGCACGCCGGCCGCGACCGGCAATTCCGCAACGACGGAGATGAGGCCAATATCGCCGGTGCGGCGCACATGGGTGCCGCCGCAGAGTTCGATCGAGAAAGGCATGGTCGACGGTACAGGCTCGTCGAGCAAAACTTCGGCCGCATCGCCCATGGTGACGACGCGCACCTGATCGCCATATTTTTCGCCGAACAGCGCGCGCGCACCGGAGCCGATGGCCTCGTCTATATCCATGACTCTTGTAGAGACCGGCGTATTGGCGATGACGGCGCGATTGGCGAGATCCTCGATCCGCGTCAATTCCTCGGCCGAAATGGGCTTTGGATGGGCAAAGTCGAAGCGCAAACGGTCGGGCGCGACGAGCGAGCCCTTCTGCGCCACATGATCGCCGAGCACCTGCCGCAAGGCTTCATGCAGCAAATGGGTGGCGGAATGATTGGCGCGCAGGGCACGCCGCCTTGCATGATCGACAGTGAGTTCGACGGCGAGGTTTCGTATGAGCGCGCCGGCCTCGACGACACCGTCATGGATGATGAGATCGCCGAGCCTCTTCTGCGTATTGGTGACGCGGAAGGCGACGCCCGGCGCGCGCATCAGCCCCGTATCACCGAGCTGGCCGCCCAACTCTCCGTAAAAAGGCGTCTGGTTCAAGATGACCTGGCCGGTGGAACCGGCTTCGAGCCGCTCGACTTCATGCCCATCTTTCAGGAGCGCGACGACGACACCCTCGGCAGCTTCGGTCTCATAGCCCAGAAATTCACTCGCTCCGAGCCTGTCCCTGAGCTCGAACCAGATCTTTTCGGTCGCAGCTTCCCCCGATCCGGCCCAGGCGCGGCGTGCTTCGGCGCGCTGATGCGCCATCGCCGCATTGAAGCCGTCGACATCGACGCCGAGATGGCGGGCGCGCAATGCGTCTTGCGTGAGATCGAGCGGAAAGCCGTAAGTATCATAGAGCTTGAAGGCGGTGCTGCCGGGCAGCGTGCCGCCCTTCGGCAGAGCGCTTGTCTCCTCGTCGAGGATCGCAAGCCCGCGCGCGAGCGTGACCCGGAAGCGGGTCTCTTCGAGCCGCAAAGTCTCGACGATGAGCAACTCGGCGCGCACAAGTTCCGGATAGGCGGTCCCCATCTCGCGCACCAACACGGGCACGAGCCGCCAAAGCAGCGGCTCCTTGGCGCCGAGCAGCTGAGCGTGGCGCATGGCGCGCCGCATGATGCGGCGCAGAACATAGCCGCGGCCTTCGTTCGAAGGCAGAACGCCGTCGGCAACGAGAAAGGCCGAGGCGCGCAAATGATCGGCAATGACTCTGTGGCTCGCCTTTTGCGGCCCGTCCGGATCGACGCCCGTTGCGGCAGCGACCGCGAGAATGATGGCGCGCATCAGATCGATGTCGTAATTCGACGGCGCGCCTTGCAGGAGGGCGGCGATGCGTTCGATCCCCATGCCGGTGTCGATCGACGGGCGCGGCAAGCCGATGCGCTCGCCGGGACCAAGCTGCTCATATTGCATGAACACGAGGTTCCAGAATTCGAGGAAACGGTCGCCGTCCTGGTCAGCGCTGCCGGGCGGGCCGCCGAAGAATTTTTCGCCCTGATCGAAAAAGATCTCCGAACAGGGCCCGCAGGGGCCGGTATCGCCCATCGCCCAGAAATTGTCGGAACTCGCAATGCGGATGATCTTCGAATCGGAAAAGCCGGCGATCTTCTTCCAAAGATCATAGGCTTCGTCATCGTCGTGATAGACGGTGACGAGGAGCCGATCCTTCCCAAGGCCGAGGACTTCGGTGATCAAGGTCCAGGCGAATTCGATCGCGTCCGCCTTGAAATAATCGCCGAAGGAGAAATTCCCCAGCATTTCGAAAAATGTGTGATGGCGGGCGGTATAGCCGACATTGTCGAGATCATTGTGCTTGCCGCCGGCGCGCACGCATTTCTGCGCCGAGGCGGCGCGGCTATAGGGCCGCTTTTCAATGCCGGTGAAGACATTCTTGAACTGCACCATCCCCGCATTGGTGAACATGAGGGTCGGGTCGTTGCGCGGCACGAGCGGCGAAGAGGGGACGATCGCATGCCCTCTCTGCGCGAAGAAATCGAGAAAGGCGGTGCGGATCTCGCTGACGCTGCTCATTTCGACTCTATCCGGTCCCAATAGAGGACTCCGCTGATCGCCGCGCCAACGGCGGATCGCGATCACAAGATGGGACGTAAGACCATCAAATCCAGGGGAGCACCCCTTCTAACTATTGGAGCCTCCTCTGTCGAGCGCGCGCCGGCATTGTAGGTGAACCCTCTCCCAGAGGGAGAAAGGGCGCGCCTGAAAGCTTCTCACCCCTCCGCTTCCTCAGCTTCGGCCTCGCCCGGATCGAGGATTTTTTGGGCGATGAGGCCGGCATTCTCGCGGATCGCCTGTTCGATTCGCGCCGCCGCGTCCGGATTGTTGCGCAAGAAGGTCTTGGCATTCTCGCGGCCCTGGCCGAGCCTCTGGCTGTCGTAAGAGAACCAGGCGCCGGATTTCTCGACGACGCCGGCCTTGACGCCGAGATCGACGAGCTCGCCCATTTTCGAAATGCCTTCGCCATACATAATGTCGAATTCGACCTGTTTGAACGGCGGCGCGACCTTGTTCTTCACCACTTTCACGCGGGTCTGATTGCCGACCACTTCCTCGCGGTCCTTGATCGAGCCGATTCTTCGGATGTCGAGCCTGACGGAAGCATAGAATTTTAGCGCATTGCCGCCGGTCGTCGTCTCCGGGCTGCCATACATCACGCCGATCTTCATGCGGATCTGATTGATGAAGATCACCATCGTATGCGAGCGCGAGATGGAGGCGGTGAGCTTGCGCAGCGCCTGGCTCATGAGGCGGGCCTGCAGGCCCGGCTGGCTGTCGCCCATTTCGCCGTCGATTTCGGCGCGCGGCGTCAAAGCCGCGACCGAATCGATGACGAGCACATCGACGGCGCCGGAGCGCACCAGCGTGTCGGTGATTTCGAGCGCCTGCTCGCCGGTGTCCGGCTGCGAGATCAGAAGATCGTCGAGATTGACGCCGAGTTTTCGCGCATAGACGGGATCGAGCGCATGTTCGGCATCGACGAAGGCGCAGACGCCGCCCTTCTTCTGCGCCTCGGCGATCACATGCAAGGTCAGGGTCGTCTTGCCGGAAGATTCCGGCCCATAGATCTCGATCACCCTGCCGCGCGGCAGGCCGCCGACGCCAAGCGCAATGTCGAGGCTCAGAGAGCCCGTCGAAATCGTCTCGATCTCGACGATCTTCTGATTCTTGCCGAGCCGCATGATCGAGCCTTTGCCGAAGGCCCGTTCGATTTGCGACAAGGCGGCATCGAGCGCCTTGGTCTTGTCCACGGAAGATCCTTCCACGAGGCGGAGATTCGCTTGGCTCATTGAGACGCTCCTTCTGACATGGGCACAAAAAATTGGCGAGGTGAAAAGCGCAAAGGGGAGGGGCTCAAACCGGCGTTCCCACAGGCCTTTGCTGCGAACTGAGGATAATGTACTCTGTTTGTTCTCGCCTGCCAAGTTCTTTTTTTGTTCGCGATTATATACGCGACTGACAAAAGCGTTGAAAACAACAAAGCCCCGCTCTAAGGCGGGGCTTTGCGTATAGACACTCGCGTCTCCAGCTGGAGCGAAACACCAGCACAGGCATTGCCTGGTTTTGCCAAAAAAGATCGACGGGACAAGCCCGGTAGCGTTCAACCTTCTCAGCGAATGCAAAACGTTCAGCACGTTCAGCACATTCGTCATGTTATCAGCAATAGTGGATTTCGCAATAAATTTGACGGTCAACTCGTGGCCATCAAATTCTGCGCGGCAAAAAATTGGGAGACGCGAGTGAGATTCGAACTCACGCGGGCCGCTACAGCCCGATCAAGGTTTTCAAGACCTGTCCGTTGACCACTCCGGCATCGCGTCTGGATTCACCATACGCTCACACGGGCCGCGAGTCTATCCCCCAAAAACAGTTGCGGTAATCGCCACAGGCGTTGACGGTCGCCGTAATAGCGGGTAGTTTGCCAAAATGGACGCGTTGTCAAAACCCCCCCGCATTCCCTACTACGCTTCGTATGTGCAGTTTGCGCGCGTGATGGAGCTGATGAAAGAAAAGGGAATCCCGCCGAGAGTGAAAAGCCAGACATTGGTCAATATTGGAGTAAACGCTGACGACGCAGGTCGGATCGTTAGCGGATTGAAAGCGCTCGACTGGATCGACGAAGACTATAAGCCTAGTCCTGAGCTTCAAGCGCTTGTCCGAGCTTATGCGACGCCTTCATGGGCAACGACGCTTAGAGAACAGTTGGAGCGGGCATATGCGTTTGTGCCCGGCAACTGGACAGAGCTAACGCCGGAGCGTTTGCATGAGGCGTTCGTCACACATTCTGGCCGTGACATAGGGGCAGTACGAAGCGCGGAGACTTTTTTCATCACCGCCTCAAAAGAAGCCGGAATTAATCTTTCGTCTGCTTTCATAAACAGAACTAGGCGTGTGTTTGTCCGTTTGACTAAGCCCGTTCAAAATGATGCGCTTCAACTAAACTTGGATCGTCTAGAGGGCGACAAGGAACAGCGCGGAAAAGACCAGAAAGACAAAATCACCGGGCTCATTCTCGAACTACTTGGATTAGTGGATGATCCTCTGATGAACAGTAAGGAAAGAGAGGCTGTTCTGGTCATTTCAAGTTATCTCAAGCGGCGTTCAAAATTGTGAGCGTAGCAAGAAAATAGCCCAATCCGTTCGGCGCAGATCGGCCTATGATATCGGGTGTAGTGTAAGGAAGCATATCGCGGGTTTCTTAATCCACGGCTCGCACCCGGGGAGCACCCACGAAGGAGGGGGTTCGAATTCCCCTTCACCCGCCCGTGTATCAAATTTTGCCCGTAATGTCACCTAAAAAGTGATTCGCGGGGCGGAAAAAGTATGCGGATTCAAGGTAGTGGCTCATAAACTTTTGAAATCGGATTCAATTCCCGAATTGTCTGAATCTGAAATCGAAGCTCGTATGGATCGCCCCTCCAACCGTCGTTACAGACGGCCCCAAGACTCCACAATGAGATGCCAAAACGATCGTTTCCGGCCCCGATCGCACGGGCGCGCATGTATCGTTCCCACTGAGCCGCACGGTTCGATGCGCAATTAGCTCGCCTTGCTCTGCCGCGTATAACCCAAAATATTGCCAATCTTCGCGATCGGAAGCGAAAGGTCCGGCGCGCTCCAGCACACGGCCCAGTCGCTGATGGCCCTGAACTTGCTTGCCTTGCCACGCCGCAGGCAGCAGAGTTCGGCCTCACCTTGTGCAGCAAGCAAAAATGCCAGAAATCCCTTCGCCAAAGATCCGCGTCACCGAAGAGCTCATCAATTTTGGCGAGGTCTTGCCGGAGGTGAATGAGATTCTTCAACGCGGTGTCGGCCTCTATCGCCGCGATCCCGAGGCCGCCGACAAGGCGTTTCGCGAGGCGCTTGCTCTGGCGCCGGATCAGCTGCCGACCTATCTCTGCCTTTATAAGATCCATACGTATCAGGGCAATCTCGACGAGGCGCTTTCGATCGCCCATGCCGGGCTTGCGGAAGCTTCGCGCCAGGCCGGGCTTGATCCCGATTGGCAGGTCTGGCGGGCGGAAGAGATTTCCGATGACGTCAACGGCCCCGGCCATTTCGCGCTTTATACGATGAAGGCTTTGGCCTTCATCCATTTGCGCCGCGACGAGAGCGGCTTGTCACGCCGCTATCTCGACAAGCTCGCCGATTTGGGCGCGATGGAAACCGTCGGCGGCAGCGTCATCGCGGCGCTGTCGGCCGGAGTCGGATGATTTGGGATTGTGAGATCAAGTCACCGTTCTGCCGCCGCCGGCGCTCTCGGCCTCGGTTTTGACGCATGGCTCGGGACGCAAAACCCGTAGAGGGTAGAACTGCCGAAAGGAAGGACGATGGAACCCGTCTTCATTAGAAACACATCGGATGGCCGCAAGATCGAAGTCATCAATGGCAATGTCTGCATCGACGGCCATCCCGTCGCCGACAGCCTCATCGATGTGAAGGTCCATCCGAACCGGGAGGCGATCCTCTTCGCTTTGGCGAATGCCGCTTTCATGGCCGGTCCCATCGCGCTGACGGCGGAGGAAGCCTCGGTGGTGCGCGGCGCGCTCGCCGCGGCAAAGCCCGGCCTCAATGATCGGATCACGATCGAAGAGCGCTTTCGCAAGGGCTGGAACAAGCGCGCCTTCGAAATGGGTATCGAATAGGCCCGGACTGCTGCGGCTCTAGATTAAAAAGTGACAGCATGTCTCGGAAAAATCTATCAACTTTTCCGAGACATGCTCTCATTTTGGCGCCGCCGCTCCGAAGCGGGCGCGGTGCGCTCGCCGCGGCAAAGCCCGGCCTCAATGATCGGATCACGATCGAAGAGCGCTTCCGCAAGGACTGGAACAAGCGCGCCTTCGAATAGGCAGGCACTGCTGCAACTCTAGATCAAAAAATGAGAGCATGTCTTGGAAAAGTCTATCAACTTTTCCGAAAGATGTTCTCATTTTGGCGCCGCCGCGCCGAAGCGGGAGCGGCGCGCTCGCCGCGGTGGCCAACTTTCGACCTTTCTCACGTTTGAACACCAAACTTGCCGGACCAAGCCTCGGCGAGGCGCTTTTGCGCGCCCGTGACGGTGAACCGGGGTGGCCGGACTTCCAGGCCCGCGGCATCGGGTCGACAGCGATGAAAACACACGCAAAACCTAGAGCTGGATGAGGAAAAGCGGGAACCGGTTTTCCGGCGCAATCAAGTTTACGCAGATTGCGTAGTCTTATCTGCATATCTCGCTATAAATTATTGGAATCAATCACGTTTATGACTTTGGACTGATTCAATCCAAAGTCATCGTGATCTATTGTCAGAAAAGCCCGGCTGCGGCTATTAAATGCGTTCAAGGAGCTTTGCAGGCTGGCCCGCGCGGCCTCTCTGCGTGGCTCACAGCGTCGGACGTGCTGTTCCTGTCCGACAGACATGGAGAACAACCCTTAAAACCATCGCGAGGAACGAAAGATGGACCCGGTTTTCATTCGAAATACGTCCGACGGCCGCAAGATCGAGGTCATCAACGGCTCTGTCTGCATCGACGGCAAGCCCGTCGCGGACACGCTCACCGAAGTCAAAACCCATCCCAATAAAGAGGCGATCCTGTTTGCTCTGCCGAACGCCGCCTTCATGGCCGGCCCGGTCGTGCTGACGGCGGAAGAGGCGTCCGTCGCGCGCGGCGCGATGGAAGCGGCAAAGCCCAGCCTCAACGACCGGATCAAGATCGAGGAGCGCTTCCGCAAGAGCTGGAACAAGCGCGCCTTCGAATGCGGCATTGAATAGGGGCGATCTGGCAATATCAGGCACCTTATCCTTCCCCTGAAAGGGGAAGGTGGCAGCGGCGCAAAGCGCCGCTGACGGATGGGGTTTCCGATGTTCACCCCACCCGGCTTGCTCCGCAAGCCACCCTTCCCTGAAGGGGAGGGATTCCCCTGCGCCTATCTTGACGTGATCGCGTTGCGCAATTCGATCGCATGGGCGATGCGCTTGAGCTGCTCGATGCTGGCGCCGGTGCCGCGGATGTCGATCGTGCCATAGCCGAGAAGGCGGCCAAAAATCGATTGGTCGACGACCACCGATTCGATCTTGTCTATATTCATCTCGGACGTGTGGCGGTTGATGAATCCCGTCTTATAGATGACGCGGTGGTTCGTCACCGCGATCTCGGTCGTAAAGCTGTGCCACTAGGCGCGGATTGCCAGGGCGAGACCGAATAAGAGAAACAAGCAGGTGAACGCGACGCTGGTAAGCCACAGATAATTCGTGTCGCGAACATGGAAGGCGGCAGCCGCCGCGCCGCTGGCGCAGAGGAACCAGAGGATCGCGTGCGCATAGATGATCCAATGCAACCGGCCGATGACGACCACTTTTTCGTCCGGCTGCAATATGTGCTTTACATAGCTCATGCCGTCGCGGCCCATGATCGAGAGGAACCGCGGCAGATTAGCCAATCGCCGCGGTGAGATCCAGGGGCTGGATCACCTTTATAAAGGCATCGGATTATCCGATGTTTAAAACAAAGAGCGATCGCCGGTCATCCGCCCGTCATATGTCGAGCAGACTGCGCACTTTGGCCGCGAGCTGTTCGAGCGTGAAGGGTTTCGCCAGGAATTGGAGGCCGGGATCGAGCACGCCGCCATGCACTACGGCATTGGGGGTGTAGCCGGTCGTAAACAGCACTTTGAGATCGGGGCAGCGGCGTACCGCCTCATCGGCGAGTTTCTTCCCATTCACCTCAGGCATCACCACATCGGTGAGCAGCAATTTGATGTTGGGCGTGCGCTCGAGAATATCGAGCGCATCGGCAGCCGTCTCGCAATCGAGGACGCTGTAGCCCAGTTCGCGCAAGGCATCTATGGTGAGCCGGCGCATCAAAGGATCGTCTTCGACGACGAGGATGATTTCGCTGGCGCTGCCCACCTCGACCGGCGTCATGGGCAGGCCTTTAGTCTCATCGGTATCGCCGATGAAGCGCGGCAAATAGATCTTCACGCTCGTTCCGGCGCCTGGTTCCGAATAGATCTTGATATGGCCGCGCGACTGTTTGACGAAGCCATAGACTTGGCTGAGCCCGAGGCCGGTGCCGGTGCCGACCGGCTTGGTCGTGAAGAAGGGATCGAAGACGCGCGCGACCACCTCCGGCTTCATCCCCATGCCGGTGTCGGTGATCGCGATCAGCACGAATTGTCCCGGCGTCACTTCGCCATGCTGTTTGCAATAGGCCGCGTCGAGATAGCTATTGGCGGTTTCGATCGTCAGCCTGCCGCCGTCGCCCATGGCATCGCGGGCGTTGATCGCGATATTGAGGAGTGCGTTTTCGAGCTGCAGGGCATCGGCCTTGGTCCGCCATAGGCCGGCAGCGGAAACGGTCTCGATCGCAATATGCTCGCCGAGCGTCGAGCGCAGGAGATCCGACATATTGATGATCATTTTATTGGCATCGAGCGGCTCCGGCGAGAGCGGCTGCTGACGCGCAAAGGCGAGCAGGCGATGGGTCAAGGCAGCAGCGCGATCGGCGGCTTTCATGGCGGCGTCGATGAAACGTTCGATGCCGTAATCGCCTTTCTTGATGCGGCGCTCGATCAGATCGAGGCTGCCCGAGATCACGCCCAGCATATTGTTGAAGTCATGCGCTATGCCGCCGGTGAGCTGGCCGATCGCGTCCATCTTCTGCGATTGCCGTAGCTGCCCTTCGGCGCTCTCGCGCAGATTGATCTGTTCCAAAAGCTCCCGATTGGTGAGCATCAGCCGGTCGCGTGCGGCGGCGAGTTCAATGAAGGAATGCCGGGTCGTGACGCCGACCAAAGTGCCGACCGCACAGATGAGGAGAAAGGACGCGCCGGCGCCGATCTGCAGGAGCATGCCGAAGGTCGCGGAGCTGCCTTGCCGCGTCTGCAGCAGGCGATTTTCTTCCGCCGTCATCGCGGCGACGAGCCGGCGGAACTCCTCTACCCTTTGCAGATCTTTGCCGATGCTCGCCATTTCCGCCGGCCTGCCCGCAGGTCCGGATTTATAGGCGTCGATCGCATTGCGCAGATTGAAAAGCCTGTCCGCAGTAAGCTGGCGCAGCTGGACGACGGCTTGTTGTTGGCGTGGATTGTCGACGATTAGCTCGGTCATTTCGTCGAGCGCTGCGGGCAATTCCTTCACTGCATTCTGATAAGGGGGGAGAAAGGTCTCTTGGCCGGTCAGCAGATAAGCGCGCGCGTTGGCTTCGGCGCGCTGCACGAGAATGAGGACCTGGTCGATCTGACTGCGGACGGCCAGCGTATGGCGCACCCAGTCGTCTTCGGCTTGCGAGCGCGCCGCGAGCCAAAAGGTTCCAATGACCAGCATCGCCGCCAGCGCCGTGGTGGCGATGAGGCTCCAATAAAGGAAGGCGAGCGGCTTTGGACGGGAGGGGGGCACGAGAGCGGCGCAGGAACGAGCGTTTACTTTAATTATTCTTTCATGCTTGCGCGGCTTTGGCCACAGCTGCGGGAGCACAAGTTCACGAGATAGGCGACAGGGCGCCGCAAAAGCCAGGATTAAGTGCTAAGACGCCGGCGGTCCTGCTTGGATCGCAGGTCCCGGATTTGCCGCCAAAAGGCACATCTTCGGCCATAGTCTCGCAGCATGAATTTTTAAGGACTTCGAAAACCTCGATATAAGCCTTGGCGCTCCGGGGCAGGCAAAGCCCGAGCCGCGAGGCCCGAGGTGCGAGACAGCTGTCGAAAATTTTATTTGTCCTCCGAGCCTCGCGCGCCGAATTCGATGGAAATTCGGGCCAGTTCGATCGACAATGCAAGTTTGCGAACCAATCTCGTCGATTTGGAACGATCTAGATCAGAGCGGCGCCTATCCGCTCCAAGATGAAGCGAGTCCCTGATGCTTGAAGCCAACACGACCACTCTCGAGGCTGCGATCCTGCGCTCGGCCGAAGTCGCGCTCGATCGAGTCGCTGCCGCGCGCGCCTCGATCGGCAGCGTCATCTTCGGCCAGGCACAAGTGGTCGAAGAAGCCTTGGTCACTTTGTTGTCCGGCGGCCATGGTCTGCTTGTCGGCGTGCCGGGCTTGGCCAAGACCAAGCTCGTGGAGACCTTGGGCACGGTGCTCGGCCTCAATGCGCGCCGAGTGCAGTTCACGCCGGATCTGATGCCCGCCGATATTCTCGGCTCGGAAGTTTTGGAGGAGACGGTGGACCATCGGCGGTCCTTCCGCTTCGTCCAAGGGCCGATCTTCGCGCAGCTCCTGATGGCCGATGAGATCAACCGTGCGAGTCCGCGCACGCAATCGGCGCTGTTGCAGGCGATGCAGGAACAGCATGTGTCGGTCGCCGGCGAGCGGCACGATCTGCCGCATCCCTTCCATGTGCTCGCAACCCAGAACCCGCTCGAGCAGGAAGGCACTTATCCTTTGCCCGAGGCGCAGCTCGATCGCTTCCTCATGCAGATCGACGTGCTCTATCCCGACCGCGCCGCCGAAAAGCGCATCCTCATCGAAACCACCGGCGACAAGGCTATGGAGCCGAAGCCGGCGATGACGGCCGAGGATCTCATTGCGACACAGCGCCTCGTGCGGCGTCTGCCGGTCGGTGATTCCATCGTCGAATCAATTCTCGATCTCGTCCGCGGCGCCCGGCCGGGCGAGGGCGATCCGGCGATCACCAAGCATATTGCCTGGGGCCCCGGCCCACGTGCCGCCCAGGCTTTGATGCTCGCGACACGTGCCCGCGCCCTCGTCGACGGGCGGCTCTCGCCATCGCGCGACGATGTCGCCGCGCTCGCAACGCCGGTGCTGAAACATCGCATGGCCCTGACCTTTGCCGCGCGCGCCGAAGGTGAAACCCTGCCCGGCCTCATCGCTCGGCTGATCGAACGTCTGGGCTAGAGCATGATCCCGAAAAGTTGCAGACTTTTCGGAATGAGATCATGCGGCGAAGAAAAACAGCATGATCCCGAAAAGTTGTGAGACTTTTCGGAATGAGATCATGCGGCGAAGAAAAACAGCATGATCCCGAAAAGTTGCAGACTTTTCGGAATGAGATCATGCAGGAAAAAGCAAAGATCAGAACCTGAAGGACGAGGGTAATTCGATCAGATGTCATCACGGTCTAGAGCATGAGCGAAGTGCGGTTCCTCGATGCGGCCGAACGGCGGATCGGACATGGTCCGCAGGACGCAGCGCAAGATATTGCGCGCCGCCTGCCGAGCCTGATCGTTGCCGCGAAAGACGTGGCCTCCAGCGTGATGCATGGCATGCACGGCCGCAGGCGGGCGGGCATTGGCGAGACCTTCTGGCAGTTCCGGCCCTTTGTCGCGGGCGAGCCGGCCAGCAATGTCGATTGGCGGCGTTCGGCCCGTGACGACCGGCTTTACGTTCGCGAACGCGAATGGGAGGCGGCGCATACGGTGTGGATCTGGATCGACCGATCCGCTTCGATGGGATTCATTTCCAAGCTCGCGCTGCAATCGAAACTCGACCGTGCGCTGGTGATCGGCTTCGCCGCCGCCGATCTTCTCATGCGCGGCGGCGAAAGGGTCGGGCTGCTCGGCCTCACGCGTCCGCTTGCGATGCGCAACATCATTGACCGTTTTGCCGAGACGATGATCGCAGAAGAAAGGGCGCCGACTTTTGCGGCGCCGGAGCTGCCGCCGAACGCCCCGTTGCAAGCGCGTACGCAGCTTCTTTGGATTTCCGATTTCCTGAGTGATCCGGCGGCAATCGATGACAAGATCCAGCACCTGTCGGCCGATGGTGCCCGTGGCCATCTCGTCATGATCGCCGATCCGATCGAGGAGACATTTCCCTTCACCGGCCATACCGAATTCGTCGATGTCGATTCGCAGGCGCGTCTCAGAGTGGGGCGGGCGGAAGCTTTTCGAGAGGATTATATATTGCGGCTCGCCGCGCATCGCGATGCGGTTCGCGCTGCCGCCGCCAAGCGCGGCTGGACGCTTCTTTTGCATCGGACGGACCGGCCGGCGTCGGAAGCTCTGCTCGCCTTGCGCATGCGGCTCGAGGCAGGCTCGGATCTGCAGCTTTCGAGATTGGCTGGTTGATGTTCGGATTGCCGCTCGCTTTCACCGTTCCCGCTGTTCTCGTGGCTTTGGCCGGCCTGCCGGTCCTCTATTATTTGCTGCGGGTGACGCCGCCGCGGCCCCGCCGCGTGCCGTTTCCGCCGCTGCGGCTCATTCTCGATCTTCAGCCTCGCGAAGAGACGCCGGCCTTTACGCCCTGGTGGCTTCTCGCTTTGCGTCTGGCGATCGCGGCAGCGCTCATTTTCGCTGTCGCCGGTCCGATCCTCAATCCGCTGCCGGCGGGCGAAAGCGGCAAAGGGCCTTTGCTCGTCCTCCTCGATGATGGCTGGCCGGCGGCACCGAACTGGGAGCAGCGCCTGACTGCGGCGGCACAATGGGTCGGGGCGGCGGGCCGTAGCGGCGAGACGGTCGCTGTCGCCGCCACTTCCGAAGGCGGTCGCGAAATCATTGTCTCGGATGCCGCCCATACGCTCGACCATTTGCGGGCGATCAAGCCGCAGCCCTTCGTGCCCGATCATATGGCGTTCGTTCCGGCGATCGAAAAATTCATGCGAGCCTGGCCGCATGCCGATGTCGTGTGGATCGCCGACGGCGTTGAGGCTGGCCATGCGCGGGAGTTCGCCGAAAAACTCGCGCACTTGGTCCCCAAGGTCACGCTCGTCACCGGCGACCAGTCCGTCTATGCCTTGGCCGGACCGAAGAATGAGGGCGGCGCCTTCGAGGCGCTTGTGCTGCGCAGCGCGATCAAAGGGCCGGCGCAGGGCATTGTCCGGGCGCTCGACCGCAAAGGTCTCACGCTCGGCGAGGCCCGCTTCGATTTTCAGGGACCTCTGGCGTTAAATGCCACCGAAACCAAGGTGCAATTCGATCTGCCGGTCGAATTGCGCAATGAGATCGCCCGGCTCGAAATTCTTGGGCAACATTCGACCGGCGCCGTCTCGCTCATCGATGAACGTTGGAAACGGCGCCGCGTCGGCATTATCAGCGGCGAGACGGCGGATCGCTCCTTGCCTTTGCTCGCACCGAATTATTATCTCACCAAGGCGCTCGCGCCTTTTGCCGATGTCCGTGAGGCACGGCCCGGCACGCCCGATCCGATTGCGACGCTCATCGACGATCACGTCGCGGTGCTGATCCTCGCCGATGTCGGCATGGTGACGGGCCCCGATTATGCGAAGTTGAAGCAATTCGTGCAGGATGGCGGCCTTCTCCTGCGCTTTGCCGGCTCGCGGCTGGCCGCATCTTCCGATGATCTCGTGCCGGTGCGGCTGCGCCGCGGCGGCCGCATTCTCGGTGGCGCTTTGTCCTGGGAGACGCCGAAGAAGCTCGCGCCTTTCGAGCAGCACAGCCCCTTCTTCGGCCTCAAAGTCCCCGACGAGGTGACGGTGCGGCGGCAAGTGCTCGCCGAACCGGACGCCGGTCTCGAAGCCAAGACCTGGGCGCAGCTGGCCGATGGCACGCCGCTCGTCACGGCGAGCCGGAACGGCGACGGCATGATCGTGTTGTTTCATGTGACCGCCGATACGACATGGTCCAATCTGCCTTTGTCGGGACTGTTCGTCGATATGTTGCGCAAGATCGTTGCCCTCTCCAGCGAAACGGCGAAACCCGCCGATCAAGCCAAGGAGGGACAAGCCAAAGAGGGCCAGAGCCAGCAGAAGGCCGAGACCGTGCCGCCGACGCGCACGCTCGACGGTTTCGGCCGGCTCGGCTCGCCGCCACCCACGGCAAAGCCTGTCCCGATCAATTTCGTAGGCGCGGGCGACAGCGAGCATCCGCCGGGATTTTACGGGCCGCCGGAGCAGCTTTTGGCCGTCAACGCCATGCGGGCCGATGATCGATTGAACGCGGCGGATTATTCCGGCCTCGGCTTTGCGGACCAACCTTTACGCACGGCCGCGCCGATCGATTTGCGCCCGCCGCTGCTGGCGGCCGCCTTCGTTTTCTTCTGCGCCGACGCGCTGGCCTCGATCTGGCTCGGCGGCGGGCTGCGCCGCCGCTTCGGCCATGCCGCCGCAGCCGTCCTGCTGGGTTTTGTCGCTTTCAGTTTTGCGCCTGCGCCTGCCAAGGCGGACCCGCGTTCGGACCAGCCGCTCTCGCAGCGCGATCTCAATTCGGTTTTGAACACAAGGCTTGCCTATGTCGTCACCGGCGATGCGGAGGTCGATGAGGAAAGCAAGAATGGTCTTGCAACTCTGTCTCTGGTTTTGGCGCAGCGGACTTCGTTGACGCCGGCCACTCCGGTCGGCGTTGATCCGGCGCGCGACGAGCTTGCCTTCTATCCCATGCTCTATTGGCCGATCGTCGCCGGTCACGCGCAGCCTGCGCCGGCGACGGTCGCGAAAGTCGCCACCTATATGAAACAGGGCGGAACGATCGTTTTCGACACGCGCGATGCGCTTTCGGCGCGTCCCGACGGGCCGCCGACGTCGGAGGCTCTCTGGCTGCGGCAGCTGCTCGATGGGGTCGATGTCCCACAGCTCGAGCCGGTGCCGGCCGATCATGTGGTGACCAAGACATTCTATCTTCTCGACGGTTTCCTCGGCCGCTACTCCGATGGCCAGACATGGATCGAGGCGCTGCCTCCCGCCAATCCCGCCGACGGCGTGCGGCCGGCGCGCTCCGGCGATGGCGTGTCGCCGATCATCATCACATCCAATGATCTCGCCGCGGGCTGGGCGGCCGATCGCATGGGCGAGCCGCTCTACACTTTGGTGCCGGGCGGTTCGCGCCAGCATGAATTGGCGCTCCGCGGCGGCGTCAATCTCGTGATGTATACGCTGACCGGCAATTACAAGGCCGATCAGGTCCATGTGCGGGATCTGTTGGAGAGATTGGCGCATTAGGTGCGTGGTTCTGAGAAGGCGCGAGCATCGCCCTTGAACAGGCATACAGATCCCGTGCTATGCAGTGGCATGTCAGCCCCGTCCGTTAGACAGTTCATCATAGCGTTGTCCGCACATTGGCTTACCGCGATGAGCGGCAGCCTCGGTGTTCCCCTTGCAGTCGGAGCCTATTTTGTTCCCAACGACATAGGCAAAATCTTGTTGGCCTTAACGGCTGCTGCTTGTTTGATTTTTGCCTCATATCGAATTTGGGCGGCGGAGCGCTTGAAGGTAGTCGAGTTAGTAAGCAAGTTAGATAAGCTGGAAAATGCGACCGTGGCCGATATGGCGATTCAAGATGTATTTTTTTATATTGATGCTGATGTTCTAGAAAACCAAACCTTTGAGACTGTCGGGCAACAGATATTGGACAGGCTTTCGACAGGCCGACTGAAAGCATATGGCCGCGAGGCACATTTTGGCGTCGGCAGTTATGTCGGCTTTCCAAACTTAATGCCGATTGAACAGTCGTTCTGGAATAAGGCGGAGTTTACATATCAGTTTTTTGGCGAGGACCGACAAAATGATGTGCATGCCGAGCCAAAGCCGCCAGCAAGTGGGTCAGTATATAGGGACGTCAGATTTACTAGTGCCGAAGTCGCGACCCATTGGACAAAATCGAAGTCATCCGACCGTATCTTCGCGATGAAAGCGACTTATTTAATCTTAACGCAAAGTGAGTGGGCAAAAAATCTCGCTCAACGTCCAGATTTAATGCCCGCTCAAGGTTATGAATCTGGCAAGGAACAAAAGGAAATAATTAAAAGACGATTGGTCCCCTATTTTCACCGAGACTTGCATAATCGTTTGAGTGCCGGTGAAATCAGAGCATGGGGCCGAACAGATAGAGACCACCCAATGGTTCTTATTGAATTTAAAGAATGGCAAAATATCCAGATTTTAATGGACGATTCCGATCTAGCGCGACTTGAGTGGGGATGCTGTAGTCTAATTAATCCAACTCCTGGAACGACGAGGACAATAATCTATATCGGCGTGATGTTTTCCAAGACCGAAATTTTCAAAGCCTATCCGCTCCTTCAGAAGCCATTTCCAGGCGAGGTCTTTGGCCGCACGGCTGAGCCGTTGTAGGATCGCCCATGACTCACGCTCCGCACGATCTGCAAAAGATCACGTCAGTCACGCTCGATCATTACGAGCGCTACGCCGAGCAATTCTGGCTCGGCACGCGCGATCACGACGTCGCCCAGAATATCGCCGCGCTGCTCACGCATATTTCTGGTGCGGCGCCTTTCACCATTCTCGATTTCGGCTGCGGGCCGGGGCGGGACTTGAAGCAATTCGCCGATCGCGGCCATCAAGCGATCGGTCTCGACGGCGCGAAAAATTTCGCCGAAATGGCGCGTGCCCATAGCGGCTGCGAGGTCTGGCATCAGGATTTTCTAAAACTCGATCTGCCGGAGGCCCATTTCGACGGCGTCTTCGCCAATGCCTCTCTGTTTCATATTCCGAGCCAGGAGCTGCCGCAGATCTTGCGGCAGCTGCATGCGAGCCTGAAGCCTGCGGGCGTGCTCTTCGCATCGAATCCGCGCGGCGACAATAACGAAGGCTGGGTCGCCGGGCGTTACGGCGCCTATCATGATCTCGAAGCCTGGCGCCGCCATCTGTCGGCGGCGGGCTTTGCCGAGCTCACACATTATTATCGGCCGGAGGGCGCGCCGCGCGAACGCCAGCCTTGGCTCGCAAGCGTCTGGCGTAAGCCTGCGCCTTGAGCGCTTTCACATGCGGCGGAGAAAGGGCGAAACGTGAGCGACGGTATTCCGCAACGCGGCACGGGGTTTCGCCGCGAAGACTATCACCTCGTGCCCGGCTCCAATGGGCCGCGCCGCGATTTCCGCATCGCTGTGGGCTTACGCGAAGGCTGGGACCCGGAGGGGCGCGTCTATGACGTCTCCGAGGCGGTGCGCACGGCCCATGGTTGGATGCGCCGGCGCGTCGCTGCGGGCCTTCCGGCGCTTTCCGGCATGTTTACGCGCGGCGAGGTGACCTATGCCTGGCCGCGCCCTGATGGTTCGGTCGGCTCGGACCGCGAGCCTGTCGCGATCTTCACCGGCGAGGCGGTGCATGCCTATCTCGGCCATCTCCCCGATCAGGAGGTCGAAGCCATGCTGAACGAATTGGCGATCGAACTCGGCATCGCGCTTGGCCAAGAGAGGCTCTATGTCGCCTTCTGCGAGCGGACATGGATTCTCGATGCCGGCGAGCCGGAAGGATGAAATGCTTACCGCCGCGGCCGCCTCTCGACGCGGGCGACGAGCCGCACCGGCCGCGGTTTCACCATCCTCTCGATGCAGATGCCGAGGATGAGAGCGGAAAGGATTGCGAGCAACGCAAACATGGGCTGACCCTCCTAACAATAGAGCTTCGGCCGCCGGACCATTTCATCGGGCAGGCGTGCGAACATGCCGGCATAGGGTTCGGCCAGGACCAGATGATCGGCGAAACTGGTCACGCCGGGAATGTTTTCGACAGCCGAGCGGATGGCGCCCCTTTCGCCCTCCTTCAGAAGAGTGCCGTGCAGTTCGACCTTACCTTCCTCGACCGTGACATCGATCAAAGGGCAGGGGGCCCATTTCAGGCGGTGAAGCACGGCGAGAACCGCGTCCTTGATGGCCGAATCCTGCGGTGTCGCGGCGCTCAATTCGGCGTCGAAATCCTCGCCGAGCGCATGAGTAAGATCGGTGCGATGAACGATGCCAACGAGCTTGTCGCCATGCAGTACCGGCAGGCGCGTGATTTTCCGATCCTTCATGAGCCGCGTGACTTCCGTCACCGGCGTGTGCTCCTGCACGGCGCAGACTTCCGACGTCATCACCTCTTCGACGGTCCGATCATGCGCATTCCTATGCGCCTCGGCGCGGTCGAAGCCGTCGCCCCAAGCCAATGAATCTCCCATGCTGTCATGTTCGGTACCATCCTGGCCGTCATGCGCTGCGCCCCGCCGGGTGCGCCGCAGGATATCGCCTCCGGTCAGCATGCCGACGAGCGTGCCGGACACATCGACGACCGGCAGAGTGATGAGGCCAAGATCCGCCATCAGCGCAACGGCTTGGCCGAGCGTGGCCTTGGGGTGGATACCTGCCACGCGCGTGGTCATTACATTGCAAGCCTGCGTCATTTTCATCCGCTTTCTCGCCATCGGCCCCAGCCGAATACCTCTTAATTTATTTCAATAGAGCCGAAAGCAGAGTGGGGCGTTGATCCCGATCAACGGAGCATTGGCGCATTTTGCTGCGCCATCGGGTTAGCCGTGCACGACCACGGGCACGAGCGGCGGCTCGCTGTGCACCGTTTTGCCGAGGGCCGGAAAATCCTCGCTGGTGATTGCTTCTTTCGTCAGCAAAAGCTCGGCGCCCTTGTCGAGATCGGCGCGCCTGTGCGCCAATATGGCTTTCGCTTCCTCGAGGGCGACCGCCGTAATGTCGTGCACGGCGAGATCGATTTCACGCAAGGTCGATTCGGAAGCCACCGGCTTGTCGATCGAATGGGCGCCGAGAAACATCGGCGGCGGTGCCTTATAGACGCGCGGCCCGATGATATCGGCCATGCCATAGCGCGTGACCATTTCGACGGCAATTTCGGTTGCGCGTTCGAGATCGTCCGCCGCGCCCGTCGAAACATCGCCAGCGAAGATCAGCGCCTCCGCCGCGCGGCCGCCCATGAGGACAGTGATGCGGTGGCGCAATTCACTCGTCGAGAGGACGAAGCGATCCTCCGTCGGCCGCTGGATCGTATAGCCGAGCGCTCCGACGCCGCGCGGGATGATCGACACTTTCTGCACTGGATCGACATCGGGCAGGCTCGATGCGACGAGCGCATGGCCCATCTCATGATAGGCGACACGCCGGCGCTCCGCCGGGCTCAGCACACGGCTCTTCTTTTCAACGCCCGCGACGATGCGCTCGATCGCGGCGGTGATGTCGTCGAATGTGACCGAGCTGGCGGCGCGGCGCGTGGCGATGATGGCGGCTTCGTTGACGAGATTGGCGATATCGGCGCCGGTGAACCCCATTGTCAGCCCGGCAATTTGATCGAGATCGGCCTTGGGATCGAGATTGATCTTAGCGGTATAAATCTTCAATATGTCGAGGCGTCCCTTCCGGTCGGGCCGGTCAACGACCACCTGGCGGTCGAAGCGGCCGGCGCGCAGCAGCGCCGGATCGAGAATCTCGGGCCTATTGGTCGCGGCGAGCAGAATGACGCCGGAGCTCGGGTCGAAGCCGTCGAGCTCCGAAAGCAGCTGATTGAGCGTCTGCTCCTTTTCATCATAGCCGCCAAAGCCGCCGACCGAGCGCGAGCGGCCGAGCGCATCGAGCTCGTCGATGAAGATGATGCAGGGCGCCGCCTTGCGCGCCTGTTCGAAGAGATCGCGGACGCGCGCGGCGCCGACGCCGACGAACATCTCGACGAATTCCGAACCGGAGATCGAGAAGAAGGGGACGCCGGCTTCGCCGGCCACGGCGCGGGCAAGCAAGGTCTTGCCCGTCCCCGGCGGCCCAACCAAGAGAATGCCCTTCGGCGTGCGCGCGCCGAGCCGACCGAAAGACTTCGGATCTTTGAGGAAGGACACAACCTCCTTCAGCTCGAATTTGGCCTCGTCGACGCCGGCGACATCCTTGAATGTCGTCTTCGTATCGGTCTCGACAAAGACTTTCGCCCGCGATTTGCCGATGGACATGAGGCCGCCGAGACCTTGCCGTCCGGCCATGCCACGGAACATGAACATCCAGATCAGATAAAAGCCTATGAGCGGCAGAACCCAGGAGAGAATGGCGCCGATGAGCCCGCTCGACGGCGCGCCGGAGACCTTTATCCCTTGTGCGATGAGCTTGTCGGCAAGCGCCGAATCGACGCGCGCCGTCGCGAATTGCTTGATGCCATTGGGCAGAGGCTTATTGAGCGTGCCTTGGATCGTGTCCGAACCGATCACCACTTCGGTGACCTGCTTCTCGGCGACGAGCTGCTCGAATTCGCTATAGGGGATGGTCGTGGTCTGTTGATAAGAGCTCCAGAGCTGCTGCAGCAGCAGAATTCCCATCGCGGCGGCGACGATATACCAGATCATCCACGCCTGTTGGCGCTTGTTCCCGTCCATCTTCTCGTCCATCGCTCACCTGATCATAGCGATTTAATGCCCAGCTGCCTCGTTCGTTGCATTGATGGCCGGCACATAGCCCCACTTGGCTCGGATGCGCGATGCAAAACATTGTCCCTAACGGCAGATCGCGGCCTCGGCTTTGCGGCAGATCAATTGGCGGGTATTGGCGGCGATCGCCATCTCCTCATTGGTCGGGATCACCAATGCCGCAATCTTGGACGATGCGAGACTGATCCGCGGCTCCGACGCGGCATTGCGGTGAGAATCAAGGCTCAACCCTGTCCATTCAAGCCCCTTGCAGATCATCTGCCGCATGCGGACGGAATGTTCGCCTATGCCCGCGGTAAAGACAAAGGCATCGAGGCCGCCGAGTGCTGCCACCAGCGAGCCCGATTCGCGAATGACACGATAAGCGAAAAGTTCGAGCGCCTCTGTCGCATGCGGATCGGGGCTTGCCTCCAGCATGCGCATATCGCTGCTGATGCCGGAGACGCCGAGGAGGCCGGATTGCTTGTTGAGCAGGTTCGAGACCTCTTCGGCCGTCATCTTCTCCTGCAAGATGAGATGCAAGATCACGCCCGGATCGATCGATCCAGAGCGCGTGCCCATCATCAAACCTTCGACCGTGGTGAAGCCCATAGTGGTCGCCACGCTCTTGCCGCCCTTGAGCGCGCAGAGCGAGGCGCCATTGCCGAGATGGGCGATGATCACACGGCCATAGGCCTCGGTGCCGAGATAGTTCGGCAGCACGCTCGCAATATATTGATAGGAGAGGCCATGGAAGCCATAGCGCAATATGCCAGCATCGGTCAGTGCGCGCGGCAGCGGGAAAATCTCGGCGAGGCGCGGCTGCGTGCGATGGAAGGCCGTATCGAAACAAGCCACCTGCGGCAGATCCGGCCATTGCGCCGAGACCGCATCGACCACGTCGAGATTATACGGCTGATGATCGGGTGCGAGCGGAATAAGGCGGCGTAGCTCGGCGAGCACTTTGGCATCGATCCACACCGGCCCGCGAAACGTCTGCCCACCATGCACGATTCTATGGCCCGCTGCCCGCAGAGTGAGATCCGGCAATTTGTGCAATGTGGCGACGAGCCAGGCGTTGGTCGTGTCGCGGTCGGCCTGTTCGGGCGGCGGCCCGAAGGCCTTGAGCGCATCGGCGAGCGCGCCGCTCAACAGCATATGAGCGCGGCCGATCTCTTCGATCTCGCCGCGGCAGAGCGGCGCGAGCTCCATGTCATAGAGCGCGAATTTGAGGCTCGAGGAGCCGGCGTTGAGAACGAGAATGGCCTCGGTCATTTCGGCGCTCCCTGAATTGGCGTCTCTCGGAGATATTGGACCAAGAGTCTCGCGAGCGCGCAGGAGGCGACGCGGGCCGCTGCAGTGTCGGCGCGGCTCGTCAGCACAATCGGCACGCGGGCGCCGAGTACAATGCCGGCGGCATCGGCGCCTGCGAGATAGATCAATTGCTTGGCGAGAATATTGCCGGCTTCGAGATCGGGCGCGAGAAGCACATCGGCGTCGCCCGCTACCGGCGAGACGATATGCTTTTCGGCTGCGGCGGTTTTCGAGATTGCATTATCGAAGGCGAGCGGCCCATCGAGCAGTCCGCCCTGGATCTGGCCGCGTTCCGCCATTTTGCAGAGCGCCGCGGCATCCAAGGTCGAGACCATTTTCGATTCGACCGTCTCGACGGCCGAGAGCAGAGCGATCTTCGGGCTCGCTAGGCCGAGCGCATGACACAGATCGATGACATTGCGGACGATATCGCGCTTGTCTTCGAGGTTCGGTGCAATATTGATCGCCGCATCGGTGACGAAGAGCGGCTTCGGATAGGTCGGCACGTCGAGGGCGAAGACATGGCTCATGCGCCGCTCCGTCCGCAGCCCGCCGTCATGCGCGACGACGGCGGCCATGATCTCATCGGTGTGCAGCGCGCCTTTCATCAGCGCTTCGACCTTGCCGGTGCGGGCGAGTTCGACGGCCATTTGCGCGGCGGCATGGCTGTGCGGCGCGTCGACGATCTCTATGCCTTCGATCGAGCGGCCGGCATCGGCGGCGGCCTTGCGGATCTTGGCCACCGGCCCGACGAGAACCGGTTCGATCAATTTCGCGTCGCGGGCATCCAAGGCACCGTTCAATGCCAGCGCGTCGCAAGGATGAATGACCGCCATGCGCATCGGCGGGAAGGCCGCCGCCGCCTCGATCATATGCCGATGGCGCTCGCCGCGGGCATGCAGATGAAGTTCCGGCAGCAACGTCCGCGGGCGTTTGATCTTTTCCGTCGGGGCGATCACCTCGGCGATGCCATCGATCACCAGTTGATCGGCCTGATTCCGACAGTCGCAGTCGAGGATGAGCCGGTGCTTCGTTTCCTCCTTCTCGCGCACGGTGACGCGCACGGTCACGCGGTCGCCGAGCCTGACAGGATGGTGGAATTTGAGCGACTGGCTCAGATAGATGGTGCCCGGCCCCGGCAGCTCGGTGCCGAGCACGGCCGAGATCAGCGCCCCACCCCACATGCCATGCGCGACAATATGGTGAAAGAAATCGGTCTTGGCATAATCGGCGTCGACATGGGCGGGGTTGATGTCGCCCGACAATATGGCGAAGAGCGCAATGTCGTCATTGCGGAGCGTGCGAATCAGAGAGGCGCTGTCGCCGATCTTGATTTCGTCGAATGTCTTGTTCTCGATGAATTGCATGGGTCCGCCGCCGGTCGATGAGTGAGCTGATGGCGAAAGCGCCGTTCAAGGAGCGACAACGTAGGCGCCCGGTGCGTCATAGAGCGCGGGATAGCCTGCCGCCACGGAACCCGGCTGACGCGCGGCCTCATATTCGCTTCCTTGCCCGCTCGAATGAGCCTCGAGCCAGCCGAGCCATTCCGGCCACCAGGAGCCGGACTTTGGCGCGACGCTCGCATACCAACGCTCGGGGTCGATATACATGTCGTTGGCCAATTTTGTGTGAACCCGATAGTCGCGATGATTGGGACCATCGGGACCGGGCGGCGAGACGATGCCGACATTATGGCCGCCCGACGCCAGGAGATAGGTTGTCTCCGTATCGGTCAGGAGATGAATTTTGAAGGTCGAGTGCCAGGGCGCGACATGATCGCGCTCGGTTCCGACGGCGAAGATCGGCGCTCTGATGTCCGACAGCGCGATCGGCGCGTCATCGGTCAAGTAGCGGCCCTCGACGAGATCATTGTCGAGGAACAGATGGCGCAGATATTCCGAATGCATGCGATAGGGCAAGCGTGTCGCATCGGCGTTCCAGGCCATGAGATCAGTCATCTTGTCGCGTTCGCCCATCAGATAGTCGCGCACCATCTTCGACCAGATGAGATCGTTCGAACGCAAAAGCTGGAACGTCGCCGCCATTTGCGCGGCGTCGAGAACGCCTTGGCTGCGCATCAGGTCTTCGAGGAAAGTCACTTGGCTTTCGTTGATGAAGAGCATGAGCTCGCCGGCCTCGGTGAAATCGGTCTGGGCGGCAAATAATGTGAGGCTCTTCAGCCGATCGTTCCGGTCGCGCGCCATGGACGCCGCGGCGATTGCCAGCAGAGTGCCGCCGAGACAATAGCCGGCCGCATGAATCTTGCGGTTCGGCAGAATCGCCTCGATTGCCTCCAGCGCCGCCATGATACCGAGGCGGCGATAATCTTCGAGGCCGAGATTGCGATCCTCGGCATCCGGATTGCGCCAGGAGATCATGAAGACCGTATATCCGTGCTCGACGAGATAGCGCACGAGCGAATTCTCCGGCGACAGATCGAGAATGTAATATTTCATGATCCACGCCGGCACGAAAAGGATCGGCTCTGTGTGCACCGTTTTCGTCTGCGGCGTATATTGGATGAGCTCGATCAGCCTATTGCGGTAGACGATTTTGCCCGGCGTCACGGCGACATTGCGGCCGACGTGAAAGGCCTCCGTACCGGCCGGCTTCAGGCAGCGCATATAGCGCTTGAGATCGTCGGCGAAATTCATGGCGCCGCGGATGAGATTGGCGCCGCCCGTCTCGACGATGCGGCGCTGGACGACGGGATTGGTCGCAATGAAATTCGACGGCGACACCATGTCGAGGATCTGACGCATGGTGAACTCGACCACGTTTTCATGCTGATGCGTGACGCCGCCCACCTCTGTCGTCGCATTGTGCCACCATTGCTGCTGCAGCAAAAAGCCTTGCCAGATGAGGGAGAATGGCCAAGCCTCCCATTCCGGCGCGACGAAGCGCTTGTCCTGTGGCAAGGGCTCGATGCAGTGGCACCCTTGCGCGCCAGGCAGCGTCGATGTCGCGAGATCGATGAAGCGCATCCATTTGCGCATCGCCTTGCCGGCCAATTGCATCTGCTTGCCCGGCGAGACGGCGAGATGGCCGCCCCAATCGGCGAAGGCGCCATAGATTGCCATGGGCGACAAGCCGTCGGTGAATTTCGCGAGCATGGCATGAAAGGCGTGATCGACCGAAGTGCCGGCGCGATCCAGCGTGTCGAAACCCTGCATCGGCGGTTCGTCCGGAACCGGAACAAGAGCCGCTGCGCTAAAGGAACTCGCGCCCATTCGCCCATCGGCAGAGGGGAGGGAATGTTCAGTCGCATAGGTGGGAACAAGCGCAGTCTGCGCCGGCGCTTGATCAGTCGCGATGACAGAGACGTCTGGCATAGGATACTCCCGAAATGGCGAAGCCCGGATAACAGTTTCGCCATGACGAGCGGATGATTTGGATCAAGGGGTGCGACCTGTTGACGAAGGCGGCTCCCGGCCTGATCGTCGTCAGCGATCGTCAAGGGCTTATTTCGGAACCGGCTGACTTATGTCAATGAGCGGATGGAAACGACGGCTTAGCTTTACAATCAGATCCGATTTGATCGGGCTCTCTCTGTCAAAAACGTCGAGCATGGTCGCTGCGGCGAATTGCGGCGCCGAGGATGGGCTTCATGACATTTGCAAGTTTCATCGTGCATGTTGATCGCGACGAAGAGTCGGAGGGGCGCATCCGGCTCGCCTGCAGCTTGGCAGCGCGTTTCGACGTGCGGCTGATCGGGCTCGCTGCCGCAATGATGGATCTGCCGGTGATCGATCCGATGGGCTATGCGCCGATCGATGCCGAAACCATTGCTTGCGAACGGGAGATCCTCGAAACGGATCTCAAGGTCGCGGCAGAAAAATTCCAGCTTTGTGCCAATGAAAAGAAGCTGAAGACCGAATGGCGGAGCAATCTCGAATTCCCCGCCGACATGCTCTGCCGGCAGGCGCGCGCCGGCGATCTTCTCATCATCGGGCGCGGTGAAGTCGAGAAATCAACCGGTCCGCAGCGCGTGCTCGATCCCGGCGATGTGCTGATGCAGGCTGGCCGGCCGGTGCTCATCGTTCCGCCCGGAGTCGACAATGTCGCGCTCGATCACGTCGTCATCGCCTGGAAGGACGCGCGCGAGAGCCGGCGCGCCATCGCCGATGCGCTGCCCTTTCTCAAGGCCGCACGCACCGTGTCGATTCTCGAACTCTGCGGAGAAGAGGAGGTCGAGGAGTCGAAGAGTGCCTTAGCGGATATCGTGGCCTATCTCGGTCGTCATGCGATCGCGGCTAAAGGCGAGGCCAGAATTCTGAGCAAGAGTGATCCGGCGACGGAAATCATCGCCTTTGCCAAAGAGCAGGGCGCCGATCTGATCGTCGCCGGCGCCTATGGGCATGCGCGTTTGCGCGAATGGGTGTTCGGCGGCGTCACCTATGAGCTCATCAAACGAAGCCCGGTGTGCTGCCTGTTGAGTCACTGACAATCCAATCGGTCGGCATCGTGTCCGAGCGCGGTGAAGCAGCTCGTCTTGTCGTGCATTTGTCGCTTCGCAAAGACGAGGGTACGGTCGCGCTTCGCGGCGGAAGGGCTTGTGCTCCTTAATCCGCACTTGCCTCACGCATGACCGCCGTCCGCGTCGTGCGGAGCCAGCCCCTCAGCCTGCGGCGTTGTTTCGGTCAGCTCCAGCCACATTGCATTGAGGATCGAGAAGGCGCCGGCGAAACCGACACCGAGTATCCAGCTAAAATACCACATGGGCGTTTGTCCTTGGGTTTGTCCTTGCGAGGTCGGTGTCAATAGGCCGTCTTCGAATTCTGGGTGACATAGCTCTGCATCACCCGGCCGCGCATCACGCGATAGACAAAGGCGGTATAGATCAGGATGAGCGGCAGGAAGATAGCGGTCACGACCAGCATGATCATCAATGTGAGCTGGCTCGAAGACGCGTCCCATACGGTCAGGCTGGCATTCGGTTCGAGCGATGACGGCAGCAGAAAGGGAAAGGTGCTGGCGCCGACAGTTGCGACAATCCCAGCTGTGCTGATGCTGCTTGCAAGGAAGGCGAGACCGTCGCGCCGCATGGCGAGCATCGCAATCGCGAGCACGGCCCCAACAAATCCGAGAATCGGCGCGGCGAGAAAGCCGCGATACAGCGCATAATTCTTGAGCCAGGCGCTGTGCTCGATCGCCACTGTCTTGAGCAGCGGGTTCGATGGCCCGTCAGGGGTGAGCGTGCTCGTGATTGCATAGCCGTCGACGCCGATGGCAAGCCATAATCCGCCGAGCGCGAAGAGCACAATTGTCGCGGCCGCCGCGATGCGGCCGATGCTTGCGGCGCGTTCGCCGACCGGATCGTCGGCCTTCGCGGCCAGAAACGTGCTGCCCTGCATGGTGAGCATTGCGACGCTGGTGAGGCCGCAGAGCAGCGCGAAAGGATTAAGCAGACCGAAGAGATTGCCTTCATATGTCATCCGCATCGTGTCGTCGAAGCGGAACGGCACGCCGCGCAGCGCATTGCCGAGCGCGACGCCGAAAATCAGCGCCGGGACGACGCCGCTGACGAAAAACGCCCAATCCCAGACGCGGCGCCAGAGCGGATTGGCGACTTTCGACCGATAGGTAATCGCCACTGGCCGCAGAATGAGTGCGGCGAGCACCAGAAACATGGCGAGATAGAAGCCGGAGAAGGCCACCGCATAGAGATAGGGCCAGGCGGCGAAGATCGCGCCGCCGCCGAGAATGAGCCAAACCTGATTGCCTTCCCATACCGGACCCAGCGCATTGATGACGATGCGGCGCTCATCATCCGTCTTGCCGACGAAGGGCATCAGTATGGCGGCGCCGAGATCGAAGCCGTCCATGATGGCAAAGCCAATCAGCAAGAGGCCGAGCAGCACCCACCAGACGATTCGCAATGTCTCATAATCCAACATGGCCCAAGTTCCCTTATGAGTCCCTTGCGTTCATTCGGCGGCGATTGGAAGAATGGCCGCGGGGGCTGCGGCACGAGGCGGCAGCGGGCCCGGTCCATTCCTGACCGTCTTGACCATGAGATAGATGTCGACGACCAGCAACGTCGAATAGAACAGAACGAAACCGACGAGTGTAATCACGACATTGCCGACCGAGAGGCTGGAGACGGCGAGAAAAGTCGGCAGCACGCCTTCGATCACCCAAGGTTGCCGCCCGACCTCGGAGACGAACCAGCCGAGCTCTGCCGCGACCCAGGGCAGCGGAAGAGAGAAGAGCATCAGCCAGAGGAAGGGGCGTATCCGCTCGATCCGGCGTGTCGAGACAAGATAGAAGGCTGTGGCAAATAGCGCGATGAAGAAGAAACCGAGCCCGACCATGATGCGGAAGCTCCAAAACAACGGCAGCACAGCGGGCACGGTTATCCAGGCCGCTTTGGAAATCTGTTCTTGCGTCGCATTTTCAATGTCGGGACGCTGCGCCTTCAACAGCAAAGCATAGCCGAGATCATCGCCATGCGCGGCGAGTCCTTGCCGCGCGGCAGCGTTATCGTGATCGGTCTTCAGCGTTTCCAAGGCCTTATAGGCATCGAGCCCCTGCGTGATGCGCGCCTTGGCATCGTTCACGAGGGGGACGATGCCCGGCACTTTGCCGGAAATGGAGCGGGTGACGATCAGGCCGAGCGCCCAGGGCACGCGAATCGCATAATCGGTCTTGTGGGTCGTCTCGTTCGGTAGGCCGAAGAGGGTGAAGGAGGCGGGCGCCGGCTCGGTATTCCACATGGCCTCGATCGCGGCGATCTTCATCTTTTGGTTGGCGCCGGCCGTGTAGCCGCTCTCATCGCCCAGCACGACGACGGAGAGCGCTGCGGCGAGGCCGAAGCTCGCCGCCACCGCCATCGAACGCTTGGCGATCTCGAGATGGCGGCCGCGCAGCAGATAGAAGGCGCTGATCGCGGCGACGAAAATGGCGCCGGTGACATAGCCCGCACTCACCGTATGAACGAACTTGTCCTGCGCGACGGGATTGAAGAGAACGGCTTTGAAATCGGTCACTTCCATGCGCATCGTGTCGGGATTGAAGCGCGAGCCGACCGGATGCTGCATCCAGGCATTGGCGATCAGGATCCAGAGCGCCGAAAGATTGGAGCCGAGCGCCACCAGGCAGGTGACGGCGAGATGGCCCACTTTCGACATCCTGTCCCAGCCGAAGAAGAAGAGGCCGATGAAGCTCGCTTCGAGAAAGAAAGCCATCAGACCTTCGATCGCGAGTGGCGCGCCGAAAATGTCGCCGACATAATGGCTGTAATAGGCCCAGTTCATACCGAACTGGAATTCCATGGTGATGCCGGTGGCGACCCCTAAAGCGAAGTTGATGCCGAAGAGCGTTCCCCAGAATTGTGTCATCTGCCGCCAGATCACGCGTCCAGTCATCACATAGACGCTCTCCATGACGACGAGCAGGATCGCGAGCCCCAAGGTCAGCGGCACGAAAAGGAAATGATACATGGCGGTGAGGCCGAACTGCAGCCTGGAGAGCGACACGACATCGATTGCAGGGCTCATGGAATCTTACTCCTAAAAGCAACGCTGTTCGACGCTGCGGTCTTGAGCGGCAAAGCGTATGTCGGCCCGCCGATGAGATGCGCCGCGACCTTGGCCGCATCGACTCGCGGGCGCTGATTTGGACCGAAGATGAAAACAGCGGCGAGGCCGATGATCGTCAGCTTGACCAGAAGCACCAGGACAATGTCTCGGACAAGCTCACGCCGGAGACGGCTTTTCGGCAGGCCGCAAGCGTCTAACAGCCTCGTCATCATCGCGTCATCTCCATAGACCTCATTTCCATACGCTGCATTGCAAGAGGCCGCATCGTCACGAGCGTCTTCTTGTGGACGAGTATCTTCTTCTGGGACATTCTTGTTGGGAGAGTGCACGCTCAAAGAGCGCACGGCAATGCCGAAATCGTAGCCTTAGGGCAACAAAAGCCATTATAATATTTCCATGCGATGCAAGTCAAAATGATGCAAATCAAGTCATCTTGTCGCGCGGTTTGATTGGATACTGTTGCATGCGGCGAAGCAGCGTGCGAAGCGGATGCGGCGTTTGGTGGAGGAAGTCGAGATGGACGAGCAGACGATGAAATCTGAGACCGTGCATGTTCAAGAGGATATCCTGAAGATGGCGGCTCCTTTGCAGACCGCATGGCAGAAAGCTTGTTTCGATCTGCCTTTGGCGATGTTTTCGGAGACGATGCGCTTCGCCGGGCAGAGGCTGCAGGCGCAGGGCGAATTTCTCGCGAGCCTCAGGACATGCCGGACGGTGCCAGAAGTGATGGAAGCGCAATCGGCATTCGTGCGCACGGCGGTCGACGACTATGGCGTCGAAACCAGCAAGATCATGGACGACGTCCGCTCGACCATGAGCAAGGCGGCTTGAGCGCGCGAGCCGGCGCATAAGGTCGCTGCCCGTTAGGCCTGCGAGAGGAGAAGCGCGCAGGAAAGGGTAGCGCCGGATGCGGATCGATCATGACGCCAGGCTGGCGCGGAGGGCCTTGTGCCGGTTGATGGCGTTTATGCTCATGAATATGCTTGCGACGCGACATGACGGCCGGCGGAATTGGACATGACCTTCGACGGGCTGGCGCCGGCGCTCGCCGACAAGCTGCATTTTCTCGCTTCGCCCGCGGCCTATGGCGCCGCGGTTGCGCAGGTCGAGGTCAAAGAGACGCATATGTCCTATGTCTTTTTGACCGAGGATCGCGTCTATAAATTGAAAAAGCCGGTTCGCCGGCCATCGCTCGATCTTACGAGCCTTGCCGCGCGGCAAGCCAATTGCCTGGAAGAAGTGCGGCTCAATCGGCGGCTTGCGCCGGATCTTTATCTGGGCACGGTTGCGCTCACCTTTTCTGGCGAAGGGGAGCTCGCTCTGGGCGGAAGCGGCAAGACCGTCGATTGGCTGGTGGTCATGCGGCGTCTGCCGGCGAGTTTCATGCTGGACCGGCTGCTGACGCGCGACGGTCTCGCCAAAAGCAAGGTCGACGAACTGGCCGATCTCCTCGGCCACTTCTATCGCACGACAGAGCACCCCAAGCTCGCGCCCGAGACTTACATGGCGCGGCTCGTTGCCGAGCACCGCAGCAATCTCGTGGTTTTGGCGCATTCTTTTCCGAATTTCGATCGCAATGTCGCGCTGCGTATCAACCGGCGCATCGATGCGGCCATAAAGAGACTGGCGCCGCTGCTGCAAGCGCGCGCCGCAGAGGCCGCGTTGGTCGAAGGCCATGGCGATCTGCGTCCCGAACATATCTGCTTCAATGCGCCGATCGTCATTTTCGATTGTCTCGAATTCAATGCCGAGCTTCGGACCCTCGATCCTTTCGACGAGCTGGCCTATCTCGCCTTGGAATGTTCGGTGCTGGTGCGCCAGCAGGTGCCGGCACGCGCGGCTGCACCAGCGCAGTCTCCCGAAGCCGGCAAGGCCGATGCGGTCATCGAGGCCGGTGATTTCGGCCCGCTCCTCATTGCAAAAGTCGCCGAGCGGCTGGGGCAGCAGCCGAAATCCTTCGCTGCTTTGCCTCTATACTGCCTTGCGCGCTGAATTACGGGCGCGCCTCGTCTTGGCGCATCTTTTGGACGCGCATCCGCGCGAGCCGACGAAATGGGCGCCGCTTGCCATGCTCTATTTGGCGCTTGCCGAGGAAAGTCTCGACCGGCTCGATGCCGGCGCATCGTGACGGCTTCCGTCGCGGTCGCGCCGCATCAATTCAATGCAGCGGCAGCGGATCGCCATGGAGGAGCGTGCCTTGCGAAGCCCCGCTCTGCAAGAGCGCACTGATCGAGCCGCCCGCATGAGCGATGCGGATCGCTTCGCCGATGAGGCTGGCGAGACTCACGATTGCGAGCTTTGCCGCAAGCGGCCCGCGCGCGAAGGCCGCAGGCAATGGCACGCTGTCGGTGATGATGATCCGGTCGATCGCAGAGCTTTGCAGAAGCGAAGGATCGGCGCCGGTGAACAGCCCATGGGTCGCAAGCGCGAGGATTTCGGTCGCGCCATGCGTGCGGCAGGCCGAGGCGGCACGCAACATCGTCCCGCCTGTACCAATCAGATCGTCGAGTATGAGGGCTGTCGCGCCCGCGACATCGCCCGCGAAAATATCACCCGTGACGACGCCCATGCTGCGCTGCTTGTCGAGGAAGGCTTTGCCGATGGGCCGGCCGAGCTCGCGTTCGAGCGCCTCGCGAAAGGATTCGGCACGTTTGCCGCCGCCGAGATCGGGTGAGACGACGCTGATCTTCTTGTCCTTCAGGCGCGGCGCCAGAGCGCAGGCGAAGAGCCTGTCCGTGTCGAGATGGATCGTCGGGCAACGGAAAGCGTTTTGGAAGGCGGCGAGATTATGTGCGGTGACGCTGATGATGTCGTCGACGCCCATCGATTCGAGAAGCTGCGCCACATAGCGCGTCGCAATGGGATCGCGCGATTTCGTCTGCCTGTCCTTGCGGGCATAGCACAGATAGGGAATGACGGCGGTGATGCGGCGCGCACCGCCCTGACGCAAGGTCGCGACGAAGAAGGCGAATTTGATCAGCCTGTCGTTGATGCTTTCATGGCCAGCCGGATCAGTGCTGCCGGCGAGCGAATCGAGGATGAAGACATGACGGCCGCGGACGCTGATGAGCGGCCGTAGCTTATGTTCGCCATCCTCGAAGCTGCGTTCCTCATAAGGGGCAAGCGAGAGATCGAGCATGCCGGCGATCGTGTCGGCAAGTGCGCGCGCGCCCTTCAAAGCGAAGATCATGGGCTTGTCGGCGCCCGCAGGGCCGTAATCGGCGTGGCGGAAGGGCGCATGGGCCATTTCACGGAGCGCGATGCCGCCGAAGATCGCGCCGGCCGATGTTGCATCGCCGGCCAAGGGGGCGGCGAGAATTTCGACGCTCTGCGTGATTTGCCCGGCGTGGTGCAGCATGAATTCGGCGAGAACCGGCTCGCCGGCCTGGCGCACGGCCTCGAAAAGACGGCGCAGCCGCGCCGCGGCGCGGGCCTCAGGCATGGCGGCAAGACGATCGCCGATCTTGCAGTTTCCGAGAAGTGGCGCGAGCGCGGCGGCGCCCTCGGCAAGCACATAGGATCGCGCGTCGGATCCGGTCCGAAAGAGATAGGCATGCCGGGCGGCGCTGCCGAGCTTGGCGAAATTCAGCGCCTCTCGCTTTGGCGCGACATCGCCGTCGCGGAGCGCCTGCCAATGGTCAAGCAGTTCGGCCAGCGCGCCATCCCGCGGCTGCGGGGCGAAATCGAGCCGCTCGAACAGCCGTTTCAGGGGCGGATCGGTCAAGGCAAGCGTTGTCATGGCGTTTCCTCACGGAGGGAACAGACATTTGCGAAAACATTGGCAAGTCCGCCGGCCGCGCACTTTGATCGAGATCAGGTGGCGGCGATCGGCCGCCAAATCGAGCATGCTTGATATCGGTCAAAGGAGGCCATGGCCGTGCTGCCTATAGTTTATCTTACATTCTTGCGCGAGGCGACGCGCCGACTGGCATCGAAAGCTGCCGAGATCGGCCGCCGCAGCTTCGCCATCTGCATCGATGCGAAGAAAATTCGCGCCGGAGAAGCAAAAGGAGAGGATAATGCAGGTTGCCCCCCAGATCGACTTCCAGGGAATGGATCCGTCGCCGGAATTGCGTCAGCGCGCCGAGGAATGGATCGGCAAGCTCGAGACGCGCTGTGGCCGCATCACGTCTTGTCGCGTCGTCATCAAGGCGCCTGGCGAGCGGCACAAGACCAGTGGTCTTTACGAGGTGAATGTCGAGCTGGCTTTGCCCGACGGGCGCAGCGTGACGGCGGCGCGCACGCCACCGGCCGATGAGAGGTTCAGAGATGCGCATTTCGCGATCGACGAATGTTTCAGGCGGGCGCGCCGGCGGCTTCAGGATCAGGCGCGGCGGCTAGGCGGCCAGGTGAAGGCGCACGAGGCGCAGCCGATCGGCACCGTCGTCCTTCTCCACCCCGAGGAGGATTACGGCTTCGTGCGGACGCCCGACGAGCGTGACATCTATTTCCACCGCAACAGCGTGCTCGACGGAGCCTTCGACAAGCTCGAGGTCGGCACGCGGGTGAGTTTCGATGAGGAACAGGGCATCAAAGGTGCCCAGGCGAGCACGGTGCGGGTGCTGGGCAAGCACGCTCTGCGGGTTTGAATTTGGTGGGTTTGAATTTGGCGGGCCTGATTTTGTCTCGCAATCGAGGCTCTGCCACCCCGTCCGGCAAAGCCTCACGGCGCTGGCGGGCCGGGCTTTTGCCTGGCTCGCCTTCGCTCATGCGACCGGCATGATTTTTCCCGCTCATCAGCCATGGCCGGCAAAATGGCCAAGAAAAATCTGCAGCAGCGTGATCACGATTTCGGCGAGGATCAAGATCACGATGAAGGCTTCGAGCCGCGTGGCGCGATCGACATCGAAGATGTCGGTCAATGACTGCCCGGTTTCGACAATGACATTGAGCTTTTGCGTCACCGCTTTGGCGCGCTCGTTCAGCTCATATTCGTCTTCGAGCCGCGCATAGAGCCTCTCAAGGCTCGGATGATCCCAAAGAATATCCGGCTTCTCCTCGACGGCCACGCGGCCGGAGATGCGGTGCTGCGCGAGCAGAGCCTGGCCGATGAGCTTCAGCATCGAGCGGCGGTTCCATGGCGCTCGGCCGGTCTGCGCGAGCTGCGCGGCGAAAGGCTCGATAATGTCGAAGACGCCGCCGAGCTTGCCTTCGTCGCGGGCGAGCGACACCGATTTTGCCAGAACATCGGCGACGATGAGAAAGCGTGCCGAGGATAGATCAGGGATCTCGACCGGGCCGCCTGGTGGTACGCGATCCTCATAATCGGACCTGATCTCCAGCACCGCCGTTTCTTCGTGCTTGCCGTCAGGCTTGCCGGAAATCCGGCCGGCGATCTTTTCGAGAAAGCTCGTCTCTTCCGCCGCCGACAGGCCGGCAAAGACCACCACGCCGAAACGATAGAATGCGATGAATTTCGTCGGCGCGAGGCGCGTTGCGAGCGGGACGGTGGCAATCATATCGCCGCGTTCGAGCCCGGCCGCATCGATGCGATCGCCGACAAGCAGAGCCCGCGCCACAATCCGTTCGCCCGGTTTCGCACCGGCAGATGTTGTTGCCAATTGGGAAAACTCGGGCATGCCGACCTTTACTCGATTTCCGCTACGCCTTGCGATCTCGTTTAGCTGGATCCCGAACGCTTATGTGAGGTTATCAAACTGCGTGATCGCTACCAGATCAACGATGGAGCCAGATCGGCCGATCCGGCTTGAGCTAAGTCAAGGACACAAAAGCTTGATTCTCTTTAAATGTTTGCTAGCGCACATCGCACCTGAGGACAATGAAATGGCAAAGATCGAAAATAAACAAGCCGACACCGATATCTCGACTCCAGACATCAATCCGGACAAAGTGTGCTTCATTATCGCCAAGGCGCGTGAACTCGAAGCTGAAGACGAAGGTCTCGAGGCAGACGCCTCCAATCCGGCCGATGATCAATGCGCGAGTGTCCTCAGCAGTGAGGATTATGAGACACTGAGGCAGGAGCTTGCCGCTTTCATCGACGCGCTCGACGACGATGAAAAGGCCGAGCTCGTCGCGCTCGCCTGGACCGGCCGCGGCGATTATACAGCGAAGGAATGGCAGGTCGCGGTCGCCCAAGCGAAGTCGCGGCAGGAAATGGAGACCTCGGTCTATCTGATCGGCACACCTTTATTTTCCGACTATCTCGAAGCCGGCTTGGCCGAATTCGACATGTCCTGCCAGGATTTCGATTCGCGCAATTATGGCTGAGCGCGCGTGGCGCCGCATCGGGTGCGGCGGCATCGCCGATGCGTGAACCGCGCGATGCGGCACGGATGATCATCAGCGCGGAAAGCCGATACTCTGTGCAACGATGATGCGCTGGCTCGGCCGCAGGCCCATCATCGCGGCGAGACGAGGGCGCGGGACGAGGCCGCGGACGACGGTCGCGAGTCCTTGCGACGCACAAAAGAGATAGACGTTCTGAGCGATGAAGCCGGCATCGATCGCCGAATAGAACTTCGTCTCGGCGCGATCGGCGGCATCCTCCATGCGTGCGAGATCGGCGACATAGATGAGATCGAGCGGCGCCGTCGCGACGAAATCCTGTTCGCCGGTGGCCGCGCGCAGATCATGCGAACTGATCGTGCGGAGCAGATTGGCTTCGGCATCGTAGAGATAAAGGCCCGTCTCCAAAGCGACATAAATGTCGATCTCTTGCCGGTCGTGGGCGGTCGGCGCGGTGCGATGCTTGATCTCCGGCCGGTTATAGCCATTGGCTGCCCATAAGAGATCGGACAGGAGGTCGAGGCTCAGCCGCTGCGACGCGAATTCGCGCGTGCTCTTGCGCTCGCGCAGCACATCGAGAAGCGGCTGGCCCCCACTCATATGCGGCGGCGGCAGAGGGATCGTCAGGGCAGGTTGATCGTCAGCTCGGGCTTTGGTTGGGACGGCATGGGCCATGGAAGCCTCCAGTATCATACATACTTTAAATAAAAGCCGGGCGGGGTCGTGCCACCTTGATCCAGATCACTTGCCCGAAATGCAGCGGAAGCCAGCTTGCCTGGTGCGAGCGGCAGCCTAAATCAATAAGGGCGGCCTGCGGATTGTTTGATCATCATGTTTTGATCAGCATCAATGGAGGCATTGCGCGCCGATGCTTCATTGCAACAGTGGCGCCTTGCCGGCGGCCATTTCCCACCATCGGTTGATAAAGGTCAGATGATGATGCCCACAAGAATCAGAAACCGCGATTGGGTGGCCGTTTGCGACAGCCGCAAAGCTCTGTTTTTTGAAAACGAGGGCGATTCGGAATTCCCGGTTTTCAAGGCGCACGAAGTCATGGAGCATAAGATTTTGTTCAACCGTGACCTCGACACCGAGAGGCCGGGGCGTGTGCAAGAGGGCGCGAGTAGGCGCAGCGGGATCGAGCCTGTCGATCATCGTGATCTCGAGGAAGAGGCCTTTCTGGCGCAGGTCTCGAAGCGGTTGGACGAGCTGGTGACGGCCGGCCAAGTGCAGCATCTTATTATTGTTGCGCCGCCGCGTGCGCTGGGCACGATCCGTAAGACCTATTCGGCCGCTCTGCGCGCGGCGATTCGCACGGAAATCGATCAAGATCTGGTGAAAATGCCGGTCGGCGAAATGCAGGAAAAATTCGCTGTCCGCAGCAAAGTCTGAGGTCGTCTCGCCAATGTGGGGCTTTGCCGACAATGGTCCTTGAGGCCTTTTCGCCAAGCCGGCGGCTTGGCCGATGCCCAGTGTCGCAGCAGGGTCTGGTGGCCGGATGATTGCCGGCGGTGACGCTCTACGACTTACGGCTCAATGCGTGCTGTCAGAGGTTTGCCGGGCGGGAGGCGGAAACCTCTGGTTGAGCGTCACGGGCGTCTATTTTGCGATCGACCCGCCTTGCCCGGAAGCTTGTTCTCCACCCTTGCTTTTGTGAAAAGCTTTTCATTTGAAGGGTAGTTCTTTTGTTATTAGAATTACTCTAGCTTAGCCAATGTGAGTGCCTATCCTCGGGCGAGCGCCGAGCGTCTTGTCTTCTGTCTTGTATTCGGGCGGTCGTGCTAAGGCGCTGCGGGCAAACGCCCACGCCATCTTGCGCGAGCGTTTGCACTGCGATAGGGATCGCGCAGCCGGAAACCCGCACTTCCGATCGCTTTCCGACCCTTTGGGGCCCTTAAGGGGGTCCAGCCAGGTTCGATCATGCCCAGTCTGCTCAGCGATTATCTGCCGCTCGTGGTGTTCATGGCGGTTGCCGCTCTGATCTCCGGCGCTTTGCTCATCGCCCCTTTCCTCGTCGCCTTCAAGGCGCCGGATACGGAGAAGCTGTCGGCCTATGAATGCGGCTTCAATGCATTCGACGACGCCCGCATGAAATTCGACGTGCGGTTCTATCTCGTCTCGCTTCTCTTCATTGTTTTCGATCTCGAAGTGGCTTTCCTCTTTCCCTGGGCCGCTGCCTTCCGGCGGGCCGGCGCGGCCGGCTTTTGGGCGATGCTGGTCTTTCTCGGCATTCTGACGGTCGGCTTCGTCTATGAGTGGAAGAAGGGGGCTTTGGAATGGGACTGAGTCCTGCCTTCGAAACCGGTGCTTCCGCCGGCGGCCTTATTCATCCGGCGACGGGCCGCCTGGTGCAAGCCAATGATCCGGCATTTCTGACGATCAACGACCAGCTTGCCGACAAGGGCTTTCTGGTCACCACCACCGCCGAGCTCATCAACTGGGCGCGCACCGGCTCGCTGATGTGGATGACTTTCGGGCTCGCCTGCTGCGCCGTCGAAATGATGCAGGCCTCCATGCCGCGCTATGATGTCGAGCGCTTCGGCTTTGCGCCGCGCGCCTCGCCGCGCCAATCCGATGTGATGATCGTCGCCGGCACGCTCACCAACAAAATGGCACCCGCCCTGCGCAAGGTCTATGACCAGATGCCGGAGCCCCGCTATGTGATCTCCATGGGCTCCTGTGCCAATGGCGGCGGCTATTACCATTACTCTTATTCCGTCGTGCGCGGCTGCGATCGAATCGTGCCCGTCGATATTTACGTGCCGGGCTGCCCGCCTTCGGCGGAAGCTTTGGTCTATGGCATTCTTCTCCTCCAGAAAAAGATCCGCCGCACCGGGACGATAGAGCGTTAGCTCGGGTCCGCGACCGCAAAGAGATGATCATGACGGACGGCGAGCTCAAGGAATTTGGTGAGGCGATCGCGGCGGCGCTGCCCGGCGCCGTGCTCGACATGTCGACCTCATTCGGCGAGCTGAGTTTGACGCTTGCGCCCGAGCGGCTGATCGAGAGCGTGCGGCATTTGCGCGATGATCCGGCCTGTCTCTTCGTCTGTTTCACCGATCTCACCGCGGTCGATTATCCGACCCGCGTGCCGCGCTTCGATGTCGTCACCCATCTGTTGTCGCCGAGGCATAATCGCCGGATCAGGCTCAAGGTCGGCATCGACGAAGACCAGCCGATCGAATCGCTGACGAGCCTTTTTCCCGCCGCCAATTGGTTCGAGCGCGAGACCTATGATCTCTTCGGCATCATCTTTGCCGGCCATCCGGATCTGCGCCGCATCCTGACCGATTACGGCTTCACCGGCCATCCGCTGCGCAAGGATTTCCCGATGACCGGCTATGTCGAGGTCCGCTACAATGACGAGCAGAAACGCGTCGTCTATGAGCCCGTGCATCTCAACCAGGCGTTTCGCAGCTTCGACTTTCTCTCGCCTTGGGAAGGGGCGGTCGACTATGTGCTGCCAGGCGACGAAAAGGCGTCGCGCGACGAGGATCAGAAGCAATGAAGGCTAGTCTCAAACCAGGGCTGACGCATCGGTTGGTCTTCCGCGTGCCGGAAGATAAGACCGTGCCTTATCTCTATCCGGAATCGCCCGACTTCAGCGAAATGCCGAAGGTTTTCGCGACAGGCTTCATGGTCGGGCTGTTCGAATGGGCCTGCATCGAATTGTTGAAGGATCATCTCGATCCGGGCGAAGGCAGTCTCGGCATCACTGTCGCGGTCGATCATGTCGCGCCGACCCCGCCCGGGCTCAACGTGACGGTCGATGCGGAATGCACCGCCGTCGAAGGGCGGCGGGTGAGCTTTCATGTGCGCGGCCATGACGGGATCGATCTCATCGGCCAGGGGCGGCATCAGCGGATGATCGTCAACTGGGACATTTTTGCGGAGCGCGTGGCGAGCAAGGCGAAAACGGCTGGGGTGTTGGCGAGCTAGAGAGCCGGCTGGAAGAGACCTGACAAGAAGAAGGCTGACGGAAGACTCATGGCAGAAGACGCGGTTCGCAACTTCAGCATTAATTTCGGTCCGCAGCATCCGGCGGCGCATGGCGTCTTGCGCCTCGTGCTGGAGCTCGACGGCGAGATCGTCGAGCGCGTCGATCCGCATATCGGCCTGCTCCATCGCGGCACCGAGAAGCTGATGGAGGCGCGCACCTATCTGCAGAATGTGCCCTATTTCGATCGGCTCGATTATGTCGCGCCGATGAATCAGGAACATGCCTTCTGCCTCGCCATCGAGAAACTGCTCGGCCTCGAAGTGCCGCGCCGCGGCCAGCTCTTGCGCGTGCTCTTCGCCGAAATCGGCCGCATCCTTTCGCATCTTCTGAATGTCACCACGCAAGCGATGGATGTCGGCGCTCTGACGCCGCCGCTCTGGGGATTCGAAGAGCGCGAAAAGCTCATGGTCTTCTACGAGCGGGCCTCCGGTTCGCGCATGCATGCGAATTATTTCCGCCCCGGCGGCGTGCATCTCGATTGTCCGCCAAAGCTGATCGAGGATATTGGCGCCTGGTGCGCGCCCTTCCTCAAAACCTGCGACGACCTCCAAGATCTCTTCATCGAGAACCGCATCTTCAAGCAGCGCAATGTCGACATCGGCGTGGTCAGCCTCGAGGAGTGCTGGGCCTGGGGCTTTTCCGGCGTGATGGTCCGCGGCTCGGGTGCTGCCTGGGATCTGCGCAAGGCGCAGCCTTATGAATGCTATGAGGAAATGGAGTTCGACATTCCGGTCGGCAAGCATGGCGATAATTACGATCGCCAGGTGATCCGCATGGAAGAAATGCGGCAGTCGGTGAAGATCATGCTGCAATGTGTCGAGAAGCTTTTCCGCGCCGATGGCGGCGGGCCGGTGGCCGCCGCACAGCATAAGGTCGTGCCGCCGACGCGGCCGGAGATGAAGCGCTCGATGGAAGCGCTGATCCATCATTTCAAGCTCTATACCGAGGGTTTCCATGTCCCGGCGGGCGAGGTCTATGCTGCCGTCGAGGCGCCGAAAGGCGAGTTCGGCGTCTATCTCGTCTCCGATGGCACCAATAAGCCTTATCGCTGCAAGATAAGGGCGCCGGGCTTCGCGCATCTCGCCGCAATGGATTTCCTCTGCCGCAAAATGATGCTCGCCGATGTCAGCGCCATTCTCGGCTCGATCGATATCGTTTTCGGGGAGGTCGATCGATGAGCGTCCGCCGTCTCGCTGAAATGCAGCCCGAGAGCTTTGCCTTCACGCCCGAAAATCTCGCCTGGTGCGAGAAGGAGATCGACAAATATCCGCCGGGCCGGCAGGCCTCGGCCGTGGTGCCGCTGCTCTGGAAGGCGCAGAAGCAGAATGATTATTGGCTGCCGAAGCCGGCGATCGAGACGGTCGCGAAAATGCTCGGCATGCCCTTCATCCGCGTGCTCGAAGTTGCGACCTTCTACACCATGTTCAATCTCGCCCCGGTCGGCAAATACTATATCCAATTCTGCGGCACGACGCCCTGCGTGCTTGCCGGCGCTGATGCGATCAAAGCCGTCCTCGAAAAGCGCATCGGCGGGCCGGGGCAGGTGACGGCCGACGGGCTCTTTTCCTGGCTCGAAGTCGAATGTCTCGGTTCCTGCTGCAATGCGCCCATGGTGCAGATCAATGATGATTATTACGAGGATCTGACGCCGGAGAATTTCGAGAAGCTGCTCGATGATCTCGCCGCCGGTCGGCCGGTGAAGACCGGCTCGCAGACGGGCCGCGTGTCTTCTGAGCCCGCAGGTGGTCTTACTTCGCTGACATCGCTTTACGGTCTAGACGGCGTGAGCGGTCCCGCCTCGCAGAAAACATGAGGACGCAAGATGCTCGACGATAAGGACCGCATCTTCACCAATCTCTATGGCTTCGGTGATCGCGGCTTGAAGGGCGCGCGCGCGCGGGGGGCGTGGGATAACACGAAAGGCTTGATCGAGAAGGGCAAGGATTGGATCATCAATGAGATGAAGGCCTCGGGCCTGCGCGGGCGCGGCGGCGCCGGCTTTCCCACCGGCCTCAAATGGTCCTTCATGCCGAAGCCAGATCCGGCGCGGCCGTCCTATCTCGTCGTCAATGCGGATGAATTCGGAGCCCGGCACCTGCAAGGACCGGGAGATCATGCGCAATGATCCGCATCTTCTGATCGAGGGCTGCCTCATCGCCTCCTTCGCCATGAGCGCCAATGCCTGCTACATCTATATTCGCGGCGAATATATTTTGGAGCGGCATCGTCTGCAGCAGGCGGTCGACGAAGCCTATGAGGCGGGTCTCGTCGGCAAGAATAACATCCATGGCTGGCCGTTCGACATTTACGTCCATCATGGCGCCGGCGCTTATATCTGTGGCGAAGAGACGGCGCTTCTCGAATTGCTCGAAGGCAAGAAGGGCATGCCGCGGCTGAAGCCGCCGTTCCCGGCCAATATGGGCCTCTATGGCTCGCCGACCACGGTCAATAATGTCGAATCGATCGCCGTGGCGCCGGCCATTCTGCGCCGCAGCGCCGCCTGGTTTGCCGGCTTCGGCGCCAAGAACAATAGCGGCACAAAGCTCTTCTGTATCTCGGGCCATGTCGCAAAGCCGTGCAATGTGGAAGAGGCGATGTCGATCCCCTTTCGCGAGCTCATCGACAAACATTGCGGCGGCATCCGCGGCGGCTGGGACAATCTTTTGGCCGTGATCCCCGGCGGCTCGTCCGTGCCTTGCGTGCCGGCACATGAGATCATCGATGCGCCGATGGATTTCGACACTTTGCGCAATCTGAAATCGGGCCTCGGCACGGCGGCTGTCATCGTCATGGACAAATCGACGGATATTGTCCGGGCGATCACCCGCATCAGCTATTTCTACAAGCATGAGAGCTGCGGCCAATGCACCCCTTGCCGCGAAGGGACGGGCTGGATGTGGCGCGTGCTTTCCCGCATGTCGGAAGGCCGGGCACAAAAGCGCGAGATCGACATGCTGCTCGAAGTCACGACGGAGATCGAAGGCCACACGATCTGCGCGCTCGGCGATGCCGCCGCCTGGCCCGTCCAGGGCCTGATCCGGCATTTCCGCAGCGAAATTGAAAAACGCATCGACCAATATGCCGCCAATCCGCATTCGGAGCCGGTGGCTTCGGTCGGCATTGCGGCGGAATAGGAGCGGCGCGAGGGCATGAGCAAGCTCATCGTTGACGGCATCGAAATCGAAGTGCCGGCGGAATATACGCTGCTTCAGGCTTGCGAAGAGGCGGGCGCGGAGATTCCGCGCTTCTGCTATCATGAGCGGCTGTCGATCGCCGGCAATTGCCGCATGTGCCTCGTCGAGGTGAAGGGCGGGCCGCCCAAGCCCGTGGCCTCCTGCGCGATGGGGGTGCGCGATCTGCGTCCCGGCCCGAATGGCGAGCCGCCCGAGGTCTTCACCAAATCCGAGATGGTGAAAAAGGCGCGCCATGGCGTGATGGAATTCCTGCTCATCAATCATCCGCTCGATTGCCCGATCTGCGATCAGGGCGGCGAATGCGATCTGCAGGATCAGGCCATGGCCTTTGGCGTCGACAATTCGCGCTATGCCGAGAACAAGCGCGCGGTCGAAGACAAATATATCGGGCCGCTGGTGCGCACCTCGATGAATCGCTGCATTCATTGCACGCGCTGTGTGCGCTTTACGGCGGAAGTGGCGGGCACGGGCGATATGGGCGCGATCGGCCGCGGCGAAGATATGGAGATCACCACCTATCTCGAAACCGCGATGGGCTCGGAGCTGCAAGGCAATGTCGCCGATCTCTGCCCGGTCGGCGCGCTTCTGCCAAAGCCCTATTCCTTCAAGGCGCGTTCCTGGGAACTCACCAAGACGGATTCGATCGATGTCATGGATGCTCTGGGCTCGGCGATCCGCATCGATACGCGTGGCCGCGAAGTGATGCGCATACTCCCGCGCATCAATGATGCGGTGAATGAGGAATGGATTTCCGACAAGACGCGGCAGATCGTCGACGGACTGAAAGCCAAGCGGCTCGATCGGCCTTTTTTGCGCGAGAATGGCAAGCTCAGGCCAGCCTCGTGGGCCGAGGCTTTTGCCGCTATCGCGGCGCGGATCAAGGCGACGCGGCCGGAGCGGATCGGCGCCATCGCCGGAGATCTCTGCGCGCTCGAAGAGATGTTCGCTCTGAAGCTGCTCATGCAAAGCCTCGGCGTCGCTTCGCTCGATTGCCGGCAGGACGGCGCCAAGCTCGATCCTGCCTTCGGCCGCGCGAGCTACATCTTTAATCCGACGGTTGCGGGAATCGAAGAGGCCGATGCGATCATCATCCTCGGATCCAATCCGCGCAAGGAAGCGCCGGTCTTCAATGCCCGCATCCGCAAGCGTTGGTTGAGAGGCAACCTGTTCCTCGGTGTGATCGGCGAGAAAGCCGATCTCACCTATGATTATACCTATCTCGGCAGCGGCCCGGAGACGCTGGCGCGTCTTCGCGAATATCTTCCCGCCGAATGCCAGCGCCCGATCCTGCTGATCGGGCAGGGCGCGCTGGCGCGGCCGGATGGAGCGGCCATTCTCGCGTCAGCCGCCAAGGCGGCGGCGTCGCATGGCTTTGTCAAGACCGGCTGGAACGGTTTTGGCGTTTTGCATACAGCCGCTGCCCGCGCGGGCGGCCTCGATCTCGGCTTCGTGCCGGGCGCAGGCGGGCTCGATGCCGCCGGCATGGCAAAAGAAGGCGGACTCGATGTGCTCTTCAATCTCGGCGCCGACGAGATCGCGATCGCGCCCGGCGCTTTCGTGATCTATCAAGGCACGCATGGCGATCGCGGCGCCGAGCGCGCCGATGTCATCCTGCCCGGCGCGACTTATACCGAAAAATCCGGCCTCTATGTCAATACGGAAGGCCGCGTGCAATGGGCCGAGCGGGCGAATTTCCCGCCTGGCGACGCGCGCGAGGATTGGGCGATTTTGCGGGCGCTGTCTGCCGTGCTCGAAGCGAAACTGCCGTTCGATTCGCTGCAGCAATTGCGGGCGCGTCTCTATGAGGCGCATCCGCATTTCAAAGAGCTCGATGCGATCGCTGCTTGTGACCCCGGCGCGATCGCGAAACTCGCCGCGGGCGAGACTTCGGTCGCCGCCGCGCCTTTCACTGCGCCGATTGCGGATTTCTTCATGACCAATCCGATCGCGCGGGCTTCGGCGGTGATGGCCGAATGTTCGGCCTTGGCGCAGCTGAAACAAGATTTGCCGCAGGCAGCGGAATAGGAAGACGCCATGACCAATGATTGGCTGTTGCCGCTGCTTCTCACGCTCTTGAAGAGCGTCGTGCTGCTCGTCGCGCTCCTCATTTATATCGCCTATGTGCTTTATGCCGATCGCAAGATCTGGGCGGCGGTGCAATTGCGGCGCGGCCCCAATGTCGTTGGGCCATGGGGGTTGTTGCAGAGCTTCGCCGACATGCTGAAATTCGTCTTGAAGGAGCCGGTGGTTCCGGATGGGGCGAACAAGGGCGTGTTTCTGCTCGCGCCTTTCGTCATGGGGCTGTTGTCGCTTGCGGCCTGGGCGGTGATCCCTATCGATAATGGTTGGGCGATCGCCAATCTCAATGTCGGCATTCTTTATATTTTCGCGATCTCCTCGCTTTCCGTCTATGGCATCATCATGGGCGGTTGGGCGTCGAATTCGAAATATCCCTTTTTGGCGGCGCTGCGTTCGGCGGCACAGATGGTCTCTTACGAAGTCTCGATCGGCTTTGTGATCATCACTGTTCTTCTCTGTGCCGGCTCGCTCAATCTCTCCGATATCGTCAAAGCGCAAGATACGCGCCTCGGCCTGTTCGGCTGGTATTGGCTGCCGCTGTTTCCCATGTTCGTGATCTTCTTCATCTCCGCTCTCGCCGAGACGAATCGGCCGCCCTTCGATCTCGTCGAGGCCGAATCAGAGCTCGTCGCCGGCTTCATGGTCGAATATTCTTCGACCCCCTACATGCTCTTCATGCTCAGCGAATATGTGGCGATCATCACCATGTGCGCGATGATGACCATATTGTTCCTTGGCGGCTGGCTCTCGCCCATTCCTTTTGTTCCCTTCACCTGGATTCCCGGCGTCGTCTGGTTCATCTTGAAAGTATCGGCGCTGTTCTTCATGTTTGCCATGGTGAAAGCCTTCGTGCCGCGCTATCGCTATGATCAGCTGATGCGGCTCGGCTGGAAGGTCTTTTTGCCGATCTCTCTTTTCATGGTGGTTTTGGTCGCCTGCGTCCTGCAGCTCACCGGCTGGGGCGGGGCGATGGCGCATTGAGGCTCATGCGATGCGTAAGAAAGCGGAGTAAACAAGATGAAGCTGGAGCCTGCCGCAAAAGCGCTGTTCCTGCAGGAATTCGTCGGCGCCTTCCTTTTGTCGATGCGCTATTTCTTCAAGCCGAAGGCGACGCTCAACTATCCGCATGAAAAAAATCCGCAGTCGCCGCGCTATCGCGGCGAGCATGCGCTACGCCGCTATCCGAATGGCGAGGAGCGCTGCATCGCTTGCAAGCTCTGCGAGGCCATCTGTCCGGCACAGGCCATCACGATCGAGGCGGGACCGCGCCGCAATGACGGGACGCGGCGGACGACGCGCTATGACATCGATATGGTGAAATGCATTTATTGCGGCTTCTGCCAGGAGGCTTGTCCGGTCGATGCGATCGTCGAAGGGCCGAATGCCGAATTCGCCACAGAGACGCGCGAGGAACTCTATTTCGACAAGGACCGCCTGCTTGAGAATGGCGGCAGATGGGAGCGCGAGATCGCCCGCAATCTCGCGCTCGATGCGCCTTATCGATGATGGGACAGAGCGGCTTCACGATGACGGAATCGAATAGAAGGGATAGAATTTGACGGTAGCTAACCTTTTCCCTGTGGGAGAAGGTGTCATGCGAAGCATGACGGATGAGGGGTTACAATCCCTCACGCGTGGCGCATCGCAACCCCTCACCCGCCCCCGGATCAAGTCCGGGGGCACCCTCTCCCAATGGGAGAGGGTTTGCCGATCACACTGACATCTTTGAAAGCCTTCCGATGAGTGCCGCTGCCTTTTTCTTCTATCTCTTTTCGGCCGTGATGATCGCTTCGGCCTTTCTGGTCGTCACGGCGCGCAACCCGGTCCATTCGGTCCTTTTTCTCATCGTCGCCTTCGTCAATGCCGCCGGGCTGTTCATCCTGCTCGGTGCCGAATTTTTGGCGATGATCCTCATCGTCGTCTATGTCGGCGCGGTCGCCGTGCTCTTCCTCTTCGTCGTGATGATGCTCGATGTCGATTTCGCCGAATTGAAGCAGGGCTTTCTGAAATATCTGCCGATCGGCGCGACGATCGGCGGCATCGTGCTCGTCGAACTCGCCTTTGTGGTCGGCAGCTGGAGCCTCGGTCAAATGGCAATCACACAAATGCCGACGCCGGCACCGCGAGGTCTTTCCAATACGGCGGCGCTCGGCAGCGTGCTCTATACGCAATATTTCTATCTCTTCGAGACGGCCGGACTCGTGCTTCTCACCGCGATGATCGGCGCGATCGTCCTGACTTTGCATCACAAAGTCGGCGTCAAGCGTCAGTCGGTCGAAGCGCAAAATGCCCGCACGGCGAAAGCTGCGGTCGAACTGAAGAAAGTGCCTTCACGGGCCGGAATTTAAGAGCGAGGGACTGGAATGTCGGTTGGGCTCGGCCATTATCTCGTCGTCGCCGCGGTGCTCTTCACCCTCGGCGTCGCCGGCATCATCGTGAACCGCAAGAACATCATCGTGATCTTGATGTCGGTGGAGCTCATCTTGCTTTCCGTCAACATCAATCTCGTGGCTTTCTCGGCCTTTCTCGGCGATCTCACGGGCCAAGTCTTCGCTTTGTTCATTCTGACCGTGGCGGCGGCCGAGGCGGCGATCGGCCTCGCCATTCTCGTCGCCTATTTCCGCAATCGCGGGACGATCGCGGTCGAAGACGTCAATCTGATGAAGGGCTGAGCGGGGCATGTATACGGCTATCGTCTTTCTCCCGCTGCTCGGCTTTTTGATCGCCGGCCTTTTCGGCCAGCTGATGGGACCGCGCCCGTCGGAGCTCATCACCACGAGCTTTTTGTTCGTCGCCATGGTGCTTGCCTGGATCGTTTTCGCAGGCTTCCTCTCCGGCCAGGCGACAGTGAACGTGCCGGTGCTCGGGGGATGGATCACCTCGGGCGCGCTCAAGGTTGATTGGGCCTTGCGTATCGATACGCTCACCGCGGTGATGCTGGTCGTCGTCACGACGGTCTCGGCGCTCGTGCATCTCTATTCGATCGGCTATATGGCCGAGGACAAGTCGCGGCCGCGCTTCTTCGCCTATCTGTCGCTCTTCACCTTCGCCATGCTGATGCTGGTGACGGCGGATAATCTCTTGCAGATGTTCTTCGGCTGGGAAGGCGTCGGCCTCGCCTCTTATCTCCTGATCGGCTTCTGGTATGAGAAGCCCGCCGCCAATGCCGCGGCGATCAAGGCTTTCGTCGTCAACAGAGTCGGCGATTTCGGCTTCGCGCTCGGCATTTTCCTCGTCTTCGTTTTGACCAATTCGGTCAATTTCGATCAGATCTTTGCCGCAGCGCCGGGTCTCGCGCATAAGGTGATCCATGTCTTCGGCCATGACATGGACGCGATGACCATCACTTGCCTCTTGCTCTTCATGGGTGCGATGGGCAAATCGGCGCAATTCCTGCTCCATACCTGGCTGCCCGATGCGATGGAGGGCCCGACGCCTGTCTCCGCGCTCATCCATGCCGCGACCATGGTGACGGCGGGCGTCTTCATGGTGGCGCGGCTGTCGCCACTCTTCGAACAGGCGCCGGCCGCGCTCTCTTTCGTCACGGTGATCGGCGCGACGACCGCCTTTTTCGCGGCGACGGTCGGCCTCGTGCAAAACGACATCAAGCGCGTCATCGCTTATTCGACCTGCTCGCAATTGGGCTATATGTTCGTCGGCCTCGGCGTCGGCGGCTATTCGCTCGGCATTTTTCATCTCTTCACGCATGCCTTCTTCAAGGCGCTTTTGTTCTTGGGCGCGGGCTCGGTGATCCATGCGATGCATCACGAGCAGGACATGCGCAAAATGGGCGGACTCGCGAAGAAGATCCCCGTCACCTTCTGGATGATGGTCGCCGGAACGCTGGCGCTAACCGGCTTTCCGCTCACCGCCGGCTATTTCTCCAAGGATGCGATCATCGAGGCCGCTTTTGCCTCGCCGCTGCCCGGCCATCTCTACGCCTTTCTGCTCATCGCCATCGCCGCCGGGCTCACCTCCTTCTATTCCTGGCGGCTGATCTTCATGACTTTCTTCGGTGAGCCGAAATGGCAGGCGGTGGAAGCAACGCATGCGGTCGCCGCGGCGCAAGAGGAGGAGCATGCACCTGCTGGGCATGATGCTGCGCATCATGCAGATGCCCATCTTGCCGCTGCTCATCATGCGGACGCTCATCATGGCGATGCGCATCCCATCGATCCGCATGAATTGCCAAATTCGATGATGATCCCGCTCTATTGCCTTGCCGCCGGCGCGATCTTCGCCGGCCTTGCCTTCAAGCATTTCTTCATCGGCGAAGGCTCATCCGCCTTCTGGAAGAGCGCGCTCTATGTCGGGCCGGGCAATCATATTCTCGAAGCGATGGAACATATTCCGCATTTTATCGGCTTGCTGCCATCCGTGCTGATGATCTTCGGATTCTTCGTCGCCGTCTATCTCTATATCTGGTCGCCTGGCACCGCCGATGCTTGGGCGAAGACAAATCCGCTGCTCTATAACTTCCTGCTCAACAAATGGTATTTCGACGAGCTTTATGATCTCATCTTCGTCCGGCCAGCCTTCTGGCTCGGGCGGCTTTTGTGGCATGGCGGCGATCAAAACATCATCGATCGCTTCGGGCCGGATGGTGTCGCCGCCCGCGTCGTCGATGTGACGCGCAGCGTCGTCAAGCTGCAAAGCGGCTATCTCTATCATTATGCCTTCGCCATGCTGATCGGCGTCGCGGCATTCCTCACCTATTATCTCGTCCTGGGGCTGCATTGATGTTCGGATTCGGCATTCTCTCCGGTCTCGTCTTTCTGCCCCTCGTCGGCGTCGCCTTCATTCTCGCTTTGCGCGGCAGCGATGCGGCGAGCGTCAACAATGCGCGTTGGGCGGCGCTGATCACGACGCTCGTCGATTTTCTTTTGTCGCTTTATGCCTATGCGAAATTCGACCCGACCTCGGCGGCCTTCCAGCTCGTCGAGCAGAAGAGCTGGTTCGGCTCCGGCCTCGTCTATAAAATGGGCGTCGACGGCATTTCCATGCCCTTCGTCATACTGACCGCCTTTTTGATGCCGATCTGCATCATTGCCTCCTGGCAATCGATCAATACGCGCGTCAAGGAATATATGGTCGCCTTTCTTGTTCTCGAGACCTTGATGCTCGGCGTGTTCTGCGCGCTCGATCTCGTGCTTTTCTATCTCTTTTTCGAAGGCGGCCTCATTCCGATGTTCCTGATCATCGGCATTTGGGGCGGCAAAAGACGCATCTATGCGAGCTTCAAATTCTTTCTTTACACGCTGCTCGGCTCGCTCCTCATGCTCATCGCCATCATGGCCATGTATGGCGTCGCCGGCACGACGGACATCACGGTGCTCTTGAAGACGGCCTTCCCCTCGGCGATGCAAAAATGGTTGTGGATCGGCTTCTTCGCTTCGCTCGCGGTGAAATTGCCGATGTGGCCTGTCCACACGTGGCTGCCGGATGCCCATGTCGAGGCGCCGACGGCGGGCTCGGTGATCCTGGCCGCCATTCTCCTCAAAATGGGCGGCTATGGCTTTCTGCGGTTTTCGCTGCCGATGTTTCCGGAAGCTTCCGTCTATTTTGCGCCGCTCGTCTTTGCGCTCTCGATCATCGCCATCATTTACACGTCCCTCGTTGCTCTGGTGCAGGAGGATATGAAGAAGCTCATCGCCTATTCTTCCGTGGCGCATATGGGCTTCGTCACCATGGGCCTCTTCTCGCTGACGCAGCAGGGCGTGCAGGGTGCGATCTTCCAGATGATCTCGCATGGGCTCGTGTCCGGCGCGCTCTTTCTGTGCGTCGGCGTCGTCTATGACCGGATGCATACACGCGAGATCGCGGCCTATGGCGGCCTCGTCGAACGCATGCCGCTCTATGCCGCGGTCTTCATGGTCTTCACTCTGGCCAATGTCGGCCTGCCCGGCACCTCCGGCTTCGTGGGCGAATTCTTGACCATGATCGGGACCTTCCGCTTCAACAGCACCGTGGTTGCCTTTGCGGCGATCGGCACCATTCTGTCGGCGGCCTATGCGCTCTATCTCTATAGGCGCATCATCTTCGGCGTGTTGGAGAAGCCGGCGCTCAGGGCCATTCTCGATCTCTCGCCGCGCGAGATTGCGATCCTCGCGCCGCTGGTGGTGTTGACCGTCTATTATGGAATTCATCCGGCGCCCATTCTCGACGGCACGGCCGCTTCTGTCGCCGGTCTCCTGCATGGCTATCACACGGCGCTCGCCGCAGTGCATACTACGGCACTCCCCTGACGATCGGAAGGCTCGTTCATGACCTCGCTCTCCTTCGCGCTCGCGCACAGCCTTCCGGAAGTCATTCTGGGGGCCGGTGCCATTGCGCTCGTCCTCATCGGCGCCATCCGCGGCCGCGACAGCGATGGTCCGATGACTGAGATCGCGGTCGGCGTTCTGGGCCTTGCCATTCTCGTCATTCTGCTCGGTAGCAAGACCAACGCCGTGATCTATGACCATGCTTTCATCGACGACGCCTTCGGACGCTTCATGAAGGTGCTCGCCTATTCGGGCTCGCTCGTCACTCTGCTCATGGCGCAGGATTTTCTTAAGCGAGCCAAGATCGACAAATTCGAATTCCCGATCCTCGTGCTGTTATCGACGCTCGGCATGTCGATGCTGATCTCTGCCGCCGGCCTCATCGCGCTCTATCTCGGCCTCGAACTGATGTCGCTCGCGCTCTATGTCATCGCAGCCTTTCACCGCGACGACAGAAGAGCGTCGGAAGCCGGCCTCAAATATTTCGTGCTTGGCGCATTGTCCTCGGGCATGCTGCTCTATGGCGCCTCGCTTCTCTACGGCTTTGCCGGAACCGTCACCTTCGCCGGCATAGCCGCCGCGTTGAAAGGCACGCCCGGCCTCGGCGTCATCTTCGGCCTCGTCTTCCTCATGGCCGGTCTCGCCTTCAAAATGTCGGCGGTGCCTTTCCACATGTGGACGCCCGATGTCTATGAGGGCGCGCCGACGCCGGTAACGGCCTTTTTCGCCACCGCGCCGAAGCTTGCGGCCGTAGCGATCACGGTGCGCGTCGTGATGACGGCCTTTCCCGGCATTGCCGTGCAATGGCAGCAGATCGTCATCTTCATCTCGATCCTGTCGATGGCGCTCGGCTCTTTTGCGGCAATCGGGCAGACCAATATCAAGCGGCTGATGGCCTATTCCTCGATCGGCCATATCGGCTTCGCGCTGGTCGGGCTTGCCGCGGGCACGCAGACGGGTGTCGCCGGCGTGCTGTTCTACATGGGCATCTATCTCGTGATGGTGCTCGGCACTTTCGCAGCGATCCTTTCGATGCGGATCAATGGCAAGCCGGTGGAGCTCATCAGCGATCTCTCAGGACTAGCCCGCAGCGACGGCACCATGGCCTTCTTCCTGGCCATGATGATGTTTTCGCTCGCCGGCATTCCGCCGCTCGCCGGCTTCTTCGCGAAATTTTACGTTTTCAACGCTGCGATCCAGGCGCATCTCTATGGCCTCGCCGTGATCGGCTTTTTGACGAGCGTCGTGGCCGCAGTCTATTATCTGCGCATCGTCAAGGTCATGTATTTTGACGAGCCGGCTGTAGGCTTCGATAAAGCGGCGCCGGTGCTGCGTGCCGTTCTGGCCGTGAGCGGCATTTTGGTGACTTTCTTCTTCGCCTATCCCGCGCCGGTTGTCGAAGCTGCGAGTATCGCCGCCAAATCTCTCTTCTGAATCGAAAGCTGCGCGTGGATCAGCCAAACCCGTTCCGGCTCGCAGAGAGCGCCATCGATCGACATTATCGGCTGTTCATCTATGAGGAGATTGGCTCGACCAATGATGAGGCCATGCGTCTGGCGCGGGCCGGCGATCCGGGCAGAGCTTGGCTGATCGCCAAAGCGCAGAGCAGGGGACGCGGCCGCCACGGGCGGCAATGGGTCTCGCCGCCAGGCAATCTCTATGCGAGCCTTTTGCTGATCGACGAAGTAGAGGCCCGTCTCGCGCCGCAGCTCGGCTTTGTTGCGGGTGTTGCGCTGGCACGTGCTTTGCGTGAATGTATCGGCGATGATATGCGCTTGCGGCTCAAATGGCCGAATGACATTCTCTTCGATGGCGCCAAGCTCGCCGGCATTTTGCTGGAGAGCACCGAGCTGCGTGATGGCCGTTTCGCCTGCATTATGGGCATTGGCGTGAATTGCGCCGTCTCACCAAGCGACCTTCCCTATCGGGCGACGGCTTTGGCCGAGATTGGCGCGCTGCGATGCGAAGCGCAAGATATCTTCCTCCACCTCTCGCACGAGCTTGCGCAAGGGCTGGACAGATTTGCTAAGGGTGCTGGCTTTGACGCCATCCGGCAGGAATGGCTCAGCTTCGCCGCGGGCCTCGGCGGACCGATCAGGATCGACACGCCCACGGGTTCTGTTGCGGGCATTTTTCGCACGATCGATGCGAGCGGCCGGCTGATCGTTGCGTGCGGAGAGGCAAGCGAGATCATAGAAGCCGGCGACGTCTGGCTGGCCGAGCCTGTGAACGGTACGGTCGAATGACGCGCGGCGGCAGGTTGAGAAAAGGGCGGCGCTGATGCGCGGGGCTGGTGATGAACTTCTCTTCGTGCCGCTTGGAGGCCTCGGCGAGATCGGCATGAATCTCACGCTCTATGGGCTCGGGTCCAAGAGCGATCGCAAATGGCTGCTGGTCGATTGCGGCGTCACCTTCGCCGGGCCGCAGGAGGCGGGGATCGACATTATCGTGCCTGATCCGCGCTTCATCGGGCAGATCCAGCGTGATCTCGTCGGTGGCATCATTACCCATGCGCATGAGGATCATATCGGCGCGATTGCCGATCTCTGGCCCTGGCTCAATTGCCCGCTCTATGCGACGCCTTTCGCCGCCGGGCTTTTCCAAATGCGCGTGCTCAATGAGGCTGGTGCGCCGGACATTCGGATCAAGACCGTCATGCAAGGCGCGCGTCTCGCGCTCTATCCTTTCGATGTGGAATTGATCCCGGTCGCTCATTCCATCCCCGAGGCTTGCGCTCTGGCGATCCGCACCCGGCTCGGCACGGTGCTGCACACGGGCGATTGGAAGATCGATCCTGAGCCGGGGCTCGGCGCCAAGACCGATGTGCAAAGGCTGACAGAGATCGGCGATGAAGGCGTCCTCGCCCTCATCTGCGATTCGACCAATATTTTGCGCGAAGGCACGAGTCCATCCGAGGGCGAAGTCGCAAAGACCCTGCATAACATCATCAAAGCCGCGCGGGGCAGGGTGGTCGTCACGACCTTTGCATCGAATGTCGCGCGGCTGCGCGCTGTCGCCATGGCCGCGACGGCGGCAGGGCGCAGAGTGGTGCTCGTCGGCCGTGCCATGGAGCGCGTCGTCGCGGTTGCCCGCGATTGCGGCTATCTCGACGATATTCCGCCGTTTCTTTCAGCCGAGGCCTTTCCCTCCTTGCCGCGCGACGAGATCGTCGTGCTCGCCACCGGCAGCCAAGGCGAGAGCCGCGCCGCGATGGCGCGCATATCCGAGGATGATCATCCGATCGTCAAGCTCGCGCCCGGCGACAGTGTCATCTTCTCGTCGCGGACCATCCCCGGTAATGAAAGAGATGTCGGCCGCATCATCAATAATCTCATCAAGCAGGGCATCGAGGTCATTACCGACCGCATGGCGCTGATCCATGCTTCGGGCCATCCGCGTCGCGGCGAGGTCGCCCAATTCTATCAATGGATCCGGCCGAAGATCGCCATTCCGGCGCATGGCGAAGAGCTGCATCTGACCGAGCATGCGCAATTTGCCGTTCGGTGCGGCGCCGAGCATGTCGTCAAAGCGCATAATGGCGATGTCGTGCTGCTCGCGCCGGGCGAGCCAGGAATCGTCGACGAGGTGCCCACCGGCCGGCTCGGGAAGGACGGCAATACGCTCGTGCCGCTCGGCGATGAGATTTTACGCACGCGACAGAAACTCGCGTTTTCGGGGATCGTGACGGTTGCGCTGGCGATTGACAAAAAGGGCGAGATGGTCGGCATTCCCGACGTCATATTGGCTGGCTTGCCGGCGAAGACCGGCGCCGGCGCCAAGCTCGACGAACTGGTCGATGATGTGGTGTTTCAGACTTTCGATGGCCTGCCGCGACCGCAGCGGCGCGATGCCAATGTCGTGTCCGTCGCGCTCGAAAAGGCGGTGCGCAATACGGTCTATGGCGCCTGGGGCAAAAGGCCCGCGGTGCATGTGCTGGTCATCGAGGTGTAAGCGCATGATGCATTCAAATGGAATCGGGCATCATGCTATAGTTCTTTGAAAATCCTAAGGTATTTAGATGCGGGACCGAATTTCCCGACGCCAGTTTCTGCTTACCGCGGCTGTGGCCACCGCGGGCCTGGCGCGCCCCGCTTCGGCACGAACGGCGGCGCCACTCGCAGATCTCTCGAGAAAGCTGGCAGGCTCTCTCATCGTCCGCGGGAACGCAGGATACGGACAGGCGCGCAGAATCTTCAACGGACGGTTCGACGAGTTTCCGGCCGCCGTGGCCTGCTGCGCGGGCGAAGCAGATGTTCAGCGCTGCATCGAGTTTGCCCGCAATTACGCGCTTCCAATATCGGTGAGATCGGGTGGCCATGACAATGGCGGATATTCGACCTGTAACGATGGCCTAGTCATCGATCTGACCGGGATAAATCACGTTCGCTTCAATCCGTCATCGCAATCCGCAGATGTCGGCATGGGTGTGAAAATCGGGCCGCTTTACAGCGAGCTCTGGGCGCACGGCGTCACGACAACCGCCGGCACATGCCCCTCTGTCGGCATCGGCGGCTTGACGCTTGGCGGTGGAATCGGCCCACTGGTCTGCAAATACGGCCTCGCGTGCGATAACGTGATTTCAGCCTCGGTCATCACCGCGGACGGTTCCGTTCTGCATGTCTCGTCGGCGGAAAATGCGGACTTGTTTTGGGCAATTCGCGGTGGCGGCGGAAACTTTGGAGTTGTCACGAAGATCGAGCTTCGTGTCTTTAACGTACCTCGGGTGCTCAACGGGAGCCTCGTTTATCCATCGTCGCAGTACCGCGACGTGCTTCGTTTCTACCGCGACTTTCTCGAGTCAGCGCCAGACGAGCTCACGACCGGACTATCTTTCAATACCTACGCAGGCAGTCCGTCACAATTGACGCTGTCATTTTGCTACACCGGCGACCTGACCAAAGGCCAGCGCGCCGCGTCGGCGCTGATGACCTTTGGACACCCGGAGGTCTCGACGCTTCGGGTGCAGACTCCGCCGCGCGCGTTCAGCGTATCGGCCGGCCCTCCCGGAATACCAAGCTTCCAAACCGGTGCTTTTTTCCCCGACCTGAGCGATGACTTAATCGAGACGATTTGCGCCTGTGTTGCAGCAGCCCCGCCTTCGGCAGAGTTTGGTTTTGACGACCTTCGCGGCGCTTCGACGACCGGCAACGGCGCCTTCCCTATTCGCGAGCGTGGTCTGAGCTCATGGATTAGCGCCGACTGGGCGCGCGGTGCGGATGGTAGCGCCGCAACGGCTTGGGTAAGGCAAACCCGGGAAGCGACGCTGCCCTTTGCGCGCGGCGCTTATGTAAATCGCTTAAATGAAGATGACAGGAGTCGTGATCGCGCGGCGTATGGCGCAAGTTACGACCGGCTCGCCATGATCAAGGCCAAGTACGATCCGCAGAACGTCTTTCGCATGAACCAAAACATCCCGCCTGCGATTTAGGCAGGAACCATGGCGTCGTCGCATCATTGGATCGGGCGGCTGTGCGCTTTGGCTCTTGGCGCATCTCTGCCATATCATTTGCGGAAACGAATTTCGGCGGCATATTGCATGATGGCCATGGGAGTGACCACGTTTCGAAAACAGGTCGCCAATTGCCGCCCGGCGCTGAATGGTGACAATTTTCATCGGCGTCTATAGTCTCGACACGGGACGGAAGTTTCCTACGGACGATTGCCGTGTCGCGTATTTTTTTAAGTCATTCGAGCGCCAACAATGCCGAGGCCGTCGCTCTGCGCGACTGGCTGGCGAATGAGGGTTGGAAGGAAGATATTTTCCTCGATCTCGACCCGCAGCGCGGCATTGCCGCCGGCGAGCGCTGGGAGCGGGCGCTCAACGCGGCGGCCAATCGTTGCGAGGCGGTGCTGTTTCTTGTCTCCAAGGCATGGCTTGCCTCGCGCTGGTGCTTGAAGGAGTTCAATCTCGCGCATCGCTTGAACAAGCGGCTGTTCGGCGTGCTCATCGAGGACCTGTCGATCCACGATCTGCCGGAGGACCTCGCCGGAACCTGGCAACTGGTTCGCCTCGCCGCCGGCACAGATCATGTCATGCTGCACGCTGTTCTGCCGGTCACTCATGATGAGGTGCATGTCACTTTTTCGTTGGAGGGGCTGCAGCGGCTCAAGCATGGGCTGGAGGAGGCCGGCCTCGACCCAAAATATTTTGCCTGGCCGCCCAAGAGCGATCCGAACCGGCCGCCCTATCGTGGCCTGCGCCCGGTTGAAGCCGAGGACGCCGGCATTTTCTTCGGCCGGGACGCGCCGATCGTCGAGGCGCTCGACCGGCTGCGCGGCTTGCGCGAGGCGGCCCCGCCGCGGCTTCTCGTGATCCTTGGCGCATCCGGCGCCGGCAAGTCGTCCTTCCTGCGTGCCGGCCTCTTGCCGCGGCTTGCGCGTGACGACCGCCACTTCCTGCCTTTGCCGATCATCCGGCCGGAGCGCGCGGCACTCTTTGGCGACACCGGCCTCCTTCGTGCGCTCGAAACAGCGTTCCAAGCCGCAGGTATCCCAACGACGCGCGCAAAACTTCGGGCGGCCATCGAAGGCGGTGCGTCGACACTTCGCCCACTCCTACAAGCGCTCGTCGACAAGGTGATACCAAGCGCGCTGGATGCCGATAGCACGCCAAAGCCGCCGGTGCTCATCCTCTCGATCGATCAGGGCGAAGAGCTGTTTCTTGCCGAAGGCCAGGACGAGGCGCAAATCTTCTTGGCATTGCTGCGCGAGCTGCTCGGCGAGGATGCGCCGGCACTCATCGTCGTCATTGCGATCCGCTCCGATTCCTATGGGCATCTGCAGGAAGCCAAACTGCTCGATGGGATTCGCAAGATCCCCTTCGATCTCGGTCCCATGCCGAAAGGCGCCTATGCCGAAGTGATCAAAGGCCCGGCGCATCGGCTGGAAGGGACGGCGCGCCGGCTCACAATCGAGGAGGCTTTGGTCGAGGCTCTGCTCGCCGACATTGAGGCGGGCGGTGTCAAGGACGCGCTGCCGCTGTTGGCCTTCACGCTCGAGCGTCTCTATGTCGAGCACGGCGGCGACGGCGAGCTGACGGTCGAGAAGTACAAGAGCCTCGGCGGCATCAAGGGTTCGATCGAGGCGGCGATCGAGCGTGCATTCAAGGCTGCGGATGCGGACCCCGCGATCCCGAAAGATCGCCTCGCACGCCTGGCGCTGCTGCGGCGCGGGCTCATTCCCTGGCTCGCCGGCATCGATCCCGACACCGGCGCGCCGCGCCGCCGCATCGCCTGTCTGTCGGAAATTCCGGCAGAATCTCGGCCGCTGATTCAGCAGCTCGTCGAGCAACGGCTTCTCGCCACCGATGTTGCCAAAGACACGGGCAAGACGACGATCGAGCCGGCGCATGAGGCGCTGCTGCGGCAATGGGACTTGCTGGAGGGATGGCTCAAAGAAGATGCCGCGCTGCTTGCCGTGCTGGAGGGCGTCAAACGCGCGAGCCGCGATTGGGCCGCGAACGGCAAGAGTGCTGCTTGGCTGACCCATGCGACGGGCCGGCTGGAAGCGGCCGAGCATCTGAGCGCGCGGCCCGACCTTGCTGCGAATCTGGAGCCGACGGATCGCGATTACCTCGCGGCCTGCCGCAAGGCTGAGGCGGCCTCACGCGCGCGGATACGCCGCGTGCAGGGCGCAGCCTATGCCGGTCTCATCGTCATCATCCTCGGGCTCATCGGTTGGATCAAACAGGACTTTCTAAAAGAGCAATATCATTGGTGGACCGTCGATTGGCCCTATGCGCAGAGGGAGTTTCGGCCTTACGTGCTCTCTGCGGCGCGTGAGCGCGCGCTGAAGCCGCTAGAGCACTTCAAAGAATGCGCCAACGATTGCCCGGAGATGGTTGTCATTCCGGCGGGCACATTTACGATGGGTTCGTCGCCGAGCAAGTCGGGGCATCGCGCTTCCGAAGGTCCACAGCACAAGGTGACATTCGCCAAGCCATTCGCAGTTTCGAAATTCGATGTGACCTTCGCCGATTGGGACGCTTGCGTCTCGGTCGGTGAGTGCCCTCGCGCATCGGGACTCCCTGTGGGGGCGCGGTCGGCGGCCGGTGGTCAGCGTCTCCTGGGTGGATGCCCAGCTTTATGTGGCCTGGCTTTCCCGGATGACCGGCAAGCCTTACCGTCTACTCTCCGAGGCCGAATGGGAATATGCGGCGCGGGCCGGCACGACGACGGCCTATTATTGGGGCAATGAGATCGGCAAGGTCAATGCCAATTGCAGCGAATGTGGCGGCGAATGGGACGAAAAAAGTGGAACAGCTCCTGTTGGTTCATTTCCGGCCAATAAATTCGGCCTCTATGACATGGCTGGCAATGTGGCCCAATGGGTCGAAGATTGCGCCCACAATAATTACGACGGCGCCCCTTCGGACGGTTCAGTGTGGACTGCCGGAGATTGCAAATACCGAGGCCTTCGCGGTGGTAGTTGGACCAGTGATCCGACGCAGCTACGCGCCGCTGCCCGCTTCAAGAACCCTCCACTCCTCCACTCCAACCTCGAGGGGTTCCGATTGGCCAGAACGTTAAATCCTTGAGGCGCGCGACCCTCTCTCGTTGCGCGAGAGGGTTCGCAGCTCAAGCAAACAAATACGCATCCATCGACAGCACGCCATATTGCACGGAGGAATGCAGGCGCTTGCCCCTGGCGCCTTCGCCGGCCGCGCCCATGACGAGAGGCAGCGGCAGAAAATGCTCCGGCGTCGGGTGATTTTCTCTGGCGAAAGGCGCTAGGCCCCACCAATCGGCAATGTCGTCGAGCGCGCCTAATTCCGCCTTCGCATGCACCCATTGGGCGAAAGCGGTCACCCAATCGGGCGTGGGCGCATCGAGCGCAAAGCCATTTTTAAAAATCGCATCGAGATTATGGGTGAGGCTGCCGGAGCCGACGATCAAAATGCCATGGTCGCGCAGCGGCGCGAGCGCGCGACCCATGGTTATGTGATGGCCGGCGCCGCCCTCGCGCTGCACGGCGAGCTCGACGATCGGAATATCAGCATCCGGATACATGAGCTTCAGCGGCACCCAGGCGCCATGATCATAGCCGCGCCCTAAGATCTCCTGCGCCTCGAAACCCGCATCGATCAAAAGATCGGCGGCGACCGCGGCCAGGCCCGGTGCACCGGGCGCCGGATAGGTCATCTTGTAAAGCTCGTCCTCGAAGCCGCGGAAATCATAGATCATCTCAGGCTGCGCGTCGGCGGTGAGTGCCGGCTGCGGCATTTCGAAATGCGCTGAGGCGATCAGGATCGCGCGCGGGCGCTCGATCTCGCGCCCGAGATTTTGCAGAAAGGCGCGGGCCGGGCTCTCATGCAGGATGAGACTCGGCGCGCCATGCGACAGGAAGAGGGTCGGGAGAGGAGCCATGGGATGATGGAGGCAGGTTTCGTGCCGGGGTGTCCTTCCCCATCGCAAGTCGGCTGATGCCGACTTGCGCACTTAAAGTGTCCAACTCGGGCAGGCCCGAGTTGGATTGGGGAAGGTGTCACGCGAAGCGTGACGGATGGGGTTTGATTGCGCCGCTGATACCCCACCCGGCGCCTGCGGCGCCACCCTCCCCTCTAGGGGAGGGATTTCGCCCCCAACTTATTCCGCCGCCCTCACCTCTTCTTTCCCCCGCTGCAGGCGCTCGGCCTTCAACAGTTCGGCGACGAGGAAAGCGATCTCGATCGCCTGCTCGGCATTGAGCCTGGGATCGCAATAGGTGTGATAGCGGTCGGAAAGATCGGCCTCCGAAATCGCCCGCGCGCCGCCGGTGCATTCGGTGACATTCTTGCCGGTCATTTCGAGATGCACGCCGCCGGCATAAGTCCCTTCCGCCTGATGCACGGCGAAGAAGGTTCTTATCTCGCTAATGATGCGGTCGAAGGGCCGCGTCTTGAAGCCGCTCGCCGCCTTGATCGTATTGCCATGCATCGGATCGCAGGACCAAAGGACATTGCGGCCCTCGCGCTTGACGGCGCGCAAGAGCACCGGCAGCAGTTCACCTGCCTTGTCGGCGCCGAAGCGGCAGATCAGCGTGAGCCTACCCGGCTCATTGTCGGGATCGAGCACATCGATCAGCTTCAACAGCATGTCGGGCTTCAGCGAGGGGCCGCATTTCAATCCGAGGGGATTCTTCACGCCGCGCGCATATTCGACATGCGCATGATCCAATTGCCGTGTGCGATCGCCGATCCAGATCATATGGCCGGAGGTCGCATAATAATCGCCGGTGGTCGAATCGACGCGCGTCAGCGCCTCTTCATAGCCGAGCAACAGCGCCTCATGCGAGGTGTAGAAATCCGTCTGCCGCAATTCCTGATGCGCTTCGGAATCGACCCCGATCGCATGCATGAAACCAAGCGTCTCGGTGATGCGGTCGGCGAGTTCCTGATAGCGAGCGGATTGCGGAGAATCCTTGATGAAGCCGAGCATCCAGCGATGCGCATTTTCGAGACTGGCATAACCGCCAGTCGCGAAAGCGCGTAGCAGGTTCAAGGTCGCTGCCGATTGGCGATAGGCATCGAGCTGACGAACTGGGTCGGGCGTCCGCGCTGCTTCGGTGAAGGCGATATCGTTGACGATATCGCCGCGATAGCTCGGCAGCGAAACATCGCCGCGCTTTTCCATCGGCTCGGAACGCGGCTTGGCGAATTGGCCGGCGACGCGGCCGACTTTTACCACGGGCGAGGCCGCGGCAAAGGTCATCACCACCGCCATTTGCAGAAAGACGCGGAAGAAGTCGCGGATATTGTCGGCTGAATGTTCGGCGAAGCTCTCGGCGCAATCGCCGCCCTGGAGCAGAAAGGCCTCGCCCTTGGCGGCCTTGCCGAGCATGGCCTTCAGCTTGCGGGCCTCGCCTGCGAAGACGAGCGGCAGAAACGCGGCGAGCTGGCGCTCGACCCCAGCCAGTGCCGCTTGATCTGGAAAGACGGGCGCCTGCTCGATGGGCTTTGCCCGCCAGCTGTCAGGCGACCAATGTTCGCTCGGCATGAGATTTCGATCCAATCTGACCCAATTTTGGAGCTGCTCAAGCTCCCCTAGCCCCCATGCGCTTTATACACAAGCGGGTAGGGGATTGCGACTGTAATCACATCATCGGCTCTGGCCGCTAACTTAGGGTAACAACGCCACTTTTCCGTGGCCGTGCAGCGAGGGCGATAGGCCCGAAGCGGAACCGAACCCGGAATCCAGCGTAAGAAGTTCGCGAAGCGACTTTATCAAAAAAACGGCGTTGCGCTTCGCGCAACATCATATGCGCTGGATCCCGGATCGCATTCCGCTTCGCTGCATGCGTCCGGGAAAGGGTGCCGCCGGCTCACGCTATATCGGCTTTGTCCTTTTGATAGCGCGCGGTGCGCGTGCGCAAGGTGACAAATTCCTCGGCCGAGGTCGGATGCACCGCCATGGTCGCGTCGAAATCGGCCTTTTTGGCGCCCATCTTGACCGCGACGCCGAGCAATTGCACCATTTCGCCGGCGCCTTCGCCGAGCACATGCGCGCCGAGCACTTTATCCGTCTCGCCGTCGACGACGAGCTTCATCAGCGTCTTTTCGGGCCGGCCGGACAAGGTTGCCTTCAGCGGCCGGAAGCTCGTCGCATAGATATCGACGCAATGATAGGCCTCGCGCGCCTCGGTCTCGGTGAGCCCGACCGTGCCGAGCTCCGGCGTTGCGAAGACGGCTGTGGGCACACCGTTATAATCGACCGCGGTCTTCTTATTGCCGAAGACCGTATCGGCAAAGGCATGGCCTTCGCGAATGGCGACCGGCGTCAAGGCAATGCGATTGGTGACATCGCCGACCGCATAGATCGACGGGACGGTCGATTGCGAATATTCATCGACCTTGACCGCGCCGATGGCATCGAGAGCGACGCCGATTTTTTCGAGGCCGAGGCCCTTTGTGTTAGGATCGCGGCCAGTCGCCAGCATGACCCGATCGACGTCGATCGCCGCGCCATTGCTGAGCGCGACCTCAAGGCCAGCTTCCGTCTTGTCGATGCGGCTCGGCAGAGTGCCGAATTTGAAATTCACGCCGGCTTCGGTCATCGCATCGCGCAGGCCATTGCGCAGATCCTCGTCGAAGCCGCGCAGAATATTTGTGCCGCGCATGGCGAGCGTGACCTCAGATCCGAGACGGGCAAGCAGAGCGCCGAATTCGACGGCGATATAGCCGCCGCCGACGATCAAGATCCGCTTCGGCATTTCGGGCAGATCGAAGATCTCGTTCGAAGTGATCACATGTTCGACGCCAGGGACGGCGGGCACCAGAACCGGCCCCCCGCCGGTCGCGACAAGAATGATCTTGGCACTGATCAACTTGTCCTCGGCGACGAGCCGGATCTTGTTGGCATCCTCGACGATGGCGCGGCTCTCGACGAGCGCGACGCCGGATTTTTCGAGATTGGCGCGGTAGATGCCGGAGAGCCTGGTGATCTCTTTCTCTTTGCCGGCGACGAGCTTCGTCCAGTCGAAAGAGGCCCCTGGCACGCTCCAGCCGAAGCCCGCCGCATCGGCAAATTCATCCGCATAGCGGCTCGCATAGACCATCAGCTTCTTCGGCACGCAGCCGCGGATGACGCAAGTGCCGCCGACGCGGAATTCCTCCGCAACCACGACTTTGGCGCCATAGGAGGCGGCGATGCGGGCCGCCCGCACGCCGCCCGATCCGGCACCGATAACGAAGAGATCGACATCGCATTGAGCCATCGCACATCTCGCTTTCGATCTCGCCGCTTCGATCTCGCAGTTTTTATCTCAGACATTGCCACGCCGCAGCTAGCAATGTCAGAGAGTGTGCCCCTTCTTCTTCATCTCGGCACGCAGCCGCGTCATCATCTCGCTTGAGATCTGCTGATGCCAAGCCTGCATCGCATTGACGACATCATTGAAGAAATAGGGCTGGGTCTGGACATATTTCTTGCCAGCCTCGCTCGTGAAAAAAGCGACCGCCGCCTTGATCTCCTGCTCGGTCAGGAGCCGCGCGTAAATATGCGCCGCCTTGTCGACCATCTCGTCGATGTCCTTGGCGAATTCGGGCTGGATCTGTTTCAGCACGATGCTGAGATCGGGCAAGAGTTCAGGCCGTGTCTGTACGAAAGTCGAGGTGAGCTGGCTCAGCATCTGTGGAATGGCGGCATTGAAGGAGCGCGACATGCCGCTCACCACGACGAGCTCGCGTGCCGCGGCGAGATGCGACGGGCTTGGTTCCGCCGCGGCAGGTGCGGCAGCGGCGGGTGGTTTGGTCTGCTGGGCCTCGGCGGCCGGGGCAAGAATGAGCAGAGCTGCGGCGATAGAGACGATGGCCCGGCGGGCGCTCCAATGGCATTTAAAACTCGAAAGCACGGATTTTCTCCCTAGAGCATGATCCCGAAAAGTCGGCCCGACTTTTCGGATAAGATCATGCGTTAAAACAATGTTTTAGAGCGTGATAGCGATACAAGCCAATATTATCACGCTCTAGATCACGATGACTTTGGATTGAATCAATCCAAAGTCATAAACGTGATCGATTCCTATAATTCAGAGCGGGATCGGGCGGAAAACCGGTTCCCATTTTTCCTCATCCCGCTCTGGCGTTCGGGGCATTGTTGCGGGTCTTGAGCGATCCGGTTCGGCATTGGCTCAGGTGGCCCGATCAGTCCAACTGCCCGAAGATTTTGATGTCTTCGGGGCCGGCCGAAATCACCGCCTTGGCGAGGCCGATGAACAGACCATGTTCGACAATGCCGGGAATGGCGTTGAGGCGGTGCGCCAATTCGTCCGGCTCCGGAATGGTCCCGAAGACGCAATCGACGAGATAATTGGCATTGTCCGTGGTGAAGGCTTTGCCGCTCACCGTCTTGCGCAGTACGATTTCTCCCGCGCAACCGCAGGCTTTCGCCTCTCGCAAGATCGCAGCTCGCGTGGCCTCACAGCCGAAGCGGCTGATCTCGATCGGCAAGGGGAATTTGCCGAGCGTCGCGACGGCCTTCGAGGAATCGGTGATGACGACCATGCGTTTCGAGGCCGCGGCGACGATCTTCTCGCGCCAGAGTGCGCCGCCGCCGCCCTTGATGAGCCGCAGTTTCGGGTCGAACTCGTCGGCGCCGTCGATGGTGAGATCGAGCTCGGCGATCTCTTCGAAAGGCGTCAGAGGGATGGCGAGCGCCTCTGCCTGGCTGCGGGTGCGTTCCGATGTCGGCACGCAGGTCACTTGCAGGCCCTCGGCGACTTTGGCGCCGAGCAGTTCGATGAAATGCGCCGCCGTCGTGCCGGTGCCGAGCCCGAGACGCATGCCCGGCGTCACGAGCTTCAACGCGGCGGCGGCGGCCCGCCGCTTCGCCTCTTCCGGGTTCTGGCTGTCCATGGCAAGCGGTTAGGCTGTGAAGCTGCGCCCGTCAACCCTCCGTCAGGGGAGCTTGATGGGTGCCGACGGGGGTTGCGGCCCCTAAGCTCTATTTTGCCTGGGGCGTGCAGACGACGGCCTCATTGAGCACATAGCAAATCGACATCATGCCGGTGCGCAGATCGACCCGGAAGACGCCGCCTTCGCGCTCATGCCGCGAGGCGATGAGGGCATAGTCGCTCGAGCCCTGGGGGCCGGCGCCTTCGCCCGGCGGATAGCAGAGCGTCACCCCGACCGTCCCCTCCTTCAAGCCATATTGGCAGGCGCCGACCTCGCCGGTCGCCTTGTCGAGCCGAAAGACGCGGTTGAGATCGATCTCGGGTGCGGCCAGAAACTCATAGCTCGCCGCGGTGACGCTCGTTGCCCCCGCGACCAGTGCGACACTGAGCGCCGGAAGGCTGAGACCGAGACGGAGCCAAGCAAAAGGAAGGACTCTCGGAAGCGACAGGGTCATAGTCCGGCTCTCCACATCCGGCATTGCGAATCGGTTGTTTCTTTATACGCAAGCCCGGGCCGAAGGGCGATGCTTGGATCTGATGCTTGATGCCGTCCGCTCATCCCATTATGTGGGGCGCATGACCACTTCTTCGCCGATAAAGCCGCTTCTCGTTTTCGATCTCGATGGCACGCTCGCCGAAACGGCGCCCGACCTTGTCGCGACTCTCAATATGCTTCTCACGCGCGAGGGGTTTCCGCCCGTGCCTTATGAGACGGCCCGCAGCCTGGTCGGCGGCGGCGCCCGCACGCTCATCGAGCGCGGCCTTGCGCATGCCGGCGGCAGCCTGCCGGCGGCGCGGATCGATGCGCTTTTCGACGATTTCCTCGCCCATTACGATGCCCATATCGCCGATACGAGCACGCTGTTTCCCGGCGTCGGCGCCGCCCTCGACCGTTTCGAGGCGGCGGGGTGGCGCTTTGCGGTCTGCACCAATAAGATCGAACAGTCCTCCGTCCTGCTGCTCGAAGCGCTCGGTATCGCGCACCGGTTCAGTGCGATCTGCGGCAAGAACAGCTTTCCAGTGAACAAGCCCGATGGCCGCGCTTTGCTGATGACCATCGACAAGGCGGGCGGGCGCAGCGAACGGGCCATCATGGTCGGCGATTCAAAGACCGACATCGAGACGGCGCAGAACGCCGAAGTCCCGGTGGTGGCGGTCGATTTCGGCTATACGGAGCTGCCGGTTGCAGCCTATAGGCCGGATCGGATCATCTCGCATTTCGACGACCTCTGGGACGCCGTTGAAAGCCTCGTCAAAGGCATCTAGCCGAGGAGGGCGGCCAGCGCGAGGCGCGGCGGTGTCTCCGGCCTTGACTTGATCGGCAAAAGCCGTTTTCCGTAATCGAGCTGGTCCGGTGTTGCACGGGTCCAGTATCTTAATTGGTCATGGGCGCGTAGCTCAGCGGGAGAGCACTCCCTTCACACGGGAGGGGTCACAGGTTCAATCCCTGTCGCGCCCACCATGTCGCCCGCGCCCTTTCCCGCAAGCAATTGACCCCGCGTTTCGAACCTGAAGGGGCAATTTGTCGCTTTCCGGCCATGCTACCGGATCATGCACCGCCAAGCGCTGCGCGCCGGTTATCACGATCCCTTTGTTTCACCGTCTATTTTCAGAATCTTTCCTGGGTGACCACGGCGCCACCGCCCGCCGGTGAGCCGGGCTTCTTGGCGGCCGTCGAGACCAAGACGATGCACAGCGGAAATCTTTTGCTTCGTCATGCGTCACAATAGTGCCTCCTTCTGCTTGGAAGGGTAAGTCATCGGCCGTTTCTTCCGAATTGACGTCTGCGCCTGCGAGCGCATCGGCCGCTATTGAGCCGCTATTAAGGAGATTCAATGCTCTCGATTATCTTCCGGAATATGCTTTCACGCCCAATGAGCGTCGCAGCACTTGGCGCTATAGCCGTTGCAGCTTCCCTAGTCTCCATGCCTGCTCATGCAGTGAGTTGCGAAGACGTGCGTAGCTTGAGCGCAGCCGAACAGGACTATTGGTCGAAGCGTCTAAACCTCACGGCTGCGCAACGCCATCGTATATGGGTGGCATGCTACCAAGGCCGGCAGCAACCAAGGCCCGAGGAAGTCGCGCATAAATAATGCGCTGGAAAATGCCGGGAGCCATTTTCGGGCACGGCGACGAATGAGCCAAAGCGCGTAGCTCGGCGGGGGAGCATTCCCTTCGCACGCGAGGGGCCACAGGTTCGATCCCTGTCGCGCCCACCATCGAAGCTCCGATCTCACCGCATCGCGCATTTGCTGTTCGCGCATGCCGGCGCATTTTTCGTGATCGACCGGGCACATCTACCTCTCGTTCACACAGATCTGATTGATGCACCGATCGGCGCAGGACGATATCTGCGCCCGCGCCACAAACGGGCCAAAAATCCCCTGCCTTTGGCATGAAACGCGATCGGCGTCTCTGCGCGTTCGGCACGCGGTCGTGATCCTCGCATAAGAGGACTGCGGCGGCGAAGTCCTGACGCATCCTTCTCGATATCGATCGTTGACAAGGCGGTCTGCGCCGCTCCGGGAGCTCTTGCGACATAGGCGAATTTTCGGGTGGAAGCCCTCCCGCAAGGGAGGGCTTCCCGACCGCGAGAGTGGCGGCGCGCGCAGCCTATCGATGCAGCCTCTTGGAGTGTCGAAATGCGGACTGATGATGTGCTTGGTCAAGCTGTGACGCGGCGGCGTCTGCTGGCCACAGGGATGGGCGGCCTGGGTTTCCTGGCCACGCCGGCCTTCGCGCAGACGATGGTCGATCTGCATGTGCCCGGGGGTCCCAGCACGCGCCCGATCACGACCGCCTTTCCGCAAAAAGGGCCGATGATCTTGCAGCGCACGAGCTCGCCCTGGCTCGAAACCCCTTTCGAGGTCTTTGACAAAGGCGTGTTCACGCCGAACGACCAGCATTTCGTCAGTTGGCATTGGGCAGATTTTCCGAGCGATATCGATGTCGGCTCATTTCGCGTGACGGTGCGCGGACATGTCGATCGGACCCTGTCGTTGTCGGTGAACGACATCCTGCACAGCTTTCCGCGCATCGAGCTCGCGGCGGTTAATCAATGCGCCGGCAATTCGCGCATCTTCATGCAGCCGCGCGTGGCCGGCGCGCAATGGGCGAATGGCGGCATGAGCAATGCGCTCTGGACCGGCGTCCGCCTGAAAGATGTGCTGGATCAGGCCGGCGTGAAGGCCGGCGCCGTGCAAGTCCGTTTTGGCGGGCTGGACAAGCCGCCCTTGCCCGGCGCACCGAAATTCTTGAAGTCGCTCGCAATCGATCACGCGCGCGACGGCGAGGTGATGATCGCCTTCGGCATGAACGGCGAGCAGCTTCCGTTGCTGAACGGCTTTCCTTTGAAGCTCGTCGTTCCCGGCTGGTGCGGCGTCTATTGGATCAAGATGCTGAACGACATCGAGGTGCTGGATAAGCCCGACACCAATTATTGGACGACGACAGGCTATCGCAAACCCGACACGCCGCATGGCACCATCACGCCCGGCGAAACCGGCATGAAGCTCGTGCCGGTGACACGGAATGTGCCTCGCTCCTTCATCACCAACATAAATTCCGGCGCGAAACTGCCGCTCGACGCGCCAGTCGAGGCGCGCGGCATCGCCTTCGGCGGCGACTGCGGAGTTGCCAAAGTGGATCTGTCGCTCGATGGCGGCCAGAACTGGCATCCGACCAAGCTCGGAAAGGACGAAGGAAAATATAGCTTCCGTCAATGGAGCACGCAGTTTTCGCTCGCATCGGCGGGCGCCCATAGGCTGATGATCCGTTGCACCAACAGCAAGGGAGAGGCGCAGCCAAGTTTCCCGATCTGGAATCCCGCGGGCTATATGATGAACACCATCGAAGCGACCCCTGTGGTGGCAGGCTGAGGAGAACGCCCATGCGCTGCATTCTGTTGCCGACTCTTGCCTTGCTCGGTCTGCCTCTGATGGCGGGCGCCGGCTTTGCCGAACCGCTCGATCAGTTGAAATCGGTGAAGCTCAATGTCCCGACGAGCGACAAGATGTTTCCGGATGGTCCGGGCGCCGATGTGATCGACACCGACTGCCTCATTTGCCATTCCGCCGATCACGTGCTGAACCAGCCTTCGCTCACCAAAGAGGCGTGGGAAGAAGTCGTCCATAAGATGATCACGGCCTATAAGGCGCCGGTGAGCCTGAAGGATGCCAGTGTAATCGTCGATTATCTCACCCGCATCAAGGGCATAAAATGAAACGCATGAGGGACATTCAATAATCGGCGCGGGAAATTCATGAGTTCCGCACGGGCGGCGGCACGATCCCGTCTCAGAAAGGTCGGTGCGGGCCGCCGGTTTGGATAGACATTGAAGCCGTCGCAGTAGCGCTCAAGTCTGGGTTGATGGCCAAGATCGTAACGTGACCGGCGAAGCAAGCGAGGGCAGCTCCTCCGGATGCCCTGGGCAAGTCGAGAATGCCGGAAGTTCCGCACCTTTGGTCGGTTTGCTGTAGTCTTGACACGCCGAGCCTCCGCGCGCTGAAACTCCGCTGCATCCTATCTTTCCGATCTGCCCAGCGTGAAAAGAAGGACCCGATGACTTCGCTCTCCGATCGCCCCACTCCGGGCATGCGCCGCGAACATGACCTCCTCGGCGAACGCGATGTTCCTGAAGCTGCCTATTACGGCATTCAGACCTTGCGCGCGGCCGAAAATTTCCGTTTCGCCGATCTGCCGATCAGCCATTTTCCCATGCTTGTCCGCGCGCTCGCTATGGTGAAGAAGGCCGCGGCGATCGCCAATCATGCCTGCGGGCTTCTGCCTTCCGGCAAGGAGGCGGCGATTCTGCGCGCTTGCGACGATGTGATCTCCGGCGCGCTCGATGCATCCTTCATCGTCGATGTCTTTCAGGGCGGCGCCGGCACGTCGAGCAATATGAACATGAATGAAGTCATCGCCAATCGCGCGCTCGACTATTTGGGCCGGCCGCATGGCGATTATGCCGCGTTGCATCCCAATGACGACGTCAACATGTCGCAATCGACGAATGACGCCTATCCGACGGCGGTGCGTCTCGCGATCATCATGAGCAGCCAAGAGGTTGCTGAAGGACTTGAATGCCTGATCAGGGCCTTCTCCGCCAAGGCCGAGGAATTCGCCGACATCGTCAAGATCGGCCGCACCCAATTGCAAGATGCCGTCCCGATTAGGCTTGGCCAGGAATTCGGCGCTTACGCCGTGACTTTGCGCGAGGATGAGGCGCGCATCGGCGAGGCGGCGCATCTCTTCTGCGAGGTCAATCTTGGCGGCACGGCCGTCGGCACGAGTCTCAATGCCGATCCGCTCTATGCGGCGCGCGCCGTTGCCGAACTTTCCGCATTGAGCGGCATCAAGCTCGTCCAATCGGAAAATCTCTTGGAGGCGAGCTGGGATACGGGCGCCTATGTCCTCTTCTCCGGCGTGCTCAAACGCGTCGCCGTCAAACTTTCTAAGATCGCCAATGATCTGAGACTCTTGTCGAGCGGGCCGCGCGCCGGTCTCGGCGAGATCCGGCTGCCGCCAATGCAGCCCGGCTCATCGATCATGCCCGGCAAGGTCAATCCGGTGATTCCGGAGGCGGTCAATCAGATCTGCTTTCAGGTCATCGGCAATGATCTCGCCGTCACGATGGCGGCCGAGGCCGGGCAATTGCAGCTCAACGCCTTCGAGCCGGTGATCGTCTTCAATATTCTGATCTCCATGCGCCTGCTCGCCCGCGCGATGGAAACTTTGGCGACACGCTGCGTCGCCGGCATCAGCGCCGATACAGCGCGCTGCCGCGCCGGGGCGGAAGCAAGCGTCGCGCTGGCGGCGGCTCTGGTTCCGCTGATCGGCTATGAGCACAGCGTCGAGATCGCCAAACTGGCGCTGGCCTCGGGGCGCACGATCCGCGACGTCGCGCTCGCCGAAGGGCTCGATCAGGGATTGATCGAGCATCTCCTCGATCCACTGAATATGACAGGCCCAGCGCCGCAGCTTGATGTGCGGCTTTCGGATGCGCCGGCCGCGCTCAAGCAGGACATGGTCAAGTGATGGGGTTGTCGGATCAAGGCTTCGCGCAAGTCGGCTGTTGCCGACTTGCGCGGCTAAAAAGCCCAACTTGGGCAGGCCCGAGTTGGGTGCGGGGACAGAAGTGGCTGTCGTTCTTGCGCAGCGATTTCCGGCAACGCGGCCGAACGCGACGAGCCCTCAAGCTCTATTGTCCTAGCGCTGCTTCATCCGCTCAGCTCACATGCGCCTTCGCCTCGCGGCGGCGCGCGTGCAGCACCCATTCCGTATAGCCGTTCGGCTGTACCCTTCCTTTGAAGATCAAATCCGCCGCTGCTTTGAAGGCCGGTCCGTCGAAAGACGGCGCCATCGGCCGATAGATCTGATCGATGCCGTTCTGCCGATCGACAACAGCCGCCATGCGCTTCAGAGTGTCCGACACTTGCGCTTCGGTGACGACGCCATGATGCAGCCAATTGGCGACATGCTGGCTGGAGATCCGCAAAGTGGCGCGGTCTTCCATCAGCCCGACATCATGGATGTCCGGCACTTTCGAACAGCCTATGCCGCGGTCGATCCAGCGCACGACATAGCCGAGAATGCCTTGGCAATTATTGTCGAGCTCTTCCTGCACATCGCCAGGCTCCCAATTGCCGCGGCAGATCGGAATGGTGAGGATGTCGGATAATTTTGCCCGCGGGCGGCTGCGCAATTCCGCCTGACGACGAGCGACATCGACGCGGTGGTAATGCGTCGCATGCAGAACCGCAGCTGTCGGCGAGGGCACCCAGGCGGTGTTGGCGCCGGCTTGTGGATGCGCGATTTTTTCCGCAAGCATGGCCGCCATACGGTCAGGCACCGCCCACATGCCTTTGCCGATCTGCGCCCGTCCCGGCAGGCCGCAGGCAAGGCCGATGTCGACATTCCAATCTTCATAGGCGGCGATCCAGGCCGACTTCTTCATGTCGTTCTTGCGGATCATCGGTCCGGCTTCCATCGACGTATGGATTTCGTCGCCGGTGCGATCGAGGAAGCCGGTGTTGATGAAGACGATCCTGTCCGCTGCGGCCTTGATCGCCGCTTTGAGATTGACCGTGGTGCGCCGCTCCTCGTCCATAATGCCCATTTTCATGGTGAAGCGCGGCAGCCCGAGAAGATCCTCGACCGCGGCGAAGATCTGATCGGCGAGTGCGACTTCGGCCGGCCCATGCAGTTTCGGCTTGACGATATAGACCGAGCCCTCGCTGCTGTTGCGGCGGCCTTCGGTGCGGCGGAGATCATGCCACGCGGCGAGCGCGGTGACAGAGGCATCGAGCAAGGTTTCGGGTATGGGCACGCCGGCCGCCAGCACGGCATCGCTCATCATATGATGGCCGACATTGCGCACCAGCATCAGGCTGCGTCCCGAGAGCGCGAGCGTCGTGCCATCAGCCTGCGTGTAGAGCCTGTCCGGCGCGAGCCGCCGTTCGAATTTGCGGCCCTCCTTCTCGAATGTGGTGCCGATCGTGCCCTTCATCAGGCCGAGCCAATTGCGATAAAGATCGACCTTGTCCGCAGCGTCGACGGCGGCGACGCTGTCTTCGAGGTCCATGATGGTCGTCACCGCCGCTTCGATGATGACGTCGGCGACGCCAGCGGGATCGTCACGGCCGATAGGATGCGCCCGATCGATCGCGATCTCGATGTGAAGGCCTTTGTTGCGCAAGAGAATGGCGGAAGGCTCCGCCGCCGCGCCGCGATAGGCACGGAACTGGTCGGGCGCTGTTAAACTGGTAACGGCACCATTGCCGAGTTTGGCGTCGAGCCGACCATGATCGATGCGATAGGAGACGACGTCTTTATGGCTGCCTTCGGCCAGCGGCACGCAGTCATCGAGAAAATCGCGGGCCCAGGCGATGACCTTCTCGCCGCGCACGGGGTTGTAGCTGTTGCCGGGTTCGGCGCCGCCCGTGGTGGCGATGGCGTCGGTTCCGTAGAGCGCGTCATAGAGCGAGCCCCAGCGTGCATTGGCGGCGTTGAGCACATAGCGCGGATTGGACAGTGGCACGACCAATTGCGGCGCCGCGATCGCCGCGATCTCCGCATCCACATGTTCGGTGCGGATCGCAAAATCCTCGGGTTCGGGAGCGAGATAGCCAATGTCGCGCAAAAAGGCTTCATAAGCCTGCGCCTCGAAGGCCTGGCCCTTATGCGTCATGTGATAGGCGTCGATTTTCGCCTGCAATGCGTCGCGGATCTCGAGTTGCGCAGCGATTTTGGGCGCAAATTCCGCGACGAGCCTCGCTAAGCCGGTCCAATAGACGTCGGCAGCGATCCCGGTGCCTGGCAGAGCTTCGCGCTCGATGAAATCGGCGAGGACCGGCGCGACCTTCAGGCCGAATATGTCGCGATAATCATCATTCATCTTATTGGCTCCCGATCCTCCAAGGCTCAAAACGCCTCTCGCGCGCGAGAGGCGGCTTAAAGCAAGGATTTCGAAGGTCGCCTAGCCGGACGAAAGTCTAAGGTATGCCAGGCACCTATCTATCGAAAGGCGGATAGGCGGTGTTTTGCCCGTGCCGAACCCGCCCGACCACCAAAAGTATAGCTTAAGCTAGGGCCGGCAGGTTCGAAGCCTTCCGGGTTTCATCTCGGCCGGCCCATAGAATTTTTCAGGGATCGATTTAATTTATTTATCAAACGATAAGCGCGACTCGCGCTAGATAGCGCGTTAGTCCCTCGACCCCTCAGACCGAGCGAAGGTGGCGCGTGGAGCATTATCCGAACGGCAAGAAGGTCGTTATCATTGGCGGTGGTTTCGGCGGTCTTTCCGTCGCCCGCGCCCTCAGCGGTCTTCCGATCGAAATCACCCTCGTCGATCGCCAGAACCATCACTGTTTTCAGCCCCTGCTTTATCAGGTCGCGACCGCAGTGGTGTCTCCCGCCGATATCGCTTGGCCGATTCGCGGCATTTTGCGCGGCCAGCGCAATGTGCGGGTCTTGATGGCGGAGGTCACGGGCGTCGATGCGGCGGCGAAAACGGTGCAGACCGATTCCGTTACTTTGCCCTATGACTATCTCGTGTTTGCGACCGGGGCGACGCATTCCTATTTCGGGCATGACGAATGGGCCGAATATGCGCCGGGCCTCAAGACCATTGCCGATGCGACGCAGATCCGCGGACGGCTGCTGCTCGCCTTTGAGCATGCCGAACTCGTTTCCGACGAGGTAAAGCGGCGCGCGCTTTTGACCTTCGTGATCGTCGGCGGCGGCCCGACCGGCGTCGAAATGGCGGGTGCGATCGCCGAAGTCGCCTTGCAGACGCTGCACGATGATTTCTGCGAGATCGATCCTCGCTCCGCCCGCATTCTCTTGATTGAGGCGGGGCCGCGGCTCTTGCCGAGCTTTCCCGAAAATCTCTCGGCCTATGCCGAGCGCACGCTTGAAAAAATGGGCGTTACCGTGATGACTTCCTCGCGCGTGACCGATTGCGATGCCGCCGGCGTCACCGTCAATGGCGAAAGGATCGAGGCCAGCACGATCATTTGGGGCGCCGGTGTCGTTGCTTCGCCGGCGGCGAAATGGGTCGGCGCCGCGCATGATCAGGCGGGCCGCATCAAAGTCGAGCCGGATCTCTCCGTGCCCGGCCATTCGGAGATCTTCGCTATCGGCGATACGGCGGCGGTGCTTGATCGCAAAGGGGAGCCGGTGCCGGGCATTGCGCCGGCGGCGAAACAAATGGGCCGCTATGTCGGCAAGCTCATTGCCGGCGAACTTTCCGGCAAGCCGCGCCCAGCCCCCTTCGTCTATCAGCATCAGGGCGATCTCGCGACGATCGGCACCCATGCCGCCGTCGTCAAGCTCAACCTCGATCATCTCACCTTGAAGGGATTTTTCGGCTGGCTCTTCTGGAGCGTCGCCCATATCTACTTCCTGATCGGCATCCGCAACCGCTTCGTCGTGGCGATCTCCTGGATCTACGGCATCTTCACGTCGCGGCGCGGCGCCCGCATCATCGCTCTGCCGGATCATGTGCAAAGCGCCAAGCGCGCCGATGTGACATGATGATGTAACATCATCGCGCTACGCAAAGCGCGAGCGCTCCGCCCAATCTGTCAGCCATCGGCAATCCGAGGCTCTGCCATGCCCTTGACGCGCGTCTCCATTCGAAAAGGCAAATCGCCCGCTTACAAACGGGCCATTCTCGATCATATCTATGCCGCTATGCGCGAGACCTTCAACGTGCCCGAAGACGATCGCTTCATGTTGATCGACGAATATGGCGAGGAGGATTTCCTCTATGGCGCGAATTATCTCGGCATTGCCCGCGACGGTGATCTCGTCATCATTCAGATCACGGTGAGCAACACGCGCACGGTTGAGCAGAAGAAGGCGCTCTACGCCGCCATCGCCGATCGCCTGTCGCGCGATCCCGGCATTCGCCCGGAAAACATCTTCATCAATCTCGTCGAAGTGGCGAAGGAGAACTGGTCCTTCGGCAAGGGCATTGCGCAATATGCGTGAGGGGCCGAGCCGGCCCGCCGCATCATTGCAGACGAGGGTCGGCGTGCAGCCGGTCTCTTGACAGCCTCGCTCATTTCGGCCGGGCAGGGGCGTCTTTAGATCACGACGACTTTGGATTGAAACAATCCAAAGTCGTAAACGTGATCGATTTTAAAAGATTAGAGCGGGATGCGGGCGGAAAACCGGTTCCCACTTTTCCTCATCCCGCTCGGCGTCTCAAGTGCTCGGCCGCTCTTCCTCGCTTACGCTCATTGCATTGCCGCGCCAGGTGAAATCATCGAGCAGCCAGGCGTCCACATAGATCGCCGGCAGCATCAGATCGCGCAGCAGGAAGAAGAGCGGCAGCCGCCAGGAAAAATACCAGCGGTTGGCGCGCGCGAGGATGAATTCGGCGCTGTAAAGAAGGCCAAGCGTCAGGCCGGCGGCGAGCAGCACATTCCAATCCATAAGATGTGCCGTGTAGCTCGCGAGGATGACCGGCACGGCGGGCCCCGCCAGAATCTCCGGCGCATAATGGCCGGGGAAAGTTTTCCGCCGCATGCGGGCCCAGCGGATCTGCCTAAGCCAGACATCGCGGAACGAGCGCTTGCCGAGCGGTTGCTCGAAGGGGCTGTCGACGAGATGGATCTTGAGTCCGGCGCGGCGCACCAGCTTGGTCGAGGCGGCGTCTTCGGCGATTTCGGCAGCGAGAGCACGGATGCCGCCGCCGGCTTCCAGAATATCGCGCCGCCAGAGCATGTTCTTGCCTTGGGCGAATCCCGTGCCGACCCCGTCCGCTGAATATTGCCAGCGCGCCTGATACGTATTGAGGATGGCGATCTCCAGCTCGGCCCATAGGTTTTTCGGATGCGAGCCTTGCGGCATGGAGCAGACGAGGCCGGTTTTTGGCCCCCAGCTCGCCAGCATCCGCTGGATATAATCCCGTGGCATCAGCACATTGGAATCGGCCAGAATGATCCATTCATGGCTCGCCGCGTCCCAGCCGCGCACGCAATTGTTGAGTTTGGGATTGGCGCTGACTTTTTCGTCGCCGATGATGAGGCGGGCCGGCACTTTGGGATGCGCGGCGATCAGCTTCTCGACGACGGCAACGACGGGATCGGTGGCGCGGGCGCAGCAGAAGATCACCTCATAGGCGGGATAATCGAGCCGAAAACTCGAGCCGAGCGTTTCCTCGCAGAAATTGTCGATGCCGCAGACGGGCCGCACCAGGCTGACGGCGGGCGCGTCCTCGGGCGGCGGCAGCGGCGTGCGGCGCGGCTTCGCCCGCTTGATCGCAATGCCGACGCTGATGAAATTGAGGACCATCAGAACGAGGCAGATCAGGCCCGTCCCGTAAGCGAGAATCATATCGTCAGTCCCCAGCATGTGTCAGCCTATCAAACAAGGATAACGCCGGAATAGTCCCGGACTTGGTCGAAAATACCGATCCACTCGTCTCACAATCGAAATCCTGGTCCGCGGTCAACTGCCTATGCGGCCGCGGCAGATTGGCCGCAGGTTGAATTGCATGTCTGATGGGGTACAAGTCGGCTGCGCTCGGCCTCCCGGGTCTTGCGGAAAGCTTTCGCGGCATCCGAGCGCGGCGCGACCCCGATGCGACAAATCCGTGACTCTCGGGGCCCGCATGTCATGCTTTTTAGAACACCATTTAGAACATCATGCGGTCTTCGGCCGCGACGCAGGCGGAACGCCCGTCCGGCTCGTCCGATCCAAGGAAAATCATGTCGCCCCCCATCGTCCGTTTCGCGCCCTCGCCGACCGGCCGTATCCACATCGGCAATGCTCGAACCGCGTTCATGAACTTCCTTTTCGCCAGGAAGCACCATGGACAATTCATTCTTCAATTCGATGACACTGATGTGGAAAGATCCAAGGAAGAATATGCCCAGGCGATCGAAGTTGACCTCGCCTGGCTCGGCATCGTTCCCGATTTGACCCTCCGCCAGTCCCAGCGTGTCGCCTTTTATCACGTTGCGACGGAAAGATTGCGGGCGGCGGACCGTCTTTATCCCTGTTACGAAACGGCAGACGAGCTCGAGCGTCGGCGTAAGCGGCAGCAGGCGCGTGGCCAGCCGCCGATTTATGACCGTGCCGCCCTTGCCCTCACGCCTGAGGACCGCGCCCGGCTCGAATCCGAGGGCCGGCGGCCGCATTGGCGCTTCAAGCTCGACCACCATATCGCGCGGTGGAGAGATCTCGTCCGCGGCGAAAGCCATATCGATTGCGCCTCCTTGTCCGATCCGGTCCTTTTGCGGGAAGACGGCACCTATCTTTACACTTTGCCATCGGTTGTCGACGACATCGAGTTCAAAATCAGTCACATTATCCGTGGTGAGGATCATGTCACCAATACAGCTGTGCAGATCCAGCTGTTCGAAGCTCTGGCGGGGCCGGACGCCATTCCTTTCTTCGGACATCACAATTTGTTGACATCGGCCTCGGGCGAAGGCCTGTCGAAGCGCAGCGGCGCCCTGTCGATCGCCGCCTTGCGCGACAGCGGCATCGAACCATTGGCGCTCGCCGCCTTCGCCATTTTGACCGGCACGTCCAATTCCGTCCATCCGGTCCAGTCGCTCGATGCGCTTGCAGCCGAGCTCGAGCTTTCGCATGTCTCGCGCAACCAGGCGCGGTTCGACCCGGCCGAGCTCGCCGGCCTTTCCGCCCGCACTTTGCACCAAATGCCTTATGAGGCGGCGCGCGACAGGCTCATGGCGCATGATATTTCCGGTTACAAAGCGGAAGCCTTTTGGCTCGCGGTGCGCGGCAATCTCTCGGTTTTTCTCGAGGTCGTCGATTGGTGGCGCGTCGTCGAAGGGGAGATCGATCCCATTATCGAAGACGCCGAATTTTTAAATAGAGCACGCGCGCTGTTGCCCGAGGAACCATGGGATGGCGGCACCTGGGCACAATGGACGACAGCGCTCAAGCTTGAGACCGGCCGCAAGGGCAGGGCCCTGTTTCATCCCCTGCGGCTCGCCTTGACGGGGCGCGAGGAGGGGCCGGAACTTGCGGTGCTTCTGCCCCTCATCGGCCGGCTCAAGGCTGAGGCCCGACTATCCGCACCTGCCGCTTCGTCCCATCCGGGCCCGTGACCTCGACGGTCTTGCCCTCGCCTTGCGGGAAAGAGGCGGTCGGTTTGACGTCGCCGGTTGCGATACCGGCCGAATCATTGCTCGCGGTCGGCACTTGCGCGGCGCTGGCTGCGTCGCGCGCCTCAATATCGTCGGTGGATTTGCCCGCCGCCTTGGCTGCCGCGGCGGCCTTTGCCGATGTCGTCGCGATCAGTTTCGAACGTTGCGCCGCATCAGGTTTCGGACGCGACATTTCCGCTGATTTTTCCGGCGTCACAATGATGTCGCCCTTGCCCTCATGCCCGAGAATGCGCTCGGCATTCACCAAGGCTTCCGACCATGATTGTCCGGCTGGCTTGCATGTGCAGGCGGGATCAAAGGATTTCTCGAATTTGAGCGCAGCCGGCAGATCCATATAGGGCGTGCCGTCGAGCGCGACGGCGGTCTTGACCTCTTGGCCCGGCACGCGGGTATAGACCCGCACTTCAGCGTTCGGACAAGAGGCCTTGCAAAGCTCCGTAAGGTTTTCGGAGCTCACATGCCGGGCGGAATAGATCAGCGGAAAGAAGCCGCCGTCGCAGGTGCGCACACATAGGGCCTCCGCGCCGCCGGTCGGCTTTTGTTCGTCTGGCAGCGGGGGAAGGTCGCCTGGCGGTATGTCGGTCGGTCCCGGAGCGGGATTGCCGCCGCCGAAGAGCGATTCGAAAAAGCCGCGCGGACGCTGCTGCCGACAATAGGCATTATAGCGGGCAACGAGATCGTGCCGCTGCGGCGAATTATTACTGGCTGCGGCACTCGCTTCCAATTGCCCGAGATTGGCGCGCATCCGCTGGATCTGGGTGTTGAGCTGCGGGCATTGCGCCGGCGGCGCGCTGCCGAAAAAGAGAAACTGCTGCCGGTCGCAGCCGATCGAATGAGCGTAGCTCACCGAGCGCTCGAGTTCGACCCGCTGCTTCTGTACGGCGCCGGTGTAGGGATTGGTCTGCGCATTGACGCGATCCAAGGCGCTGATCTGGCCGAGGAGCTGGCCACAATCGAGACCCTGGGTGACGGCGGCGCTGCTGCCTGTGCAGACCGCCACCGCGACAAAGAGGCTGAGACCGAGCCGGGAGCGGCATGCGGCACGCAAGATTCTATATGAGACGTTCATTCATTGCTCGTCTGCTGCAGCGCATAGTGCCGCGAGATGGCGCGAAAAAAGTTCCGGTCCGCCGCGCGGAAAGGACGGTGTCCAATTGGTCCAATTCACGGACGACGGGTCCGAATCGCGTCACGCCGCGATCTATTCCCATTCGCCATGCTCTGTCGATCCTTCCGCTCGGGGCCCGTTTCGCTTATGTCAGTTGGCGCCCAAAGCATGTCTCGTGACGTGTTCGGCCGCCCATGCCTCACGCTTTCGCAGAGCCGTGCCGGCGCCCCTCATCTGGAGCACTTCCTCCCATGATCCTGTCGATTTTGCGGCCGAGCCTCATCGGCCTTCTGAGCCTCGGTCTGATCGCCGCGGCGCCGCTCGCTGCTTTCGCTGAAGGACCGGAGCTGATCTTTCGCAAATCCACCGTCTTCAAGTTTCTGACGCCGAACGACAAGCTTGCAACCTATGCGATCGACGATCCGGCCATGGACGGCGTCGCTTGCTATTTCACCGTCCCGGAAAAGGGCGGCATCGCCGGCACGCTCGGGCTTGCCGAGCAGGTTTCCGATATTTCGCTCGCCTGCCGGCAATATGCGCCGGTCAAATTCAAGGAAAAATTCGGGCAGGGAGATGTCGTCTTCCGCGAACGGCGTTCGCTCTTCTTCAAGAAGATGCAGATCGTGCGCGGCTGTGACAAGAAGCGCAATGTCCTCGTCTATATGGTCTATAGCGACAAGCTGATCGAAGGCTCGCCGAAAAATTCGACTTCGACCGTGCCGATTGAGCCCTGGGGAGCGCAGGCAGATGTGGAAAAATGCGCCGATTGGGTGAAGGATTGACCGACCCTTATCGGATGCGTTCGGCCCGCGTGTGAGGACATTATAGCGGCAGCCGTAGGAGCAAGCCTCTTAACGCGATCCGCAGGCAGAAAAGGGCGGAACTGTTAGGCCGCCCCTTTTAGATCTGGTCCGATGATGGCCTGCTCAGAGCTGATGAACTCAATGCAGCAGATGCTTGAGATCGGCAATGCCTTTGCTGATCAGCTCTTCGCCGAAGCGGCCCTTGGCCTCGGCCTTCAGCACGATCTCGGCGGCTTTCGTCGCGGCATCGGCGGCGGCAGCACGAACTTGCGCTGTAGCGGCGGTTTCAGCAGCCGCGATCTTTTCCTCCGCCTGCTTTGTGCGCCGGCGAATGAATTCGGTGACCCGCTCATGCGCTTCGCGGGCGATGAGTTCGGCCTCGGTTTCTGCCTGCTTGATAATGGCAGCGGCTTCCGCCTCGGCTTCGCCCTTCTTCTTTTCGAAAGAGGCGAGGAGCGCTTCGGCCTCGGCGCGCAGCTGCGCCGCTTCGGCGAGATCCTTCTTGATCCGCTCGCCGCGCGCATCGAGCGAGCCCGCGATCTTCGTATGCACGCGGAAATAGGCGAGCGCGACGATGAAGATGGCGAAGCCGATGAAGACCCAGAATTCCGCATCGAGATGCATGTCGGCGCTCCGTCGCGTTAGATCACGATGACTTTGGATTGAATCAATCCAAAGTCATAAACGTGATCGATTCCAAAAGTGTAGAGCGGGATGCGCAGATAAGCTTGCGCAATCTGCGTAAACTTGATTGCGCCGGAAAACCGGTTTCCACTTTTCCTCATCCCGCTCTAGGATTTTGCCGTAGCGATCGCCGCAGCGATCGCTTTGGCGTCGGCTGGCTTGCCGGTCAAATGTTCGACGATGGCCGTCGCCGCGCCCTGGGCGATCTGCTCGACATTGGCCATGGCCTTCGCTTTCACGGCTTCGATCTCCGCCTCGCCGGCGGCAATCTTGGCGGAGAGATCGGCCTCGAGCGCATGACGCTTGGCGTCGGCCTCGGCGGCGAGGCGGGCATGGGTTTGCTGCGCCAGCGCCTGCGCACGCGCCTTGGCGTCGGCGAGGGTCTTTTGATAATCGGCCGAGGCTTGGTCGGCCGCCGTGCGCTTGGCGAAGGCCGCACCGAGATCGCCGTCGATCCTCGCCTTGCGGTCATGCAGGATCGATTCGACGCGCGGCAAAGCGAGCTTCGACATCAAGAGATAAAGCGCGCCGAAGCTCAGGACGAGCCAGACAAGCAAAGGGGAGAAATTGGCCGGGTCGAAGGGCGGGAAGGAACTCGTTCCCGCGGGTACTTGCGTACCGGCCGTGTGGCCATGCTCAGCGCTGGTCGCCATCTTCAGGTCCGTTTGCGATTGTCATACTATTATCCGAACATAGAACGCGGGCCGCGTAAGCCTCGGCCCGCGTCTGCCTCATCCTTTGCTCACTTGAGCACGAACAGGAGAAGGATCGCGACGAGGAAGGCGAAGATCCCGAGACCTTCCGCCAGCGCCGCGCCGATGAAGGCGCGCCCGAACTGCGCGTCGGACGCCGTCGGATTGCGCAGCGCACCGGCAAGGTAATTGCCGAAAATCAAGCCGACGCCGATCGCGGCGGCGCCCATGCCGATCGCGGCGATGCCGGCGCCCAAATATCTAGCTGCTTCGGGATTCATTACATGCTCCTGTTGGGATGGGGCGACCGATCTGTTGTTGCGCTCTTTATTCAGTGGCCCGGATGAATTGCGTCATTGATATAGACGCAAGAGAGAATGGCGAAGACATAGGCTTGCAGCACGGCGACAAGCAGCTCGAGAGCGAAGAAGATGACGGTTGCGGCGAGCGGCAGGGGCGCGATGAGAGCGAAGGCGCCGGCGCCGAGCAGAGCGGCGACGAAGCCGCCCATGACCTTCAGCGTAATGTGGCCGGCGAGAATATTGGCGAAGAGACGAACCGAAAGGCTGATCGGCCGCGATGCGAAGGAGATGACTTCGATCAAGATCAGAAAGGGCAGAAGCAGCGGCGTCACCCCCGAGGGCACGAAGAGGCGGAGGAAATGCAGCCCGTGCTTGAAGAAGCCGTAAACGAGCACCGTCGAGATCACCAAAATCGCGAGTGCCGCCGTCACCACGATCTGGCTCGTTACCGAGAAAGTGTAAGGGAAAAGGCCGATAAGATTGGAGATGAGCACGAAGATGAACAGGCTGAAAATGAAGGGGAAGAAACGCATCCCCTCCTTCCCGGCCGAAAGCTGTACCGTCGAGGCGACGAATTCATAGGTCATTTCGGCCAGCGATTGCCACCGGTTCGGAATAAGCGCCCTTTGGCGCGTGCCGGCCAGCATGAGCAAAGCGGCCACGCCGACGATGATCACCATGAACAGCGAGGCATTGGTGAAGCTGGCATTGACGCCGAACGGATGCCAGTTGACGATCGGCTCGATCGCGAATTGGTGGATCGGATCCATGCCCTGTTCTTCGGCCACTTTTAACCACCCTTGAAATGGCGCCAAACCAGACTTGAAATGGCGCCCGAAACTAATCTGAGCCGCGCTTTGGTCCGGTCGGGCCGGCGGCGAGGCGATAGATACTCAAGAACCCGGCCGCCGTCCCGAGCATCAGGAAGACGATCAATAAGATTGGCCCGGTGTGAAACCAGACGTCGAGCTGCCAGCCGATGAGTGTGCCGACGCCAATCGCTGCCACAAATTCGGCGAGCACGCGAAAACCGAGGTTCATCGCCTTGCCGAGCGATTGACCCGAGAGATCGGCCTCGCTCTGCTCACTCGCCGCCGTTTGCTTACGCCGTGCGTCGAGCGCGCTTGACAATGTCTCGAGCCGCGCCCGCAGGGCGGCGTCCTCACCAGGCTTACCCCCGCGCGCCGCATCTCGGCCGGCGCTCTGTCGGTCCCCCTCGTCTCGCCCGTTCCCATTCACATTTTGCGCCATAGCAGTCCCGCCTCCGATGAGAACGGACCCGCGATCTATAAGGCGCGCAGATACGAAAAGCGAGCGCGACAACCGCATCTGACGAGGCCGCGAAAGCCCTGCCAGGCACAGATTTCCCCTTCAAGCGGCGCGCACCATAAAAATGGTTTTGGAGCCTGTCAAGGTTTGGCCATAAACCGCTTAAATATTTGAATTTCAAAATATTATGGAAAACTTTGAGCTGGCTCCAGACTAACTTTGCGGCGAGCTGCGGCGCGGCAGATGGCCGCGCTCCCGGTTGTTTGAGATATCGCGTTGCGAAAGATGCTGCCGTAAAGCCTCGCCGCGCCGATCCGCTTTCCGCTAAGATGCCTTGCAAATTTTTCGACGGAGATCTGAGGCGAAATTGTCGGATTTCGATTGGAACCGATGGGCGCAATCGCTGTCCGACGAACCCGCGGCCGATCCTTCGCTTTATTTTTCGCTTGCGCCGGGGACGAGCCGCACGCTCGATCTCATTTTTTCCCATACCTATATTCCGCCCGGCAAATTCAATCTCAAGCGCGATTCGCAACATTCGCCGAATTGGCGGCTTTTCTTGAATTGCGCCGGCAATGATTATTATCAGCGCGGCATCCCCGGTGTCGCCGCATCGGTTGATCGCACCGCGGCCTGGCTGGCGCGCGTGATCGCCGGGCTCGACGTCTCCTTTGTGCGCGCGATCGGGGTCAGCATGGGCGGCTATGCGGCGCTCCTCTTCGGTCATCTTCTGTCCGCCGATTGCATCATCTCCGTCGGGCCGGAGATCGTGATCGGGGTGCCGCATGACCGTAGCTTCATCTGGTATGAGGAGAAATTTTTTGATCCGTGCTATCGCGACCTTTCCGCGATCCTGAAGGCCGCCGACGCACGGGCGCGGATCGTCTTTCCGGCCTATGATGTCGCGGATTTTCTCCATATCCGCTGCGCGCAAGAAGCTAGCTGCCCGCAGATCATCTATCTGCATGCCTTCCATACCGGCGGGCAATGGCTCGATTGGCCCAAAATTCTCGCAGCCGATCGCGACGTCGCCTTTCCGCAGGCTTTCACTTCGCATCCCTTGTTTGATTTCACTTATGGGCCGGAAGCGCTGGCGGAAGGCATGGCGGCCTTTACCGCGATTTGCGAACGCCGTTTCGCCGCGGCGCATGAGCATCTCCTGGCTTTATGCGCTGGCAAGCCCAATCCCGGCTTTGCAGCGCAAGCGGCGGCGCAACTCTGCCTTCTGGGCGATGTTGCAGCGGCGCGAGCGCAGCTCGCGACCGCCAAAGCCGAACATCGGAGCTTCTATGAGGGCACGGGCGTGGAACTGCCCGACGTTTTTCCCTCGCGCCTCGTCATGGGCGCCTATCGCCATGTGCTCACGATCGAAGAGCAGGGGGCGCTGCGGGGATTGTTTGATCGGCGGGGAGACAGCCGATAGGGAAGGCGAGCGCCGCTGATGGGGCATGAACCTTCTCCCAATGGGAGAGGGTTCGCTCGCCACCTCACGCCAGCGCGTCTCTCAGCAAGGTCGCGATATGCATCGACTTGCGGCCGCTGCCATGTTCGATCTGATGGCGGCAGGAAAAGCCATTGGCGATGATCGGGGTCGCCGCATCGGTTTCGCGCACGGCGGGCAAGAGCGAGATTTCCGCCATTTGCAGCGAGGCCTCATAATGCTCCGCCTCGAGGCCGAAGGAGCCGGCCATGCCGCAGCAGCTCAATTCGATGAGATCGAATTTGAAGCCGGGAATCCAGCCAAGCACTTTGCGCGTCGCCTTCATCACGCCGAAAGCCTTCTGATGGCAATGCCCATGCAGCAGCGCCTTGGGCAGATCGACGGATTTCAAGTTGAGCTTGATGCCACGCGTCTGCTCGCGCACCAAAAATTCTTCGAGAAGATAGAGCTGCTTGCCGAGATCGCCGACCTCGGCGCCGAGACCCATGCTGTAGAGCTCATCGCGCAAGGAGAGCAGGCAAGAGGGTTCGAGCCCGATGATCGGCGTCTTGGCGGCGATCTGCGAACTGAAGGCCGCGAGCACGCGCTTGCCTTCGGCGCGCGCCTCTTCGACCATGCCGGTGGTGAGAAAAGTCCTTCCGCAGCAGAGCGGCCGATTGGGCTCCGCATCATCGGGCGCAGGTTTGGCAAGCCGTACCCGATAGCCCATTTTGGTGAGGATCGTTGTCGCGGCCTCGGCGATATCGGGATCGAAATGATGGCAAAACGTGTCGACGAAGAGGATGACGTCGCTCTGTTCGCCGGAGCCTGCCGCTTCGGCGCCAGCATAGGCTTTTCGGGCGAGTGCCGGCACCGGCCGCCGCGCGGTAATGCCGAAGGCGACTTCGGCGAGCTTGGCGGCTAGCTTGGAGCGATTGCGCCATTCGATCAAAAGGCGGAGTAGCCGGCGATGCCGCCCGGCCCAATGCGGCAGCCCGCCGAAGATGCGGGTGCGGCGCGGAACTCCGAGAATCTCATGGCGCTGAGCGAGATATTCTGTCTTGATCAGCGTCATATCGACAGAACTCGGACATTCCTTCTTGCAAGCCTTGCAGGAGACGCAAAGATCCATGCTCATGGCAAGCCGCGGATCGTCGAAGCTCTTGTCGCCATATTCGCCGTTTAGGGCCGCCTTGAAGGCGGCGACGCGGGCCTCGGTCGAATGGGCGCGGTCCCCGGTGATGCGATAGCTCGGGCACATGACGCCCTTGCCTTGGTTTTGACAATCGCGGCTGTGCATACAGACAGCGACCGCTTTGGCATAATTCCCGCCGGTGGCAGGAATCCCGGAATAAGCATCACCGATGCCGTAAGTGTCATAGGCCGACCAGTCGAGAAATGTCTTCATCGCCGCTCTCCGCGCCGCGCGGAGAAGCAAGTTTTAAGCCATTGACCTGTGTTGAGGGTGGCTTAGAGAAGAAGCACAGAGCCGGCTCTGCTTGTCTGAGCGAGGCTTGACAAACCGGGGGGCTCTATTGCGCGCTTCCGACACTGTTTCGTGTGATTTCGACAGCTGCCCGTGAAACCTAGCTCTTCGCCCCCTGTTCGAGCTGTCGTCGCTGATCCGAATGATCGGTTCCTGGCGCCGATCGATCCTTGGCTGCGCTATGCGAAGCACCGTTTCACTGCGCTCGTCATTGTCGTCTGCTTGCTGCACGGGAGTTTCCTTGCTTTTCTTCTTGCGCGTGACCATTCGACGCCGCAGGTCCCGCCAAACGAAATTCCCGTCGAGGTCGTTGTCGTACCGCCACCCCCGCCGCCGCAGCCAAAAAAGGAAGAGCCAAAGCCGCAGCCGAAGCAGAAGCCCCATTATGAAAAGCCGGCCACCGATGCACCGCCCCCGCCGAATAATGAAAAGGTGCAACGGGAGAACAATGCCAATGAGAGCGCGTCGCCAACGCCAGCTAAGCCGACGCCTTCGACCGAGACCAAGCCGACGCCTGACAAGCCGGTAACAGCATCACAAAATGCTGTGCCGGAGCCGGCCGAGCGCACTGCCGCGCCGGATACGCCCGAAGAAAAGGCCGACGCCGAGGCGCTCAGCAAAGCGGCGCCGATGAAGGATCCGAAGCCGACGCAGAAAGCGAAGCCGGCCAAGGAAAAGGCGCCTCTGCCGTCGCACCAAAGTGTGGCGCTGGCACGAGAGTTTGCAGCCCTCACCCAATCGCCGAATTTCGCGATCGCTGCCCCTGCGAAGCCATCGCCAGTTAGCGGCGGCCATTGCGACACCAATACTTACCTCTGTACCCTCTATGCGCTGATCATGCGGCAGCAGCATTATCCGGCGAGCGCCCGGGCCCAGCATATTGAAGGCAAGGTCGTCGTGGCGTTCTGGCTCGACGAACGTGGCGATCTCACCCACCAGGCGGTCTATCGCACGAGCGGCCACCCTGAGCTCGATGCCGAGGCCGTGGCGGCCATCCACCGGGCCGCACCATTTCCGCCGCCGCCGCCCGGCTCGCCGCACGGATTTGTCGCGTCGATGGCGTTCCCGCCCAAATGAAATCGCGCGGCCTTAGCCGCGCGAAGTCGGATTGAAGCAGAGAACGAGGGCTACAGCCCGCTCACCTCACATTGCGAGCGCGTCGGCGCCGCCCTTGAAGATCCCCTCTATGACCTTCCTGGCCTCGGCATCGCTCGCCCCTTTGGCCTTGAAATGGGCGGACCAGACGATCAGCGAGCCCTTGCCCTTCTTCACCACTTTGATGGTCGAGACATAATGCGCGACCGGCAGAGGGCTCGTCATGATGTTATAAGTGTAGCTGTGCGCCTTGTCGCTCCATTTGAGCAAATCCTCGACAATGGTTCCGCCGCTTTTCAGGGTCAGCGTGCGCTCCTTGCCGTCTGCCGACAATTCGCATTTCGCCAAGGCAGGATGCCAGGTGCCGATCCCGCAAAAATCACCGATCTTCTTCCAGATCACATCAACCGGTGCGCTTGACGGCGCCTTGTAAAGAACGTCGACCGCGGCGGCGGAAAGGCAAGAGAGTAGCAGCGCCGTCGTGCTGGCGGCTGCGAGTGTCAAAAGCTTGTTCATAAGGCGATCCTCCTATCAGTTCCTGTTTTGGGCGGCCCGTCCCGCCCCATCATCCCTTATTCGAAAGATCGGACCATGGATGGCCAGATCCGGGCTCGCAATGGCTCCGGAAAACAGGATTGCTCCCGGCACCGCAATGTCTCCGATAGGGCGCCCGGGAGCTTAGCCATAGACCGGGCTCACATGCAATCGCGCGCTGATGAAGCCTGGGTGACGTGGTCTGGATCGATTCCTAGAATTCAGGGCGGGATGCACAAATAAGTTTATGTCATCGGCGTAAATCATCGCACCACTTTCGCGTGCTGCGGCTGTCTGTACCGGACGAAATTGCAAAAGGTCGCGATTTTTCCAGGCGTTGATAATTATGGCGATGATAATGATGGCGATGATAATTATGACGCGGGCTGTCACAAGTGAGTCCGGGAGCGAAATATGGCGGCAGATGACGATGATCGGGAGGTGCCGCCTGAGGCGCAGCCGCGACCGCGCGATTATGGCTTCGATCTCGATGACGCGCTTGGTGCGATCGTCGCGCTGACGTCGCGCGTCCCGTCAGATGCCCATACGGCCGATGCGCTCGGCGTGGAGCGCGCCGGCAATGCCGTGGTGATCGGCACCGACAATCTCTTGTTGACCATCGGCTATCTCATCATTGAAGCAAGTGAGATCTGGCTGACGACCGAGAAGGGCCGTGTCCTCGCTGCGCATATGGTCGGCTATGATTATGCGACAGGCTTCGGCCTGGTGCAGGCGCAAGGCCCGCTCGACTGCCCAGCCCTGCCGCTCGGCGATTCGCGCCTGGCGCATCCGGGCGAGCGTGTCGTGCTGGCCGGTGCCGGCGGTCGTCATGGCGCGATCGCTGCACATATCGTCGCCCGCCAGCAATTCGCCGGCTATTGGGAATATGTGCTCGATGATGCGATCTTCACTGCGCCGGGGCATCCGCATTGGGGCGGCGCCGGATTGATCAGCCCATCGGGCGATCTCTGGGGCATTGGTTCGCTGCAAGTGCCGCATCAGCTGCACGGCGAACAGGTGATTCCGCTCAATATGGTCGTGCCGATCGAGGCGCTTTTACCGATCTTCGATGATCTTCGAACATTTGGGCGAGCCAATCGGCCGCCACGGCCGTGGCTCGGCCTGTTTGCAGCGGAGGCCACCGGCGGCGGCATCGTCATCATCGGCCTTGCCGGTGATGGTCCTGCCCGGCGGGCCGGTTTGCGCGAAGGTGACCTGGTGCTCGCGGTGGCGGGACGGGAGGTGAACCAGCTCGCGGATTGCTTCCGCGCCATCTGGGCTTTGGGCGAGGCCGGGGTCGAAGTGCCGTTGCGGATCGATCGCGAAGGCGATGTCTTCGACATGCGCATCACCTCGGCCGATCGCTGCCGCTTCCTTAAAAAGGCACCGCTGCATTGACGCCAACCTAGGCTCGTTACATCGCTCTCTTGAAGCGTGGCGATTGCCGCACCGGTTCTTTAGCCGATACGGTCTTAGCTCGGAAACAAACAGCGTTCACCGAAATTCAATCGCGTCCTCGATGAAGTGGCGATGCCTTTCATGATTGCGATCATGGTTCTCGTGATTGTGAAACTGTTCGCGAGAATAAAGGCTCGATGACGATTTATCATCGCTTCCGGGATTGATGATCGTCGAGCTTCAAGAGCGCGAAGCGAACGGCTTTCGCCGCCCGAACCGGCCGAAGAGATTGTGGCGGCCGTGCAATGCCGAGGCAGCGCAAACACGCAATTTATTTTTTTGTCACTGACCGAAGTGCGACTGACCTTGGGGAATTGTACCGCTAAAGCCACATCGCCCACGTATTTTAAAAAGCTCGTAAAACGGGTATTGTCTGCGATAGTTAAAACTATAGGTTGTGGCAACTTATCAAGCTAGCAGGGCGGGGAGCGAGATGATTTGCAAAGTTCTACTATCGGGCGTAGCTGTCGCTGCGCTCACGACAGGCGCCTATGCCACCGATCTGCCGTCCATCAAGGGGCCGCCGGTCTATGTTCCGCCGCCGGTGTACACCTGGACAGGATTTTATGGCGGTGGCACCGCTGGTTATTCGTGGAATAACCTGGCCGTCACTAACATTGATTATGATCCGATTATTGGAGCGCTAGGTGCGCTTCCGGGCGGCGGCAACAGCAATTTGCCAAGTAGCGGCGTCGCCTTGGGCGGCACGGCCGGCTATAATTACCAAATTCGTGGGTTCGTTATCGGTGTGGAAGCCGACGGCAGCTGGCTCAGCAACAGAACCTCAACCTACGGGGCGTTCGATGCCATCTTTAACGCAAGCCATCAAACGTTCAACAGCAAGATCGATGCGCTCGTGACCGGGCGCATACGTTTGGGCGTCGCGGTCGATCCCGCGCTGCTCTATGTGACGGGTGGTGTCGCCGCCGGCCATGTGGAGAACAGCTATGTGGCCAAAATATACGAAGCACCGGAGCCGACTTGGAGCGATTGCGGTTGGCGGGTCGGCTGGACGGCCGGTGCCGGCGTCGAAGTGAAGATCGATCAGAATTGGTCGGTGAAGGGCGAAGGGCTCTACTATCAGCTGGCCAGCGATACGGTTGCTGTTCCTGTTCCAATTACTGAGGGCGATCCTATTACTACGATCAACCACGTGCGCTTCGCCGATCAAGGTTTCATCGCACGGGTCGGCCTCAACTATCTCTTCGGCGCCCCGCCCGCTCCGGCTCCGGTCCTTGCCAAATATTGATCTGCCTTTCTCGAGCGTGATCGATTCCATAAGTGTAGAGCGGGATGCGCAGATAAGTTTCTGTGTAAACTTGATGGCGCTAGAAAGCCGGTTCCCGGTTTTCCTCATCCCGCTCTAGAGCATGTCCCGGAAAAGTTGACAGACTTTTCCGATATTTTAGACATCGGATATATCCGATGTCTCATAAAGGACATGCTCCAGATCTTTGAAATAGAGCCGATTTGTCCCGATCATGTGGATCGCGAGCGATTCCACGTGATCGGGATCGGCTCTAGTCCGATGGCTTGGTTCCGATGGCGACGGAATAGGGCCCTTGCAGATGCTCGATGCACGCCTCGGCGAATCCGGCGTCCTTCATCCAGCCGAGGCAATCCGCACCCGTATAGTCGAAACCTCCGGGGGTCTCGATCAACATATTGAGGCTCATCAAGAGCCCAAAGGCATTCTCACGGCGTTCGTTGTCGATCATCGCGTCATAGACGAGCAGAAAGCCACCCTTCGGCAGTGCCGCATAGGCCTTCGCGACCAGCATCTGTTTCTGCTGCAGATCCCAGTCGTGCAGAATATGGCCCATGACGATGACATCGGCCGAAGGCAGCGGCTCCTCGAAGAAATCGCCGGCCTGGAATTTTACACGCGCGGCGACGCCGCTTTCCTCGCAATATTTCTCGAACATGGGGCGCACGGGCGACAGATCGAAGCCGGTGCCCTGGAGATGCGGATGTGCGACGGCAAGTTCCGCTGAGAGCCCGCCCTGAGCACAGCCGATATCGACGAAGGATGAGACTTTCTCCCACGGGAATTTGCCGGCGATCGCTTTGGCCGAAGGCAGGCTGACGCCAGTCATCGCCTTGAGGAAGCCGGCGAGGCGATCGGGGTCGGCATAGAGCTCTGCGAAGAGATTCTGGCCGCCATGCTTGACCTCGTTCTGTGCCTCGCCCGTTCGCAGTGCGTCGGTGAGGCCGCCCCAGAAGGGGTAGAGGCGATGGTTCGCCATTTCGAGAATGCCACCGACATAAGTCGGCTTCGCTCTGTCGAGATAGAGATCGGTTTCAAGCGTATTGCTATAGCGCCCGTCATGCCGATCGAGCATTTTGAGGGCGACCAGCGCATCGAGAAAATCGCGTGCGCCGCGCGGATCGAGCCCGAGCTTTGCAGACAGGGCCTCGAGGCTTTGGGGGCCGCCTGCGAGTTCCGTGAAAAGGCCGAGTTCGACCGCACTGAGGAGCGCCTTCGAGCCCCAAAACGCCGTGCCGAGTTGCATAATCCCTGCGGGGGAAAGCGAAGTCTGTGTCATGATCACCTGCAACATTAGCGATAGCAATATCAAGCGGTGGGAGCCGGCGCGGCGGTGCCCACAGAGCGCATATGAAAAATGTCATAAGTTTAATCAAACCATGATGACAGCCGGCAAGGCAATAGCCAAAAATTGATGTTTTTTTCGAAGAAATCTTAGCCAGCATTGGTGGCGGACGGGACGGCCAGTGTGCGCTCGTGGGGGCTGATCCGATTGCTGAGACTATGTGCGCGATCAACGACAACGCACATTTTCCGTGCGAAAGACTGCGTTTCGTTCAAGCGTCGATGCCGGCGCCTGGCCGAGATCGGAAACCAGAGTAGAAGAGGCGAAAGTGATGACCGCTGCAACCGACCCGATCGCGCGCGAGCTTGAGGAAAAGAACAAAGTCATTATGCATCTCACACAGACGCTGGCGCATACGCGCGAATGTCTCGAAATCGCGCGCGTCGCGCTTGAGCGAATCGCTGCGTATGAGGCCGCGGATGCCCCGGCAGAGGCGCATCGTGGCTGTCGCGAGACTGCGCTTGAGACGCTGCGGCAAATCTGACCGGCCTTTTTGAAAATGCATTTGCTTCTCGCGGCGCGTGCCGGCACGTCGCAGCGCCTTTGTCCCTGGCCTCTTCCTCGCCACGTCTCTCGATGCTATGCGGGCGCGCATTCAACCAAGAGGCATCCAACCAAGAGGAACGGGTAAGATGAGCGAGATTTGGCTGCGCACCGGCGAGGCGACGGTTCTGGCGGCGGAAGGGCAATTCACCGATGCCATGCCCGAAGTGATGATCGGAGATGTCAAAGGCCCGGTGGGGCATGCCTTCGCCGGCATGGCCGGGCAGGTCGCCGGCCATCCGCGCATGTTCGTGATCCGCGACCTCAATCAGATGGTGCGTCCGGCGACCATGATGACCACCAAGATGACGGTTGCTTCGGAAGCCTATGTCGAGCTACTCGGCGGCATTGTCCAGGCGGCGACCGGCGATGCCATCGTCGATTGCCTTGCCGAAGGCATTCTGCCGCAGGAGCAGGCAGACGAACTCTGCATGATCATCATGATCTGGCTCGATCCGCGCTGCGCCGACGACCCCAATCTCGACAGGCGCGATCTCTACCGCACCAATTATGAAGCGACCAAGCTCGCCATCGCGCGGGCGATGAAAGGCGAGCCGACGGTCGCGCAATTGATCGCCAACCGCAAGAGCATCAGCCATTATGCGCTCGAAGGCGTGTTCGAATCGTAGGGACAGCCGAGCTCTAGTGATTCTGAAAGACGTGCTCCTCCAGCAAATAGCGCAGGCCGCGATCCCACGTTTCATCCGTGTTGCCGCGGATATCGACGCTGCCGCCATGGAGCGGCCGGCCGGTCTTCGCATCCTCGATCACCAGATTGAGATTGAGGATCAGATTGCTGACCTTTTGCACCCAGGCGCAGGCCACGAGCTCGGCGCCGGCCTTTTGCGCGGCCGTGCGTTCGTCCCGCGTGCATTTGCCGATGTCCCGCATCGAGGAAAACCGAATGTCGCTGCCGGTTGTCACTTCATATTGTCCGGATTTCTGCAGATCCACACGCAATTCATCGCTGATCTTCTTGATGCGCGCCGTCTCGGCAGCGGAAGTTGGCTCCAGTGAACTGTTGTCCAGATAGAAATCGAACACCATGATTTTTGGCGCCGCGGCTTCGGCAGGCGTGGCTTGGGCATGTGCGAAGGGCAGCAAGAGTGCGGCAATGGCGGCGACGAGCGAAAGCTTCATGGAGGCCTCGTGGGAATTGTGCCGGCAAAGCCGGCAGCAGCACAAGCTGCGTCAATGGGTGGGGCAGGCGTAGATCGCCTTGATGCGGGTCGTGACGCGCGCGGCGGGATAGCCGTCGGGTATGTTGCCGACATAGAAGGTGCTGGTTCCCCCCGGCTCGACATAGCCCGCCGCTGTCACCACGATATCTTCGAGCGACATTGTCTGCGTAGCGAGTTCGACACGCCGGATGATCTTGTCTGGCAAGACATTGTTGACATCCCAGGTGAACGCATTGGCGAAAGCCACCACCGATGTGCTCGCCGAGCGGACCTTCTTCATCTCCGCATCGGACACCGGCTCGGGAATGCAAGCAGCCAGCAGCGGACCGAAGCCTTTGCTCAAAAGGCGTGCGCGGGCCTCCTTCTCGCAGGCATCGCGACAGGATTGCATGTCTTCGCGCATCGCCTGATCGGTGACATCGCTCGGCAGGCTTTTGCTTTTGAAACAAGCGTGGAAGCAGGTTTCCGCAAGCGCGATATTCGATGCCAAAAGCAATCCGGCACATAGGCTCACGCCGATCAAGCGCCGCATCTCCATGCGTTCCCCCGAGAGTTGCCACCCTCTTTCGCGGGGCGCCTGAAAACTCCAGCCTGATGCTAGCATTCTTCGCAGGCGGCGCAATCATCGATCATGATGAAGCGCGGCGGCGCCCGCTCGCGGCATGGAAGGGTAGGGCAGGTTAAGCCTGCCTCACCCCGCTTCCCTAAACCTCTCCGCCTCCGTCAAATCCACCGACACGAGCTGGCTCACGCCGCGCTCGGCCATGGTGACGCCGAAGAGCCGGTCCATCCGCGCCATGGTGATCGGATTATGGGTGATGGTGACGAAGCGCGTCTCGGCTCGCTTGCGCATTTCGTCGAGAAGATCGCAGAAGCGCTCGACATTGGCATCGTCGAGCGGCGCATCGACCTCGTCGAGCACGCAGATCGGCGAGGGATTGGTGAGGAAGACGGCGAAGATCAGCGACATGGCGACGAGCGCCTGCTCGCCGCCGGAGAGAAGCGTCATCACCTGCGGCTTCTTGCCCGGCGGGCGGGCCAGCACTTCGAGCCCGGCTTCGAGCGGATCGTCCGATTCGATCAGCTGCAATTCGGCCGTGCCGCCGCCGAAGAGAATGGTGAAAAGCTCCTTGAAATGCCCGTTCACTACATCGAAGGCGGCAAGCAGCCTTTCGCGGCCTTCCTTGTTGAGATTCTGGATCGCCTGACGCAGCCGGCGGATCGCTTCGGTCAGATCGTCGCGCTCGGCGACGAGGCCTTCGCGGCTCGCTTCGATTTCGATAAGCTCTTCATCGGCGCGCAGATTGACCGCGCCGAGCCTGTCGCGATCCTGCTTCAGGCTTTCGAGCTTGGCTTCGATGTCCGCAGCAGTTGGAAGCGTGGCGTCGCGGTCGATCTCGGCGAGCGGCGCGAGCTCGTCCGGCGCGCATTGCAGCTCGGTCGCAATGGCGTGCACCAATTCGGCGAGATGTTCGCGCGCGGCTTCGAGTCTCGCTTCGCTGCGGGCTTTTTCTTCGCGCGCGCCGCTCATCGATTCGAGTGCTTGGCGTGCCGCGCGATCGGCCTCGGCGAGCCGCTGCTCGGCCGCGGCACGGGCATCGGAAGCCGTCCTGCGTGCTGCTTCCGCCGCTTCGATCTTGTTCAAAAGAGCGCGGCGCAATTGGATGAATTCGTTCGGCGCATCGGCGAGCTTTTCCCGCTCGACCGCAATTTCGGCGAGGCGGGATTGAAATTCGCCGATCTGCGACAGCGCGCGCTCGCGCCGCGCCGCCCAGGATTGGCGCTCCTCGGCAATGGCTTTGCGGCGCTTCGTCCGCGTCTCGCTTTCATGCAGATGCGCTTGCAGCGTCGCGCGCGCCTCCGTAACAGTGGCGCGGTCCTGCGCCGCGGCGGCACGCGCCGCATCGAGCCTATTTGAAAGCTCGCCCGTATCCGCGAGCCCGGCGAGGTCAGCCTCCGCCTTGGCGCGCTTGTCGCGCGCTTCCTCGCAATTGGCGATGAGCCGCTGCTCGGCCTCTTCGAGCGCCGAAAGCCGCGCCGCAACCTGCGCCTTCTTGCGCTCGGCGGCATTGGCTTTTTCGCGCGCGGCTTCAACGGCGCGCAAGGCTTCGCGATGGGCCTGGCGGGCTTCGCTTTCCGCCCCGGCCTTGGCCTTGAGATCGGCGCCGATCTGATCGGCTTCGGCCCTCAAAACATCGGCCGTAGCACGGGTGGCGGCAACGTCCTGCAAAAGATCGCCGAGCCGGTTTTTTTCCGCAAGCCGGCGCGCTGCCTGCGTCGGCGCTTCCTCGGATTGCGTGAAACCGTCCCAACGCCAGAGATCGCCCTCGCGCGACACCAGCCTTTGGCCGGGCATAAGCCGCGCCCGCAAAGCGGCGCCGTCGCTCTTCGCCACCACGCCGATCTGGGCCAGCCTGCGGGCGAGCGCCGGCGGCGCCGTGACATGGTTGGCGAGCGGCTCGACGCCTTCGGGGAGGGCAGGGTCGCCTTCGGCGCTCGTCAGCGCCCAATGCGCCGCCGCCGCCGCATCCGTCGGGGCGTCGAGATCATCGCCGAGCGCGGCGCCGAGCGCGGCTTCATAGCCTTTGGCAACATTGATCTCTTCGACCACCGCAGTCCAGCTGCCGCCGGTCGGGGCGGTCAGCAGTTTCGCCAGAGTCTTGGCTTCGGTTTCGAGCTTTTGCGCCTCGCGTTCGGCGGCCTGCAAAGGCGTGCGAATGCGGGCCTCCGCCTCGCGCGCCTGGGCATGCGCGGTTTCGGCCGCGGCGATGCGCTCTTCGGCGGATTTGGCTGCGGCGAGTGCGGCCTCAAGCGCGGCCTTGAGATCCGCGTCCGCATCAGCGCTGTCGAACTCGGCCTTGAGGCTCGCGAGATTGGCGCGCACCTGCTGCAGCTCCGCCTCGAAACGGGCGAGGCGCTGCGCCTCTTCGCGCAGGCTGCCCACGAGCGCGGCACGCTTCGCTTCAATATTGGAGAAGGCGGTCTGCGCTTCGGTGAGCGCCTTGTCGGAAATGGCGAGCGCCGCTTCCGCCGCGGCGAGATTTTCGCGCGCTCCGCTCTCGGCTTCAGCGTCATTGGTGCTCATTTCCGCGAGATCGGCGGCTTCCGCATCGAGGCGGCCGAGGACTGAGGCGGCATCTTCGATCAGAGCCTGTTCGCGGCCGAGATCGGCATTCATCTGCGCGAGTCGCCGTTCGAGCTCGGCGAGCCGGCTCTTGGCGCGTTTTTCCTCGCCGTCGAGGGTTTCGCGCGCGAGGACGAGCTTTTGCAATTCGCCGGCGGCGGCTTGCTCGGCCTCGCGCAAGGGCGGCAGCTCATGCGCGGCGACCGCCTGAAGGCGCGCCATTTCCGCCTGACGCCGGGTTTCTTCGGCAAGGCCGAGGAGATCGGCTTCGAGCTTGCGCTCGGCGGCAGCCAGCGCTGCGCTTGCGTCGCGATGATTGACGAGGGCATGCAGCGCCGTCTGCCGGCGGATTTCCGCGGCAAGCCCGCGATAGCGGGTCGCTTGCCGGGCCTGACGCTTCAGCGCCTCGATCTGCGCCTCGATCTGCTTCAGCACATCTTCGAGGCGCAGAAGATTGTCCTCGGCGCCTTTGAGGCGAAGCTCGGCCTCATGCCGGCGCGAGTGGAGGCCAGCGACGCCGGCGGCCTCTTCGAGGATGCGGCGGCGCGCCTGCGGCTTCACGGCGATGATCTCGCCGATCGTGCCTTGCCGCACGATGGCGGCCGAGCGGGAACCGCTCGCGGCATCGGCGAACAGCAATTGCACATCGCGCGCCCGCACCTCGCGGCCATTGACGCGATAGGTCGAACCCTCGTCGCGCTCGATGCGGCGGCTGACTTCGAGGAGCTCCGAATCGTTGAAACTCGCCGGGGCGGTGCGGTCGGTATTGTCGAGAGACAGGCGGACCTCGGCCATATTGCGCGCCGGGCGCTCGCCGCTGCCGGCGAAGATGACATCATCCATATCGGTGCCGCGCATGGTCTTCGACGAATTCTCGCCCATGACCCAGCGCATGGCATCGACCAGATTGGATTTGCCGCAGCCGTTCGGCCCGACGATCCCGGTGAGCCCGGGCTCGATCAGAAAATCCGTCGCTTCGACGAAAGTCTTGAAGCCGGCAATGTGGAGTTTGGTGAATTTCACGGTGCAGCCCTCATGCTGCAAAACCGGTGACGAGACGTTCTGGCTTTGTCATCAAACGACCAAGATAAGGGACAGCAAGCATTGTGCGCGGGACACGGGCGGATTCGGCTTTCGCCCGCAATTACGGCTTGAGCGGCAGGCCATGCGCAAGACGCAACGCCGCTTTTCCTGTGTGAAACCGCATATTCATTTGCGCAATCATGCGCAAGAGTCGCCAATCCGAGGTGGAAGGGCGGCGTTTGGCACGCGGCACCTACCAGCGCGGCGAGCTGCCGAATTGCGGCACTGCATCGCTCGGCACGATTATCTTGCCGATCGGCCATAGAGCGATTGCGGCGAGCTTCAGATGCGCCCAGGCGAAAGGGATGCCGATGATGGTGAGCGCCAAGGCAATGGCAGTCAGCAGATGCGCCAACGCCAGCCACCAGCCGGCAAGGATCAGCCAGAGAATATTGCCGAGCGTGCCCAAAGGCCCGGTGCCGAGATCTTCCTGGCCGGTCCAGTCACGCCGGGAAACGGCCTTATGGCCGAAAGGCAAGAGGCTGTAGGCGGCAATGTTGAGAGCTGCCCGCGTCCATGGCAGGCCGATGATGGTGAGCGCCATGATGAGCGCCGCGACCAGCCAGAAGAACGCCATCCAAATGCCGCCCGTCACGAGCCATAAAATGTTCAGTATGAGTTGCAAAAGCGACATCAGGTAAGCTCCCTAGAGCCGATCCCGATCACGTGGAATCGCTCGCGATCCACATGATCGAGACAAATCGGCTCTATTTCAAAGACCTCAAGCATGTCCTTTATCGGAAAAGTCTGTCAACTTTTCCGGGACATGCTCTAGTATCTGATAGCGTAGGAGAGCGGCACGACATCGTGCCGCGAAACGCAGCGTCAATCAGATACTTAAAAAACTCGACGTACCAACTTTCGAAGAAAGTTGGTACTAGCAAATTTTGCGGCTGTCGACGCTCAGCTCTTCTTCAGCATGGGCTGCAGCAGTTTGTCGAGCATCTCCGGGGTCATTTCGCCGCTCACTTTCTGGCCATTGACGAAAAAGGTCGGGGTCGCCTCGACGCCGAATTTTTGTGCCGCGCGGTCACGTATCTCATTGATCTGGTCGTAGAGGGCTTGACTATTGATGCAGGCATTGAAGGTTTCCTGGCTTATCCCGGTCTGTTTGACGAGACTGGAAAGAGCTTCGATCGGCTTGTCGTTGAAGGCCCATTCCTTCTGCTTATCGAACAAGAGACCGATCATGAGGTCACGCTTGTCGGGGCCGGCGCAGCGCGCCAGCATGAAGCCGGCGGCGGCCAAAGGATCGAGCGGAAATTCGCGCAGGATGAAGCGCACTTTGCCGGTTTGGATATAGTTCTTGAGAAGTGCGGGATAGGTCTCGGCATGGAAGCGGGCGCAATGGCCGCAGGTCATCGAGGCATATTCGATCATGGTGATCGGCGCGTCCGCCTTGCCCTGGACGATGTCGGGCAGGGCCTCTTTGGCCATCAGCTCGTCCATCGGAATGGCGGCGCCTTGCGCATGCACCGGCGCACTCGAACTTCCGGCGAGGCCGGCGACGCCGGCGAGAGCGAGGCTGGCCGCGATGGCGATCTCGAGGATTGGGCGGCGGCTTTTGTGGGGGTAGGGGCCTTTCTGGGGCGCTTGCATGGGCTTTTCCATTGATTCTGGGCAGAAACGGGCGATGGGCAAATTCCGAACTCTATATAGGCAGACAGGCGGGAGAGGCGGCACTGACATTTCAGGCCGGGCGAGTTTGCGCTCCGGTCGATCATTCCTGTTTCAATACTCTCGCGCCGAGGCGCATGAGCGCCTGACGCAAGGGTTCTTCGCCGATATCGCCGACGCAGGCGGCTGCAGCGGCAAAGGCAGCCGCGGAAGGCGGCTGACGAGGCGGCCGGGCGGCGCGTCGGCGCGTCAGCGGACCCTGCTTAAGCGAGATGCGCCCGACGCAGGCAAAGCCCAAATGGGTGTTGATCCGCTCGATGACCAGCGCGGCGAGATGTTGCAGCTCGAGCGCAAAGCCGCTTTCGACCCGGACGATGAGCGTGGCAGGCTCGAAACGATGTTCCGCCCCGCTGCGGCCGCGCGGTGGCCAGCGCAAGCACAGAGGCTCCGACATGGCTGCCAGCCTTTCCCCGACGATCTCGTCCCAGAACAGAATAATGTCCGATTGGCCAAAACCCTGTCGGGCGAGGACAGGATCGATCGCCGTGCCGACGAGGTCGGCCAGCGGGCGCGAGAAGTTGGAGGTCCGATGCGGGCGGATGTTACGCATGCAATTCCTTATAGACCGGGACGCGCAGCCGGCAAAGACCTGCCTAAGTCAAGGAAAGAACATGTGAAACGGGCTCGCCAGCGTGGCGGTGCATAGGCGTGCGAGGGGTCCTGCGCCAAAAAGCGCCGCCGCCCGCTGCTTCATCTCGGCGGGCGCGCCGTCTTCCTTATGGGTGGCAAACGACCAGCGGTGGCCGAAGGGATCTTCGAATTTGCCGCCGCGGTCGCCAAAAATTGATCATCGACCATAGCCCTCATGCGGCCTGCCGCTTGCGGCCGAGCGAGGCCTCGATCTCCAAGATCCGGCGCGTCGTCGCCAGCACCGAATCTGCATTGAGGCTGATCGAATCGATCCCGAGCCGGACGAGATATTCCGCCATTTCGGGATAGTCGGACGGCGCCTGGCCGCAGAATTCCGCAATGGCGGTGATTGCGCCGCGCGCCTTCGATGGCGAGACGGATCATTTCCTTCACGCCTTGATCGCGCTCGTCATAATCGAAAGCGACGATGTCGGAGTTGCGATCAACCCCGAGCACCAATTGGGTGAGATCGTTGGAGCCGATCGAGAAGCCGTCGAAATGGCGGGCGAATGCGTCGACGAGGATCACATTGTTGGGAATCTCGCACATCACATAGATTTCGAGCCCATCACGGCCGCGTTCCAGCCCAAGGTCGCGCATGCGTGCGATGACGGTTTCGGCCTCCGCCACGCGCCGGCAGAATGGCACCATCAGCTTCACATTGGTGAGGCCCATGTCGCGGCGCACCAGCAGCATGGCCGCGCATTCGAGCGCGAAACCCTCGGCATAGGCCGGATGCGCATAGCGCGCCGCGCCGCGAAAGCCGAGCATCGGATTGGCTTCCTCGGGCTCGAAGGCATGGCCGCCGAGCAGGCTCGCATATTCATTGGTCTTGAAATCCGACATACGGACGATCACGGGCTTGGGATAAAAGGCCGCCGCGATCGTGCCGACGCCTTCCGCCAAGCGCTCGATGAAGAAATCCGCGGGTGTCGGATGCTGCGCAGTCAGCCTTGCGATCTCCGCCTGGTCGGCGGCCGAAAGCTTTTCGGGGTGCAGCAAAGCCATGGGATGGATTTTGATCGCATTGGCGATGATGAATTCCATCCGGGCGAGGCCGACGCCGTCATTCGGCAGGCCGGCGAGAGCGAAGGCTTCTTCCGGATCGCCGATATTCAGCATGATTTCGGTCGCTGGGCGCGGCAGGCTCTTGAGATCGGTGCGCTCCACATCGAAGGCGAGCGTGCCCTGATAGACTTTGCCGGTCTCGCCCTGCGAGCAGACGATGGTGAGCGCGTCGCCGGTGGTGATCTTGCGGGTCGCGTCTTCGGTTCCGACGACGGCGGGGATGCCATGTTCGCGCGCCACGATGGCCGCATGGCAGGTGCGGCCGCCCCGGTTCGTCACGATCGCCGCGGCGGCCTGCATCACCGTGCCCCAATCGGGCGAGGTCGTATCGGCGATGAGAATTTCGCCCGGCACGAAGGCGTCGAGATCGGCCGGATGGGCGATGACGCGGGCGCGACCCGTCACGATCTTGGTGCCGACGGCGCGGCCCGTCACGATGACGCTGCCTTGCTCCAAGAGACGATAATCTTCGAGACGGTTGCGATCCTTGCGCGAAGCGACGGTTTCGGCCCGCGCCTGCACGATATAGAGCTTGCCGTCGATCCCGTCCTTCGCCCATTCGATATCCATCGGCCGATGCGTGCCGGCCTTGGCGCTGTAATGGTCCTCGATAGCAATTGCCTGGCCGGCCAAGGTCAGAACTTCCGCATCGGCGAGGCAGAAATGCTCGCGCTGTTTCGGATCGGTCGGCAGATTGCGCGTCGTCTCACGGCCGCCGCTGCTATAGACCATGCGCATTTCCTTGCCGCCGAGGCTGCGCTTCAAGACCGCGCGCTTGCCGGCGCGGAACATCGGCTTGAAGACATAGAATTCATCCGGATCGACCGTGCCCTGGACGACATTCTCGCCGAGCCCATAGGAACCGGTGAGGAAGACCACGTCCTCGAAGCCTGTCTCCGTATCGAGGGTGAAGATGACGCCGGCAGAAGCGAGGTCGGAGCGGACCATCTTCATCACGCCGACCGAATTATAGACCTTGAAATGGTCGAAGCCATTGTCGATCCGATAACGGATCGCGCGCTCGGTAAAGAGGCTCGCAAAGCAGCGGCGGATCGCGTCGAACAGTGCCTGCTCGCCGGCGACATTGAGATAGCTCTCATGCTGGCCGGCGAAGCTCGCCGTCGGCAGATCTTCAGCTGTCGCCGAGGAGCGGACCGCCAGAGTGAGGCTGTCGCCATATTCGTCGATGAGGCTTTTGTAGGCTGCGCGGATCTCCTCAGTGAGCGCGGCGGGCAGCACGGCGCTTTGCACGATCTCGCGGGCGAGGGCCGCACGCCTGCCGAGATCGGCGATATTTTTGGAATCGAGCCCCGCCAAAGCCTCTTTGAGGCAGGGCCAAGCGCCGGCCTCTTCGAGCACGATGCGATAGGCCGCGGCGGTGATCGCAAATCCGTTCGGGACGAGGACGCCGGCGCTGTTGAGCTCGCGATACATTTCGCCGAGCGAGGCATTCTTGCCGCCGACGAGCGCGACATCCTCAATGCCGATCTGCGAAAAGAAGCGGATATAGCGCAGATCCCGAGCCATGGGCGGCCTCCCGGTCAAAGCCGCCGCGCCGCAGGAATGCGGTGAAGCGCAACATCAGCTTTGATTGCGAGTCCTAGGCGCATGGCCGGGGTTGGGGCATTGATTTGAATCAGGGGCAGGGCGGCGTGCAGATTGCCGCCGCAGCGCTATTTCCTGAGGCTCATAATATAGGCGATCACTTCATCGATCTGATAATCGACGAGACGCGGATTGGGCATGCGGCCCGCCTTGCCCATCGTCTCATTGTGGGAGGCAAGGAATTTGCGCAGGGCCTCTTCAGTGAGATCGGGCCTTTGTGCAATGAGGAGAAAGCTCGGCGCCGGATGGGCGAGGATCGGCTTTTCGGTCTGATCCTTGGCCACGACATGGCAAGCCCAGCACACTTTCAGCGCAAAGGCGCGGCCCGACGCCACAAGCTCGGCAGAGGATTGTTCGGCACCGGCCGCCGCGGCCGGCAGCAAGAGGGCGAGACAGGCCGCGATCATGACTTGGAAAACATGAGACCGTAGCATCTTTCAACACTCCTTTTTTGGCCGTTTCATGCGCGGGCTAGTGTCGTGAGCTTGGAGCATGCGTCCTGATCGTGCGGCCTTTGCCTCAACTCTGCGAGAAAAACTATAGCGAAAATTCGCGCCGACGATGTGCAAATGGCTGTGACTTGCGGCCAAACTCCAGCAAGCTGGACGTGATTCGGACTTGGCATTGCATGGGGCAGGGAGGATGAGGAGCTTTGCGCGTCCATCGATGTCGAGGGGTGCGGTCTTACGACCATGTGGCTGATGCAAACATGTCGCTGATGCAAACTCATAAGCCGGAGCGGGCCTCGGCGCCGGCACCAGATACGGCCCCCGCACCGGCGTTGCTCGCCTGGTACGACCGCCATCGCCGCAGCCTGCCCTGGCGCGCGCTGCCCGGCGAAACCGCCGATCCCTATACCGTCTGGCTCTCCGAGATCATGCTGCAGCAGACGACGGTGGCGGCAGTCAAACCCTATTTTGCGGCATTTCTTGCCCGCTGGCCGGATGTGGCGGCGCTCGCCGCGGCGCCGGTCGAAGCGGTGATGCAGCAATGGGCCGGCCTTGGCTATTATTCCCGCGCCCGCAATCTCTATGCCTGCGCCCAGGCGATCGTGAAGGAACATGGCGGGCATTTTCCCGCAAGCGAAGCCGCGCTTTTGCGCCTGCCCGGTATCGGCCCCTATACGGCGGCGGCGATTGCGGCGATCACCTTCGACGAAAAAGTCGCCGTCGTCGACGGCAATGTCGAACGGGTGATGGCGCGGCTCGCGGCGCTCGAAGTGCCGCTGCCCGCCGCCAAGCCTCTGATCAAAGCGAAGGTGGCGGCGCTGGTCCCGGCGGAGCGGCCGGGCGATTTCGCCCAGGCGATGATGGACCTTGGCGCCACCATCTGCACGCCGCGGCGCCCGGCCTGCGGCCTCTGCCCCTTGCGGCCGTTCTGCCAGGGCGCAGCGCAAGCGGCACCGGAACGCTTTCCGCTGAAGGCGCAAAAGCGCGAACGGCCGCACCGGCAGGGCGCGGTCTTTTTCATCCGCCGCCGCGGCGCCGTTCTTTTGCGCACGCGGCCGCCGCGCGGCCTCTTGGGCGGCATGGCGGAATTTTTGGGCACGCCGTGGAGCGAGGAATTCGACCAAGAGTTTGACCAAGAGAAAGCCTTGCGCGAAGCGCCCCTCATCGCCGATTATCGCAGGCTGAACCTGGACGTGACGCATGTCTTCACCCATTTCTCGCTCCGGCTCGCTATTTTCTTGGCGGAAACAGCGCCGGCGACCGCGGCACCGGCCGGTTGCCGTTGGGTGAAAGAGGAGGCGCTCGGCCAAGAGGCTTTGCCGAGCGTGATGCGCAAAGTGGTTGCGGCAGTAAAGGATAGCGGCTGGTGAGCGGTCGGGTTTTCGCGTGGATCGAAGGCGGGCATCGGCTCTGTCGCATGGCGCTTTCCTTGGAGCTTTCCTTGAAGCTTTCCTTGGAACTTTCCTTGGAGCGACGCCGATGAGTGAACATGGCGGCCATGCGCGGCGTGGCCGCGCCCGCCTCACCGTTGCCCTGACAGAGGCGGCCTTCCGCGTCACTTATGGCAAGAAGAACTCTCACGATCTTTCCGGCGCCCGATCTGCCGGGAGCGGAGACGCCGGCCGATTTCGTCATCCGCCTCGACGAGCTCCTGACCTGGGACACGCCGCATCAAGACAGCGAGATCGAAATCGACGACTTGCAGAAGATCGTCGAGGCCATCAGCGATGAATGCGAAAAACGCGGACTCGTGGTGGAATTCGAGTGAGGCGGCAGGGCAGCCGATGCTCAATCGTTCTCATTGCAACGATCGCAAGGGAGGCCGTTGCAATATTCTATGCTTGTTCGCCGAGCTGAGCGATGCGCCTTGCCAAGGCATCACGCTCGGCTTCCAAAGCCTTGATGCGGCGGGCGGCTTCGAGAGAGACGACCGTCCCTGTTTCGGCCTCCAGAAACGCGACCCCGGCTTCTTTCTCGCTGCGCCAAATGAGACGCGCACGTCGGCTCTCGTCCGTTTGAGGGATCGTCAGATCGAACATTTCGGGGATTGTCGCGGGTCTCGGAAAGACCAATCTTGCGCCGTTTGGGGACATGTTTCGCACCAAGCACTCCAGTCTGGGACAGCGGGGATTGAATGCAACCTGACCGCCAAGATAGGTGCGCAGCCTGTGCGCTCTGCGCCGCTCTTCCACCGCGATCTCCATTGGTTAATAAACTGCTAATTCAATCGCGGCGGGGCAATTCCCGCGCCATACCGACCCATGATCGTCACGTGGTCGCGCTAGCGGCAGCTCGTGATGCTCTTGTCAAAAAACAGCAATTTGTGATTTCGCCGTCTGGCGCTGGTTCCCGGATCGCATTCCGCTTCGCTGCATGCGTCCGGGAAAGTGGCTTATTCCGCCGCCTGCATCGCCTCGCGCATCGTGGCGCGCAAAATGTCGATCGGCGCGAGTTTTCCGTCGCGTTCGATATGCCAAAAGGTCCAGCCGTTGCAGGCCGGCAGGCCTTGCGCCAAAGCGCCGATCTTATGGATCGAGCCGATGATGGCGGTGCATTGGCTCGGGCCGAAGAGCGACAGAGTGCCGTCGGCGCGCACCATGGCGCGATGGCGCTTCTTCTCATCGATCAGAATATCGCCCGCCGCGATGAGGCCGGCCTCGACGACTTCGGCGAAAGCCACGCGGGGTTGGCTGCGTTTCGTGGGCACTATAGCGATAGCTTCCTCCGGCAGAGGTTCGATCGCCGCGATGCGCGCGCGCGCCGCCTTGGCATAGGCCGGATCAAGCTCGATGCCGATGAAGCTGCGGCCGAGGCGTTTGGCGACGGCGCCCGTGGTGCCCGAGCCGAAGAAAGGATCGAGCACGAGATCGCCTTGATGCGAGGCCGAGAGCAGCACGCGCGCGAGCAAAGCTTCCGGCTTTTGCGTCGGATGCATTTTGGCGCCGTCTTCCTTCTTCAGCCGCTCGGCGCCGGTGCAGATCGGCAAAAACCAATCCGAGCGCATCTGGCAATCCTCATTGCCGGCCTTCAGGCCTTCATAATTGAACGTATAGGCTTTGGCATCGGCGCTTTTCGCCGCCCAGATCATGGTCTCATGCGCATTGGTGAAGCGCCGGCCGCGGAAATTCGGCATCGGATTGGCTTTGCGCCAGACGATATCGTTCAAGATCCAGAAGCCGAGATCTTGCAGGATCGTGCCGACGCGGAAAATATTGTGATAGGAGCCGATGACGAAAATGGTCGCGTCTTGCTTCATCACGCGGCGCACGGCGGCAAGCCAGGCGCGGGTGAAGCCGTCATAATCGGCAAAGCTCGAAAATTTGTCCCAAGCCTCATCGACGCCATCGACGACGCTCTGGTCCGGCCGCGACAGCGTGCCTTCGAGCTGCAGATTGTAAGGCGGATCGGCGAAGACGAGATCGACGCAGTCCGCAGGCAGCCGTTCGAGCCTGTCGATGCAATCACCGAGCAGGATCTGATTGAAGGGCAGAACAGGCTTTTGAGGGACTGCGGATGGCACGGCCGGGTGCCGCGCTCTCGAAGACTCAGTACGCGTGACCTTGATCTGAGTCTTCGAGCCGGCAGTCCCGGCACGTGCGATACGCATGAACACCACCGGGTGCGCAACTAACTGCGCCAATCTGCCGATGGTGGGTAAAGGTCGCGTTTAAGGAGCTTGCGAGACCCTGTCCCTTTTTTGAACGTATTGAATAAAAATCTATTGATAAGCTTGTCAGATCTCGCGCAGCGGCGAAAAGCTCAGGCGATGATAAGGGCTTGGGCCATGTTTGGCGAGGGCTGCGAGATGCTCTTGCGTGGCATAGCCGACGTGCCGGCTAAATCCATAGGCGGGATGGCTGCGGCAGAGGCGGATCATCAAACGGTCGCGCACGACCTTGGCGACGATCGAGGCCGCGGCGATCGAGGCCGATAGGCCATCGCCCTTCACGATCGTCTCCCCCGGGCAGACGAGTTTTTGCGGCAAATCATCGCCGTCGATGAGAACATAACGTGGCGCGACGGCGAGCCCAGCGAGCGCGCGGCGCATGGCGGCGAGACTCGCCTGCCTGATGTTGATCTTGTCGATGTCCGCGGCGCTCACGAAAGCGACCGCGACGGCGCATGCGCGCGTAAGAATCTCTTCATAAAGTGCTTCGCGTACCGCGGCCGTCAGGCATTTCGAATCATTGAGCCCGTCCGGCAGGTCGGAGGGGTCGAGGATCACCGCAGCCGCCGCGACCGGGCCGGCGAGGCAGCCGCGCCCGACTTCGTCAATGCCTGCAATTGGCCAAAGCCCCTTCTTGCGCAAGCCGCTCTCGCGGCGGAAGTCCGGCGTGCTGGTGGCTTTTTGCGGCATGAAGCAGATCTCGGAGCCCTATTCCAAGGTGGACATCGTCGCTTCTACCTCATTCGGGCCGTGCCTCGCAGCCTCACGCGCGGTTTTATTCCACAGATCTCTTGCCTTCTCCGATGGGCGCTGGGACGGCCTCAATTCTGTGCCGGGTGCCGGCTCAGAACAATTGCAATTGCTCGCCGAGCCGCGCCGGCGGCTGAAACAGATCGTGCCGCAATTTGAGCCGCGTCTTGGCAAAGCCGATCTTCGCCACGGCCGCCTCGAAGCGGCGGCCGATCATCCAGGCATAAGGTCCAGACCCCGTCATGCGCTTGCCGAAGGTCGGATCATAGGTCTTGCCGTCGCGGACCGAGCGGACCAGCGAAAGGATATGGCGGAATTTATGCGGATAATGGGCGAGCAGCCATTCGCCGAAGAGATCGCGCAATTCGAGCGGCAGCCGCAACATCACATAGCCGGCCTCGCGCGCGCCGGCCGCATGGGCGCGGGTCAGGATCGTTTCGATTTCGGCATCATTGAGGCCCGGAATGATCGGCGCGACCATCACGCTCGTCGGAATGCCGACCTCGGCCAGGGCTTTGATCGTTGCAAGCCGCCGCTCCGGGCTTGCGGCGCGCGGCTCCATCCTTCGGGCGAGAACAGGATCGAGCGTCGTCACCGACAAAGCCACTTTGACGAGGCCTTTTTCGGCCATTGGTTTCAAGAGATCGAGATCGCGTAGAACCAAAGAAGATTTGGTGACGATACCGACCGGATGGTTGGTGCGGGCGAGAACTTCGAGAATTCTGCCGCATCACCCTATGCTGGCGCTCGATCGGCTGATAGGGATCGGTGTTGGTGCCGATGGCGATCGTCTTCGGCTGATAGGTCTTGGCCGCCAATTCACGTTCGAGCAGGCTCGCCGCATCGGCCTTGGCGAAAAGCTTGCTTTCGAAATCGAGCCCGGGCGAGAGCCCCATATAGGCATGGGTCGGGCGCGCGAAACAATAAATGCAACCGTGCTCGCAGCCGCGATAGGGATTGATCGACCGGTCGAAGGAAATATCGGGCGATTTATTGCGGGTGATGATCGTCTTCGGCCGTTCGAGCGTGACTGACGTGGCGAGCGGCGGGAGTTCCTCCGCGCTGCTCCAGCCGTCATCCTCGGGCACGCGGGCATGGATCTCGAATTTGCCGCCCTCGTTCGATTGCGCGCCGCGGCCACGTTTTGGCGCCTCCGCCGCATTCGGCCGGGTCTCAGGCTCCTCGCTGCGGCGGCGGGCGAGCCCGCGCGCCACGGCGGGCCGCCGCTGCCGTTGCGGTGCAAAAATTTCGTCCTTGACCCGGGCCACATCTGACATCGGTTAGGGTTCCCAGCCTATATTGAAGGAACAAACTAGAACAATAAGCGAACATTTAACGTACACCGTATGGGCTGTCAACAGTCCCTTGGACAATTCGGGTGCCTCCTGCGACTAGGGTGAAAAGGTTCGGCCATGCTCTCGGTGATCATTCTTTGCGGCGGCGGGGCGGCGGGGTGGGCGGCCGGGCATAGGCCGGAGACGATTGTGCGGACGCTCGCGCCGCTCGTTCAGGCTTCGGTCAAGGGTCTCGTGCGCGATGTCGTTCTCGCGGGTCCACGGGGGCTTGAGCTTGCCCTCATCGCCGAGCACGCCGGCTGCGCCTTCATCGAAGCCGGTCAAGAGGCCGAAGCATTAAGCCAAGCGCTTTCCATAGCCCGCGCGGAGGATCTCATGATTTTTATGCCGGCCATGTTCCGGAGGCGGGGTTTTTCGACGAGGTCGAGGATCTTTTGGCGCTGGGCCCGTCGCCGGAGCGCGGCGGCCATCTGCTACGCGCGGCGCCCGAGAGTTTCATCGAGCGGCTGTTTCCGCGGCTTGCGCCGGCGGTTGGCCTCATCGCGGCGCGGAGCCTGTGCGAGGCGGCGAAAGTCTTCTCCTTCCGAGACCTTCGGCGCGTCACGCGGGTGCGAAAGGAGCTGCGCCGGCGGCTGCGGCGGATCGCTTAGCGATCGCGCGATGAGAGGCGCTAAATCTTATTTTGCCGCATGATCTCATCCGAAAAGTCTGCAACTTTTCGGGATCATGCTCTATTGCGCGAATGTGTTGCAGGCACCGATCGGCCCCGAGTTCAGCCCGGTGTTGAACCATTTTACCCGCTGGGCGGAGGTGCCGTGGGGTCTCTCTTGCAAAGAGAGCTACGTGGCTTCGATACCGAGCGCCTTCATCTTCTTGGCCAGCGCGCGCAAATCGGCCCAGGCGAATTTCTTATGGCCGGGCTGGCGCAGGAGATAGGCGGGATGCAGCATGGCGATGGCCGGGATTTTGGTGCCCTCCATATTATTGCCGATGTCATAATCGAACCAGCGGCCGCGCAGCCGCATGATCCCTTCCTTGGTGGAAAGCAGGGTTTGCGTCGACGCGGCGCCGAGACAGACGAGGATTTTTGGCTGGACCAGCTCGATCTGGCGGCGGATGAAGGGCAGGCAGGCCGCGGTTTCGAGCGGGGTCGGCGTGCGATTGCCGGGCGGGCGCCAGGGCACGACATTGGCGATATAGACATTTGTGCGGTCGAGGCCGATCGCAGCCAGCATTTTGTCGAGCAATTGCCCGGCGCGCCCGACGAAAGGTTTTCCGATGCGGTCTTCGTCGGCGCCCGGCGCTTCGCCGACGATCATGATTTCGGCCTTGGGATTGCCGTCGGCGAAGACGAGCTGCGTCGCCGTGGTTTTGAGGCCGCAGCCCTCGAAGGCCAAAAGCTTTTCGCGCAATTCTTCGAGCGTTTGCGCCGATGCGGCGGATTCCGCCGCCGATTGCGCGACGCGATCGGCGGAAAGCGATGCCGCGACCGGCTCGGTGCCATGGCGGGCCGTCTCGGCCGGCGGCGCCATAGAAGCCTTTATGCGCGCCTCTGTGGCTCGCCGCGAGTCCGGCGCGGCTACGGCTGTCCCGGCTTTGCTTGCGCCCGCGGCGGATTCGGCAAAGCGGTCATGCGGGGCGGCGTCGACGGCGATATCGATGCCCATATCGGCATACCAGCGCAGCAACCGCGCCAAAGCCGCGGCTTCCTCAGGGCTCAAACTGTCGTTGTCGGCGAGTGGCATGGGCCGTGTTTAGCATGTTCGTCCTGAGCGAGGCGACAGTTTCGTGCCGGTCGCGGAGCGGCGCCACGGCCGCGTCTCAATTTGAATTTTTTGATGAGTGGGCGAACGTCGGCCCTGACAGGCAATTCGGGAATCTCAACTCGATTCTAATCACTATCGCGCCGATCAGGTCCGCAGGTAATTTGAAACAAGAGTTCTGCCGAGCGACCAAGCTGCACCCGGCACGTGGTGACTTGCCGCAATCACGGCCTCGACCGACTTGATGATCCATTCGCAGTCGGCGTCGGAAATAATCAGCGGCGGCAGAAACTTGACCGCGTGGCTGTTGGTGCCAGCGACCTGGCACAGGATCTTGTGATCGGCAAAGAGCGGTATCGTAATAACCTGACAAAACAAGCCCTCGCGGGCCGCCTCGATCAGATCCCACTCCGTCCTAAGCTTGAAGGATCGCGGGCGCGCAAAGTCGATGGCGATCATCATGCCTTTGCCGCGAACCTCATGCACGAGCTCGTAGCGCGGAATCATCTCCGAAAATGCGCGCATGAGACGCTCGCCGGTGCTTGCGGCCCTTTCAACGAGCCTTTCGGAAGCGAGCACCTCAAGGGTCGCAATTCCAGCAGCCATCGCGAGGTTGTTTTCCGCGAACGTGGATACCGCCACCATCGCGCGATCCATGCGATCATATACTTTGTCAAAGATGTGCTTTCGCATCAGGACGGCACTGACGGGTACGTAGCCGCCGGACAATGTCTTCGAGAGCAGAACGATGTCCGGCTCGACGTTCCAGTGCTCGACGGCGAGGAAGCGGCCGGTGCGCCCCAGACCGGTCTGAATCTCGTCCGCGATGAAGAGCGCGCCATGGCGGCGGCAAAGCTCGGCAGCGCCTTGGAGATAGCCGGCAGCCGGCATATTGACACCCTTGCCCTGTATCGGCTCGACGATGAAAGCCGCAACTTTGCCGCCAATCAGCTCATTTTCGAGAGCAGAAAGATCGTTGAACGGAATGCGTATGCAATCTGGCAGGAACGGTGCGAAGCCGCTGCGGAATGATTTGTCACCGTTGATGGACAGAGCGCCGTAGGAAACGCCATGAAAGGCATGATCGCAATAGACGATGACCGAACGGCCGGTCGAGGCGCGCGCAAATTTCATAGCGGCTTCCACCGCCTCGCCTCCTGAATTCGCAAAAAAGGCCTTGTCGAGATAGGGAACCTGTTTGAGCAGGCGCTCAGCCAATATTGCGGCGAGCCTTGGCGCATCCATTTGGATCAGGTTTGGCAGATCACTATCGAGCACGCTCCTAAGCGCCGCCCGCAGTGCCGGATGATTTCGGCCGATGGCAAAGACACCAAAACCGCTCAGGAGATCGAGGTATCGTGTCCCGTTGCGGTCAAAGAGATACTGCCCTTCACCGCGGCAAAAACCGACGTCATAGCCGACCGTTTTGAGCATCCGCACGAGCTGCTCATTGCTGTGGCGGGCGTACAGCTCATAGCAATCGCTTTCGTGGCGCGCGAAAAGTGCCGTCATGTCCAGGCTGTGTGCACTGGCTGCCGTGCCTGTTGGCAGCGACGTCACGTCAATAGGAGGGTTTGCGATCTGTTGCATCGTTGACCTTTAGAGTCGTATCGACTGCGTATTTGTGATCTTTGGAGCGAAAGGCATTGATTTAGCTCAACCCAATTGGAATTTGTCGTTACCCTCGGGGTCGATTTGTGCGGGTGATGGTTTGCGAATGCGCGAGTTGATTGAAGACGTCGACGTCGTGCCAGCTCTCGGGCGACGCAGCCTGATGTTGAAGTGCCTGCGCGCTTGAGCTGATTTGCCAGTGGTATGTCGTCAAGCAGAGTTGCCGAACGTCCGGTTCGGGTCAGGAGGAGCCTGTCCTGACCGTGCCGCCGAAGGTCGCTTTTGGTTTGAGAGTCGAAATTCAAACTTAAATACTGCCGCCGCCACGGCCGGCTTCGCCGATGGCACAGGCTGTGTTTAGAGCAGGGGCACGGCTGGGCGCGCGAAGTAAGGCAAAGACATGAACGAAAAGGCTCTTTTACCCCTACCGCGCGAGTCCATGGATTTCGACGTCGTCATTGTCGGCGCGGGACCGGCGGGGCTTGCCTGCGCGATCCGGCTGAAGCAGCTCGCGCCGGAAACTTCGATCGTCGTCGTCGAAAAAGGCGCCGAGCTCGGCGCCCATATTCTATCGGGCGCGGTGATCGATCCCGGCCCGCTCGATGCGCTCTTGCCGCAATGGCGGGCGGACAAGGATCGGCCACTGCGGACAGAAGTCACCGAGGATCGCTTCCATCTGCTCTGGCGGGATGGCGGCCTGAGGCTGCCGAATTTTCTTCTGCCGCGGCTCATGAACAATCACGGCAATTTCATCGGCTCGCTCGGCAATCTTATGCGCTATCTCGGCGCCAAGGCGGAGGCTCTGGGCGTCGACATCTATCCGGGCTTTGCTGCAACGGAGCTGCTCTATGGCGAAAGAGGCGAGGTCTTGGGCATTGCCACAGGCGATATGGGGCTCGCGCGCGACGGAAGCCGCAAGCTGAATTTCGGCCGCGGCATGGAGCTGCGCGGCAAATATTGCCTCATTGCAGAAGGCGCCCGTGGTTCACTCGCCAAAGAACTGATCGCCCGCTATCGCCTCGATGCGGATCGCGATCCGCAAAAATACGGGCTCGGCCTCAAAGAGCTTTGGGAGGTCGCGCCGGAAAAGCACAGGCCGGGCCTCGTGCAGCACACATTCGGCTGGCCGCTCGAGGATAAGACCAGCGGCGGTTCCTTCCTCTATCATTTCGACGAGAAGCTCGTGTCGGTCGGCTTCGTCGTCCATCTCGATTACGCCAATCCGACTCTCTCGCCTTTCGACGAATTCCAGCGCTTCAAGACGCATAGGCTCATCGCCGCGACGCTCGCAGGCGGCAGGCGCATCGCCTATGGCGCGCGGGTGATCAGTGAAGGTGGCGTCCAATCCGTGCCGAAACTCAGCTTTCCCGGTGGCGCCCTCATGGGTTGCTCGGCAGGCTTCGTCAATCTGCCGCGGATCAAGGGCTCGCATAATGCGATCGCCTCCGGCATGCTCGCCGCCGAACATGTCGCGCAAGCGCTCGCAGCGGGCCGCGCGCATGACGAACTCAAAGATTATGACGCGGCCTGGCGCGGCTCTTCCATCGGCCGCGATCTCATGCCCGTCCGAAATGCCAAGCCGCTCTGGTCGCGTCATGGCACGCGTCTCGGCATCGCGCTTGCAGGTCTCGACATGTGGGCGCAGCAGCTCTTCGGCACCTCGCTCTTCGGCACATTGCATCATGAGAAGCCGGATCATGCGAGCCTCAAGCCGCTCGCCGAAGTCGCGCCGATCGCCTATCAAAAACCCGACGGAAAACTGACATTCGATCGATTGTCGTCGATGTTCCTGTCGAACACCAATCATGAACAGGACCAGCCGGTGCACCTTCATTTGCGGGATGCTTCGGTTCCGATCGCGAAGAATTTGCCCGAATATGGCGAGCCGGCGCGGCTCTATTGCCCGGCCGCCGTCTATGAGATCGTTTATGCCGACGAGGCGGCGAAAAGAGATCCGCGCTTTGTCATCAACGCGCAGAATTGCATCCACTGCAAATGCTGCGACATCAAAGATCCGGCGCAAAATATCGATTGGGTGCCGCCGGAAGGTGGCGGCGGGCCGAATTATCGGGATATGTGAGCGTGGCGCCCCGCATGTGATGCCCTATGCTGGCAGTCGAACATCGTTCAGGAACTTTCCATGCCGACTTTCAAAGCGATCCGCATCGACAAGGATGATCAAGGCTATCGCGCCGCCCTCGTCGATTTTGACGAACAGGATCTGATGCCAGGCGATGTCACTGTCCGGGTGACGCATTCGACGGTGAATTATAAGGACGGCCTCGCGCTCACCGGCCGCGCGCCTGTTGTGCGCGCGTTCCCTATGATCGGCGGCATCGATCTCGCCGGATTCGTCGAAACCTCCAACCATCCGCAGTTCAGGCAAGGCGACGCCGTGGTTCTCAACGGCTTCGGCCTCGGCGAAACGCATTTCGGCGGCTATGCGCAAATGGCGCGGGTCAGCGGCGACTGGCTCGTGCCTTTGCCGGGCAATATCAGCCCGGCGCAGGCCATGGCGGTCGGCACGGCGGGCTATACGGCGATGCTCGCTTTGTTGGCGCTGGAGCGACATGGTCTGAGGCCCGACCAAGGTCCCGCCATCGTCACCGGTGCGGCGGGCGGCGTCGGCTCGGTCGCGATCGCGCTTCTGGCCAGAGCGGGCTGGCATGTCATCGCTTCGACCGGCCGGCTCGAAGAGGCGGATTATCTCAAATCGCTCGGCGCTGCCGAGGTCATGCCGCGCCAAGAGCTTTCCGCGCCGGGCCGGCCGCTCGGCGTCGAGCGTTTCGCTGCCGGCATCGATTCGCTCGGCTCGCATACGCTCGTCAATCTCCTGGCGCAGACCAAGCACGAGGGAGCGATTGCGGCCTGCGGCCTCGCGCAAGGCATGGATCTGCCGGGTTCCGTCGTGCCCTTCATCCTGCGCGGCGTCGCGCTTCTCGGCATCAACAGCGTCACCTGCCCGATCCCGCGACGTCTCGAGGCCTGGGCGCGGCTCGCCAGCGATCTCGATCTTGCGCTGCTTGCGAAGATGACGACAACGATCCCGCTCGAAGCCGTGATCGATGTCGCGCCGAAAATTCTTGCCGGAAAAATCCGCGGCCGCCTCGTTGTCGAGATAGGGTGAAGCCGAACCGGATCAAAGCTCCGTGAGGAGCTGGTCACGCCGGCTTGGCCGGCGCATATCTTGATAGGAACAGCGCGACCGCTTCCTCGACGTGGTGGCAGATCTTCTCTTCGGTCATCGGCTCCCAGCCGGGCGCGACCAGCATCATAATATGGCGATTGGCGACGACGGCGCCGAGAAAGAGCTTGGCGGCGAGCGTAGGCTCAGGGCAGTTGAGCAGGCCCTGGCGCGTCGCGCCTTCAAGATAGAGAGTCAAGTGCCGCAGGATCTGCGCCGGCCCTTGCTCGAAGAAGATACGGCCGAGTTCGGGTGTCCGTGGCGCTTCGGCGACGACAATCCTGAACAGGCAGATCGGATCCTCATTCAACAACAGACGCAGGAGATTGAAGCCGAGATGTAAAAGGACCTCGCAAGGCGCACCTTGGAGGCAGAATTCGCCCTCGGTTCCAGCATAGACACGCGCCGCGCGCGCCCGCACCACTTCCGAAAACAGACCCTCTTTGCTGCCGAAATGGCGGTAAAGGGTCTCTTTCGAGGCGCCGGCGCGGGAGGCGACGATCTGCATCGTCGTCTCGGTGAAGCCGAGTTCGAGAAAAACGCGTTCGGCGACGGCCGCGATCTCTTCACGTCGTTTCTCGCCGCGCGGGATGCGTCTGCATTTCAGCATTTCAGTCCGGGTAAGTTCGGTTGACATTGGCGGAGGCTGACAATATACGAACTATAGAGTTCGGTTAAGGGGCTTTTTTCAATATGAGCATGCGGCGGAAAAGTTGAAAGACTTTTTCCGCCAAAAGGCCTGCACCAGCACTTTGATCTAGAGGTGTTTTCCGGTTGCGCGGAGCGCTTGGGCGGTCCGCGCAATCGCGTTCGGCGCAGCCGTACCGGAATCGGCGGTCCGCCCGCCTTTATGCGGGCCGTTTGCTGCCTGCGCTTTGAGGGTTTCAACGTCGTGGTCCTAGAGCGGTTTCAGGTTTGATGGCCACATCAAACCGGTTCGAAGCCGCTATAATTCAGTAAGTTAGAGTATTTTCGGACGCAAAACCGGTATCCACTTTTGCGGCAAAAGCTCTAGGCTGCCGGGCCGCAAGGGTAGCAGGGGGAGTTACCGAATTTGAGCGAAGCGGGTCAAAAGGAAGGCGCAGGGCCTGGCAAAGGCAAGGCCGAAAGCCGGCGGCGGCGCCCCTTCGTGCTGATGGCTCTTCTGCTGCTGTTGGGCGGCCTCGCCTATAGCGGCTATTCCTATTGGGTGGCCAACCTCGGCTATGAGAGCACGGATGATGCCTATATCGACGGATACGCGATCACCATTGCACCGCGGATCTCGGGCGCCGTCGTTTCCCTCGACATCACCGACAATCAGTTCGTGCACAAAGGCGATCCGCTCATCCACATCGATCCGCGCCAATATTTGATCGATCTAGAGTCGGCTAAAGCATCGCTCGCGACGGCGCAAGGCCAATTGGCCGGCTTCAAATATGCGGCGGAAGTCGCCCGCAAGAATTTTCCCGCCGTTCTCGCCGTGGCGCAGGCGCAACTCGCCAGCGCCAATGCGAACCTCGTCAAGGCCGAAGCCGATTATAAGCGTCAGCAGGCGCTGCCGCTCCAGGCCACGACGCAGCAAGACATCGATACCGCTACAGCTAATTGGCGCCAGGCGGAAGCGCAAGTGCGGCAAGCCGAGGCGCAGGTGCAGGAGGCCGAGCCGGTCCAGCAAAGGATCGGTCAGGCGGATGCGCAGGTGAGCGAGCTCACCGGCCAGGTCGGGCAGGCGCAGGCGCGGGTCGACCAAGCTCAGTTGAATTTGTCTTTTACCGTCGTGCGGGCGCCGAAAGACGGCTGGGTGACGAAGCGCAATGTCGAGGTCGGCAATTATGTGACGCCCGGCCAACAGATCATGTCGCTCGTCTCGCCGGAGATCTGGGTCACCGCAAATTTCAAGGAGACTCAGCTGACCGATATGCGGCCGGGCGAGAGCGTGACGATCTCGGTCGATGCCTATCCGAGCCTTCAACTCGAAGGCCATGTCGATTCCATTCAACGCGGAACGGGTGCGAAATTCACCGCATTCCCACCTGAGAACGCGACCGGCAATTTCGTCAAGATCGTGCAGCGCGTGCCGGTGAAGATCGTCATCGACAAGGGTCTCGATGAGCACCATGCTTTGCCGCTTGGCCTCTCGGTCGCGCCGCGGGTGAAGGTGAAATGACCAAGGCGCGCGAACTCACTGGCGCCGAGAATTCCGCGGCATCGACGGCGGCGGCCGCGCCGGAGAACGCTGGCTCCGTGCCGGCCGAAGGTGCGGCGGCACAAGACTCTCCGAACGAGCCCGGGCGTGTTCTCGCGGTGCCGTCCAAAGCCGCGCCGCCGGCGCCCGAGGCACTTGTCGCAAAGCCGGATCACGGCGAATGGCGGCCACGCGGCAATCCCTGGCTCGTCGCGGTCGTCGTCACGATTGCGGCCTTCATGGAGATTCTCGACACGACGATCGTCAATGTCGCGCTGCCGCATATCGCCGGCAGCCTGTCGTCGAGCAGCGACGAAGCGACATGGGCGCTGACCTCCTATCTCGTTGCCAATGGCATCGTGCTGACGATTTCCGGCTGGCTCGGCAATGTGCTCGGCCGCAAGCGCTATTTCCTGATCTGCATCGCCATGTTCACGGTCTGCTCCTTCCTCTGCGGAACTTCGAGCAGCCTCGGTCAGCTCATCGTCTTTCGCCTCCTGCAAGGTTTCTTCGGCGGCGGGCTGCAGCCGAACCAGCAATCGATCATTCTCGATTATTTTCCGCCGGAAAAGCGCGGCGCCGCGTTTGGCGTCACCGCCGTCGCGATCATTGTGGCGCCGATCCTCGGCCCGACGCTCGGCGGCTTCATCACAGATTCGACGTCGTGGCGGTGGATATTCTACATCAATGTTCCGGTAGGCATCGCTGCCGTTTTTCTCGTCTCGCTGCTTGTCGAAGATCCGCCTTGGGCCAAGGCACGGCCACGCGGAACGGACTTCATCGGTCTCGGCTTCATCACCGTCGGCCTTGGCTGCCTGCAAGTCATGTTGGATCGCGGCGAGGACGAGAATTGGTTCGGCTCGGGCTTCATCGTGATGATGGCGATGTTGGCCGCCGCGGGGCTTGTCGGCGCCGTGCTTTGGCTCATCGTCGCGAAGAAGCCGATCGTCCATCTCGAAGTCTTTAAGGACAAGAATTTTGCCGCAGGCTGCGGCATGATCAGCGCCATGGGCGGGATCCTCTATGCGAGTTCCGTCATCATCCCGCAATTCGCGCAGCAGGTCATCGGCTATACGGCGACCTGGGCCGGGCTCATCCTGTCGCCGGGCGGCATCGTCGTCTTGCTGCTCATCCCCTTCGTCGGACGGCTCATGACATTCGTCCAGACCCGCTATGTCATCGCAGTAGGATTCTTCATGCTGGGATGCGCGTTCTTGTTTTCGCGCGTGCTCACCCCCGACATAGACTTCATGCGGCTGGTGCTTCTGCGCTCGTCGCAATCCGCCGCTCTCGCCTTTCTTTTCGTGCCGATCAGCACCATCGCCTATCGGACCTTGCCGCGCGAACTCAATGGCGATGCGACGGCGCTTTATTCGATGTTCCGCAATGTCGCCGGATCGATCGGCATCGCTTTGTCCACGGCCGCGATTCAGCAGCGCGTGCAGACGCACGAAGCCTATCTCTCGAATTGGGCGTCACCCTTCCATCAGCCCTTCGTGGGGCTGATCAACCAATATCAATCTGCGCTGCAGTCGATGGGCCATGTCACCACGGCCGCGCATGATCTTGCTGTCGGGAAAATCTTGCAAGTCTTCCGTATGCAGGCGACGGTGCTCGCCTATTCCGACATCTTTTTCTACTGTTCCTTTGTCGCGTTTGCGATGGTACCGTTTTGCTTCCTGCTTTCGGCGACGAAGTCCGGCGGGGGCGGTGTGGGGGCGCATTAGCGTGGTGTTCTTGTTGCAAAGCGAGCGCCCTGCCGCGGGCACGCGTTGTCACGCGTTGCGGCTCAGCCCGCTCCCCAGCCTGTTCCTGGGAGCGCTGCTTGCCGGCTGTTCCGTCGGGCCGAATTTCGTGCCGCCTGACCCGGGCCTGCCGCAGACCTCTTTCTTGGCGACCGCGGGACATGAGCCAACCCAGAGAAACACAGCGAGTTCTGTTGCCTTGGCGCCATCTGACTCGGACTGGTGGTCGATCTTTCATGATCGCCGGTTGACCGAGCTGGAGCGTCGGGTCGCCGCCGCCAATCTCGACGTGAAGACCGCCACTTTGCGGCTGGCGGAGAGCCGTTTCGATCGGAATATAACTGCGGCAGCACAATTTCCGACGCTCGACGGCAACACGTCCTACGAGCGGCAAAAGCCGAGCGATAACGGGCTTCTCGGCCTGTTCAGCCAGGGCTTGAGCGGGCAATCGGCGAGCGGGAGTTTCGGCTCCGGCGCGGGCGGCGTTCCGGGGAATCTGACCGCCCCGTTTAGCCTCTGGCAATATGGCTTCGATGCCTCTTGGGAGCTCGATCTCTGGGGCAAGATCAGGCGCCAGGTCGAGTCTGCCGATGCGCAAGTTGCGGTGGTGGCCGAGCAGCGCCGCGGCGTGCTCATTTCGAGCCTAGCCGAAGTGGCGCGCGATTACATGCAGCTGCGCGGCGTGCAGCTGCAGATCAAAATCGCCAATGACAATCTCGTAACGTCGAGGCAGATTCTCGATGTCACCCGCACGCGCGCCCAACGTGGGCTGACGACGGGCCTTGATGTCGAAGATGCGGCGGCGCAAGTCGAGGCGGTGCGTGCGCAATTGCCGGATCTCGAACGCCAGCAGTCGGAAGCGATCAACGCCTTGAGCCTGTTGCTCGGCGAAGCGCCGGGGGCGCTTGCAGGCGAGCTGATTACGCCCGGTGCCGTGCCGCCGACCCCGCCGCATCTGCCGATCGGCATTCCTTCCGAGCTGGCGCGGCGGCGGCCCGACATCCGTCAGGCCGAGGCACAGCTCCATGCCGCAACCGCCGATATGGGCGTCGCCATCGGTGATTTCTATCCGAGCGTCAAGCTCAACGGCAGCGTCGGCTTTCAGGCGCTCGATCTCAAAAATCTCTGGAAAGGCACGTCGGTGCAATATGCGATGGGGCCGAATGTCACTTTGCCGATTTTCGAAGGCGGCAGGTTGAAGGCGACGCTCGCCATGCGCACCGCGCAGCAGCAAGAGGCGGCCGTCGCCTATCATGAGACGGTGCTGAAAGCCTGGCATGATGTGGTGAATGGCCTCGTCGCCTATCGCACCGAGCGCGAACGACATCTGCACCTCCAAGCGCAAGCGACCCATGCGCGCGCGGCCTTGGATCTTGCCCGCGCACGCTATAATGACGGTGTCGCGCAATTCATCACCGTGCTCGATGCGGAGCGCACGCTGCTGCAAGCACAACAGCAGGCGGCGACGAGCGCCACGAATGTCGCCGTCGATCTCGTCGCGCTTTATAAAGCCCTCGGCGGCGGCTGGGAGACGATATTCCCTGCCGGCCCGCCGGCAACGGTCGTGGTACGCGCCGCGCTTTAATTCGGCATGATCACGCCTGTTCGCGATCGGCTGCAATGATGGCGCGGAATTTTTCGAGAAACTGCGCATAATAGCCGGCGACATAATGGAAAGGCGCCTGACCCCATTTGTGGTCGGCATCGCCGAGGACGAGATGCGGTCCGACGGCGATTGCACGAACACCCGGAAACGCATGCAAGAACCTTGCATGATAGAGGCTGAGGGTTTCACCGAGCCTGTCATAGGAATGCGCCTCGAATTCGGGGAAGGCGATCGCTTTGCCGGCTTTGAGATAATGCCGCGCCAAATAAAATTCGTGGAGAAGGACCTGGTTTGCCAGCACGCCGCGCGCTTTCAAAAAGGCGATGAAGGCGGCGCAGGCGTTTTCCCATAAAGCGGTTGTGGGCTTCGCGAGCCTGTCGATGAATTCCGCATCAGGCAATCTCTCTAGGACGCCGGACTCGCGCAGCTGCGGCGTATCGAGAAAATAGGTCGCGCCGAATTTCACCAGATCGAGGCGCTCTGACATGAAGTCGAGAATGAGATAATCGAACGATGCTTGTGCGATGGTGCTCAAGCCGGTCTTGTAGAGGTCGGCATGGATCGCATTTCGCTCGAAGCGGTTGGGCGCCGCAATATCGGATTTGCGCAGCTTCAGCGGCAATGGCGGCGAGAAGAGACTGACGAAAGATGTCCGCGCCACGAAAGCGACGATCTCGAATGCGTCATCTGGAAAAAAGCCGAAGACGTCGCGGGTGATGCAGCTCCCGAGAACCGCAATTTTGATCGTTTTCTTCATAATTTCGGCCGGGTGACGTTTCCGCTCAAGCCCTCGGCGGCGGCTGGGAAACGATATTCCTTGCCGGGCCTCCGGCCAAGCGCACGGTGCTTAACGCGGCGCGCTAAGCGAAAGCATTCTCCTTCGAATTCCCGATTGCGAGTCGATTCCAAAAATTTTGCGCTGCGAATATCGCGCCGCCTGTGCGGGGCTCAGCTGCAGCGTGGCCTGTGATTGCGGTCGATCAGCCGATTGCGGATCATGGGAACTGGCGTGATAATCATAACCCAGGGGAGGCGTAAAGATCCTCTCCTAGAGGGAAAGGATGCGCCATCATGACAAGATCTTCTTGGAAGGCCGATCCGGCCGGCCCGCGGTCCATCGCTCTCGTCGGACCTTATGGCAGCGGCAAGTCTACCCTTTTCGATGCGCTGATGGTGGCAGCCGGGGCGCCGGTCAAACGCGGCAGCGATGCGCGCAGCCGCAGCATGAGCACCGAGCTACGCCTCGGTCATTGCACTTTTCTCGACGAGCCTTGGGCCATTCTCGATTGTCCCGGCTCGGTCGAATTTTCTTATGACACGCTCGGCGCCTTGATGGTCTGCGATCTCGCCGTCGTCGTCTGCGAGCCTTCGCCGGAGCGCATGGCCGGTCTCACTTTGCTCATGAAGATGCTCGAGGATCACAATATTCCGCATCTCGTCTTCATCAATAAGATCGACATGTTTGCCGGGCTTATTCGCGACTCGATTGCCGGCCTGCAGAATTACTCCAGTTTCCCCCTGGTTCTTCGCCAAGTGCCGATCCGCGAGGCTGATAGCGTCACCGGCTATGTCGATGTCGTGAGCGAGCGCGCCTATCGCTATCGGCGCGAGCAGGATTCCGAATTGATCACTTTGCCCAATGAGATGCGCGAGCGCGAGCAAGAAGCCCGTGCCGGCTTGAGCGAGATCCTCGCCGATCACGACGACACGATCATGGAAAAGATACTCGAAGACATTGCGCCGACATCGGACGAGCTTTTCAAGCAGCTTCATCATGATCAGGCGAGCGGCAGCATCGTCCAGGTTCTCATCGGCGCGGCCACGCAGGGCTTCGGCATTTTCCGCCTATGGAAAGCCTTGCGGCATGATGCGCCGAATGCCTGGGAGACCGCGCATCGGCACGGCATCCCCGTCTCCGATCAGCCGCTCGTGCAAATCTTCAAGACGGTCCATGCCGGCCAGGCGGCCTATACGGGCAAGCTTTCCTTGAGCCGCATCTGGCGCGGAACCATAGCCGATGGCGGAACATTGAACGGCAGCCGCGTCGGCGGCATCTATCATTTCATCGGCGGCGAGCCGGTCCGGGTGCCTTCCGCCAATGCCGGCGAGCTCGTGGCGCTGGGTCGGCTCGAAGGCGTGGCGACGGGCTCGGTAGTCGGCCTGCATGACCCTTCGGAAGTGCTTGATTTTCCGGCGCCGCCTGTGCCCGTCTTCGCGCTTGCGATCGCCACCAAGGATCGCAAGGATGACGTGAAGCTCTCGACCGCCTTGCACAAGCTCGTCGAGGAAGACCCTTCGATTTCCGTCGCGCATGAGCAGGCGACGGGCGAGACCTTGCTCAAAGGTCAGGGCGAGATCCATCTCAATGTCGCGCTCGATCGGCTCGCCACGAATTATAATCTGCAGATCAATGTCGGCCTGCCGAAGATCGCCTTCAAGGAGACGATCAGACGCGAAGTTCACCAGCATTCAAGGCTGAAGCGGCAGACCGGCGGGCATGGCCAATTCGCCGATGTGAAGCTCGAAATCGCCCCACGCGAGCGCGGTGGGGGATTCATGTTCACCGACAGGATCGTCGGCGGCGCGGTGCCGAGGCAATATATTCCGGCGGTGCGGGAAGCCTCCGAAGAGGCGATGCAGAAAGGCCCGTTCGGCTATCCGGTCGTCGATGTCGGCGTCACCCTCGTCGACGGGACATTCCATAGCGTTGACAGTTCCGATATGGCCTTTCGCACGGCGACGCGGATGGGGGTTGCCGAGGCGCTCGCCAAAGCCGATCCGGTTCTGCTCGAACCCATCGACCATGTGACGGTGAGCGTGCCCAATCAATTCACCGCCGCCGTGCAACGTCTGTTGAGCGGACGCCGCGGTCAGATCCTCGGCTATGCGGAACGCCCCGGCTGGCCGGGCTGGGACGATGTCGAAGCTTTGGTGCCGGAAGCGGAATTGCATGATTTCATCTTGCAATTGCGCGCCGACACGATGGGGCTCGGCAGCTATCGAAAGAGCTTTGATCACCTCGCTGAAGTGCGCGGCAAGATCGCCGAGAAGGTCGCAGCGCATTAGCCGCTTGTGCCCGCCTAGATCACGTTTCGTCATCGCGCGCGAGTGATGCGCTCGTCATGCTGTTGATATAGTTTTGCACGATTGGAATGTGCAAGACTAGGACATGTCTCGCGCGCTGCGGAGATCTTCGCCATGAGGCAGACGAATTCGCTTGCAACGGTGGTTTTCATCATCATTCTCGCCGTCGGCCTCGCGCTCGACGTTTCTTTCTACGGCGTTTCGGCTGGTTGGACGAGCAATTGGCTTATCCTTGCCGTTGTGATCGTCGCTACTTTAGTGTCTGTCGCGCTCAAGGTCGCCGATCAGTGGAACCGGGCCGTCGTCTTGCGGCTCGGCCGCTTTCACGCCCTGCGCGGACCCGGGCTGTTCTTCATCATACCGGTCATCGACACCATCCCCTATTGGATCGATATTCGGGTGATTACCTCGACATTCAACGCGGAACGCACGCTTACCAAGGATACCGTGCCGGTGAACGTCGACGCGGTGCTGTTCTGGAAGGTCGTCGACCCGATGAAAGCCGCGCTCGGCGTCGCGGATTATCAAAGCGCCATCAATTGGGCAGCGCAAACCGCGCTGCGCGACGTCATCGGCAAGACCATTTTGTCCGACATGCTGGAAGGCCGGGAAAAGATCGGCGAAGAATTGCAGAGGATCATCGACAATCGGGCTGAGCCGTGGGGCATCAATATCATTTCGGTCGAAGTCAAGGATGTGCTGATTCCGCCGGCGCTCGAAGACGCCATGTCGATGCAGGCACAAGCCGAGCGCGAGCGTCAGGCCCGCGTCATCCTCGGCGATTCAGAGCGGCAGATTGCCGAAAAATTCGGCGAGGCGGCGATGACCTATGCCAATAATCCGACAGCGTTTCATCTGCGCGCGATGAACATGCTGTATGAGGGGTTGAAGCAGAATTCCACCATCGTCATCGTGCCGAGCACGGCGGTCGAAAGCATGCAGCTCGGCGGCATCGCCGGGCTGACCGCGCTGACGTTGGGGCTGGGTCAGCAGGGCGGCAGTGCACCGCCACCTGCTGAATCGACGCCGCCTGCTGGACCTGCGCCGCGAGCCTAACGCCTCGATCCGACAGCTGTTGGGCTCGTTCAATTACTCCGCCGCCATTGCGGCCTGACTCTGATGCAGAATGTCCTTCAGTTCTGCGATGCAGGAGCCGCAATTGGTGCCGGCGCGCAATCTTTTGCCCAGCGTGCGCACATCCTCGATCGCCTCAGAGGCGATGGCCTCGCGGATCGTCTCTATGCCGACCTGGAAGCAGGTGCAGATGATGCGCCCGACAGGTGATGTTGCTCCGGCGATCTCGCCGCTCAAAAAGGACATGCGGCAGGCATCGTCGAGCGGTGCGCTTTCGGCAAAGAGGTCGAGCACCGCTACCGCCTCCGGCAGGCTGCCCAGCGGACCGAGAAAGAGACATTCTTCGAGCCCTTGGCTGCTCACGAAGGCCAGTCGTGCGACGCCACGCGCGGGATCGCGATATTCGATAAATTCCCAACCTTCCTGCGGCGCGAGCAGAGCCTCGACAGAAGTGATGATCTCCGTGGCCGGCTCCGGGCCGCGCAGGCGATAAATCTCGCAAGCCTCGCCGGGGCGGCGCGACCAATAGACAAAGTCGTCCGGCTTGAAGCGCCGTCTGGTGATGAGCAGCGCTTCGAATCCCGATGTGATCTTCTCGATAAAAACAGGCGTGTGCTTCAGCTCCGGCTGATGCGAGATGGGATCGATCGCTGGATTGGTGAGCTGGCCGATGACGCATTGCGCCGCGAATTGATCCGTCCAATGCATCGGCAGAAAGACACTGCCGCAGGGCTGATCCGGCGTCACCCGTGCTTCGGCCACCGCCATACCCCAGCGGCTCGTGAGCTTCACGAGATCGCCATCAAGAATCGCCTGGCTCACCGCATCGGCGGGAGAGATATCGACGCAAGGTTCGGGGCTGTGCAGCGACAGTTTCGGCACGAGACCCGTGCGGGTCATTGTGTGCCATTGGTCGCGCAGCCGGCCGGTGTTGAGGATCAAAGGATGTGCCGGCTCGGCGGCAAAACGCGGCGCCCTTTGGCGCACAGCAATGAAATGACCACGCCTGTCCTTCGTCGGGCAGAGGCCGTCGTCAAGTAGCCGCAGCGTGCCCGCGCTTGTTCCCGCCGGCACTGGCCATTGCACGGGTTCGAGTGTGTCATAAGCAGAATCGTCGAGATGCGCGAGGCCGCCGAGATCGAAGCAGCGGTCGCCGTTATTTTCGAAACCCGAAAGTGCTGCATGTTCGCGAAAGACATCGGCAGCGGTGCGATAGGGAAAGCTCTCGGCAAAGCCGAGCCGATGCGCGATATCGGTGACGATCGCCCAATCTCGGCGCGCCTCGCCAGGTGGGCTGCGGAAGCCGCGCTGGCGCGAAATCCGCCGCTCCGAATTGGTGACGGTGCCATCCTTTTCGCCCCATCCGGCGGCCGGCAGAAGCACATGCGCCAATTCCGCCGTATCCGTCTCGGCGGTGCAATCGGAGACGACGACAAAAGGGCAGCGGGCGAGCGCGCGCCGCACTTTGCCGGCATAAGGCATGCTGACGGCCGGATTGGTGCCCATGATCCAGAATCGCTTCGATCCGTCCATCCGCGACAGCGTCGAACATGTCGACGGCGGTAAAACCCGCCCGGCGCGCCATATTAGGCGCATTCCAGAAGCGCCGGACCCGATCGAGCGCTGCCGGATCGTCGAAATTCATATGCGCTGCGAGCTGATTGGCGAGCCCGCCGACCTCGCGTCCGCCCATTGCATTGGGCTGGCCGGTGAGCGAGAAGGGACCAGAGCCCTTCTTGCCGACCCGCCCCGTCGCGAGATGGCAATTGATGATCGCATTGACCTTGTCGGCGCCGGCCGTGGATTGGTTGACGCCTTGCGAATAGGCGGTGACGGTTTTTTCCGTCGCAGCGAAATATTTATAGAACAGCGCGAGATCGCGCGGATCGAGGCCGCAGCCTTCGGCGACCGAGGCAAGATCCGGCGCATCGGCCTTGGCGGCGGCGAGCGCTTCCGCAAAGCCCGACGTATGTTGAGTGATATAATCAATATCAATCGCATCGACCTCAGCGAGATGCGCGAGCAGCCCGTTGAAGATGAGAACATCCGTGCCGGATCGGGCGGGAAGATGTAGATCGGCGGAGGCCGCGGTCGCGGTGCGGCGCGGATCGATTACGATGATGCGTGTGCCGCGCGCCTCACGCGCCGCTTCGAGGCGCTGGAACAGGATCGGATGGCACCAGGCGGCATTCGAGCCGACGAGCACGACGAGATCCGCCGATTCCAAATCTTCATAGGCTCCAGGCACGAGATCTTCGCCGAAGGCGCGGCGATGGCCGGCGACGCTGGACGCCATGCAGAGCCGCGAATTTGTGTCTATATTGGCGGTGCCGAGAAAGCCCTTGGCGAGCTTGTTGACGACGTAATAATCCTCGGTCAGCAATTGGCCCGAGACATAGAAGGCGATGGCCTCCGGACCATGCTCAGCGAGCGTGGTCTGAAAGCCATGCGCGACGAGATCGAGCGCCTCATCCCATTTTGCATCGCAGCCGGCGATTTTTGGACGTAGCAGGCGGCCGGAGAGGCCGAGCGTTTCGGAAAGCGCCGCGCCCTTCGAGCAGAGTCGGCCTTGATTGGCAGGATGCTCCGGATCGCCGGCGACTTTTCCATCGCCGTCGACCACAACGCCGCAGCCGACGCCACAATAGGGACAGGTGGTGCGCGTTACATCGCTCATGCCGCCGCCTCTCGCGCGGAGCTTTCAAGGGCGTGCGGCGAAAACATCAAGGAATCGCGGGCGGCTATGATCGCGCAGCGCTTTTGCATCAGATCGAGATAGGTCAGGCCGTCGCGCACCTCGCCATAGAGCAGAGTGCCAACGAGCTGTGCGTCGCGCATGACGAGGCGCTTATAGATGCCGCGCGCAGCATCGCGAAACATCAGGATCTCGGTGTCTTCATCGCCATAAATGTCGCCGGCGGAAAACATGTCGATGCCGGTCACTTTGAGCCGTGCCGCGGTTGCCGTCGGCGCATAGAGGGCATTGGCGTCGCCGCAGAGCCGTTCGGCGAGGGTTTCCGCCATGTCATAGAGTGGTGCGACGAGGCCGAAGATTTCGCCGCGATGTTCGACGCATTCGCCGATGGCATGGATGGCGGAATCGCTTGTGGCGAGGCTGTCGTCGATCTCGATCCCGCGATTGACCGCGAGCCCGCAGGCGAGGGCGAGCTCGACATTGGGTCTTATTCCGACGGCCATGACGACGAGATCGGCGGCGATCTCGCGGCCGTCGGCGAGGACGACGGTGCCGACATGATTGGCGCCGAGAATCGCTTCGGTCGAGGCATTGGTGATGACCTCGATGCCACGGCGGGCCAGATCCTGCTTGAGCATGGCACCGGCCACAGGATCGAGCTGCCGCTCCATGAGATGCGGCATCAGATGCACCACGGTCACATCCATGCCGCGGCGCTTCAAGCCATAGGCGGCCTCGAGCCCGAGCAGGCCGCCGCCAATGACTATCGCCTTGCCGCCTTTTTCAGCCGCCCGCTGCATGGCATCGACATCAGCGACTGTCCGAAAGGTCAAGACGCCAGGCAGAGCCGCGCCGGGAACCGGCAACATGAGCGGCAATGAGCCCGTCGCCAGCACCAGCACATCATAAGCAGTGCGGCGGCCGGTCTCGCTGATCACTTCGCGGGCGGCGCGATCGATGCGGATGATTTTTTCACCCGCATGTAAAATAATGCCATGGTGCTCATACCAATCGTGGGTGTGCAGCACGATGGTGTCGAAATCCTTCTCCCCGGCGAGCAGGGGAGAAAGCTGGATGCGGTCGTAATTGCCATGCGGCTCGGCACCGAAGATTGTGATGGCATAGCGGCCCGGTGCGCGGTCGATGATCTCTTCGATCGCCCGCATGCCGGCCATGCCATTGCCGACGAGCACGAGACGTTGTGCGCGCATGTTCATGTTCCGGGACAGCACGAAAAGCCCGATCGATGCCACGCTGGTGTCGCGTGTCGCGTTTGGTTCGATTGGCTTGATGTCGTGGAGAACGTGCCGACCGTAGATGAGCCGCCTTTGGCCCATCGTGCAAAAGAGCGGGGGAGCAGTTCTCCCCGTTCCAGCCCGCTCCAGCATTGGATGCGGACCAGCCTGCGAGATCGGCACGATAGGCCGTCTCCAAGCAGGCCCCCTAAACAAGCAATTTCTGTGCCCCATCAGTTTCGTGAAGAGGCAGACGCGGCTTCGGCATGTGCCGGGGCAGAAGGATTAAGCAGAAGGAAAGAGCATGGGGCAGCGATATGCTCGACGCTTATGCAGAAACATGCGGCGCCGCGAAAATTTTGCCGTCGCAGAAGCAATCGCTCGCCATTGCGATCGGCGTGGGCGCGGCTGGCAGGCTCCAGGCGGCTTCATGCGCGCCTTCCACCTTCCATTCGGCGAGCGGGATCGAAAGACCGGCCGCCGCTGCCGCTTTGGCATAAAGATCGGGCCGATAGACGCGCGTGGCGACATCGACGAGATCGGTGCCTTGCTCGAGCCATCCCCAGCGCGCCATTTGGCCGAGGAACCAATAGCCCTGCGAACGCCATGGAAAGCTCGTCGCCTGAGCGAAAAAATGTGAAGGATCGATGCCCGGCTCAGGCGCGGCACCGGGCAGCGAGGTGATGACGGCCGCGATGGGGAGGCTCAAAACTTCCACGACCTGCGCGGCGACAGCCATCATATTGGCCGGCGCTTCGCAATATTGGGCTGCGGCCAGAAGCGCGCTGAGCAAAGCTTCAAGCGTCTGCGGATTTTTTTCAGCAAAACGGGCCGCGACGGCGAAACATTTTTCGGGGTGATGCCGCCAGATCGCCGAACAAGGCAGAACCGGGCGGGCGAGACCGGCCTCACCCGCCAAGCGGCCCCACGGTGCGCCGGCGCAAAAGCCAATGATCCGCCGCTCGGCCAGGGCTTCGACGGTCTGCGCCGGCGGCACGACAATGAGTTCGACATCCTCATCCGGATTGATGCCGGCGGCGGCGAGCCAATAGCGCAGCAGCAGATTGTGAGTCGAGAAGACATGCACGATTCCGAGGCGCGCCGGGCCGCTGCGCGGCGAGCGGGCCGAAAGCCATTTGGCAAAGCTGCGGCCGAGCGCGAGTGCATCAGGCGTCGCGCCAGCCTGCTCTTGTGCGAGAGCGGCCGCAATGTCGCGTGTGAAAGTCACGGAATTGCCGCCGCTGCTCAAGGACATGGGCACGATCACCTCGGCCTTCGGCCCGCGCAAGCCGAGCGCTATGGCGAAAGCGAGCGGTGGCAGCATCACGGCGCCGTCGATGAGGCCGTAGCTCAATTTATCGGCGATATTCGCCCATGAAGGTTCGATCGAAATCTCGACATCGAGCCCTGCTTGCGCGAACAGGCCGAGCGCCTCTGCCATGATGACCGGAGCCGAATCGGTGAGGCGCAGCAGGGCGATCCTGACTTTGCCTGTCTCTATCTGCGCCATCGTCTTTCTTTCTCGGTAGCTCAGCCGGTCTTGCCGGTTTCGCCGAGGATTTCGGTTGCGATCTCGACGATGCGGCGGCCGCGATCCATCGCCTTGCGGCGGAGGAAATGATAGGCTTCGGGCTCGGCAATATGCTTTTCGCGCATCAGCTTGCCTTTGGCGCGCTCGATCACCGCACGCTCCTTGAGCCCCGCCTCGGCCTTGCGCAACTTCTCTTCCGTGCTCAAATAGCGGCGAAACAGCGCCACCGCCGCCTGCACGATCGGCTTTACCGCCGGCAGTGCCGTTCCCACTACATTGTAGGAGGACACGCCGGCGGCGATCGCCTCTTCCATCAGAACGGGATCGTCGTGATCGACGAAGAGGACCACAGGGCGCGGCTCGCGGCTCGTCACGGTGCGCACGCCTTCGATCGAATCGCGATCGGCGCGATCCATGTCGATGATGATGAGGTCGGGCGCATGTTTTTGTACGGCGTCAGGCAGCGCTTCGGCCGCATCGATTCGGACGATCTGATCCGTGCCCGCGGCGAGAAGCTCGCGCTCGAGCGCATGCGCGCGGGCCGGATTGCAATCGGCGAGAAGAACTTTCAAGGCCTGGCCCGTCGAGGAAAGCATAAGGCGACCGACATGCGGCAAATCATACAGAGACAGAAAGGCGAAGTCGACGGGTTGTCGGGTTTCGGACAGGTGGGTTCAAAGCTTTGTTTTTGGGGAAGACATGGCTGCTGCGGCTCAGATTTCAGCCGGCCGCTCCGCCGCGGCCCGTTCGAGCCTGTCATTGATCGCTTCGCCGAGGCCCATGTTCGGAATGGGCGCGACTGCAATGCTGGCGAAACCGCGCGAATCGAGCGCCCGCAAATGGCTGAAGAGATTGGCCGCAGCTTCCGTCATGTCGCAGCGCGCCGACAGATCGAGGACATTTTCGGCCTTAGGAAAGATCCCGCCGAAATCGAGGCCAGCCTCGCCTCGTTCGAGCGCTGTCGCTGCAAGCCGGAGCTTTGCGCGCGGCGCATAATGCGAGACGAGCTGACCGGGGGCGAGCGGAGCTTTGCCATCGCGCCCGGAAAAATCGGCGAGTTTGCGGCCGAGCACGGCCTCGATCGTTTCGCGCGAAACGCCGCCCGGCCGCAGCAGACGGGGACCGCCATCGAGACAGGAGACGATCGTCGATTCGACGCCGACCGGGCAGGGGCCGGCATCGAGGACGAGATCGAGTTTGCCGTCGAGATCCTCAGTGACATGCGCCGCCGTCACCGGGCTCACATGGCCCGAAATATTCGCGGAAGGCGCGGCGAGCGGCAGGCCTGTTGCCGCAAGAAGCCGGCGTGCACTCTCATGCGCCGGCACACGCAAGGCGACACTGTCGAGCCCCGCGCGCGCCAAAGTGCAGACCGTGCCTTCCGGTGCGATCGGAAGGACGAGTGTCAAAGGCCCCGGCCAAAAGGCTTGCGCCAGCGCTTCGGCGTCGCGCGTGAAGATCGCTTGCTGTCTCGCTGCGGCAAGATCTTCGACATGGGCGATCAAAGGGTTGAAGGCCGGCCGGCCTTTCGCCGCATAGATTTTCGCCACAGCTGCATCGGAGGTCGCATCGGCGCCGAGGCCATAGACAGTTTCGGTCGGGAAGGCGACGAGGCCGCCGGCACGCAAGATCCGCGCGGCTTCGGCAATGCTCGTCGCATCGACGGGAAGGCACGGACACGAAGGCAAGGCCGTGTGGACGGAGGCCTGCGTTTCGCTCTTCATCGGTCCCTGGCGCATTGGATCAGTCTATCGCCACGCCGAGCCTAAGCAAGCTTTCCAAGCTTGCTTCGTTTTTTTGAATCTTGAGCAGCATTGATTTTGTGCCGCTGGCGCAAAATCAATCGTGGCATCAGCTGCGCAAGGCTGTTTAGCTGAAAAGCGTCAGCTGACCTTGCGCATATTGCCATAAAGCAGCCGGTCGGCGCGCTGCTGCTCGGTCTCGCGCGACATGCGGGTCCCGTGATTGACGAGGTCGGTTGCCTTGAGCAGCACTTCGCGCATGGCCTCGCCGGCGCGAATGCAGAGCTCCGCCGTGGCGGGAGAGGCGCCGCTGCCGGCCTTGTGCAGCCTGCGGATCGCAGCGACGGCGCCGACGGCGCGGCGGTCGAGGTCAGCCACAACCGCTTCGAAATCGCGGCGGAAGCCGGCATCGAGAGCGGCATAGGCCTCGAGCGCCGAGGCGCGGCCGGGCAGAATCGATTTGGCGAAATAGCTCTGATAGCTCACCGGCCGCCACCGCAATATGTCGTCGATCAATTCTGGCATGACCGGTAATTGCTCGATCAACATCACGATTTCATTGAACAGGTTGAGATAATCATTGGCGAGTCCGGACGCCGGATTGACGATAGCCTCAGCCCGGCTTTGGACAGAGGTCGAACTCTGGCGCGGCGAGGAAAAGCCATCCTTCGCCGGAATACTATTGGCATTGTCGGTCATCGCTGACGTCTCGCCCCATGGGTCCCTTGCTGAATTTACCGGGCAGAAAGATAACAATCGGTTTCGAAAATCGCTTTTCCGCCAAGGATATGACCCATATCCTTTTTGGAAAGGTGGATTTATTCCAAACAAACAGTTCCTCCCGAGAAAGAAAGCATTCAGCAAAGCCGGCTGGTTTGGTGGGGGATTCGCCATAATGTGACGGCCGGATGTGATTGCCAGATGTGATTGCCGGATGTGATTGCTATGTGCGGACGCTATGCCCTGACCCTGCCGCCGCAGGCGGTGCGCGCCTATTTTGGCTATGTGGAACAGCCTAATTTTCCTTCGCGATTCAATATTGTACCGACCCAGCCGGTGGCCGTCGTCAGTGCGGAAAAGACGCAGGGCGGATTGCCGCAGCGGCACTTCAGGCTGATGCGCTGGGGCTTTCTGCCAAGCTTCGTGAAGGATCCGAAGACCTATCCGCTCGTCTTCAACATCCGCAGCGAGACTTCTCCGCCAAAAGCCGAGTTTCCGTGCCGCGATGAAGCGGCGGCGCTGTATTTTCCCGGCGGATGCCTTCTATGAATGGCAGCGCTTAAGTCCGCGCAAGGGCGACAGCCGGCCCTATCTTCTCAGGCGGCGCGACGGGGCGCCCTTGGCTCTGGCCGGCCTCTGGGAGACCTGGACCGGCCCGGAGGGAGAGGAAATCGACACGACCGCGATCATTACGACCACCGCCAATGGCGCGACCGCCGCCCTGCATCCGCGGCTGCCGGCGATCCTCGAAAGCCAAGATTTCGATCTCTGGCTCGATCCAGATGAGCACAGCGCCGATGCAGCTTTTCTGCTGCTGCGGCCGCCGGGCGATGATGTGCTCGAGTTTTTCGAAATCGGCCCGGCGGTGAACAAGGCCGATCATGATTCGCCCGAGGTGCAGCAGCCGGCGGAAGCCGAAACGCCGGCAAAGGCGGATCAGGAGACGCCGGCGCAGGGAAGTTTGTTTTAAAGAGCGCTGCTACTCAGAGCACCTTGCCCGGATTGAAGATGCCTTGCGGGTCGAGCGTCTTCTTCAGTATCCGCATGAGATCGAGCGCGACCGGATCTTTCACTTTCGGCAATAGCCCGCGCTTCAGCCGGCCGATCCCATGCTCGGCCGAGATCGAGCCGTGATGGGCGGCAACGATCGCATGCACGATGTCATTGACCTCGTCCCACAGCGCGAGAAAACCCGCCTTGTCGGCGCCTATGGGCTGCGACACATTGCAATGGATATTGCCGTCGCCGAGATGGCCGAAGGCGACGAGCCGCGCGCCCGGCACGTGCCGCGTCACTGCCGCTTCGACCTCTTCGAGAAAGGCCGGCACGTCCGAAATCGGCACCGACACATCATGCTTGATCGAACCACCCTCACGTCCCTGCGCATCGGGCAGAATTTCGCGTAAGCGCCAGAAGGTGCGGCGCTGCTCGAGCGAGGCGGCGACCGCCGCATCTTCGATGATTCCGTCCTCCATCGCCGTTTCGAGCAGGCTAACCAAGCGCTCGGCGAGTCCGTCGCTTTGCGAAGCAAGTTCGAGGAGGACATAATGCGCATGGGCGGAAGGCAGCGGATCGCGCACGCCTTCGCCATGGGTCAGCACGAAATCGATCCCGATGCGCGGGATCAATTCGAAGGTCTTCACCTCGCCGCCGGTCATCGCATGAGCGAGATCGAGCAGCCGCACGGCCTGCTGCGGATCACGCACACCGACAAAGGCGGTCTCGATCGCGCGCGGCTTCGGATAGAGTTTCAACACCGCCGCCGTGATGATGCCGAGCGTGCCCTCCGAACCGATGAAGAGATTCTTCAGATCATAGCCGGTGTTGTCTTTCTTGAGCTTGGAAAGATCCGACAATATGCGGCCGTCGGCGAGCACCACTTCGAGCCCCATGGTGAGATCACGCGCATTGCCATAGGCGAGGACCGCAGTGCCGCCGGCATTGGTGGCGAGATTGCCGCCGATCGTGCAGCTTCCCTCGGAGGCAAGCGAGAGCGGGAAATAGCGCTCCGCCTGATCGGCCTCGGCTTGGACTTGCGCGAGCGTCATGCCGGCTTCGACGATGAGCGTGTTGGATGAGGGATCGATTTCGCGCAGCCTGTTCATGCGGGTGAGCGACAAGACGATCTCGTCGCCGCGCTCAAAAGGGGTCTGGCCACCGACGAGGCCGGTATTGCCGCCTTGCGGCACGATCTTCGTGCCTGTCTCGGCGCAGAGCGCGACCAAAGCCGCGACTTCGGCGGTCGAACCGGGCCGCGCAACGCATAGCGCCTTGCCATGGAAGAGATCGCGCGGCTCGCTGAGATAGCCGGCCATATCGGCGGCCTCGGTCAGAAGATTCTTCGGACCGATGATCGCGGCAAGCCGCGGCAGGAGATCGCTCCTTTGCGGCTGGTGGAAAGCGACGGCTTCGGCTTTCAAACTCATGGTCAAGCCCGTTGGATCTTCTGTTCGGTTTCGGCGATTCGGCCGAATTTACGCCGGTTCAGCTAAGAAGTCGTCGACTCCGGCGCGGTTTTTTCTCAGGCCTCCGTAAGATCCCGACAATCTCGACATGCGGCGAATAGCGGAATTGGTCGAAAGGCTTAATGCTTTGGATGTCATAGCCGCCGGCCGCAAGCAGCGCGACATCGCGGGCAAAGCTCGCCGGATTGCAGGAAACTGCGGCGACGAGCGGGACAGAGGAGGCGGCCAGCGCCCGCGCTTGCGCTTCGGCGCCGGCGCGTGGCGGATCGAAGATCACGGCGTCATAGGCCGCCAATTCGGAACCCGCCAAAGGACGACGAAAGAGGTCGCGCGTCTCGATCGTCACGGGCCGCAGATCCGGACGGCTCCGCGCCGCTTTTAAGAGCGCCGCAAGCGCTAAGGCATCGCTATCGATAGCATGGACCTGCGCGCTTTCGGCGAGTCGCAGCGAAAATGTCCCCACTCCGGCGAAAAGATCGAGCCCGCGGCTTATGCCGGCAAGGGCGGTGAGGACGGCATCGGCCAAAGCGGCCTCTCCCGCTTCCGTCGCCTGCAGAAAGGTGCCGGGCGGTGGCGAGACCTCCGCCTTGCCCATGCGCAGGATCGGCGCCCGGCGCTCGATGAGCAGCCCGCCATGATTTGAAAGCCGCGCGAGGTCATGTGCCTCGGCGACGCCGATAAGCGCATCGGTGAGCGCCGGTGTCAGCACGCCATGGCCTTTGATGTCGATGTCGAGTCCTGTCAGCGTGGCCGTCACGAGAATGTCGAGCGGCTTGCGCGTGGCGTGAAAAATGGCCGCAATCGCCCGCGCTGCGGGCAGCGCGCCCGCCATTTGCGGCGCCAGAATGGGGCAAGAGTTCGAGGGCGACGATCTCATGCGCCCGCGCTTTCATGAAGCCGACATGGGCTTCGCCCTTTGGATCGAAGCGGGCGTGGAAAGTTGCGCGCCGCCGCCCGGCGCCATGAGCGTCGACGAGGTCGCCGACCTCCGCCGTCACGCCGGCATGTTTCAAAGCGCCGATGACGAGGCCGCGCTTCCATTCCGCATAGGCGGCAGGCGCGAGAGCCTGCACGGCACAGCCGCCGCAGATGCCATAATGCGGGCAGAAGGCGGCGATGCGGTCGGGCGAGGGCTTAAGGATTTCGATGAGCTGGCCGCGCTCGCCTTCGACATCGGCAAGGACCGTCTCGCCTTCGAGCGCGTAGGGCACATAAATCGGTCCCTTTTCGCCATGGGCTATGCCTTCGCCGCGCTGGCCGAGGCGCTCGATCTGCAATTGCTTTCGTAAGGCGGTCATCGGCGAGAATTCATCGGGCGAGCGTTCGTAGCACCGATGAGATATTCGCGATTGCCATCCGCGCCTTCGATCGGCGAAGGAATAGGGCCGTGGGCCTCCCAGCCCGCGTCGCGCAGCAGCGTTTCAATATCTGCGCAGGCGCGGTGCCGCGCAGCTTCATCTTTCACAATGCCCTTGACGACGAAGGCTGGCCCCACTTCGAATTGCGGCTTGATGAGAGCGATCAGCGCAGCGTCAGGGGAGGCAAGCGTCAGAAGTGTAGGTAGAACAACTCGTAAGGAGATGAAGCTGACATCACAGGTGATGAAGCTCGGCGGCTCGGAGAAAGCGGCGAGCGTGAGATCGCGCGCGTCGGTCGCCTCTTGGGAGATCACGCGCGGATCGGCATAGAGCTTTTGATGCAATTGGCCGTGGCCGACATCGACGGCATGAACCCGGGCCGCGCCGCGGCTGAGCAAAACTTCGGTGAAGCCGCCGGTCGAGGCGCCGATATCAAGGCAAATGCGCCCGCCCGGATCGAAGCCGAAGGCGTCGAGCGCCGCAGCGAGCTTGACGCCGCCGCGCGAGACCCAAGGGTAGGGGGCGGCCGCCTCGATCTGCATCTTTTCATCGATCAGTGCAGAAGCTTTCGCCAAGGTCTTCCCGTCGATGCGGACGAGGCCGGCAGCGATCGCCTCCTGCGCCTTGGCGCGGCTCGGAAAAAACCCGCGGGCGACGAGGGCGAGATCGGCGCGTTGGCGGGACATGGAGCGATCGGTGGTTGAGCTGGTCAAACTTCCCTAGACCTGCGCGCGGCGCGAGGCAAATAATTGGGCTTCCGTCGGGACTTGCCGCCTTGCGATATGAGAGAACGCCCGACAGTCACGTCATTGTCGATCGCACCGACGCCACCGCCTCTAGGCGATCAGCACCTTGGCCGCCTCTTCGCCGCGGCCGAGCGTCGCCAGCACTTTGGCGACGATGCCCTTCGCGTCGAGGCCTGCCTGGGCATAGAGCTTTTCTGGCTTGTCGTGATCGATGAAAAGGTCGGGCAGCACCATGGAGCGCAGCTTGAAGCCGCGCGTACTGCGCCCATCGAGCAGGCCCTCCTCGAGGATCGCCTGCGACACGAAGGAGCCGAAGCCGCCGACCGATCCTTCCTCGAGCGTGATCAGCACCTCATGATGCTGCACAAGGCGGCGGATGAGGTCGAGATCGAGCGGCTTGGCGAAGCGCGCATCGGCGACCGTGGTCGAAATGCCTTGCGCGGCGAGATCCTCCGCCGCCTTCAGCGCTTCCGCGAGCCTTGTGCCGAGGGAGAGCAGGGCGACCGTATTGCCTTCGCGCAGCACGCGGCCGCGGCCGATCGGCAGAACCTCGCCTTGCGCTGGCATATCAATGCCGACGCCTTCGCCGCGCGGATAGCGGAAGGCGATTGGACCTTCATTATAAGCGACGGCCGTCGCGACCATATGCACGAGCTCCGCCTCATCGGCCGCGGCCATCACGACCATGCCGGGCAGAATGCCGAGATAGGCGACATCGAAGGAGCCGGCATGGGTCGCGCCATCGGCGCCGACGAGGCCGGCGCGGTCGATGGCGAAACGCACCGGCAGCTTCTGAATTGCCACATCATGGACGACCTGATCATAGCCGCGCTGCAGAAAGGTCGAATAGATGGCGCAGAAGGGTTTAAAACCTTCGGTCGCGAGACCGGCGGCAAAGGTCACCGCATGCTGCTCGGCGATGCCGACATCGAACGTGCGCTTGGGGAAGGCCTTTTCGAAAATATCGAGCCCGGTGCCGGACGGCATGGCCGCAGTGATGGCGACGATCTTGTCGTCGCGCTCGGCTTCCTTCACCAGCGCATCGGCAAAGACGCGCGTATAGCTCGGCGCATTGGCCTTGGGCTTCACCTGGGCGCCGGTCACGACATCGAACATGTTGACGGCATGATGCTTGTCGCTCGCAGCTTCGGCCGGCGCATAGCCCTTGCCTTTCTGCGTCACGACATGGACAAGGATCGGTCCCGTCTCGAAATCGCGGACGTTCTTCAAGACGGGCAGGAGATGGTCGAGGTTGTGGCCGTCGATCGGGCCGACATAATAGAAGCCGAGCTCTTCGAACATCGTGCCGCCGGCCCAGAAATTGCGGGCGAATTCCTCGGTCTTGCGGGCCCGGTCATAGATGAATTTCGGCAGATGCTTGCCGAGCTGCTTGGCTGTCTCGCGCACGGTGCGATAGGCGCCGCCGGACACGAGCCGGGCGAGATAGGCGGACAATGCACCGGCCGGTGGCGCGATCGACATTTCATTGTCGTTGAGGATGACGATGAGCCGCGAATGCATGGCGCCGGCATTGTTCATCGCTTCATAGGCCATGCCGGCCGACATGGCGCCGTCGCCGATCACCGCAATGACATTGTTGCGCGTGCCCGACAGAGTGCTCGCCACCGCCATGCCGAGACCAGCCGAAATCGAGGTCGAGGAATGCGCCGCGCCGAAAGGATCGTATTCGCTTTCCGATCGTTTGGTGAAGCCCGACAGGCCGCCGCCCTTGCGCAAAGTGCGGATACGGTCCCGCCTTCCGGTCAGGATCTTGTGCGGATAGGCTTGATGGCCGACATCCCAGATCACCCGGTCGCGCGGCGTATTGAAGACATAATGCAAGGCAACCGTGAGCTCGACCACGCCGAGACCGGCGCCGAGATGGCCGCCGGTGACGGAAACCGCATCGATCGTCTCGTGCCGCAACTCCGCCGCGACCTGCGCGAGATTGGACTCGGGCAGCCGACGCAGATCCGCCGGCGTCGCGATCATGTCCAAAAGAGGGGTCTTCGAAGCTGTCGTCACTGGTGCCTCATCGATGTCTTCGATCCTTGAGATCCGAGTCTTGATCGTAAGATCCAAGTTTAATCACAATCGGCTCGAATTCGTCCGACTTCCTAAGCAAAGGGTTAAGCGCAGCAATTTGCCTGATGCACGCTCGCACATCAAGGTTGAATTGCCCAATACATCACGGCGCGGCGTTGGATGCGACTGAATTGCGGCCGAAAAGCCACATTGCAGTTGCTTCTTCGCCGTCTGTGTCTTTCCAGTTACTGCCTCTCTTTGGCGGATGAAACCTATCGCTAAGGTTCATAAGGTGCCATCGCGCACCGCCAGTCGATCCGGTTCGCCGAATTGGCCCCTCGACCTTGGACCGTGAACAAGGCTAATATCTGATAGCGCAGGAGAGCGGCATGACATCGTGCTGCGAAACGTCGCGTCCATCAGATACTTATAAACATTCCGACGTACCAACTTTCGAACAAAGTTGGTACTAGGCTTGCCGGCGTTCCTTTGGCTCATCCAAGGGGTTTATATAGGTGGCAAGCAAGGGAGCGCCGAGATGAATCCGCTGACCGAATCCGCCCCCATTCCGGAGAGACCGGTAAGCCTCGGCTCGATCATCGAGCGGCTGCGCCATCGCTGGGGGTGGTTTGTCGCCGTCGGCGTCTTGATCACGCTGCTTGGCCTCGCCGCCTTGCTTCTCGTCGTTTCGGCGACGATCGCTTCGGTCTTCGCGATCGCTATTTTCATGATCGTCGCCGGCGGTGCCGAAATCGTGATGGGCTTCAATGCCCGTAATTGGTGTCGTTTCTTCCTCTGGATCTTCGGTGGTCTCGCTTATATCGTCGTGGGCGCTTTTGCCCTCGCGCAGCCACTGATGGCCGCCGCCGTCTTCACCTTGGTGCTGGGGGCGAGCATGTTCGCGACCGGCCTCATCCGCATCTATGTCGGGAGCCATCTCGGCCCGGGGGCGCGCGGGCCGGTGTTTTTTGCTGGTTTCGTCACTTTGGTGGTCGGCGGCATCATCCTGCTCGGCTGGCCAACCAACAGCTTCATCGTGCTCGGGCTTTTGCTCGGCCTCGACCTGATGTTTTGGGGCGTGAGCTGGGTCGCGCTCGGCTTGCGCTTGCGGCGCATCTCTGAGCAGCATGTCTGACAATGGCCACCCTTTGGCTAGATAGCGGTTCTGACATCAGGTGTGGCAAAAGTGGTGGCCCGGCGTTGCGCATGCGGGCCGGGCCGGCGGGGGCGCAACGGCCCTGATCGGCTGAGCCAATGTCCCTATCTCCCAGGTCCTAGGGCATCGTTCTTGCGGTGTGCTGGCCGTTCTGGCTCGGGACCTCCCGTTGCGCGCATCGAGGGGATTGGAAGTCCCTGCATGCGACCAAGGACGATTTGAAATGGCGAAATGGGTCTATACGTTCGGTGACGGTAAGGCGGAAGGCGCGAGCGGTATGCGCGGTCTTCTCGGCGGCAAAGGCGCCAATCTGGCGGAAATGGCCAATCTCGGCCTGCCGGTGCCGCCGGGCTTCACCATTACGACGGAAGTCTGTTCGTTCTTTTATGCCAATGGCAAAAGCTATCCGTCCGAGCTCGCTGCAGAAGTCGAAGCGGCTCTTCTTCACGTCGGCAAGCTCACCGGCCGCGGCTTCGGCGATCGGCAAACGCCCTTGCTCGTCTCGGTCCGCTCCGGCGCCCGCGCCTCCATGCCCGGCATGATGGACACGGTCTTGAACCTCGGCCTCAATGACGCAACCGTCGAGGCGCTCGCCAAAAATGCCGGTGATCCGCGCTTTGCCTATGATTCCTATCGCCGCTTCATCCAGATGTATTCGGATGTGGTTCTCGGCGTCGAGCATCATCTGTTCGAGGAGATCCTCGAACAGTTCAAGGAGTCCAAAGGCCTGTTGCTCGATACCGAGCTCACCGCCGCGGATTGGCAGGTGATGATCCGCGCCTTCAAGGCGAAGGTCGAGCAGGTGCGGGGCGCGCCTTTTCCGCAGGACGCCCGCGAGCAGCTTTGGGGTGCGATCGGCGCGGTCTTTGGCTCCTGGATGAATCAGCGGGCGATCATTTATCGGCGGCTCCACGATATTCCCGAGAGCTGGGGGACTGCGGTCACCGTCCAGGCCATGGTGTTCGGCAATATGGGCGAGACCTCGGCCACCGGCGTCGCCTTCACCCGCAATCCCTCGACCGGGGTGAAGGAGCTCTATGGCGAATTCCTGATCAATGCGCAGGGCGAGGATGTCGTCGCCGGCATCAGGACGCCGCAGAACATCACCGAGGCGGCGCGCCTCGAAGCCGTTTCCGACAAGCCGTCGATGGAAAAGGCGCTGCCCGAGGTCTTCACCGAATTTATCCGTATTACCGATATGCTCGAACGGCATTACCGCGACATGCAGGACATGGAATTCACCGTCGAGCGCGGCAAATTATGGATGTTGCAGACGCGCTCCGGCAAAAGGACGGCAAAGGCCGCGTTGCGCATGGCGGTCGATATGGCGAAGGAGGGCTTGATCGGGCGCGAGGAGGCGATCCTGCGGATCGATCCCGTCTCGCTCGATCAGCTTCTGCATCCAAGGCTCGATCCTGCCGCCGAGCGCAAGATCGTGGCGACTGGCTTGCCGGCCTCGCCCGGCGCCGCCTGCGGCGAGATCGTCTTCAGCTCCGACGAGGCCGAGCAATGGCAGCATGCCGGCCGCAAGGTCATCCTCGTGCGCGTCGAGACGAGCCCCGAGGACATTCACGGCATGCATGCTGCGCAAGGCATTCTGACGACGCGCGGCGGCATGACTTCGCATGCGGCCGTCGTTGCCCGCGGCATGGGCAAGCCCTGCGTCTCGGGCGCCGGCTCACTTCGTGTCGATTATGAGAAAGCCACGATGAGCATCGCCGGCAAGATTTTCAAGGCCGGTGATGTCATCACCATCGATGGCGGGACGGGCCAGGTCATCGAGGGCGTGGTCCCCATGCTGCAGCCGGAACTCTCCGGCGATTTCGCGATCATCATGGAATGGGCCGATGCGGTGCGCCGCATGGGCGTGCGCGCCAATGCCGAGACCGAAGCCGATGCCCGCATGGCCCGCAAATTCGGCGCCGAGGGCATCGGTCTTTGCCGTACCGAACATATGTTTTTCGAGGCCGATCGGATTGTCGCCGTGCGGGAAATGATCCTTGCCGGTGATGCGGACGGGCGGCGCGCGGCGCTCGCCAAACTCTTGCCGATTTAGCGCGGCGATTTCGCTGCGCTCTTCGAGATCATGGCCGGGCTGCCGGTGACGATCCGGCTGCTCGATCCGCCGCTGCATGAATTCCTGCCGCATACGGCGGCCGATATCGCCGAAGTCGCCGCTGCCATGGGCGTGCCGGCCGAGCGGCTCGAGCGGCGCGCCGCCGAATTGCATGAATTCAACCCGATGCTCGGCTTTCGCGGCTGCCGGCTCGCGATTGCCTTTCCGGAAATCGCCGAAATGCAGGCCCGGGCGATTTTCGAAGGCGCGGTCGCAGCCAAGAAGAAGACCGACGCAATGCCTTATCCCGAAATCATGGTGCCGCTCATCGTGACCAAAAAAGAGTTCGATCTCGTCAAGGCCGAGATCGATGCCATGGCTGCGGCCGTCGCAGCCGAGACCGGCGAGACCATTCCTTACACCGTCGGCACGATGATCGAATTGCCGCGCGCCTGCCTGCAGGCCGATAAGATCGCCGAGACCGCCGAATTCTTCTCCTTCGGCACCAATGATCTCACCCAAACCGGCCTCGGCATTTCGCGCGACGATGCCGGCTCTTTCCTCGGCGTCTATACGGCACGCGGCATTTTGGCCGAGGACCCGTTCATTTCGATCGATCAGGAAGGTGTCGGCGAGCTCGTCGAAATCGCCATTGAGCGGGGCCGCAAGACGCGTTCCGACATCAAGCTCGGGGTCTGCGGCGAGCATGGCGGCGATCCGGCCTCGATCGCTTTTTTCGAGAAGGTCGGGCTCAACTATATCTCCTGCTCGCCGTTCCGCGTGCCGATCGCGCGGCTTGCCGCCGCCCAGGCGGCACTCGGCAAAAAGGCGGCGAGCCAGGCGTGAGGTTTTCCCGCAATCGTGACGTGTTTCGAGATCACGATGACTTTGGATTGAATCAATCCGAAGTCATGATGGAGACATCGGATATGTCCGATGTCTTTAGGAATGTGATCGATTCGAAATGTTTAGAGCGGGATATGCAGATAAGTCTACGCAATCTGCATAAATTTGATTGCGGCGGAAAACCGGTTCCCACTTTTCCTCATCTCGCTCTAGGCTGAGCGCACCGCTGCTCCATTATGAAACGCCCATACAATTTGATGCGTAAACGCCTCTTCAAGCTTAAGCGGCGATAACCATCTCTGAGGGACGATGCGACGGGATCTGTGACCTTTCGGGCACACGATCGTCCCCACGGGGCGTGGCGTGCGTTTGGGTTTGTTCCGCATCAGTTGGGTCATGGGCGTTGTTGCGCCTTGGTGCCTCGGCGTTGGGCTTGTCGTGTCGATTTCGGCCGATGCCGGCCAGGATGTGACCTTCGGCGCGACAATTGCGCCGATCAGCCTGCAGGCGGTCATTAAGCCGATTGATCTCATTCCGGCTAAGATCGGCGGCACGGCACTCGGTCTCATAAAGACGAGCAATGCCGCGCCGGGGATCGAAGAGGCAAGGCTGGAGCTCGGCCAGCCGGAGGCATTTACAAGGCTTCCCGATGAAATCGAGCCGCGCATTGCGTTCAAACATCATCTGGCGGGGGTGGCGGCGCATGCGCCGCCGGATATAGATCGCAGCCTTAAGGGCGACCCCGTCGTCGGCCTGCGCCCGACCTTCGACAGCGAGCTGCGCCGAGGCGGCGGCCTCGCCCGCATGCGGATGGCCGATCTCCTTTTCACCCATGACGACATATGGCCGGCGAGCGCCTTCTCGACCAATGAAGGCGAGACCGCGGGGCCGGACAGTGTCGCAAGCTTCGAGCCTTGGCCTGAAGGCGAGAGTCCGGAAGGCGAAAATCCAACTACGGCGCATTCGAGCGCCGACGCCTCACCGCGACAGGGTGTTTCGCTGATCACCATGCGGCCGGCCGCGATCAACGAACGGCTGATGCAGGGCGCGACCCCTTCCGTGCCGCGCGCCGTGGGCCTTGCCTCAGCGACGCCGACACCTGCCGATGCGACGCCTGTCGAGGTCTATGCCGCGGCAAGCCTGCCCAAGGACATGTCGGTCGTTCCGGCCGATCGGCCCAATTATGCAGCCCTCATTGGCCAGGATGACGCCGCCCGCGAAAAACGCTGCCTGGCCGAAGCGATCTATTTCGAGGCGCGCGGCGAGCCGGATGAAGGGCAGGCGGCGGTCGCGCAGGTCGTCCTCAACCGCGTCTCGAGCGGGCTTTATCCCTCGACGATCTGCGGCGTCGTCTATCAGAACCGGCATCATTATCATGCCTGCCAATTCTCCTTCGCCTGCGAAGGCCGCTCCTTGCGGGTGACGAATCCGAGGCCTGGAGCACGGCCACACGCATCGCCGAGGAAGTCACGGACGGCAAGACCTATGTGGCCGATGTCGGCGCCGCCACCCATTACCATGCCGACTATGTTCGGCCCCATTGGGCCCGCCGCCTGAAGCGAATGGATGTGATCGGCCATCACATATTTTATGAGTTGCGGCGGGGCCAGACGTGAATGCCGGCGGCTTGGCGGGCATGCCGCAGAGCCGCAATGATCCGTCGGCGGGCGGCCGGAGCCATGAATAAGCTCCCAATCGCCGCGGAATAATCTTGGAATAATCTTGCAGCGGCAACGTAAAACGGCCATTTTCCGCACCAATATGAAGCCGTTTTCGCATATTTCACTTCGCCCTCGGATGGGCGGCCGAAAACGGGTGCGGCCAAAGGGGCGGCGGCCGCTTTCGCATGGCTCTCATCCGCGGCACCGGAGCGGTCCCAGATGGAGCGGTCTCAGACGACCCATTGCCCGCTTAGCATAGAATGCTCTAGGATTTTTGCCGGCGTGTGATGTGTCCAATTGCGCCGGGCGTGCAAATGCTCGGAACAAGAGAGCGGATCGCAGCATAGGCGAAGACCCGGAGCTGACCTTTCCAGGCAAAGGGATCGCGGTCCGGCATCGAAAAAATGCTTTAAACTCCTGAATTGAGAGCGGCAAAGCTCATGAGCGCTTCCAAGGTCCGTTCGAGATATCCTATGTTCGAGAAACCCGAGATTGTTCTGGAGGATCGGCGCTTGTCTTTGCATCGTCTCGCATTGCGTGGAGGCTTGCGCCTCGCCATTGTTTTATTCGGCTCGTGGATGGCGGCATGGATTGCCGTCGGTCCAGCCGCGGCGCGGGAGCATGAAAATTTCGCCGTGGCGACGCCTTTTGAAGTCGGCGACAGCCCGGCGGGCAATTATCTGGCGGCGCTCATTGCCGGCGCCGAGCGCGATACCGGCGCCGCCGCGACCTTCTTCAGAGAGGCTCTGCGCTTCGATCCGCGTAATCAGCAATTGCTCGAACGGACTTTCGTTGCCGCGGTTTCGAACGGCAATATGCCAGAGGCATTCGGCCTCGCCGAGCGTCTCCTTGCGCGCGACTCCGGAAACGGCCTCGCGCATCTCGCGCTTGGCGTCAAAGCCGTGAAAGCGGGGCAGTTTTCCGCGGCGCGGGCGCATTTCGCAAGGGGTGGCGCCAGCCAACAGCGCGACCTCACCGCGACGCTTTTGTCGGCTTGGACCTATGCCGGCAATGGCGAGATCAAGAAGGCGCTCGATCTTCTCGACAAGCTGCACGACCAGAATTTTGAGATCTTCCGCGAATACCACGAAGCTTTGATCGCGGATGTCGGCAATGATTTTGCGGCGGCCACAAAGGCGTTCACCACGGCCTATGAAACCGACAAGAACACTTTGCGCCTCGTCGATGCTTATGCGCGCTTCATGAGCCGACATGGCAATCGTGACGAAGCGATCCGCGCTTATGAAGCTTTTGATCAGATCCTGCCGGATCATCCGACCGTTCGGGCGGCGCTGGCCGATCTCAAAGCCGGCAAAAAGCTCGAACCGATCGTGAAGACGCCGGAGCAGGGTGCGGCGGAAGTTCTCTATGGGCTCGGCGCCGCCGGCGGCCGCCAGGGCGATGAGCTGGCGGCTCTGATCTATCTGCGGCTTTCGCTCTACCTCGATCCAAACAACAGCCTTGCGATCCTGACGCTCGGGGATCTCTATGAGCGGCTGAAGCAATATGAACAGGCGATCGACATTTACCAATCGGTTGCCGATAGCGATCCCTTGCGCCTGACGGCGGATGTCGAGACCGCACAGGTCCTTGAAAATCTCGGCCGGACCGAAGAAGCGACCAAATATCTCGACAAGATCGTCGCCGAACATCCAGGCGATGAAGATGTGTTGTCGGCGCTCGGCAATCTGCAACGTGCCCATAAACATTATGCCGAGGCGGTGGCAACCTATACAAAGGCAATCGAAGCTTCGAAGAAGCCCGACAAGGCGAATTGGCCGCTCTATTATTTCCGCGGCATTTCCTATGAGAGACAGAAGAACTGGCCGCCGGCCGAGGCTGATTTCAAACATGCGCTGCAGCTCTATCCCGATCAGCCGCTCGTCTTGAACTATCTCGGCTATAGCTGGGTCGACAAGGGCATGCATCTCGACGAGGCTTTTCCGATGTTGCGGCGCGCCGTCGAGTTGCAGCCGACAGACGGCTATATCGTCGATAGCCTGGGCTGGGCGGATTATAAGCTCGGCCATTACGAAGATGCGGTGAAAGAGCTCGAGCGCGCGGTCGACCTCAAGCCGTCCGATCCGGTGATCAACGATCATCTCGGCGATGCCTATTGGCGGGTCGGGCGCAAGCTCGAAGCGCATTTCCAATGGAACCATGCGCGGGATCTCGCGCCGGACCCGGAGGATCTGCCGAAGATTCTTCAAAAGATCGAGCATGGATTGGATGCCGAGGGCAAGCCCGCGGCGGCCGAGACCGTCCCGACGAAGAGCGGCGGCTAAGCATCATTCCGAAAAGTTGCGAGACTTTTCGGACAAGATGATGCGTCATAAAAGACGGCATCATTCCGAAAAGTTGCGAGACTTTTCGGACAAGATGATGCGTCATAAAAGACGGCATCATTCCGAAAAGTTGCGAGACTTTTCGGACAAGATGATGCGTCATAAAAGACGGCATCATTCCGAAAAGTTGCGAGACTTTTCGGACAAGATGATGCGTCGAAATAATGTATAGAGCGTGATGGCGTTCAGCCTCGTGCAATCGCGCCCTCTTCCGACCGAGCCCGTGCTTCTCACCGAACGCGCACCCGCCAAGATCAATTTGACCCTGCATGTCATCGGCCGGCGGCCGGATGGATATCACGCGCTTGAAAGCCTGGTCGCTTTCTCGCGCAGCGGCGACACGCTTTCGCTCGCGCCGGGCGATATGTTGAAATTCTCCATGGCCGGGCCGACGGCGCCGGCCTCGGGAAATCCGGATGAGAATCTCGTCGGCAAGGCGGCGCGCAATCTCGCCGATCGGATCGAAGGCTTGCGGCTCGGCACCTTTCGCCTCGTCAAAAATCTGCCGGTCGCGGCCGGCATAGGCGGCGGCTCTTCCGATGCGGCCGCGGCACTGCGGCTCGTCGCGCGTGCCAATGATCTCTCGCTCGAAGACCCGCGCCTTCTCGAGGCTGCCGCCGCGACGGGCGCCGACGTTCCCGTCTGTCTTGCCGCGCGGGCGCGGATGATGGCGGGCATCGGCGAAAGCCTCGGCCCGATTCTCCAGCTCCCGCCGCTGCCGGTTCTGATCGTCAATCCGCGTCAGGAGCTGGCGACCAAAATGGTGTTTGCGCGGATGAACATTGCAGTGGGTGCCGAAACCGGTTTCGGCGTACATCCGCAGATTGCGAGTGGCCTTGACCATGCCGCCCTCGTCGCCGCCTTGAAAAAGGGTCGCAACGATATGGAGGATGCCGCCTGCGTGCTGGCGCCCGTCATCGGCGATGTGCTTGCCATTCTCGCCGCGGCCCCCGGTTGCCGGCTCGCCCGCATGTCAGGCTCGGGCGCGACCTGCTTTGCGCTGTTTCCGGATTGCCGCGCCGTCGCCCGCGCCAAGCGCACGATATTGAAGGCGCATCCCGATTGGTGGGTGAAGGCGGCGATGTTGAATTGAGGCGTGGCAAGCGCAATTCAGCCTGTCCGTCAAAGGCCGGTGACTTAGTTTGAATTTCCGCTCTCGCTCCGTTGCGGTCGTCCAGCAGCGAGCGTCGTATGAAGCGACCTGACCCCTTTCGGACCTAGTCCCGCACGATTTGGACGCGAAAAGCGGACGTTGCCAAGCAAGATGTCAACAAGCACCGAAGTGGGGGCCCCGCAAGAAAAGCGAGCTGCCAGATTGATTTAGAATTAGGAATCAGGCTCAAGCAGGGGGGCCTGATTGGCGCCGATAGGGACCCCACCTGGGAACAAACTCTCTAAACCGAATCAATATGCTATGATGACTTTGGATGGGGTGCCTCCTCGGTGCTTATTCACAGCGCTAGCTGGTTAGCGACTTTCACCAAGGTTTCAAGAAGGATCAGCCGATCTTGGCTTCGTGCATCTCGGCTCTGCCTCATTATCCGAGCGCCGCAGCCATCGAGACCGGCATGCGTCTCGAGCCCCAACGGCCCGGCGAGGCCGCAAATACGCCGGCGCAAAGGGTGCCGCACTTGTCGCATTTGCCATCGTTGGTCACGTGCCAGGCCGTGATCTCATACTGGTCGCGCCCGATCAGCACCGCTTGGCAGTTGTGGCAGTAGGTCGCCTGACCCCCTGGATCGCGGACATTACCCGTAAAAGCGTAACGGACACCGTTCTTGATCGCGATGGCACGGGCACGAGTCAAGGTCGCGGCTGGCGTTGCCGGAATATCTTTCATCCGCCAATCGGGGTGGAAGGCCGTAAAGTGCCACGGCACGTCTGGACCAAGATTCTCAACGACCCATTGCGTCATCTGCTCGAGCTCCGCATCCGAATCGTTGAGACCGGGAATAAGGAGAGTGGTGATCTCAAGCCAGACGGGCGTCTCGTGCTTAACATAGACGAGCGTATCTAGCACAGGCTGCAGGTGCGCGTAGCAGATCCTCTGATAAAACTCCTCGGTGAAGCCCTTCAAGTCGATGTTGGCCGCATCCATATGCCGGTAAAATTCGGCCCGCGGCTCCGCGCAGACATAACCAGCGGTCACCGCGATGCTCTTGATACCGCGCGCACGGCAGGCGATCGCCGTGTCGATGGCGTATTCGTGGAAGATCGTGGGATCGTTGTAAGTATAGGCGACGCTTGGACAGCCGAGCTGTTCCGCCTTACGGGCGATATCCTCGGGGCTCGCGCGCTCTGCAAGCACATCATACTCGCGCGCCTTGCTGATGTCCCAGTTCTGGCAAAACTTGCAGCCTAGATTGCAGCCGCTCGTTCCGAACGACAGCACGGGTGTTCCCGGCAAGAAATGATTGAGCGCCTTCTTCTCAACCGGATCAACGCAAAAACCGCTTGAACGACCGTAGGTCGTCAACACGATCTGGTCGCCTTCGCGCACGCGCACAAAGCAGAAGGCGCGCTGGCCCTCATGCAGCTTGCACAAGCGCGGACACAGGTCGCATTGGACGCGACCATCCTCAAGCCTGTGCCAAAATCGTGCGGGATGAAGACCGAATGAGTCCGCCATTGTGTTTTCCCAGGCCTACGACACGCTTGATATTCAGCCGCCCTTTTTCTCGTTGCATCCATCCGGACTATAAGCTTGCGAGAAATTTTCGAGCAGGTCCTTTTCTTCCGCCAAGCGGCCATCCCGATCGGCATTCACGTGCACGTGCACATGAGTAGCGCCTTTCGCATCGATGCAGTCGACGCTTTTGGGGTCTGCCTCTGCTCGCTGCGGCAGGTCGCCGTGACCGATAAAGATCGGGATCCATCTTCTATGCTCATCCAACTTCGCATAGATGTAATTGCACGGCTCGTTAAGCGTCAGCTTTGGATGGCGCATGTGGACATCATAAATGTACTTATTGCCTGAGGCGCCAGTCCAAGTGCAGGTTGCATGATTGGCCACATTTCTCTCCATGCTCAGACATAGTCACATAATTCACGGGCTGTGCTCGCGGGCGATTATTGAAAAAAGTTTAACAACAGCTGCTCAGGCTGAATTTGATCAGCCTCAATAGCCAGCACTTATGCTTAAGCTGGAAAGGCAAGAAGTGATCGCGGCACAAGCCTTCGCAGCCGGTCCTGCGTGGCTCACCCGGTCATAACGATCAGCAATTCTGACAGTGCGGGCAGCAATAGGCGGTGCGGCCGCTCAGTTTGAACATCTTCAGCGGCGATCCGCAGCGGGGGCACTGGCCGCCTTGCTTGCGTTCAGGCAACAGAGAGCCTTTGGGCATGCGCTCGACGAATTCTTCCGAGCCGGCACCAGAGACAATTGCCGCCTTGAGCACCTTGCGCATGGCTAGAAACAGGCGCTCAAGCTCGCTCGCAGAAAGCTCGTCCATGCGCGCAGATGGATTGATGCGCGCCTCAAATAAGATTTCGTCTGAAAAAATATTGCCGATGCCCGCGATGATTTGTTGATCCATCAAGACCGATTTTGCATTACGCCTAATGCCGGCCACAGCCGTCTTGAACACTTGACAATCGAACTTCGGATCGAGCGCATCCGGCCCGAGTTTTTCCTGCGCAACGAAATCGGCCGCGTCCTCGACCAGGCTCACGCGTCCGATCATCCTCTTGTTGGTATAGGCAAGAGAACCATCGTTGGCGAAGTCGATGCGCACGCGCGTGAAGGGTGGCTCTTCGGCGCTTTTCGGGATGAAATGGAGAGCCCCGCTCATGCCGAAATGCAGGACCAGCCAGCCGCCGCGATCGATACTTGCCATGAGATATTTGCCATGGCGCCGGGCCGCCATGAGCTGGGCGCCGCGCAGCCGTGCAGCAAATGTCCGGGCCGAGTAGCCGGCTAGGATGCGCGCGTCATTCACGGCGACGCCGTCGATCGTCTTGCGCAGAGCACTCTTTACAAGCACCTCTTTGAAGCCTTCGACATCGGGCAATTCAGGCATGACAGCGTCCATCCATTCTACAAAGAAGATTGCCGCTTGCATGCGCTGACCGTCACACTGACTGCACAGGCCGCAAGCTGCACAGGCCACATACCGCGCAAGCCACACGCTTGTTAGCCCACACTATCTCCGATCAACGGGGACAAGACCGCTGAGCCGAACGCCAATCAATCGTACCTTCTTCACGAGCGCGATGCGCGCCAGGCACTGCTGGGCAGCGCGTGCGATCCTCCGCAGAGCACTGCTCGGGCGTGGCAGCGTAACCTGTCGACTGAGTGTCTCAAAATCGGCAAAGCGGATTTTGACTGTCACCGTTTTGGCCCGGTACCCTTCTTTGTGTGCATCAGCGACCGCTTCTGCAATTAATTTTTTCAGGACTTTCGCGATTGTACGACTGTCGCCGACGTCTTGCTGAAAGGTCATCTGCCGGCTCAGCGAGCGCGGCTCCCAAGCGGTAATGAGCGGACTTTCGTCGATGCCTTGCGCCGCCTTGTGCAAGTAACGACCGTGGGCCTCGCCGAAATATTGCTGCAGCGTGGCCAGAGGAATGGCCGCAAGCGCGCCGATCGTCTTCACGCCGAGCGCCGCCAGCCGCGCTTCGGTCTTCGGCCCAACGCCCAACAGCTTGCGAGCGGGCAGTGGCCAGACCTTTTCCGCAATGTCCGCTTCAGCGAGCAGCGTCATTCCAGCCGGCTTTTCCATATCTGAAGCTAACTTGGCCAAGAGCTTGTTGGGCCCGATTCCGATAGAGCACGTCAGGCCGGTATCGGCCTTGATACGATCCTTAATCGCTTCACCGATCCGTTGGGGCGCCTCGTCACAATGCGAGATGTCGAGGAAGGCTTCGTCCAACCCGCTGTCCTCGCAGATAGGCGAGAAGCTCCGCAAGATCGACTTGATCCGCTGCGAGATCGCGACGTAAGTGTCGAAGTCCACGGGGAGGTAGACAGCGTTGGGGCACAGACGATAGGCGGTGCGCAGCGGCATGCCGGAATGAACGCCGAAGCGCCGCGCTTCATAAGAAGCAGTGGAAACGACACCGCGTTCGGTCGGGTCGCCGTGGCCACCGATAACGACAGGCTTGCCGCGCAACTCGGGATGCCGCTGCTGCTCTATGGCGGCAAAAAAGGCATCCATGTCGACATGCAGGATTCGCCTCACGCTGATCCCCTGTCGAAGGAACTCGGCGGTTTGCAGTCGCTCTGGCTGCTGGCCCATGCGGACTGGAGTGCCGAGCGCTCGAACAAAGTTTCCTAACCCCGAAAGAGCCCTGCATTGATCTGACGCAGGCGTGTGGGCAAGGAAATCGAGCGGCATGCTCATCCGCAGCTACATGCCGTAAACAAGGTCAAACTCCTGGTCGCCGGATGGCTTGAAGCGCCGTCTTCGCCCAAGGGACCGATCACCGATCCGAATGCTCGCGCGGGAAATGCGCGCTATGCCGGGTGAAGCAAAAAATCCCGCAATGAGCGGGCCAACTTGCGGGGCACATTCTTGATAATCCGCCGCTTCGATCCTATATAGACCTCAAACGTTTGGCGACCATGGCGAGAAGCTAGGCGCGAGCGCGACGGGGCAAGTTTATCCAGACATTATGATTGCTTTACCGCGACCGCCCCGAAAAGTGGCGTCGTCGATATTTTCGTTTTCGAGATCATTGACGGGCAAGCGCCGCCCATTGCGAGGCCGGTGCGCCCTGATTGAGCGGAGCGCTCTGATGACTGTCGCAAACGAGCAGCAATCGGATCGCACGGCTGGGGGCCGCATCACGATCAAGGGCGATCTACCACGCGGCACCGCCACCGCAGTCCCAATTTACAGATCAACCACCACTACAGACGGGGGGCAGCCATGCAAAATGGCTCACAGAGAAATATGAAAACTCGTAGACACGGCCCGGACGCCGGGCCGTCTTCGGACCGTTCTAACACGCCAGAGCGGAAGCCGAGCAGCTCAGCAGCGGCTCGGCTCGCTGATGCCAAGAAGAACTATGAACGCTATATGGCGCTCGCACGCGCCGGCGCATCGACTGGCGATGCAATCCAAATCGAGAACTATTATCAGCACGCAGAGCATTACTTCCGGGCGATGAGGGAACAAGCAGCCTAAGCGCTGACATCTTACGGCGTCTGCCACCTTTGTCTTTCTGGCAACCGGTGACCTCATCCTTCCCGAAGCCGAGCGCCGGCGTCTCGCCCGCTCTCATCTGTCGGTGCAGTGAGAAAGAAGGACCGAACTCATGTTGGCTGAGCGTCTCCTCCTTCGCCACCTCGATTATCCAACCGGTGACTTGCTCGATCTCGAGATCGTTGAAAGGAAAGGCCTCGGCCACCCAGATACGATCTGCGATGAAATTGTTGAACAATTAAGTCTGGCGCTGTCGCGCCTCTATTTTTCGGAATGCGGCGAGGTGCTCCACTATAATGTGGACAAGGCCCTGCTCGCCGGAGGCGCATCTTCGCCTCGTTTCGGCGGCGGCGAGATTTCTCGACCGATGGATCTTTTCCTCTCGGGCCGCGCGACCGGCTCTTTCCAGGGGAAAGATCTGCCCATCGAAGAACTCGCGCGTCAGATCGCCATTGAATGGTTCTTAAAACATTTCCAAACCATCGATCCGAAACATGACATCAACGTTCACAACTTGGTCCGGCCCGGATCAGCTGACCTCAGCGATCTGTTCTCGCGGCGCCCGGGACGGGCACGTCTATCCAATGACACGTCCTGCGGCGTTGGTTATGCGCCGCTGAGCCGCCTCGAAACGATCGTCTATGCCGTTGAAAACAAACTCGGGGCGGCGGCTCAGGGCGCCCATCGGGAGATCGGGCGAGACATCAAGGTGATGGGCGTTCGACAAGGCGAGCATATCTACCTTACGATTGCCTGTGCTCTCGTGGACCGATTTGTGCTCAACCTGTCCGACTACCAGGTTGCCAAGCGAGAAATCGCGGCAATCGCGCGTCAGACCGCACAGGAATATGGTGCGACGAAAGTGAGTGTGGAAGTCAACGCAGCCGATGATCTGGCTACCGGCAGTATCTATCTCACTGTGACCGGAACCTCTGCCGAGGCGGGAGACGATGGTGAAGCCGGACGCGGCAATCGCATCAACGGATTGATCACTCCGTTCCGGCCAATGACCATGGAGTTGGTGGCAGGTAAGAATGCTGTGACGCATGTCGGCAAACTCTACAATATTGCCGCCAGCCTCGTCGCCCAGCGCCTAGTGGACGAGGTTCCGGATATCGACGAGGCGCAGTGCATTATCGTGAGCCAAATCGGCAGTCCCTTGGATCAGCCCCGGGCTGTTGACATCTCCCTGCGGGCCTCCCACGAGCGGCTCGCGTCAAAGAGCGAAATCGCGGCGATCGTCGCCGATGAGCTAGCGCATCTCGGCTCCATTGCTGAAGAGCTCGCCAAGGGAACTCTGGCGGTCGGGCGTTGGCCGCTGCGGTCTGCAAGGTGAGATCAGGCGTCCGCGATGCCTTTACCCATACTGCAGGCGGCGATTTGCCGGCGTCGGCACCAAAGTGACCGTTGCTGCTTTTCCGCCTTCGCCATTTCGATCAGCCGCGGACGGGGCTATGGCGATTTTCCTCAATCGCGCTAAGGAGACCACTCAGGCGCGCACCGGCCGCTGAATTTTCCACCTCCGCGATCACATTGGCGCTTCCCCGCCCCGGGCGGATGAATTCATTGTAGAAGGTCCCAAGATCGATCTGTTGTTCTGCCGCTTCACTTATTTCCCGATCAGATATGCGGGGACCGACTTCATCTTCGACGACAACACTCAGCAGCCAGCCCTCACTTGCGTGGAGGGGCGCAATTTCCAACGTCGCAATGGTCGCGACTTCGCTCAGATCCTCGCGCTCCACATCGCCGAGATGAAGCTTCTCGCGAACGGGAATCTCCTGCACTTCGCTGCTGCGCCTCACCGTGATCCTGAAAGCCGGTTGTGCGGCGTCATATTCCGCCTTGACCCACCGAACGACTTGCTCGGCATCGATATCAACCGGGTAGGTTTCCATTTATGGCGTTCTCCGAGACGACACACGCAGCTCGCGTGACTCCACCAGACCCGGCATAAGTCCGGATCGCTGCGTTCTTCGACCCTTTGAGCCCGTTGGCAATTTGCCCGTCCATCGTGGATCGGAGGAAGGCGTCGTTCGGCCTGAAAGCGCAGGACCCGCGCCACCTGCCCGTCGGACCGGAATCTCTTCCGGGGTGCTCGGACAGGAAGGCCACGGGCCCCTCCGCCATGCTTCATCGGTAGACTGGTTCATCGCTTTGCAGATCCGCGCCCGTAGACGTTTCACTGCTTGCTTCGCCAATCTTGCCTCCGCACGACGGTAGCGAAATCTGAACGCCTGAACCGGCTGTGCGCGCTGATCTGGATCAATAATTGGCCGATTATCGCCTGCGCGGTGCGTGGCCGTCCGCGCATGCGGGAGGTCGGCTCGGATTGACCTCTCTCAAGCAACTTCTAAGGCCGCTGCCGCACGATGGCCGTAATGCGGTGGCGGTGACCAAGCCGGCGCTCACACCGCCTGGCGACAGTCACCGCCGAGCCAGAGTTAGTGCCCTGTGAACGACGAGGATTGCACGACCTTCCTACAGTGGGCGCTACCGCAACTCAGCTTGCGGTGGACGGGATTCCGCAAGGTGCGACGTCAGGTCTGCAAACGGCTCAAACGGCGCATGAACGATCTCGGACTTGCCGACCTCGCTGCTTACCGGGCGCGGCTTGAGGCCGATCCGGCAGAGTGGCGCGTTCTCGACGAATTTTGCCACATCACCATTTCGCGCTTCTTCCGGGACAAGCGTGTGTTCGAGGTGCTGTGCAGACATGTGCTGCCTGAAATCGCCGCACGCGCCAAACAAGAAGGACGCGATGCCCGCATTTGGTCCGCCGGCTGCGCCTCTGGAGAAGAACCTTACACGCTCAAAATCCTCTGGGATCTTGAAGTCGCGAAATCCTGTCCGGGCGTGGGCCTCTCGCTCATCGCCACTGATGTCGATACGGCCATGCTCGCCCGCGCGCGGGATGCGTGCTTTGAGGCAACAAGCCTGCACGAATTGCCGGTCCCTTTCATCGGACAAGCTTTCGATCAGGTAGGCTCTCTTTTTTGCGTGAAGCCGCAATATCGTGAGGGAATTGACTTCCTGCTTCAGGACTTACGATCGGAGGTGCCCGCGCTTCTCTTCGATCTCATTCTCTGCCGCTATGTCGCCTTCACCTATTTTGCGCCACCATTGCAGGAGCAGGTCCTAGCGTGCATCCTGGCGCAACTCTTGCCGAATGGCTATCTCGTGATCGGCACCCATGAGCGACTGCCCGGCGATAAGGCTCCGCTGACGCCGATGGCTGGCGCGCCGCAAATTTTTCTGAAGCGGACGGAGCCTCAATAAACGCCTGCCTTACGGCGTGGCGCGTTACGATCATAAGCAGCATATTGCGTCCGTCTGCGAAGGCGAACAAGTCACCAACGCAGCAAGTGGTTAGGAGATGCCGAGGCCATCGCGGAGACACTGTTTTTCAATGCACCCGCTCGATGCAGAAGTCGACGACGTCGATCAGCGCCGCTTTCCAGGCTGAAGCCGGAAACAGCTCCAGCGCATCGCGCGCCATGGCGCCATAATGACGGGCTCGCTCCACCGTGTCTTCGAGCGCCCGATGGCCATGCATGGTTGCGATCGCCGCTTCGAGATCGCCGTCCATCATTTCGCCGCGCTCCAGCGTGCGGCACCAGAAGGCGCGTTCCTTTTCCGAGCCGCGCCGGAACGACAGAACGACCGGCAGAGTGATCTTGCCCTCGCGGAAATCGTCGCCGACATTCTTGCCGAGCTTGGCCGAGGTGCCGCCATAATCGAGCGCATCGTCGATGAGCTGAAAGGCGATGCCGAGATTGACGCCATAGCTGCGGCAGGCGGCGATCTCGCCTTTTGGCCTTTGTCCGAGGATCGGACCGACTTCGCAGGCCGCACCGAACAGCGCCGCGGTCTTCGCTCTGATGACGGCGAGATAATCATCTTCGCTCGTCTGCATGTCCTTCGCCGCGGAGAGCTGCATCACCTCGCCTTCGGCGATGACCGCCGCGGCGGAGGACAGCACTTCGAGGCAGGCAAGCGAGCCGACCTCGACCATCATTTTGAAGGCCTGGCCGAGCAGGAAATCGCCGACGAGAACGCTCGCCTCATTGCCCCAGAGCATCCGGGCCGCGAGTTTGCCGCGCCGCATGTCGCTTTCATCGACGACATCGTCATGCAGCAGCGTCGCCGTATGCATGAATTCGACCGCGGCCGCGAGCTTGATATGGCCGAGCCCGCGATAGGCGCAAAGGCCCGCCGTCGCCAATGCGAGCATCGGCCGCAGCCTTTTGCCGCCCGAGGAGATGAGATGGTTGGCGATCTCGGGAATCATCGTCACATGCGAGGCCGCGCGGGCCAGGATGGCTTGATTGACGCGCTCCATATCGGCGGCGACGAGGCCGACCAGCGCTTCGACGCCACGTTCCGGTGTAATTTCTTCAAGTGGGATGACGACGCCCAAGCTCCTGGCCTCCAGCTGGCGCATTGATCCTTCGCGAGGCACAATGTTCCAAGACACCATGTTCGCGCGAGAAAATGCCCCCAAAACAGGGGAAAGGGCTCGCATGAGCTTGCCGGTCATGAGAGCCCTTGAGACATCGGATATATCCGATGTCTCAGAGTTTTAGATGTCGGATATATCCGACATCTCATAATGAGAGCGGTTTCGAAACGGTTGCGTGTGGACACGCGACCTGAAACCGCTCTGGCGGGGCAAATTAGGACGCCCGGGCGCGGCTCGCAACTCGCCGTCGGACAGCCTTGGCGCGGCAGGACATTTTGCCCCATGCTGTGATGCGGTTTTGCCGCAGACCGGTTAGGATCAGCTATGATTGAACTTTTGCGGACCAATGATCTCGTGCTGATTTCGGCCGTCGAAGCCATCCTCGCCGGACTTGGGATCGAGGTTCTGGTGGCGGATCAATTCACCAGTTCCGTCGAAGGATCGCTGGGCTTCTTGCCGCGGCGCGTCCTGGTGCTCAGCGATGATGCCGCGGCGGCACGCGACGCGCTGAAAGAGGCGGGCCTCGCCGGAGAATTGCGCCATGGCTGAAAGCGCTCTTGCCGCCACAGCCGTCACAGAGGATGCTTTTCTCGGCGGACGCTTAGTCCTGGCTCAGCCGCGCCACGGCCATCGGGCCGGCAGCGATGCCATATTGCTGGCGGCGGCGGCGGCGGCCGAAACTTTAGGGCTTGCGCTCGATGTCGGTGCTGGCGTCGGCGCTGCCGGCCTTTCTCTCGCAGCGCTTCGGCCGAGCCTATCTTTCGGTCTCGTCGAGAATGATCCCTTGCTCGTGGCGTTGGCGCGGAAAAATCTCGCCGTGAACGGGCTTGCCGAGCGCGGATCGGTCTATGAGGCGGATGTCCTCGATCCCATGAGCCGGCGTGCTGCCGGCCTTTCTGCTGCCGGCGCCACTCTCATTATCACCAATCCGCCGTTTCTCGACCCAAAGCGGGTTCGGCTCTCGCCGGAAGCCGGCAAGCGGACGGCGCATGTCATGCCGGCAGGCGCCACGCTCGAAGCCTGGATCGCGGCTTGCCTCGCTTTGCTCGCGGAGGGCGGCCTCATCATCATGATCCACCGGCCCGATGCCCTGCCGGCGATGCTCGCGGGGCTTGCCGGGCTTGCCGGCGAGATCATGCTCAAGCCGATCCAGCCGCAGGCCGGAAAGCCGGCCGTGCGGCTTCTCCTTCGCGCTAAAAAGGCCAGCCGCGGCCCGCTCGCCATCGCAGCGCCTTTCATCCTGCACGAAGGGCAAAGCTTTACGCGCGAGGCCGAGGCGGTGCATCGCGGCGAGGCGTTGATCGCGTGGTGAGCCGATCCCAATTGCGCGGAAATCGTTTTGCGATCCACACAATTGGGATAATCGGCTCGATTTCAAATCATGAAAGCAGTTCTTTCTAGATCACGATGACTTTGGATCGAATCAATCCCAAGTCATAAACGTGATCGATTTCATAATTAGAGCGGGATGCGGGCGGAAAACCGGTTCCCACTTTTCCTCATCCCGCTCTAGCAAAAGCCCTTCGACTTTGCCTGGATATGCTTGAGCGGAGCTATCACCAATGGTGCCAATGGTGCCAGTGATGCCAATGCCAATGGTGCCAGTGATGCCAACAATGCCAACAATGGTGCCAGTGGTGATAATACCAGACCTTTTCGACGCGTGGCATATCGCCGAGCGATGCGGCCGTGTTCTCGATCGCGGGCGCGGCTTGAACAACGCCGGCTGCCGGGTGGGCTTGCGCGACCGTTGCAGCACCGATGAGGATGCTGGAGACGGCGCATAGCGTTAACGCTAATCTGCGTGGGAACAACATTTGTTTGTCCTCCTTCAGCCAGGAAAATTGGCCAGGCACCGCCAGTCTGCCCGGAATGAGCGCTAAGCTCAACTCTTATGATGCGGCGATGGTTGCTGGGGCCTTGGCCGGAAATGTCCAATGGCGCGCAATTCCATGAGTTGGGTAAAGCAACGGCCGCTCGATCGCCGTCGGCAGCCAATGCGTTCAAACCCATGGCAGCCGGCGCACGGCCAAAACCTTGTAGCGTTAATTTGATCTCGCTCATTCAAGCTGATGCAGGTTCTTGTCAGTTGGATGAAGGTGCGGCGAAGACGGCGTGCGTTCGGCGTCGCCTCAGGCTAGCAATCGGTTTGACGCCGTCTTTCACGCTTTCGCTTCGCTTCGATCTCGGTTAGGCAGTTGCGCATGAACATCGCTGCCGACAGTTTGGAAAATTCAGCTTCCGCCGCTTTCGATCCGCGCCGCTCCTTCCAGGGCCTTGTCCTTGCTTTGCAAAGGTTCTGGGCCGAGGCGGGCTGCGTGATCCTACAGCCCTATGACATGGAAGTGGGGGCGGCCACTTTTCACCCGGCGACCATTCTGCGGGCGCTCGGCCCGCGGCCATGGCGGGCCGCCTATGTGCAGCCCTCGCGCCGGCCCAAAGATGGCCGCTATGGCGAGAACCCCAATCGGCTCCAGCATTATTATCAGTTCCAGGTGATCGTAAAACCGTCGCCGGAGAATCTTCAGGATCTCTATCTCGCCTCGCTCTCAGCCATCGGGGTCGATGCGCATCTGCATGACATTCGTTTCGTCGAGGATGATTGGGAAAGCCCGACGCTCGGCGCCTGGGGGGTCGGCTGGGAATGCTGGTGCGACGGCATGGAAGTGTCGCAATTCACTTATTTCCAGCAGGTCGCGGGGATCGAATGCGCGCCGGTCTCCGGCGAACTGACCTATGGGCTCGAACGGCTCGCCATGTATGTGCAAGGCGTCGAAAATGTCTTCGACCTCAATTTCAACGGCCGCGAAGGGCCGGAGAAGATTTCTTACGGCGATGTCTTCAAACAGGCCGAGCAGGAATATTCGCGGCATAATTTCGAGGCCGCCAATGTCGAGACTCTGTTCCAGCATTTCAAGGATACGGAAGCCGAATGCCGTTCACTATTGGCAAAAGGCGCGCGCGGCGAGCAACAGCTGATGGTGCTGCCGGCCTATGACCAATGCATCAAGGCCTCGCATATTTTCAATCTGCTCGATGCGCGCGGCGTGATCTCGGTGACGGAGCGGCAGAGCTATATTCTGCGCGTGCGCGAGCTCGCTAAAGCCTGCGGCAAGGCCTGGCTGAAGACCGAGGCGGGCGGGGCGGGCTGATAGGATCAGATTTCCCTGCCTTTGGCGCGAATGGCCTCAGTGCCATGAAAGAGCGCCATTCCGACGATCATCGCGGCGACGAAAATAAATGCTTCGCCGCGGCCGAAGCCGAGTGCCGTCAGGGCCGGGCCGGGGCAGAAGCCGACGAGACCCCAGCCGATCCCAAAGATCGCCGCGCCAATGATGAGCCGTGCTTCGATCTTCGTCCTTTGCGGCAATTGAAATGTGTCGGCGAAGACCGGCGTCTTGCGCCGCCGCGCCAGGAAGAAGCCGAGAGCCGCCACCGGAATGGCGCCGGCCATGACGAAGCCGAGGCTCGGGTCCCATGCGCCGGTAAAAGCCCCGGCAATATCGAGGAAATTGAGGACTTTCGCGGGGTTCGACATTTGCGCGACGATGAGGCCGATGCCGAAGATGAGCCCGCAGATGAAGGCGGCAAGAATTTGCGGCACGGGTTCAGGCTCCGAAAATATGGCGGGCGACGAAGACAGTTGCCGCTCCTGCCGCCATGAAGACGGCGGTCGCCACGATCGAACGTTTTGACAGTCGCGCCACGCCGCAGACGCCATGGCCGCTGGTGCAGCCGTTGCCGAGCCTTGTCCCAAATCCGACCAACAGTCCGCCGAGGATCAAGAGCGGTGCGGAATGGGTCACTGTCAGCGGCGGCAGCGGCCGCATGAGAACATAGGCCGACGGCGCCAGCAGGAGTTCGGCGAGAAAGGCGAGGCGCCAAAGCGTGTCGCCGCGGCGCAAGTTGAAAAGCTCGCCGAGAATGCCGGTGATGCCGGCGATCCGGCCCTCGAGAAGCCATAGCAGAAGGGAGGAAAAGCCGATGAGGCCGCCGCCGATAGCGGCGGAGAGAGGCGTGAAATGGGTCATCTGTCCGTCTCATGGAGGAAAGAGGCGAGGGGATATATAGAGAAATTCCGCGGCCGCATCAGCCAGGATCGAATGCCACTTAGAGCGGGGACGTGTTGGAAGCTGATCAGATCAAATATCGGGCCTTTCTCTCCTACAGCCACGCGGACTCGGGGATCGCGCGGCGCGCCCATGCGCGTCTCGAATCCTTTCGCATCGATAAGGAGCTGATCGGGCGCAAGACGCCGCAAGGCCCGATCCCTACGAATTTGCGGCCGATCTTTCGCGACCGTGAGGATTTTGCCGGCGGCTCTTCCTTGAACGAGGCGACGATCGCCGCGCTCGACGCCTCGGCCGCGCTCATCGTTTTGTGCTCGACGGTTTCCGCCGGCCGTCCGGCCGTCAATGAGGAGATCCGGCTTTTCCGCGCACGCCATCCGGATCGCCTCGTCATCCCGGTCATCGTCGAGGGCACATGGCCAGAGAATTTTCCCCCGGCCTTGCGCTTCGAGCTCGATGCCGATGGCGCGGTGAGCACCCGCCCGATGACCATCCTCGGGCCGGATCTGCGCGAAGCCGGCGATGGAATGGAGCTTGGCCTCGCGAAAATCGTCGCGCCGCTGATCGGCCTTGCGCCCGATGATGTCTATCGCCGCGCCGAGCGCCTGCGGCGCAAGCAGGCGCGGTGGCGCAATGGCGTGATCGCGGTGCTCGCGCTGCTGGCGGTGACAGCCACAGGGAGCGCGCTCTACGCATGGCATGAATTGCAGACCAATGAGAAATTTCTGAACGCCACGCTGAAGCGGGCCTCCGAGATCGTCGATACCGCGGTGGCGCAGGCGGAAAAATATAATGTTCCGCGCAAGGCGACGCTCGCTCTGCTCACCCAGGCGGAGGGGCTTTTCGACGACATGGCGGCGTTTGGCCGCCCGACGCGGGAATTGCGTTTTCGCAAGGCCTTGATGCTCATAGAATTCGCCCGCAATTACGAAATCCTCGGCGACACGGCAAAGGAATTCGCCCGCGCCAAAGAGGCCTATGACCTTCTCGCCGGCCTCGCGGGGGAGACTCCGGATGATCCGGTCTATCAAGGCGATCTGGCGGTCGCCTATGGTGAAATCGGCGACGTGCTTGTGCACAAGGGTGACCTGGCCGGCGCGCTGAAATCCTATCAGGCTGAGCTTGCGATCATGGAGCGCCTGGCGAAATCCGATCCCGGCAATGCCTTGTGGGAGCACGATCTGTCGGTCTCCTACAATACAATCGGCGATGTGCAGGTGGCGCAGGGTGACCTTGCGGGCGCGCTCAAATCCTATCAGGCAAGCCTCGCCATCGCCGAACGCTTGGCGAAATCCGATCCCGGCAATGCCGGCTGGCAGCGCGATTTGGCGGTCTCCTACGAAAGGGTCGGCGACGTGGACAAGGCGCAGGGCGACCTGGCGGGCGCGCTCAAATCCTATCAGGCAAGCCTCGCCATCATTGAGCGCCTGGCGAAATCCGATCCCGGCAATGCCGATTGGCAGCGCGATCTGTCGGTCTCTTACGAGAGAGTTGGCGATGTGCAGGTCGCGCAGGGCGCTCTGCCGGACGCGCTGAAATCCTATCAGGCGAGCCTCGCCATCAGAGAGCGCCTGGCGAAATCCGATCCCGGCAATGCGGAATGGCAGCGGGATCTGTCGGTCTCCTATGGTGAAATCGGCGACGTTCAGGTGGCGCAGGGCGATCTTGCCGGAGCGCTGAAATCCTATCAGGCGAGCCTCGCCATCTTTGAGCACCTGGCGAAATCCGACCCCGGCAATGCCTTGTGGGAGCACGATCTGTCGGTGTCATACGACAGAGTTGGCGACGTGGGGAAGGCGCAGGGCCATCTGCCGGAGGCGCTGAAATCCTATCAGGCGAGCCTCGCCATTAGAGAGCGCCTGGCGAAATCCGATCCCGGCAATGCCGGCTGGCAGCGCGGTCTCGCCGTGAGCTTTTCCAAACTTGCGGATGTCTACCAAAAATCCAGCGACACGGCGAAAGCACTCGAGGCCTTGCGGCAAGGCCAGGCGATCATGGCGCGGCTCACGAAGCTCTCGCCGGACAATGCCGATTGGAAACACAATCTTGCCTGGTTCGACGCGCAGATTGCGGCGCTGACGAAGTAGGGGGTGCAAATCCTTCTCCCCTTGCGGGAGAAGGTGGTCGGCGGAGCCGGCCGGATGAGGGGTCGCGCGAACCTTTCATCTGTTAGCCCTTATCGCTACGGCACTGTCGACAGATGAGCGCGACCCCTCATCCGCCTCGCATTCGCTCGGCACCTTCTCCCGCAAGGGGAGAAGGAGGCGCTCGTCTCTGATTGCCTTAGGCGTTCAGGGCTTCTGCAATTCGTTGGATCGCGATATCCGGCGACCCGAGCACAAGATCGTTCGGCAAACGCAAGACCTGAAAACCTTCGCGTCGAAACCAATCATCGCGCGCAGCATCGTAAAGGATTTGATCTTCGCGTTCGTGCGACGGGCCGTCGATCTCGACCACAAGCCTCTTACCAAAACAGACGAAGTCGCCAATGTATCTGCCGATTGGAACCTGTCGCCGGAATTTGAAATTGCCGCATCTTCGATGACGCAATGCACGCCAAACAATTGCCTCCGCATTTACCGAGGTTTTACGCTGCCCACGCGCCAACCGGGTCATTATGCGATGTGGAATTTGATCGGACATAGGCCCATTCTGACAAAAGCAACGAGGTAAGGCGATCGCCTTTCGGCGCGTCCTTCTCCCCTTGCGGGAGAAGGTGTCATGCCATAGGGCGTTGCGAAGCGACGCCCGTCGCAAGCAACGGGCTATGGCATGACGGATGAGGGGTCGCGCAAACCCTTTACCCGTTAGCCCTTGTCATCGGGGTAATCTTGGCGGATGAGTGCGACCCCTCATCCGCCTCGCATTCGCTCGACACCTTCTCCCGCAAGGGGAGAAGGATGCCCCCGTCCTTCAGGCCGCATTTCCTTTGGCACGCCGATCCGTCTATAGAGGGCGCCGCCGCATCCCCAATGCACTCCCGCTCAAGCCAAAACAATGCCCGATTTCCTCCTCGAACTTTTCTCCGAAGAAATTCCCGCCCGCATGCAGATTCAGGCGGCCGAGGATTTGAAACGTCTCGTGACCGGAGCGCTGACCGAGCAGGGGCTCCACTGTGAAGGCGCTGCGAGCTTTGCGACGTCGCGACGCCTGGCGCTTCATATCGCTGGCCTGCCGGAGCGCCAGCAGGATCGGCGCGAGGTGAAGAAAGGCCCGCGCGTCGGCGCGCCGGAGGCCGCCGTGCAAGGCTTTTTAAAAAGCGCCGGCCTCGCCTCGCTCGCCGAAGCGCGGATCGAGGTCGAGCCGAAAAAGGGCGAATTCTATGTCGCCGTCATCGAGCGGCCGGGGCGCGGCACGGCCGCGCTTTTGGCCGAGATCCTGCCCGGCCTTTTGAAGAGCTTCCCGTGGCCGAAATCCATGCGCTGGGGCGCCGCCTCCGCGGCGCCCGAGGCGCTGCGCTGGGTCCGCCCGCTGCATAAGATCATCGCCACTTTCGGGCCGGAGACGGAAGAGACCGAGATCGTCTCATTCTCGCTCGACGGCATTGTCGCCGGCAATCGCACTTGCGGCCATAGATTCATGGCGCCGGGCGAAATCAGCGTGCGCCGCTTCGAGGATTATGTGAGCGCGCTCGAAAAGGCGAAAGTCGTTCTCGATCCGGCGCGTCGCCGCGACATCATTCTTGTCGATGCGCAAAACCTCGCCCATGCCCAGGGTCTCGATCTCGTCGAAGATCCGGGGCTTCTGGAAGAGGTCGCCGGTCTCGTCGAATGGCCGGTCGTGCTCATGGGCGAATTCGATGCAGCCTTTCTCGCCATCCCGCCGGAAGTGATTAGGGCGACGATCCGCGCCAATCAGAAATGTTTCGTGCTGCGCGATCCGGCGACCGGAGCCCTCGCCAATAAATTCATTCTGACCGCCAATATTGTCGCGCCCGACGGCGGCGCGGCGATCGCCGCCGGCAATGGAAAAGTCGTCCGCGCCCGGCTGTCCGACGCGAAATTCTTCTATGACACCGATCTTCAAGTTAAACTTGAAGATAGGCTGGCAAAGCTCGAAGATATCGTCTTTCATGAAAAGCTCGGCTCGCAGGGCGAGAGGGTCAAGCGTCTCATCCTGCTGGCGCGCGAGATCGCACCGCTCATCGGCGCGGATGCCGACGCGGCGGCGCGGGCGGCAAAACTCGCTAAGGCCGATCTCACCTCCGAAATGGTCGGCGAATTTCCTGAGCTGCAAGGGCTGATGGGCAAATATTATGCGCTGGCCCAAGGTGAGCCCGCAGCGATCGCAGCGGCACTCGAGGATCATTACAAGCCGCAGGGACCAAACGACCGCATCCCGACCGATCCTGTCGCCATTGCGGTTGCGCTCGCCGATAAATTCGACACGCTCACCGGCTTTTTCGCGATCGATGAGCGGCCGACCGGCAGCAAAGATCCCTTTGCCTTGCGCCGCGCCGCGCTTGGCATCATCCGCCTGATCCTCGAAAACGAGCTGCGGCTCTCTATCGTCGCGCTTTCTGGGCAGGCTTTGGTCGATTATGCGCGGGTCAGCGAAACGGTGCCCGCGCATCGGCTGAAGGCGCTTCTCGACAATGAGGATTCGGACGAGGACGATCTTGTCCGTCTCATAGCCGGCGGCCCCTGGGCCTGGGAATTTACGCGCGAGACGGCCGCGGCGGCATATGCTGCGGCGCGGCGCTATCTTGTCGTGCGCTTTTCCGGCGAAGGGGAAGTTGCGGAAGCAGATCTGCAAGCTTTCGACGATCTCTTTGCGATCCTTGCGCCCTATCAAGAGCTCCATGATCTTCAATTAGTTTCTGAAGGTGAAATAAGTAGCGATATTTCAAGTTCCTCTACGGAAACACTTGAAGTTATAAGTGAGCGATTTTGCGCCGCCAGTTCCGATCTCCTCGGGCAGATCCTGAACTTTTTCGCCGACCGGCTAAAAGTCTATCTGCGGGAGAAGGGCGCCCGCCATGATTTGATCGATGCGGTCTTCGGGCTTAGCGATGGTCTTGGCGCGCAGGATGATCTCTTGCTCATCGTCCGCCGCGTCGAAGCGCTCGGTCGTTTCCTCGATACGGATGATGGCGTTAATCTGCTCGCTGGCTATCGCCGTGCCGCCAATATTTTGCGCGCCGAGGAAAAGAAGGCGAATGCCGAAGAGGCGAAAGCCTATTTGGACGCTTTCGAGCCGGCATATTTCGTGGCCGAGGAGGAGCGCGATCTGGCGGCTGCGCTTTTGGCCGCAGCCACCGCTGCGATCCATGCTATCGCCGAGGAAAATTTCGAAGCAGCCATGCAGGCGCTGTCCGGTCTGCGCGCGCCGGTCGATGCTTTCTTCGACAAGGTGACGGTCAATAGCGAGGACAAGGCCCTGCGGCTCAATCGGCTGCGCCTGCTCAACGGGCTGCGCGCAGCGGTCCATAAAGTCGCGGATTTTTCGAAGATCGCGGGATAGTGGGGCAGAGTTCAATTCTGCTTCAAGCGCGTGCTTTTAAATCTGGGCTTTGCCGAAGGGTCTACCTGCTTTTTGAGGGATGCTGCGCCGAAGTCTATATGCCGGCTTTATTTTTCAGCCTTTCGCGCCCTCTCGATCTTTTACGGGCTTCTGCGCCAGATTCCGTCCGCAGCCGAGGTTTCGGCGTTGGAGACCAATATGCGATCGAGATTTGCCGTTCGGCACCGACCGGGCAAGCGTCCGGATTTTGTTTTCGCCGTTTTGATCGTTTTCATTATTTTGCTGATCGGCCTGGTCCGGGCCATCGATGTTCTGGCCGCGCATGGCGGAGGCGCAATTGGGTGATCCGGATCGATCGCGGCTCACCAGTGATGAGCTGCATTTCCTTGTCGGCCGCGACCGGCGCGCCGGCTGGGTTGTGATGGAGATCCACGGTCGCTGCGGCGGCCTCTTCTGCGACAAGGCTTCTGCCCTTCGCTATGCGAAAGAAGCCAGCGGCGGCCATCCGGCGGCCATCGAATTCGCCAACGGCCCGCTCGATTTCGACTTTTCCGGAGCCGGTTCGGTAAAGCCTCAAAGGCCCTTTCGGATGTCTTTGGCGACGTCGGTCTGACCTCGACCTTTTCCGATCGTTTCGTTACCAAAAGGGAGCGGCGGGCGATCGGATCGGGAGAAAATGCCTGAAGATGAAAGCCGCGAGACTGCGCAGGGCATGCCCCTGCGCAACGCGCGTCTCGAAGGATGGCGCAGCAACATGCCTTTATCGGAAGCGGTCAGCCGATCTCGATGATCAGCGGTTCGAGGCCGGCAATCGTCGCCTCGATCTTGTCGCCTTTGACGACGGGGCCGACGCCGGCCGGCGTGCCGGTGAAGATCAGATCGCCGGGGACGATTTCGACGAGCGCCGACAGCTTGCTGATTAGTTCGGGCACGCCCCAGATCATATCGGCGAGATCGGCGCTCTGGCGCAACTGCCCATTCACCTTCAATTCGATCTTCCCCTTGGCGACGATGCCCGTATACATTTCCGGCGTGATCGAGGAGCAGGGGGCGGAAAAATCGAAGGACTTGCTCATTTCCCAGGGCTGACGCTTTTCCTTAAAACCCTTTTGCAGATCGCGCCGCGTCATGTCGAGGCCGACCGCATAGCCGAAGATCATGTCGTTGATCTTTTCCGCCGGAATATTTTTGCCGCCGAGATTCATGGCGACGACGAGCTCGACTTCGGGCTGCAGATCGCTGGTGCCGGGCGGGTAGGGCATGGTCTCGCCATTCTGCAGAATGGCATCGGCCGGCTTCATGAAGAAGAAGGGCTCGTCCTTCGTCGGATCGCCGCCCATTTCCTTGACATGATCGGCGTAATTGCGACCGACGCAATAGATGCGCCGCACCGGAAACGGCCGCGTCGACATCGAGAGAAGCGAGACGATTTGAGGCTCAGTGACCGCATAATTGCCCATGGGATCAGACCTCGCCTGTTCGCTTTGGAAGGATCGCGCCGGCCTTCGGCCAGTAAAAAATCAACGCAAGCCGCATGCCAAAGCTTGGCGCGAGCTTCGCTCACTCGACGTCGAGCGGTTCGCTCCCCGTCGGCTTGCCATTGCTGCCGAGCGTGATCTTCTCGATCCTCTGCTCGGCGCTTTTCAATAGATCCTCGCAGCGCTTCTTCAGCGCCTCGCCGCGGGCATAGATGGCGATCGATTCTTCGAGCGGCACAGCGCCCTTTTCCAATTTATCGACGACACTTTCGAGTTCGGCCAGCGCCTGCTCGAAGGGCATGGCGGCAATGTCTTCGGGTTCTGCGGTCAAATTTGCGTCTCGCGGCTTTGAAGAAGTCATTGCCGCTTATAACACAAAGGCGAAGGGCACCAAGATGCGGCGGAGGCGGCGAGGCTGGTGCTAATTCAGGTCGAGCGCGAAAGGCACGCCCTCGGCGCTATCTTGACCGCGGCCGATCTTTTCTATCGCTTCGTTCATGCGGCCCTTGCGGCCGAGCATGCTGTCGGCCACGGCGACGAGCCGGCGATTTGGGGTGGCCGTCGGCGAAGCCTGGCGGATCGCTTGCGCGATCAGGGCTTCATCCCGATGCGGGCTCAAGGCGCAAGCCGAGACGAAGGCGGCGGCGGTCGAGCGGCTGATGCCGGCAAAACAATGGATCAGCAATGGATGTTTGCGATCCCAGAGTTTTACGAATTCGAGCAGGCTCGCCACATGCGATTCGCCTGGCAGGATCTGGCCTTCGGTCTCGGCGGTGATGTCGGAGATGGGGACGAAGAGATGCCGCTCGGGCGGGATGCCGGCCGGCCGATGGACGATAATGTCGCCATTGATCAGCGTGATGAGCGAGCGGGCGCCCGTCGCCTCCGCCATATCGGCAATTTTGAAGATCGAGCAGACGTGAATCCGTGGCACCCTGGCAAACCTCGGTAAGGCTGGACATGATTCGTTTTGCAGCGGCGGCTAGAGCATTTTCAGCAAAAGTGGATACCGGTTTACCGATCTCGGCTGTTGCCGAAGATCGGCTCTTTTGATGATCAAGTCGGGCAAGCCCGACTTGATTTGCCGAAAATGCTCTAATTTTTTGAATGAGAGCGGTTTCGAACCGGTTTGGTGTGGACACCAAACCTGAAGCCGCTCTCGTGGATAGAAGCTTTTTTCGTCGACTTCATGACCGATCCGGCATGCGCGGCGGCATGACCGATCATCATGGGCGATCTGAACAAATGTCAGACCGAATAATCAACTGATCCTTGCACCACGCCGGCTGAAGCTCGGCTGCCCCGCGCTGCCCTCATGACACGGAGGAGGGGGTTTTCGCAAGGCTCGGCTTTGGCCTATCCGGCGCCGCATGGCGAGCGGTGAGCGCTTCGAGCTCGGCAAGAAAACGCTCGGCCGCAAGCCGCGGCGGCCAGGGTTCCCAAGCGGTTCCGCCATAGACGGCCACGAGCGGGTCGTTGGCGAGCGGCTTGAATGGAATGCGCAGGACATTGCGGACTTCCGCCTCGGTCCAGCCGACGACATGCACCGCCTCGCTCGCCGCAGCGATTCGATCGGCCTTTTTATGCGGCCGCCGCTCCTTCTCCGTCCATGCCGGCAAATTGTAGCGAATGGCGATCACATTGGCGAGCCGCGCCGTCAATTGCCGATAGGCATCGCCGAGGAAAGGTTTCAACACGGAAATGCAATCGAAGCCGAGAAGCCCTTCGTCGGCATCATGTAAAAGCTCGCGCAGATCGGCCCGCGCATCATGCGCCGCCGGAAACCAGAGCCGGCGAAGCTGCAGGACGAAAAGCGAATGCTGGGCGACCGACAGCGGCAAGGGCCAGGCGGAATGGCCGCCCCAGCGATAGGTGCGGGCAAGGCCGAGCGCGAGATCCTTATCGTCCCAATCGAACGGGGTGGGATCGAGAAGATCGAGCCGTTTGCCCGACAAGAGCCTGACCCAGGCGCGCGCATCGCGCATGATTTGCCATCCTCCTTGCGCGCAAATGACAAAAACGAGCTGACAAAAAGCAGGTGACGGAAAAAAGAACAGAAAGACAGCCTGTGCCTGCCTTTTGCCCGAAGCAAGAGACTATGCTCATGCGCGCCGCGGAGCCGTTGCTCCGCTAGAGCAGCATCGCACCGGATCACGCCCGCCAAGCTCATACATAAATCCTATGGCCTGATTTGATTTGGCTTTCATGGCGGAGTCGGCAGGCTGCCTCATTTACTTTTTATTCCAATGATTTGAGCTGCTTTTCTATGGCCTTTCATCAGCTTGCCTCACGGGGTCCGATTCTGTCCACAAGCGATGCGAAATCCACCTCCTTTAGCGGCATGTCGATTGCTTGAGAGCTGGGTCCTCCGGTCCCGACGGGTCGGCCCTCGCGCTAATTCCCGTGCGCGAGCGGGCCGGCCGACGGATTGAGCGCGCTGATGGCTCGGTAATCGTGGTGGATTTGACCCATCCGTCCGATTCCGGCCATCGGCGCGGGAGAACGAGGCGTTGGTCTCGTCGCGTAGGGTCTCGTCGCAGGAGGCACGCGTTCAGGTGTCTCTCCCGATCGCCGAGGCGGCGGCCGTGGGCTTTTCCCGATGCTGCATGGCCCACCTCGGCGGATCGCGGCGAGCTGATTGGAGAACCAGATGAATCTTCTGATCGAGCGGCCGCTGGTCGAGGCTCTCATTGTGGAATTTCCTGAACTCGAGCTGCTGCGCGACCAGCTCAAATTCGGCAATAAGGTCGAAGTGCCGTTTCATCAATTGTCGAGGCCGGCGCTGCATTTTCTTCTCGGTCTTTATGAAAAGGCCGGTTTGTGGGCGCGCGCGGCGCAACTCGCAGCCTTGCTCAAGGCGTTGGAATTCGACGGCGAGCGCTATGGCGCAGAGGATCTCGAAAAGGTCGTCCCGGCGATTGCGCGCTATCTCGCCGTCGGCGGCATCCGCGGCTGGCTCTTCACCACCAATATCACCAGCCGGCCCTTGCCTTATGTGTTGACGCGGCTCGACTATACGCCGCCGGCCGATGATGCCGCCGGCAAGATTTTTCTCGAATTGAAGGCCAATGTGAAAGGCTCCGTCACGACGCAGGTCGTGCGCATTTCGCAGCCGGAGACCACCGGCCGGACCGTCGCCGAAATTTTTGCCATGAAAGGTTTTCTCCGGGAGACGCCGGAGCTCATCGCCGAATATGACAGGACGGTCGAGAAATATTTCGATTGGCGCGCCCAATATGGCGCGCAATTTTCCGGCATGGGCACGGGCTTTTATGCCGAGGACCCGAATTCGACGCACCGCGACACGGATTGGACGCGCAAGGACGTCGTGGTTTTGTCGACCTCCGGGTCGCCGGCGCGCCTCGTCAATGACGAAGGCATATTGACACAGCGCCAGCTCACCATGGATGCGACCGGCGACATTCTCGGCCAATATTTGCGCAAAGCCAAGAAGAGCGACAAATATGATGCCGAGGACGAGGTCGAAGATTCGCTGAAGGAGATTCCCAAAGGGCTCTTCACGCAGCTTCCCGTGCATCCCTTCGTTCTGATGTTCCATCTCGAGCTGCACCATTATCTATGGGTGCATGTCGAGGACTTGGAGCCTTACATCTATCATCCGGAATTGAAGGAGAAGCTGGTTCTGCCGCAGGAGCAGACCGATCTCATCGACATTCTGACGGCGGAGATGGATGTCCTGATGGACGATATCGTCGCCGGCAAATCGGGCGGCACCACCGTGCTCTGCGCCGGCCCGCCAGGCGTCGGCAAGACGCTGACCGCGGAAGTCTATTCGGAGATCATCAGGCGGCCGCTCTATCGCGTCCATTCCGGCCAGCTCGGCCTGAATGTCGCGCAAATGGAGCAATCGCTGAAGGATGTGCTGACGCGGGCGCAGCGCTGGGGCGCGATCATGCTGATCGACGAGGCGGATGTCTATATCAAGAAGCGCGACGACAATATCGCGACCAATGCGGTCGTCGGCGTCTTTCTGCGCGTGCTCGAATATTTCAACGGGCTATTGTTCATGACGACGAACCGCGTCGACGATATCGACGAGGCGATCGTCTCCCGCTGCATCGCCATGATCAAATTTAATCCGCCGACGGCGGAAGCGCGCCGCCGCATCTGGGATGTGATGACCGCGCAATTCGAGCTCGACGTGGACCCCAAGCTCAAGGACGAACTCGTCTATATGTTCCCAAACGCGTCGGGCCGCGACATCAAGGGCCTCACCAAGCTCACCGCGAAATTCTGCAATCAGAAGAATATGAAGCCGGGTGCCGATGTCTTCATCCGCTGCTCGATCTTCCGCGGCCTCGATCTCGCGCCGGAATATGCGGCCGCACTTGCAGCGGCGGCGGAATAGATCTGCCGGCATTAGGAAGCTGCTGACGCTCCAGCGCGATGTCCTTACGGCTTTCCTTGCAAGCGCGCGTGCGCGCTGTTGCGGGCAAAGTGAGCCCCGACGCGCCATGCAATCCGCGAAATCGCGCGACGCGATGAGTGGCCGCTCCGCTGCAAGCCCCGGGCGCCGTTGGGGCTTTATCAGTGGCTGCCGGCAATCATTCTATCGCGTGGCAGTTCGGCCATGCTGAATTCCATTTAGCGCGATCACTTCCAAATTGATCGGCATCAACGCGCCTCACGCTGCGGCAGGCTATTCGCGAACTGGGGAAGTGGTACCGCTTTGCGGAAGGACAGCGCAATGGATATCAACGAAGCGATTTTGGGCCGCCGCTCGGTGCGCGACTACACAACTCAAGCCGTCGACGAGCGGACGATCCGCCATTTGATCGATGCCGCTGTTCATGCGCCAAATGCGGTAAACCAGCAGCCCTGGACATTCACGGTCGTGCGCGAACAAGACCTGCTCGATCGGATCTCGCGTGACGCGAAGGCCCACATGCTCGCGACCATGCCGGCGAGCCGCCATTCCGACCATTTTCGATCGTTGCTCAGCGATCAGAACTTTCACATCTTCTACCGCGCGCCCGTGCTCATTCTGATTTCGGCGAGCGCTCAAGGCCCCTGGATCGTCGAAGACTGCGCAATGGCTGCCGAGAACCTGATGCTCGCTGCTTATGCGGCCCAACTGGGCACCTGTTGGATAGGCTTCGCGCAAAGCTTCCTGAACACGTCGGAGGGGAAGAATTTGCTGGGCCTTTCCGCCGAATGGGTACCGGTTGCGCCAATCATCGTCGGACATCCGACGGCTGCGCCGCCGCCCGTCCCGCGCAAGGAGCCGCAGATTTGCTGGGTTGGCTGACGGCCCCTTCTGCGCCTGATCAGGCCGGCTTCCAGCCTCGCGACGACTCATCGCTTGAGAAGCCTTTTCAATTCCAGCGTCCGAGGTGACGAGCGAACCGCGAATCGCGGCTCCGACGCCGGAAATCAACGTGCCATCCGGCGAATGCGGGCTCGTGCCTGCCGCCCGAGCGAACATGCCTTGGCGCGTTTTCTTTTATGGTCCTTCACCGAGCTTTGGTGCCTGACTATCCTTGGACAGCACTATATGAACGTACTCGTCACCTTGCCTGAGGAAAGATTCGGCTGGAAATCGATCCCAATGAATTGTCAGCAATCTGCCATCCAATAGGAAGCCACCACCTTCTCGGTCGAGGCCGCTGCCTGTCACCCGATGCAGCCGGTGATCGAGGGTCGCTTCGTCCAGCCTATCCGCATATCGGAGAAAAATCTTCGTCTCCGCCAAGCCGCTGTCGAGATCCAACAGTGTCGCTGATATTTTCGGTTCAAGTATGCGGAAGTCGAGGGCGCTCATCTTGTCATTTAGCCCGAACTTCATAGCAATCTTGCCGGCTTCAACCGTCGGACTTATGCCGTGTTCATTCAGGAATTTGTAGAACGCGTTATTCGTCGTATCAATTGGACGCGCATGGATGGCAACAACATCGCCAAGGAGTGCAATCGTGTTGCCGAAGCGCTTTCTCACTTCAGCGCTCAGAAGTGCATCGACACACCATCCGCTGATACATTCCTTGAAGACCCAGCCGCATTCGCGCAAAGCCCGTTGGGAGACGACGGGCATCATGATTTCTATTTCGGATAATGGCCGCAATCCCGTCCCAGCCATGGGTTGCTTAAGTACCGGGAAATGGCATTCTGAATCTTCAGATAAAGATGCTTGAAGCAAATCAAGCTTGTGCTCTGTTTGCACCTCAAATAAGATTCCTATTTGAGCTTGCGAAATAACGATATCATCATCGAGAAATAGCACAGCCTCATATTCAAGAAATACTTCTGGGCAGACTTCTAGGATCTTTCTTATCGCCGTCGTCTTTGTCCCTTTCTGCTTAAATACGTATTGCACGTCGCCAACACGCGTGCTGTCGTCATAATAATTTACTAATATGTCAAATGGCGCTGTTTCATAAACATAATTTGGATTGTAGTTATGACCAGCCTGAATAAACACGAGAAAGCGTCTCTGCGGGGCGGTAATACGCTTTATAATATTGAATTCAATGTTATCATAAAATTTGCGCTGGCGAGCTTCGAGCTCTTTTATATTTAATGGCATCTCAGCTTGGCATAGGCAAGCGTATTGGTACGCATATTCTTTTCTATTTGAGTGATCACGCGCTATTGCTCTCAAGAAGAATTTCATATCGAAACGAGGTGAAGGACGATATTCCTTATCGAAACCTTTACACCAGAAATGTTGAAGGGGATTTTCCGTGGTCGCCAGGCAAGCCGAATACGTCTCTATATACCAACGAGAGTCGAAATAATCCGACGTTGCATGTCTCCACAGGTGCATCTGACGTAAATAATCAACAAGGCGGCTGGTGTTGGCCTCTCGCTTAAAATAAGCAGGATCGAAAAATGGATTTGGCCGATAGCCTTGTTTCTCTCCAATCAAGATGTAATGTGGCAATGAAAGCCAACGTAACGATTTTCTCTTGAAATAATGTTTGCTATAAGCTGAATGCATAAAAAGGCCGCTTTGGAGAATATCATTGTAGTCTTTTACAAAATTCACCACATTGCCCAAGAAGTTGCCGAATTTCATTTCGAAACCTTCGCACATGGCAAATTTTGCTATAGGAACGTCGGATTAATTATAGAAATAGATAATCGAGCTTGCAACTGTGCTCGTCAAAGGGTCGCCGCGGGTCTCTCTTTGGATGAAAGAGCATGACATTCCCGGATGTGTCGCGTTTAGGGGGATCGAGAGCGGGCTCACGTCATCTCCCACTATTGCCCGTCCACCGTTCCAACGCGCGAGCAAGGAGGTGCGAACCTCTCTCGCTGTTGCCAGGAGATTCTACACCGGCTGCTGCGCCTTGCCGCTGATCGAGGGTGAGCAAATTGACCGTCGCATCGGCGAGAACGTTGCCGAGGTCCTCACGAACTCGAGACACGGACCGGTTTTTCAAATGGCGCGGGATGCCCTAGAGGGCCAGCATGAAGCCAAGTATAACCCGCCTTCTCGCATGAATAAAAAGTCAGCCGCTCGATCGCATGGCAGAGGGCGCCATCGATTTGACCCAGCTCTTCGTCGAAACTATCGAAAGCCAAATCCAGGCGAAGGAGAGGTTCTAATGCCGCGGTCCTGGCCCAAAACATAGAGCCGGCGGCAAAATCGAGAGGCGAGTTGGGTTTCAGCCTGATCCCCATGCCTGCGGCAAGTTTTGCACAAGTCGCGAAATTGCCACCCCAAACCATATATTTTCGTACGAATTCAAAGCTTCGCGGAGCAACCATGCCGAGTTGCGGGCATTGGCTGAACATCTCGAAAATGCTTGCGACAATTTCGGATGATCCCAAAAGGCAATTCAGGAGAAAAGACCGCCATTCCTTGAGGGCCGCAGTATGAGACGACCTCTTTGTATGGAGATGAAGAACGAAGGCATAATGTTCGTATACCGCGCGGAAGCCGACGAATTTTGGCGCGATATCGCGACCTCGGTTTGGGAAGACGTGAACCTCGAATGGCTGTGCAGCCCAACCGGTAAAGTTTTGTTCGATTATCGTCTTCTTTTGTTCCGTGTCGGTCGAAATGAAAAGTGCGAATGGAAACGGGATATTTCTCAATGCCTTTTGGAACTCCGCAAGGTCATCGGTGTAGTGCGCATGGAGCAACACTGCGACGCTTGGGGCCGGCCGTACAGACGGGATCTTGTAGTCTAAAGGTAAGCCAATTACCGAATCGCGACATTTTTTGACGGATGGATTGGCGCGCCTGCTGTCGATAATTCGAAGCGGAGCGCGAATTGAATTATTGGGAGACATGGCCCCACCAAGCGCCTGATTGATTGGAGTCCTGAGACGTCAAAAAATTAGGCTCGAGAACCTTCGACAATAAGAACGCAAAATCAGTAGGTCGCACTACTGCTCTCGCTTTGCGGGAATTCTTCGGAACGTAGCGGTGGATGCGACGCTAGTCGACGGGGCAGCGAAGGTCAACGTCTCCACTGGTGATTTGGAACCCTCACGCAACGGCATCGACGTGCCAGAGCGGGATGAGGAAAAGTGGGAACCGGTTTTCCGGCGCAATCAAGTTTACGCAGATTGCGTAGGCTTGTCTGCATATCCCGCTCTACGCTTTTGCAATCGATCACGTTTCTAAGACATCGGATATATCCGATGTCTCAATCACGACTTTGGATCGATTCAATCCAAAGTCGTCGTGATCTAAGGCAGAGGGCCGCGCCGCGGGCCGTCTTGCTGCCGTCCGAGATCGATCCCTTCGTTTGTCGCGATCTTTGTCTTTCGCTCCATGACTTTTTCGCTCCATTATTTGTCGCGCTATGACGCGGCAAAGATCAAGGCGGCGGTGCGCCGTGTGCTCGATCGAGAGCTGCGCAAATATCATGAGGCGAAGATCGCCAATGCTCCTTGCGAACCTGGGTCGAGGTCGCCCGCGATATTGAAAGGGTGATCGCCCAGCGCTGTCCGGCGCTGCTCGGCTATCCGGGCAAGACGCCGGTCTCGCTGCTCGGAACCGGCGCTTATTGATCTGTCCTGTTGGGCGAGCTGTCGCAAGCAACTCAGCAGCCCTTTTGACGCTCCCAATATTGCAGCTCGTTGACGCGGTCGCGTTCGCCACCGCTCAATGCGCCAAAGGGTGGAAAGCAGCCGGGGCCAAACACCGCGCGGGCCCGCGCCGTGTTGAAACAATAGCCGTTCCGCGCATAGATCGCATTACGCGCATGCCATAATTCATTGCAGGACATGCCGGCGGCATCCTGGGCCCGCACGGTTTCAACGAAGCCGCCGGAGACAAGCAAGCCGGCAGCAGCAGTGCCCATAAAGAGTCGTGTGAGAAGTTTGTGCAAAGGCATGGTCGTCAAACCTCAGTGACAAAGCGAGCCGCAACCGCTCAGATCAATATCACGAAACTGTGTGACGTAGGTGACCATGATCTTCGGCCAAAGCGGCGCATTCCTGATGGCGCCAGCAGTTCACGAGATGGTCGTTCACCATGCCGACCGCCTGGCAAAAGGCATAGACGATGGTCGGACCACAGAATTTGAAGCCGCGGCTCTTCAGATCCTTCGACAGTTTGACCGATAGAGGGCTTTCCGCTGGGATTTCGGAGAACTGCCGAAAGGCGTTCTGCTGCGGCATGCCGTCGACGAAGCCCCAGAGATAGGCGGCAAAGCCTTCGCTCTCCTGCAGCGCGAGATAGGCGCGCGCCGAGGCGACCGAGGCTTCGATCTTGGCCCGGTTGCGGACGATGCCTTGATCCTGCATCAGCGCCGCGAGTTTCGCAGCATCATAGCAAGCGATCTTTTCGGGATCGAAAGAGTCGAAGGCGCGGCGGAAGGCCTCGCGCTTGCGCAATATGGTGATCCAGGAGAGGCCGGCCTGAAACCCGTCGAGAATCAATTTCTCGAACAGCGCCCGGTCATCCCATTCCGGCACGCCCCATTCTTCGTCATGATAGGCGAGATAGAGCGGGTCGACGCCCGGCCAGGGGCAGCGGCTCTTGCCGTCGGAATGGGGTAGGGGGCTTGCGCTCATGCCACGCGCCTAGTCCGATCGATGGGCCAAGTCTAGTCGATTCTAATGGTCAGACAGTGCTACGATCTGAACGCGCTCGGCACAAAGTCGGCAGCGGCGAGCCATTGGGAAATGGGTAGTTCCTCGAACATGCCCGACGCTTTTGAACCGGTGGCGTTCTCTGTGAGCTTCACAATCTCTTGGAGACGGCGCATCGCCTCGGGCGCGTATGGCAATCCTTCAGAAAGCATGGTCCAAATTTTCCTCACATCATCACGGGTGTCCGGGGCGATGCCAGAGCCCAAAGTGCACATCCAGATTTCAATACCTCGATTGGTGTTCTTACTTTGCTCAACAGCAAACGCGGGCATCCCTCCGATGTGCGCCAGCGATTTTTAAATCTGCTCGCGTTGGTAAGCGTTGTTGTTCCGAATGTTTTCAAGCCCAGCGTAAAGCTCGACAAGGTCCGCGCGACTATGATCGAGCGGGCGGTCGAAATAGCTTGGCTCCAAGCCTCCTTTGTCTTTATCGGTTATGCCAACGCGGAACCATTGCGCTACCAATAACAGCGTTGCCCGGCGGGGGCCGTCAGCTCTCTCCAGGTCCCACTTGACCTCCTTCACGCACATGTAGACGCGCGCATTTTCGTTCTTCTTGGCCAACCATCCGAGCATAGTCGCATCCGTGTTACCTATTATCAAACAACAATCGCCCGATTAAGTCCACGCGTCCGACCTTGATTACCGTTCGCGAAGCCACGCAGGGGGACGTATCTCTTATTACCTTGGGCCTACCGGGTAACTCAGGTCCCAACGAGCGCTATCCAGCGTTCCGTCGGGATTGATGAAATGGATCGGTCGTGCACGGATGATCTCAAGCCCTTGAATTGACTCCGCAGGATCACCGCTCGGATTTGGTCCTTGGAAGATTACGCCTGCCGGCTTCCATGATCGAAGGGTTCCTGTTTGAACAATGGCGAGAACCGGGCCGCCGCTCATACCGCCAAAATCAAAATTTTCCTGCATATCTTTATGTCCAATAACACGCACGTAATTCTCTCGCTCGATCTGAACTGAAATACATGTTTCGTGCGCGATGGTGGGCAAACTCGCCATACCCATAATTCCGAAGCTGATTTCTCGCGGAGCGAGCCACCGTCTTGCCTTGCCTGGGTATCCACAAAACGTCACACCGCCTTCAACTTCAGCTAAGCTTGGTGGCCACGTCTTTTAAATCCCGGTCAGGACGGTTCGGCCAATTGTTTCAACCTCCGCAGGGCTAAAACGCAAGGTGGCTAAGTCCATAGCGGCGTGCGTATCGATAACGCGGTCGCGTAAGTGGATTGGAAACGCTGTCTTGCCTCCGCCGCGGCCGATCATACACCGAACGAACATTGGTGATTTAGTGTCCTCGAAGCATTCCGCGACGACATGTGCTGCTGTAACTGCGAACGTGCCACCTCCGGCATCGATAAAAAAGAGCGAGCCGTTCTTTATCATCTCATTGCCGCAGCTGTCGCGCAAAACCCAAAACAGAGGCGCAGTTATCGAGGCAACAAATTCGAGGCCCGCCTTCCCCAAACTATGAATGAGGGCTTTGGCTTCCTCGACAACAGAGGGATGGGGATCTGCTTCCTGCGCCATAACGTTGGTCTCGCCGCGTGTAAAATTGCTGGGGACCCGCAAGTTCGATGTTGCGGCTGTCGCACAAGCCCCAACTGCGGATCCTTGATCCCAAGTCCGGTGCGGTCAAACGCGGGGTGAGCAAGTGTCGAGGAACATTTGCGCGAGTGGGGCGAACGATCGGGCACTTATCCTTCTCCCGCTTGCGGGAGAAGGTGGCCGGCGGAGCCGGTCGGATGAGGGATGATTGCAGGAAGGCAGGAACCCTCATCCGCCTCGCATGCGCTCGGCACCTTCTCCCGCAAGCGGGAGAAGAAGGCGCGCCACCGATTTCTGACGCGGTAGAATTAAAGCCGCTTCTCCACCCCTGCAGCACTCTCGACGAATTCCGGCGGCACGGTGACGTCGAGCGAGGCCCCGCCGGCCCTGAGCGGCAGGCCGGCCGCCTTCGCATCGTCGAGCCGGTCGAGCCGCAGCATGGCGAGCCCTTCTGAGCCGGCGATCGATCCGATCTGGCCGATCGAAACATCGCCGAGGAGAATATCGCTGCCCGGGGCAGGAGCCGGACCATTGAAATGGACTTTTACGATCCGCTTGCGCGCCGATTTGCGGAAATGGACGCGGGCGACCACTTCCTGGCCGACATAGCAGCCCTTTTTGAAATCGACGCCATGCATGGCATCGAGATTGGCGTCATGCACGAATGTGTCGCCATAGGGAAAATCCACGCCGCCTTTCGGCACGCCTTCGGCGATGCGATGTTCCTCATAGGCTTCCTCCTGCGCCGTAGCGAGTTTGGCGAGCGCCGCATGTGGCGCGATCAGGCGGAGCCCCATGTTTTCCGCGCGGGAATCCTTGAAAAGGGTTTCTTCGATCCCCTGCGGCGCTTCTTGGCCCCAGAAGGCGGCAACGCCCAGCGTGTCGGACACGTCCTCGACCGTGATCTTGGCGCGCATCTTGTGGAAATTGATGCGCTTGGCGAGATCTTGCGCCTGCTCCTTCACGCAATCGAAATAATAGCCGGCCGCAGCGCCTTCCGGCAGCGGCACGACGAAGAAATCGAACAGCAATTTGCCCTGCGGCGACAACAGGCCGGCATAGCGGGCCTCGCCCGGTGCGATGTCGAGCATGCTATTGGTCACGAGCTTGTGGAGAAAGGCCTCTGCTTCGCCCGCGACTTTGATGACGCCGCGATCGGTGAGAAGGCTCGCGCCCTTACCCATTGCTGAGCCCATTGCTGATCCCTGACCGGTTGATCTCTGATCCTTTGCGCCAGCCGCAGCCGGCGATGTTTTCAAGAGCGGGCAGCCTTTCGGACTTGCCTAGAGCGGTTTCAGGTTTGGTGTTCAGACCAAACCTGAAACCGCTCCCATTCAATAAGTTAGAGCATTTTCAAACGCAAAACCGGTTTCCACTTTTGCTGAAAATGCTCTAAGCGCTGATCCGTATCTAAGCCGCTCGCCCAAGCAGACAAGCCATGGCATAGAGTGGATAGGCTCAGCAAAGCAATTTGCCTGCCATCACAATAGAGCAGGGTCTATGCCACAAACCTTTGATCTTATTATAAAAAATGGCACGCTCGTCAATCATGACGGAGAGAGCCGTCGCGACATTGGGATCATCAGTGACAGGATCGCTGCGATCGGCGATCTCGGCTCTGCCTCGGCGGCAGAGGTTTTGAACGCCACGGGCCTGCATATTCTGCCCGGCGTGATCGACACTCAGGTTCATTTCCGCGAACCGGGTTTTCCGCACAAAGAGGATCTCAGAATCAGGCTCCCGAGCGGCGGTCCTCGGCGGCGTCACTGCCGTCTTCGACATGCCGAACACCAAGCCTTTGACGACGGGCGCGGCCGAGCTCGCCGATAAGGTCGCGCGTGCCCATCACCGGATGCATTGCGATTTCGCCTTCTGGGTCGGCGGGACGCATGAGAATGCCGCCGACATTCCCGAACTCGAGCGCCTGCCGGGGGCGGCCGGCATCAAGGTCTTCATGGGGTCCTCGACCGGAACGCTGCTCGTCGAGGATGATGCGGGCATTGCCGTGATTCTGGCCAAGACGCGGCGACGGGCCGCCTTCCATTCCGAAGACGAATTTCGCTTGAACGAACGCAAAGCCTTGCGTGTCGAAGGCGATCCTTCTTCGCATCCAATCTGGCGCGACGAGACGAGCGCGTTGATGTCGACGCAAAGATTGCTGCGCATCGCCCGCGAAAAGGGCGCCGCCGTCCATGTGCTGCATGTCTCGACGGCGGAAGAGATCGATCTTCTGGCCTTGAACAAGGACATTGCCAGCGTCGAGGTCACGACGCATCATCTCACTTTCAGCGCCGACGATTACGCAAGGCTCGGCACCAGGCTGCAGATAAATCCGCCGGTGCGTTCAGCACGCCATCGCGAGCATCTCTGGTATGGGCTCGGCCAAAGCATCGTCGACATTCTCGGCTCCGATCACGCACCGCATACATTGGAGGAGAAGGCCAAGCCCTATCCGCAAAGTCCTTCCGGCATGCCGGGCGTGCAGACGCTGGTGCCGATCATGCTTGATCATGTGAATGCCGGGCGTCTCAGCCTCATGCGTTTCGTCGATCTGACCAGTGCCGGCCCGGCCCGGCTTTTCGGCATCGCATCGAAAGGACGGCTCGCGGTCGGCTATGACGCCGATCTCACGATGGTCGATCTCAAGAAAGAGGTGACGCTCACAGATACGGCCATGGCGTCGCGCTGCGGCTGGACGCCCTATGCCGGCATCACAGTGCAAGGCTGGCCAGTCGGGACTTTCGTGCGCGGCAGACGCGTCATGTGGGAGGGAGAGTTGACGGCGCCTTCCACCGGCGAACCCGTGCGTTTCGTAGATGCCTTGTGATCACCAAGCGCCGCGACGAGGTGATACGACGCATGGCTAACATGCCGCCAAAACCAATTTTGAGAAATGGCGCGCACTCCAAAGAAGTGCGCGACAAAGAAGAGAAGCTCAGTTTAGCGTATTAAATTTGGGTCCTCGCGAACCAATTCATAAGTCGGTCCTCCGTCTGCGCATTGATTACATGGTGGAAACTTGTGTCCTTTCACCATTTTGACTTCATGCGGCTGTTTATGGTCTTTATCATGGATAGCCTTGTAAATTCCTGTTGTTGTACAAGCCTCGCCTTTCTTCGGCATCGTTGCGCTCCTAAATTGAATACGTTGCCAATTCACCAGCAGGAGAATTGACGGCAATTGATAGTTATAGCGAAAATCCAAACTCGGCTAGATAGCGATAGAGATGGGCCTCGCTGACACTGTGATAAACGTCAGTGGTGCCGCGCTCGGGATCGAGAAGAAGTTCCCGCTGACGCTGATATGCACATAGCCGCCAAGGTGCCGCGTATTCGTTAGAGCCAATCGGGACAAATTGGCTCTACATCAAAAGAATAGAGCATGTCCTTTATCGGAAAAGTCTGACAACTTTTCCGGGACATGCTCTAGCGCGATGGTTTACCGTGCATGATTGGCGAACTCTTTGCCGATCTTCGGAGTGATCACGCTTTCGTCTGTCATGAGCATGGAAGCTTTGTCAGCAGTCTTTGCAACGAGCGGGCGCACCGTTTCCGCCGTGATGTTGGCAACATGGGATGACTTCGCGCGCCGCTTTGACGCCTTATGCCGCAAAAGAAGTTGTGGGCTGGCCGGTCGGGACTTTGGTGCGTGGCAGACGGGTCATGTGGGACGGCGAGCTCGTGACCCAAGCGCAAGGCGCGCCAGTGCGCTTTATCGCGGCGCTATGAAGCAAACGGCGCGACCTCCGCGTCGCCCGCGTGAGTCGGCAGCGTAGAATTGCAATGCAACTTTCCGCCTTGGCCATAGCAACGCCTGATCCTATTTGAGATATTCCCAAGAATTTCGAATAACATCCATAGTTTGACGCTGGGTTTTTTGCGAAAAGCTGTGCCGCTGCGCCGTGGCGGCACAGCTCATGCGGTCCACCGCGGCGCTGAAAGATATATCATAAACTATATAGCTTTATTGAGCGACGCCGAGCAGAAACGCATGGGCGTGCAAATGAGACTTGACCTCAACTTTCCAAGCCAACTAGAGTGCGCGCCGCAGGTTATCGGCCTAGGCCTCGTGCCAGCACCTGCAGGTCGTTCATTTCCCGCTAATCCAACGAGGGGTCGGCTACTTATGGTACGAGAATTTACCTATAGAGGGGAGATCTTCAGGATCATCGCGCACGGCACCCCGGGCCATGAAGAGGTCTTCATCCAGCATATGGAAGACGGCGAAGAGATGGGAGAAATCTCGATCGACCGGATGACAGAGGAGAACGACACGAGCGCGCCGATCGAGGTGATTTGCGTCAGCCTCTGCGACCGCCTGATCATCGAACGCGAGATCAACGCCAAGGACCCTGCGGACCCCGAGGCCGGCTTCACTTGGAACGACACGAAAGAGAAGATCGTCTTTGCCGTCCATAACGGTCTGCAGGAGCAGGAGAGCGATCTGGCATCGGCCCCGGGCCTTTCGGGCATCTGATCGAATTCGGTGTCACGGCAACTGACGAAAAGCGGCAACCAATGGTTCGCCGCTTTCTCTTTTTTGAGCATGTCCCGGAAAAGTTGCCAGACTTTTCCGACACTTTTTAGACATCGGATATATCCGATGTCTCATTATGGACATGCTCTCATTCTTTGATCTAGAGGCGATTTGTCCCGATCACGTGGAATCGCTCGCGATCCACGTGATCGGGATCGGCTCTAGGCGCCGTCAGCTCGGCCCGTAGCGACGCGCGACGGCATGCGCGATCTGGCCTGACTCCTCGAGAAAGCGGCTGATGATTGCCAGCGCATTCGGCGTGCAGAGACGATAGGTGAGTGCATAGCCGCGAAAGCCGCGGTTGAAGGCGCCGGCCAGCCGCTCCTTGCGCAAGGGGGTTTTGGCTTCCGCTTCGAGAAGCGCTGCCATTTTCGCTCGCCAAATGTCGCCTTCGTGACGGCCGCAGAGATCCTGCAAATAGGCGAGTGCCCCGAGCAGTTCCGAAAGCCGCAGCAATTGCGGCTCATAGGGCGGTGCGGCATCCGCGGGAGGGGCATTGGCAGGCGCCGCCGGCGATTTGTCAGCTGTCTCAGGGCTAGCTGCGGGCGCCGTCCGCGCCGGTGCGGCGCTGAGCATGGGCGCCAAACTCACACTGGCCATCATGGCTGCCGCGAGCATCTGCGCGGGGCGAAGGAGCGCGCTGCTATTCATACGACCCGTCTTTTCATAATTCATCATCGGTCTTGCGCTCTGGTGGCTAATTCTATCCGTAATCACGGCGGTTTCGGGATCACAGGCCACCTTCTCGGGCGAAAATTTTGCTGGCGTCTTCGACGATCGCAGCAAGACCCGGAGTTGTCGGAAGGCGGCTCAGATCATGCGGCGCGACCCATAGAATTTCGCCGACTTCAGGGCTCAGCCGGCCGTCGCCCGAGACCCAGGCGCCGACAAAAGACGCGATCACGAAATGCCGGCACAATTGATTTGCATTCTCCCAGCGGATCGTTTCCACATGCTGATTGAAGCCGATGATCCGAGCCGTGACCCCGACCTCCTCATAGAGTTCACGCAGCGCCGCCTCCTGCAGGGTTTCGCCGGCTTCGACATGGCCGCCGGGAAGCGAGAAGGCGCCTTCGAAGGGAGGTTTGGTGCGCGTGGCGACAAGGACGAGGCCCTGGCGGAAGACCGCAAGGCTGACACCGAGAACCGGGGGAGATGACGGCGTGGGTTTTGCTGTCATGCGCAGGCACGCATTGGATCACGAATTGGATGAAGACGCCTTGGCGCGCGCATCCGATAAGTCCGCGCCGGCGCACTCATGCGATAAAAACGCGCTGACGCGCTCATGGCCGGCGCACTCATGGAAAGAGCCGTTCCTTGTGCCATGCGGCGGCGAGAAACTCGCGGCGAAATCTGATCCGGTTGTGCAGACGGAAGGCGCCGTCGGACCAGAATTCGATCGCGAGGGGACGGATGCGATAGCCGATCCAATAGGGCGGCCGCGGCACGTCGGCGAAGGCGAATTTGGCCGCATATTTGGCAACCGCCGCTTCGAGGGCGAAGCGGCTTTCGAGCGGCCGCGACTGCCGGCTCGCCCAAGCGCCAATTCGGCTCTGCAAGGGACGGCTGCGAAAATAGGCATCCACCGCCGCCGCATCGACTTGTTCGACAGGCCCGCGGATGCGGATTTGGCGGCGCAGCGATTTCCAATGGAAAACCGCCGCAGCCTTCATATTCGCCGCAAGTTCGACGCCTTTGTCGCTTTCGCTGTTGCTGTAAAAGACGAAGCCTCCGGGATCCGCCGCCTTCAAAAGCACCATTCGGACATTCGGCATGCCTTCGGCGTCGGTGGTCGCCAGCGCCATGGCATTGGGATCGCTCGCTTCTTTTTTTTCCGCCTCGGCGAACCAGGCGGCGAAGAGCGCGAAAGGCTCGTCAGCCTGGGTAAAGTCACACACGGTTAATTCATTCAATATTAAGCTCCCCCAATGGCTGATACGGCAGAGGTGTCCGCTTGCCCAAGGATCGCGACGAGGTGAACCTCAAATCCCGTTCCTATATAGAGATTAGCTTTTCCCGGCGAAACGCTTGGCGTTCGACGCTCGGGGCCATGCGCCCGGGTCTTTTGCCGCTTCGGGCGGCAGCGGTCCTTGCCTGCCTTGCCGTGCTCGGCGGCTGTTCGGTCTCCATGCCGATGGCGTCGCTCATGCCGAATTCACATGACGACGAGACCGGGGCAATTGCCAAACCGCAGTTGGCCGGCTGGCTCGATGGGGAAGATTGGCAACGTGCCAAGACGGCGTTCAGCCAAGCGCTCGACGGAAAGAACGCTGCGGCCACCACTTGGGACAATCCAAAATCCGGCGCAAAAGGCACTTTCATCGCTGTCGGTGAGGCCTATCCCGGCGCAAGCGGTCTCTGCCGCGCCTTTCACGCCGATATCGATCGGGAGAAGGCCGATAAATCGCTCGAAGGTACGGCCTGCGCCGGCAAATCCGGCGAGTGGCAGGTCACCGAGGTTAAGCCGTCGAAGCAGAGCTGATTCGAAAAGTCGGCGCGCGTTCGCACGAAAACCGGGGCCTATTTTCGCCAAACGCGCATGCGGCCCCGCGCATCATGACGCAAGGGCGGCTCTGACGCGGTCAGGCTTGCGGTCGGCTCCGTCGCACCCCAAATTGGCGGTGAGACATTGCGCCTGGGCCGCAGGACGGGTGGGCGCTGGAGTGGGTTCGAAAATGCGCGATCCATATACGATTCTCGGTGTTGCGAAATCCGCCGATGCGGCTGAAATCAAAAAGGCTTTTCGCAAGCTCGCAAAAAAATACCATCCCGATCAGAGCAAAGAGCCGAAGGCGAAGGAGAAATTCGCCGAGGTCAGCGCCGCCTATGAGATTCTCGGCGACGAGAAGAAGCGCGGCGCTTTCGACCGCGGCGAGATCGATGCCGAAGGCAAGCCCCGCTTCCAAGGCTTCGAAGGTTTTGGCGCCGGGGGTCCCGGCGGCCCTTGGGCCTCGGCGCGACGCCCCCATCCAGGCGGCGGTTTCGAACATTTCGAATTCAGCCCGGGCGGCCCTGGCCAGGGCGCGGGTTTCGATGCCGGCGATCTGTTCAGCGAGCTTTTCGGCGGCCAGCGCAGGCGCGGTGCGCAAAGCGGCCGGCCGTTGCCACGGGGCGAAGACGTCACCGCGCAAGTGACCGTCACTTTGGCGGAGGCGGTGCATGGCACCAAGACCCGCGTCAGCTTGCCGACCGGACGGACGCTCGAAGTTTCCGTGCCGGCGGGGATGGAAGACGGCAAGCAGATCCGCCTCAAAGGGCAGGGCCATCCGAGCGGCTTCGGCGGCGAGGCGGGCGACGCGCTGGTCACAGTGAAGATCGCCAAGCATGCCTATCTGCGGGTCGACGGCCGCGATCTGCGCCTCGATCTGCCGCTGACGCTTTATGAGGCCGTGCTGGGGGCGAAGGTCAATGTGCCGACGCTCGATGGCATGGTCGAGCTCAATGTTCCGGCCGGCTCGAACGGCGGCCGCACTTTGCGGCTGCGCGGCAAGGGCTTGCCGAACCCGCAGGGCGGCGCGGGTGGCGATCTCCTCGTCACTTTGCGGATCATGCTGCCGGACGAGCCGGATGCCGATCTCGTCAGCCTCATGCGGGAGTGGCAGGCGCAAAAGCCCTATGATCCGCGCCGCGATCTGAAGTAACGGCCGATCGCAGCTTCGGGTTATGGCGTTTGCCGTGCCGTGAGGCTCGCATGGATGCGCCGCGCGAGCGCCACGAGCCGGGCATGCTCGAGCGGTGCTGCCAGCGCATAGAGGCTCGTGGACTCGCGCCAATAGACCGAATTCGCCGAAACGGCCGCGAAGCTTTGGAATTCTGCGGTGGCCGGCGCCTTCGCCGCGGCGATGCAAAGCACGACAGGCGTGCCGGCGGCATCGGCGAAATCGAGGCAATTGGCAGGATCGCCCGGCTTGCCGCGGACTTCGCCGCGCAGAAGCTGCAGGCCTTCGGCTTTCAGAACCGGAAGAATAACGAGGGCCGGCTCGACTGCACCCGGCACATTCAGCAAAGCTTGCGGAACATTTGCCGCTTGCGGAGATGGGTGCAGGGCCGATGTGGCGAGAAGGGCCAGCGCCGCGCCAAGTGAAGCTGCAGGATGTGAAGCGGCAGGAAGTGAAGCGGCAGGAAGGCGCGTGAAATTGGCGGCATATCTGGTCAGGCAGACATTGGCGGCGAGGGTGATGCAGACGCCGGCCACGAAGGCGGCGATGCTGAAGACGAGACTGCGTTGCTGCAGCCGCCGGGAGTAGGCCTGGCGCGCCGCGCTGCCGGCCGGCGTGAAGGATGGCAAAGTGATGAGCCGCGGCGCGAATGTGAAGGACAGGCTCACCGGCATTTGTTCGAGCGCCACTTGCGCAAAGGCCGCCCGGAGCAGGATGTTTTGTTGGCGCCAGGCCTCGACGCGGGCGGCATCGGCCGGTGCGGTTGCGAGATAGGCGAGGATGGCCTCGCGCTTGTCATCGTCCACTTCGCCGTCGACGAAACCGTGCAAATCCTCTTCAGCAATGGGCAGAGGGGTGAAGCTCACGGCGGCGCGCCCTATTTCACGACGCGTAAATGCACCGCGCGGCGTGCCGGCGCCGGTGCGGGTGCATCGCATAGCGCTTCGACCAGCCGGGCGCGGGCGCGCCCCAGACGCGCCATGAGACCGCCGCGCGAAATATGCAGGATACGCGCGGCTTGCGTATAGCTGAACCCTTCCAAGGCCACGAGGAGCAAGGCCTCGCGCTCGTCGAGACGCAACCCGCCGAGCGCGGCACAAAGTCCCTTCGGCAGAGCGTTCGTATGGCCGGCGCGCGCCAAGCCATCATCGCCATGGAAAGTGCCGCTTGTGGCAGTCTCCCCAACCCCGGTCCGCAGCGCATGCAAGCTCTCGCGGTGGAGTTGCGTCAGTAGCGAAAACACCTGCAGGATCAGGTCCGACTTACGCTCCGACAGGCCGCAATCGAGGATTCGCATGAAAGTCGCATGGACGAGTTCATCGGCCGCGTCGTTCGGCGCGGGCGATGCTTGCGTGAGCGCGCGTGCATAACGGCGCAAACGCGGCGTCAAGAGGCTCAACTCGTCTCTGACACTCACCTCGGCTCTCCACCCCACAGCGCGTCTGCGAAAAGCCTAAGGCTCTTTTCGAAGCGGCGCATGTGCTCTCTCATTGCAATTTTTATATCTTTAAGAGTAAACCAATTTGATCTGGCCCAATAGTGTATCCTCGGTACGCTTCGGGCAATCTAGAGCGGGCTGAGGAAAAGTGGGAACCGGTTTTCCGCCCGCAATCAAGTTTACGCAGATTGCGCAAGCTTATCTGCATATCCCGCTCTAAATTATGAGAATCGATCACCATGATTTTGGATTGATTCAATCCAAAATCATGGTGATCTGGTCTCGGCTCCCGGCCGTGCCGCGAACGGGTTTCGTCGCCACGCCTGTCCCATGTCACTGAATATTAGGGTGCTGTTGCAGCCTTGCCTATGGCCAGCCTGAAAATCTTGCGGTAAATCGGTCGGATCCTCGGCTTTTGTCCGATGTCGCAGGCAGGCAGCGGTGCGGTGCCGGGTGGAATTTCACCCCCGCCGGCCCTTCCCTTCGGACCTGGCCTGGGGTTAAAGAGGCCCTGGCTTCTGGTCGGGGTTCCTGTTTCTGCTCTGATGCGGCGGGTCGGAGCGATGATCGCCAGAACCTGAATTCGACAGCGCGGATTTGGGAAAAGGTTTCGTGAAAACAAGTCTTGACCGAGGGCTTGGCCAATTGGCCAAATCCGGGTTAAAGGCAGCCCTGCGCCGCGGGAAGTCCCGGGTCGCGCCCCTCTCTTGAGCCGGATCGAGAATGACGCAACCCGAACCTAAGCTCGTCGAAGCAAATACCGTCGGGATCCTGGCCGGCAAGCGCGGCCTCGTCCTCGGGGTCGCCAATAATCGGTCGATCGCCTGGGGCATCGCCAAGGCGGCGCGTCAAGCCGGCGCCGAACTCGCTTTCACCTTTCAGGGCGAATCCCTCGAAAAACGAGTACGGCCGCTCGCCCTCGAATTGGGAGCGCAGGTCCTCGGCCATTGCGATGTGTCCGATCCGGCGACGCTTGATGCCGCCTTCAGCGAGATCGAACGGCTCTGGGGACGCCTCGATTTCGTCGTCCATTGCGTCGCCTTTTCCGACAAGGACGAATTGACCGGGCGTTATGTCGATACGAGTGTGGAGAATTTCTGCAATACGCTATTGATCTCCTGTTATTCCTTCACGGCGATCGCGCAGCGGGCCGAAAAATTGATGACGGACGGCGGCGCCATGCTGACCCTCACCTATTACGGCGCCGAGAAATGGATGCCGCATTACAATGTCATGGGCGTCGCCAAGGCGGCGCTCGAGGCGAGCGTGCGCTACCTCGCCGCCGATCTCGGCGAAAAGAATATCAGGGTCAATGCGATCTCGGCCGGCCCGATCAAGACATTGGCCGCCTCGGGGATCGGCGATTTCCGCTATATTCTCAAATGGAACGAATATAACGCGCCGTTGCGGCGTTCGGTCACCATCGAAGAGGTCGGCGAGAGTGCCGCCTTTCTCCTGTCGCCCATGGCGCGCGGTATCACCGGCGAAATCTTGCATGTCGACGCCGGCTATCATGTCGTCGGCATGAAAAATCCCGGCGCTCCCGATATGGGGGCGCTCCTCAAAGAGTGAGGGGCGCGCGGCGGCGTGCCGTGCTCCGAGCGTGGCCGAGGAAAAAGCGGCGGCGTCAGGGACGCGATATGCCTGACGGCGCGTCCACCTTCTCCCTGTGGGAGAAGGTGGCTTGCGGAGCAAGCCGGATGAGGGGTTACAATCCCTACCAACTTGCAACATCGTAACCCCTCACCGGGCCGGCTCTGCCGGCCACCCTCTCCCAATGGGAGAGGGTTTGCGCTCTCGCAAGTATGATCATCTAGCCCATGTCGCACAACACATTCGGCCATCTTTTCCGCGTGACGACCTTCGGCGAGAGCCATGGGCCGGCGATCGGCTGCGTCATCGACGGCTGCCCGCCGGGCTTGGCGCTCGAAGAGGCCGACATTCAGGTCTTTCTCGACGAGCGGCGGCCGGGCCAATCGCGCTTCACCACGCAGCGCCAGGAATCCGACCGCGTCAAAATCCTCTCCGGCACCTTCCGCGACGCGGATACCGGCGTTCAAGTCACGACCGGCACGCCGATCGCGCTTTTGATCGAGAACGAAGATCAGCGCTCGAAGGATTATGCGGCGATCAAGGACACATATCGGCCGGGCCATGCCGATTTCACCTATGAGATGAAATATGGCCTGCGCGATCATCGCGGCGGCGGCAGATCTTCCGCGCGGGAAACTGCCGCGCGCGTCGCTGCCGGCGCCGTGGCGCGGAAAATCATCCCAGGCGTTAACGTGCGCGGCGCGCTCGTCGCGATGGGGCCGCATTGGATCGATCGCACGAAATGGGATTGGGACGAGACGAGGCGCAATCCGTTCTTTGCACCCGATGCCAAGGCGGCGGCTTTCTTTGCGGAAAGATTGGACGAGATCCGCAAGGCCGGCTCCTCGATCGGCGCGGTGATCGAGATCGTGGCTGAAAATGTGCCGGCCGGCTGGGGCGCGCCGCTCTATGGCAAGCTCGATGCGGAGATTGCCTCGGCGCTGATGTCGATCAATGCGGTGAAAGGCGTCGAGATCGGCGACGGCTTTGCCGTTGCCGCGCTGTCAGGCGAGGAAAATGCCGATGAGATCGGCATGGGTAATGACGGAAAGCCGTTCTTCCGTTCCAATCATGCCGGCGGCATTTTGGGCGGCATTTCGACCGGCCAGACGATCGTGGCGCGTTTCGCGGTGAAGCCGACCTCGTCGATCCTGACGCCGCGGCGCACGATCGACCGTGCCGGCACGGAGACCGAGATCGCGACCCAGGGCCGCCATGACCCTTGCGTCGGGATCAGAGCCGTGCCGGTCGGCGAGGCCATGGTCGCCTGCGTGCTCGCCGATCAGTTTCTGCGCCATCGCGGGCAGATGGGCGAGGCGAGGGGGCCGTTTGCCACCGTCTAACCCTGTTACGGAGAAAAGCTCTCATGCCGAACGAAGAGTGGGAACAGGCCAACACCGAACAAAAACTTGAGCTTCTAAGGAAGGACGTCAGAGACATCGCAGCCGCACAGAATGGGGTGGCAAGGGATTTTCGTCTTCTTCTGCACCGCTTTGATGAATTGATAAGGGCTCTGGCGGCGCCAGAACAAACCCATCAACAGAGCGAAGCGGGCGAGCCGACCAGCCGAGAGGAAAACCGTCCAGAGCCGCCCAATACCTCCCGCTCTGGCGCCTAAGCGCAGCCCCCGCAATCTGGCCAGACTTAATTCCTCGAAGAGTCTCGGCCACAATTGGCACGCGAAAATTTGGGCAATCATTCGCTGGAATGATCTCGGGAACGCCATTTTCAAGATTTTCTATTGAAACATCGCCGCTGCACTCGGTTCGAAAAACAGGGAAGGCGAGCAAATCTGCAGCTTGAACGCCCGGCGATTGCTTTTTTAGGGCGTAGGTAATCTGCGGACTTATAAATCGCGCTAAGTCCGGATTAATATCATACATCTCGGTAAGAATGGTTTCAGCAGCCCCGGAGTTCTTGTGGCCGGCCTCGAAAACCAAATGTACTTGGCTAGCGTCTTGCTCATATCTTTCGAGGAATCTGGCAACCATCGACATAAATATCCGACAACAAACTCCATATTTGGAATCAATCGGGTGCTTGTGCTTCCTCAATTTTCTGTCTGACCCGATATAATGCTCATCATAAATTCTATTGTTGAGAACGACAGAAATTGAATAACGCGCATACCGTAATGGCACCGGAGCGATATGGATTGCCAGTGCCGCACGGGCGTCTAAATTCCATTTGGACCTGTCTTTGAATTGCCCTGACCCGTGCAACAGTTCCTTGCCATGAATGTAATCAAGGCGATTGCTCGCTAAGAGATTTTTCCATTCTGAATCGAACTTGTCCCATTGATCTGCATAGCCGACGAAACCGGCCATAACCGTCAGAGGCGACGGGCCATGCGTGCCGCTTTCGTCGATGTATGCTGTTAGCTGAGTTGAAGCCATAAATGCGAAAAGCCTGTGCGGTGCCCACTGATGATAAATGCAGGGCGCCAAGGAGTGCACTTCCGATGATGCGTTCATGCTAGCACCTCATCGGCCCCGCACGATGAGAATGAAGTTTCGGGGTGCTGTCCTAAGCTGAGGGCCAGTGTCCTAGATTGCGGAAGGGATGTCCTAATTACCGCAAGCGAACCACGGCCGCGTGCTCACCATCTTCATCTACATTTATCATTTTAGTATCATTACAGGTCAAAACATTGTCTGCGGGAAGCCATAACATAGTGCTGACTTGATCGACTAGATCTACCTGAAACACACTTCCAGAAATCGTTACGATAATGGACCCGTCTGCGGACACTGAAGAGATCGAATTGTCATCACACGACTGCGCCAAAACTGGCGTGCTCATGCCCAACATGAGAAGACACATGATAATTATATTTCTCATTGTACCCTCCCCCTAAGCGGCGCTTTCCACGGCTTTGATTTCCATTTCTACAGGATCGTCGTCTTCATCATAGATTTGCGAGACGTTCATTGCGAATGTTCGAAACCAGCGTATGCGTTGCGCAGCTGGCCATGCACGTTTTTTGGGCGATTGTCCTAGTTCGGACAGCACCCTTTCCCCTTGGCACTTGACTCTCCTTCCGGAAAGAGGAATCCATAAGAACAAATAGGGAACTTTAGGACGGAGCGGACCGATGTCATACGCGCGCGTGCAGATCGAGGAGGCTATTGGCCGCCTGGAGCGCGCCGGCGTTGAAGATCCTCGAACGCTTGAGTCCTTGCGCGCAAAGATCGCGAAGATCACGGTGCAGGCCCTGCCGGATGGATTTTCCGATAGTTTTTCCAATGGTTTGCTTAGCAAAACTACAGCTCAACAAAAACTCCAGCCGCGCATTCCCCTCGGCCACGACAGCCGCCTCGATCACCTGCTTGCGGGCGGCCTGAAACTCGGGACGCTCACCGAAATCCTTGGCCAGCGCCCCGGCGATGCGGCTGCCGCTTCCGGCTTTCTCTTAGGCCTCGCCGCCCGTCTTGCGGCGCGTCCGGACAAGGCGAAGGCCGCGATCGTCTGGATCGGCGAGGATTTTTCCGCCCGCGAGCAGGGCGCGCTCTATGGGCCGGGCCTTGCCCTTCATGGTCTCGATCCTGCCCGGCTTGTTCTCGTCAAAGCTCAGAGCGCGAAAGATGCCCTCTGGGCCATGGAGGAGGCGCTGAAATGCCAGGCGCCCGCCGTCGTCATCGGCGAGCTCTGGGCGGCGAAGCCTTATGATCTTGTCGCCTCGCGCCAACTCGTGCTCGCGGCGCAGAAACAGGGGACGCCCGCGCTTCTCTCTCTCGCCGGCCTTTCGGGCGCGGCCGGCACGCTGTCGAGCGGTGCCGATTTGCGCTTCGAGATCCGCGCTCATCCGAGCGTGCATCCGCCTTCCGCCGGCTCCATGCCGCTGCCGGGCTCGGCCGCCTGGTCGGTCCGCATCGCCAAGGCGCGCGCCGGACCCGAAAATTTCGGCATCGACCGCGACAGATTTCACACTGTGTTCTGGGATCACGAAGAGGCTTTGTTTCGTGATGCGTTACCTCTCGCTTTGGCTTCCCGCTCTCGCAACCGATCGGATCGTCCGGCGCTTGCGGAAGGATGAGCGCGAAACTCCGCGCGGGCTCGCCACCATCGCCAAGATCAAGAATGCGCAAAGGCTCGTCGCCGTCGATGCTTCGGCTGCGGCCTGCGGCCTCAAGCCCGGCATGATGCTCGCCGATGCGCGCGCGATGGCGCCCGACCTTCGTTGCTGTCCTGCCGAGGCTGAAGCTGAAGCTGCAAGCTTGCGCGACATCACCGATTGGTGCCGCAGATATACGCCGCTCGCCGCGCTCGATCCGCCGGATGGGGTGATGCTCGATGTCACCGGCGCGGCGCATCTCTTCGGCGGCGAAGAAAAATTGCTGGCCGAGATGGAAGAATGTCTCGCCGCGCAAGGTTTTGCCGCGCGCATTGCTCTTGGCCCCACAGCCGAGGCGGCCTGGGCCTTGGCGCGTTTCGGGAAAGAGCACCGCCTGCCGATGATCTTGCCGGCGATTCTGCCCGAATGCGGCGAGAAGGACATCGCCCGCCGCCTCGGGCCGCTGCCGCTCGCCGCTCTGCGGCTCGAAGATGACACGCTTGCCGCGCTCGCTCAGGCGGGCTTAAGGCGGATCGATGATCTTCTCCTGCGGCCGCGGGCGCCGCTCGCCGCGCGTTTCGGCATCTCTCTCTTCGCCCGGCTCGACGGCCTGCTCGGCCGCGCCAAACAGCCGATCTCGCCGCGTTTTGAGGCGCCCGCCTATCTCGTCGAGCGGCGCTTTGCCGAAGCCATCATCAGGCGCGAGGATATCGAGGCGACGATTTTTGCGCTGGCAGGCGAGCTGGCGCAGCTTTTGACGCGGCATGGCGAAGGCGCCCGCAATCTCGATCTCAGCCTGTTTCGCGTCGATGGTGCGGTGAACCATATCGAGGTCGGGTTGAGCCGACCGTCGCGCGATCCGCACATGATCGCGCGTCTCTTTCACGAAAAGATCGAGGCGCTTTGCGCAAAGAGTGAGGATGATCCGCTCGATGCCGGCTTTGGCTTCGATGTCCTGCGCTTGTCTGCGCTCGCGGTCGAGCGGCTCGATCAGGTGCAGGCGCATTGGCTCGCCCAAGAACATGACCAAGAGCGCGCGACGGAGGATCTCGCCGATCTCATCGATCGTCTCGGCGCAAGGCTCGGCGTGCGGCGCGTCACAAGGCTTGCCTTTGCCGATACGCATATTCCTGAATTCGCCGTCAGTGCCGTGCCGGCGGTGTCCTTCTCCCCATCGAGGACGGGGAGAAGGGGACGCGAAGCGCCGGATGAGGGGCGTGGGGGATTGGCGGCAGTGGTGCAAACTCACCCAGCCCCTCACCTTACCTCTCCCCGCAAGCGGGGAGAGGAGCGGCAGATGTCGTTGCAAAATAAAGTCTCTGCAAGCGGGGGATCTTATCTCCCGCATCGCCCCTTGCGCCTTCTGCCGCGGCCGGAGCCGATCGAAACGATTGCCAGCGTGCCGGATGGTCCGCCTTTGCGCTTTCGCTGGCGGCGCGTCCTGCATGAAATCGCAGCGATCGAGGGGCCGGAGCGGATCGCGCCCGAATGGTGGAAGAATGAAGTCGCTCTGACCCGCGATTATTTCCGCGCCGAAGATTTTGAGGGCCAGAGATTCTGGCTCTTCCGCGAAGGTCTCTATGAGACGGAGATTCTGGCGCCGCGCTGGTTCATGCACGGGCTTTTCGCATGAGCCGCGTGCGGCCGGATACGAGCTTCGCGGAATTCGCCGTCACCACCAATTTTTCTTTTCTGCGCGGCGCCTCGCATCCGGAAGAGCTGGTCGCCCGCGCACTCGATCTCGGTCTCGCAGGACTTGGGATTGCCGACCGCAATTCTCTCGCCGGTGTCGTCCGCGCTCATGTCTTTGCAAGAGACAATGAGGCAGCCGCGCGCGGCCTCAAGCTCGCCGTCGGCGCCCGCCTCGTCTTTTGCGATGGCGCGCCCGACATACTCGCCTTTCCGTGCGACCGTGCTGCCTATAGAAGGCTCACGCGCCTCATCACTTGCGGCAATCTGCGGGCGCAGAAAGGCTTTTGCCTCCTCACGCGCGACGATCTCCTCAGCTTTGCGGAAGGCATGCAGCTCATCGTGATGCCCGCGAGCACATGGGAGGAAGAAGATACACGAAAACGAGCGACAAGAGCCTATGATGGCTTCACCGATGCAACGGCATCGGAAGATCCGCTGCGCTCACATCAAAATCTCTCTCTCTGCAAAGGGGAGGGTGATTTCCTCTCTTCCCTTAAAGAAGCCGCGCAGGGCCGGGTCTGGCTCGCCGCCGTCATGACTTATGGCCGTGCGATGCGAAAGGCTCTCGCCGAGCGCGTCGCGCTCGCGCGTGCAACACATCTTCCGCTCATCGCCACCAATGATGTTTTGATGCATGAAGCGGCGCGGCGGCCTTTGCAGGATGTCGTCACCGCGATCCGCAAAGGCGTGCCGCTCGAGTCCATTGGCTGCCGCCTGGAAGCCAATGCCGAACGGCATTTGAAGAGCGGTGCCGAAATGGCGCGCCTCTTTTCCGAAGCGCCCGAGGCGATCGGCGAGACGCGGCACTTTCTCAACGGCCTTACCTTCTCGCTCGATGAACTCGCGCATGAATATCCGGAGGAATTGCGCGAGGGTTATGCGAGCCCGCAAGAGGCACTTGAGGCTTTCGCGCGCGAAGGCGCGGCGCGGCGCTATCCGAATGGCGTGCCGGAGCGGGTCAACCAAGCGCTGGCGCATGAATTGAAGCTCGTCGCGGCGCTCGCCTATGCGCCCTATTTCCTCACCGTGCATGACATTATGCGTTTTGCCCGCAAGAAAGAGATTCTCTGCCAGGGCCGCGGCTCGGCGGCCAATTCGGTTCTCTGCTTTTGTCTCGGCATCACCGAGGTCGATCCGGCGATCCATGATCTCTTGTTCGAGCGTTTCATTTCGGCCGAGCGCAAGGAGCCGCCCGACATCGATGTCGATTTCGAGCATGAGCGGCGCGAAGAGGTCATGCAATATATCTATGCGCGTTATGGCCGCGCCCGTGCCGGCCTCACCGCGAGCGTGATCACCTATCGCAGCCGTTCCGCCATGCGCGAGGTCGGCAAGGTCTTTGGCCTTTCCGAAGATATCGTTGCTGCGCTTGCGGGCGACATATGGGGCCGTTCCTCCGAGATCGCGAGCGACGAGGCGCTTCGCCGCATCGGCCTTAACCCCGACGACCTACGGCTCAAAAAAGTGCTGGCGCTCGCAAGCGAGCTCATCGGCTTTCCGCGTCATCTTTCGCAGCATACTGGCGGCTTCGTCATCACCCGCGGCAGGCTCGACGAAGTCGTGCCGATCGCCAATGCGGCGATGGACGAGCGCACCACCGTCGAATGGGACAAGGACGATCTCGATGCGCTCGGCATATTGAAGGTCGATGTTTTGGCGCTCGGCATGCTGACCTGCCTGCGCAAGGGTTTTGAACTTCTGCAGAGGCATTACGATAAGGTCTATACGCTTGCGAGCCTGCCAGCGGAAGAACGCGCCGTCTATGCGATGATCTCGCGCGCCGATACGATCGGCGTGTTCCAGATCGAGAGCCGGGCGCAAATGTCCATGCTGCCGCGGCTGCGCCCCGCCGCCTTCTATGATCTCGTCATCGAAGTGGCGATCGTGCGGCCTGGGCCGATCCAGGGCGATATGGTGCATCCCTATCTGCGCCGCAGGCAGGGCCTGGAGCCTGTCGACTATCCTTCGAAGGAACTCCAAGCCGTGCTCGGCAAGACGCTCGGCGTGCCTCTGTTCCAGGAACAGGCGATGAAGATCGCCATCGTCGCCGCCGGCTTCACGCCGGCTGAGGCCGACAAATTGCGCCGCGCCATGGCGACCTTCAAGCGCACCGGCATGATCGGCAAATTCCGCGACAAGCTGATCGAGGGCATGGTCGCGCGCAATTATACGCGCGACTTCGCGGCGCGCTGCTTCCGCCAGATCGAAGGTTTTGGCACCTATGGCTTTCCGGAAAGCCATGCCGCCTCCTTCGCGCTGCTCGTCTATGTCTCCGCTTGGATGAAATGCCGCTATCCGGATGTCTTTGCCTGCGCGCTCTTGAATGCGCAGCCGATGGGTTTTTATGCGCCGGCGCAGATTTCCGCGACGCGCGTGAACATGGCGTTGCGATCGAAGAGGTCGATGTGAATTTTTCGGAATGGGATGCGACGCTGGAAGCTGCGGGCACTTCGCTGCCGCCATCCCTCCATCCCCGCCATGCCGCGATGCAGGGTGAGATTTTTGCGACCCATAAGATCAGGCTCGGTTTCCGGCAGGTCAAAGGCCTTGCCCAAAAGGACATGGCCGAGCTCGTCGCCAAGCGCGGCAAGGGCTATGATTTGATCCGCGATCTCTGGCTGCGCACCGGGCTTTCGCCCAACGTGCTCGCAGCGCTTGCCGAAGCCGATGCCTTCCGCTCGCTCGGCCTCGACCGGCGCGATGCGCTTTGGGCGGTGCGCGGCTTGAACCGCGCCGGCGACAAGGACGATCTGCCACTATTGAAGGATTTGAGCTTCCGCGCGATCGAGCCCGATGCGAACCTGCCGGTGATGCCGCTCGGCGAACATGTGGTCGAAGATTATCGCCATCTCTCGCTGTCGCTCAAAGCCCATCCGGTCGCCTTTTTGCGCGATCGGCTCGCGGCGCGGCAGATTTCGCGCACGGAAGAATTGGCGCATGTGGCGCCGGGCCAGCGCGTGACCACGGCCGGCCTCGTTCTCGTGCGGCAGCGGCCGGGCTCGGCCAAGGGCGTGATATTTTTGACGATGGAGGACGAAACTGGCGTCGCCAATGCCATCATCTGGCCGAAGGTTTTTGAGCGCCTGCGGCCGATCGTGATCGGCGCCCGTTTCATCGCCGTCACCGGAAGGCTGCAATCGGAATCAGGCGTGATCCATATCGTTGCCGAGCGGGCCGAGGATTTGACGCCGCTGCTCGGCCTTCTGACGAGCCAAGACAAAGAGATCGCCAAAGAGATCGCCAAAGAGATTTCAGGGCTGGCGCGGGCCGATGCGGTCAAACGCCCGCATCACGGGCCGCGATTTCCCTTGTCGGCAAAAAAGGAACGGAAATTCGAAACCGATAAATCCGCCGAAGCTGGGCTTTTCGATCGTGACTCCGCCGCCGATCCCGCCACAAATCTTGCCCAGGTGCTGCCGAAGGGCAGGAATTTTCATTGAGAATTTTCATTGAGCCACGCGGGCGTCACGCGGAGAGCTCGGCGTTTTGCCAAGCAAAAAGCCGCCGTCCCGTAGAACGGCGGCTCCGCTACCGCAAAGCTCGGCTTTGATGCATGATCTTATTCCGAAAAGTCGAGCGAACTTTTCGGGATCATGCTTTGAGGTCAGGCTGCCTGAAGATTGCAGGCGGCCGTTTTGCCGGACCGACGGTCGGTCTCGACATCGAAGGAGACCTTCTGGCCTTCCATGAGGCCACGCAGGCCGGAGCGCTCCACGGCGCTCACATGGACGAAGATGTCCTTGCCGCCATCGTCCGGCTGAATGAAGCCATAGCCTTTTTGATCATTGAAGAATTTGACAGTTCCAGTTTGCATTGAGAGTCCTTCGTCGGCTGGAGCCCTTGTCTGAAGATGCCCAGCCCATCGTCTGAGTGCATTTTCGGCATCCGACGCGATGTCGGCTCGCCGGAAATGCTCCGCTACACATATGAACGGCCATGCGCGCATGGCACGTCCCGTTTCAGTCGAATTTGGTAGAAGAGGCTGAAACGCGCGTCGGCAGGCCAGACGGCTCGATCCAGGAAATCAGTCCAAAAGCGATCCGCTTCATATGGCAAGGCCAGCCGCCTTTGGCAATCCCGAGCGGCCCGATTTTTTTAGCAGCAGTGGGCGAGAGCGGGATATGCGATCAAGTTTAGCAGATTGCGTGAACTTGATCGCATATCCCGCTCTAAATTATGAGGTTCGATCGGCTGACCTATGCCGTTTCGGAGGTCACTTTCACCATGGCCTCGATGAGCCGCCGCAAATCTTGCGGTTTAATTGTGAAGGCCGGCGTCAGATAGATAATGCGGCCAAACGGGCGTATGAAGACGCCCAATTCGATGAAGCGGCGCTTCACGGCTTCGAGATCCAAAGGCTTCGCCAATTCGACCACGCCGATTGCGCCCTTGACGCGCACGTCGCTGACATGGTGAAGCTCACGGCAGGGAGCAAGCCCCTCGGCAAGCGCCGTCTCGATCGCCTTGACCTCAGCAAGGCGCGGCTCAGTCTCGAAAAGATCGAGCGAGGCATTGGCGGCAGCGCAGCCGAGCGCATTGGCCATGAAGGTCGGCCCATGCATCAGCGCATGGCTAAGATCATCCGACCAGAAGGCATCGAAAATATGTTTGCGCGCCAAGGTCGCTGCAAGCGCCAGCGTGCCGCCGGTCAGCGCCTTTGAAAGACAGAGGATATCGGGCGCAATGCCCGCCGCGTCAGTGGCGAACATCGTGCCGGTGCGGCCGAAGCCGGTGAAGATCTCGTCGAAGATCAGCACGAGATCATGTCGGTCGGCCACCGCACGGATATGCTGGAGCACGGAGGCATCATGAAAAACCATGCCGCCCGCACCTTGCACCAGCGGCTCGACGATGATGCCGGCGAGCTCCTCGGCATGACGGGCGACGAGCGCATCGAATTTTTCGCGCGTTTCTCCGTCGCGCGGCAGGTCGGCGATGATGTTGTCTTGCAGAATGCCGGCAAAGAGGCTGTGCATCCCTTCCTCGGGATCGCAGACGGCCATAGTGGCGAATGTGTCGCCATGATAGGCGCCTTTGAAGGCGAGGAATTTCCGCCGCGTCCCGATGCCTTTGTTGAGCCAGAACTGCACCGCCATTTTCAAAGCGACTTCGACGGCGACCGAGCCGCTGTCGGAAAAGAAGACGCGTTCGAAGCCGCTGGGCACCAAGCCGCAGAGACGGGTGGCTAGACGCAAAGCCTGCTCGTGAACGAGCCCGCCGAACATCACATGCGGCATCGTCTCGAGCTGCTTTTGCACGGCCGCCGCAATGTGGGGATGATTATAGCCATGGCAGGCGGTCCACCAGCTCGCAATGCCGTCGATCAGCTCGCGGCCATCGGCCAATTTGATGTGGCAGCCTTCGGTCGCCACGGCGGGCAGAGGCGGGTCCGCCGTTTTCATCTGGCAATAGGGCAGCCAGATATGGGCGAGGCCTTTGTCGAACCAGTCGTCAGTCTTGTCCGCCATTATGAGGCTGCCTGCTGTCCGATATGCTAGAGTTGCGGGATAGCAGCGCCAGCGCTACACCCGGCAGGCAAGAATGGAAAGACGGCGGCTCCTTGAACTCACTCGACGCTTTCGCAAATGCCAAGCTCGCCGAATTGGAGCGCGCCTCTTTACGCCGGCATTTGGTCGAGACGCGCCGCGAGCTTTGGCCGGATGAAGGCCCGATCGTTTTCCGCAACGGCCGCAGACTCCTCTCATTTTCCTGCAATGATTATCTCAATCTGTCGCAGCATCCGGCGGTGAAAGCTGCTGCGATCGCAGCGATCGAGATCTATGGCACAGGATCGGGCGCCTCGCGGCTCGTCACCGGCAATCATCCGCTCTTTGCCGAATTGGAGGCGCGGCTCGCGCGCTTCAAAGGCGCCGAGGCGGCCTGCGTCTTCGGCTCCGGCTATCTCGCCAATCTCGGCATCATCCCGGCATTGGCCGGGGAGGGGGATCTCATCCTCGTCGACGCTTTGGCGCATGCCTGCATCTTTTCCGGCAGCCGGCTCGCGCCGGCCGAAATCCGAGTCTTCCGCCATAATGACATCGATCATGCGCGGAAAATCCTGGCTGAAGAGCGCGGCCGCTTCCGCCATGCTTTGCTCGTCACGGACGGCGTCTTTTCTATGGATGGCGATCTCGCCCCCATTGCCGGGCTCGCCACGCTCTGCGCCGAATATGACGTCTGGCTCATGAGCGATGATGCGCATGGGCTCGGCGTGCTTGCCAATGGCCGCGGCTCGAACTTTGTCGACGGGGCCAAGGTGGATGTGGCTTTGCAGATGGGCACGCTCTCCAAAGCGATCGGCGGCTATGGTGGCTATCTCTGCGCTTCGACACCCGTGATAGAGCTTTTGAAAAGCCGCGCGCGCACGCTTGTCTTTGCGACCGGCCTGCCGCCGGCAAGCGTCGCGGCGGCGATCGCTGCCCTCGACATTATCGAAAGCGATCCCGAATTGACGACAAAGCCGCTCGCCAAGGCGCGCGCCTTTACCAGCTATCTCGGTCTTGCCGAAGCGCAAAGCCCGATCGTGCCGCTCGTGCTCGGCGAAGCGGAGGCGGCTTTGGCAGCGTCGAAAATGCTCGAGGACGAAGGCTTCCTCGTCGTTCCCATTCGCCCGCCGACCGTGCCGGAAGGCACGGCGCGGCTGCGCTTTGCCTTTTCCGCCGGCCACAGGGATGATGATGTGATGCGCCTCGCGAAGCTCGTCGCAGAGCGCATTCCTTTTCGCAACGAGACGATCGCATGCCTGCCGTTTTCGTGACGGCGACCGGAACCGAGATCGGCAAGACCTATGTAACGGCAGGGCTCGCCACCTGCCTGCGCCGGCGCGGCCGCAAGGTCGCAGTTCTCAAGCCTGTGGTCAGCGGCTTTGATGCGAAGGCCGCGGCGGCGAGCGATCCCGCCGTGCTTCTCGAAGCTCTGGGTGAGGCGCCGAGCCTTGCGGCGATCGCGTCCATCTCGCCCTGGCGTTTCGCAGCGCCGCTGTCGCCGGATATGGCGGCGCGCCGGGAAGGCGTCGCGATCGATTTTGCCGATCTCGTCGCTTTCTGCCGCGAGGCCATGGCTCATGCCGAGGATGTGCTCTTGATCGAAGGCATCGGCGGTCTCATGGTGCCGCTCGACGCGTCTTCAACCGTGCTCGATCTCATCGAAGCCTTGCGAATCACGCCGATCCTTGTGGCCGGCACCTATGTCGGCAGTTTGAGCCATACGCTCACCGCGCTCGAAACCATGCAGCGCCGCGGCATCGGCATTGGTGCGCTGGTGCTAAATGAAACGCCGGGCTCCGCAGCCTCGCCAGACGAGACCGCGGCCAGCCTGCAGAATTTCTGCAACGCGACATCGATCCTCATCCTCAAGCGCGGCGCTGCCCAGGTCGACGCCAATGCCAACGCCGCAAGCTTCGGGAAATTGGCCGATCTGCTCCCGCACAGGTGAAGCTGGAACGTTGCTGCGCTGAAAAGTCCCAGAATTAACTGAGGCGAAGGTCTCGCATGGCAGATAGTGAGATCAGCATTTCCGATCCGCACCAGACTCCGCCGATGCCGTCGCCATATAGATATGTCCGTCATGCTCTACATCTGTCCCGCATCGCCTTGCGGCGATGGCGGCGGCGGACTTTCTTTCTGATCGGCGGTCTGATGGTCGGCGGCGTCGCCGTCGCAATGGCGCTGCTCGCCGATGCGGCGCAGGCGCAATGGCACCATCTTCTTGCTTTCCAGCGCTATGCGGCGCTGGCGATCACGCCGCTGGGTTTCGGCCTCGCCCTGTTCCTGGCCCGGCGTTTCTTCCCGAATTCGCAGGGCAGCGGCATTCCGCAAGTGATCGCGGCGCGCGCCTTGCCGGATGGCGAGGGGCGTCTGGCTCTCGTCTCGCTCCGGATTGCCGCAGGCAAGATCGGCGTGATGCTCCTCGGGCTGTTATGCGGCGCTTCGATCGGCCGCGAAGGGCCGACGGTGCAGGTCGGTGCGGCTTTGATGTTCGCGGCAGGACGGCGTGCGCTTGATTATCAGCGTGGCCTGTTGCTTGCCGGCGCCGCCGCCGGGATCGCCGCGGCTTTCAACACGCCGCTTGCCGGAATCGTGTTCGGCATTGAGGAGCTGAGCCGTTCCTTTAAATCGCGCACCAGCGGCCTCGTCCTCGCCGCAGTGATCGCCGCGGGCCTCACCTCCCTCGGCCTCGTCGGCGACTATACCTATTTCGGCTCGACTCCCGCGGTGCTGCCGTTCGGCCGGAGCTGGCTGGTCGTGCCGATTTGCGCCGTGATGGGCGGTTTGGCCGGCGGCCTCTTCAGCCGCATCCTCATCATTTTCACGCGCGGCCTTCCGGGACGGGTGGGGCAGATCATCAGCCGCCATCCGGTCGGTTTCGCCATGTTCTGCGGGCTCGGCGTCGCCCTGTGCGGGCTTGCGTCCGGGGATTCGGTCTATGGGACCGGCTATGACCAAGCACGCGCGATCGTCCATGGCGCGGCGCCCGGCAGCGAGGCCTTCGGGCCGTTGAAATTCCTGGCGACCGTCCTTTCCTCCATCAGCGGCATCCCGGGCGGCATATTTGCCCCTTCACTGGCGGTGGGCGCCGGCATGGCAGCCGGTCTGCATCACTTTTTCCAGGATGTTCCGCTCGGAGCTCTGGCGCTCGTCGGCATGGTTTCCTATCTCGCAGGAGCCGTCCAGACGCCGATCACATCCTTCGTCATCGTTGCCGAAATGACGGAGAACCATGCCTTGATCATTCCTTTGATGCTCGCTGCCTTGGTCGCCGATGCGACATCGAAAACGATTTGCCGCGGCAGTCTTTACCATTCGCTGGCCGAGATCGCGATCGAGAATGCCGCGCGCCAGAGTGCGGGCAAGAGTGCAAGCAAGAGTGCAAGCAGGACCCATGAACAGTGAGGCTCACCCCGCCGAAATCGCTTTCGACCGGTCATTCGTCGGCGCACCCGGTGAACTCCTGTCCTTGACGCCGCTTATCCGCCGAATGGTGGCGGGCAATCCCGGCCCGATGACATTTACCGGAACCTGTACCTATGTCGTAGGCCACGGCGAGGTTGCCATCATCGATCCGGGTCCCGATCTGCCAGGGCATGTCGCGGCGCTGCTCGATGCGCTTCGGCATGAGGCGGTGAGCCATATTCTCGTCACCCATACGCATCGCGATCATTGCGGCGCCGCCGCGGCATTGAAAGCGGCGACCGGCGCCAAAATCATGGGCTGCGCAGCCCATGTCGTGCCTCATGTCGCGCCGCATGTCGCGCCCGTATCGGGGGACATTACCGGCGGCGGCGATTCAGTGCATGATTCCTCTTATGTGCCTGATGCCGTGATGGGCGAAGGCGATGTGATCACGGCTAAGGACTTCGCTTTGCAGGCCGTGGCGACCCCAGGCCATACGGGCAGTCATCTCAGCTTCGCATTGGCTCCGGAAGCTGCGCTTTTCTCCGGAGATCATGTCATGGCCTGGTCGACCTCGGTGGTCATCCCGCCGGACGGAGCCATGGCGGATTATATGGCCTCACTCGAAAAGCTGCAGCGCCGCAGCGATGCGATCTATTGGCCCGGCCATGGCAACCCGGTGCGAGAGCCGCAGCTCTATCTTTCGGCGCTCATCCGGCACCGCCGCCAACGCGAGGCTGCTATTCTGGCGGAACTCGGCAGAGGCGCTACCACGGTTTCGGAGCTTGTCGCTGCCATCTATCAGGGCCTTGATCCCGCGCTGCAAGCTGCGGCGCGCCTCTCGGTGATCGCCCATCTCGAGGATCTTGCCGCGCGCGGCCGCGTGCGCATCGATGCGGCGAGCTACCGCCTCGGCTGATCATTTCTGATCTGCTTCCGTCTTCAATTCATCGGCAAAGGCCAGAATGCGCCGCGCATTGGCACCGAAATCATGCCGGCCGATGCGCGACACCGATCTGACGTCGATGCGCGTCTGTCCGGCGAGCGGGCGAATCCGGATCGTAATGTCATTGGGAAAGCCGAGCACGAGGCCGCGGGCGATCACATCGACGTGACCGAGCCCGAGGCGGCCGCCAGGCGGATTGGAGTCGACAATAGTCCAATGCCGCGCCGCAACCACATGGAGGACGGTCTGATAGGCATCGTCGCCGTCGAGATCGAGGATGATCGGCTGGATATCGGGATAGGCGGTGAGTTGGAGCTGCCGCAGGGCTGGTGCGACCGCGGGCGGCACAAAGCCATGGCGGGCCGCGAGCGCATGCTGCGAGAGCGAGAAGGCGGGCGGATCGCCGATGTCGGTCGACACATCATGCAAAGCCGGCAGCCGGATCGCCTGATAGGCGAGATAGGCCGGATAGGCGAGGACCAGAAGTGCGATGACGCCGCCGGTGAGGAGAAGGCCGACCCCTTTGCGGCCGGTACGCCAGATCGCGATGGTGGCGGCGCCGGCGCACAAGACGGCAAGGCAGGCGATCACAATCGCCGAACCGAGCACCGCGAGGACCGCCGTGGGATCGAGACCGATGCGCGCGAGGATGAGCCCGGTCATGATCACCGCCGTCGCGAAAAAGGCGAGGCGCCGGCTCCATAAGGCGCTGTCGGAATAAGGTTCCTCGATGATCAGATGCCGCATGGCGGGGCGCGACCAAGGCTATTGCGAAAGCATGATCCGGAACATGGGCCCAGAGTCTCACAAAGACATGATTGAGATCTCATATCAACAGGCCTCGCGCACCCACGTCCGCGTGATCGGGATCGGCTCTAACGGTTTTGGTCTGTGCCGGGGGCCAAGAAAAGCACCCGCGACGGGATCATGGTGGCTTTACCGGCGACGAATCACTTCATTTTGATCTAAACTGTAAAGGTTCTGTTTACCGTTCGGATCGATGGTTTCATTCAGGAGAGGACTGAAGCCAAAGTCCCCCGCGGCAGCCAAGGATCAGGACAAAGCCATGACGAACAAAGCCGTTTCTCCGCGTCCCCATGTCCCGGAAGAAGACATACGCGATCTCCTCGCTCGCCTCTATCGCGAGATCGGAATCTCGGCTGTTGCCGCCGCGCTTGAAGTGACGTCGAAGCCGGATGATAAGACAAAATCGGCCGACCCGGGCGCTGCTTTGCAGGCGGCAAGCGGCAAAGATCTTGCTGCGTGAGGCGAAGGCGCGTCGAGGGCTTGTCTCATTCCTGCCTTGGCTGGCAGGCAGAAACGAGCCATCGTGTGAGGACCCGGCTCTATCGGCAGCTTGCGGCATGGTCTCGCCGGAAAGCCTCTTTCAGTTTTCCGGGACATGCTCTAAAGCGTTCGGCTCGAGTTAGGCACATTCGAGCTGAAATGGCTCACATCCAAATTTGGCGCATGCCGCGGCGGAGTTCATCGACTTTTCCGGACATGCGTGGGAACTACGGTTGAATCTCATGAACGCATTCACGCGCCGGCGTTTTCTGCAAGGGAGCGGCGCGCTTTTGGTGGCGCCCTTTGCGCTGGGTTCCTATGCTTTTGCGATCGAGCCTGGCTTCCGGCTCGACGTAACGTCCTATCGCGTCACGCCGCCCGACTGGCCGCAAGGATTGGTCCTCAAAGCGGCGATCATTGCCGACATTCATGCCTGTGAGCCTTTGATGTCGGCGGCGCGCATCCGCAGCATCGCCGAACTCACCAATCGCTTGCAGCCGGACATCATCTTTATTCTCGGCGATTTCAATGCCGGGCACAGAATGGTCAGTGCTCCGGTCTTTCCGCAGCAATGGGGCGAAGCGCTTTCGGTGCTCAAGGCACCGCTCGGGGTCTATGCGATCCTCGGCAATCATGATTGGTGGCACGGTGCGCTGCCCGGCATGCGCAGCGACGACGCCGAAAGCATCCGCCGGGCTCTCCAGCATGCCAATATCAAACTGCTGGAAAACCAGTCGGTCCGACTGATGAAGGATGGCGCCGCCTTTTGGCTGGCGGGTTTGGCCGACCAGATGGGGCATCGCGTTGGGCGCCATTCCATCGAAGGTTTAGACGATCTTCCCGGAACGCTGCGGCAGGTGAGCGATGACGCTCCGGTCATCTTGCTGGCGCACGAGCCGTTCATATTTAAATATGTGCCGAGGCGGGTCGCCTTGACGCTCTGCGGCCATACGCATGGCGGGCAGGTGGACCTGCCGTTCCTCACAGCGGCCTATTTCAACAGGCGTTGGGGATCGGATTACATCTATGGCCATATCGTCGAGAACGATCGCCATATGATCATTTCGGCCGGCCTCGGCACGTCGATCGCGCCGGTGCGCTTCTTGCGGCCGCCGGAACTGGTGCAAGTGACGATCGGCCAGCTTGCCAGCGGGCCGGCGGCCGCCTGACGAATCTGCAGAGCGGGCCGGCCCGGACCTATCCCAGCCTTACTTAATTTTTCTCGCGTCTTTGCGCCGGCCTATTGCACGACGACTCGTGTGCCCAACCTGACGCGGTCGTAAAGGTCGATCGCGTCAATATTCCGCATCCTTATGCAGCCGGATGAGACGGCCTGACCGATTTTGTCCGGCTCATTCGTGCCATGGATGCGATAGAGCGTGTCGTGATTGCCTTGGAAGAGATAGAGCGCGCGCGCGCCAAGCGGATTTTCCGGGCCGCCGGGGAGCCCGCCGGCATTGGCGGTCGGCTGCAGATGCGGCCAGCGCTCCACCATATCCGCCGGCGGCATCCAATGCGGCCATTCTTCCTTGCGGCCGATGGTGGCGACGCCGGTCCAGCCATAGGCGCCAGAGCCCGTAGCTATGCCGTAGCGGATCGCCTTTTTCTTCGGCAGCACATAATAAAGGAGATGCGTCTTCGTATCGACGACGATTGTCCCGACGGGTTGGCCAGTCGGATCGTCGACGAGGTAACGCCCGAATTCGGGGTTGATTTCAGCCTTCGGCGCCAGCGCCAGCCATTCCTGGTCCCTCGCCGAAAGCGTAGGGTCCGGCGTTGTGTCGTAATTGACGCAGCCCGCCAGGGCCAGCGTCAATAAAGGGAAGACCCAAATCATCAAATAACGACCGATCGCTCCGACCGATTTGACCGCTTTCAACCGCATTTCCTTGCCCCCGAATATGCTAAATCGATTAGCTGATTGGCCGTTATCTTGCCATCCTCTTATAAAGCCAGCTGTGAGAAGCCGCACGCCTGTGGCGTAAATGAAACAGCTCTGCGCCACAGCCATGCGATGAAGCCGCTTTGGCCCGGCGCACAAGCGGCAAAGATCGGTTATCGATAGAGAATTCGCAACTTTTTTCATCAGCCGGGAGCGGTTCGCGGGCCAGCCGTCGGACAAAGCCGACAGCTGAGGACCTATGGGCGGCTTGCTGATTCGCTTCGACTCATCATCGGCGCTGGCCGTGGCTTTTCCGTAAAGGCTTTCTTGCCCGCTGCAATTCCGCCCGATAAGAGCTAATCTAAAGCTGAAATCGGCCGCCGGCCGACGCTTTTCCTTTCCTCTCTCTTCCGAATTCGAGTGACGACACGTGCCCACCCTTGTTCTCAGCCATGTGGCAAGCCTCGGCCATGATACCGGCCCGGGCCATCCCGAAAGACCCGACCGGATTCGGGCGATCGAGCAAGTGCTCAGCCATGAACGCTTTCAATCGCTCTACCGGCTGCAGGCGCCGGGCGGCGATCATCAGGCGATTCTACGCGTGCATCCGAGCGAATATGTTGCGGCAATCGAGAAGGCGGCGCCGGCATCGGGCTATGTTCATATCGATGGCGACACGATCATGAGCCCCGGCACGATCGAGGCGCTCATGCATGCGGTCGGCGGCACGGTGCTGGCCGTCAATGCCGTGATGCATGGCAATGTCGACAATGCCTTCGTTGCGATGAGGCCGCCCGGACATCATGCCGAGCGGGCGACGCCCATGGGCTTCTGCTTCTTCAACACCGCTGCGATCGCGGTCCGCCAGGCGCAGGCCGTGCATAAGGCCGAGCGCGTCGCGATCATGGATTTCGACGTCCATCACGGCAATGGCACGCAGGACATTTTCTGGTCCGACCGCAATGTGCTTTATTGCTCGACGCATCAAATGCCGCTGTTTCCGGGCACCGGCGCACGCGACGAGCGCGGCGAATTCGACAATATCGTCAATGCACCGCTGAGCTCTGGCGCTGACGGCGCGACCTTCCGCGAAGCGGTCGAAACCGTAATTCTGCCGCGGATCGATGCCTTCCGCCCGGATCTCATCATCATTTCCGCCGGCTTCGACGCGCATCGTCTCGATCCGCTCGCCAATATCAACCTCGTGGAAGCGGATTTCGCTTGGATCACGGCGCGGCTCTTGGATCTCGCCGACAAGCATTGCAAAGGCCGCGTCGTCTCGCTGCTCGAAGGCGGCTATGATCTCGAGGGCCTGGCCCGCTCCGTCGCCGCCCATGTGCTGACTTTGATGGGCCATATGCCGCGATCGTGAGGAGGCAGCGGCGCCATCTCGGCGTCACCTCCCTTCACTCCAGCGGCTCGCAGGCGGCGATCTCGATGCCGAAGCCTGAGAGGCCGACATATTTGAACGGGGTCGCGGTCCGCAGACGGATCGAGGAGATGCCGAGATCTTGCAGGATCTGCGCGCCGAGGCCGATCTCGCGCCATTCCTTTGTGCGCTGAGCGTCCGAATCGAGCTGGTCGCTGCCGGCGATATTGAGTGGCACCCCGGCGGTGCCGTCGCGCAGAAAGACGAAGACGCCGCGCCCATCTTTTTTGAACCGCGCAAATGTCTTGCGGATCAAATCGCCGCCCGCGATCACATCGGCGATAATGTCGACGCGATGCAGCCTGGCCGGCATGTCGCGGCCATTGCCGATCTTGCCCTCGACGAAAGCGAAATGCTGGACAAGATCGAAAGGCGTCACATAGGCATAGCCGGTCAGCGGGCCGCACGGGCCTTGAACCGAAAACACATTCACCCGCTCGACGAGCTTTTCGCGGGATTGCCGATAGGCGATGAGGTCGGCGACCGAAATCCGTTTCAGCCCGTGCTTTTCGGCGAAGGCGTCGATTTGCGTTCCCGTCATCACGCTGCCGTCGTCATTGGCGAGCTCGCAGATCACGCCGACGGGCGGTAATTTGGCGAGGCGGCAGAGATCGACGGCGGCTTCAGTATGGCCGGAACGCATCAAAACGCCGCCCTCGCGCGCGATCAGCGGAAACACATGGCCGGGGCGCACGAAATCGCCGGCGCCCATATTGCGATTGGCGAGCGAGCGCACCGTATTGCACCGCTGTTCGGCCGAAATGCCGGTGGTGAGGCCGTGCCGGACATCGACAGAGACGGTGAAGGCGGTGCCGAGCGGCGCGTCATTGGTGGCAACCATCGGCTGGAGATTGAGCCTTTTGGCATCCTCCGCGGTGATCGGCGCGCAGACGATGCCGCAGCAATGGCGGACGATGAAGGCCATCTTTTCCGGCGTGCAGAGCGCGGCGGCGCAGATCAGATCGCCTTCGTTCTCGCGGTCGTCGTCATCAGTGACGATGACGATCTCGCCGCGGGCGATGGCCTCGATCGCATCCGTGACGGAATGGGGCATGGTGGCAGCTCCTTGACTTCGCCGGCGGCGAAGATTCTTGTGAGGACCCTTGCTGGGCCGTAGAGCGGTTGCAGGTTTGGTGTCCACACCAAACCGGTTCGAAACCGCTCTCATTTAAAGCTCTAGAGCATTTTCAGGCGCAAAACCGGTTCCCACTTTTGCTGAAAATGCTCTTGTGCCTGCATTTGGTGCCCGATCGGGCTCCGGCGTGCTCCTTTTCGCAGATCGGCGAACGCGCAGCTTTGGAAATGCGATGGCTCATGCAAAAATTGCTCAAGCACACTCCGGTCGACATTATAGGCAAGACTTCATAGGCAAGCTTTCGGCGGAGGCCCGAATGAATTTGGACGGCGCTCTTTCCTATAAGGCTCGCCGACGAAGCTCGATAGAGACGGCGGCCGCGCCTCTGCCGGCGCTGGCATTCGCCTGCCTTCGCGTGAGCCTCGTCCTTCTCACGCTGGTCCTCGATCTGATCCAGGCGCCGGCCATCGCTGCTCCGGCCGCTTGTCGGCCTCTGTCGGATGGCGACAGCCATTATGTAATATGCACCTTCGACATGCGCCAGAATAGGCGTCCGGCGGAGCTGCGTCTCTTTCTCGCTGGTCCCGATGGCCGGCCCTATGGCGGCTTTGCCGCGCTCGAAGCTGCACTGAAGCAGCGCGGCGAAATGCTGCGCTTCGGCATGAATGCCGGCATGTTTCAAGAAGATCTTCGTCCGGTCGGCCTTTATATCGAAGCACGCCGCGTGATCGGTCGCGTCAATCGGCGGGACGGCTCCGGCAATTTCCATTTGAAGCCGAACGGAATCTTCTTTTTTAGCGGCCATACCGCCGGCGTCATGGAGACCTCCGCCTTCGTCACCTTCGTCGGATCTGGCCTCAGGCCCGATTACGCGACGCAATCGGGGCCGATGCTCGTCATCGACGGGGCGATCCATCCAAAAATTCGGGCCGATGGCACATCGAGAAAGATCCGCAATGGTGTCGGCGTCCGTGACGGCCACATAGTCATCTTTGCGATTTCCGAAGACCCCGTAACCTTCTACCGCTTCGCCAGTCTGTTTCGCGATCGTCTCTCCTGTCTCAATGCGCTTTATCTCGATGGCTCCGTGTCCAGCCTTTATGCGCCGGCCCTTGGCCGCGCCGATGGCTTGCGGCCGCTCGGTCCTATGGTCGGTGTGGTGGAGAAAGCGGCCAGGCGGTAGAGGCTCCGCCTGCGAGGCATGGAGCCTGCATCGCCTGATACGATCACTCGGCGCCATCGCAATCGACGAGAGCGACAAAGCATGGACGATTATTTCGGCTTGGATATTCCCTTCGCCCGATATTGCGGCATTAAGGCTCTCTCTTTTGAAGACGGCCGCGCGCGGCTGAGCCTCGCGTTTTCCGCAACGAGCACGAATCAGTTCGGCATCTTCCATGGCGGCGCGCTTCTCACTTTGCTCGATATCGCCATGGGTTCGGCGGCACGCGTGACGGTCGGCGCATCGGTCGTCGCGGTCGACATGCAGACCGCCTTCATCGCGCCGGGGCGTGGCGACGTCATCGGCGAAGGTCATGTGATCCGCGCCGGGCGTTCCCTTGTCTTCTGCGAGGGGGAGATTCGCGACAAGGAGGGCGCGCTGATCGCCAAAGGGTCAGGCGTCTATAAGATCGCGTCCGAACGGAAATCCGCCGCCCAGGCGTGAGCGGATGCTTCTATCCGGCGGCATCTCAGGACGGAAAGCAGCGGCCGAAAGCGAGGAGGAGCCGCGGCGCACCTTTGAGCCTGATCCGTCGGCGCAACAGCGCGAAAATAATATGCGTCTCCTTGCGCAGGAAGCGCAGCCAGGTTTCGCTGTCCGCGGTCACCTGAAGATCCGCGGTGCCGACATGGCCGGTGGCGACGGCGAGCCGTTGATCCCTTATCGCCACCGTCGCGCGCTGTTCTTCGCGGCCGGTAAAAGTGAAATGATAGGTCGCGGCAAGGCCGGCGGACTGGCCAGGCTGAAAGACGACGGGAAGACCGCCCAGAAAGGCCTGGATGCTGGTCTGGCGGCCCAAGCCGTTGCGGACGCGCTTGATCGTCTTATGCGGAAAATGCCGCGCGACATAGGTTTCCGGATCGGAGCGCGCGACCACATAGACGGTTTCGGCCTTGTCGCGCAGCGGCTGGACGATCGCATCGCGAAATCCGCTGCGGTCGGAAAGGAACGGGCCGATCACATCTTCGCCGGCTGGACAGACCGCCATGCAATAGGCGGCCTTGTAATTGGCGCCGAAACTGAGAACTCTGCCACATCGAGACGGTTTCGCTGTCCGACACGGCGCGCCGATAGGCGCGCGCGCTGCCAGCCTCGGCAATCGTGTCGATCCAATCGACGAAACCGCCCATGAATTCGCGATAATTATGCGTGTAGCAGGCGGAGAAATTGAACCGGCCGTCGGGGCTGATGGCGCCCGTCGGACAGGCCGCGACGCAGAGCTTGCAGGACAGGCAGGGGTTGTAATCGATCGGTGCGCTATAGGCGGAAACTTCGGCCTCGGTCACGAGCGTTCCGAGCAGGATGAAATTGCCGAATTTCGGATGGATCACATTGCGGTGGATGCCAATTTGGCCGAGCCCGGCCGCGACCGCCACGGGCTTATGCGAGATCACCCACATTTTGCCGCCCCAACGCTCGGCCTCCATCGGAAATCCGACGGGCGCTCCGTTGGCCGCACGCAGACCTTCCGCTTCGAGCCGTCCGACGATGGCGCGCGCTACTTCATTGACGAATTCATTGGTGCGATGAAATTCGACATTGGCGATAGAGCGCAAAGGCGTCCTTATGTTCTCTCGGTTCATCCGCACGACAATGGCGATCAGCGTCCGCGCGAAAGGAAAAGCGCGCAGGATTTCGGCGCGCTGGTCGGCGACGTCATGATGATCGATGGAGACCAAGCCGGCGTCGTCGGCGCCGGCGTCGAGACAGAGCTGGCGTAGCCAATCGGACTCGCGAAGCCTAGTCGCAGTCGCCGCGGGTTGGCGCGCGTAATAGCGCTTGACGGTGGGATGTTCGGCAAGTTCAGCCATGGTTCGCTCCGCTAGAAGCATGCATATACACGTATTAGGGCAAGCCACTGCGCCGCTCGGCAGCTTGTGTGTCATCGCATGGACGATATATGTATATGCATCTAATTCGCCGAGCCGCGGTCTGTCAAGCCGGAAAGCACCTGCGGTCGGTCGAGAGGTGAAGCGAAAAGGTGCCCGAGTGAACGATATAAATATCAGTGAAATTGCCGATTGCACATGTGCACGCCTGCGCCGGGCGACGCGCCGTATCACGCAGCTTTACGACCATGCTTTGGCGCCGGTCGGTCTTACGGCCAGTCAGTTCGGCTTGCTCGCTTATCTCTATGGCGCACAGACGATGAAGGCTGGTGGTCTGTCCATCAAACTGCTCGCCGATAGTTTGGGCATGGATCCTTCGACTTCGACACGCAATCTCAAGCCGCTTGAGATGCGCGGGCTGGTCGCAGGTCATCCCGATCCGAATGACGGGCGGGTGCGTCTGGTGACGATCACCGCGAGCGGATGCAACAAGCTCGGCGAGGCCTTGCCTTATTGGCGCAAGGCGCAGAGCGCGGTGAAACAAAAGCTCGGCGCAAGCGCGGCGAAAGACCTCAGAAACTTGCTCGACGCCGCCTTCGTGACTTTCGAGACATGAGGCTGCTGCGCGCGGCGAAACGGCGGCATTTTGCTTTTGAGCCGCCCTTTCGCGCTAGTGGTTGGCGGAGAGGCGGCGAACAGCCCCCGCCCGCTTGGCGAGGAGATGTGCCGCGGATAGGGCTTATTTCTTCTTTTCGGCGTGCCAGACGCCGCCGCAGAGCAGGGTCGGCGACGACCAGCTGCCTTTGCCGCTCCGGCCCTTGATTGCGCCACCGACATGAGCGATCTGATTGTCGCCGCCGCGGAACGTCAATGAGACGACGTCTTCGACGATGCCGGAGGCACTGATATTGGAATCATTGGGAGAGACAGAGGCGATCTGTCCGTTGGCGACCGCCACCGTCCAATGCGTATTGGCGCAAGAGCCGTCTTGGGTAATGGCCTCGACCGCATAGATCCCGTCATATTTGGTCGGCCCCAGCAGAGCGGCCTGTTGATCTTGCGCGGTCGCCTTTGCGGCGATGACCGAGGAAAAGACACAGGCGGCGGCGCCGAACAAGAGAAGTTCGGAAATGAAAACGCGCTTCATGGGCGATCTTCCTGGATTTCTGGCTGAATTTAGAGGTGAGCTAGGCGATTCTCGGGCGCGGAGAAAATCATTTTTTTCACGTTTCGAAAAGTGGTGTCGGTGCGATTCGGCACAGCGCCTTTAAAGAATGATCTCGGCGGCGATTTCCGCGGGATCAAAGGGCGCTAGTCAAGCGCTGTCGACGTCGTCGACGGGCCGGGCGCTTCAACTCTCCGCGACCGGACCGCACCAGCCGGGCAGAAAATCGGCGTCCTGGCTCTTCGCGAGTTGCAGAGCTTTTTCCAGCGTCTGGTCGAAATCCTTTTCGACATTTTGCCGGTTGATCCGGCGGCGCAGGAAATCCGCCCAGAGGAATTCGGCGAAGGGCGTCGTGTCCTTGGCGAAGCCGCCGGCGCGGCGCAATTCGCCGGCAAGCGATCGGAACGGATCATCGACGAGATTGGCCAAGGATTTCGGGACATCGGCATGGGTCCGCCGCTGCCCGCTGTCGTCGTAAGGATGGGTCCAGCCGCGATTATCGAGGAATATCCAGAAGGCGTCCTTTTCCAATTTGGACAAATTCGCCACTACGGTGACGAGGATATCCTTGACGCCTTCATCGAGCAGTGCGCGGCCGAGGTGGTGGTGATCGATGACGTAATGGCGATCCTTCGGGCCGAGAATGACCGGGATCATATGTTTGCCGAGGAAATCGGCGCCCTTGTCGAGTTTTATCTCTTGCCAGCGCTTACGTTTTTCGCGCACTTCGCGCATGCCGACGGTGATTTGGGTCGGCCGCAGCTCTGCGAGCGGCACGGGCTTCAAACGCGGTTCGCGTACGATGGTCATCTGTCTTCCGCTATTAGATCACGATGACTTTGGATTGAATCAATCCAAAGTCATGATTGAGACATCGGATATATCCGATGTCTTAGAAACGTGATCGATTTTTATAATTTAGAGCGGGATAGGCAGATAAGTCTACGCAATCTGCGTCAACTTGATTGCGCCAGAAAACCGGTTTCCACTTTTCCTTAATCCCGCTCTAGCCTGCTGTCTTGAAGAAATAGGACCGGAGACAATCTATCGAGACGCGTGGCCGCCCGCAATTGGCGGGGCAGGCGATTGCGACACTTGGCTGCGGGCTCTAGTCGATCGCAATGCCGGTTTCGGCGGCCAACCGATGCAAAAGCTGCGACGTCAGCCGGGCTTCAATCGGCAGGCTGTGATCGCGTTCATATTGCTCGATGGCGTGGCGCGTCACAGCGCCCATTTGACCATCGGGCCTCACCACGAAGCCGAGTTTGACGAGCGCGCGCTGGACGGCGAGCACGGTCCTGGGCCGTGCCTCCGCCGAGGCCTCCTGTGAGGGGCTGGATTTCAACAATTGCGCGATCGAGTCATGCGCGGCGGGCCTGGCTTCGCCAGCCACGGACCCTTCGTGCATATGCCGATGCGGACTTGGTTTCGTCTTATCCGTCTCGACCCCGGCCTCACCCGGCGCGGGGGACTCGGATTTCAGCAATTTGGCGATCGGATCATGCCCCGGCTTGGCAAATTCGACCGGAGCTGCGGTGCCCTGCGCTGTCTCGACAGATGCTGGCCCTCGCGCGGACGCTTGCGGCGCTGTGGCAGCCGCCTCATGGAGCGACAAAGTGATGCTTTTGCGAAACAAGGGTGCGGGATGCCGGCTATGTTGCAACATGAGCGCATTGACCGAAATCGCGATCGCTAGGCAGAAGACCAGCGCGCCGAGGATTCGATTGGGATAGGCGGCCAGGCGATAGACCAAACGCAAGATTGCGCCGATTGTGCCGAAGAACTCCTCGCCGCGGCGGCGCTTTGCGGCTGCGCGGTTCCGAAAGGACGAAATCATGATCGCTGCGGGCCAGAGCTTCACGCAATTTTCTTCACCATCATTTCAGCGCTGAATGGGTACGAGTCATCGCCGCCCGAGCGGCGCGCGATCGTTTCGATCCTGGCCGTGCATTTCTTGCCGCGCGCTAATTGCCGGCAATCGAGCGGCAAGCGCACGCTGACAGAGGTTCCTTTGCCGGGTTCGCTTTCGACGCAGATCGAACCGCCATGCAATCCGACGAGGCCGCGGACGACGGAGAGGCCGAGGCCTGTCCCTTCATAGGGCCGGTCATAGGAGGCCCCGGCCTGAAAAAACGGATCGCCGAGATGCGCGAGATCGCGCGCCGACATGCCGATCCCGGTGTCGCAGACGCTGAGAATGAGCGAGGTCCCGTCAGGTCGCGCCTTGACTGTGACATGGCCGTTGCGCGGGGTGAATTTGACCGCATTGGACAAAAGATTGATGAGGATCTGCTTGCAGGCGCGCTTGTCGCCGATCACCTCATCGAGTTCTTTCGGATAGACGCGTATAAGCTCCACGCCATTGGTCTGGGCTTTCAGCTTGACCATGTCGCAACAAAGATCGATCAGCGGCGCTATGGCGAAGGATTCGGGACGGATGTCGAAGGTTCCCGACTGGATCTTCGACATGTCAAGAATTGAATTGACGACCGCGAGCAAATGCAGCCCGGATTGCTGGATGATGCTCGCATATTCGCGCCGCTTCTCGGGGTCCTGCGGCACCAATTGCACATTGGCGAGCATTTCCGCAAAGCCGATGATGGCGTTGAGCGGCGTCCGCAGCTCATGGCTGACATTGGCGAGGAATTGATCTTTCCAGAGACTTGTTTCCTCGGTGGCGGCGCGCGCGGCTTCGAATTCCTCTTCGCGCTGCTTCGTCGAAGTGACATCGTGCAGGATCGAAACGACACGCGCACGGACCGCTGCGGCGCCGGGGGGCCTGCTGATATCGCGACCGAAGTGCCGCGCCCGCATCTCGACCCAGCGGAACGTGGCTTCAGGCCGCCGCGCGTTCTTGCCTGCCGGTGTGGTCGTCCGCAGCCGCAAAGTCGCAAAGACGACATCGGATGTCGTCGCCGCATCGGCGATCGCCTTCAGAAAGGCTGGCCGATCGGCGACATGGATTCGCTCGAACAAGCCGCGGCCGGCGAATTCGGCTGCCGGCAGTCCGAAAAGATCCAGGCAATTGGGGCTCACAAACTCAACCGAACCATTGTGGTCGTAATGAACAACGAGATCGCCGATCGCGTCATAGACGGCGCGATAATGTTCGGCATGAGGCGCGTCCGATTGGGTCAGCTTGTCTTGGAAGACGACGATGCCATAGGCGAGCGCCGTCGCATAAGCGATGGCTGCCAGAATGAACAGGGCGGAATGGCCGCTGGCAAAGCCGCGGTCGATGAGCCCCGCCTGGGCGGCAAGGGCAAGACCGGCCGCACCTGACGCCGCGAGAAGGCCGCCGGCGAGGACGAGCCGGCGATTTTGCGAGAACACGCCCTCGAATGGGGCGAAAGCGAGACAAATCAGCGCGGCCTGCCAGGGGCCGCTGGCGGTTGCGATGGTCAAGGCAGCGCCGACGAAGCTCGCGACGCAGATCGCTTGGGCGAGCATGAGATGGCCGGTGCGCGACACCAAGGCGACGGCGCCGACCGGCAGCAGAAATAGAACAAAGACGAGAGCCTGCCAGGCGGCGGGTGCGCCATAGGCCGCAAGAAATGGCGGCATCAGGCCCAATACCGCGAGCGAACTGGCGAGCCGCCTCAGGATGAAAGTCTGATGGCGCAGGCGCTCGGCCGGGCGGGCCATTATGTCCGGGTGGACGAAAGAGGTGATGCGCCTCTCGAGAATCAACGCGAAACTCAAACCTCGAACTCCACGTCACGCCGCCTGTCACGACTTTCGCCGAAATGCCGATCCAGCTGGCAATAGGGTTAGCAACCGCTTGCATATTGCCGCATCGCCGCCGCGATCAAATCGCGGGAGGACCCTGCGCCGGCACTTCATTCACGCAGGCAGGTTCGCAGGCGCGTCTTAAGTGAACCCTAAGCGCCAGGCCCAAAATCCCATTGAAACCGCGCGCCGGGCGGGCGATCCGGCCGTCAGCTGCGAAAACTTCTCGCTATGGTTTAGAACCTCTTGTCGAAACGATAGAGTCATCAAAAGGTAAAGCCGACATTTCGGATTTGCCTGCCGGTAATGGGACGAATCTTATCGGCCGCATGTCTAAGCTGCAGTGTCGGGGATGCCGAGAAGCAGCCCCACTGTCCGTTAGAGCGGGAGGACGAAAAGTGGGAACCGATTTTCCTCATCCCGCTCTAAATTATGAAATCGATCACGTTTATGGAGACATCGGATAGATCCGATGTCTCAATCATGACTTTGGATTGATCCAACCCAAAGCCATCGCGATCACGGCGAGGCGGTCCATGTTTTTTCTCATCCGATGTGTGTTTTGGCTGACGGTGGTCTTCAGCACCATCTTCAACACGGATCAGGGTCCGATGGCGCCGGTGCGCCAGGTGGAAAGCCCGCGGCAAGCGCATGCGACGCGGCAGGATCGGCCTGCTGAAGGCCGCTCAGCCGAAGGCATGAGCCAAATGGCGCAGGCCTGGGTGTCGGCCACCATCCAGCGCTTCTGGGGCAAGGCGACGGGCGGTTGCGCCGAGGCGCCGACCGAATGTGTCGCAATCGCCGCGCGTCTGTCGGATTTTGCCCGACATCACCCCTTCAACGCGCAGGCGAGGCCGGAGAAGTGGGCGCAAGCGGCACCGGCGCCCGTCGAGACCGCCAAAATGTCGGCGGCTCCGGCGCCGCTGGCGGATGTCCCGCTGCCACCGCTGCGGCCGCAGCATTTGCGCCTGCCAGACAAGCCGGTCGCCGCAAGATCGACGCATGACAGATCAGCCGCGCGCGAGCGTTCGAGCCAAAGCTAAAGGAAAATAGCGCTCTTTTTGCTGGCATACCCTGTGCTTTGCACAATATAAATAGGAGACTATCCTTCGAACGGCACGGTTTTCAGCATCATGAGCCTTGAAGAAATCGTCGAAAATTTCAATTTCCTGGACGAGTGGGAAGACCGCTACCGCTATCTGATCGAGCTCGGCCGCACATTGGAGCCGCTCGCGGAGGCTGCCCATATCGACAGCAATAAGGTGCTTGGATGCGCGAGCCAGGTCTGGCTCGTCACCGAGGTCGACCGGGCGAAGCCGGGCGAGCCGGTGCTGACGTTTCGCGGCGACAGCGATGCGCATATTGTGCGCGGCCTCGTCGCACTCATTCTGGCGATGTATTCGGGCAATCCGCCCTCCAAGATCTTGACCACTGATGCGCAGGGCCTGTTCAAGGAACTCGGCCTCTCGGCGCATCTGACGCCGCAGCGCAGCAATGGCGTGCGCTCCATGGTCGAACGCATCAAAAATGACGCGCGCCGGGCCGCCGAGACGGCCGTCGCCTGAGGGCGCGCGAAAGCATCCTTGATCTTAGCGAAATGTTTGATCTTAGCGAAATGCTGGGAAGGCCGGCGGGCTTTCCACCGGCGCGCTGACCTCAGCGTTTAGCGGGAGTGCGGCGGCGCTGCTGGCCGAGCCCCATTTGCTTGGCGAGATTGGAACGGGCCTTGGCGTAATTTGGCGCCACCATCGGATAATCCGGCGGCAGACCCCATTTTTCGCGATATTCATCGGGCGACATATTGTATTGCGTCCGCAAATGCCGTTTCAACGATTTGAATTTCCGGCCGTCTTCCAAGCAAACAATAAATTCATTGGTGATCGATTTCTTGGGCGGGACGGCCGGCTTTGGCGTTTCCGCCACAATGACCGGTTGCCCCGCCGTCACCCGTAAAAGGGCCGAATGAACCTCGTTGATCAGCGCGGGCAGGTCGCTCGCGGGGACCGAATTGTTGCTGACATAGGCGGAAACGATGTCCGCGGCCAATTCGATGTAATTATTTGAACCCATTGTGTCACTCATGGCGTCTCTGCGTCCTGCGGCACTGCAATCGGCGTTGCGCCACCAAACAACGGCTTCACTGGCCCAGACTCTTTCTGGTACCTCGTCAGACATCCTTCCAGATATCTTAGCCGACGCTTTTGTTCGCCCCTGCTATCTTGCTGCGTCCTGCTCAACACGACCTGTTCAAGCCAACCTATTGCGCATGTTTTCGTTCGAGTCGACTTGGAAAACACGCTATTCCTAAGTCGAAATCTAGCAATCTGCAAGTAGCTAATAGCAAATTCAATGTTAATTCAAACAGAATTCACGCACATTCTTTGGTTGAAGGCGGTCGAAAAACACAGGCTAAACGCCCATTTGGCTGATCTGGGTCGCCGTGAAAATCTTCGCGGCGGTTGCTTGGCGGTCCTCGCGCCGTAATGCCTTGCAGCTCGTCGGACCGGCCGACGTTTCGATCGCATATATTCGCGTCGGCGTGAAACCTTGGAAATGGCCGTTCTCAATGTCGCAAGAAGATCAAGTCCGCTCCAGTGTCCGCGACGCGCAGCCGCCGACGGTCGAGAAGCGCAAGGAGATCCGGCAGATCCACGGTATCGCGCTTGAAGATGATTATGCCTGGCTGAAGGCGGAGAATTGGCAAAAGGTCCTGCGCGACCCGGCCGCTTTGGCCACCGAGATCAAAACGGCGCTCGAGGCCGAGAATGCTTATGCCGATCATGTGTTGGCGCCGACGGCTGATCTGCAGAAGCGGCTCGTCGCGGAATTGCGCGGCAGGATCAAGGAAGATGATGCCGATGTTCCCGTCGCCGACGGCCCGTTCCTTTATTACGACCGGCATCGGCAAGGCGGCCAGCATCCGATCGTCTGCCGCAAGCCCTTGGGCGGCGGCGCTGAAGAGATTCTTCTCGACGGTGACGCAGAAGCGCAGGGAAAGATCTTTTTCGATCTGGCGGAAGCCCATGCTTCGCCTGATCATGCCAAGCTCGCCTGGAGTTCCGACGACAAGGGGTCGGAACTTTACTCGGTGAAGCTGCGCGATCTCGCTACAGGCCGAGATGAAGCGGAGACGGTCACCGAGACCGACGGTAGCCTCGTATGGCTACGTAATGCGGATGGATTTTATTATGTGCGGGTCGATGCCAATCACCGCACCGCGCAGGTCTTTCGGCATCGGCACGGCAGCGATCCCGCCGGCGATGAATTGGTGGTCGAGGAGCGAGATCCCGCCTGGTTCGTGCATCTGCGCGAGAGCTCCTCGCGCACGCACGCTGTTGTCAGCATCGAGGATCACGTCGCCTCCGAATGTCATCTCATCGATCTCGCCGATCCGATTGCCAAGCCGCGGCTCGTCGCGCCGCGCGCGCCGGATCAGCGCTACACGGTCGAGCCGCGCGGCGAGAGCCTGTTCATCCGCACCAATGCCGACGGGGCGGAGGATTTCAAGATCGTCCGGGCGCCGACCCTTGATCCAGGCCGCAGCCAATGGGTCGATGAAGTGCCGCATAAGCGTGGCTGCATGATCGTCGCCATGAAGCTCTTCAAGGATTATCTCGTTTGGCTCGAACGCGAAGGCGGCTTGCCGCGTATCGTCTGCCGGCATCTCGCAAGCGGGCAAGATCATGCCGTGAGTTTCGCCGAGGAAGCCTTTCATCTGCGCTTCGAAGAGAATCTCGGCTATGAGAGCAATATTCTCCGCTTCGTCTATTCGTCGATGACGACGCCGCAGGAGATTTATGATTACGATCTTGCGGCTCGTGCACGCAGGCTGCGCAAACGCCAGGAGATTCCGTCAGGCCATGATCCGGCGCTTTATGTGACGCGCCGCCTGTTTGCGACAGCGCCGGACGGCGAGATGGTCCCGATCTCGATTCTCCACCGCAAGGACATGAAGCGCGAAGGCACCGCGCCGCTGCTGCTTTACGGCTATGGCGCTTATGGCGCGGCGATGCCGGCGAGTTTCGATGCCAATCGGCTCTCGCTCGTCGATCGCGGCTTCGTCTATGCGATCGCCCATATTCGCGGCGGCACGGATAAGGGCTGGCATTGGTATCTCGACGGCAAGCTCGCCAACAAGCCCAATACATTTTCCGATTTTCTTGCCGCGGCCCATCATCTCATCGGCGAAAATTACACCGGCGCCGGGCGCATCGTGGCGCGCGGCGGCAGTGCCGGCGGCATGCTGATGGGCGCCGTCGCCAATCTCGCGCCCGAGCTTTTCGCCGGCATTATCGCCGACGTGCCCTTCGTCGATGTGCTGAATACGATGCTCGATGCGGAGCTGCCTTTGACGCCGCCCGAATGGCTCGAATGGGGCAATCCGATCGAAGATCCGAAGGCTTTCGCGACGATCCGCTCCTATTCGCCTTATGACAATGTCGCCGCCAAACCCTATCCGCCGATCCTGGCCTTGGCTGGCCTCACCGATCCGCGCGTGACTTATTGGGAGCCGGCTAAATGGGTTGCAAGGCTGCGCGCCACAATGACCGGCGGCGGCCCAATCCTGCTCAAGACCAATATGGGCGCAGGTCACGGCGGCTCCGCGGGCCGCTTCGAGCAGCTTGCCGAAATCGCCCTGCAATATGCTTTTGCGCTCGCCTGCGTCGAGGGGAAGCTAGAGCAGGGTCAATTGCGCCAGCACGAGCGCGGATAGTGGGTGAAGGCTTGGTTGTCTTCCTGCTCCATCAGTCATTGCGGCTGATCGGGAAAGCCGCGCTCCGGCGGAAGATCGAAAATCGCGGCTGGCATGGGCGGATAATAATAGACATAGGGCAGCGGCGGCTCGAGGACCCACGCCGCTCTCTCGCTGTAGCGCCGCACGTAATGATAATAGTGCCCATGGGCGATCCGCTTGTGGGCGCTGCAATGAGCCCGATGCGCGCCGTGTGCGCAAATCTGGGCTTCCGCTTGCGGCGCGAAGGTGATCGCACCGAGCCCGAGCACAATGGCGGAGACGAGAAGCTTCATCGAAATCTCCCAATCAAAGCGCGATCGTTGACCAATCAGGACCCGCTGGCGGCGCGCGTCTCGCGGCGCGGGTTTCGCCCGTCGCGGGGATCTTCCGCCACCCGTCAAAAACCTGCGACAACGGATGAGGGTTGCCGAGACCGCCAAGCGGAGGCAGAATGAAGCTGAAGCTCGTGCTTATATGCGAAATGTCGGGCTAAAAAGGGGACGCTCACTATGTTCTTTAAGTTCTTTACGAGAGCGATGCGATCACTGACGCTCCTTGGTGGAATAATGCTCGCCCTGGTGGGGTACACGCCTTTAGCCATTGCCGATTGCTTCCCGGGGGCATGTTTTGGGGCGCTTGCGGCAGCCACATGGAATGACGCCAGCGGCGCGGCTTACGTCGCTGCTGGTGCAGCCTGGAATTACAGTACACCACCACTTGCAAACAATGCCGCCATCAGCCAATGCCAAGGTCGCGGCGGACAAGGTTGCCAGATCGTCGGAAATTTCTCCAACGGCGGGTGCGGGTACATTACTACCGGTACTGGTACCGGTGGCGTCCGGTGGGGCAGTGGCCCAACTCCCCAAGCCGCGATAAATCAGTGCAGCATCGGAGGCTTTGTTTGCCAGGCTCCGGCAGGCGGTTGCACCGCCCGCTAGATCACGATGACTTTGGATTGAATCAATCCAAAGTCATAATTGAGACATCGGATATATCCGATGTCTTTAGAAACGTGATCGATTCCAATAATTGGAGCGGGATATGCAGATAAGCTTGCGCAATCTGCGTAAACTTGATGGCGCCGGAAAACCAGTTCCCGCTTTTCCTCATCCCGCCCCTGAATTTTCTTGATCACGAACAAGAAGGTCGTCAGTGAACGGGTTAAAGCTTTCCCTCGGGCGGCCTCGTAAGATGGCCGCCCTTTCTATTTTTATACAAATCCAAACAAGAACGAGATGCGGCGCGCCCTATCCCTTCCGGCAGTTCGCAAGACTGGCGCGCAGCCTCAGTGAGATCCAGCACGTCTTATGGAGATGGTAGCCGCCCCGACCGGCATTGCCATTGAAGTGGCAGCCATCGACAGAGCCCTCAAACCCATAGCTGTCTTGGCTGACCTTCCAAACCGTGCTGGTGGCGCCCGCTAATTTCGACCCGTCAAGCTGCTTGTGGATTGTGACGCTTGGGCGGACGCAGCGGCCGGTTTGGCACCCACCCTTGGCGTTGTAGCCATCACATGGCCATTGCTGGCCGGCTTGGCACCCAGCTGATTGGCGCCGCTATTGGCGGAGGTCGGCGAAATGGTCGAAGCGCTGCCCAGTGTCGCCGGCGCGGCGTCGCCCGCGAAAGCGGCGGTGGCCAGAGCGGCCGTAGCAACACAGGTCATCAAAAATGTTTTCATGCCGAAAACTCCAATTCGTTGAGGAATAGATACCGGATTCACCACTCTCTGCGAAACCTAAGGAATCGAAACCGCGATTTCCGAGATAGTTCTTATGCTAGCAGAGATTGTAGCGATTTTATGGATTGCTTGGAAGCCCCGGATTTGAGCTACGGCCCGCTGCCGGAAGTGGCGTTTGGATCCGGTCCGGCCCTCCCTGGCAGCTGTTCAATGCTACGCGTGGCGCCTCTTATTGTGGCACCTCTTGGGTTTCGAAATAGGCTTTCAAATCGGCCATGGATTTGAAACGGGCAACACCACGGTCCGATTGGGCTTCGATCGAGCCGTCGGCAAACATGATGTAACTGGTTCCCTCAAATTCATAGCGTCCGATAATGGCCGGCTCATCCGTGTCGGCAAGGAATTCTCCTTGCGCGGGTTCGGAAGCGAGCGCCGCCGTCTCTGCGGGCATATTCTTGTGCGGCTCGATATCGGCTGCCGCATCGGAACGTTGCGAAAATGGCGCCTCCGCCATGGCCAAATCGAGATCGGCAAGAGCCTGATCGAGCCAATCGCCGTTCTCGGCACTTGGCTCTGCCTCCCTTCGGTCTGCTGATGGCTGAACGGTCTCGGAAGCAATGGCTGTCGCGGCATTAGGGAGCGGCGGCGGCTGCATCAAGGGAGGCTCTACAGCAGATGCGCCTTTCTGCGTCGCTGGGCGTGCCGACAACGGCGGTGTGTCGATCTCGTTTGCGACGCGGCGCCAAAGATCCCTGACGGGGGCTGACGGCTTCACGCGCTCAGCGGTCGGCGCTGGCGCGTGAGCGGGGGCGCGGATTGCCGCATTCGCTTCGGCGTCGAAAGCGCTATAGGCTTTGCCTTCGAAAGAGTCCCGGCGAGCTCGGTTTCGGTATCTGCAAGCGGCTGCTCGGCGAGCGCGTCCTGTTGTGCGGTGGACGCATGTGATGGGGATGTATGCGGCGGCCAAACGACCGGCGCGACCGGCAGATCTATCATGGGTGCGAAGGTCTCGCGCGCGCCATGCAGCACCTCATGCGCTGACGGCAGGGTGCTTTTGACTGCCGCGTTCATCGCGTTTGCCTGAAGCAGGGCGCGCAATTGGTCGAGCGCCTTGAGGACCCAGGCGAGTCCGAGCGTGAGCACGCCACCGACCACCGCCATCGTGCCGGCAATCACGCTCGCCCAACCGCGCTCGACGTCAATGATGCCGGTGCCGAAATAGACCGCGTAACCGCCGATGAACAGCAGAAGCAGACCGAGAGCGAAGAGGGCATATTTCATCGTCTTGAGTCCTACCTCCCGGGTCCGTCTCTGTATTGGCCCACACCCCTGCCTAATCGATATGCGCCAGCCTGGTGTGCCGCGTGTGTCCCACGACCGGCGATTTGACGAGCTTACTCAGCGCCAATTTGGTGAGCGCAAAGTTAACGAACAGCGAAGACATAAGCCACGCATAAGCCACGATTGGGATCTCGCCGGACACTCGGGAAAAATCGTCGCAGCAAATGCTCTCATAGCGACTGGCAATGCCGAGAATCCGCAGATCCTCGGTGCCACGCCGATCCTCACCATGGACCTGTAGGAGCACACTTATTACATCGACTATCAGAACCGCCGTCGCGACTATCTCGAGGCTTTCATCCATCACATCGTGAATTGGGAATATGTCGAGGAGCGCTGCCTCGTCGCCATGAAGCAGGCCACTTAGACATTTCAACGATCAGATTGCGGCGACATTTCGGAGAAATCCATCGACCGTTTCGCTGAGCCGTTTGGCCTGCATTGCCACATTCGCGGCGGCGTGATGGACTTTGTTAGCGGAAACGTCGGTTTGTGCGGCGCTCGCGGCCACATGGCTGACATTGCCGGCGGCGACCTCGGTTCCCTGCGGCTGTCTCGGCGACGCTGCGTGAGATCTCTGTCGTGGTCCCAGATTGCCGTTGGACCGCGACCGCAATGATCTCGGTCGAACGTTGTGCTTCGGCCATGGTGGCGGCGATCGAAGCGATGGCCTCGATCACCTTATCGGTCACAGCCTGGATGGCGAGGGCGTGATCGGCGATGTGTTGCGAGGCCTTCGTCGTCTGGCTTGCAAGGGATTTGACTTCCTGGGCCACGACGGCGAAGCCGCGGCCGGCTTCACCCGCTCTGACAGCCTCGATCGTCGCATTGAGCGCAAGCATATTGGTCTGCCAGGCGATAGCCTGGATGAGAGCGATGATCGCGCCGATGTCTTCGGCTTTGGCGGCAAGCGCATTGGTGGCGATGCGGGTCTGCGCGCTGGTGGTGGCCGCATCGGCGACGACACGACGTGTCTTCGTGACCTGCCGCTCGATCTCGCCGATCGAAGACGACAGTTCTTCCGATGCGCGCGCGACGGTGCGGACGTTTGCGGAGGATTCGATGATGGCGCGCGCTGCCTCATGCGCCTGCTGGTTGCTCTGCGTTGCAATGCCGGCGAGCTTGGTCGCAACCGCTTAAGCTTTAGTTAATCACATATCGAAATATCGCGTCAGCCGGGCAAGTTCTGCTCCGTGCCGCGCCAGACGGTCGTTGAATCGGGACGAGAGCAGAAAGGCGAGTTCCTTCTCCCGCGCGTGCGTGATGGGATCGAGCCGGGCGAGCTCGTCATCGATATGGCCGGGATGGCATATGATGAGATGGGCGGCGCCGGGGGCCATCAGATAGCGGGCGAAGTCGGCGCCATAGTCGCGCGTTTCGGAAAAGTCCGAAACGCCGGAAAATCCCTCATTCACCGCAAATCCATGGGCGCGTGCCTCGGCGGCGAAGCGGCGCGCCAGCCAGGCGATCCCCAAAGCCTTTTTGATTTCCATGTTCCGCGCAAGAATGCGCCAGGGGCGATCGCCGCTGTCGCGCAGCCAAAGCCTGCCAGCGAGGCCTTTGCCTTCGAGCACCTCGAACAGCAGCTGCCGAACGCCGGGCAGAATATGAACATGTTGGTGCCCGTCGACAAAATCCGGGAAGCGCCCGAAAGCTTCGGCGAAGGCGTCGAGCTGGGCGCCGATTTCTTGGCCGATCTCGGCGCATGGCAAGCTCCTTCTTTGCGCCGCACGCAGCACTTTGCCGATCCCCGGCAAACAACCGTCCGGCGCGAAGGCTGGCATAGGAGTCAGAGGCGCCGCCAAAGTCAGATTGAGATGGAGGCCGATATCGGCGCTCGCACCCAATGCAGCGAGCTGCCGCGCCGCCGTGCGCCAATGGGGCCGTGTCGTGATCGCACTCGTTGCCGTCAGACGTCCGGCGGCGAGGGCCGAGAGAATGCCCCGGCTCACAGCCTCCGAAAGTCCGAAATCATCGGCGCAGAGGCAGAAGCGAAGGGTCTGCCTCCGGCGCGCGCTCGTGGGCTGGACGTCTTTGACCATGAGGCCCATCGCCTTTGTGCCGAGATCGCCCGTCGAAAAGGCGAGGTAGGATCGATTTTTCTGGAAATCCGGCGGGCGGTTTGCGATGCCTGCGCCGAGAGCCGATCCCGATCACGTGGAATCGCATCTTTGGTACATCGGATATATCCGATGTGCTTGAAATGCGATCCACGTGACGGGACAAATCGGCTCTACATCAAAGCATGTCCTTTGTCGGAAAAGTCTATCAACTTTTCCGGGACATGCTCTAAGCCGCTGCCGGCTCCGCCGAAGCGATTTACAAGAGCTTCTATAGGGAGGATCGCGCCAGTTGCAAATTCAAATGCGAAACAAGGCGAGCAAGCAAAAAGGTCGGCCTCGATGACGTCACAAGAAGCGTCGCAGCCGATGCCGGAGCTCTCCGTAGTCATACCTGTCTTCAACGAGGCGCAGTCTCTCGGCCTTTTGCTGGAGCGGCTGATGCCGGTGCTGGAGCGCTGCGCCGCCTCCTATGAAATCCTCTTCGTCGATGACGGCTCCACGGACGGCTCTTTCGCGGTGATGCGCGAGGCGCATAAGGTGAATGAAAGGGTGCGGGCGGTCGCGCTCAGCCGGAATTTCGGCAAGGAGGTGGCGATTGCCGCCGGTCTCGATTTCGCTTCCGGGGCTGCGGTCGTGATCATGGATGCCGACTTCCAGCATCCGCCGGAGATGATCGAGACCTTCGTCGCCTGCTGGCACGACGGCTATAAGAATGTCTATGGCCAACGTTGCGACCGTACCGCCGACGCGCCGCTGCGGCGTCTCCTCACGCAGCGCTTCTACAGGCTCTTTCGCGCCTTCGGCGAGACGAGCCTGCCGGAAGGGGCAGGCGACTTCCGCCTGTTCGACCGGCAGGCGGTCTCGGCGCTGCGCAGCATGCGCGAGAAAGCCCGCTTTTCGAAGGGGCTTTACGCTTGGATCGGATTCAAATCCATCGGTGTGCCCTTTGAGGTCGCGGCCCGCGCGCATGGCAGCTCGAAATTCAGCTATAGCAAACTGACCCGCTTCGCACTCGATGGGCTGATGTCGTTCTCGACCTTGCCGCTGATGGTGTGGACCTATGTCGGCACCTCGATTTCCGTGATCTCGCTGGCGACGGCGATCTATTTCGTGATCATGACCATGGTGTCCGGCGTCGATGTGCCAGGCTTTGCATCACTGATCGTCTCAATCACCTTTCTCGCCGGCATTCAGCTCTTCTCGCTCGGCGTTCTCGGCGAATATATCGGCCGCATTTTCGCCGAAGTGAAGGGCCGCCCGCTTTATCTCATCGAGGATGCGCTGGGCGTTGCTTGCGAGCCCGTGGGAGAGCGCCCAAACGCCGATCGATGACTCCCGCCTCCGCGCCTGCAGGCTGATCAGAAAGGCTCTGTTCATAGCATTGATACAGCTGCCAGGCGTCGAGATGGCATTGCACCGAGCCGCCTCTTGGCGGCTCCGCCAGCTTCCGCGCACCGGCAGGCCAAGTGCGTGCTTTGACTTGCGCGCCGATTCACAACATCGTGGCGCGATCGATCGGTCCGGACCGCTTCATGTATAAGAATCTCTTTTCGGTAGCGGTGTTCACGCTCCTTTCCAGAGCCACGGGATTTCTGCGCGATGTCATGCTCGGTGCCGTGCTCGGCGCCGGCCAGCTCGCCGATGCCTTCGTCGTCGCTTTCCGCCTGCCGAACCATTTTCGCGCGATCTTCGGCGAAGGAGCGTTCAACGCCGCCTATGTGCCTTGCTACACGCAGATTCTCGCGGCACGGGGCGAGACGGCAAGTCGGCGGTTTGCGAGCCAGATTTTTACGCTGCTGCTCTATTCGCAGCTGCTTCTTTTGCTGGCAGCGCTCGCCTTCACGCCGCAGCTCATCGATCTTCTCGCGCCGGGGTTTCGCGCCTATCCCGCCAAATTTTCCGCGGCGGTCACTCTGACGCGGATCACCTTTCCCTATCTTCTCTTCATCACCCTCGTGACTTTGCAATCTGGAACATTGAATGCGCGGGGATATTTTGCCGCGGCGGCCTTCGCGCCCGTCCTCCTCAATCTCGCGATGATCCTTTGCCTGGCAGCGGCCTTTCTGTTTCCCAATGCCGCGGTCGCAGCCGCCGTTGGCGTCACGCTCTCCGGCCTTTGCCAATTCGCTTTGACCTTTTGGGCCCTGCGCCGCGACGGCCTGCATGAGCGTCTGGTCCGCCTCGAATGGAGCAAGGAGATCCGGCATTTTTTCGTCGTTCTGGGTCCGGCGGTCATCGGCTCGGCCGGGGTGCAGCTCGCGCTTTTTGCCGATACGATCATCGGTTCCATGCTGCCGACGGGCGGGGTCTCTTCGATCTATTATGCCGACAGACTCTATCAGCTTCCGATCGGCATTATCGGGATTGCGGCCGGCACTGTGCTGTTGCCGGAAATGAGCCGGCGGCTAGCGCTGGGCGATCATGGCGGCGCCCGTCATGCGCAGAACCGGACTATGGCTTTGTCGATCGTGCTGGGGGCGCCGTTTTTCGTCGCCTTCATCATGATCCCTGACGTCATCATGCGCGGTGTATTTTTGCGCGGCATGTTTACGGAGGGCGCGGCGATAGCGTCGGCGAATGTGCTGACGGCCTACGGCTTCGGGATCATCGCGATCGTGCTCATCCGTTCTGTCGTCGCGAGCTTTCAAGCGATCGGCGACACGCGCACGCCGATGCTGATCTCGCTTTTGGCGGTTGCCGGCAATATCGCCTTGAAGGTCGCGCTCTTCAAAGACATGGGCGCCGTGGGGCTTGCCACCGCAACCGCGGTCGGCGCCTGGATCAACCTCATTCTTCTTTGTTATTTCGCCATGCGGCGGAATCTCATGTGGCCGGATGAGCTTTTGGCGAAGAGCGCAGCCTCGGCCGCGATCGCCGCTTTCGCACTTTCTCTGTTTGCGCTCTTCTTCACTTTGCCGGCGGCGGAATTTGCGGCGGGTATCGGTCGTTTCGAAAATGAGATCGAGCTCATCTGTCTCTTTGCCGGTGGCACGCTCGTCTATGCTTTCGTGCTTGGTCTTTGCTTCTTCGTCTCAGGCGTGAGGCTGCGGCGCGTGGGGAAGCCGTATTAGCGCGGCTTCGGAAATGACTAACATAAGGTCAAGAGACACCGAAGCCGACGGCGTGCCGACCCTCTCCCAATGGGAGAGGGTGCGCGCACGAGCCGTTGTTCAGAACAGCCCTTCGATTTCGCCCTTTTCATCGAGCCTGATCAATTCCGCGGCCGGCTTCTTCGGCAGGCCCGGCATGGTCATGATCTCGCCAGTGATCATCACGACGAAGCCGGCGCCGGCCGAGAGCCTGACCTCGCGGATCGGCACGATATAGCCTTCGGGCGCGCCGAGGCGGGTCGGATCGGTCGAGAAGGAATATTGCGTCTTGGCGACGCAGACCGGCAGATCCTTGAAGCCCATGGCCTCGATCTCGGCGACCTGCTTCTTGGCCTTGCTGTCGATCGAAATATCCGCCGCGCCATAGATCTCGCGGGCGATCTTGCGCATTTTGTCGAGGAGCGGCATGTCGAGCGGATAGAGCTGGTGGAATTTGGCGGTTCCGCCATCGGCGAGCGCAACCGCCTTTTCGGCAAGTTCGAGCGCGCCTTCGCCGCCGAGCGCCCAATGTTTGCAGAGGATGGCCTCGGCGCCGAATTCGTCGCGGCAGGTCTTAGCGATCACGCCGAGCTCGGCATCCAAATCGCCTTTGAAATGATTGATCGCGACGAGCACGGGCAGGCCGAATTTCTTCACATTGGCGACATGGCGGCCAAGATTGGCGAGGCCGGCCTTGAGGGCTGCGGCATTCTCCTTGCCGAGATCTTCCTTGGCGACGCCGCCTTGCGATTTCAACGCCCGCAAGGTTGCGACGACGACGCAGGCCGAAGGCGTAAGGCCGGCCGCGCGGCATTTGATGTCGAAGAATTTTTCCGCGCCAAGATCGGCGCCGAAGCCCGCTTCCGTCACCACATAATCGGCAAGATCCATCGCCGCCGTCGTCGCGATCACCGAATTGCAGCCATGCGCAATATTGGCGAAAGGCCCGCCATGGACGAAGGCCGGCGTGCCTTCGAGCGTCTGCACCAGATTGGGCATCAGCGCATCCTTCAAGAGGACGGTCATCGCACCCGTCGCCTTCATCGCCGCGGCCGTTACCGGCTGCTTGTCCATGCCTATGCCGATGATGATGCGGTCGAGCCGCGCCGTAAGATCGTTGAGATCGCGGGCGAGGCAGAAGATCGCCATGATTTCGGACGCTGCCGTAATGTCGAAACCGGTTTCGCGCGGAAAACCATTGGCGGCGCCACCCAGGCTGCTGACGATCTGGCGCAAGGCCCGGTCATTCATGTCGATGACGCGGCGCCAAGAGACGCGGCGCGTATCGAGATGCGGCGCAGTGCCGAAAAAAATATGATTGTCGATCATCGCCGCGAGCAGATTATGGGCGCTGGTGATGGCGTGGAAATCGCCGGTGAAATGCAGATTGATCTCTTCCATCGGCACGACCTGGGCATAGCCGCCGCCGGTGGCGCCGCCCTTCATCCCAAAACAGGGGCCGAGCGAGGGCTCGCGCAAGGCGATCATTACCTTTTTGCCGAGCCGGCGCATGGCATCGGCAAGCCCGACCGAGGTCGTCGTCTTGCCTTCGCCGGCCGCGGTCGGATTGATCGCCGTGACGAGGATCAGCTTGCTCTTCGGCTTTGCTTGTCCACGCGAATGCGCCTCGGCGAGGAAATTCGCGTCGACCTTGGCGATATAATTCCCATAAGGCCGGATCGCCTGCGCCGGAACGCCTGCTCGCTGCGCGATCTCCGCGATCGGTTCGAGCTTGGCGGCACGTGCAATCTCGATATCGGTCGACATGAATGCGAACCTCGCTATGTTGGGGCTTCTTGAATTGGTTTCAGATTGGGTTCAGCCGGTCCGGTCGGCTTGTCGTTGCTTTGGATCAATCCCCTCTGCCGAAAGGAGGAGGGTGCGACACGATATAAAGGCAGTTCGCGCGCGTGGCGAGAGTGAGGGCGGAGATAAGTTGACACAGCCTGCCTATGACCGCGGCGCATGCCCTTAATGGCAGCTACAGAGCGGATGCATTTGGTCTGCAGGCATGCCAGACGGGTGATTGCTAAGCATTGTCACCATTGTGCGAGGTCAAACGCGCGATAACCATGCATTTCGCAAATGCGTAACTTCGGAATCACTCCAAAGAAAAGTCGAGGCTCATTCCGATCCATTCATTCGCACCGCGCGAGCGCATCGAGCACCCGCACCCAGCTCCGCGCGCCTTTATGAAAAGAGCTGAGCTCATATTTCTCATTCGGCGAATGGATGCGGTCGTCGTCGAGGCCGAAGCCGATCATCAAAGCGTCCATGCCGAGATCCTGCTTGAAGGCGCCGACGATCGGGATCGAGCCGCCGCAGCCGGCAAGCACCGGCTCGGTCTTCCATTCCGCTTTCAGCGCTTCACGTGCGCGAAAAAGTGCGTCGGAGCTGAAGGGCAATTGATGCGCCGGCGAAGCGCCATGCGAAATGAATTCGACATGGCAGTCGGCGGGCAGGCGTGCATGGACGAAGCTGCGGAAGCTCGCGGCGATCTTCTCCGGGTTTTGCGCGCCGACGAGGCGGAACGAGAATTTGGCGGAAGCCTTGGCCGGCAGCACGGTCTTCGAGCCTTTGCCCGTATAGCCGCCGATGATGCCGTTCACATCGCAGGTCGGCCGCGCCCAGATCATTTCCAAAATGCTGCGGCCGGTTTCGCCGGCCGGCTCGGAGAGCCCGACATCGCCGAGAAAATCCCGGCCCTCCTGCGGCAGATGCCGCCATTGCTCGGCGATCTCGGCCGGCAATTCGGCAACGCCCTCGTAGAAGCCGGGCAAAGTGATGCGATGATTTTCGTCATGCAGATCGGCGATGATCTTGGCGAGCACATGGATGGGATTGACCGCGGCGCCGCCGTATATGCCGGAATGAAGATCGCGGTCGGCGGCATGGACGATGACTTCTTCGAGCACCAGGCCGCGCAGCATTGTGGTGATGGCGGGCGTCTTGCGGTCCCACATGCCGGTGTCGCAGACGAGGACGAGATCGGCTGAGAGCTCGTCGCGATTGGCGGTGAGAAAGGCGGGCAGGGAGGTTGAGCCGGATTCTTCCTCGCCTTCGAGCAATATGGTGATGTCGCAAGGCAGTGTGCCCGTCACCTCTTTGAAGGCGCGGCAGGCTTCGATGAAGGTCATGAGCTGGCCCTTGTCGTCGGCGACGCCGCGGCCGATGATCTGCTTGCCGGCTGGTGCTTCGGCGAGGCGCGGTGCAAAGGGCGGCGTCTCCCACAAGTCGAGCGGGTCCGGCGGCTGCACGTCGTAATGGCCGTAGAAGAGAAGATGCGGTGCGCCCTGGCGTCCGGTTCGCGCTTTGCCGACCACCATGGGATGGCCGGCGGTCGGCCGCAGCGATGTGTCGAAGCCGAGCGACCGCAATTCACCGACCAGCCATTCGGCCGCATGCCGGCATTCTTCCGCATAGGCTGGATCGGTCGAGATCGAGGGGATGGCGATCAAAGCGAAGAGGCGGTCGAGCGCGCCTTCGAGGTTGGAATCGATGCGCGCCAGCGTGGCGTCGAGCGCAGCCATGTCTGTCTCCTGCGAGCGTCGAAAATCACGCTCTTTCAGAGGGCTCTTTAGCGCGCCAGGGGCACAGCGAAAAGCGGCAGAAGAATCATAATGAATTTCAAATACTTAGTGTAACATAGAAAACAAGAAAGAAGCGGCCAATTGAGGCGGCCTCAAAGCGTTGCCAAAAACGCGTCGGAACTGATCAAATTCAGAAGCTCCTTTTTGTGCTTCTCGAGAAAGAAGAATGCCCGTTCAAAATCGTTTCTGATTCCGCGCCATTCGCGCCATAGCAATTTGTGCTGTCGGCGATCGGCTCGCCGCTGTGAACTGGGGTCCAGAAAAGAGGTGTCTATCACCCGTAAGAATCTTGCCCAGTTCGATCGGCGATCCGGCTTGCGAATGATGCCGCAGCCATAGTCCGTGTCGATGGTGCAATAGTCGAGCCGCCGCGCGCAGACGAAGTCGAGATAGGCCTTGTAAGTCACGCCACTCCATTCGCCGGGTACGAATTTAGGTGCGGCCACGGCAGCATTGGGCGGCAGGCAATCATGTACAACAAGCATCCCGCCTTCATCAATGAGATCGAACGCCACCTGGAGATCACGATACGAGCAATCATATTCGTGGAAGCCGTCGACGAGGATGATGTCATAGCGCAAGCCCTTGCCACTTATCTCGGCAAGGCATTGGCTGATATCGAAGCTTTCGCTTCGAAAGTCGATGCCAAGACCGTCCTCGAATTCGGCAGGACAATTATACATGAGGCGATGCGCGGCAGGCAGGACTCGTCGGTCCAGATTTCTGTAGCAATTGCCGGTCGTGGACGTACACAGCTCCAAATAGCGCGTAAATCCGTGCTGCGCAGCCAAGAGGCCTATGATTTCCATTTTTGAAAGAGGCGCCTTGAAGTGGTCTGTCTGCATCTGATGAAATCTAGTTTATTGGACGGGCGGCGACCCTATCTCGTTAGCAGATTTCAACGGCAACAAAAAAGCCGGCCGCGGTGCGGCCGGCTTCGACAATGACGAGAGTGCGTTCTCAATCAGAAGATGTGGCGGAAGACCCAATAGAGGAAGGCCGACAGCATGATGGCGCAAGGCAGGGTCAGCACCCAGGCGACCGCAATATTGCGCAACGTGCTGAACTGGATCCCCGAGCCATTCGCTGCCATCGTGCCGGCGACGCCCGAGGAAAGGACATGGGTCGTCGAGACCGGCAGGCCGAAATTATCGGCGGCGAAGATCGTGCCCATGGCGATGAGTTCCGCCGCCGCACCCTGGCCATAGGTCAGATGCTGCTTGCCGATCTTCTCGCCGACGGTGACGACGATCCGCTTCCAGCCGATCATCGTGCCGAGCCCGAGCGCGATGGCGACGCAGATCTTCACCCAAATGGGGATGAACTTCGTCGAATAGTCGAGTTGTTTCTTATAGGTGTTGAGCGTCTTCACGTCCGCCGCCGAGAGATCGCTTTGATGATCCTTGGCAAGGACGCGGATCGCCTCGGAAGTGAGATACATGTCGTTGCGGGTGTTGGCGACCTGGGCCGCCGGCACTTTGTTGAGCGAGCCATAGGTCGAGATCTGCGTGGCAATATCGCGGATGAGCACGGCGAGGGACGGATAGGTGCCATCATCGAAGTCATGCGCGGCGATATAACGGGTGACCGCCGGCCGCGGATCGCCGATGACCTTATAACCGGCGGCCTTGGACTCAACGACTTTGGAGGCCGCCTCCGATGCCGCCACGAAGGATTGAATGTGGCTCGCCGGCAAGGCGTGGTTCAAGGCATAGGCGGTGGGCACGGTGCCGATCAGAATGAGCATGATGAGGCCCATGCCCTTCTGCCCGTCATTCGAGCCATGTGCGAAGGACACGCCGGTACAGGTCAAAACAAGGAGGCCGCGGACCCACAAGGGCGGGGCTGCCTTGCCCTTGGGTTCGGAATAAAGCTCCGGCTTGCTGATTGCGGCCTTCATGACCCACAGCAGCAGGGCGGAGAAGATGAAGCCGACGATGGGCGAGAACAAGAGCGCATAACCGACCTCGGTCGCCTTGCTCCAATCGACGCCGGCGGTGCCGTCGCGGCCGCGCATGAGCGCATTGGCGATGCCGACGCCGATGATCGAGCCGATCATCGTATGCGAGCTTGAGGCCGGAAGGCCAAGCCACCAGGTGCCGAGATTCCAGATAATCGCCGCGATCAGCATCGCGAAGACCATGGCAAATCCGGCGCCCGAGCCGACTTGCAGGATCAGCTCCACCGGCAGCAGCGAAATGATGCCGAAGGCGACCGCGCCGGTCGACCACAGCACGCCGAGGAGATTGAAGAGCCCGGACCAGACGACGGCGAAAGGCGCCGGCAGCGAATGGGTGTAGATCACCGTCGCGACGGCATTCGCCGTGTCATGGAAGCCGTTGACGAATTCGAAGCCCAAGGCGATCAGCAGTGCGACACCGAGGAGAAGAAACGGCAAGATGCTGGCAACCTTGGTGCCTGTCAGCTGCATGTCGCCATAGATGCTATAGGCGGCAAAGAACAGGCCTCCGGCAATGACCGCGAGGAAAATGATGACGGCACGCATGTCGATCGGGTGATCGAGATGCGGCTTCGGGCCGGCTTGGCTTTCGGCCGGTAGGGAATCGACTGAGGAAAGAGAAGTCATGAACGCAGCTCCTGGTGACGCGCCAACTCAAGCGGAGCGCCACAACAATCATGTGACAGAAAGCCGGTTTTCTGACGCTAGAGCATGTCCCGAAGCGGCCGGCTCTTCCGGTCGCGCGAGGGCCTAGCATGCGGCTGCGGAGCGATTTTTGGGTCTCGGCCTATTTGCGGCGTTGCGGTGTCGAGGGGGTCGCGGCGGCGTTGCGCCGGCGCGGCGCCGCGGAAGCGGGCGCGATCCTCGTGAAGATCGACCGGCTCGACGGCACTGGCGCGCTGTTCGGCCCGGCGCCGCAGAGCGAGGTCGATCGCGACGCGCGTCTCTTCGCGCGCCTTCACCACGCCGATTGGATCGATGCGGCGGCGGCGGAAACGCGCCTGCAGCGCGAAATCGCCTTCGATTCGGATTTGTGGATCGTTGAAGTCGAAGATCGTCTCGGGCGCAATTTCCTCGATCTGGCGCCCTAGAGCGGGATGAGGAAAAGTGGGAACCGGTTTTCCGCCCGCATCCCGCTCTCATTATTGGAATCGATCACGTTCATGACTTTGGATTGATTCAATCCAAAGTCATCGTGATCTAGAGCATGTCCCGGAAAAGATGACTGACTTTGCCGATATTTTAGACATCGGGCATACCCGATGTCTTGTAAAGGACATACTCCAACTCTTTGAAATAGGACCGATTTGTCCCGATCATGTGGATCGTAGTCTAAGCATGTCGAATAATCCGATGTGCCAAAGATGCGGTGCCACCTGAGCGGGATCGGCTCTAAGGCTGGCCGATGCCGCCTGCATTTTCTCGAAGCATGTGCTTTTGCCACAACGCCGCTCCCCCGAGTTGTGCCAGCACACAGAATTTCCCGCCAAAGCCGCCCATGTTGAGGTGTCGTTAACCAGAGACGCGCAGGCTCGATCTCGGCCGCTGCCGAAGCCGCGTAATATGTGGCGGGTCCTGCCGGAGATGGGCCGATGGGTGAACTCGTTCTATTCAGGTCAAGGGCTGACGAGCCCCGCCGTTCGGGGACGGAGGGTGCCGGCGCCGAGATCCTTTTCTTCACCGGCGTGCGGATCGTGCGCATCGAAGAAACCGAAGCGCCGCCGAAAACCCGCCGCCGGCGCGCTGCACCGCGCAGCGATCCTCCACGCAAGCGGCGCGACCGCACGAGCTGAGAAAAGTCCTCGCGCGGAGGGCTAATTCTGCGCAATGGCCTCGGGCGCGCAGATAACCGACATGACGCGGGCTTCGGCAGCAGCGCGCTCGCTCGGATGCGCCGCCAGCGCATCGATGAGGACGAAGCCTTTCAGCTGCGGTGCGACGAGGCGCAATTCCTGCGGCGGATTGTCTTCATCATCTTCTGCTTGCACGGCTTCGAGCTGTGCCGCGGTCAGAACCCTTATATCGATCTTGCCGCGAACCGCCGCCCGGTCGGTCATGGCGTAGAAGACCCGCCCGGTGCGGCTGCGAAACGACAAAGTCAACAGCTCGTCATGGTCGAGATCGGCTCTCACGCGCAAAGATCCGTGCGCGAGATCGAATACGCAGACGGCCTGCGCCAATGCCGGATCCTCAAAAGGCGTGAGTTCTTGCCCCGGCAGAGGCCGTGGCAGCAAAACCGGCTGGCTCGATTTGGCGAGGGCGGAAAGACGCGTGAAGGCGTCATGGGGTGCGAGTTCCGGCATTGCGAAAACCGCGACCAGATGGACGAGGCTGGCAACAAACGCCACGCCGAGACCGTAAAGAAGGAGGGTGAGCAGCCGGTCCGTCAGGGTCATTCGCAATGACCTTTGGCGATTTGTGGCAGCGCCGTGGCCTCGACCTTCGACATGCCGAAGTCGAACAAAGTGTCGTAAAGCCGCAGGACGAGGGCAAAGGCGGAAACATCGCCGATCGGCAGCCAATTGCCTGGCCGCGCATGGCGCGAGACGGCGATTTCGAAGCCGCCATCGGCGGCGCGCAGGATTTCTGCCGAAGTGAAGTCGAAACGCTTCGCCGGATTGTCGACCAACGATCCTGTCGGCGCGTAGAGGCTCAAGGTCCAATAGCGTGTCGGCGGAACCGGGCCGCGCACCATATAATCGCAGCCTGCTCGCAAGGGTTCGCCGGCGCTGTCGTTCCAGGCGAAGAAACTCAGGCCTTCAGCCGTGCCGAGCGGCAGCTGCCCCGAACGCGCCAGCATGGCATGGGCATAGGGGTCGATGTCCATCGAGCCGCTTTTCGGCCAGCGTTTCCATGGCCCGGCCTTGACCTCGTCGAAGCTCACGCCGCCAACGAGGAGATAATAGGTGGCGGCAAGGCCGAGCAGGGTTCCTGTCAAGAGCGTCGCGAGAAATTTGAAAAGCATCGTCAGGGCTGCACAGTCGCCGCGGTCATGGCTGTTCCTTGAAGCTCGTCTTTGCGCCGGCCGAAGCTCGCTTGAGCTCGGCGAGCTTTGCCGTTTCCGCAATCGTGCCGAGCACGGCGACCGAGCCGGAAGAGAGGCTGGTGGGGTGCTGCGGCGCGCCGAGTTCGGCAAGTGTCGCCGAGCTTGAGAGAGTTTCGGCCGGCGCCGGTTTGGCGGTTGGCGTCGGATCGCCCGGCAGCGGCTTGAGATCGATGCCTTGATGGGCATAGGCCATGATCTCATGCCAAGTTCCCGCCGGCAGCGTGCCTCCTGTCATATTGTTCGTCGGCGTGTCGTCGTCATTGCCGAACCAAATGGCGCCGACGTAATTGCCGGTATAGCCCATGAACCAGGCATCCTTATAGCCATTGGTCGTGCCCGTCTTGCCGGCAACATCGATATTGTCGAGGATGGCGCGCCGGCCGGTTCCGGCCTGGACGACCTGCTTCATCATCGAGACCATTTCGATGATGACTTTCGGATCGAAGATCTGTTTCGGAGCCGGGGCATCGCGGTCATGCCGATAGATGACATTGCCATGGCTGTTGCTGATCTCGATTGCAGCGAAAGGATCAATTCTTTTTCCGCCACTGGCGAATGTGGCATAGGCGCCGGCCATGCCCATCACCGTCACCCCGTCCGCGCCGATCGGCAATGAGACAGTGTCGGGCAGAGGCGTCGTGATGCCCATGCGCCGCGCCGTCTCGATGATCTTGGCGCGGCCGCGCTTGGCCGCTTCGAAGACATTGTTGTGGCCCTTTACCGGATAGGCTTCGCCAATCGCGATCGACAATTTGACGGCGACCGTGTTCAGCGAGTGCGCCAAGGCGGTGACCAGCGGCACGGCGCCACGATAGGAGCCGCCGTAATTGTGCGGGCACCAGTCGCCGATGCAGACCGGGCCATCGACGACAATCGTCGACGGCGTGAACTTGCCGGTCAGGAGGGCGGTCAAATAGACGAAAGGCTTGAATGAAGAGCCGGGCTGGCGCAGCGCATCGACGGCGCGGTTGAACTGGCTCGCGCCGTAATCTCGGCCGCCGACGATCGTCCGCACCGCACCGTTCGACGGATCGAGAATGACCATGGCCGATTGATCGGCATGATAGCTATGGCCATATTGGCGCAATTGATCCTCGATCGTCGTATCGGCGAATTTCTGCAGATTGGGATCAAGCGCGGTGCGGACGGTCAGCACACGATCGCCACCGAGCTTACGGGCGTCGGCGAGCTTGCGCACTTCGTCATAGGCCCAGTCGAGATACCAATCCGGCGCGGCGTCACGGCTCCGCGCGATCGGCGTCGCCGGATTGCGCATCGCGGCATAGATCTGGCCCTCGGTCAGAAAGCCGGCATCCACCATATTTTGCAAAATGTCATTGGCGCGGGCACGGGCGGCCGGCAGATTGACATGCGGCGCATATTTGGTCGGCGCTTTGAAGAGGCCGGCGAGCATCGCCGCCTCGGCAAGCGTGACGTCGCGGACGGATTTGCCGAAATAGAATTCGGCGGCCGCCTGCGCCCCGAAAGTTCCGCCGCCCATATACATGCGATCGAGATAGAGCTGCAGAATCTCGCGTTTCGTCAAATGGCCTTCGAGCCACAGCGCCAGATAGGCCTCCTTGATCTTGCGCGTCAGTGTCCGCTCATTCGACAAAAACAGATTCTTCGCCAATTGCTGGGTGATCGACGAGCCGCCTTGCACGACATTGTCGGCGCGGGCATTGACGGTGAGCGCCCGCAATGTTCCCAAAATATCGATGCCGAAATGTTGGAAGAAACGCCGGTCTTCCGTCGCGATCACGGCTTGGACCATATATTTCGGCATCTGATCGAGAGGCACTAAATCGTCGTGCTTGATGCCGCGCCGGCCGACTTCCTGGCCATAGCGGTCGAGGAAGGTTACCGCGAGGTCTTGCTTCTTCAGCCAATCGTCGGTGGCAGTGTCCTGAAAGGCCGGGATGGCCATAAACAGGGCAAGGAAGCCGCCGGCGACGGCGAGGTTCGAGCCCTCGCAGACGAGTTCGACGGCGAGGCGGCGCCAGCCCGAGATATGCAGGCGGTCCATCCAAGCGGCGAGCGTCGCATAATAGGCTCGTGCCCTTTGCCCAGAGTCGTAGAGCGATAAATCAATGAAGGCATCAAAGGCCAAAAGGCGGCGCGACACCTTCTTATAAAGGCGTAGCGCCGTGCCATAGAGAGGCGACGATTTCAGCTCTTCGAACACGTCTGGCTCGTTCCCCTGTCGACCGCATGCTGCGGAAGGCGTCGCCCCCGTCGCTCAAGTCTGGAGCAAGTCTTGCAGTTCCAAGTCTTGCAGTTCTAAGTCTTGCAGTTCCAAGTCTTACAGTTCCAAGTCTTGCAATTCTCTGCGCAATTTAGCAATCCTGCCGTGCGGCGCCTCGCGGTGGGACTGACAGATGCGATATGGCAGACGCGCCAGGGCAAGAGATCAGGAGTCAGCGGCAAGACGATGACCAAGACGATGACCAAGACAATGACAAGGTCGGAAAATCCCTATTGGGACGCGAAGCCGCTCGAAGCGCTCACGCAGGAGGAATGGGAGAGCCTCTGCGACGGATGCGGCCGCTGCTGCCTGGTCAAGCTCGAGGACGAGGATACGGGCAAGGTTCATTTCACCGATGTCGCCTGCCGGCTTTTCGACGCCAATTCATGTCGTTGCGGCGATTACCGCCAACGCCGGCGCAAGGTTAAGGATTGTCTCAAGCTGACGCCGGGTTTGGTCCGGGAGCTCGGCTGGCTGCCGCCCACCTGCGCTTATCGGCTGCGGGCGGAGGGCCGCCGCCTCCGCTGGTGGCATCCGCTCGTCTCCGGCTCTGCCGAGACCGTGCATGAGGCGGGAATTTCCGTCCGCGGGCGTGTCGCCGCCTCCGAAAGCGAAGTCGGGCTCAACACTTATCCCGATCACATCGTCGCTTGGCCCGGCAAAGTGCCGCGCCGCGGCAAAGCACAAGTCCGGCCCGAGCGGCCGAAGCGGTGATCGGAGCTTGGCGGCGCAGCCACCAAATGCGGGCAGCAGGAGCGAACCGACCGGCGCGCCCCTGACATGCGATCTAGAGCATTTTCAGCAAAAGTGGGCACCGGTTTTGCGACCGAAAATGCTGTAGCTTTTTAAAATGAGAGCGGTTTCGAACCGGTTTGGTGCGGGCACCAAACCTGAAACCGGCTTAGTCCCGCAAGTCTGCGATCACCGTAACCTTTGGGCAACAACGCTCTGCTAAGCCATGTCCGACCGACATGTTTGGTGTCGGAACAAATGTGGAATGGCTGGTCCGCCTTGGTCGTTTTCGCGTCCTCCAATCGGCGCCCGAGATGGCGCATCAAGCTCCCGAAGCCCATCGCCCGCTTTCTGGTGCGGCGCGACGGCGCCGTCGCCGTCGAATTCGGGCTCATCGCCATCCCATTTTTTCTGATCATCATGGCGACGGTGCAAACGGCCGTCATCTATATGGCCCAGCAGGCACTCGAAACGGTGGTCGAGCAGGCGAGCCGGGTCATCCTGACCAATCAGGCGACGAACGACACCCGGGCCCAATTCGCCAGCACGGTCTGCGCGCAGGTCGTCGCTCTCTTCAATTGCAGTGGCTTGATGATCAATGTCCAAAATTACGGTACCGGTACGAGCTTTTCGAGTGCCTCGACTTCGGCGCCGACCTTGACCTTCAATGCGCAAGGCCAGGTCACCAACACATGGCAATTCAGCCCCGGCAGCCAGGGCGACATTGTGGTCGTGCAGGTGATGTATCAATGGCCGGTGTTTCTCAAACCCTTCGGCTACAATCTGTCGAATTTGTCGAACGGCAATCGTCTGATGATGGCGACCGCCGTGTTCCGGAACGAGCCGCTATGATCGGCCTTAGACCGCGATTGTCCGGCTCCGTGCGCCAAACTCGAAAATTTGCCGGCGACCGGCGCGGCATTGCGGCGATAGAATTCGCCCTGCTGCTGCCGATCATGCTCGTCCTCTTCGTCGGCGTCACCGAGGTCGGCCAGGCGATCTCGATCAACCGCAAGGTCACGATCACGGTGCGCACCGTCACCGACCTCGTCACCCAATATGCCGCGCTTTCCACGACCGATATGACCACTTTGCTCAGTGCGTCGGCGCAGGTCATGGCGCCTTATCCGTCCGGCAACCTCACCGTCACCGTGTCGGAAGTGTCGACTGATTCGAACAGCAATGCGACGATCACCTGGAGCGCCTCGCTCAATGGCACAGCCTATACAACCGGCCAGAAGGTGACGCTGCCGAGCGGGCTCAGCCAGCCGAATATTTCGCTGATCTGGGGCCAGGTTCAATATAAGTACACGCCGGTCTTGGGCGACAAGATCATCGGCACGACGCCGCTGTCGGACCAGATCTACATGAATCCGCGGCTTTGCACCGCCATTGCCTATGGCAGCTCAGTGACGACATCCACGAACACGGCTAGTTGCCCCAGCAGCTAGTTCTTCGAACAGCTCGAGTTTGCTACATCGCTCCAATAAGAACAAGTTGCTTTTTTGGGATCGCGCCGAGACCAGGATCTGCGCTGCCCTGCGGATGAATCGAGGCGGTCGCCAAGGCTTACGTCCGACGCAAAGACTAGCGCTGCGCCTTTTGACGAGAACGTTTACTGCGTCAGATGCGAGGACTGCGCGACCGCTGTGTTGAAGAGGGCGGTCAGGGCCGCTGAAATGTCGCCGTCGGTGGTGACGGCCGTATAGAGGCCCGGCGACGCGCAGCCCTGCATGTTTCCGGCGATCTGCGGCTGGAACGGCGAAATATAAGTATTATACCAGGAGTTCGTCGGCAGCGGCAGATATTGCGTATAGAGGACGGCGATGCGGATCCCTCTGTTCTTGACCGTCGTGCACCAGGACGTGTCCATCAGCGCTTGCACGCGGCTGCCGCTGACCAGCGCGTCCTCGACGCCATCAGTCACGATGAAGAGGACTTCCTGCGGACTATCGCCCTTCGCTGAGGTTCCTCCACCGGGATTGGGCATGATCGCATTGAGGTCGCTCATCGCATCGCTGAAATCCGTATCCGTGTCATTATTGTTATTGGTCTTGGTCAGGTAGTTGTTGCTGTAGACTTCAAGCAATTGGATATTGCCGGCAGCGGTTTGTGCCGTCGTCAGGTTCGACGTCAATGGCTGGATATTGTTGAACGCATAGTCGAATGTGTAGATCGCCATCTGATAGGTGGCATTGGTCGTGGTCTCGGTGCTTTGCGCTTGGGTCATGAGGTTTTGCGTGGCGGTGACCAAGAGATCCATCCGCAAGGTCACGCCGAGATTGCGGGCGAGTTGATAATTATCCTCGCCATGGGGATTGCCGAGATTGTCGGCGGCCGGATCGCTTTCATGGCAGGCGAAGGCGCAGCCGCCCTGCGCGGACGTGGCGGCAACCATCTGGTTGATGCCGGCCGTGGTCGCGGCGATGGCCATGGAAGGCGAATCATCGAGCAAGAGATAGAAGTTGATGTTGGGCGGAAGACTGGCCGAGGCTGTCGATTTGCCGCCGATGCTCAAAGTCGTTCTGCCGATAATGCCGCCGAAGCTGGTCAGCGATTTCGCTGAATAGGTCACGGTCGCCGTGCGGACGAGGCCGCTGTCGCTGACGGCGACGTTGTTGGAAGAAAGCGACCCGCTCTGCAGGCCGGCCACCTGCGAGGCCAGGGACGTGAACAAGGTTTGCGCGACCGTCTGCGCATTGCTCGGCGAGAGCGCCATCGCCGACGGCGTGACGGCGGCCAACGCGGCGGCATCGGCGATGGCATTCAATTTGGATCTCTTCCGCGCCGCCATCGCATAATCGACCCCCATCCCCGCCGCAAACAGCACCGGGATGAGGAGGAAAGCGAAGATCAGCACGACATTGGCGCGACGGTCGCGGCCAAAATCGCCGACAAGGCGGTGCAATTTCCCGAAAATCATGACTCCAATTCCGTCCGGGCTGCGATTCGATCCGGCCTGTATGGAGCGAAAACATTGATTTAACGTTAGGTCGAAGCCCGAATTCCGCGGCTAAAGCGGCTCCAACTGGCAAGCGCAGCCCTGCCAAAGCCATGCCCGGATGATGGAAATGCCGGCGCGCAGGATCGTGTGGAGAAGGCGCTTTCGGCGATGCTCTATCACCATTATGTTCATCGCGCGTTCACTGCCTTTCAGCGAGGCTCGGCTGATGCAGTGCGCCGGGCTCGCCCTTGCCTTGATGTTGGCTGCCTTCTGTACGACGGCGCTCGGCGCCGAGCGTGTGCCGGAGCGCGCCTGTCTGACGGCGACCCAGGCGCGCGAGAAGATTGCGCTGCATAAGCTCGCCGAGCCGTTTAGGCTGATGAAAGATGCGGCCCATCGCTATCAAGCCGAGGCGCTGCGGGTGAAGCTTTGCCGGAGAAAAGACGAATTTATCTATGAAATAAGCCTGTTGCAGCGCGATGGCCGGGTCATCCGTGTTTTCTTGAAAGCTTCGAACGGCCAATTCATCCGTGCGACAAACACAAAATGACGCGGCTAAATGACGTTTTTAACGGCTATGATCAACCCGACGCGGCCAACCGCGGCGTTGCGCCGATTGGCGGGAGGGTGACGGATGCGGCTTCTCGTGGTCGAGGACGACAAGGACCTCAATCGGCAGATCGTCGCGGCGCTCACCCATGCGGGCTATGTGGTCGATCGCGCCTTCGACGGTGAAGACGGCTGGTTCCTTGGCGACACGGAATCCTATGACGCCGTCGTTCTCGATCTCGGCCTGCCGAAAAAAGATGGGATCGCCGTCCTCGACCAGTGGCGGAAGGCTGGCCGCGTCATGCCGGTTCTCATTCTCACCGCGCGCGACCGCTGGCACGACAAGGTTCGGGGCTTCGACGCTGGCGCCGATGATTATGTGGCCAAGCCTTTCCATATCGAGGAGCTTCTCGCCCGTCTGCGGGCGCTGCTGCGGCGGGCCGCCGGCCATGCGAGCAATGAATTGACCTGTGGTCCGGTCAGCCTCGATATAAGGGCCGGGCAGGTCAGCGTCGGCGGCACTCCGATCAAGCTCACCTCGCACGAATATCGGCTTTTGGCCTATCTGATGCACCACGCCGGCCGCGTCGTCTCCCGCAGCGAGCTGGTCGAGCATCTTTACGATCAGGATTTTGACCGTGATTCCAACACGATCGAAGTCTTTGTCGGGCGCTTGCGCAAAAAGCTCGGGATCGACATTATCCAGACCATGCGCGGTCTCGGCTATGTCATGGCGCAGCCTTCCGCCGAAGCGGCTTCCGGCAAGCGGAGTCCTTCCGGCTCTGCTCTCGGGGATGGCTGAGGCTGCACGCTGGCTTTGCCGCCAGCTTTTGCGGCCATGCCTCGACCAGGATTTTCGGGCCATGCGCTTACCGTCACCGCAGAACTGGTCGATTGCGACACGCCTCTTCTTTTCCGCTGCCGTGTTGAGTTCGGCGATTTTGATTACTGCAGGCATCGGACTTTCGACGCTCTATCGCGCGACCGCGGAGTTGCGTTTCGACGACAGGCTCGGCGTCTATCTGCGCGCGCTCGTTGCCGACATAGCGTCGCCCTCGGAGGAAAATCGCGCTGATCCCGGTGAACTCGGCGAACCGCAGTTCGAACTCGCGCTGTCGGGCTGGTATTGGCAGATCACAAGGATCGGCGGCGACAAGCAGGACATCAAGACTTCGCGCTCGCTCTTTGCCGCGCGGCTTCCGAAACTCGCGGATCAGCATATTCCGGCCGGGATCGGCGCCACGCGCAAAGGCTATGTGACGGGGCCGGACGACCGCCGCTTGCGCATGGTCGAGCGGATCATCGACCTTGGCGATCAGGGTGTTCATCTCGTCCAGGTCGCGGCGATCACGAAGAGTATGGACACCGACATTGCCCATTTCGAATTCGAGCTCATGATCACTTTCGCCTTGCTCGGTGCGGCGCTTGTCGGCTCCTCCGCTCTGCAGCTGCATTACGGCTTGTTGCCGCTGCGCCGCTTGAAGGAAGCTGCCACGGCGATCAGACGCGGCGAGCGCGAGACCATCGAAGGCACTTTCGCTCATGACATCGCGCCGCTCGCCGCCGAGCTCAATCTTCTCATCGCCGCCAATCGCGAAGTCGTCGCGCGCGCCCGCAATGAGGTCGGCAATCTCGCCCATGCGCTGAAGACGCCGCTCAGCGTCATCATCAATGAGGCGAACGAGGATCGGAGCGGCTTTTCGGCGAAAGTCCGCGAACAGGCGGCGCTGATGCGTGATCAGGTGACCTATTATCTCGACCGTGCGCGGGTCGTGGCGCGCGCGGGAGTTCTCGGGACAGGTCACCGAGGTCGCGCCGGTGACCGCGGCGCTGGTGCATATTTTCGACAAGATCTATTGCGACCGGGCCATTACTTTTTCGATCAAATCGGTCGAAGGTCTGTGGTTTCAGGGCGAGCGCCAGGATCTCGAAGAAATGGTCGGAAATCTCGTCGATAATGCCGGCAAATGGGCGCGCCACGGGGTGATGATCGCCATTGAGCCGGTCGTCGGCACAAGCGCCGGCGGGGGCCCATCCTTTCGCGTCACCATCGACGACGACGGGCAGGGGCTCGCGCCCGAGCTTCGTGAAGCGGCGATGCGCCGCGGCCGGCGCCTCGACGAGACGCGGCCGGGCTCCGGCCTGGGCCTCTCCATCGTCGTCGATCTCGCCGCGCTTTATGGCGGCGCGCTCAAGCTCGACGCGAGCCCGATGGCGGACTCCGCGCCGAATTGGAGCTTCCGGCCGCCGAATGAGCCGCGGCGGTGTCGAGCCGGGACTGCGCGCTTTTGTCTATATTGAAACCTCAAGCGCGAAATTCGATTTCCCTAGAGCGGGATTTTGCATATCCCGCTCTAAATTATAAGAATTGATCACGTTTCTTGAGACATCGGATATATCCGATGTCTCAATCATGACTTTGGATTGCTTCAATCCAAAGTCATCGTGATCTATGCGGCGCCGGAAACCCTTCCCTCGGCGCGATAAAATGCTCTAAAGCAGGGTCCGAAACAGCGGCGGGAGGAATTGCCAATATCTGCGGTAATCACCTGCTTGAAGTTTCTGGCCGGTCCGTCTCAATGGGAGCCGGTACTTTAAAATCGATCACCTTTATAAAGACATCGGATATATCCGATGTCTCAACGATGACCTTGGATTGCATCAATCCAAAGTCATCGTGATCTAAGGAAGCGCCATGCTTTGGGGCCTTTTCGCGCTTTTGACGGGCGCGGCCGTTTTCGCCATTCTCTGGCCGCTCGCTAAAAGCCCGCGCGGCATGGCTTCGCGCGCCGCGCCGGATGTGGCTTTCTATAAAGCCAAGCTTGTCGAGATCGAACGCGAGGCGGCAAGCGACCTCCTCTCGCCGCAGGAGGCCGAGGCGGCGCGGACCGAAGCGGCGCGCCGGCTGTTGCGCGTTGCCGACGGCGGCCCTTTGCCGGTAAAAGGCGTGTCGCAGGTCCAAGCTTCGTCGCAGTTCAGAACGCGGCTTGTCGCCGTGCTCGCCCTTGTTTTCGTGCCGGCTTTATCGCTCGGCCTCTACGCCGCGCTCGGCCATCCCGCGTGGCCCGATGCGCCGCTTGCGGCACGAACTCGATGTGGCGCCGAAAGATATGAATCTCGCCGCGGCCATTGCCAAAGTCGAGGTCCATTTGCTGCGCCATCCCGAAGACGGCCACGGCTATGAGGTGCTCGTCCCGGCCTATCTCAGCGTCGGCCGCATCGATGATGCGGTGCGGGCAGCGGCGATGGCGATACAAAAGCTCGGCACAACGCCGGAGCGCGAAACCATCTATGGCGAAACGCTTGTCTATGCCGCCAATGGCGTCGTGACCGAGGCCGCGCGCAAGCTTTTCGCGGCCGCCGCCGCGACCAATCCGCCACCGCCGATGGCCTTGTTTTTTCTTGGCCTTGCGGCTGCACAGGAGGACGATAAAGGGACGGCTCTGAGCTATTGGCAAAAGCTTCTGGCGATGGTGCCGAAAGGCGGGCCATGGCATGCCGATCTCGCGGCGCGAATTGCGGCGCTCGAAGACAGCACGCCGGCAAAGACGGATGAAGCCGCGGCAATCGCTGCAATGTCGCCAGACGCACGCGCAGCGGCGATCCATGCGATGATCGACAGGCTCGCGGCACGTCTTGCGCAAAACGGGCATGACATCGAAGGCTGGTTGCGCCTTGTGCGGGCCTATAAGGTCATCAATGAGATCGACAAGGCGCGCGCCGCGCTCGCCACGGCGCGCCGCGATTTGGGTGGCGATGCAAAAGCCATTGCGCGCATCGATGCGCTCGCGCACGAATTGGGACTTGATTCATGACGCGCAAGAAGAAGCGCTTGGCGCTCATATTATCGGCGCTCATCGTTCTTGGCACGGCCACAGGCCTCGTGCTCTATAATTGGCGCAACAATCTTGTCTTCTTCCACACGCCGAGCGAGGTCGCGGCGAAAACCCTCGCCCCAGGCACGCAGCTGCGCATCGGCGGGCTCGTCAAGCAAGGCTCGGTCGTGCATGACGGCACGACGGTGCATTTCATCATCACCGACGGCAAGGATGATGTGCCGGTCATCTACACGGGCGCGCTACCGGATCTCTTCCAGGAAGGCCAGGGCGTCGTTGCCATAGGCGTGCTCGGCACGTCCGGCATGATCGCGACAGATGTCCTCGCCAAACATGACGAGCGTTATATGCCGCGGGAAGTCGCCGATGCCTTGAAGAAGCGCGGCGTCTGGCAAGAAGGCAAAGGCGCCAATGCGCGCCAATCCGGCAGCGAGGTGAGGTAGGATGATCGTCGAAACCGGCCATTACGCGCTCGTTCTCGCTTTGGCGCTCGCGCTCTTCAATTCTTTTGTGCCCTTCTGGGGTGTCGCTGCGCGCGACGAGCGGCTGATGGCGACGGCACCATCCGTTATGCTCGTGCAATTCCTTTTCGTTGCCACGGCCTTTGGCGCTTTGGTCTATGCCCATGTCACGTCGGATTTCTCGGTCGTCAATGTGGTCGAGAATTCGCATTCGGCGAAGCCGCTCGTCTATAAGATCGCCGGCGTCTGGGGCAATCACGAAGGCTCCATGCTGCTCTGGGTGCTGATTCTCGCGACTTTCGGTGCGCTCGTTGCCGCAGCAAAGCGAACCATGCCGCAAGATCTCCATGCTGCCGTGCTCGGCGTACAGTCTTGGATCAGCGCGGCTTTTCTTCTGTTCATTCTGGTCACCTCCAATCCGTTCACGCGGATCGCCAATGCGCCGATGGAGGGCCTGGATCTCAATCCTTTGCTGCAGGACCCCGGGCTCGCCATTCATCCGCCGCTTCTCTATCTCGGCTATGTCGGGCTTTCGATCAGCTTCTCTTTCGCTGCCGGTGCGCTGATCTGCCGGCGCATCGATGCGATCTGGGCGCGGCTCGTGCGGCCCTGGACCTTGCTCGCCTGGATGTTCCTCACGCTCGGCATAGCGATGGGATCTTATTGGTCCTATTACACGCTCGGCTGGGGCGGCTTCTGGTTTTGGGACCCGGTCGAAAACGCCTCGCTGATGCCGTGGCTCGCCGCCACTGCGCTTTTGCATTCGGCGGCGGTGATGGAAAAGCGCGATGCGCTCAAAATCTGGACGATCTTTCTCGCCATTCTCGCCTTCTCGTTGTCGCTCATTGGTACGTTTCTCGTGCGCTCCGGCGTGCTGACCTCCGTGCATGCCTTTGCGACCGACCCGCGGCGCGGTGTCTTTATTCTGCTGATCTTGGTCGTCTTCATCGGCGGCTCTCTGGCGCTGTTTGCGGCGCGCGCCAATGATCTGAAGCCGGGCGGCTTTTTCGCGCCGATCTCGCGCGAGGGCGCGCTCGTCCTCAACAATCTCGTGCTGTCGACGGCTTGTGCGACGGTTTTCGTCGGCACGCTTTATCCGCTCGCGCTCGAAGTCTCTGACCGGCGAAAAAATCTCCGTCGGCGCTCCCTTCTTCAACGCGACTTTCGTGCCGCTGTTCTTACCCTTGTTCCTGTTGATGCCGATCGGCCAGATGCTCGCCTGGAAACGTGGCGATTTTTTTGGCGCGGCACAGCGCCTTGTTGTCGCCCTCGCCGCCGGCCTTGTCGCCATGCTCGGCTTTGCCGCCTGGCAAGGCGGTCCTGTCGTCTCGATCGTCGTCGCGGGGCTCGCCATCTATACGATCATCGGCGCCTTCACCGATCTCACGGGCAAGATTTTTGCCGGTGTTTCGACCTTCGGGGATTCCTTTCGCCGCGCTTTCGGCCTGCCGCGCAGCGCTTGGGGAACGGCATTCGCCCATGCCGGCCTCGGCGTGACCTTGCTCGGCCTCGCCGCGACCGGCTGGGGCGTCGAAAAGGTCATGGTGATCAAGCCGGGCGATGTCGTCGCGGTCGGTCCCTATGAGCTGGTGGTGCAGAATTTCGGTATCACGGAAGGGCCGAATTACACCGCCAAACTCGCGCATGTCGCGATCCGCTCCGGCGGCGTCGAGATCGGCACCATCGATCCCGCCATACGCTTCTATCCGGTGCGCGGGATGAGCCGCGCCGAGGCGGGGATCGCGACGCTCGACCTCGGCCAGATCTATGTCAGCATTACCGACAATGGGTCGGGCGGCACTTATGATGCCAGGCTCTATTGGAAGCCGCTGGTGGTGCTGATCTGGTTCGGCGCTCTCGTCATGGCCTTCGGCGGGCTTTTGTCCTTGAGCGACCGCAGGCTCAGGATCGGCGTTGCGCGACGGCTCAAGCTCGCGGGTGCCGCGCCGCAGCCGGCGGAGTGAACATGCGTAAGCTTCTGGCGCTTGCCGCCATTCTCTTCGTCGCGCTGATGCCGAGCCTCTCCTTCGCGGTCGAGCCCGGCGAAATGCTGAAAGATCCGAAGCTCGAAGCCCGTGCCCGCGCGCTGTCGACGCAATTGCGCTGTCTCGTCTGCCAGAATGAATTGATCGACGATTCCCAGGCGCAGCTTGCGCATGATCTTCGCGTGCTCATCCGCCAGCGGATCATGGAGGGCCAGAGCGACAAGCAAATTCTCGACTTTCTCGTCTCGCGCTATGGCGATTTCATTCTGTTGAAACCGCCGCTGAAGCCGGAGACTTTGCTTTTGTGGGGAACGCCGATTTCTGATTTTGATCTGCGGCGGCGGCGCGATCCTTTTGTCGCTGCGCCGCCGCGCGCCGGCGCAAAAGCCGGCATCATTGAGTGCGGCGGAAGCAGAAAAACTCGCGGCAATTGTGGGGAAGGAAGAGGGGTGAGACAGGGCAGGTGCAACGCCAGCCTTACCCCGCCTGCGCCGCCTCGATCTCCGCGTCCTTGGCTTTCACCTTTGCGAACGACGGCCGCGCGGTGAAGCGCTGGACATAGGCAGCGATGACGGGCAGATCCGGAACGAGTTTCCAGGCACTCATCCAGGTCAGCGCCGAGCCCCATAAAAGATCGGCGGCGGAAAAGCGCTCGCCCAGAAAATAAGGGCCGCTCTCGAGCTGTTTCACCAGCGTGCCGAACATCGTGTCGAAATCGCCATAGGGCACAGTCGAGGGCCGGCCGGGCTCCCGCTTCATCGCGCGGTCGACGACGGCGGGCTCGAAACAGCTGCCATAGAAAACGAGCCAACGCAGATAGGGACCGCGTTGCGGATCGTTGAGCGTTGGCGCGAGCCCGGCCTGCGGAAACAAATCGGCGAGATAAATATAGATCGCGACCTGTTCGGTGATCAGCGCCGCGCCATGCGTCACGGCCGGCACCTTGCCCATCGGATTGATCGCGAGATAGGCGGGCGCGCGCTGCTCGCCCGCCTTCATATTGAGAATATGGAGGTCGTAGGGCGCGCCGAGCTCTTCGAGAAGGATCATTGTCGCCGAGGAGCGCGTATTTGGCGCGTGGAAAAGGGTAATTTTGCCGTCGGTCTGCATCGCGTCGGTCTTCCTTAAAAGGTTGGGTTGATCCTTCTCCCGTATGCAAGTCGGCTGTTGCCGACTTGCGCATCCTAAAATGCCGAACTCGGGCAAGCCTGAGTTCGGGCGGGAGAAGGGCAGCTCGGCTGCCCCTACCTTACGAAACTTTCATCTCGCCGAAATGGCGGCGTAAGCCGCATTGCGCCAATTTATCGGCATTCGATTCAGGCCAGAGTTCCAACGGCACGAGCCGGACGTCAACGACAGATGGAGATGAAACCCATGCCCTTATCGCTTCCGCCGCATTCCGACCCGTCGCAGGATCATCAAACGCCACGCAAGCTTGGCGGCTTCAAGCTGCGCGCCGCGCTGCTCGGCACGGTTGCGGTCCTCGCCTTGGGCGGCGCCTATGCCGGCAATGTCCAGCTGCCGCATATGAGCTTCACCTCGCCTGCCCAAGCGGAAGCGCCGGCGCAGACACCGCTGCAAGCTCCGGCCGGCTTTGCCGACATCGTCGCTCGGGTGAAGGGTGCCGTGGTTTCAATCAAGGTGAAGGTCACGGAGACCAGCGACGCGAAAGAACTCGGATATGCCGGATGTCCCGCCGAGCAGTCCGCTGTATCGCTTCTTCAAACGCTTCGGTGGCGAAATGCCCTTCGACCCCCGCGAAGCCCATCCGCATGTCACCATGGCGCAGGGCTCTGGATTTTTCATTTCGGCGGACGGTTACGTCGTCACCAATGATCATGTCGTCGAAAATGCGACGGAGGTCCAAGTCGTGATGGACGACGGCAAGATATTGCCGGCCAAGGTCGTCGGCACCGACAAGAAGACCGATCTCGCGCTTTTGAAAGTCAACACGGGCTCCAACTATCCCTATGTCGACTTCGCCGCCAAAACGCCGCGGGTCGGCGATTGGGTGCTCGCGGTGGGCAATCCCTTCGGTCTCGGCGGCACGGTGACGGCCGGCATTGTTTCGGCCCGCGGCCGCGATATCGGTTCCGGTCCTTATGACGACTTCATCCAGATCGATGCGCCGGTCAACCGCGGCAATTCCGGCGGTCCGGCCTTCAATACGGAAGGCAAGGTCGTGGGCGTGAATACGGCAATCTATTCGCCCTCGGGTGGCAGTGTCGGGATCGGCTTCGCGATCCCTGCCGATGTCGTGCAGAATGTGGTCAGCGCCTTGAAGGAGCATGGCAAGGTGACGCGCGGTTGGATCGGCGTGCAGATTCAGCCGGTGACCACCGATATTGCCGACAGCATGGGCTTGAAGTCCACCAAGGGCGCGCTCGTCGCCGAAGTGCAGCCGACTGGCCCGGCCAAGGCCGCCGGCCTCAAATCGGGCGACGTCATTCTCGGCGTCAATGGCGAGCCGGTTGATGGCCCTCGCGAACTTGCCCGCAAGATCGCCGCGCTCGGCCCCAATGCCAAGGCCGATCTCCTCGTTTGGCGGAATGGCTCGGAAAAGACGCTGACCATGACGCTCGGCACTCTGCCGAATGAGCAGGTGGCCAAGGCCGAGCCCGATGCGAATGTGAACAGCAACCCGCTGTCGAGCTTCGGTCTGGTTCTCGCTCCGGCAGCAGAGGTTCCCGGCGCCGGCAAGCAGGGCGTCGTCGTTACCGAACTCGATCCTGATGGCGCGGCCGCGCAAAAGGGCCTGAAAGTGGGTGACGTGATCCTCGAAGCCGGCGGCAAGACGGTCAATCAGCCGGCGGAGGTTTCGGCGGTCATCAATGAGGCTAAAAAGGCGGGCCGCAAAGCGGTGCTGCTGCGCGTCAAGAACGGCGACGATACGCATTATGTCGCGCTCGCGGTCAATCCGGCGACCTGACCAAGCTGACGCATGATCCCGAAAAGTTGCAGACTTTTCGGATGAGATCATGCGCGAAGAACAGCATGATCCCGAAAAGTTGCAGACTTTTCGGATAAGATCATGCGCGAAGAACAGCATGATCCCGAAAAGTTGCAGACTTTTCGGATAAGATCATGCGCAAAAGAACCGATTTGGCTCCTGCAGCGGCAACGCCCTGGGGCGATGTTGTTCGTCCTGAGCCGCTGGCCGGCGTCGCTCTCGCCCCCCTCGCGACGCCGGCAAAAAGGAGGCGGCAGGCCCGGAGCCAATCTCCGGCCTGCCGTTTTTTGCGGGATTGCCTATATGTCTTCCATGCGCATTCTCATCATCGAAGACGATTCGGAAGCGGCGCTTTACCTCGTCAAGGCGTTCCGCGAGGCGGGCCACGTCGCCGATTATGCGCTGGATGGCGTCGAAGGCTATGACAAGGCCCGCGACGAAGGCTATGACGTGCTGATCGTCGACCGCATGTTGCCGAAGCTCGATGGGCTGTCGCTGATCGGCGGCCTGAGGGTGCAGAAGATCGAAACTCCGGCGCTGATCCTCTCCGCCCTCGGCCAGGTCGATGATCGGGTGAAGGGCTTGCGCGCCGGCGGCGACGATTATCTAACGAAGCCCTATGCTTTTGCCGAACTCCTGGCGCGGGTCGAAGTTCTGGCAAGGCGCAAATCCTCGGGCGCCGGCGAGGAGACGGTCTATAAGGTCGGTGGCCTGGAGCTCGATCGGCTTTCCCACAAGCTCACCCGCAACGGCAAGGAGATCGCGCTGCAGCCGCGCGAGTTTCGTCTCCTCGAATATTTGATGAAACACGCGGGCCAGGTGGTCACGCGGACGATGCTGCTCGAAAATGTCTGGGATTATCATTTCGATCCGCAGACCAATGTGATCGATGTTCATATTTCGCGGCTGCGCGCAAAGATCGACAAAGGCTTTGACCCGCCGCTCCTGCAGACGATACGTGGTGCTGGATATATGATCCGTGATGGCTCTCGGTAAGCTCTTTCGGACGACCGCATTCAAGATTTCGGTCGTCTACCTTTGCGTTTCGGCCGTCGGCGCCGGGCTCGTGCTCGGCCGCGTCGGCTGGAACGTCAAGCAATTGATCGATGAGCAGATCGCCCACACCGTCAATGCCGACATCACCGGGCTTGCCGAGCAATATGAAGAGGGCGGCGTCAATCAGCTGGTGCAGGCGATCCAACGGCGCATCCGCCAGCCGGGCGCCGACATCTATCTGCTGACGACCTTTGCCGGCGAGCCGATCGTCGGCAATATCGTGAGCCTGCCGTCCGGCGTGCTCGTCCATCCGGGCCTTGTCGAAACGGATTATCTGCGCAGCGGCGATGTCGCGGCACATCATCGCGCTTTGGCGCGGATCTTCGCGCTGCCCGGCGGCTTCCATCTGCTCGTCGGTCATGACATAGAAGAGGGTGTGCGGCTGCGTCATATTCTCGCCGGTGCGCTCGCCACTTCGCTCATTTGGCTTGTTATCATCGGCACGATCGGCGGCCTTTGGGCAGCACGGCGGGTTCTGTATCGGGTCGACAAGATCAATGCGCAAGCGCAGACCATCGTGACCGGTGGTCTTTCCGGCCGTGTGCCGCTGGCCGGCACCGGCGATGAGCTCGACCGGCTGGTGCAGAATCTCAATGCCATGCTCGATCGCATCCAGGTTCTGATGGCGGGGCTCAAAGAAGTCTCCGACAATCTCGCGCATGATCTGCGCACCCCGCTCACGCGGCTGCGCAGCCGCGCCGAACAGGCGCTCCATTCCGCCAAGACGACGGAAGACTACCGCTCGGCGCTTGAAAAGGTCATCGAGGAGTCGGATGGCCTCATCCGCATTTTCAATGCGCTGCTCATGATCGCGCGGGCCGAAGCGGGCACCGGCTTCGACGGCATGGTGGATTTCGACGCCGCGAGCGTCGCGCGCGATGTCGCCGAGCTTTATGAGCCTTTGGCCGAGGATCGCGGGATGGCGCTGTCGCTTGATGTCGAGACCGGCCTGACTTTGCACGGCAGCCGCGAACTCATCGGCCAAGCGCTGGCCAATCTTGTCGACAATGCGCTGAAATATGGGGTGCTCGAGCCAACCGGCGAAGCGGCGGAAGCTGCGGCAGAGGCAGGCGCGCCGCTGGTCCTTGCGGCGAAGCGGCATGGCCCATTCATCGAGATCAGCGTCGCCGATCGCGGACCCGGCATTGCGCCTGAAGATCGGGCGCGCGTGCAGGATCGCTTCATAAGGCTCGAAAACTCCCGCTCCCGTCCGGGTTCCGGCCTGGGGCTGGCGCTGGCGGCAGCCGTCGCACGTCTGCACAATGGCAAATTGCAGATCGAAGACAATGAACCCGGTCTGCGGGTGACGCTCGTATTGCCGGCGCCGGCGCGGACGCCGCCGCTTCTCGCGCCGGCGATGGTGCAAACGCAGGCCGGGGCAGCGGCGTGAGCGGCTTGCCGCCCGCACTGCCGGAAATGTCGGTCGAGCCTGCCACCGCTTTGCGCCATCGCTTTTCCAAGGCACCCTTGGTTGCCGACGCTGCGCGCGCGCAGGCGCGGCTCGACGATCTCTTGCTCGATGCTTTCTTGGCCGGCACGCACGGAGATTTCGATTGCCTTCGCGAGGAAGCCGTCAAGGCGCTGCTCCTCGGCATCGCCGATCATTCACCCTATCTTTGGCATCTGATCTGCGCCGATCTCGCGCGTCTGTGCCGTCTCCTCGAAACACCGCCGCAAGCGAGTCTGTCCGCCTGCCTCGAAACGCTCGCATCGGCTGGCGATGCCATCGACTCCGAGGCGGAGGCCATGCGGCTCTTGCGGCGTGCAAAGCAGGAGATTGCGCTGCTCGTGGCGCTCGCCGATCTCGGCGGCGTCTGGACGGGCGAATGTGTCATGGCGGCGCTGACTGCGGCCGCCGATGTCTTTGTCAGATCCGCCTTGCGCTTCATCCTGCGCCAGGCTGCCGCCGGCCGGCAGCTTATTTGTGCCGATCCTGCGGAGCGCGAGCATGACTGCGGCGTCGTTATCCTCGCGCTCGGCAAACATGGCGCCGGCGAGCTCAATTATTCGAGCGATACTGATCTCATCGTGCTTTTCGATCCGGCTTCTCCATCCGTCGCGGGGCATGGCGAGCCCGGCACGCTTTTCGTGCGGCTGACGCGCCAGCTCGTGAAGATTTTGCAGGAGCGAACGGCCGATGGTTATGTGCTGCGCGTCGATCTGAGACTACGCCCCGATCCGGGTGCGACAGCGGTCGCGATCTCTTTGCCGGCCGCCTTCTCTTATTACGAACTCTACGGGCAGAATTGGGAGCGCGCCGCTTTGATCAAAGCGCGGCCGATCGCCGGCGATCTGCGGCTCGGCACCGAATTTCTGCAAAGGCTCACACCTTTCGTCTGGCGCAAATATCTCGATTATGCGGCGATCGCCGATATTCATGCGATGAAGCGGCAGATCCATGCACTGCGCGGCCATGCCGAGGTGACGGTCGCCGGCCATGACGTCAAATTGGGCCGCGGCGGCATTCGCGAGATCGAATTCTTCGTGCAGACCCAGCAGCTCGTCTATGGCGGCAAGCAGGTGAAGCTGCGCGGTGCCAAGACACTCGCCATGCTGGCGGAATTGGCGCGCGAGGGGCTCGTCTCGCAGGCAGCGTGTGAGGATCTTAGCGCCGCTTATCTCCTCTTGCGGGAGATCGAGCATCGGTTGCAGATGGTCTCCGATGAACAGACGCAGCGCTTGCCGAAGGATGTTGGCGAGCTGCGCCTTTTTGCGCAATTTTGCGGCTATCCGGATCTCGCTTCCTTCGCCGCGGTCTTTACCCTTCATCTCAGCCGCGTCGCCGAACATTATGCGCGGCTCTTCGAGCGCGCGCCGGGCCTTTCCGCCGCGATCGGCAATCTCGTCTTCACCGGCGTCGGCGATGACCCGGAAACGCTCGAAACACTTTCGCAACTCGGCTTCAAGCGCCCGGTGCTTGCCGCGGAAACGATCCGCGGCTGGCATTTCGGCCGGCCTCTTGCCATGCGCTCGGAGCGTGCGCGCGAGGTTTTGACGGAGCTCGTGCCGGCGCTGTTGCAGGCCTTTGCGCAATCGGGCGATCCCGACGCGGCGCTCGCCGCTTTCGATTCCGCGCTTGGCCGCATGAAGGCAGTTGGCGAGCTGCTGGCGATCCTGAAATCCAATGCGCATTTGCGCGAACTCTTCGCAAATATTCTCGGCAGCGCGCCGCGGCTTGCCGAAATGGTCGTCCGGCGTCCGCATGTCCTCGATGCGGCGATGGACCGCAATCGTCTTGCGGCCGAACTCGATGCGCCGGCATTCAAGGCAAGGCTCGAAACACAATTGGCTGCGCAAGCGAGCACCGAAGATTTTCTCGATTCCCTGCGCGATTTCGCACAGGAGGAATCCTTCCTGATCGGCGTGCGGCTCTTGGCCGATCTCATCGCGCCAGATGCTGCCGGTTCCGCCTATGCCGCATTGGCCGAAAGCGTCGTCGGTGCCGCGCTCGGCCATATGCTGGAAATCTTTGCCAGCAAATATGGGCGGGTTCCGCGCGGGCGCTGTGTCATTCTCGGTCTCGGCAAGCTTGGCTCGCGCGAGATGACCGCCGCTTCCGATCTCGATCTCATTCTGATCTATGATTTCGATGCCGATCATCCCATTGCAGACGGGCCGCAGGCGTTGCATGCGGTGCGCTATTTCACGAAACTCACGCAAAGGCTCATCTCGTGCTTGACCGTGGCGACACGGCGCGGCCGTCTCTACGAGGTCGATATGCGGCTGCGTCCTTCCGGACGCAAAGGCCCGGTCGCGACGCAATTTGCGAGCTTTTCCGTCTATCAGGCCAAGGAAGCGGAAAGCTGGGAACATATGGCGCTCACGCGCGCGCGGGTGATTGCTGGCGATCCGTCTTTAGGGGCAGAAGTCGAGGCGGCGCGCCTCGCAATTCTCGCGCGGCTGCCCGCTTCGAGCCTGCGCCGCGATATCGCCGAAATGCGTGACCTCATCGCGCAGGAAAAAAGCCCGCACGGCGCCTTCGATCTCAAATATGCGGCGGGCGGCCTCATCGACATCGATTTTGTCGCACAATATCTCTGTCTCGCCCGTGCGCATGAAGATAAGCGCATGCTTGCGACGAGCCCGGCGGCAATGATCGCTGAGGCGAGGGAAATGGGTTATCTTGCTCCCGAGCAGGCGGAGGTTCTGCTCGCTGCGCGGCGCCTCTATAGCGATGTCATGCAGCCGTTGTACACGCTGGTTGATCCTGCTGCTGCCGCAGGACCATTGAACGAGGCTGTTGCCAAGCGGCTCGCCGCGGCAGCTGGCTTGCCCGATATCGCGCGGCTTGCGGCCGAGGTGGCGGAAGCTCGTGGTCGAGTGCAAGAGATTTTCAATCAGGTGATCGGCTGACTCCGGCATGATCGCAAAAAATGGCGCCTCATTTTGGCGAGGATCATGCCTTGGGGCAGGAAGTCGGGGGTGATCGCTGTCAGTGTGCTTGCGTGCCGCCGACAGAGCGCAAGGCCGGCCGTGGCGGATGGCGCAATGGGCCAAGCGCGCGCAATGGCTTGGGTCGCGGCAGAGCCTCGGCGATTGGCGTCTGACCTTTCGGCAGATGGACGAGCACGATCGTGCCTTTGCCGAGGGTCGAGCGGATGCGCAGCGAACCGCCATGCAGATCGACGAGCGAACGGGCGATGGCGAGGCCGAGGCCTGAGCCCTTGAAGCCGTTTTCGAGCCGGCTGTTGCATTGTTCGAAGGGATGGCCGAGCTGCACCAGCGCTTCGGCTGAAATGCCGATGCCGCTGTCTTCGACATAGATGTTCGTCGCGCCGGGCGCGCTGCGGCAGCGCACCGCGATGCGGCCCTTTTCGCGGGTGAATTTCACTGCATTGCGCAGAAGAATGGCGAGAATCCTTTCGATCGCGAGGCGGTCGGCATGGATCTTGGATTGCGGCAGATTGGCTGCGACAATGGCGATCGATTTTTCGGCCGCCCAAGCGCGCACCCCATCTAGGGCCTTGTCGATGGCGGCATCGATGAAGAATTCGGATTTTTCGAGCCGCACGCGGCCCGCGTCGAGCCGGGACATGTCGAGCACGTCGGAAATGACAGTCAGGAGACGTTGGCCGCTCGCCTGGATGTCGTTGCAATAGTCGATATAGCGCGGCGAGCCGAGTGCGCCGAATGTCTCTTGGGTCATCAATTCGGAAAAGCCGATGATGGCATTGAGCGGCGTGCGCAGCTCGTGGCTCATATTGGCGAGAAATTCCGATTTGGCGCGATTGGCGCTTTCGGCTTCCGCCTTTTGCTCGAGATATTTCTCGGCGAGTTCGGCGAGCTGCTGAGCCTGCAGTTCGAGCGTCTGCCGGGACCGGCGCAGATCAGCGACGGTCGCCATCAGACGCCGCTCGGAATCCATCAATTGCTCTTCATGATGTTTCAAGGCGGTGATGTCGGTGCCGACCGAGACATAGCCGCCGTCCTTGGTGCGTCTTTCATTGATTTGCAGCCAGCGGCCATCGGCGAGCCGCGCTTCATAGGTCCTGGCACCGGCCTGCGGGCGCTGGCCCGGAGCGGGATGAGGAAAAGTGGGAACCGGTTTTCCGCTCGCATCCCGCTCCAATCTTTTGGAATCGATCACGTTCATGACGTCGGATCGATTCGATCCGATGTCATCGTGATCTATGGCAATCTCCGATTGGATCATCGGCGCCGCGCCGCTGGTCATGACTTGCGCATAGGGCGAGCCCGCGAGAATCGCCTCATTCGGCAGATTGTGAAAGCGCTGGAATTTGGAATTACACATCACGAGGCGGTTGTCCTTGTCCCAGAGAACGAAAGCCTCGGATACGGTTTCGAGTGCATCGCGTAGCCTGATGTCGGCCGTCGCGGATTGTTCGGCGAGGAGCTTCTGCTCGGTGATGTCGACCGCTATGCCGACGAGATGCGCGGCTTGATCGGCACGGTCGCACACCAATTCGGCGCGCGCGCGCAGCCACACCCATTCGCCCTTTGCATTGCGGATCCGGAAGGTGTGATCGATCGCATTGGTTTCTGCGGCGGCGAGCAGTTCGGCAAGACAAGTAAGGGTGTCGTCTTGCGGATGGATGAGCGCATCGACGTCGCCGAAGGAGAGAAAGGACTCGTCGGGCACCATGCCGAGCATCGCATACATGGAATCCGACCAATAGATGCGGCCACGGGCGAGGTCCCAATCCCAAAGTCCGCAGCGGCCGCGGTTCAGTGCAGTATCGATGCGGCCGCGGATTCGATTGCCGTCGGCTTCAGCATGGCGGGCCCGCGCGGCCTGCCAGAAATAGGCGCCGGCGACGGAACAAAGGACGATGATCGTCGACAGCAGCGCAGCGCCGGTGCGAAAGGCGGCGCGCCGCCAGTCAGCGAGAACCGACGTCATCGGGTGGATGAAAGCCACTTGCGCGAAGGGCGGCTTCAAGGTTCTGACTGTTGCCAGCGCAGCGGTGCCATCGGCGAGGTTGACGCGCATGACACCTGCCTTCTCGGCGAAGACAGTGAGCGGCTGGCTCGGCCCGAGATGGTCGATGAGCCGCCCGCCTATGCCGATGGCCGGCGGATAGGCGGCGACGATCTCGCCTTGCGCATTGCTGATGAGGATGTGCTGGCCACGCGCCAAAGCGCGATCCGGGAGGACTTGCGCCAGTGCCTGCTTCGCCTCCTGCGCCGTATCCTTGCTGGCGATCGGCTCCGGCGCAGTAACTTTGCCGGCGATCGGCTCTAGCGCCGTGTTGAAATCATGCGTGGCTGTCGCAGCGATCAGTTCGAGATCGACGATCGCGTCGTCGATCGCGCGGTCATGCGCATCGCTCATAAGGAGAATGGTCAAGGTGGTCAGCGTGCCGATGAAAACGGCGATCATCGCCGGAACGGCACGGCGAACCCAGGGTTCGAGCTTCACATAAGGCTCGAAAGCCGGCTGTCCTGCCCGGTAGGCAAGTCCTCGCGCAAAACGCGCGCGCGCCGGCATCTCGGCCGCGACAGCACGGACCATAGCGAAGCCCCCTCGAGATTGATCCGAACCGATGTGCCGCATCTTTCCGAATCAGATCCATCTGAATCCGAGCCCGGCGATTTGTCCAGTGCTTAATGAAGCGTGAAGGGAAATTTGATCGGCGGAGTTTTGCGCAGAGAGCTGGTCAGGGCTCTTGTTCGGCGGCTGGGGATTTCAGCCAGACGAGGCGGCGGAGGGGAGCAAATTCCGTCGCATAGCCGCAAAGCGCGAGCGCAGCAAAGCCTGCACCGACAAGACAAGTGGCAGGCCAGCCGGCGAGCGCATAGGCAAGGCTCGCAAGCGCCGAGCCGAAGGCGCCGCCGACAAAGAATAGGGCGATGAAGAGGCCGTTCAAACGGGCGCGGATATCCGCCGCGAGACCATAGATCACACGCTGGCTCAAAATGAGATTGAGGGCGACCCCGGCATCGAGAAGAATTGCGCCAAGCGCTAGCAGGCTCATCGAGCGTTCAGCGCCGCCGACGGCCACGAGAACGAAGGACACGAGAACCATGGCCATGGCGCCGCCGGTCGCAGGCTGCGTCCAGCCGCGATCGGCCATACGGCCGGCTATGGGCGCGACAAAGGCACCCGCCGCGCCGACGAGGGCGAAAAGACCAATGCCTTGCTGCGTCAAACCGAAACTCGGGCCTGCCAGGAACAAAGGTGCTGCCGTCCAAAACAGGCTGAAAGCGCCGAAAAGCGCCGCCTGATAAGCACCGCGGCGGCGCAGCTCGGGCGTGTTGGCGAGAAGCGGGCCGAGCGAGCGCAGGATTTTCCCATAAGTGAGCTCGGAGTGGCGCGGAAAGGCGGGCAGGGCCAAGGACAAGATGAGAGCAATCAGGAACATCAGGCCGCCGGACAGGCCGAAGACCAGGCGCCAGCTGCCATAATGCGTCAGAAAACTCGCCACCGGGCGCGACAGCATAATGCCCATCAACAGGCCGCTCATGACATTGCCGACGACCTGGCCTCTCTGTCGTGCCGGCGCCAGATGCGCGGAAAAGGGGATGATGATCTGGACCGTCGTGGTTGTGATCCCGACGAGCAAAGCGAAAATGAAGAAGGCGGAAACGGTCGACGTGAATGAGAGGCCGAGAAGTGCCGCGGCATTGAGCAGGAGGATCGCGACGATGAGGCGGCGATTTTCGATGAGATCGCCGAGCGGCACGACGAAGACGAGGCCGAGGCCATAGCCGATCTGCATCAAAGTCATGACGAGCCCGACGGCCCAGGGCGGCAGATGAAGCGCCGCGCCGATCAGCCCGTCCAAAGGCTGCGCGTAATAGATATTGGCGACGATCGCGCCGGCCGAAACCGCGAGCACCATCGTCAAGGCAAAGGACACGGAAGGTCGCTGTGAGGAGGGTGCGATGGTCGCCTGCATCTTGGATCCATGACTGTTGCGCCGCCTCTCTATATGGGGACGGCGCGGAATACATCAGGCGGGGCGGACCAAGACGCCGATCAAAAGCGCGTGTGACTTCACATCAATCGCCACATGAACTGCCGTTTCCTCATAGCAGAGTCGCGCCTATCGCAGGGATCACTCATGCAAGCGAGCGCTCGGCAATATCTTTCACATCGGGCGAAAGATGCTTGGCATCGGCGACGTGCCGCAAGGCCGCTTCCGCCAATTTGCGCCGCTCTTCTTCGAGCATGCGCCAGCTCTTGAAGGCGGAGAGCAGGCGGGCCGCCACTTGCGGGTTTTTGGCATCGAGCGCCAAAACGACATTGACGATGAAATCATAGCCGCTGCCATCCCGGGCGTTGAAGCGCGTCTGATTGCCGGCGGCGAAGGCGCCGACGAGCGCCCGCACACGATTGGGATTGGCGAGCGAAAAGGCCGGATGCTGCATCAGGCCTTTGACCCGTGCCAGAGTTTCCACTTCCGGAATCATCGCCTGCAAGGCGAACCATTTGTCGATGACGAGCGGTTCGCTCGCGTAAGCTTTATAAAAAGCTGCGAGCGCTGCTTCCCGTTCCGGGCCTGGCTTTGTCGCGATGATTCCGAGTGCGGCGATCTTGTCGGTCATGAAGCTCGCCTGCTCGAATTGCCGCAGAGCGAGTGCCGATCCTTGATCTTTGCCTTGATCTTTGCCCTGACCGTTCTGGCCGGCGGTATAAAGATCGAGCGCGGCATTGCGCAAGGCACGGCGCCCCGCAGCGGCAGCGTCGGGCGAATAAGCTGTCGCCTCGGTCAATCTTTCATAGGTCTCGAGGAGAGGTTCGGCGAGCCCCTGTCCGATCGTCTCGCGGAGAATTTTGCGGGCGGAAAAAATCGCATCGGGATCGACATTCTCGCTGATCTCGCGGGCGATGTCGGCTTCGCCTGGCAAAGTCACGACCTGGGCAGCGAAGGCCGGATCGGCATGGCCTGCGTCGAGCGCACGTTTCAGAGCGCCGATGAAGGCGGCGTCGGCCTCCGGCGTCTTGCCGGCGCGAATGCACTCGATATTGCGTAGAAGCAGCCGCGTCGCATAGGTCTGCGCCGCCTGCCAGCGGTTGAAACTGTCGGTATCATGCGCGATGAGGGTGATGAGGTCTGCTTCGCTGACATCATAGGCGAGCCGCACCGGTGCCGAGAAGCCGCGCAGCAAAGAGACGACGGGCCGGCTCGGCAGATTGCGAAAGCTCACCCGGCGATGCTCTTCCGTGAGCTCGATGACGCCCCGCGCCAATTCCTGCGCGCTTGCAGCTTCCTCGCCCCCTGTCACGAGGGGCAGCGCCTCGCCGCTTTCGCTGAGAAGCCCAAACTCGATCGGGATGACGAAGGGTTCCTTTGTCTCCTGGCCCGGCGTCTTCTTGCAGCTCTGCCGGACATCGAGCGTCAGGCATTGCGCTGCCGCATCATAGGCCGCCGTCGCTTCGACGAGCGGCGTTCCCGCTTGCCTATACCAGCGCAGGAATTGCGTGAGATCGCGGCCGGAGCTTGCGGCGAAACAGGCGATGAATTCCTCGATCGTCGCCGCCGTCCCGTCATGCCGGGTGAAATAGAGATCCATGCCGGCGCGGAACCCCTCGGCGCCGATCAGAACTTTCAGCATGCGGATGATCTCGGCGCCTTTCTCATAGACGGTCGCCGTGTAGAAATTATTGATTTCAAGATAGCTGTCGGGCCGGACATTATGGGCGAGCGGTCCGGCATCTTCGGGAAATTGCTGGGCCCGCAAAGTCCGCACATCTGCGATCCGGCGCACCGCCGCCGAGCGCTGCGCGGCGGAAAATTCATGGTCGCGAAAGACCGTCAGGCCTTCCTTGAGGCAGAGTTGAAACCAATCGCGGCAGGTGATGCGATTGCCGGTCCAATTGTGGAAATATTCATGCGCGATGACGGCCTCGATCTGCGCGTAATCCGTGTCCGTCGCGGTATGCGGCGAGGCGAGGACATATTTGTCGTTGAAGATATTGAGGCCCTTGTTCTCCATGGCGCCCATGTTGAAGTCGGAGACGGCAACGATGTTGAAAACATCGAGATCATATTCGCGGCCGAAGGCTTCTTCATCCCAGCGCATGGCGCGTTTCAGCGCGTCCATGGCATAGGTCGCGCTTCCTTCTTTGCCATGTTCGACATAGATGCCGAGCGCGACCTTGCGGCCGGAGGCGGTGACGAATTCATCATGGATCACGCCGAGATCGCCGCCGACCAGGGCGAAGAGATAGCAGGGCTTGGGGAAAGGGTCGTGCCAGACGGCAAAATGCCGGTTCGTATTTTCGATCGTGCCGGCAAAAGTCGGATTGCCATTGCCGAGCAGCACCGGCGCTTCGGCAATCTCCGCTTCGAGTTCGCGTCGTATAGACGCTCAGCACATCCGGCCGGTCGAGAAAGTAAGTGATCCTTCGAAAGCCTTCAGCCTCGCATTGGCTGCAATAGGCCGAGCCGGAGCGATAAAGGCCCATCAGGCAGGTGTTCGCCGCGGGATCGATTTCGGTCTCGATTTCGAGGGTGAAGAGCCGCTGCGGTGGGCTGGCGAGCGTCAGACGGTCTGGGGTTACGAAATTCCCCGAACAATCGAGTTCGGTGCCGTCGAGAACGATCCGCCGTACGACAAGGCCGTCGCCGTCGAGCACGAGATCGGCACCGCTGTGGCCTTGCGGATTGGGCCTGATCGCGAGACGCGCGACAACCCGCGTCGCATGCGGATCGAGCCTGACGTCGAGGTCGACCGTGTCGATCAGATAGTCCGGCGGCCGATAATAGGCGAGCCGGATCGGTTGGGCTATGTCGGTGCGCATGCGAACCTCGCGAGTGGATCGAGATTGGAGAAAGTCCGAGGCGGCGGCTCTACATCTATGAATGAGAGCATGTCCTTTACCGGAAAAGTCTAGCAACTTTTCCGGAACATGCTCTAGTTGCCTGGGCATGGGAACAGCATGCCAATTCGGGGCAATCTTAAAAGGGCTGCAAACCCGACGGTCGGACTTGCAGAGGGGCGTGATGCGGCCGGCAAGAGCGGTTTCAGGTTGCGTGTTCACACGCAACCGTTTCGAAACCGCTCTCATTTCTGAGACATCGGATATATCCGATGTCTAAAACAAGAAGTTAGAGCATTTTCAGGAAATCAAGTCGGGCTTGCCCGACTTGATCGTCAAAAGAGCCGATCTCGGCAACAGCCGATCTCGGCAAACCGGTGTCCACTTTTGCTGAAAATGCTCTAGGCGGATGCGACGATCCGTCCCGGCACGGCCCCGGGTTCGGCAGGATCATAGGGCCACCGCCGGTGCACGCAAAGCCGCGGCGCTTCATTCTCTGATATGTGGGTCTGATATCTGCGCAAGCCAAGTCTATCTGCGCAAGCCAAGTCTATCTGCGCAAGCCAAGTCTATCTGCGCAGGCCATGTCGGCCATCGCCACCGATGCGCGGCATCACGCGATAACGTTTTGTAAAATCCGGGCTAGCTTTGCCGGTAAGCCTGTGTAAGTTCGGCCCGCTCAATATTACCAGCATGGGGGAGAATTCACGATGAGGGGAGAGGAGATGAAGGCTCTGTGTGTTGCCGGTGTGGTGCTGGGCCTTGTCGCACCCTCTGTCGCGTTCGCGCATGGGCCGACGCGGCAGAAGACGACGCAGACGGTCGAGATCAATGCGCCTGCCGCCAAAGTGTGGTCCGTCGTCGGCAATTTCCAGGATATGAGCTGGCTCGCCGGCGTCGTGAAGACGACCGGCAAGGGCGGCAATGTGCCGGATGAGGCGACGCGTCAGCTCACGCTCCAAAGCGGCGCGACGGTCGACGAGTTGCTTAATAGATATGATGCGCAGGAGATGAGCTATTCCTACCGCATCGACAAGGTCGATGTGAAGGTCCTGCCCGTCCATGACTATTCCTCGACGATCGCTGTCGTTGCCGAGGGCGACGGCAAGAGCAAGGTCGAATGGCGCGGCGCCTTCTACCGCGGCTATATGCTCAACGATCCGCCGCCGGCACTCAATGACGATGCGGCTTTCAAAGCAGTCACCGGGCTCTATCGCGCCGGTCTCGACGGTTTGAAGAAGAAGATCGAGGCGATGCACTGAGCATCACCTGCTGGAGCCGATCCCAGTCAACTGGACGCATCAGGCCGTCCACTTAACCGGGATCGGCTCCAAAATTTAACAACTGGAGCATTTCCTTATCGGCAAAGTGGACCCGCTTTGCCGATAAGGAAATGCTCCAGGGACCGAGTTGAAGAGAGGATCTGAGATGAAGGCTTTGCGTTTTGCCGCTTTGCTTATCGGGCTTGCTCTGCCGTCCCTCGCCTTCGGCCATGGGGCGTCGCGGCTGAAGCTGACGGAAGCTGTCGAGATCAATGCGCCGGCTGCCAAGGTTTGGCAGGTGATCGGCAATTTCCAAGACATGAGCTGGTTGCCTGGCGTCGTAAAGACGATGGGTGCCGGCGGCAATAAGCCGGAAGTTGCCAAGCGCGAGCTCACGCTCAAGAGCGGCGCGACGGTCGAGGAATTGCTCTATAAATATGATGCGGAGGCGATGAGCTATTCCTATGCTATCGACAAGGTCGATGTGAAGGTCCTGCCGGTCAGCAATTATTCGTCGACGCTTATCGTGCTGCCGGAGGGCAATAAGAGCAAGGTCGAATGGCGCGGCGCCTTCTTCCGCGCCGATCCGCTTTTCAATCCGCCGCCGGCGCTCAATGACGATGCGGCTTTCAAAGCAGTCACCGGGCTCTATCGTTCCGGTCTCGACGCGCTGAAAAAGAAGGTCGAGGCATCCGAGGCGACAAATTGAGCCTCGCCGTGCTCCCGACCCGGGTGATCCTCGCTGCAGGCGCTTGTCTCTGGCTCGGCATGGCAACTCTTGCCTTGGCAACTCTCGCCATGGCCATTCCTGCGCTGGCGGATGAAGCCTTCATCACCGATCAGAGCGCTGGCGCCGTCAGCGTTCTCGATCTCGCGACGAAGAAACTCGTCGCGACCATTCCGGTCGGCGGCAAGCCGGCCGGAATCGCGATGGCGCCGGATGGACGAAGCGCCTATGTGACGAGCCCGGAAGGCCGGTATGTCTCGGTGATCGATACGGCGGCGCGCGTTGTCTTGCGCAAGATCCCGGTGGGGCAGGACCCGCTCGGCATCGCCATCGATCCGAGCGGCAGTTTCATCTATGTCGCCGATTTCGACATACCGCATCTCTATAAGATCGATGTCCGCCAGAGCCGGGTTGTCGGCGACGCTTTGGTCGGCACCACGCCTTGCGGGGTCGCGGTGACGCCGGACGGGCGCCTCATCGTGACGGCCGACCGCGACGATGATCAGATCTCGATCCTCGATGCATCGAGCTTCAAGCGCATCGCGACCGTCAAAACCGGTCTGCATCCTTTCGGGGTGACGATCGATGCTGAAGGCAAACGGGCCTATACGGCGGACGTCAAGAGCAATGATGTCTCCGTCATCGATCTTGCGACGCATCAGCTCGTTGGAACGGTCAAGACCGGCCTGCGACCCTATGTGGTTGCTCTCAACAAGAGCTATGGCTTCGCGACCGATGAATATGGCGGCACGGTCACGGTCTTCGATCTCGCGACCCTCACTCCCGTCAAGCGGATCAATGTCGGCGATTATCCGGAAGGGATAGAGTTCAGTCCCGACGGCCGCACGCTCTATGTCGTCAATTGGTTTTCGAATGATGTCTGGGCGATCGATGCCACCACGCTGAAAGTGACCGCGAAAATGCAGGTCGGCGACGGGCCGCGGGCCTTCGGCACATTCATCCGCAAGACGCCATGACACAATATCGCTGCGGTCTTCTCAAATAGGGTGATCCTGCTGCGTGAGCCTGTGCGGCACGATCTTGCGCTGCACATAGGCGGCCGCGCCAATATTGGTGAGGCCGAGGCCGATGAGGAGCAGCGGTTCCGAGAGGCCGATGAAGCGGCTCTGCAGGAAAGCGGCGGCGAGCGTGCCGGCGACCATGAAGATCGCATTGAGAATATTGATCGCAGCGACGATCCTTGCCCGCCGTTCGGCCGGAGCTTCGGCCTGAACGGCGGCAAAGAGCGGCACGACATAGAACCCGCCAGCGGCGGCTATGCCGGTGACATCGGCGGCGATGCGTAGGCCCGTAGCGCTGGTGAAGAAGGCTGCGAGTCCGGTCTCATGGCCAGATGGCGCGAGGCCCAGTCCATGCGTCGCAAAGCCGATCTCGATCAGGAAGACGGCCATGCCGAGGGCGGCGAGCGGCACTGGCGTCAAGAGAATTCGGCCGCGTGCGAAAAACGCCGCAGCAAGCGAGCCGGCGCCAATGCCGATCGCAAACAGGGCACTGATCGCGGCTTCGACTTCAATGCCGCCGCCTGTTGCATTGCGGACGGCGACGGGCACGAGAGACAGCGCGACGGCACCCGTCAGCCAGAACCACGAAAGCGCCAGGCCTGCCTGCCAGAGAAAGGGCGCCTGCCGCAAATCCTTGAGCAGCGCCGCAGTCGAGGCCAATACATTCGCCTTGATCGCGAGATGCGGCGCTGCGGCCTTGGTTGCCGGAATAAAGCGGCTCGTTGCAAAACAGGCGAGCGCAATGGCCATGAGCTGGAGGACCACCATCGCCGGAGGGATCGTCGTTTTGGCGGCCAAGGCGCCGGCCACAAGTCCGAGCAGAATCGCCAGAAAAGTTGCGGCTTCGACCAGCGCATTGCCGGCCATGAGTTCGGTCCGCTTCAAATGATCGGGCAGAATGCCATATTTGATCGGGCCGAAAAGCGCCGCGATCACGCCCAATCCGAACAGCGCCGCATAAAGAAGCAGAAGCGACGACAACCAAAGTCCGGCGGCAGCGACCATCTGAACCAGGATCTCGGCCGCTTTCAGCCGGCGAATGACCAGCGCCTTGTCATGCGCATCGCCGATCTCGCCCCCGAATCCGGAGAGCACGATCGAAGGCAGCATGAAAATGCCGATGGCGAGGCTAATCAAGGCGCCGGTTTCCTCTTTGCCAAACCGAAACAGCAGGAGCATGGCGAGCATGTTGCGGACGAAATTGTCGTTGAAGGCGGAGAGAAACTGGCACCAGAAGAGAGGCGCGAAGCGGCGCGTGCGCAAAAGCTCGAGGAACATGGACCATCATTCCGTGCAGGGCAGCTTGGTCAATTTCAGCATCCGTCGTTCACTATTTGGCGAGGTGGGCCATGTTGTTTCGACCGAAATGTTCCTGCTGCGACCGTGCTGCGGCCAGCATCGAAGTCATTGCCCCGCAGGCTGAGCCTGCCGAATGGCTTTCATGGACGCAAGAGCGGCAGCAGATCTTCGCCAAATACCGCAGAGCCAACCAATTTCTATTGTTGTACGAGGGCCCCGGCGGCAGCAACGGCTGGGTCGGGGATGCGATCACCCCGGAACGGGCGCAACAGATTATCGCGGCCTGCGCGAGCGCCAATCCCGCCGCCATCCGCGACGCGGGATTTTATGACGACGCGGGCTTTTGCGCCGCCTGCGGCGCTTTTTATTGCCCGACGCATTGGTCGATCTCGTCGACCGGCTATGGCGTCTGCCCGGCCGGGCACGGCAAGAGCCTCGATCCGCATTGGTATCCGGATTGGTAGACAAGTGAGGAGCGCCGAAGCGCGCCCCAGCTCATCTGGTAGCCTGCCTCGCTTGAATTGAAGCGAATGACCAATTATTTGCGGGCCGGAAGCCCGCGCTCCGGTCCGCATAAACCTTCGATTTGAATGACGTACACCGCTAGGCATGCCGTCTTATCGCCACCCGGCGCAAAGGCTCGGCATGGCCGATGATGCGCGCAATGGCGGGAAATTCGGTCATGACTTTGCGCTCGAGCTCATCAACGGCAAGATGCACCGTCTCGACGCTGAGATCGGGATCGGCCCGGCAATGATAATTGACGACGAGGCCGGCCGGCGTCTCGCGGACCCTGACGCTGTGAAATCTCGACGATCGGGGCGCTGGCAAGACTGGAGAGGGCTGCGGCAATGGCGTTGCGCGTCGCAGCGGCGGCGTCCTGGCCCGGCAATTCGCGCGGCTCCAGCGGCTCGATATGGCTGTCGACCTCGATGTCGGGGCCGAGTTCATCGCGCGCATCGGCTTCGAGCGCTGAGGCGATCTCATGCGCGTGACCAAGCGGCATCTGGCCGTCGACCTCGACATCGAAGCCGACCGACGTGCGACCATCGACTTCCTGAACGATGACATTATGGATTGTCGTGCGGCGTTTCGCAGCAATGAGAAGGAGGCACTCCAGCACGGTCTCGTCGTCGAGGGCGACAGGTTTTGTCGTCACGGTCACGGTCACATCGGGATGCACTGCGGCAATGGCCGCTTTGACGGAATCCTTGATTGATGCGACCCTTTCGAGCGGCAGAGTGCGCGGCACAAAAATGCTGATGTCGCCGATGACGTCGGCCCCTGCCGGGCGCAGCCTGACACTCTCGACCGCGGTCACGCCGGGCACGGCGCCGGCAATCGTTCGTACGCTTTCCGTCAATCCCTTGGGGGCCGTATCGATCAGCGTGTCGACGGTGCGCCGGCCGAGCCGGTAGCCGGCGATCGCAATGAAGAGGGCGACGGCGAGGGCCGCGACGGCATCGCCCTGCGGATAGCCGAAACGCGTCGCGATCAGGCCGCAAAGCGCGAGCGCAGAGCCGATCACGTCGGAGGTAAAATGCAGCACGTCGGCGGCCAAAGCGTCGCTCTTCGTCGCGGAAGCGATCCGCGACAGGGTGAAGCCGCGCGAAAGATCGACGATGATCGAGACGATAAGGACGCCGAAGACCCATGCATTGGCGTCGATCTCGACCGTTTCGCGCGTCAATCGCTGGACCGCTTCGACGAGGATAAAGGCAGAAAGCGCGAAGAGGAAGCCGGTTTCGACAAGCGCGGCGACCGCCTCCACCTTGCCATGCCCATAGGGATGCTCCTCATCGGCCGGCTTGCCGGCGACCCGGATGGCAAAAAAAGTGATGATGGTGATGCCCGTGTCGACGAGATTGTGGCCGGCCTCCGAGAGCAGCGCGAGCGAGCCTGAGAAGAGGCCGGCAGCGAGCTTGGCGAGCGTCAGAGCCGTGCTTGCGCCGATCGAGACGAGGGCAGCCCTTTCCTTGATATGATGCGCCGTGTCCATGTACTCTCAAATCATAATGTCGGACTATGGTCAGGACGGATCGCGATCCGCCCGATGGCCGAATTGCCGAAGCCGGCGGCTGCGGTTTATCAGGCCTGTCACCGGCGCGGCAAGATCAACGCCTATATTATAATTATAGCACGCTATGGGGATTCGACGGGCGGCTCGATCTTGCCGGCCGCAAGTGGCATGATCGGCGGTCGCGGTGTGTGGGCCGGGATTTTGGCCGGTTTGTCGGCAAGGTAGGAAACAGGGGAGACGACTTTGGAATATCTGCACACGATGATCCGTGTTTCGGATCTGAACCAATCTCTCGATTTCTATTGCCACAAATTGGGGCTCATCGAGGTTCGGCGGATCGAGAATGAGATCGGCCGCTACACGCTCGTCTATCTCGCCGCGCCCGGCGACGTCGATCGGGCGATCGAGTTCAAGACGCCGATGGTCGAACTCACGTTCAATTGGGAGCCCGAGACCTATACCGGCGGACGCAATTTCGGGCATCTCGCCTTCGGTGTCGAAGATATCTATGCCACTTGCGACAGGCTCATGAAGGCGGGCGTGACGATCAACCGGCCGCCGCGCGACGGCTATATGGCCTTTATCCGGTCGCCAGACAATATTTCGATCGAAATCCTCCAGAAGGGCGAGCCGAAACCAGTGCAGGAGCCGTGGGCCTCCATGCCCAATACCGGGATGTGGTGAAAGTGGTTTGCGGGCCGCTTCCAAGGATGCCTGCCGCCCCTCTCCCCGTTCCGCTTCGCTTGCAAGTCGGCTGTTGCCGACTTGCACATTTCAAAAACCCAACTCGGGCCTGCCCGAGTTGGGCCGGAGAGGGGAGGTCCGAGCCCGTCATTTCTTCCTTCCAGATTTTGCAGCCGAGCCGGACTCCCGCTTCTTTGCCACCGCGCGTTTTTTGGCGGGCTTGGCCAGGGTTTTTCCAGCCGAGCCTTTCGCGGCCTTTTTCGCCGCAGCGGCGAGTTTCTCGGGCTGATAGCCATAGCTTTTGAATTTCTCGACCGTACGCATGATCTCGTCGTCCGGCAGGATGAAGGGGCGGCCGATGCCGAGCGCGAGCAGATACATTTTCGCGAGCGTTTCGAGCTCGATCGCGCGCCAGAGCGCCTGGCCGAGATCATCGCCCGTCACCACCATGCCATGTTGGCCAAGCAAGACGCCCTGCCGGTCGATCAGGCCTTCAAGTACCGCATCGGAAAGCTCCTTGCTGCCGAAGGGCGCATATTTGGTGCACCGGATCGTTGGGCCACCAAAAGCTGCGATCATGTAATGCACCGCAGGGATCGGGTTGTGCAGCAGCGAAAGCGTCGTCGCATGAAGCGCATGCGTATGGATGACTGCGCCGACCTCTGGCTTGGCGCGCAGAATATCGAGATGAATGCGCCATTCGCTTGATGGCGGGAGCGGCCCTGACCAGGCGCCATAATCGCCACGGACCGGCATTTTCGCGATCATCTGAGGTGTCAGCCGATCATAGGGCACGGCGCTCGGGGTGATCAGCATGGCAGAGCCGCAGCGGGCGGAGAGATTGCCAGATGTGCCCTGGTTAATATTCAGCCGCTCGAGCGCATGACAATTTTCGACAAGAGCGTCGCGAAGTTGCGCTTCATTCATGCGGTGCATCCTTCATAAAGTCTATCCTTTCGCGTAACGCATTGTTGTTTTGCGCCATGCTAGAGCAGGCGCCGGATCGGCTCTAGATCACGATGATTTTGGATTGAATCAATCCAAAATCATGAACGTGATCGATTCCAATAAATTAGAGCGGGATGGGACGGAAAACCGGTGTCCACTTTTCCTCATCCCGCTCTACGCTGAAATCGGATCTTGGACGTCAGAGCTTCGAGGCGAGAGAATAAAAGATGTCGGCAGCAGGAACCAATCGAAGCCTGGATCGTTTTTCAATCTAATCTAATATCTAGAATCCTGCTCTATCGGGGCGATGAATTGGTGTGCGTGCAGCGCACAGCAACTCGGCCGGGTTATGGACTCCCGCGTCATGAATGTTTCGTGCACTGGCGCGGTCGGAGTTTCCTCGGCTTGGAGCATCGTCCTGGACGGCGTCGCGGTTGCGCTTTCGCGTGCGTATGGAAAGCGCGGCTGCGATGCTCCCCTCGGCGCGGCGCGTCGTCAGGCGTGCGGCACCGAGGGACGAATTCGGCCGCTGAGCAAGCGCCGCAGAATAGGCCCGGCGTCACAGCCCTGACGCGCGGCATCATCAAGACATCGGATATATCTGATGTCTCAGGTATGTTCGAGCGCGCGGGCACAAGCTGATTGTTGGCGCGATCGTGATCGTCGGCGGGTCCATTGTCGTCAGGTCCATTGTCGTCAGGTCCGAGGTCAGCCTCGGCAGCCAAGCGGATGCGCTATTTCGTGCCAATGCCGCAGAGAGCGGCGATGCGATGGTGCGACATCGCGATGCTTTCGGTCGCGAGAGGCGCGGAGGTTTGTCTCGCCTGTTTCACCGTCGGCCGAAAAGATGCGCGGCGACATGATGTAGCGAGATTGTGAATGTTGCGCTTCGATGACAAAGGCGTGAATCCCTACGCCGAAGTCGACACGAAACATTCGCCTTGTGGTCACGAGAATGCCGGCATCGCTGGGCATGACTGAAGCACACTGACTCGCGGATCTGCGTCAGCGAAAGGAGGCTGCCGTGTCGATTGAAGAAATCGTCCACACCTGCTCGCACGAGAAAGTCGCGCAAGCCGCCGTGGCGTCGCTCGGCTTCGACTTCGCCACGCGCGTGCGGACCGAAGCGGAGAGCCATGGCGTGACGATGGGGGCGTTCGTCGCCAGGGTCGTGCACGAATTTGGCAAAGCCGCTGACGCGGCCGAACGCCGGGCCGTCCGCCGCGTGATGGACAAGGCTGACCAGCCCATCCTCTGCGGGTTGCGGTTTATCCTTGAAGGTCGCCTCCGAATGGCACAAGGCGCGACACATAGGCAATGGCCGTTCGGCCCGCTGTCTTGCCCGCTGCCGCCTGATCTCGCGCTACGGCATGCTGGATAAAAGGATGGCTCATGCCAGCGGGCGGCGCGCCCATGGCCGCGTGCCGACGGGTGCTTCGTGCCCGGTACCCGGCTGATAGAACTGGTGAACGTCCGGGCGCCGGCCGGACTCCAGCAGCCGAATGGTGGCGGCGTCCGTGATATCGAAGGCGTCGAAGCCGCAACGCGCCATCAATTGAAGTTGGTCGAACAGCACATCGCCAATGGCACGCAATTGCCCCGTAAAGCCATAGCGGCCGCGGATCAATTGCGCCATGGAATAGCCGCGGCCATCGGTGAATTTCGGAAAAGCGATGGCGACGAGCGCAAGATGCGGCAGATCCGGCGCGATCTCTTCGACCGGATCGTCCGGCTCAAGCATCAGGCCGAAGGCGACATTCGACAAGGCGACATGCGTATGCGAGCGCAAGGGCGCGCGGCGATGCCAGTCATCGAGCGACATGAGGATATGGCCGGCGGTCGGCAGTTCTTCGCTCGCATCGAGGCGACGCCAGGGATCCGGCGTAAAAGCGCCGTCCATGAACAAGGCCATGTCAGATGTCCGATCCTGCCTCGAGCGTCTGGCCGTGGATGCCGCATTCGGTCTTGCCGCGACCGCGCCAGCGTCCGGCGCGCGCATCTTCGCCGGGTTTGACCGGCGAGGTGCAGGGAATGCAGCCGATCGACAGATAATTCTTCTTGACGAGCTCGTGCCGCGGCAAGCCATGCATCTTGAAATAGGCATCGAGCCGGCTTTGCGTCCATCCGGCGAGCGGATTGATTTTGACGCGCTCGCCTTCCGCTTCGAACAAGGGCAGGGCGGCGCGGGTCGTGGCCTGAAAACGCTTGCGGCCGGTGATCCAGGCTTCATAGCCGCTGAGCGCCTTGGTCAAGGGGGTTACTTTGCGGATTTCGCAGCAGCGGTCCGGATCGCGCGCCCAAAGAAAATTGTCGGAATCCTCTTCAGCCAGAGAAATCTTGTCAGGCGTCATCGTGACGACGCCGGTCAAGCCCAATTGCGCCACAAGAGCGTCGCGATAGGCCAGCGTTTCAGGAAAGAGCTGCAATGTGTCGACGAAGACGATGGGCAGTGCCTTGTCGATCTTTGAGACCATATGCAGTAAGACGGCCGAATCGGCGCCGAAGCTCGAGACGAGCGCGATCCGCTCCGGAAACAGATCCTCAATGGCAAGCCGCAGGATCTTCTGCGCATCGACGGCTACGAATTTGGCCGACAGCCGCGCCGCAGCCACCTGATCGCCGAAGAGAGTGACGTCATGCGCGGTCATATGGCGCTTCCTTGAAAGCGCTCATATAGCGCTTTCTTGAAAGGCGTCATGCCGATACGCCGATAGGTCGAAAGAAAATCCTCGTCCTTGTTCGTGCGCAGTTCCAAATAGGTATCGACCACGGTCTCGACCGAATCGACGATCTCTTCAGTCGAAAATCCAGGTCCTGTCAGTTCGCCGAGCGTGCAGGACTTCATCGGCGGAACCACCCAGAGTGATCTGATAAGTCTCGACCCCGGCCTTGTCGAGGCCGAGAATGCCGATATGACCGACGTGATGGTGGCCGCAGGCGTTGATGCAGCCGGAAATATTGATCTTGAGCTCGCCGATCTCGGCTGCCCGCTCTGCAGCGCCGAAGCGTTCCGAAATGCGTTGCGCGATCGGAATCGACCGCGCCGTGGCCAGCGCGCAATAGTCGAGCCCGGGGCAGGCGATGATGTCGGTGACGAGGCCGATGTTGGCGGTCGCAAGCCCGACTTCCACGAGGCGATCGAAGATCACCGGGAGATCGTCGAGCGCGACATAGGGCAGGACGAGATTTTGCTCATGCGAGACGCGGATCTCATCATGCCCATAGGTTTCGGCAAGCGCGGCGATGGCCTCCATCTGCTCGGCGGTGGCATCGCCCGGAATCCCGCCTATGGGTTTGAGCGAGATGGTGAGGATGCCATAGCCCGGCACTTTATGCGGCGCGACATTCTGCGCGACGAAGCGGGCAAAATCCACATTCATTGCGCGGCGCTGTTCGACGGCCGGTGACTGCGCCGGCTGTGCAGATAGGGCAGGCGGAGCGAAATAGGCGCCGATGCGATCGATTTCCGCCGGCGGCAAAGCCAGCACTGGTGCAGGCGCGCGGCGAAATTCTGCTTCCACCGCAGCGCGCATCTCATCGGCGCCTTTCTCATGCACCAGGATCTTGATGCGGGCCTTAAATTTGTTGTCTCTCCGACCTTCGAGATTATAGACGCGGAGAACGGCGTTCGTATAGCTGAGGAGATCCGCCTTCGGCAGGAAATCGCGGATCTTATGGGCGACCATCGGCGTGCGCCCCTGTCCGCCGCCGATATAGACGGCAAAGCCGATCTCCCCTGCGGCGTTTTTGACGATCTGATAGCCGATGTCGTGAACCTGAATGGCTGCCCGGTCCTTGGCTGCGCCGACCAATGCAATCTTGAACTTGCGCGGCAGAAACGAAAATTCGGGATGCAGCGACGACCATTGCCGCAGGATTTCCGCATAGGGGCGCGGATCTTCGATTTCATCTGCGGCGGCGCCGGCGAAATGATCGGCCGTGACGTTGCGAATGCAATTGCCCGACGTCTGGATCGCATGCATCTCTACCTTGGCGAGATCGTTCAGAATTGCCGGGCAATCGGCCAGCGCCGGCCAGTTGAACTGAATGTTCTGCCGCGTCGTGAAATGGCCATAGCCTTTGTCATAGCGCCGTGCGATGTAAGCGAGCTGGCGCAATTGCCGCGCCGACAGCGTGCCATAGGGGATGGCGATCCGCAGCATATAGGCATGCAATTGCAGATAGACGCCATTCATCAGCCGCAAGGGCTTGAATTGATCGTCAGTCAATTGGCCTGAGAGGCGGCGGGCGACCTGATCCTCGAATTGACTGACGCGCTCGGCCACGAAAGCGGCGTCGAATTCATCATAACGGTACATGTCACCTCCGAACGGCTAGAGCGGGATGAGGAAAAGTGGGAACCGGTTTTCCGCCCGCATCCCGCTCTAGTCTTTTTGAATCGATCACGTTTATGACTTTGGATCGATTTGATCCAAAGTCATCGTGATCTATGCCGCCGGTGAAGATGTCTGAAAGTTGATCGTTGGCCCGAACGCACGGATCGCATTGCGCAAGGTCGTCGTGCGGCGCCCCTCGGCACCTTCGGTAACGTCGACGATCAGCGGGTCAACAATAAAATTGGCGGCCATGGCGTGGCGCGCCTTTGCCCAGCCGGCGGCGCACGCCTCTTCGGAGGTGAAGAGGGTCGCCTCGCCAATGTGGGTGATCCAATCCCCATAGGGGCCGAGATAGACGACGATGCCGTCCAGAAGACGGTTAGCAGAGATGACCCGCAGCATGGAACGCTCTTGTCCTAGCCCTTGCCCTTACCAGGAAGGCCTCCTCCGGCGACCGCCGGGAGTCCCAAATTCCCTGACCTATATAGAGCAATCCCAAACAATTTGCGAATTTAAAAATAAATCACGTAAGTTATAAGTTGAATTTCTAGGCTTAAAGGTTGCCTAGCAACTCGCCGTCCTTGGCCTGTTAATTTTACGCATTTCCAATGGGTTAGTGTAGCCTTCGGAAGCGTTGATGCAGCGGCTCCTGCGATGCGTTGGCTGAGTGTGCTGTGCTGTCGCGCCATTGGATCTTTGATAGGCGGGACTTGATCGGCTTCGCTTCGGCTTCCTGCCGCCGGTAGGAGTGCTGCGCATCAAAGGCCGCTGGGTGCGCCCCGGCGCTTCCAAGACGCTCGTTTTTCTGCTTGATGAAGGGAAACCGCGGTGCGGGCCGCGCTTTGCCTAGGCGGATGAGGCACGCGCGAGGGGACGCCGCAAGACAAGGGTGAGAAGACTAGGGTGAGGCTTGGGGCCGAAGCCGGCTGCCCGCGCGGGTAAGGCGCGAATTGACTGCAGCATACCGCATGCGGAGCCGCATCGGGCCGGGAGGCATTTTGTTCGAAACACATATCCAGCCGCTCATCATTCATCACGGCTATTGGGCGGTGTTTCTGGTCGTCATGCTCGAAAGCGCGGGCGTGCCGCTGCCGGGCGAAAGTGCGCTGCTCCTTGCTTCTGCCTATGCTGGCGCGACCGGCCATCTCGCCATCGCCTATGTGATTGCCGCCGCTATCGCCGGTGCCGTCATCGGCGACAATTGCGGCTATTGGGTCGGTCGCCGCATCGGCACGCGGCTCCTCGAGCGGTATGGGCGTTTCGTCGGCCTGACGCCGAACCGGCTCGTGCTCGGGGAATATTTATTCGAGCGGCACGGCGGCAAGATCGTCTTCTTCGGCCGCTTCATCGCGGTCTTGCGGGTCTTTGCCGCGCTTCTGGCCGGGTTGAACAAATATGGCTGGCGGTCGTTTCTCATCTTCAATGCCGCCGGCGCGATCATTTGGGCGCTCGTGATGGGCCTCGGCGCCTATCTCTTCGGCGATGCTATGACGCGCGTAAGTGGCCCGCTCGGCATGATCGGCTTTGCGCTGGTGGTGGCGGGTATTCTGGTCTCTTGGTTGGTTTTGCGCCGGCAGGAGAAGAAATGGGAAGAGGAGCTGACCTCTGCCGCACTTGGTGAAGAGCAACGCGAGCTCGGGCTCGATCGGCGCGATGCTTCGTGATGGCGCCCAAGACGGAGGCGGCCGCGCGTGCGGGCTCGATCATATCGATCCCATTGCCGATCGAACGCAAGGAGTTGAATTTCCTGCTATGGAGCCGCATATCGGAATGGCGACCGCGTCGTGGGGGGTGCGATCCGCAGGCGCGCAAAGAGATGCAGCGCAAGCTAATGATCCTTCAGCACCCGTTCCTCGAGGAAAGCGCGAAATTCGTCGGGATTTACAAGAAAGTCTGAGTTCATATCCGGGTTTGAGCAGGTCGCCCTGCCGTGAAGCGAGAAATATTTGCCCGATTTCAAATTTGCCAAGTCCCAGAAGAAGTCATCCCGCATGGTTTCGGACGTGATCGCAAAGATCTTGACGCCGCGCGGTGAGAAGACAGCGTCTGTGAGATTGGCTCCGCAATTTCCGATAACGAGCTCGGCGTCGGCGAAGAGCCGGACCTGATCGACAAAGGAGAGCCGTTCAGGATGTACGACGGTGACATCGAAGGCCCTCAAAATTCGCAATATTTCCGCTTCGTTCAAAAGATGTCGTTTTATGGCACCGACTCTGGACGCATAGATCCTTCGTGGTCCTCTTTGTCCGTTTGCAATCTTATCGCGGAGCCCTTCGAGTATCTGGATTGTGCGCGGCGCTTTCACCCAGGGATGGACAGCCAGAGGGAGGGGATAGAGAAGGCGCTCGACTTCCACGGATTCACGTGCCATCGGCAGAATCTGATATGGTCGAATTCCGAACTCTGCAAGAGAGTTGACGAAGACCTTTCGCATCGGCCCAGATGGTCGCATCATAAAGTGTCGCGGTTCCGTGACGATGAATTTGAGGCTCTTGATGTCAAAATGCTCTGCCAGAATAGCGACTTTCGGGAGAACTTCCGTAATCCAGTGCCCGTAATTGCTGTCAGCAACCTGGCGAAGAAATGCATATGTGTGCCTCGTCGATAATTTCCGCCGGCCGACATTTCCATTGACATGAAGAGCGTTGTCGTCCGATCGCTTCAAAGGGAGGACGCTTAGGTCCGTAACGGCGTTGGTCAACGTCTCAGCGACAGCGTACATGCCAGTCGACGTTTTCTTCCAAATGATCCCTTCGCCGCAGACGATCACCTGATCAAGGCTCGCCACGCCAAAGGGAGGCGGCGCGACCGTCAGCTTGGAGGCGTTGCTCACCTCGGTGCGAATCCAGGCCGGACCGACGATGCACGTCTCCGCCGATCTTTCATACGATCCGCCGTTATCGGATGGTCGGAACGACGATGACAGTTCGGCAACCGGAACGGGCGTGATTTTTGTCAGATCATCGCAAGCACGCCGACGTGATGATGCAAAAATATCATAGCGAGCCAGCCGTTCGAAAAGGCCGATGATCTTTTCCTGGAGAATTCTGACGAAGACAGCAAGAAATTGTCGCCTCTTGGCAGAGGTCTGACGCTTATCGCGCGCTGCGTTCCGCATATTTGGGACTCGACAGACATTTTTTATGACATGATTGCATTACAAGTTTTGGTTTAGCACAAACTGGAATTTGGTCGCCCGCTCACACGGCGGTGCCAAAAAGATCGTAAGAATTGGCGCGCTCGATCTTCACAGTGACCATGTCGCCGACGCGCAAGGGCCGCCGGCTGGCGATGTGAACCTTGCCATCGATCTCGGGCGCATCGCCTTTGCTGCGTCCCTCGGCCTTGCGTGGCTCTGCCCGATCGATAATGACCTGCATATGCCGGCCGATCTTTTGTTTGAGGCGCTGCGCGCTGATTGCCTGTTGGCGTTCCATGAAGCGGCGGTAGCGAATCTCTCGAACCTCCGCCGGCACGGGCGCTAAGCCGAGTTCATTCGCCGCGGCCCCTTCGACCGGCTCATATTTGAACGCGCCGACATGGTCCAAGCGGGCCTCGCCGAGCCAGTCGAGCAACATGTCGAAATCTTCTTCGCTCTCGCCGGGGAAGCCGACAATGAAGGTCGAACGCAGGCTGAGATCCGGGCAGATCGCGCGCCAGGCCTTGATTTGCTCGAGCGTCTTCTCCTGATCGCCCGGCCGTTTCATCGCATGCAGCAGTTTCGGGCTCGCGTGCTGAAATGGAATGTCGAGATAGGGCAGAATCTTGCCTTCGGCCATCAGCGGCAAGACCTCGTCGATATGCGGATAGGGATAGACATAATGGAGGCGCACCCACACGCCGAGCGCGCCGAGTTCGCGCATGAGATCGATGAATTTGGCGCGCACCGGCCGATCGGCGAAAATGCTTTCGGCATAGGCGAGATCGCGCCCATAGGCGCCGGTGTCCTGCGAGATGACGAGCAATTCCTTCACGCCGGCGGCGACGAGCTTTTCCGCCTCGCGGAGAATCTCGCCGGCCGGCCGCGAGACGAGATCGCCGCGCAGATGCGGAATGATGCAGAAGGTGCAGCGATTGTTGCAGCCTTCCGAGATCTTCAGATAGGCGTAATGCCGCGGCGTGAGCTTGATGCCCTGCGGCGGCAGGAGATCGAAAAAAGGATCATGTGCCGGCGCAATGGCCTCGTGCACGGCGGCCATGACGCTTTCATAGGCCTGCGGGCCTGTCACCGAAAGGACGCGCGGAAAAACGGCGCGGATCTTTTCGGCTTCGGCGCCCATGCAGCCGGTGACGATGACCTTGCCATTTTCGTCGAGTGCCGCGCCGATGGCGGCCAAGGACTCGGCCTTGGCACTGTCGAGGAAACCGCAAGTGTTGACGATCACCGCATCGGCGCCGGCATGGCTCTTGACGAGCTCATAGCCTTCGGCGCGCAGGCGGGTGAGAATATGCTCGCTGTCGACGAGCGCTTTCGGGCAGCCGAGCGAGACGAAGGAGATTTTCGGAGCTTCAGCGCTTTTATGGACTTGCGCAGGCGGCGGCGAGGCGGAGGGGAGAGGTTGCATCATGCCGTTTCGATTGCCATGGGCGGCGGCTTTGCGCAACCGGCGGGTGAGGCGAGTGGCATGACCAAGGAGCGGAATGATCAAGAGCGGCTGGCGCGCAAAAGGAAAACCCGGCCTGTGGGCCGGGTTTCCGATCTCAAACTCTTGAGCTTACGCTCAGTATTTCGCGACGACCGGGAGCGGCGGCGCAAACCAGTCGAACTTGTAGCTGATGCCGAGCTGCACCCTATTGTCGGTGAGATGCACGCGGGCATAATATCCAGAAAACGGTGCCCCATAGGTTTCGTTGAAGCTGCCGTAATCCGTATAGCGATATTCGCCGCGGACCGACCAATTGTTGCTGAGGGCATATTCGATGCCGCCGCCGACCGTCCAGCCGAGCCGAGTTGTCCACCAGCTGAAGGAGGGATCGACATGGTAGGTGACCGAAGAGGTGTTATTGAACTCGCCGATGGCGAGGCCGCCCGTCGCATAGAACAATGCGTGATCGAAGGCGTAACCGACCCGGCCGCGGATCGACCCGTCGACAGTCTCATTCGTCGCACCGGTGAAGGTGAATTTTAAGGGCACTGCCGTATCGTTGCCGCGATAGGCCAAGCCGTTGGCATCGGCTTCGAGACCGACGACGAACTGGCCAATTTGGTAATTATAGCCGACATGGACGCCGCCGGTGAAGCCGTTGTCGCTGTAGCTCGGCACAGACCCCAGGTAAGTTCCTGCGGGACCATAGATATTTGTGTCCGTCGTACCCCACTGATAGCCGACCTGGCCACCGGCGTAGAGGCCGGTCCAGGTGAACACGGGCGGCGGCGGAATATAGGCCGGCGGACCCTTGGTGGTCGGCAGGTCGGATGCCGATGCCGCCCCCATAGCGCCGACGAGGACCACCGTCGACATGAGTATCTTGCGCAGCAGCATTATATTTCCCCCTCTTGGCGAGCCCGTGCCTCTCGTTTGGTAATTCCATTTCGGGCTCGGAGCAACGAAACAGGCGGAAAAATACGAACAAAAAGCGATTATGTTCGCTGATGTCGCGCATCTGCAACAGAGACAGCCCTCAGATCGCTTCTAGAGCCGATCCACATGATCGGGATCGGCTCTAAGAGCGACGCCGAGCAAAAGGAAAACCCGGCCTAGGGGCCGGGTTTCCAATCTCAAACTCTTGAGCTTACGCTCAGTATTTCGCGACGACCGGAGCCAGAGGAGCGAACAGATCGAACTTGTAGCTGAAGCCGAGCTGCACCCTGTTGTCGGTGAGATGCACGCGGGCATAATCGCCAGGATATGTATTCACGAAATATTCGTTGAAACTGCCGTAATCCGTATAGCGATATTCGCCGCGGACCGACCAATTGTTGTCGAGGGCATATTCGACGCCGCCGCCGACCGTCCAGCCGATCCGAGTTGCCGAAAACGCATCGTATCCGGGTGCGCGCGGCGGGGCAAAAAAGGCGCCAATCGGATTAACGAAACCGGGCGACGCGTAGGAATTCTCGATATCGGCGATGGCGAGGCCGCCGGTCGCATAGGCCAAAGCGCGATCCCAGGCCACGCCGACGCGGCCGCGGATTGAGCCTTCGACGGGGATGCGCGTCGAATAGGAGGTGAAGGCGGGAGTGGTTCCAAGCGAACTCTGCGAGCCATAATAGCTCGATCCATCGGCATCGCCTTCGACACCGACGACGAACTGGCCGATCTGATAATTATAGCCGACATGCACGCCACCGGCGACGCCGTTCGGGCTGTAGCCCGGCAGAGACGTCAGGAAAGTTCCCGGGTCGGTATAGATATTTGTGTTCGTCGTGCCCCACTGATATCCGACCTGGCCACCGGCGTAGAGGCCGGTCCAGGTGAACACGGGCGGCGGCGGAATATAGGCCGGCGGACCCTTGGTGGTCGGCAGATCGGATGCCGATGCTGCCCCCATAGCGCCGACGAAGATCACCGTCGACATGAGTATCTTGCGCAGCAGCATTATATTTCCCCTTCGTGGCGAGCCCGTGCCCCTCATTTGGTAATTCCATTTCGGGCTCGGAGCAACGAAACGGGCGGAAAATACGAACAAAAAGTGATTATGTTCGCTGATGTCGCGCATGTGCAACAGAGAAAGCCCTCAGATCGCTTCTAGAAGCGATCCACATGATCGGGATCGGCTCTAAGAGCGACGCCGAGCAAAAGGAAAACCCGGCCTAGGGGCCGGGTTTCCAATCTCGAACGGTTCAGCTTACGCTCAGTATTTCGCGACGACCGGGGTGGGCCCGCCGAGATCGAACTTGTAGCTGAAGCCCGCCTGCACCTTATTGTCGGTCTCACGCTTGTTCACGCTAGCGCCGAGGGCGGTGGGCGAGTATTCGCTAAAGGTACCATAATCGGTATAGCGATATTCGGCGCGGATCGACCAATTGTTGTCGAGGGCATATTCGACGCCGCCGCCGACCGTCCAGCCGACCCGGGTCGTCGACAGGCTGTCGAAGCCGGTGCCGGAGGTATATGTGTTCTGGAAGTCGCCGAAGGCCGCGCCGCCGGTCGCATAGACCAAAGCGCGATCCCAGGCCACGCCGACGCGGGCGCGGACCGAGCCGTCGACAGTCTCACGCGTCGAATAGGTGAGGCTACCGGATGTATTGTTGCCGCTATAGTCCGAGCCGTTGGCATCGCCTTCGAGACCGACGACGAACTGGCCGACTTGGTAATTATAGCCGACATGCGCGCCGCCGACGAAGCCGTTCGGGGCATAACTCGGGTAGTAGCCAACCCCGGGGACATTGGTGCCCGAGTAGCCCCACTGATAACCGACCTGAGCACCGATGTAGACGCCGGTCCAGGTGAACACAGGCGGCGGCGGAACATAGGCTGGCGGACCCTTGCTGCTCGGCAAATCGGATGCCGATGCAGCCCCCATCGCACCAAAGAGCACCACCGTCGACATGACTATCTTGCGCAACATTATATGCATCCCTCTCTTGACGAGTTCGAGCCTAAGGGCAGGTAGTCCCCTTTCCTGTTCGGAACAATAGAATGGGCAGAAAAATACGAACAAAAGGTTGTTATCGATCGCCCATGTCGCACATCCGCAACAGAGAAAGCCCCTCAGTTAGATTCTAAAGAGAAGATGGAACTCGTAGCCGAATTAACGAATTTGAATATGGCAAAGTTGCGTTCACGCGGTGGGTCTTTTGGCGGCGTTGAAACTGCGATTGATCAATTCTCTGTGTAAGATTGTTGCCGTTTTGAAGAGCGTGCAGGGATAGTCGTCTCGATTTGCCGATACCGCAACCGATGCTGCCTGCCGATGCGATGATCGTCGTGGCGATTACCGTTTCGGCAAAGCTGATTTGACGGATCTCGAAAGGCCCGCAGCGCTGTTTCTGAGCGCTTGCCGTAGACCGGTTGAGCTGCCGGTTTCGCTTCCAAAATGATGACAAAACCGTTGCAAGCCATTTCGGCGATGGTCCATGGCATTCATTTATGCGCATCGGTTCATGTGCATCCCTGACCTGGATTGCTAATTGGTGGCTTCGGGAGGGTCTCATCTGGGAGCTTTGTTTGCGGTTGCCGCCTAACCATCTTCCACAAACCATGCGTGACCGGGCGGACATCGAGCGTTGGGCGCGCCGCGTCCTTTTGACGTGAGGCTTGTCTTTCGCGCATGTTGGCTTTGCTTGCGCCGCTTCCCGGCAGGCGATGATGTCGCTATCCGGACACTCATGGGATAAAGCGCTTGTCTATCGACCGGGCGCATTCATAAGGCTGAGAAATGCACGATAACCCGAGCATGATTGGTCGGCATTGGCACAGGGTGTCACGTGCGGCGCGCAGGCTCGGGACATGCTTAGCGCCTCATCGACAATGCCAGACGAGGCGGGTGGGCGACGCGGCGACGCAATCAGAAGAAAGAATTCTTGCTCCTGAACAAGCAAGGTTGGCTGTCGTCGGAAGCTGTTTGCAGCCGCTGCCGTTGCGCTTTACGGCTAAGGAACCGCACCTTGTCATTGTCGTCCCGAGTGGACGATTGGAGGATATCTACGGAGGCTTGGCTACCGCCTTTAATTTCGGAGCGGCTTTCGCGCGGCGGGGTATTCCTGTCCGCTTTTTATCAATTAATCAAGCGATGGATGAAGCGGCGACTATTGCCCTGCACGCGTTCCTCGCAGAGAGATGTGGCTTCCCGTCACTTTCAGAATTAATCGAAATTGAATTGACTGTGGAAGCCGAGGCGCATTGTCATCCACGCGATATCTTTGTTGGGACGATATGGTGGAGCGCGTTACGGATTTTCCATACTCTTGCGCAGGGTGGTTTCGATGTTCGTGCGTTTTATTACTTCATTCAGGATTACGAGCCTGGATTTTATCCCTGGTCTGACGAGTACGCTCTTGCGGATTCGACTTATCGGCTACCGTGTTGGCCTGTCGTTAATACCACGTTTCTAGCACGACATTTACAGTGCACAACGGGCCTAAATGTGCCGGAGCAGCGCATTTTCGCCCCTGAAATAGATTGGAAGCTGTTCCACCCACCATCAATCCAAGAAATCGAGGGCCGACAGCGGCGGCGCATTTTTGTCTATGGCCGTCATGCAACACCGCGAAACCTTTTTGGCATAGCTGTGCTGGCGCTTCGTCAGTTTATTGCGGAGCTTCGCCTGAACCCTAATGATGTCGATGCCGTCAGCGGGGGCGAGGCGCACGGACCTATTGATCTCGGCCGAGGTATTGATATGCGCAGCCTGGGCAAGATGAACATGGGCGATTACGCCGAAATGCTCAGGCAATGCGATCTAGGTCTGTCATTGATGCTGTCCCCGCATCCGAGCTATCCCCCGTTTGAGATGGCTGCCAGCGGCATGTGCGTGGTCACTAATGACTTCAGCACTAAACGCATGTGCTTCAGCGATAATTTGATCACGACAAATCCCGCACCTGAGATGATCGCGAACGCCCTGAAGAAAGCATGGGGCAGGACCTCCGACGGGGCGGGACGTACAAGCGCCGCACGGTTTGACCTTGGAAGCCTCGGACGACCTCTCGATCTGGTTGCGGCCGATCTCGCCTTGGAGATCAAAAGCAAACTAGCGCCCGCACCACTTTGCTGACAAGCTGGGTATGGACCGCAACGCGCCACAAGGAACGCTCGCACAAAGATTCACTTATGCTCTCTGCTTTGCGTGAGGCACGACTAAGGCATCTTATAAGCAGATCGGTGCAAGGATTTTTGTGTTGGATAATGTCTAATTCCGGCGAAGACGCCTATCAAAAATGACCATGGACTCAGCTGGATTGCGCTTAGCCGCCAAGTACGGCGCGCAGGCACTGACCAAGAGCCGCCTCGCCGCGCGCGCCGGTGGATGTGTCGCTGGAAGATTGCTGCGCGAGATCGGAGCCATATGGCGCCGAATTGTCTGCAAGTCGCGCCAAAAGCGAGACGGGTGGTTGGTGGCCGCGCCCCTGTCTCCTTATGAGGCGTGGTTGGCGGTCAATCGTTTGAGCGAGGCCGATAAGCGTGAACTTCGCGAAGCTTTGGAAAAACGTTCCGGCCGGCTGCCGAAGATCTCGCTGATCACGCCTGTCTATAACACCGATCCGTCATGGTTGAATGAACTCGTTGCATCCGTATCGGCCCAAATCTACGAGAACTGGGAACTGTGCCTAGCCGACGATTGCAGTTCTGCGCCGCATGTGGGTCCGTTGCTGGTAGAGATTGCCGCCCGCGACCCGCGCATCAAAGTTACCAGACTTGGAGTCAACGGCGGCATCAGCGCGGCAACCAATGCCGCAGTGGCGATCGCCACCGGCGAGGTGATCGCCTTCCTCGACCATGACGATCTGATCACGCCTGACTGTCTTGGCGAGCTGGCGATCTACTATGCCGACCAGCAAGACGCCGACATGGTCTACAGCGACGATGACAAGATCGACCTGGAACGGCGCCGCTATGCGCCGCAGTTCAAGCCGGACTGGGCGCCCATACTGCTTTTGTCCTTCATGTACATGTCGCATATGTTCAGCGTTCGTCGTTCGCTCTTCTTGGAGCTAGGAGGGTTCCGCACGGAATATGACGGCTCGCAGGACTACGACTTTGCACTGCGCGCCGCTGAGGTGGCGCGACATGTGGGACATGTGCCCAAAATTCTCTACCATTGGCGTGCTGCACCGGGCTCGACGGCGGCCTCAGCTGACGCAAAGCCGGCGAGCCTCGAGGCTGGGCGCCGCGCGGTCGAGCAAGCCATGCGGCGGAGGGGATTCAATGCGGCGCGTGTCATTCACCCGGATTGGGCGGATGCCGGCCGTGTCGGAATGTTCGAGATCGAGTTCCCCGATAACGGACCATCGGTCTGCATCATTATCCCCACCAAGAACCAGCTGGGTTACCTTCAGAGCTGCATCCGTTCGCTCGCATTGACCACCTACCGGAACTACGAAGTGCTGGTGGCCGATAATGAGAGCGATTCTCCTGACGCGCTGACCTATCTGGAAGCGATCCAGAAGGATCCACGCATCCGCGTCGTGCGCATTGGCAATCCGACCGGACGCTTCAACTTCGCTGCACTCAACAATGCGGCTGTGCGGCATAGCGATGCCGAATTCGTGCTATTTCTCAACGATGACACAGAGGTCATCAGCCCGCGCTGGCTGAGCCAAATGATGGGCTATGCCAGAATGGCCAGAGTCGGCGCGGTAGGGGCGCGGCTCTACTTCGAGGATGGCGCGATCCAGCACGCCGGTATCGTGCACGGCTATTACGAGGGATCGGTTGGCCACGCCTTCCGTTATCTGCCGCGGCACGACTGGGGCTATATGGGCTTCGTCCGCGCGGCACGGGAATATTCCGGGGTGACTGCCGCGTGCATGCTGACGCCACGTGCGTTGTTCCAGGAAATCGGCGGTTTTGACGAGGATAATTTTGCGCTCGCTTACAATGATGTCGATTATTGCTATCGGCTGGTGAAAATGGGGCGAAGCTGTATCTACTGCCCGACTGCCGAACTCTATCATTTCGAGGGCAAGTCGCGCGGCTTTGTGGACGATCCGCAGGAGCGCGTGAATTTCCGTCGGCTGTATGGGGACTGGTACGAGCGCTGGTACAATCCAAATCTGTCATTGGACGACGAGCGATTCCGTCTGATGGCGGTGCGGGCAGCGACGCGACGTAGCGATCGCGTGCGTGTCCTGTTCATTTCCCACAATTTGAACAACGAAGGGATCTCTACGACGCTACTCGAGCTGGTCGTGGGCCTGGTGACATGCGGCGCCGTGACGGCGACCGTGCTCTCGCCCAGCGATGGTCCGCTGCGGAGCCGCTATGAAGCCACCGGCATTGCCGTGCATGTGCTCGGGCGATCGCCATGGCTCGGGGTCGATGACGAGGCAACTCTCGCGGTCGCACTTGCCCGGCTGGGCGAGCAGTTCAAGGCGCTCGCCGTCGAGGTGGTGGTCGCGAACACTCTGCAGAGTTTCTGGGCGGTTGCGGCGGCTTTCAAGGCAAATATTCCGGCGCTGTGGTGCCAGTATGAGTGTGATCCTTGGCAGACCTATTTCGATTTTCTGCCGGAACCTGTCCGTCGCGCCGCCTATGGAGCTTTTTCTCAGGCCTATCGCGTTGTCTGTGCCGCCAATGCGACGCGGTGGATATGGCGCGAGCTGGAGACACGCAGTAATTTCCAAGTCATCCACCATGGCATTCCACAAGCCGGTCTGGCCGAGGCCATGGGTCGCTGGAGCCGCGCCGAGGCGCGCGCTCAGCTCGGAGTGACCGAGGGCGAGACAGTCGTCGAGAGCGTCGGCGCCATTTGTCCCCGCAACGGCCAGATGGACATGGTGCTAGCCCTCGCCCTGCTGCCCAAAGAGCTGCAGAGCCGCCTGCGGGTGTTTCTCGTCGGCCGTATCGACGACGCCGACTATAGCGCGGCACTGGCAGCTCGCATTGCCAAATTGCCGGAGCCCATGGCCGGGCGCGTCATGATGACAGGGTTCGTCGAAAATCCCTTCCTCTATTATTCGGCCGCCGACATTTCCGTCTGCAGTGCACGCACGGGCGCTGCGCCGCGTGTGCTCATCGAGGCTATGGCCTGCAGCCTGCCGATCATTACGACCCCAGTGTTCGGAATTCCGGAAATTGTTTGCAATGACGTGAATGCGTTATTCTACGCGCCTGGCGATGTGCGTGGCCTGGCCGATCGTATCAAATTGCTTGCCACGGACAACGCATTTCGCAATCGTCTCGGCGCCAAGAGCCGCACCGTTCTTGAAGGTCAGCCGGGCTTCGTCGAAGCGGTCACCGGATATGCTCGCCTCATCCGCCAAGCCGTCAATCTGCGCATTGACGATGATGGCATTACCGACTCGGTGTCACCGCTTGCTGCTGAGATTTCAACTGCTGGGTAGGCAGTGTCAATTTTGATGACCGGCGTAGCTGGCTTCATCGCCACCAACATCGCCCTGCACCTGGTGCAAGCCGGGCATGTCGTTCTCGGCGCTGTTCCTGCATGGGCCCGCCGCATTGTGCTATCTCCCGCATAGTAAAGTCGCCATCCATGTCGTGTGCCAATGCACCGAGGGAAATGCTCACTTTGCCTTCCGCAATATCGTCAAAGACACCGGATGTGCTGTCGTCATCTTTCGATCGGGCGCTTGGCCCGACAGCGTCGTATGATGATGTTGTCGCGTCGAAGATCACACCAAAACCGGTTCATCCCCGAAGCGATGGTACCGGATTAGTTTCTTCTGATTTGAATTGACTTCCTGGTTAGAAACGTCTTTCAGCAGATACGGCGTTGCGTGGAGGACGTATGGACGAGAGTGCAATCCGTGGCTCAAGTTATGACATTGCTGGTGCCTCACGCGCGACTCCGCTCCTCGTCCTTGGGATGCATCGCAGCGGCACATCGAGCCTTGCCGGAGCGCTCGTCCGGCTCGGCGGGGCAGCGCCGCTCAATCTCAGCGGGGCCGGATCGGCAAACGAGCGGGGCCATTGGGAATCCGCTGTCGTCCTGGGCCTGAACGACGAAATTCTCGCCTCCGGCGGCAGCGGCTGGAACGATTGGCGTAGGTTCGATCCCGGATGGTACGACAGCGCCGTGGTGGCCGATTTGCGCACGCGGGCCGCAGCGGCGCTGGCGAGCGAATACGGCGAAGCACCTCTGCCGGTTGTCAAAGACCCGCGCATGTGCCGGCTGATGCCGTTCTGGTCTTCCGTGTTTTGCGAGATGGGCTGGTCTGCCCGCGTCTTTCTGCCGATGCGCTCGCCTCTCGAGGTCGCCTTGTCGCTGCAGCGGCGGGACGGAATGTCGCTAAACCATGGCTGTCTCCTCTGGCTGCGCCATGTGCTCGACGCCGAGGCCGAAAGCCGGAATAGGCCTCGCGCCGTGGTCGACTGGAACCGCTTTCTCGGCGATTGGCGGCTGGCCCTCGCGCGCGCGGGTGAGCAGATCGGCCTTGCCTGGCCCAGCTGGTCGGATGCTGGCTTCGCCGAAGTGGACGAATTCATCTCCGCCGATCTGCGACACCACTATGCCGTCGGTGCGGACCTACGCCTGCAACCGGCGATCAACGATTGGGTCCGCGAAACCTACGCCGCCATGATCGAACTCGTTGACGATCCAGCCTCCAACCGTGCCCATGGCACGCTCGACGACGTGCGCGCGCGTTTTGACGAGGCCACCGGGATTTTCGGCTGTGTACTGCAGGAGCAGGAGGCGGCTCGGCGCTCGCGCTTAGAGCATCAACAGCTCACGGATAATGTGCGACGATTAGAGGCGTCCGTCGGTGAGCTCGCTGCCCATCGCCAACACCTCGAAAGAGTGATCGCGGAGAAGGATCGGCAGTTCGCGCGGGCCGATGAGACTATCCGCCATATTTCGCAGCGGCATGCTGCGGCGAACGATAAGACGCCCGGGACTCGTTTCTTCAAGCTTGGCGCCGCTCGATCAAAAGACAGGTGGCCAGCCGGCGTCTCACGACCGGCTCTAAATGCCATACGCACATCTGCGTTCTTCGATGCAGGATTTTATCTTGAAATCTATCCGGATGTGAAAGCGGCCGGAACGGATCCGGCGCTGCATTACCTCCTGCATGGCGGCTCAGAAGGCCGAGACCCTGGCCCGTTCTTTTCGACCAACGATTATCTCGATCGAAATCCAGATGTTGCTGCCGCCGGCATGAATGCGCTTGTACATTATGAAATGCACGGACGGGGCGAGGAAAGAAAACTGCTCGGTGAAGCGGAGCTCAGGCGCGAGCACGCTTCGAGAAATGTCAGCCCTGCGACTTTGGACAACGCGTCGATCTTATATGTCTCGGGCGAGCCGAATAGCCCCGGCCATTACTATCGGGTCCTACGCTACGTCGACGCAGCAATAGCCAATGGTCTGAACGCCACCTGGATGAGAGCGGACGAGCTGCCGGCGCGGACCAATGAACTACGCAGTTACGATGTGACAGTGTTCTGGCGTGTGCCGTGGAGCGAGCATGTCCGCGCCGCGATAGACCTCATGCGTTCGCTCGGCAAAAAAATTGTCTTCGATGTCGATGATCTGATGACCGAGCCAGACCTTGCGCAAGCGCAAATCATCGATGGCATACGCTCGCAGGGGCTGACCGAAAATGGTGTGCGTCAGCACTATGCCCGCATACGACAAACGATGCTCGCCGCCGATGCATGCTTCACGACAACGCAAGAACTCGCCTGTCACTTGCGTTGGGCGGGCAAATCCACCTTTGTGATTCCCAATGGCTTTGACAAGGCGACGCATGATCTTTCGCGCCAGGCGATAAGAGAATGGCGACGGACGAGGACCGACGATTTTGTCCGTATCGGCTATGCGGCCGGCTCGCGCACGCATCAGCGCGACCTCAGCTTGGCGCTGGAAGCGATAGCACGATTGTTGCGCGAAAATGCCTCTTGCCGCTTGGTTCTCTTTCGCGCGAAAGGAGGGTCACGCCTCATCGATATCGAGGAATTTCCCGCGCTCGCTGGTCTAGAAGATCGCATCGAGTGGCAGCCGCTCGCGCCACTTCCGAATTTGCCCCGAGAAATGGCGCGCTTCGACATTAATCTTGCGCCGCTTGAATTTGGCAATCCTTTCTGCGAGGCCAAGAGTGAGCTGAAATTCTTCGAAGCCGCGCTTGTCGAAGTGCCGACGGTGGCCTCACCGACCGGTCCGTTCCGGCGTGCGATCGAACACGGAAAGACTGGATTTTTGGCCGCCACCGCCGATGATTGGTACGGCTGTCTGAAGCGACTGGTGGACGATCCCGCGCTCCGGGCCCGGATCGGCAGGCAAGCCTATTATGCCGCGCTGGCTCAATTCGGCCCGGTACAACGCTCTGCGCAATTTGGACGAGTCGTCGAGCAGCTCCGCGGCGAGGTCGCTGCCGCCCGCGCCTTCGCTCTCGAGGCACATCTGTCGGCCGTGAAACGTCCTGCGCCACGGGTATTTGAGTTCCGACCGCATTTTCGAGAGGGACTCTGGTAAATATGCGGAGATCACCATTATCATTCCGCTTTACAATTATCAGAATTACATCGTTGAAACGCTGGAGTCCGTCCGCAAACAAACGCTTCCTCTCCTCGATCTCGTGATAGTCGATGACTGTTCGACGGATAATTCGCTCAAGGTTGCCACGGCCTGGGCGGAAACGAATGCCAATCGCTTCAACCGGATTCTTGTTCTAAAGAATAAAGCCAATTACGGACTGGGCCTCTGCCGCAATTCGGGGTTTGATGCGGCTGATACGTCCTATGTTTTACCACTCGACGCGGATAACAGATTTCGTTCCGATTGCTGTGCCAAACTTCTCGGCGCGATGCATCAAACCAATGCTGTCTACGTCTATCCGCAAATACAGCAGTTTGGGGCATCGAAGGAAATCATGGGCAAAGCGCCTTATGACCCGCAATATTTCGTCGGTGATAATTACATCGACGCGATGGCTCTCATCTCAAAGGAGGCTTGGGCGATGGTCGGCGGTTACGACCATGTGCGCTTCGGCTGGGAGGATTATGACCTCTGGTGCCGGCTTGCCGAGCTTGGACTTTATGGGAAGCAATGTCCGGAAGTGCTGGCTGAATACCGCGTCCATAAAAAATCGATGTTGAAAACGCAGACTTTACGGCCCGAGAATTTCAAACGTTTGCAGGCGAATTTCAAACAGCGGCATCCGTGGGTTTATCCCTTATATCAAGAGCTGGCGCGACGGATGCCGAAGGCAGAGCGCCATCTCACCAAGCCGGCCGCGCGCTCGCGCATCGATCAGTTGCTTCCCATTTTGCGCTGCCCGCACACGAAGCAGAAGCTCGCCTTCGACGACATGCGCAGCACGCTGCTCAGCTTTGATGGTCTGCAGAATTGGCCAATTGTCGAGGGTCGGCCCGTATTGGCGCAGACGCTCCTTAACCCCGAGATCAAGTCGGCCGATCACATCAGCAATGAGTTGCCCGATAACGCCCTTGAAATCATTCGAAATACGAAGGGGCCAGTTCTTAATTTGAGCGCCGGTGGGTCTCGCGAGAAATTCGATCACGTCGTGGAAGTCGAATATGCAGTATTTCGACACACGGATATCGTTGCCGATGCGCATGAACTGCCATTCGACGACGAGACGTTCGAGGTCGCTATAGTGATGAACGCCTTCGAGCATTATCGTGACCCGTATCGGGTTTCTGCGGAGCTTTCTCGCGTGCTCAAGCCGGGGGGACGCATTCTCGTCCGCACCGCATTTCTGCAGCCGTTGCATGAGCGTCCGTGGCACTTCTTCAACTGTACCGGCTACGGCATGGCGGAATGGTTCAAGGATTTTCAAATCGAAAAACTGCACGTGTCTGACAATTTCTGCCCAAACCATTCGATCGCTTGGCTCGCCTCCGAGGCGGAAGCAGCATTGCGCAGCGAGGTGTCGGCGCAATCGGCAGACGCGTTTGCAGCAGCATCGATCGGATCGCTCATCGAAATGTGGCGCGATCCGTCAAAGCGTAGCAGTCGGCTCTGGACGGAGTTTTTCAAGCTTTCGCAAGAGATGCAGGAAATTACGGCTGCGGGATTTGAATTGTTGGGGTCGAAGCCAAAAAAACGTCCGAAGCCCGAAGGCTGACGCAGGCATATTGTCGGGATGGAAGAGGTTCCGGGAAACGGCCGTTAAGACCCTGAAGTGGGCTTGGTGCCGAGTGACCTTCAAAGCTGCGTCGCGAAGGACGCGTCGAACCGATGACCCGACGCTGCTGATGTCTTCCTCCTAAGGTTAGAGTCCGGCCCGACGAGAGGGGCTGGACGATGAAGTGGGCAAGGTTCGGCAGCCTGCCATCCACCTCTGCCGCCACAGTCGCATGCGGCCGTTCACCGCCTCGCCCCATCCACTGCCCAAATCAGGCCACCTCGCTTGAACCCCAAATGACTCATATGATCCAATATCTCTTTCGGACGGACCCGGACCAACGACCCCTCTATGATATGATAACGGAAGTTTAATGGGCTCAGGGCCAGTATTTGGTAGAACAACAAACATGTAATGCGCAGCATTTGTTGCCGGGCTGATTCCACCGATTGTGTTTTGTGAAATTTGGCATTTGTGGGGACTGACATGCGGGGACTGACATGCGGGGACTGACATGAAAGTCGTCATCTTGGCGGGCGGTCTCGGTTCGCGTCTTTCCGAGGAGACGAGCGTCCGGCCAAAGCCGCTTGTCGAATTGGGCGGGCGCCCAATTCTGTGGCACATCATGAAGATTTATGGGCATTTCGGTTTCACCGAATTCATCATCTGCCTCGGTTATAAGGGATATATGATCAAGGAGTTCTTCAGTAATTATTTTTTACATTTGTCGGACGTGACTTTCGATCTCGCGAACGATCGCGTCGAAGTGCACAAGAGGATGAGTGATCCCTGGCGCGTGACCCTCATCGAGACAGGTGAGAACACCCAAACCGGCGGCCGATTGAAACGGGTCCTGCCCTATATCGGCGATGACGAAATATTCGCCATGACCTATGGCGATGGCGTGGCGAATATCGACCTCGCGGCTGAACTCCGATTTCACCGCGAGCACGGGCGTCTCGCGACAATTGCCGCCGTTCGTCCGGCAAAAAGATTCGGCGTGCTCGATGTGGAGGGCGATCGCGTCATCAGTTTCGCCGAAAAGCCCGAGGACGAGGGCGGCTGGATCAATGGCGGTTTCTTTCTGCTTTCGCCGCAGGTCGGCAATCTCATTGCAGGCGACGACACGGTTTGGGAGCAGGATCCGCTGAAGGCTCTCGTAGCAAAGGATCAGTTGCGGGCCTATCAGCATCATGGATTCTGGCACCCGATGGATACGTTGAGGGACAAGACTTATTTGGAACAACTCTGGGCATCGGGGCAGGCCGAGTGGATGGTTTGGTGATCAATCCCGCGTTCTGGCGCGAACGCCGTGTCCTTTTGACCGGGCATACTGGTTTCAAAGGGACTTGGCTCAGTCTTTGGCTGCAGAAGCTGCAGGCCAAGCTGCGCGGCCTGGCGCTCGATCCGCCGTCGAAACCGTCGTTCTTCGATCTCGTCGGCGCCGCCCGCGGAATGGAAGATTTGCGCGGCGACATTCGCGATCTGGCCTTCGTCAAAACCACGCTCAGCGAATTTCAGCCGGAGATCGTGATCCATATGGCGGCACAGTCCTTAGTGCGGCCCTCCTATGCCGATCCCATCGCCACTTACGCGACCAATGTGATGGGCACGGCGCATGTACTTGAAGCGGCGCGCAGCTGCGCGAGCCCGCGCGCCGTTCTCGTGATCACCAGCGACAAATGCTATGAGAATCGTGAATGGGATCGCGGCTATGTCGAAACCGATTGTATGGGCGGTTACGACCCCTATAGCAGCAGCAAAGGGTGCGCCGAGCTGGTGACCGCGGCCTATCGCCAATCCTATTTTCATCGCGAGCGCTACACTGAGCATCACCTCGCGCTTGCTTCGGCACGCGCCGGCAATGTGATCGGCGGCGGTGATTGGGCGCTAGATCGCCTGATCCCGGATGCCATCCGCGCCTTCTTATCGAAACGCGCGTTCGTGGTCCGCTTCCCGGAAGCCATACGGCCTTGGCAGCATGTGTTGGAACCGCTCAGCGGTTATCTTCAGCTCGCGCAGCACCTGCACGAAGAAGGCCCGCCATTTGCCGAAGCCTGGAATTTCGGACCGGAGGCCGATGCCGAGCGCCCGGTTCGCTATCTGGCGGAGCGCATCACCGCACTCTGGGGTGAAGGCGCGCAATGGTGCGCCAATCCGGAAAGCAACGCGCCGCATGAAGCGCATCATCTGACGCTCAACGCAGCCAAGGCGCGCAATGTGCTTGGATGGAGGCCGAAGCTGAGCCTGGACGATGCCTTGGCGCTCACCGTCGAATGGTATAAGGCCTTCAGCCGAGGGCGGGACATGCACGAATTTTCGCTCGGCCAAATTGCCGCTTACGCCGAGAAGGCGGAGCGTGCGGCGCTGCCGGCATGATGCCGCACCGCATCCTGATCACCGGCGCCACCGGCTTCATCGGGGCGCGCATCGCCGAACGCCTGCATGAACGCGGCCATGCGCTTGCCTTGCTCATCAGAAGCCCGAAACCTACCGACCGCGCCGCCGCGATTTATGGGCAATGCGAGATGATCGTCGGCGATCTCCAGTCGCCTGCGAGCTATGCGGATGCCGTGCACGCGTTCCGTCCGGACACGCTTTTGCATGCGGCATGGACCGGCGTCGCCGGAGCCGATCGCAATGATCCGCGCCAGATCGCCAACATTGCCGCGACGGCGGCTCTTCTCGAAGCGGCCATCGCGGCAGGCATCGAAAGCTTCCTCGGGCTCGGCTCTCAGGCAGAGTACGGGCCGCAGAATTGCAAGCTCGACGAACGAGCGCCCGTTGAACCGACGACGCTTTATGGATTGAGCAAGCTCGCCGCCTGCCGCGTCACAGAGTCCATGTGTCGCCTGAAGCAGCTGCGGCACGCCTGGCTGCGGGTGTTTTCGGTCTACGGTCCCCGCGACAATCCCGCATGGCTCATTCCCTCCTTGATCGCCAACCTGAAAGCGGGCGAGGTCCCGGCATTGACGCAATGCGAGCAGATCTGGGATTTTCTCTATATCGACGACGCTGCCGATGCGGCTGTCGCGGTTTTGGAAAATTCATCGGCAAGCGGCATATTCAATCTCGGGTCCGGCGAGGGGCGTCCCTTGCGGGAAGCAATTATGCTTCTTCGCGATAGTGTGCGGCCCGACGCGGAACTGGGGATCGGGCAAATTCCCTACCGGCCGGACCAGGTGATGCATTTGGAAGCCGATATGACGCGCTTACGCGACGCCACCGGCTGGCAAGCTGCAACAGAGCTGAAGACCGGATTGCAGGCCACAGTGCGTTGGTTTTGTCGGCTGGAAGAGAAGCGGATCGCGGCGAGTGCGGAGCCGTAAGCCAATCGAACGAGGCAAATAATGACCAATGATGAGGCGGCTGAGCTGCGCGAGCAAATCCTGGCGCTCTGCGAACGTTACGCAGAAGTCGCGCATGGACCTTCGCCATTCGTGCCAGGAATGAGCGCAGTACCGCCGAGCGGCAAGGTTCTGGGCCCGAAGGAAATGCGGCTCCTGGTCGACTCCTGTCTCGATTTCTGGCTCACGACCGGACGCTTCAATGCCGAATTCGAGCGGCAGCTCACGCAAAGAACCGGGGTGATGCAAGCCATCACCACGAATTCCGGCTCGTCGGCGAATCTTCTGGCGACGACCGCGCTGACCTCGCATCTCCTCGGCGATGAGGCCCTCCAGCCCGGCGACGAGATCATCACCTGCGCCACCGGCTTTCCGACGACCGTCAATCCTGTGCTGCAGAACGGGCTGGTTCCGGTCTTTCTCGATGTCGAACTCGGAACCTATAATATCGATGTGCGCTGGCTCGAAGAAGCCAAGAGCGAGCGCAGCCGCGCCATCATGGTGGCCCATACGCTGGGCAATCCCTTCGACCTCGGTGCCATCGCAGCCTTTGCGAAGAAATATGATCTGTTGCTGGTGGAAGATTGCTGCGATGCGCTTGGTGCGACTTACGACGGCAAGAAAGTCGGCACTTTCGGAGCGTTGGCGACGCTCTCTTTTTATCCGGCCCATCACATCACCATGGGCGAAGGCGGCGCGGTTCTCTGCAATCGCATGATCTTCAAACGGATCGTCGAATCCCTCTGCGACTGGGGCCGCGACTGCTATTGCGACCCCGGCAAGGACAATACGTGCAACCGCCGCTTCGATTGGCAGCTCGGTGAGCTGCCTTACGGTTATGACCACAAATACATCTATTCCCATCTCGGCTATAATTTGAAGATTACGGACATGCAGGCGGCCGTCGGCCTCGCGCAGCTCGAAAGCCTCGATGGTTTCGTGGCGGCGCGGCGGCGCAATTGGCAATATTTGCGGGACGGTCTCAGTGATCTCCAAGACATATTGCTTCTGCCGGTGGCGACGGCCGACAGCGATCCCTCATGGTTCGGCTTCTGCATCACGCTGCGTCCGGAAGCACCATTCGACCGGGAAGAGCTGATGCGTTTCCTGAACGATCGGAAGATTGGGACGCGGCTCTTGTTTGCCGGCAATCTCATTCGCCAACCCTATATGAAGGGGCGCAACTATCGCACCATCGGTTCCTTAGAAAATTCCGACATCGTCATGAACAGAACCTTCTGGATCGGCGTCTACCCGGGCCTCACCCAGTCGCATCTTGATTACGTGGTGGAAACGATGCATGGGTTTTTCAGGCTTGCAAAGACAGTTGCTCCGGCGACGGCAAGGCACGCGTAAGGTTTTTGGTCGCCTGCTGCCATATGCGAAACATCGTGCAGCAACAGCTGAAGCATCCGATCAATCTTCATACAGCTGCGAATAATTTTCATGAACCAGTCATTCGATCCTGCGGCCCTGCGTCAAACCATTCTGGACATGGCGTTTAGCGGAGCGTCCGTACATATCGCATGCGCCTTCTCAATCGTCGAGATTCTGGCAGTCCTCTACCGCAAACATCTCCGCTATCCGGACGGCAGATTCGATCACCCGCTTCGGGACTATCTCGTTCTGAGCAAGGGCCATGGCATCATGGCGCAATATGCTTGTCTCTCGGAAATGGGATGGATCGGCCAGGACGAACTCGCAAACTATTTCAAAGACGGCACCCGCCTGCACGGCCTTTCGGAAGTGGGGATTCCCGGAGTCGAAGTCACATCCGGATCATTGGGGCATGGTCTCTCCGTCGGTGCCGGACTGGCTTTGGCGGCCAAGCGGCGCGATACGGCCCAAATGTGCTATGCAATCGTCGGTGACGGAGAAGCCAATGAAGGCAGCATATGGGAAGCGCTTCAGTTCGCGGCCCAACTCAAGCTGGATAATTTCATCGTCATCATCGACAAGAACGATTTTCAGGCGATGGGGCGCACGTCGGAGATTCTCGCACCCGGAGATCTGGTTGCCAAACTGAAAGCCTTCGGCTTCGAGGCGGTGTCGGTGGATGGGCATGACGAGGCAGCGCTCCATTCGGCGCTCTCGGTCTTCAGCGGACAAAAGGATGGGCGCCCGAAGGGGATCGTGGCTCAGACCGTGAAAGGTAAGGGCGTCTCTTTCATGGAAAATGACAACGTCTGGCACTACACGCGTCTCAATCCGGAAACCTATGCCGCCGCGTCCCGCGAACTGAGGCTTGCCACCAAATGAGAGCGACTCTCTCCTCGCTCCTCATTCAAGCAGCGCAGTCCGACCCTAATGTTCTCGTGCTGACCGGCGATCATGGTTATTCGCTTTTCGACGAATTGCGGAAGAAATGCCCTCATCAATATCTGAACTGCGGTGTTGCAGAACAGAACATGGTTGGTGTCGCCGCAGGGCTGGCGAAGGCCGGCTTTCGGCCGATCGTTTATGGATTGGCGGCTTTCATCCCGATCCGGGTTCTCGAGCAGATCAAGCTCGACATTTGTTATGAAGGCTTGCCGGTCATCTTGCTCGGCGACGGGGCGGGGTTCGTCTACAGCACCCTTGGTGCCAGCCATCAGTGCTTCGAAGATGTGGCCGCGCTTCGTGCGGTGCCGAATATTTCGATTTTCTCGCCGGCGGATCGCTTCGAGCTCATGTGGAGCTTCAATCGCGCGCGCAGGATGGATGGTCCCACTTACCTAAGGCTGGGAAAGGCCGATTTGGGCGACGTCCATCAGGCGGCGCTTCCGGACGATTTCCAAGATTGCCTATGCTCGGTCATCGAAGGCGCATCGGAAAATCTATGCCTTGCCGCCGGCTCCATGGTCAGCATATCGAAGCGCGCGATCGAAAAAGCCGGCCTCGCTTATGATCTCTATTCCGTGCCGAAGCTGAAGAAGATCGATGCGGAACGGATCCTGCGCCTGTGCGAAGGACGGAAGAAAATCGTCGTGGCTGAGGAGCATTCGATATATGGCGGGCTCGGCTCCGTGGTTGCCGAAGCGATCGCCGGCAAAATGTCCTGCAAGTTCGATATTGTAGGAATTCGCGATGTCTTTACAAAGGACTGTGGCAGCTACGCCCATTTGCTGGTCCATCACGGACTGGATGAATCATCCGTTCTGAAAGTGCTTCAGGGTGATGGCATTGGATCTGGAACGTCGGAATGATGCTCGGCACTTTCGGCCGCTCCAACGCGTTTGGAGACCGAAGTTTGGGCGAAATTAATACGTTCGCGCTCTATCACCATGGGCTTGCGCCGCACCTGTCCATAAATCGCAATGATATATTCGCCAAGTAGCCCCAGAAAGAACAATTGCACGCCGCCGAAAAAGAAGAGTGCCACGATCAATGTGAGGATGCCGGGTTCGGCCAAGCGACCATAGAAGATGAACGCCAGAACGAAGTTCACCAACGCATAGGCGAGACTCAAGAGCGCAATCAGAAATCCAAAATAGAGCGCCAGCCGCATCGGCGCCGCGGTGAATGTCACTAACCCATTCAAGCCCTGGTCGAGAAGCTGCAGGATTGAATTTTTAGAGATGCCACGGCGCCGTGCGCGCCAATGATAGGGTATCCCCACCGCCCTTCCGCCCGCCTCGAAAGTCATGATCCGCATGAAAGGATAGGAATCCTCCACATAGCGCATGGCTTCGACGACGCGGCGGTCCACGAGCTGATAATCGCCGACATCGGGCGGCACTTTGATTGTCGAAAAGCCGCTGATCAGGCGGTAATAGAATTTGCGCAGCAAGCGCATGATCAAGCCTTCGGCGCGGGTCGCGCGAATGCCATAGACGATCTCTACGCCATGTTCCCAGTGCTGCACCATTTCGGGAATGAGTTCGGGCGGATCTTGAAGGTCGGCGGGCATGAACAGGACGACCGCATCGCCGCTGGCTGCCATCACGCCATTATAATTGGAGCGCATCGGCCCGACATTGCGCGCGTTCAATATGATTTTCGCGTCTGGATCGGCGGCGGCGATAGCGCGCAAGATTTCGACGGTGCGGTCGCTCGAGGCATTGTCGCAGAAGACGTGTTCGCGCCGATATTGCGGCAGCTTGGTCTCGAACAATGTCTTGATGGTCTGATAGCACTCCGCGATATTTTCTTCTTCGTTGTAACAAGGCGTCACGACCGATATCGTTTTCATGATCGTTTTCATGGGAGCCTGCCGAAGACCAGATGCTTGTTGAGAAGAAACGACAGGGTGACGATCACCGGAAGCAAAGCGGCCTGCGCATAGGCCTTGGCCATCCCTGCTCCGACAAGCCATGTCAGCAAGCTGAGATTGACGACGAATGTGACGCCATACACGCCGAGAAACCCGATGATTTTGGCAAGCGCGCTGCTTTCAAACACGATGCGCCCGGTGGTGAAGAAATTGAAGATCGCGCCGAGAATCGTGGCGCCGGCCAGGGCCGCCTGATAGGAAAGACCGATCCATAAGCCGATGAGATACAGCAAATAGCCGAAAACGGTATTGCCGGCTCCGACGATCAGAAAACGCAGAAACTGGCGTGACCACAGGCGCTTGCCCCATATGTCGATCATACAGCTCGTCACGACGGAATCATTCGATCAGCAAAAACCTATTTGCATATTCCCTGCACCGCAATCGATTTAGAACGAGAGCCCGGCTTGATTGCTAGAACATTTTTTAAGCAGCGATGACGAGCCCTATAGAGTTGGCAGACGGCATCCCGCCAGCAGGGTGATGGCTCAATACGACCAGTTGCGCCAACGCTCTTCCGAGTGTCCGAAACAGCGGGAACGTCTTAGTCTGCGTCTTGTATCCTTCGGCTGGAGCCTGTACTCGAAGGCGGGCGAATGCCAGAGTCCGGGTGGTCATTTTTCGTTTTTCGCCGCCGTTTGGTTTTGCTCCCGCCTTCGTATCGTGAGACCTGGTACGAAATCGGTACGAAAATGACGATCAGGGCCGCGTTAGAGTTAGAAATCCTAAGAAGACACTCAGGAAGGGTGGCCGAGTGGTTTAAGGCAGCGGTCTTGAAAACCGCCGTGGGTGAAAGCCCACCGTGGGTTCGAATCCCACCCCTTCCGCCAGTTCATTTTCGCACAGCACATTTGCGTGGCGAGCCCCGTCGGGGATCTGAAACGCCCGCGTGCCCCTGCAAACCGATGCCGGATCAATTTCGCGAGACCGTGCTATTGGAATGCTCGCCTCGCGCCATAGCTGAGGTGCGACCCTGAGGCGTGACCCCAAAGCGGAGCATCAGCGATGGCCATGCGCGATCCCCGAGCCTTTGTCGAAATCATTTTGTCTCGTGCTCTTGCGGCTTTTTCGGGCGGCTCCACAAGCGGCCGGGCGGTGCGGGCCATATTCTTTCTTGGCACAGCCTCGGCTCTAATGATCGGAGCTTCGGTTTTGGTCCAGTCGGATCCTAAATCGGGGACCGCGCAAGGGTCTGCCTGCCCGGACAATCGTACCGGCATCACTTTGGTGCCGGGCTTCTGTGCGACTGTCTTTGCCGACAATCTCGGCCACACAAGGCATCTCGTGGTCGCCCCGGACGGGGTCGTCTATGTCAACAGCTGGAGCGGCGTTTACTACGGCAATGGGCCGGTTCCGGCCGGCGGGTTTTTGCTGGCGCTCAAGGACAGCACGGGCAATGGCCACGCCGATATTATCGTGCGCTTCGGCCAAGATGTGGCGCAGGGCGCCGCCGGCGGGACCGGAATTGCACTCTATAAAGATGGCCTCTATGCCGAGGAGAAAGACCGCATCCTGCGCTATGCCTTGGCGCCGGGCGCCATAGTGCCGAAATCTCCGCCGGAGGTGATCGTCTCCGGCCTGCCGCTCACGGGCGATCATCCCATGCATCCTTTCGTTATCGATGCGAAGGGCGATCTCTATGTGGACATTGGCGCGGCGACCAATTCCTGCCAAGCCGCAAACCGCATGCCCAATTCGCCCGGCGAACAGCCTTGCACCGAACTTGAGACGCGCGGCGGCATATGGCGCTACGATGCCAGCAAGGCCGGGCAGCATTTCTCGCCGGCGGAGCGTTTCGTCACCGGCTTGCGCAATGGCGAAGGCCTGTCCTTTGATGCCGCCGGGCGCTTCTTCGCGACCCAGCACGGCCGCGATCAGCTCTGGGAAAATTGGCCGCGCCTGTACCGGCCCGAGCAGGGTCCCGAGCTGCCGGCAGAAGAGCTGGTGCAGCTTGAAAAGGGCGCCGATTACGGCTGGCCGGAATGCTATTTCGACGGCTTCCAGAAAAAGCTGGTGCTGGCGCCGGAATATGGCGGCGATGGCAAGAAGGTCGGGATCTGCGCACAGAAACAGGCTCCCGTCGCTTTCTTCCCGGCGCATTGGGCGCCGAACGATCTCTTGATCTACACGGGCAAGGCATTCCCGGCCGTCTATCAGGGCGGGGCGTTCATCGCCTTCCACGGCTCATGGAACCGGGCGCCGGCGCCGCAAGGTGGGTACAATGTCGTCTTCCAACCGATGGCCGATGGCAAGCCGTCCGGAAAATTCAGCGTCTTCGCCGATGGCTTTGCCGGCGCCGTAAAGGAACCGGGCCGGGCGGCGTTCCGACCCACGGGCCTCGCCATGGGCCCCGATGGCGCGCTTTATATTTCAGATGATGTGCATGGCCGCATCTGGCGCGTCACTTATAGAGGCGCGGCCGATGTGACGGAAATTGCGCCCGCGCCAGCGTCTAAAATGAGCGCGACGACATCGAGCCCGCTCTGCCGCCGGAAGGCATCCACCCCGGGGCCGGCAGGGCGGAGCCCGCATCGCTGCCATTGCCGCCCGGCGCGACCAAAGCGCAAGTGGCGCAGGGCGACCGCATCTTCCATGGCGCGGCGGGAGGCGCCTGCAGCGGCTGCCATGGATCGGACGGGAAGGGAACTTCCGTCGGACCCGACCTTACCAACGGCAAATGGATCTGGGGGGATGGCAGCCTGACCTCGATCACTGAGATCATCACCAAGGGCGTGCCCAAGCCGAAAAATTATACTGGCGTCATGCCGCCGAAAGGCGGTGCGCCGCTCTCCTCACAAGAGGTCGCGGCGGTGGCCGCCTATGTCTGGGCGATCGGACATGAGAGCAAAGATTGAAGCCGCATCGCCGCGCTCGCTGAGTTGCGGCAAGGACCGGCTCTTCATTCAAACATTGCCGCGTCAAACATGGCCTCGTCAAAAAGGCGAGGCCATCTTACCTTACAGAACTCGGCGCGAATCCGCCGGCATGTTTCCGCGGGCTGCTGACGCAACTCAAACCGCACGCCGGATCAGGCCGAGCAAGACAAGCAGGATGACCGCGCCGATCGCCGCATTGACCACCGCTGGAATGAAGCCGGTGCCAATATGGAACCCGGCGCGCGGCAGGAGCCAGCCGGCAACCAGCGCTCCCACTATGCCGATCACAATATCGCCGATGAGGCCGAAGCCGGCTCCCTGAACGATGAGGCCGGCGATCCATCCCGCGAGCCCCCCGATGATTAGCCAGACGATCAAATTACCCAGCATGGATGTCTCCGTTGCTGCCGGCCGCCCCACTGGCCCGGCGGCTCCAGCCTATGATAAATTCGCATGCTCCGATACCGTTCCCCAGGGGCGCCATGGGTAAATATTTTAGGCTTTTCCCAAATCGGATTTTTATGGAAGGTCGTGCGGAATGCCCGCGCCGACGAAACCGCCAAACGAATTCAACGCTTTTTGCTCTCGACGCCTGCGCCGCTGGAATTGTCATAGAGCATGTCCCGGAAAAGTTGATAGACTTTTCCGATAAAGGACATGCTCTACTTCTTTGATGTAGAGCCGATTTGTCCCGTCACATGGATCGCGAGGCGATTCCAAGTGACGGATCGACTCTCGGCGAAATGGCCGGTTTCTCCCCAAACCGGCACGAGTCGTGCCAGGAGCACTCATGCGGGCTGCAGCCCTTGCCAGGCGAGTCTCGAGGCGGGTCTTGGCATCATCGGCCTGCGAAGACTTGAGGGAGCGATCCGCACGCGCCAAGAGACGCTCTCGAGCGGCCAAATTGGAGAGCGCGGACAATTGGAGCGCGGACATGGACGAATCGAATTCTATCAAGGACGCTCTGAAAGCCCTGATCGACACGGCGAAATCCAAAAACCGCGACAGCAAGATCACAACCAAGGCCGGCGCGACGCAGACGATTTCCGGCTATAGCGTGCAGGATCAGCAGATCACCTTCGGGGATGTGGCGCTGACCTGGACCGATGGAACACGGACCTATTTCGTCGTCTATGACGCGATCGATCACATCGTGGTCGTCTAGAGCGGGATGAGGATCAATCACGTTGTTGAAGACATCGGATATATCCGATGTCTCAATCATGACTTTGGATTGGTTCAATCCAAAGTCATCGTGATCTTGAGCATGATGCATTCAAGTCGAATCGGGCATCATGCTCTAGGCTTTTGAAAACGCATCGTTTGTTGCAAAAAACCGATGCCTGTTTTTGCGCACGATGCTCTGCTCGAGCGTCACAATTTCTTGACCAAACCCACGACCGTATCGCCGACGAAAGCGAAGGGCTTCAGCAGCGTATTTGCCGAAGGCAGGTGTACGGGCAGGTGTGCAGGCAGGTGCAGAATTCGCTGTCAGCAAAGCCAGGCCGGTGGGCGGCGGCGATATCTTGACAGGTTCCGCGTTTGCCGCGACGAGCGGGCGCGGTGGCGGAACCCCGCCCGCCTTTGCCGGCCGGAAAGAACAATTGAGATCGTCCGGGCAAACCCGTGGATCACGCGGCTGCGCGAGTTTCATCGGCGGTGCTTTCGCCGGCAAGGGACCAAGGCCGGCGGCTTCCTTGTCGAAACCCGAAGTATAAGAGGCTGAGGTGAGCGGCTCCGGCTGCCTTGGGTTCGTCGCTTGTCCCTCCGGCCGTGGCAATTCGAGCCCGCCGGCCCAAGGCGAGCCGTCCCAAATCAAGGCCGAACCGGTCCCGTTCAAATCAGTGTGATCCTTCGCCGATGAAGACGCGAAGATCCGCAAGGCGGCCGGAGTCAGCACAGTCGATCCGAGCCCCAGCGCCAGAGTTAGAGCGATGATGCCCGAAAGCGCGAGCCTATGGTGGCGCAGATGGGCAGCGCTCCCGGCGAGACGGATGATGTTGAAGGGCGCTGACATGACGAACTCGTGAAATATGTTCGAGATCAACTGCATTCGAACGGGGCTTTGCGTCAACACGGGGGCAAGAGCCGTTCCAAATTGCGCCCGCGCAAAATTCTTAATTGCCGCACCCTCCTTGCCACGCCGCTTCGCGTTCGGCTCCAGTCAACCGGCCGGTTTGATCTCGGCAATGCCGCCATGCACGGCCGACCAGGCGGCTGGCGCGTGGAGCAATGTCGCGACCTCGGCGACGATCGTCTCGGCCGCCAGATCGCTCAGGCCGCGGCGCAGGCGCGGATGGGAAATGATCTTGCGCATGTCGGTGTAGACCGGGCTCGCCCAGCCGGAGGTGAAGATCAAGCGCGTTGCGGCATTGAAGGAGATCGCCTCGATTTCGAGCAACATGCGCGCGGTTTGGCGGGCGATGCGGTGTTTTTCGGGTGCGGCGTCGAACATGAGCAGCTACCGAACAGGAACTTAGCAACGTTTCCTCGCCTGTCGTCGGCGTGCCGTCAACGACGGTCGGCGCGGATCGGCGATAGGGCCAAAACTCATGGGGACAAAGTCAAGGCTGGCCGTATTGGCTCCGCGGGATTTTTGCTGCCTTTGATCGGCGTCAATCGGCCGGGCTTGCGTCTTCTGCCCGCTCCGGCCTAGATGGCCGCGGGGAAAGTGATTGCGTTCGGACGTCGCAGAGAAAGGTTGAGGGCGCGCCATGGGTGGTCTTGCCGCGAATGGTCAATTACCCGTGTGGCTGCCGCTGTCTGTCTTGACCTGGGCGGTGACGATGGCCGTCTATCACGGCGTCGGCTTTGGCTTCGAATTGTGCGACCGCAAAAATTGGCTCCCCGGCGCCAAGGTCCGCAATGTCGATAGGCTCACTTACGCCGAGATGCTGCCGCGGGTTCTCGCCAATCAAATTTTCGTTCTCTTGCCCGCCATGGTCCTGCTGCAATGGGCCGGGCTCGCCTTCACCGGCGCCGCGCATCTCTCGCCGCTGCGCTTCGTCGTCAATCTCGTGGCGATGGGGATCGGCCACGACATCGTGCAATATATCGCGCATCGCGGCATTCTGCATCGGCCGAGCCTGATGAAGAGCCTCGGCCATACGCTGCATCATTCGACGGGGGCGAGCAAAAGCATCAGCGCCTGCTATATGAGCGCCGCCGATTTCCTTCTTGAAATCGCTCTGCCTTATCTCGTGCCGCTCGTGCTCGTCGGCGGCGGCGGCAGCGACATGCTGTTTCAGTTTCTCGTCGCTGGCCTCGGCGCCTTCGGCGGTCTTTACGAACATTCCGGCTATGATTTCGCGGTTCCGCTGCGTGAGACGCGCGTCTTCAAGGCGCTGCCGCAGATCGGTGCGATCATCGAAGGGCTCGTCACCAGCAAGGCGCATGGCGAGCATCACCGCCGCTCCAATGTGAGCTTCAGCGACGGATTCGGCAGCCCGGGCATTTGCGATACGTTGTTTGCGACGCGCTGGGACAAGGCGCGTTAAAAAATTTACTGCGCGGCGTCGGCGCGCAGATTGGGATTTTCGAGGCTTTGCACAACCTCAAAACCTTCGAATTCCGGATGGCCCAGCGTCAGGGGCTTGCGTTCGCCGGCGCCGGCATGGGCGGCGCGGAAGTGTTCGGATTTCGTCCAGGCGACGAAAACCTCCTGGTTCGCCCAAATCGTATGCGAGGCATAAAGCACATGATCCTCGCGCTCAGGCCCGCGCAGCAGCTGGAAGGAGACGAAGCCGGGGACTTCGGCGAGACGTGAATCGCGCGTGCGCCAGACCTCTTCGAAGGCGGCGCATTCGTCTTTCTTGACCTTGAAACGGTTCATGGCGATGAACATGACGGCCTCTCGAAACGCTTTGATGCCGCAGAGATATGCGGCGGCTCTCAGCACGCCTTGTGCCACCGTCATGGACTGCTATCAAGTCATGAACCGCGATCAATAGGGCACGAACACGGCATAGGGCGGAACATTATAATAGGTCGGCTGCTGCGGGATGGCATAGATCCGAACCCTCACCGGCGCATAGGTCACGACCGGTACCGCCACAGTGACCTCCGTATAGGCGGCCACCGGATAGCCATAGGGCAGGGCATAGACGGTGGGCGGGATGGATCTATATCCGTCATAATTGATCCAAGGGTCGGCGAGGGCAGGCGAGACGGCAAAAGTCACGGCCGCAGCGGCAGCGAAAATCCATTTTCTCGACATGATGCGGCTCCAGATTTGGATTGCGTAATATTTGGATTTCCACATTTGTCGGCCCGCGTCGCTCCCACCGCAAGCCCGTGCGGCTTGATTCTCTCAAGGTTTGGTTAGCGGCGCCGGCGGAGCAAGGCGGGTGATTTCTTGCACTGTCAGCGCGCCGATCTCGCCCGGCACGCCGATGAGGCGGGTAAGCGTCTCGTCATGGAAGACGATTGCTTCCCCATCCTTGCTAAGTTGCACGTCGCATTCGATCGCATAATTTTTGTCGATCGCACGCTGCGCCGCAGCCAGGCTGTTTTCGACGATCCCTTGCGCGCCATCATGCAGGCCGCGATGCGCGATCGGTCGCGCAATGAGCCAAGAAGGTGTATTGGAGGGCGCGTTGAGGGGTGAGCTCAAAGCCTGGTTCTCACAAAGCGATCTCGAAGAGTGCTTCGACCTCGACGGCACAGTCGAGCGGGAGTTCGGCGACCCCGACGGTCGAACGGGCATGCCGGCCGGCCTCGCCCAAAACCTCGACCATGAAATCCGAGGCGCCATTCATGACCGACGCCACTTGCGAAAAGCCGGGCGCCACATTGATGAAGCCGCCAAGCCGCACGCAGCGGCGGATGCGGTCGAGATCGCCGAGGCTGGCTTTGGCTTGGGCGAGAATATTGATGGCGCAGCGCTGCGCGGCGGCGCGGCCAGCTTCGACCGAAACGGCACTGCCGACTTTGCCGACATGGCTCGGGTCGAGCTTCCCGTCATCGCCGAAGGCGAGCTGGCCGGAGACCACGAGGAGGGTGCCGGAGATCACGCAGGGCACATAATTGGCGACCGGCGCCGCTGCGGCGGGGAGGGTGACATTGAGGGTACGCAAACGCGCTTCGATCGCGCTCATGCCAAAACTCCGCTGAGAAATAATGCTCTGGCCCAATGTGAGGATCCCAATGTGCCGATCACCGTCACGGATGCAAGATCGAAAGCTTTGGCGGAGGCCCGATTGATCGAGTCCGGCTCCCCAAAGAGGCGAACGGCATAATTTTGCGGCCAAAGCTGCCCTGGAGCCGATCCACGTGAGGAGACAAATCGGCTCTACATCAAAGAATTAGAGCATGTCCTCGATAAGACATCGGGTATACCCGATGTCTAAAATGTCGGAAAAGTCTATCAACTTTTCTGGGACATGCTCTGGCATCGAGCTTTGGAGCTAACTGCCGTCCACGCCGGCGGTTTTGCTGCCTTTGCCATGCTTTCGCTATGGATTTGGTTGCCAGCGGTGGCTCCGCATCTTAATTTCGCCGCGGCTTGCGATTGAAAGGAAAGTCCCGATCAATGGCGGCAAAGAGGGAGATTCGTGTCTTGGTAAGCTATGTGAAAAGCCATCCGGCCCTTGCCTCTCCTCTGTTTGCGGTGCTCGCAGTAACCGGGCTTCTCGCCGGGCCGGCTCTTGCGGCCGGTGCGCCGTCCCGCCTACCGCGGCTCGCCGGTCCCGAATCCGCCATTGAATCCATTCCGCTCGCCTCGCATCGCGCGGTCTATGATCTAACCTTGCTCAAATCCACCGGATCGAAGAGCCCGACTTCCGCTCGCGGCCGGATCGCATTCGATTTCAGCGGTTCGCCTTGCGACGGCTACACGCAGACCTTCCGCCAGCTGACCGAATTGCAGCCGGCCGAGGGAGCTACGCGCATGTCCGATATGCGGTCGACGACATTCGAGGATGCAGCCGGCAAGAGCTTCGCGTTCAAGATGCAGACGCAGGTCGACGATGAACCTGCCGATGAGGTCGACGGTCGCGCGCAGCGCGTGCCTGCCGGCGCGGTTGCGGTCGCTCTCATCAAGCCGAAGCGGGAGAAGCTCGATATCGATCGCACCGCGCTGTTTCCGACCGAACATCTGAAATATATCCTTGCCGCCGCCAAGGCCGGCCAACATATTCTCGAAGTGAAGGTCTATGACGGATCGGAAACCGGCGAGAAAATTTTTCAGACGACGACTTTCATCGGCGCGCCGATCACCAAGCCGCCGGTCGAGCCGGCCGTGCAGATTCCGCTGCTCAAGGATATGCGCCGCTGGCCGGTGACGATCACCTATTTCGACGTGAGCCCAAAGGATGAGCTCCCGAACTATGTCCTTTCCTTCGATCTTTATGAGAATGGCATTTCCCGCGCCTTGCGTCTCGACTATGGCGATTTCGTGCTTGCCGGGCAGATGACGAGCCTCGAGCTTCTGCCGACGCCGGCTTGTTCGAAATAGGCAGATCACAAGAGCGGCGGTCAGCGCTTGCGCAAGGCAATTCCCTTGACGATGGCGGCTTGCCCATATTTCGCGCGGATCGCGTCGATGGCTTTGTCCTCGGCCTTGTCGCGCCGCACTTTCGTATCGACGAGATCGCCGCGATCGGCCGCATCGGCCGGGCAAAAATCGCCTACTGCAACGCCAATGAGACGGAAGCGGGTTTCGCCGATTTCCGCTTTCATAAGCTCGCGTGCCGGCGCGAAGAGACGGCCGGGCAATTGCGTCGGCGCAAGGCCGGAGCGCGTGCGCGTGCGCAGTTTGAAGTCCGCAGTCTTCAATTTCAAAGTGACGCTGCGGCCGGCGAGATCGGCGCGTTTGAGGCGCGAGGCGACTTTCTCGCAGAGCCCATAAAGGATCGGGACGAGATCTTTTTCCGCGGCGATGTCTGAAGCAAAAGTCGTCTCGGCGGAAAGGCTTTTGATGATGCGGTCGGGCTCGACCTTGCGCAAATCGAGCCCTTGCGCCAATTGCCAAAGGCGACGGCCTTCCGCACCATAAAGGTGCAGAAGATCGGCTTCGGTTCGCTGCTGCAGATCGCCCATTGTGCGAAAGCCGTCATGGCCGAGTTTTGCTTCGGCACTGCGGCCGATGCCGGAGACGAGGCTGATCGGCCGCGCTTCTAGGAATGCTTTCGCTTCGCTTTTGCCGATGATGGTGAAGCCGCGCGGCTTGTCGAGATCGGAGGCGATCTTTGCCAGGAATTTGCAATAGCTGAGACCGACGGAGACGGTGAGGCCGAGCTCCGCTTCGATCCTTTTGGCAAAGCGTGCGAGGACGAGCGCGGGGCGCGCGCGATGCAGCGCCTCTGTCCCGGAAAGATCGAGAAAAGCCTCGTCGATCGAGATCGGCTCGACCAGCGGCGTCAATTCCCGCATGAGCTTGCGGATCTGCCGACCGACCCGCGCATATTTGGCCATGTTGGGCGCCATGACCACGGCCTGCGGACAGGCCGCCAGCGCCTTGAACATAGGCATGGCGGAGCGCACCCCATAAGTCCGCGCAATATAGCAGCAGGTCGCGACGACGCCGCGCCTGCCGCCGCCAATGATGAGCGGTCTGTCGCGCAAATGCGGCGCGTCTCTTTTCTCGATCGCGGCATAAAAGGCATCGCAGTCGATATGCGCGATCGCGAGCTCATCGATTTCCGCATGCCGCAAAAGGCGCGGCGAACGGCATGAAGGGCAGCGATCAAAAGCATGATCCAAAGCGCGATCCGCGTGATCTAATGACGCGAGACAGTCGCGGCAATAGGCTTTGGCCGCACCCATCATTCCTCCGCAAAGGGGACCAAAGTGGCGCGTGCGCGTTGCACATCCGCTGGGTCGATGCTGCAATTTGTCGCGAAGGTGAGAAGGAGGCTTTCGTCAGCCGCAAAATAATCGAGCACGCCGGCCAGGAAATCCGGTGTTTCTGCCGCAGTTCGCAGATTTTCCGGGCCAAGACCGCTCGCGGCTGCAAAGCGTCGCGCCCTGTCCGCATTGGCGGCAAGGAAGATGAAAGCTCTAACTGCGAGTTCTTGGGCTGCTTCTTGGGTCATCTCGCGTCCCGACGGGCGCGCCGACGCCGGTAATTTCCGCCGCCGTGCTGTGGACAAGTCGGGCCTTGGCGCCGCTTTCTTCAACCGAATTTCCCTTTCGTAAATTTCTCTCTGCTACCGCTTGCGGCTATTGTCGGACTTAGCCGGCTGCGGATGGTCCGCCGCCTTCTGGGCGGAATGGGATCATATCATGCAAAAAAGCATTTTGATCGTCGAGGACAATGAGCTCAACATGAAGCTGTTCAACGATCTTCTCGAGGCGCACGGCTATCAGACGGTGCAGACGCGCAGCGGCGTCGAGGCCGTCGAGCTGGCGCGGACGCATCGCCCCGATCTTATTTTGATGGATATTCAACTGCCGGAAGTGTCCGGTCTGCAAGTGACCCAATGGATCAAGGACGATGAGGATCTGCGCCACATTCCGGTGATCGCCATCACCGCTTTCGCGATGAAGGGCGACGAGGAGAAGATCAGGCAGGGCGGCTGCGAAGCCTATCTCTCCAAGCCGATCTCCGTGGTCAAATTTCTCGAAACGGTCCGCAATTACATCGCCGACTCGTAAAACCAGCCTGATTACGCGTTTGAGGAAGGGTAGGACATGACCGCTCGGGTTCTGGTTGTCGATGACGTTGTTCCCAACCTGAAGTTGCTCGAAGCACGACTCACGGCGGAATATTTCGATGTAACGACAGCAACCAACGGTCCGGAGGCTCTGGCGATTTGCGGCCGGGACGACTGCGACATCGTTCTTCTCGACGTCATGATGCCGGGCATGGATGGTTTCGAGACCTGCCGCCGGCTGAAACGCGATCCGTCGACGGTGCATATTCCGGTGATTATGGTGACGGCGCTCGATCAGCCGGCCGACCGGCTCAACGGGCTCGAAGCGGGCGCCGATGATTTTCTGACAAAGCCCATCGACGAGATGACGCTGATCGCACGCGTGCGCTCGCTGGCGCGGCTTAAAATGGTGCTCGATGAATTGCGGGCCCGCGCCGCGACTTCGGTCAGTCTCGGCATGCCCGATCCGCTCGTCCAGGCCTTGGCCGAGGATTGCAACGGCGGCCGCATCCTTCTCGTCGACGACCGTGTGTCTTCCGCCGATCAGATCATGTCGGCCATACGCGGCAAGGCGGTCGTTGACATCGAAAAGGATCCGCAAGAGGCGCTCATCAAGGGCGTCGCCGGCAATTATGATCTTTTCATCGTCAGTCTCGGCCTCAGCGACTTCGACGCCTTACGTCTTTGCAGCCAGATCCGCTCGCTCGAGCGCACGCGGCAGATGCCCATCCTCTGCCTTGCCGAGATCGAGGATCGGCCGCGCGTCCTGCGTGCCCTCGATCTCGGGGTCAATGATTTTCTCCTGCGGCCGATCGACGGCAATGAGCTGATGGCGCGGGTGCGCACCCAGATACGCCGCAAGCGCTATGCCGATGCGCTGCGCGACAATGTGCAGGCCTCGATCGAACTCGCCGTCGTCGATCCGCTGACCGGCGTCCATAACCGCCGCTATTTCGAAACCCATCTCGCCGCGCTTGTTGCCGATGCGGCCAATCGTGGCCGGCCGCTTGCCTTGATGATCCTCGACATCGATCATTTCAAAGGCGTCAACGACACTTATGGGCATGGCGCCGGGGACAAGGTCCTCAAAGGTTTCGCCGAGCGGATTCGCAGGGTCATTCGCGCCTCGGATCTCATCTGCCGGCTCGGCGGCGAGGAATTTGTGGTCGTCATGCCCGATACCGGGCTCGAGATCGCGGCCAAGGTCGCCGAACGGGCGCGCGGCGAGATCGAAAGAAACCATTTCCCCATCGCCGAAGACGGGCGCATGATTGAAGTGACGGTGTCGATCGGGCTTGCCGAGCGCGGTCGCGAGAGCGAGCCCGAGAGCCTGTTCCGGCGGGCCGATCGGGCGCTGTACCGGTCGAAGACCGGTGGACGCAATCGCGTGTCGGCGGACGCCGCCTGAAATAGACCCAGAAGGCCACTGTCCCGTTAACTTTGCCGATTAGGTAAATGAGGTGGCGCCAATTTCCGTTGCAATAAGCAGTTTGCTTTTTGATGCGGTCGCGCTAACGTCGGCGGCGGATAGGCTGGCGGTGCCGAGGCGGTTTGCGCAGAGCCGGGTTCAAGGTCAGACATTGTGCTAAGCGCACATGTCATCCAGTTAAGGGCCCGCCCGGCGCCATCGATGATTAAAATTCATTCATTCAAAAGATCCCAGATGGCGCGACCCACCGGGGACATTGAGCGGCTTGAAGATTTCTGGCTTGGAATTGAGCGCCTGGAATTGAGGGCCTCGACTTTAGGCTTGGAACGGGACATGGGTTGCGATCGGCCCGGTTCTTTCCAATTTGCGATACCCTGCGGAGTGCTCAGGTCCGCCGCATCTCCTGGGTCCGTAGGGTCGGCCGGCGCGCAGATGGTTTGGAGTGGCCTCCTCGAGACACCATTTGCCGCCGGCCACCTCTCTTCAGAGTTTTTCTCAGCTGGAGAAGCTCAAGCATAGGCATCGGCCGGATGCTCGGCCGTGCCTGCGCCGGCCGGAGCGCTCATCGGGGCTCTTCAAAAAGCGCGGCAATAATTTGAATTAAAAGCAGAATGACTTCTGTTGCGAAAATGGATGAGGCCCGGCGAAGGCCTTACTTGATCTTAGTTTCCTTGAACTCGACATGCTTGCGCGCCACGGGATCGTATTTCTTGAACGACAGCTTTTCCGTCTTGGTGCGCGCGTTCTTCTTCGTCACATAGAAATAGCCCGTGTCGGCGCTGGACAGGAGCTTGATCTTGATCATTGCGGCCTTGGCCATGGTCTTGGTCCTTTGGAACCGCGCAAGCTTGGAGCTCGGCGCGACTTAACTGAATCCAGCAGCCTTCCCGACGGGGCTTTGACGCGAAAAGGGCGGGGAGGGGCTGATCGCCCAAAATGTCCGCGCACCATAAGGATCGCGTCTTGCTTGTCAAGGATCGGCCGCTCCGATCCGCCAAGACGCAATGGCGAGATAGGCGGCGAGCATGGCTGCAATGGCCAGGAAGAGGCCTGAGGGCGCCAGATCGAGGCCGACGCCGAGAAACGGCGGCCCCACCAACATCCCGACCGAATAGAGCATGATATAGGTGGCATTGGCGCCGGCCAGTTCGGCGCCTTGATAGCGTGCGCCGAGATGCGCCAGACCGGTCGCATAAAGGCTGCCGACCACGCCGCCCCAGACGACGAGCAGGCTTGCGAAAACAGCGAATGGCATTCCGGCCGCGAGCGGCAGGAGAAGAGCGCCGAGGAGGCCGGCCGCCGCATTGATGCATAGCAGGCGGCGCCGGTCGTGGCGGTCGGACAGCAGACCCATCGGGATCTGAAAAATGACATTGCCGAGCGCGAACAGGCTCACTAAGAGGGCGCCGCGCTCGGCGTCCATGCCGTTGCGCAGCGCGTAGACCGGCAGAAGGCCCATAGCAGCGGTCTCGATCGCGCCATAAATGAGCGCTGCGAGCGTTGCAACCGGCGCGGCTGTCAGAAAGCTGCGGAGGGAGGTTTTCGCCGGCTGCTCCAATTCGGGCGCCTGGCCGCCGACGAGTGCGACCGGCACCGCCGCGACGACGAAGAGGGCGATGGCAGCCAAGAAGGGCGGCAGGCCCTGCGTGCCCGTCAAAGTGAGGATCGTCGGCCCGGCGGCAAAGCCGGCGGCGAGGCTCGTCGTGTAAAGGCCGAGGATGATCCCGCGTTTTTTCGGCGGCGCGACCGTATTGATCCAGAATTCGCTCAGCACGAAGAGCACGGTGAGCGAAGCGCCATAGACGCCGCGGATCAGGAGCCAGGCCCAATAATTTTCATAAAGCGCGAAGGCGGCGAGGCTCAGCACCGCGGCAAGCAAAGCAAGAATGAGCAAGCGGCGCACCCCGAGCCAGCGCGCGAGCCGCGGCACGAAAGTGGCGATCGCGAGGGTCGCGAGGCCGCCGGCTGCCGGATTTAACCCGATTGCGCGGGCCGAATAATCGGCTTCCGCGAGCCGCACGGACAACAGCGCCATGGTCAGCGAGAGCCCGACGCCGACCATCGACACAGTGGAGATCGCGGCGGCGAGCGCAAGGCCCGGCCGGTTTCCCGCACCCGCTCTCTCGCTTGCGTCCACGTTCAGAGCGGGATGAGGAAAAGTGGAAACTGGTTTTCCACCCGCATTCAGCTCTACACTTTTAGAATCGATCACGTTTTTAGACATCGGATATATCCGATGTCTCAAGCATGACTTTGGATTGGTTCAATCCAAAGTCATCGTGATCTAAAGCTCTTCGCGAATCCAGCGTTGCTTTCTCTCATAGAAGAAGGGGACCGGAAGATGTTCGGCAAAATTGGCCGCGATCCTTGTTGCGAGTTCAAGCAAGATCATGGCCGTGATGCGCGGAATGTCGAGTTTGGCCGCTGCCTCGAGCGAAAGCCAGACGAGTTCGACGAGTTCCGTGTCCTCTCTGACGCAGCCGTCGATGCGATGCGTGACTTCGCTGCCGTCGAGCACAAAGAAGCTCGTGTCGAAACGGCGCGGAAAGGCGGGCGGGGTGACGGCGCGGGCCATGAAACGCAGCGGCGCGAGATTGGGCGCAAAGCCATGCTCCGCGAAGGCCTGCCAGGCCTTTGGGATCGGCGTGGTGGAAGCCGCTTGCGACCGCGTGCCGAGCAAGAGGCCGGTTTCCTCGAAAGTCTCGCGGATGGCGGCAAGCGCAAAAGCCTCCGGTCCGGGAAAGCCGTGGCGACGGCGGAGCGCAAGCTTTTTGAGACTAGCATCAGGCAGGACGCCGGATGCGGGCATCAGCCGATCATCGGTTTCGAGCCGGCCGCCGGGAAAGACATATTTGCCGGGCAGAAAGGCGAGCGCGGAATTGCGGCGACCGAGCAGAACTTTCGGCGTAGAACCGCTCCGATCGATGAGCACAATGGATGCCGCCGCGCGCGGCCTTACGGGTCTACGCGGCTTCGCCAGGAGCGCCGGCGGCGACGCCGCACGCTCCGCGTCGGGCCCGGGCGCGCCGTCCTCAGTCATGCCCGACAGGCGCGCGAGCGGCGGCGCCCGCCGTTTCGAACCCGTGCATGCGCAAAGCCCATTGCAGACCGATCAGCCCGCCTTTGAACATCGGCAAGAGCGTCAGGCAGAGGCCGAGCGTGAGCGTCGGCCAGATCGTCATATGATAGATGAGCGGCAGATCCGGCGCGAAGCTTTCGACAGCGAGCATGCCTGAGCCGATGATATGGCCGACGACGAGAATCGTCAGATAGGGTGGAGCGTCGTCGGCGCGGTGATGGAACAATTCCTCGCCGCATTCGGGGCAGCAATCGTTCACTTTGAGATAACGATAGAACATCTTGCCCTTGCCGCAATTAGGACATTTGCCGGCAAGGCCGCGCTTGACCGCCTGCCAGGCATCGCGGTCGCGCTTTGCCGGAGGTTCATCGCATGGCAGCGCTGCGAAAGGCGCTGGGGAGATCTCGATATTCATGGAAGGACACCGCTTCTCATATAAGACCGGCGGCACGCCAATGTGTCGCGAAAAAAAACGGCTGCTCGCTTAAGCGAGTATGGCAAGACTTTCTGCGAGGATCGCCCGGAAATCAGCCAATCGCCCAGAAATCACTGATGTCATCTTCGACCCGTCCTATTTACGCGCGAGGCCGGCGGTGCGCCATCGGGCCTGTTGTCGCGGCGCGAGGCGCGCTTGCCCTTGCCGCGATCAAGCCCGGATCGCGGCGCTTTTTTCCCCTCGCTCAAAAGCTCGAAGCGCAGGGCGCCGGCAAAGGGTGCTGCTTCGACAAGCCGTACCGTCACCTCGTCACCCAGCCGATGCATTTCGCCGCTGCGGCCGGACACGAGAGCGTGAAGGCTCTCGTCATAATGATAATAATCCTTGCCGAGGCTCGCTGCGGGCACGAAGCCGTCGGCGCCCGTCTCGCGCAGCTTGACGAAGAGCCCGACCTTGGTGACGCCGGAGATGCGGCCTTCGAAGACCGCGCCGACCTGGGCGGAAAGATGCGCGGCGATGAGCCGCTCGATCGTTTCGCGCTCGGCCGCCATGGCGCGGCGTTCCGCCGCGGAAATGCGCGCCGCAACTTCCGCCAGCTCCTCATCGCTCACATTGGGCAGGCCGTCGGGGCCGAGGCCCAAGGAGCGGATCAGCGCCCTATGCACGATGAGATCGGCATAGCGGCGGATCGGCGAGGTGAAATGCGCGTAGCTGCGCAAATGCAGGCCGAAATGGCCGTAATTCTCGGTGACATATTCAGCCTGCGCTTGGGTGCGCAGAACAATCTCATTGACGATATTCTCATGCTCCGTACCCGTGACACGAGCGAGAATGCCGTTGAACTGGTGCGGCGTCAGAACCTGGCCCTTGGCGAGCTTGATGTCGATCGAGGCGAGAAATTCGGAGAGCGCATTCAATTTTTCGACCGAGGGCTCGTCATGGGCGCGATAGATCAGCGGTTGGCGCTGGGCTTCGAGAGTCTCGGCCGCGGCGACATTGGCGAGGATCATGAATTCTTCGATCAGCCGATGCGCTTCGATGCGCGGCGGCACGATCACCCGATCGACCGTGCCGTCTTGCTTCAACAAGATCTTGCGTTCCGGCAGATCGAGATCGAGCGGCGCGCGTTTGGTCCGCGCCGTCTTCAAAGCTTCATAAGCGGCAAAGAGCGGGCGCAGTACGCCGTCGAGCAAGCTTTGCGTCTCGGCGCCCGGCATGCCGTCCCAAGCGGCTTGGACTTGCGCATAAGTGAGCTTGCCGGCTGAACGCATCATCACCCGATGGACGCGATGCGACAGCTTTCTGCCGTCGGCGGCGACGGCGATCCGTATTGCCAAAGCCGGCCGGTCTTCATTGGGGCGTAGCGAGCAGAGATCGTTCGAGATCCGCTCCGGCAGCATGGGGACGACGCGATCGGGGAAATAGACCGAATTGCCGCGGTCGAGCGCTTCGCGGTCGAGCGAAGTGCCAGGCCGGACGTAGGCGGCGACATCGGCGATGGCGACATGGATGATATGGCCGCCGTGATTGGCGGGATCGGGATCGGATGCGGCGAAGACCGCGTCGTCATGGTCCTTGGCGTCGGGCGGATCGATGGTGACGAAGGGAATGGCGCGCCAATCCTCGCGTTCCGCGACAGAAGCGGGCCGGACCCGCTCGGTCTCGGCAATTGTCTCGGGGCGGAAGACATTGGGAATGCCATGCGCATGCAAGGCAATGAGGCTCATCGCCTTTTCGCTTGCGAGAGAACCGAGCCGCTCGCGCACTTTCGCCGCCGGCAGGCCGAGCCGGTTGCCGCGCGTGACATCGACGGCGACGAGATCTCCCTCCTGCGCGCTGCCTTCGCTGCCTTCGGCGACGAAAAGTTCACCGCGGCCGACATTCTTCTTGTCGATCGGCACAATTCTGCCACCGCCATGCGGATCGGCGCGATAAATGCCGAGCACTTGCGTTCTGGCGCGTTGCAGAAGCTTGACGACGCGGCCGCTGTAGGCGGGCTCGTTCGGGCCCGCGTCGCGCAGAATTTCGGTGCGGATGAGCGCGCGATCGCCGACGCCCGGCGTGGCTGCGCCAGGCCGCTGCCGGCTCGGCATGAGCAGGATTTTTGGAACCGGCCCATGCTCGGCATCCCATTCGACCGGGACGGCGAGAAGATCGCCATCCTTGTCGCGTCCGGTGATGTCGGCGAGCACGACACTCGGCAAAGTGCCGGGCCGATGCAGGACTTTGCGGCGGCGCTCGATTGCGCCTTCGGCTTCGAGTTCCTTCAGCATGCGCTTCAGCGCGATGCGATCGGCGCCCTTGATCGCGAAGGCGCGGGCGATTTCTCGCTTGCCGATCTTGCCGGCGCCTTGTCCGGCCTCGCGCTCGCGCTTGAGAAAGCTTAAGATGTCTTCGCGCGTCGGCAATCGGCTCGACGCTTGGTCGTCTGTCACGTCGTCAATTTTTCGCTTCTGCACCGGATCGGCACCGTTTGCGACGGGCATGCCGGCTCTCTTGATCACGCGCGCTTGGCCTTTTTCGCTGCGGTCGGTCTTGCCGCGGGCGCTTTCTTCGCTGCAAGTGTCTTCTTGGCTGCAGGCGCTTTCTTCGCTGCAGGTTTTTTGGTCGCAGCCTTGGGTGGCGCCTTGCTCTGCACGGGCTTTTTCGGCACCGGTTTGCTTTGAGCCGCTTTGGCTTGTCCGGCTTTCGCCTTTGCCTTTGTCGGCGCTTTCGCTTCTGCAGGCTTTGCCATTGTTCGCGCCGATTTGGCGCCCGCCTTCTTCTTCGCCGGCGCGCCGCCTTGCTTTTCGTCGATGAGACGGATCGCTTGCGCGAGCGTGATCGTCTCCGGCGACAGCTCATCTCTCAAGGTCGCATTGACCTTGCCATGGCTGACATAGGGGCCGAACTTGCCGCTGAGAAGCGTGATGTCGCCGCCATCGGGATGCTGGCCGAGCACGCGCCCGCCCTTGCCGCCACCCTGGCTTTTCGCTGCGAGCAAAGCGACCGCTTCGTCGAGCGTGACGCTTGTCGGATCGGCATCGCGCGGCAAGGTCGCATTGATCTTGCCCCAATTGACATAGGGCCCGAAACGGCCGGCCTTGATCGTGACCTTACCGCCTTGCGGATGCTCGCCGAGATCGCGGCTCGCGGTACTGGCTTCGGCTCCGAAGCGGCGGCCGGAGAGGCCGCTCTCCTTGGCGACGATGAGATCGATCGCGCGATTGCCGCCAATCTCCAGAATATTCTCGTCCTTGCCGATATTAGCATAGGTCTTGCCGTGCAGGACATAAGGGCCGAAACGGCCGATGCCGGCGAGGATCGCCTCCTTGCTCTCCGGATGCCTGGCGACCTCGCGCGGCAGAGAGAGAAGTCCGATCGCGTCTTCGAGCGTCAGCTCCGCGACCGACATGGTCTTCGGCACCGAAGTCCGCTTCGGCTTCTCGCCTTTCGCACCTTCGCCCTGCTGCACATAGGCGCCGAAACGGCCGTCGCGCAGCGAGATTTCTTCGCCCGTCGCCGGATCGATGCCGAGAAGTTTGACGCCGGGCTGCTCGGCCCCTTCCAGGCCGGCCTTTTCCGCGCCGGCGCTCGTAAGCGTCCTGGTGAATTTGCAATCGGGATAATTCGAGCAGCCGATGAAGGCGCCGAATTTGCCGAGCTTCAGCGACAAAAGTCCATTGTCGCAGGAGGGGCAGGCGCGGGGATTGGAGCCGTCCTCCTTTACTGGAAATATATGCGGGCCGAGCAGCTCGTTGAGGCTGTCCAAGACTTGCGTGGTGCGCAGATCCTTGGTGCCGGCGAGCGCGCTCGAAAAATCGGTCCAGAAATCGCGCAGCACCTGCTTCCAATCGATCTCATGATTGGAGACACGGTCGAGCTTTTCTTCGAGATCGGCGGTGAAATCATAGCCGACATAGCGGGTGAAGAAGCTTTCGAGAAAGGCGGTGACGAGGCGGCCCTTGTCTTCCGGATAGAGCCGCTTCTTGTCGAGCCGCACATAGCCGCGGTCCTTCAGGACGGCGAGCGTCGAGGCATAGGTCGAAGGCCGGCCGATGCCGAGTTCTTCCATGCGCTTGATGAGCGTCGCCTCGGTGAAGCGCGGCGGCGGCTCGGTGAAATGCTGCGTGGCCTCGATCTTCTTCTTGGCGAGAATCTCGTCCTTCTGCATCGGCGGCAGCCGGCCGGCCTCATCATCCTCGTCGTCGTCGCGGCCTTCCTGATAAAGCTTCAGAAAGCCGTCGAAACGGATGACCTGGCCGGTGGCGCGCAGATAGAGGTTTCTCCTGCCCGCCTCGGCACGGATATCGACGATGGTGCGCTCGAGATCGGCCGATTCCATCTGGCTCGCTATGGTGCGGGTCCAGATCAGTTCATAAAGCCGCGCCGCGTCGCGTTCGAGCGAATGGACGATCGCTGCCGGCAGGCGGGCGAGATCGGTCGGCCTTATCGCCTCATGCGCCTCCTGCGCATTCTTGGCCTTTGTTATATATTTGCGCGGCGCTTTCGGCACATAGGCGGCGCCGAATTGCTGGCCGATGACGCTGCGTGCCTTGGCGATCGCTTCCGGCGCCATATCGACGCCGTCGGTGCGCATATAGGTAATCAGGCCAACCGTCTCGCCGCCTACATCGACGCCTTCATAAAGGCGCTGGGCGATCTGCATGGTGCGGGCAGGGGCGAAGCCGAGCTTGCGCGAGGCTTCCTGCTGCAAGGTCGAGGTGGTGAAGGGCGCGGCCGGATGCCTTTTGGCGGGCTTCGATTCGACATTGGTGACCGAAAATTTGGCTTTCTCCAGCGCCTCTTTGAAGGCCGTGGCGGCGGCGCCGGTGCCGATATCGAGTTCGAGCGAGCTTTTCGCCATCCGCCGCGACGAGCCTGGCGATGAAAGGCGCGCCGGCCGCCGTCTCGAGATGCGCGACGATCGACCAATATTCTTGGGCGACGAATTTTTCTATGTCGAGCTCGCGGTCGCAGACGAGGCGCAAGGAAACGGATTGGACGCGCCCGGCCGAGCGGGCGCCGGGCAGCTTGCGCCAGAGAACCGGCGAGAGATTGAAGCCGACGAGATAATCGAGCGCGCGGCGGGCGAGATAGGCATCGACCAGTGCGGCATCGATCTCGCGCGGATGTTTCATCGCGTCGAGCACTTCGGATTTGGTGATCGCATTGAAGACGACGCGCTCGACCGGCTTGTCCTTGAGGAGTTTCTTCGCCTTCAGAATTTCGAGCACATGCCAGGAGATGGCCTCGCCTTCGCGATCGGGATCGGTCGCGAGAATGATGCGCTCGGCGGATTTCGCCGCCGTGGCGATGTCGGCGAGGCGCTTGGCGGCTTTGGGATCGATCTCCCAAAGCATGGCGAAATCGGCATTCGGGTCGACCGATCCATCCTTGGCCGGCAGATCCCGCACATGACCGAAGGAGGCAACGACTTCATAGCCGGGGCCGAGATATTTGTTGATCGTCTTGGCCTTGGCAGGCGATTCGACGATGACGAGACGCATGGAAGTCCTGGTCCTCATGCTCCGGCGATACGGCGTCGCTGCGCCTTTTCGCGCATAAGCTTCGCTGCTGCCGGTAAGTCTGCAAAGCCGGCGACGAAACGGGCCGCACAGCTTCTTGTTTCAATAAAAATCCCGCCGCGAGACCGCAGCGGAAACGCGTGACGCATACGAGACTAGGGCCGGCAAACAGAATTTCTTCCGCCGAGCGGGGCGGCCGCGCGTGAAGTTCGGCGGAGACGATCTGGGAGAGGGTGAAGCCTTAGTCAATTGCGGCATATGGGCCAAGTCGGCCCCTGTTGCAAGGGTGGCTCGCCTTGAAGGCGCAGCTTCGCCGGGCGGCCTGATGCCGCGCCCGGGTCGGTCAGACGCCTTGATAAAAGCGCTTAATTACACGAAAGTTCAATAGCCTAAGGGTTTCCGGCGCCACCGAAATGCAGGCCGGCGGGCGTGGTCTGCAGCGATTTTTCTGTTTTTCGTTAAGGTCAATGGAACCGGACCGGTCTTCCGTCACCTGCGCCGGAGCGGGGCAAGCGAACTGTGCAGTTCCGCATGCCGGCCCTTGCAGAAGCGGCGAATTCCCTCCATAGAGCCGCTTTAATGTCTGATCCGCGGCCCATCTTAAAATTTCGCCACCGGCATTTGCTCGGCATCGAAGGGCTTTCCGCACATGATGTCCTGACTTTGCTCGATATGGCCGAGGACGCGATCGGCGTCTCGCGGCAGATCGAGAAGAAGCGCGCGACCTTGCGCGGGCGCACTTTGATCAATCTTTTCTTCGAAGCCTCGACGCGCACCCAATCCTCCTTCGAACTGGCCGGCAAGAGGCTCGGCGCCGATGTCATGAACATGTCGGTTCAGACATCGAGCGTGAAGAAGGGCGAGACTTTGATCGACACCGCAATGACGCTCAACGCCATGCGCCCCGACATTATCGTCGTGCGCCATGCCCAGGCGGGCGCCGTGCATCTCTTGGCGAAGAAAGTCGATTGCTCGGTCGTCAATGCCGGCGACGGCGCGCATGAACATCCGACCCAAGCTTTGCTCGATGCGCTGACGATAAGGCGCAACAAGGGACGGATCGAGGGGCTCATCGTCGCGATCTGCGGCGATATTCTGCATTCGCGTGTCGCCCGCTCGAATATTCTCCTCTTGTCGCGCTTGGGTGCGCGGCTGCGGGTGGTCGGTCCCTCGACCTTGCTTCCCGCCGGCATCGAGCGCCTCGGCGTCGAAATTTTTCGCGACATGAAGAGCGGGCTCGCCGATGCCGATATCGTCATGATGCTGCGCCTGCAAAGAGAGCGGATGAACGGCGGCTTCGTGCCGTCGTCGCGCGAATATTTCCGCTTCTTCGGTCTCGATGCGGAAAAGCTCTCCTATGCGAAGAAGGATGCGCTCGTCATGCATCCCGGCCCGATGAATCGCGGCGTCGAGATCGATTCGAGCGTTGCCGATGGCCCTCAAAGCCTCATCCGCGAGCAGGTCGAAATGGGCGTCGCCGTGCGCATGGCCGTGCTCGAAGCGCTGGCCCAGCATCTGCCAAACACGAATTATGACGAACATGCGTGAACGGCGATGACCTCCCTCTCTTCTCCCGCAATCGCACATCAGCCTTTTGCGCTGGTCAATGGAAGGCTCGTCGATCCGGTCCTTGAAAAGGAGAGCTTTGGCGGCGTTCTCGTCATCGACGGGATGATTCGCGATCTCGGCCCTGAAATTGCCGCCGCTACTCTGCCCTCGCATGCGCATATCATCGATTGCGGCGGCGATGTCGTGGCGCCCGGCCTGATCGATCTTTGCGCCTTCGTCGGCGAACCTGGTGCTGAACATCGGGAGACGATCGCGACCGCGACCGCTGCGGCTGCGGCGGGCGGCGTCACGACCATCGTCGCGCGACCCGACACGAATCCGCCAGTCGACGAGCCGGCGGTGGTTGATTTTCTGCTGCGCCGCGCGCGCGACACCGGTCGGGTGCGCGTCCTGCCGGCGGCAGCGCTCACGAAAGGCCTGCGCGGGACCGACCTTGCCGAGGTCGGTCTGCTTTTGGAAGCCGGCGCCGTCGCCTTCACCGATGCGGCGCGCTCAGTTGCCAATGCGCGGGTGATGCGGCGCGCCATGGCCTATGCGAAGGATTTTAACGCGCTCATCATTCATCATCTCGAAGATCCCGATCTCGCCTCCGAAGGGGTGATGAACGAAGGCGAATTGGCGCTCAGGCTCGGCCTGCCCGGCATTCCGCGCGAGGCCGAGACGATCATGCTTGACCGCGACATCAGGCTCGTGGCGCTTACCGGGGCACGCTATCACGCCGCCATCGTCTCGACCGCCGCCTCGCTCGATGTCATCCGCAGGGCCAAAGCTGCCGGCCTGCCAGTCACCTGCGGCACTTCGATCAATCATCTCACCTTGAACGAAAACGACATCGGCGATTACCGGACTTTTTTGAAGCTCGCGCCGCCCTTGCGGCATGAAGACGACCGCCGCACGCTGGTCGAAGCTTTGGCCGAAGGCCTCGTCGATGTGATCGTCTCCGATCACAATCCGCAGGATGTCGAGACGAAGCGATTGCCTTTTGCCGAAGCGGAGAATGGCGCCATCGGGCTCGAGACCATGCTGTCGGCCGGCCTGCGTCTCGTTCATGCCGGCGATGTGGCGCTGCCGCGCTTGCTCGCCGCAATGTCGTCGCGCCCGGCCGAAATTCTTAGGCTTCCGCAAGGAAGGCTTTCGGTCGGTGCGCCGGCCGATCTCATCCGCTTCGATCCCGACGAGCCCTATGTCGTCGATCGGGCGAAACTCCATTCGCGCTGCAAGAACACGCCTTTCGACGAGGCGCGCATGCAGGGCAGAGTGAAGCTGACCTTGGTCGCCGGCGAGATCGTGCATCAGGCGGGATGAGCAAGTAGCGCAAATTCCAGCAATCCGGATCAAGCCGAAAACCCGCGCCCGCCCTATCTTTCATGACAACATCGGCCCGCTTCTCCGGCAGCGCTTGCGCTCTACCCGGACGCAAGCTGGGTGCCTCGAAAAGTTATGGAGTTCATCATGTCCGAGATCAAAGGCAAAGTCGTCGCCATCACCGGCGCCAGCAGCGGCATAGGCGAGGCGACGGCGCGGCTTCTCGCCGAGCGCGGCGCGAAAGTTTTTCTCGGCGCACGCCGCATCGACAAATTGAAGGCGATCGTAGGCGACATCGTCAAGGCTGGCGGCGAGGCCGATTTGCATCCGCTCGATGTCACCAAATGCGACGAGGTCTTGACCTTCGTCAAAGGTGCGCAGAGCCGTTTCGGCCGCCTCGATGTGCTGATCAACAATGCCGGGCTGATGCCGCTCTCGCTTCTCGATCAAGCGAAGGTCGAGGAATGGGACCAGATGATCGATGTGAACATCAAAGGCGTGCTCTATGGCATTGCCGCCGCTCTGCCGATCTTCCGGACGCAGGAGAGCGGTCATTTCATCAATATTTCTTCGGTGGCCGGCCATGTCGTGCGGCCGACCATGGCCGTCTATTCTGGCACCAAATATGCCGTGCGGGCGATCTCCGAAGGCCTGCGCCAGGAGGTGGGCGATAAATTGCGCGTCACCGTGATCTCGCCCGGCGCAGTCGAATCCGAACTTGCCGAGACCATTTCAGATCCGGCGCTCAAACAGCAGATCGACACTTATCGCAAAATCGCAATCCCCGGCGACGCCATCGCCCGCGCCATTGCTTTTGCGATCGAGCAGCCGCCGGAGGTCGATGTGAATGAGATCTTGATCCGCCCCACGGCGCAGCCGGGCTGAGTTTGGCGCCGCTTTACGGGGCAGATGCCAAGGCCCGAACCGCTTCCTCGACGCTATGAAACAGCCGGTCGGGGCCAAGTGCCGCGTCGATCCCGAAGCGCTTCACGGCCTCTTGCGCGCGCAGCGATTCGAGCCGCGCTATGGCGAAAATAATATGCTCTTCCCGGCAGTGGCGGATCAGCATGTTCAGCATTTGCGCCGCGGTGAAATCGATGTCCGGAATGGCGTTCGCTTCCAGAACGACGAGCCGCACCGGCGCGGGCGCATCGCGCACGGTCGCCAGAACATCGCGGCGGAAAGGATAGGCATTGAGGAAGGAGAGCGGCGCCTGGAACGCCAGCACCACGACATGCGGCAGGGTCTCGCCGCGATGCTGCGGCGTCGGCGGCCACCAGATCGATGTTCCGGGCACGCGCTCGAAGATAATGGCATGGGCGCGCGTGATGCTCCAGATGCCGTGCAGCAGCGACAGCATAATGCCGATGGCCACGCCCTCTTCGATCGGCATGAGGACGATGGCTGCCCAGGTGGCGACGATCAATAAAAATTCGCCAAAGGATTGGCGATAGATAGCCGCCATCTGCCTGAGGCGGATGAGCCGCACGCCCACAAACAGCAGCACGCCGCTCAAGGCCGCATTGGGGACATGGCTCAACAGCCGCGCGCCGAAGATCAATATGGCGATCACAAGGGCCGAGGCGACGAGCCCGGCGAGCTGCGAGCGTCCGCCGGTCGCCGTCACGATCGCCGTGCGCGGCGGACTGGCGTTCACTGGAAAAGCGCCGAAGAACCCGGCCAATAGGTTGCCGGCGCCGACGCCGACATAATCGCGGTCGACATCGGGCGGCATGTCCGGATTGGACGGGAAGGAGCGCGTCGTCGCCGCCGGTCTGGATCATGACGACGAGCGTGATGAGAAGGCTCAACGGAACGAGATAGGCGAACTCATCGACGGATGTCGAGGGGCCCGACAAGGACGGCCATCGTCCCGCAATGCTCCCGATCACCGCAACGCCGCGTGCCTCTAGATGGAACGCTATGACCGCCGCGGTCGCAAGACCAAGACCGATCAGCGCACCCGGAATGCGCGCGTTGAATTTTTCGGAGAGAGCGACGAGTGCCAGGACGCCGAGGCCGATCGGCAATGTGAAATGATTGGCATCGCCGAGATGGGCTGCCAGATAGTGGGCGCTCTGGATCATCGGCGCGCTCTGATGCGGCAGCCCGAGCAGGCTCGGCAGTTGTGAGACGAGTATGTGAATCGAGATCCCGGCGAGAAAGCCCGTCGTCACCGGAACCGAGAGAAGATCGGCGATCCAGCCGAGCCGAAAAAATCCGCCGGCCACGAGCAGGACGCCGACCATCAGCGCCAAAGCGGCGGCGAGCGCTGCATAATCGGAAGAGCCGGCAGTCGCCAGAAGCGCCAGCCCGCCCGCGAAGATCGGCGCGATGGTCGAATCCGCGCCGCATGACAAAAAACGGCTCTCGCCGAAGATCGCGAAGGCCAAAGATCCGGCCAGAAAGGCGAAGAAGCCGATCTCGGGAGAAAGCCCGGCAAGGCCCGCGGTCGCCATTTGTTCGGGGATGGCGATGGCCGCCAATGTCAGGCCGGCGATGAAATCTTGCGGCAGGAAGGAGAAGCGATAGGCGGCAAGCGAACGAAAGATCGGCCAGCTGCGCGCCGGGGCGGCGGAGCGAGAAAGAGGAGAGTTGTCTGCTGTTCCCATGAAGGCAAGGTTTCATTTCTACGAGTGGAATCACTCAATCGATAAATACGCTGCAAATCGACAGGCGGGAACAGGCTCTCGGAGGTCGGCGACGCGCCGTCGCTTTTGCGATCGAGCCGCCGCCGGAAATCGATGTCAATGAGATCTTGATCCGCCCGACCGCGCAGCAGAGCTGACTTTGGACGAGATGTTGGAATCCTAAAGCTTAAATTTGATGCGTTTCTCTTGTCCCGAAAGCGTGCGCTTTGGCGCCATGCCATCCAAGACCACTTACCAGACTGGCTCTTATCTAACGTTAAGGTTCGGTCGTTCGTCTTCGTCGAAGGCTTCATCCGCCTTGCGACGGCCTCGATTGTGTTCGCGCTACTAAAAGGCGAGCGCGGTGCTGTACGCATTCTTCACCATAGCGAACCGCGCTTTTGCGCAGGTCGCGCGGCGATCTTGCCGCGCCGCCATCGACTATTATATCGCCAAACAGGCTTTGGCCGCTTGATCAAAATTCTCACAACAGGAGACTGTTATGCAAATTGAACGATCAGGATCGCGCAACGCGCTTTGGCAAGAACGTCAATCGGACGTGATAGACCGGAGCCTCGACGACCTATTGGCCATGGCGCACCGCTATCGCAGTGAAGGCAATATGTGGCAGGCGATGGAGATATATTGGATGTTGACGGATAGCCATTCCGGGACGGCGCAAGCGCTGGGCGCGCAGATGAGCCTGCTGGAACTGGCCGAGACCTACGAGCGCGAGGACGACGCGCGACATATAGCGCGCGCTATCTATGAGCGTCTGAGTGTTCACCCCGAGAGAGTCCGGAGAGAGATCGAATTAAATGAATCATATGTGATGCAAGCGCGGTGACCTGCTTCGAGGGAGGTCGTCTGCCGGTCTCTTGCGCTCAGCCCGGGTCCTGATCGAGCTCCACATAATGCCGGAAGATCCCGTCCTCATTGAACGGAACACGCCGCTCGGAGACGAGATAGCGGGCAATGTTCGGACGTTTGCGAACGACTGCATGCAAGGCTGCAAGAGCGGGATAGCGTTTCTCGAAGCCCCGCATGGCGCGCGGAAACGCATAATGGAGACCCTCGATCAGCTGAAACAGGGAGAGATCGACGTAAGTCAGCTTATCTCCCACGGCGTGGCGGGTGCCGGACGGATTTTGCTGCAATATGCGTTCGAAATATCCCAAGAATTTCGGCAGCCGATTTGTAAGGAAATGGCCGCATCGTGCTTTGGCAGCCTCTTTCTGATCTTCGTAATAGAGCCCGCCGGAGATGGGATGATGCGTGTCATGCACTTCGGCGACAAAATCGGTGATGGTCAATTGCACGCCGTTGGCGACATAGCGCAGCCTTTCATCTTCCGGCGCAAGACCGAGCTTCGGCCCGAGATACAGCAAGATGTTCGCCACATGCGGCACGATCAAATCGCCGTCTTTCAGAAACGGCGGCGCAAAGGGAATGTGAGGCTCGCTGCGACTTTCAAGCACCCGCATCATCGCCGTGGTTCCTAGTCCCTTTTCCTCCGGCTCGCGCGCGACATCAACATATTCGGCGCCCGCTTCTTCGAGCGCCAGCCTGACAAATTCGCCGCGGCCTTGCAGGCCGGTCCAATAATAAAGTTCATAGGGCATCGGAGATTCCTCTCTCTCGGCACTTACGAATGGGCTTTTGCGGATGTATAAAGACCGGCAATGCCAAAGCGTTTTCCGAACCGATTCCTTTCATCCGACAAGAGCTGGTTGACCCTAGAATGCGTGCAATTCATCCATTTCCAGCCCGGATGGCACCGGAGACAGTGGCGAAGTGGTTGCAAGATCTTCCTGATGGCTCCCGCGTACTCGACCCCATGTGCGGCTCGGGCGTCGTCTTGCGCCAATCAGCGGAGATAGGCCATCAGGCGCTGGGCTTCGACGTTGATCCTTTGGCGGTGCTGATGAGCCGCGTTTGGACCCGCAAGGTTACGCCTCGGCAACTCGTTGAATACGCCGAGGTAATAACGAGGAGCGCGAAGAAGCGCCAAACAACCTATCTTCGTCTTCCTTGGATTGCATCGTGCGACGAGACTCGCGAGTTCATCGAATACTGGTTTGCAGAACCTCAGCGAGGCGACCTGAGTCGGCTTGTAGCGGCAATTGAAGCGAAAGCCAGCAGCCTCCCGAAATGGGCGGTGGACGCCCTCTATCTGAGTTTGAGTCGGATCATCGTAACGAAGCATGCAGGTGCATCGCTGGCCTGGGATGTTTCGCATAGCCGACCGCATCGCAAGCGAGACTTCAATGATTTTGATACATTCACAGGCTTCATGCGATCCGCGGAACGACTTGCGGTCGTACTAGATGAAGCCTCCATCCAGTTACCTGCTAAAGTTCAGCAAGGCGATTGTCGACGGTTGCCCACATTACCAGATGCATCAATCGATGCAATTGTAACTTCGCCTCCTTATCTAAATGCTATTGATTACCTCCGCGGGCACAAGCTCGCACTCGTATGGATGGGACACACTATCCCAGAGCTCCGAAAAGTCCGTGCGCAGGCAGTTGGAACTGAGCGGGCTGGATGCATGACGGACAAGCGCACCGCTGTTGCTGCTCCGCTGGAAGATGCAGTCCCCGCCGTTCGAGATCTGCCGAACTCGACAACGCTCTATTGTGCAAAAGTACGTAGATGACGCTGATCAGATGTTGCGCGAGATGAAGCGAGTTTTATCAAAATCAGGGCGTCTCGTGCTCGTTCTCGGCGACTCGTATTTGCGTGGCATTCACGTTCCAAATTCGCGGATATTTGCATGGCTTGCGAACCAAAATGGGTTTGAATTAAAGGTCGAGGAAGAACGTGAAATTCCGCAAAATCATCGCTACTTGCCGATCAATACAGATTGTTCTGCGCTCTTAAAAAGAATGAGGCAGGAAACCATTCAAGTCTACCGGCCACGGCACTGATTAATAGCCTCTACAATTGCCTCAACTCCGGAGGAGAACCTTGAAGGAAACTCGCCGGTTGGGCCATAGAGCCGATACCATTCACCTTTTCTCCGATCAACTCGGAGCCACGCCTGATCACCGGCTGCGGCATTTAATGACGCCAGTGCTTCATCTACTCGCAAGCACACCATCCCATCTGTACGGCAAACAAGAACTAGGAACGCTAACCTGAACTCGTGGTGTAGTTCGACCAATGTCTGTAATTGGGTCTTGTTGAAAGTGAACTGCCACGGATGCAGCCGCTGAGTCGCGTGCCTTATCTGCAAACCGATAGAATCCGAGACGATGTAGTTCAGGCTGCGACCAGCGTCCTCATAAGTGCGGATGGCAACTCCAAACGTGCAACGGCTTGCAAGTTCCAAAAGAACTGCGCCGTGATACAGCTTGTATTCAGCAATCATGCCTTGTGTTCTTGATAAACTGGATCGAGCCTACGAACTTATAGAAGAGTCGTGCTTCCTCGCCACCATTATGAAATATCTTGAGATGATGAACAGTTGATGGAGGCGCGGGCGCGAGCTGCGGATTACCAAAGAAGCCCTTACTTCGGATAACGCGTTCTTTATCCAAACCAGGAGCGGCTTTGTACCCTGAAATGTCCGTAGACGGATGAACGAAGATAGCCGCTGCCCCTCCGAAATCGCTGGTCCGTTGGATGTAGCGCCGAAGATATCCGGGAAATGCCGCTTCACCTAATATCGCAGCGAGTTTATCGAGTTTGCTTAAGGGCGAAAGTTCCTCGAGCATGATCGGTTCGATGTTCGGACCGTAGTGGAACAGCCCGAACGACATCTCGCCCCGATCTAAATCGACTGTGGACCGATCAATGCTGGAACTCGCAGCCGGAGATATTCGCTGGTCACCTAGCCAAACGAGTGAGCCGAGGCCATCCTTGATCGCAGCCAACGCTAATCGGTGAAAAACGAAACAGCGATGCCAATCAAGATATAGAGCACTGGGTATAGTCAACTCGAAAAACCGCAAATACTCGCCGCGACTGCCGAACATTCGTGCGCGCTGGATGTAAGTATCCTGCTGGATTTTATGCTTAACGTCCCTCGTGAAAAACATTGACAAGAGGTTGTTAAAAGTCACGCCCCGAGAGACTATATTGCCTCCGATGATGATCGTGAAGAGCGTAGTAGGGTTGGTTGCGGCAGTTGAGTTATCTTTCCAGTCGCGTTCGCTGTTTAAGATAATGATAGCGTAACGTGATATATTATCGAGGATGTAGGTTGTGATCTTGTCCGGATCGGCATCCGAGTAACGCTCGCTAGATAGGTCCCACACGAACTTTGCGTATTTAGCAAATTCATTTCCTCCCCGGCCGACCAAAACTGCAAGGGCATCGTGAATCACATTCCAATCGCTTTTGTGATCAGCTTTATTGCCACTCGTGTGCACCAACAAAGAATAATTCTGCTCCGCCCGAGCATTAACGTATAAGTTTAAGTATGCCGCGTTGACAAGAAAGCTGAAAAGTGCCTGCCGCGCGTACTTCGGCTCAGAACCAGCATCTGGCAGAAGCGTTCGTAGGTATTTGATTTCGCCATCGAGTGGGAAAAATTCATCTTGGCCCGTATATTTGCTGTGTGGCGGGAAATCCACCCATATATTGCTATCGTTATCAAATGTGTTATTTAGATCAAGACGTGCAGGTGTTGCGGTTACGCCAATATAGATCCCGTTGTCACCAAGAAGCTCTGTGATTAACTCGTTGATCGGAGTCTGACCGCCCGAGTTAACTCTTGCATTTGGGGATGCGTAGTCTGCCTCGTCGTCAATCACGACTATTCCGTCAACTCCATCCAGCTTCTCATTCAGCTTGCGAAGGTCGGACCCATTCTTCTTGCAAAAGATAACGTGGCGTTGACCTTTGATCTTTACCGCAGGATCGAGGATTTCACTGAAGTTGCGGGCTGCTGGCGAGAGGCCAGATGATTTGAAGCGGCCGAGATTTTGACCCAAAAGATCTACGCTATCGTTCAACAGGTGGACGATTATTGGATAGCTCTCGTCAAGCAATTTAGCGGTAAGACATATCATCATTTCGGTTTTACCGCTTTGCGGCTCACCGTAGATTACAAATGACCTGCCGTGTTTATTACGTAGGTTCTCAAGCGCTCCTCGAACCGCGTTTTCGATGCATACCACTTCCTTTCGTTCTGCGTTCAGGCGCTGGAGCTGGCGTTCGTATTGTCCCGTCGGCTGTGTCTTTTTCTCAAAGCGGCGGATATCGAAAGTCGGCTGCATAGCCCTACTCCCAGCGAGTCGCATATAACTGAGTAACTATCCAACGTTGCAGTTGATTTGGTCAACTAATGCGTCCCCCCATTGCCGCCTCGCCTTAGCCCGGCTAGTTTGCTCAGCACCGCTCGCGCTCCCAACACCCGGCTCCCCAAGTGTTCGACCTTTCCGCCAGCCTCCTCGCGCTTCTCTTCGGCTATTTCTGCGGCGCGATCCCCTTCGGCCTGTTGCTCACCCGCATCGCCGGCACGGCGGATCTGCGCGCGATCGGCTCCGGCAATATCGGCGCGACCAATGTCTTGCGCACCGGGCGGAAGGACCTTGCGGCCGCCACGCTGCTTCTCGATGCGCTGAAAGGCGCCGCGGCGGTGCTCATCGTCGCCTATGGCGCGCCAGGCATTGCGCCGCTCTTTGCCGCGCTCGGCGCCTTTTTGGGCCATATCTTTCCTTTCTGGCTGAAATTCAAAGGCGGCAAAGGCGTCGCGACTTTTCTTGGGACGCTTCTCGCGCTTGATTGGCGCGCCGGTCTCGCCTTTATCGTGCTTTGGCTGATTGTCGCCGCAGCGACGCGCTATTCTTCCGCGAGCGCGCTTCTTGCGAGCGCGGCAACGCCGATCGCGCTGCTCCTCTTCGGCCGTTTCGATGTCGCGATCCTCTATGTTTTGCTCGCAGCGCTCCTCTGGTTCACGCATCGGGCCAATATATTGCGGCTCGTCAATGGCACCGAGACCAAGATCGGACAGCGCTGATGAGCGAGGCCGCTGAGGGACCGCAACTCAGCGAGGCGCAACGCTTCGATTGGCTGCGTCTCATGCGCAGCGAGAGCATCGGGCCGCGGACCTTTCGCGCTTTGATCAATCGTTTCGGCAGTGCGCGTGCCGCGCTCGCAGCTCTGCCCGGGCTTGCGCCGCGCGGCCGTCCGGTGCGGCTTGCGAGCATGGAAGAGATCGAACGCGAAATGGCCGGGGCGGCGCGCTGCGGCGCTCGTTTCGTCGCGATCGGCGAGCCGGATTATCCTCACTTGTTGCGCCGGATCGATTCAGCGCCGCCGCTCATTGCCTTGCGCGGCGATCCGGCGATCTTTACCCGCCCGGCGGTCGCCATCGTCGGTGCGCGCAATGCCTCGGGCGCCGGGCTTGCCTTTGCCGAGCGGCTCGCGCGCGGCCTCGCGCAAGCAGGCTTCGTCACCGTTTCGGGGCTCGCCCGCGGCATCGACATTCGCGCCCATCTCAGCACAATGGAGTTGGGCACGATTGCCGTGCTCGCCGGCGGGCATGACAAGATCTATCCGGCCGAACATGCAGACGCGTTGGAGCGTTTGATCGCGCATGGCGCGGCGCTGAGCGAAATGCCTTTCGGCTGGGAGGCGCGAGGGCGCGACTTTCCGCGCCGCAATCGGCTCGTCGCCGGGCTTGCGCAAGGCACTGTGGTGGTCGAGGCGGCGCGCCGCTCCGGCTCTTTGATCACGGCGCGTTTTGCGGCGGAACAGGGCCGCGAGGTTTTTGCCGTGCCGGGTTCGCCATTGGACCCCCGTGCGGAGGGCACCAATGATCTCTTGCGCGACGGCGCCACCATCTGCACCTCGGCGCAAGATGTCATCGATGCGTTGGCGCGGCAGATCGAACGGCCGATGCCGGAGCGAGATCTCTTCGCCGAGAGCGAGCCGCCGGCGGTGCCGATTGAGGCTTTGTGGGACGAGCTCGATCTGCCCGAGGTCGAAGCCGCGCCTAAGGCGGCAGCCGGTGAGAACGATCACGGTGAAGACGGACGCGCGGGTCGCGCGGGCGTTGCGTCACGCAGCCTACGCGGCGCAGCGCCGTCGCAGCTGGACCATGGCGAGATGCGCAGCCGGATCATCGCGCTTTTGGGGCCGTCGCCGATCTCGATCGACGAGCTTGCCCGCGCCGCCGAGGCGCCGGCCGGCGAAGTCCGCGCCATATTGCTCGAATTGGAACTCGCCGGTCAGCTCGAACGCCAAGACGGCGATCTCGTCAGCCGGCTGTGAGTGGCGCGTCTGCCTTTGGTTTACTCGCGCCGGCGCATGTGGAACTCGGCCTCGAGCCTTGCCATATTGAGAAAATAGGTGAGCATGTCGAGCCTTGCGCCGCCGGCTATGCCGGCGAGTTCGGCCGTGATCGAGGCGATATATTCCGCGACACTTGCCGCATCTTTGCTGGGCTGGCGGCTATAGGGGGATGGCCGCTCGGGTTTCACGGGCTCCGCCGGCGTGGGAGGCTCCGCCGAGCGCCCAGTCCGGGCTCGGGTGCGGGATGGCGAGCTTTTGGTCGCGGTCATATGCGCCCCCGGCGGAGGTTCGCGCTGGCTGAAGATCGTTACGCGATACCCGTTAAAGTTGTAATCTTAACCAAGTTTCGGGTCAATCGATCGGATCGGATTTTCCTTCCCCCAAACGGCGAATATGGGCGCCTGCCCTCGTGATCGCAGCAGACTGCCACATATCCTGGGGAAACTTACAGGATTTGGCTGCCGAAGCGAGGTCGAAAAGTGATTTGGCTGGGTTTTGGCAGCTCTGCCGATGGTCGGAGCAGTTCGCGTAAAAGCTGTAGACCTTTTGGCGGCGGGCTACAGGTCCGATCCTTTGCGGGCGACGCGGAGGAGGAGGCCGGCTTTGAGAAATCGCTCTGGATCGACCGGCTCGCCGTCGATTTCGTGTCTCGTAATGAAGATGCGGGCCGGTGGCGCGGCCGGTTTCGCCGATGCGGCCGACGATTGTTCCGGCCTTGACCTTCTCGCCCGGCCTCACGGCGAAGCTCGAGAGATGCGCATAGCGCGTGCTCAAGCCATTGCCATGGTCGATTTCAACCATATTGCCATAGCCGCCGGCGGCATCGGCGAAGACCACCGTGCCGTCGGCCGTCGCCCTGACCTGGCCGCCGTAATCTTCCCGCAGATCGACACCCGTATGCAAGGCCGGACGCCCGAGGAAAGGATCGATCCGCGGCCCGAAGGGCGAGGTGACCTCGAGCCGGCCGGGCAGCGGTGCGGCGAGCGGCACATGCGTGGCGATAAGGCCGAGCTTTTCCGCTGTGGCGATGGCGCTTTGGGCATCGGTCGCAGCGCGCATGAAAGCGGCGCCGTCAGCAAAATCCTCCGGCAAAGGCACGAAGGGTCCGCCCGTCGCCGCCGCACCGCTGGTGTGCACCTCGCTCGCCGGCAAGGTGAGCTGATCTGCAGCGAGCCCGGCGGCGTTGAAGGCGGCGCGAAACCGCGTCGAGATCCGCTTGGCCGGTTCCTGCAAATCACTCAATAGGGCCAATTGCATATGATCGAGGCGGTCTTGGCGCGCGGCCAGATGCTCGAGCCGCGTCGCCAGGGGCAGGTCGAAGTCGAGGCTCAAAGGCGCGAGAGCGGGATGAGGAAAAGTGGGAACCGGTTTTCCGCCCGCATCCCGCTCTACACTTTTGGAATCGATCACGTTGACTTTGGATTGACTCAATCCAAAGTCAACGTGATCTAACGCGGGCCTGTCCAGAGCCCGGCGCTCTTGGCCTGCCGTGCCGTCTGCTGCCGCGGGCGGGCGGGCGCCCGTCTGATCGTCGAGCCGCAATTCAAATCCTTCCGGCTGCGGCTTCGGCCCGCCTAAGCCGGGCTCGGCGCGTGGCGCTACGCTGGATGGGATGGCAAAAGATTCGAGCGGCGCATAGGCGTTCGCCGCAGTCGGGAGATCCGGCGCGAAAGCCCCTGACAAAAGCGGGTTTGTGCCTGCTGCATTTGCCCCTGCCGCAGTCTCCGGCGTCACTGCGCTCGCGCCGGCTGATCCATGCAGCGCCTTCGCGCGTTCGGCCAAGCTTGCGACGAGCGTGGTGCGGCTCTCCAATTGGCCCTGCCGCGCCGCGAGGGTGCCGAGCCTTTCGGCGAGTTCCGCCTCATTGATCCTTGCATGCTGGGTCAGATTGGTGATCTCGTGCCGCTGGCGCGCGAGGCGGTCCTCGTAGCTATATTGCATTTCGATCTGACGTCTCGTCAGGCCGGCGAGCAGATCGTCATGGAATATGAAATAGCAGGTGGCCGCGAGATAGATGACGCCGGCAATCGGCAGGAGCCCGACAAGCACCGTCAAGGCAATAGGCGGCAAGACCAGCGTGCGTGACCGGCGCGTTGTGACAAGGGTGAGCTGCAGCTGAACATGCCTCGCTCCCGTGCCGGCTTCTGTTCGACCCGCGAGCATGCGTGTCCCTACCCAATCCATGCAACGAAACTGGGCGTTAGAACACAATGTTAAGGTTAACATTCGGCTAAGGCCGGATCAGCTCAAGCGAGGCCGCGTGCCGCTGCGAGCACGGTCTCGGCATGGCCTGGTACTTTGACCTTGTGCCAGACCTCGGCGATCTTGCCGTCCGGGCCGATGAGGAAGGTCGTGCGTTCGACTCCCATATATTTTCGCCCATACAGGCTCTTTTCGGTCCAGACGCCATAGGCTTCGAGCATGGCCTTCGATGGATCCGAGGCGAGATCGAGACTGAGACTATGCTTGTCCTTGAATTTTCCATGGCTTGCAGGTGAATCCGGCGAAACACCGAGTATAGCCGTGCCGATCTTGTCGAATGCGCTTTTGAGCGCTGAAAAATCTAGTGCTTCTTTCGTACAGCCTGAGGTATCGTCCTTGGGATAAAAATAAAGGACGAGTTTTTTACCTGCATAAGACTTCAGCGAACGTGTCTTCTCGCGGTCGTCGGGCAGTTCGAAATCCGGCGCTTTCTCGCCGCGACCCAGTTTCTTGCCCATCATCGCCTTCCTTTCGTCTCAATAAACGGCAATTCGCAGAGCTGGAATTGCGCGTGGCCGAATAGCCTGCGGGCTTTCGACAAAACCCGTATATTCGGGTAGGAATCATGTTTCCAGAGCCGATCCCGATCATGCGGAATCGCGAGCGATTCCGCATGATCGGGACAAATCGGCTCTGTTTAAAAAGGATGGAGCATGGCCTCTATCGGAAAAGTCTATCAACTTTTCCGGGACATGCTCGGACGCGCGCTCGTAGCGAAAGGCCACCTGGGTTTGGTCGACCACAGTGAAGATCTTCGCTCCCGACCGGGCTTTGCGGGGGATTCGCGGGCCGAATGTTCGGACCCGGGCGGCGGTGCTTGGCCGCTCAGATTGCTGCGCTCGCCCTCACTGGCGGCCTGCGTTGTACGGCGCACGCTGGGCTCGCTCGCCGGTCTCATCCTGGTCATCGCATTGGCGGGCGGATTTGTCGCTCTCTATCTCGGCAAGGGGCCGATCGCGCTTGCCGGAATGGGGACGCGCATCACCCGCGCGCTCGATGAGCGCGTCGGCCATGGCTATGCTTTCAAGGTCGGCGAGGTCTCTCTCACCGCACATGGCCTCGGGCCGACGCTCAGCATCGACAATCTGTCGCTTGCCGACGAATCCGGCGAAACGATCATCTCTGCGCCGCGCGCCGAGGTGTCGGTTGACATGTTCGCTCTGCTGTTCGGCAAGGTGGTGCCTAAGCGGCTCGAAATATTCGGCATTGAAGTGCGTCTCGAACTGCTGCGCGACGGCTCGCTCGCGGTGTCCGCCGGTGGTGGCCGGCAGGGCGCGACACCGCTGCTGCCGCTTGCTGCGGGGATCGGCGATATCAGCGCCGGCAAGCACCAAGCTGCGGTGCAGATTGAAAAGCCCGCGCAATCACTCGCGAGCGGCCAGACGGCATTTCTCGAAAAGTCGGGTGTGCCGCCGCGCTCCCTGGCCGTAAAGCGCATTGGCGCGGCGCTCCGGCTCTTGATCGATATGTCGACTAAGCCCGACAGCCCGCTGGCCGCGATCGACAAGGTCGGCATTGCGCGCGGCCGGCTCGTCATCGCCGATCGTGCCGCCGAAGAAACCCGCGTCTATGAAGGACTGAATCTCGCCTTCGACAAATCCGGCGGCGGCACCAATTTCAGCCTGTCGGCGGAAGGGCCGAACGGCACTTGGTCGATCTCGGCCAATGCGTCCGGCGTTCCGACCGGCATGCGGCGCCTCGACATTGGCACCAAAAATATTTCGCTCGACGAGATCTTGCTCGTCACCGGACTGCGCAAGATCGGCGTTGATTTCGACATGCCGATCGCAAGCAAATTCACCATGTCCCTAGCGCCGGATGGTGGCCTTACCGAGATTGCCGGCGAGATCGGGCTCGGCGCCGGATATTTGCGTTTCGACGACCCCAATGACGAACCAAAGATGCTGGATTCGATCGATACCGGCTTCCATTGGGATCGGTCGAGCCGCCAGATTGCGGTGGACCAGCTGCAGTTGCGCGCCGGCAGCACGGATTTCGCCTTCAAGGGGGCAATCGTCCCGCCGGTCCGAGAGGGAGAGGCTTGGCAGATTCGCCTCGTCAACGCCAGACAGGAGATTTATGGCGCGGAACGGCCCGGCGAAGCGCCGATCGCTCTCACCCAGTTCGGCCTGGGTGTCCGCGTCAATCTTGCGCAAAAAACTCTGGCGATCGACCGGTTCAGCTTCAGCGGGCCCGAATGCAGCTTCGCCATGGCCGGTGCCATCAACTGGACCAATGGGCCGCATATTCGTCTCGGTGCTTCGGTCGGCCCGACGCAGAGCGTCGCCGCAGTGCGGCTGTGGCCAGCTTTTATCGTAGCGCCTGTACGGAGCTGGTTTCTGTCGCATTGGAAAGGCGGCCTGATCGAGAAGGGTTCGCTGCAAGTCGATTTCGATGCCGATATGATCAAGGCCATGCGGCTGCAGCATGCGCCGCCGGACAAGGCTGTGGCGCTGGATTTCACCGTATCGAAAGGCGTCGTCGAATTCTTGCCGGGCGTGCCGCCCTTGCGGGATGTGGAAGGCACCGGCCATGTGACGGGGCGGACGTCGACTTTCATCGCCAAAGAAGGCAGCCTCGATGCCAGCGCCGGTAGTCCGCTGACCCTCTCCCAGGGCGTGTTCCAGGTTGCCAATGCCGAGATAAAGCCGACACCGGCCCAGTTCTCGGCGCAGGTCTCCGGCAGCGTCGAGGCCGTTGCAGCGCTGCTGAACCGCGAGGCGCTCAAACCCTATGCGAGTTTGCCGGTCGATCCGGCGAGCCTGAAGGGTCAGGTCGCAGGCAAATTGGGCGTAGGGTTGCGGCTCGGCCCGGTTGTCCGGCCCGAAGATACGCAGCTCACGATCGATGCCGCAGCGACGGATCTGTCGGCGGAACATTTGATCGGCAAGGAGAAGCTCGAAGGCGCAACCCTCAGTGTCATCGTCGATGCGACCGGCATGAAGGCCAAGGGCCAGGGCCGCCTCTTCGGTGCTCCTGCCACGATCGACATTGAGAGGCCGATCGGCAAGCCGGCCGTGGCTTCCGTCAGCGTCGTCCTTGATGACGCGGTTCGGGCGAAGCAGGGGTTTGGCGCCCTCTCCAATGTGAGCGGTCCGATTACGGTTCATTTGACCGCACCTTTGGATGCACCTTTGCCGGTCAAGGCTGACGTCGAGCTCGATCTGACCCATGCCGCGATCGCGGGCCTGCCCGGCATAACGAAACCTGCCGGGCGTCCCGGCAAAGCGAGTTTCACGCTCTTGCTCGGTGACAACGGAACACAGATTGATCAATTGGCGGTGGATGCGGCACCGATTCAAGCCCGCGGTTCGATCGACCTCGGCAGCGATCAGTCGCTCGTCTCCGCCAAATTCTCACAGGTGAGATTCTCTCCCGGCGACGACATGCGGGTCGAGGTTTCGAAGGCCGGCGGCGGATGGAAGCTGATCGTGCGCGCGGCCGCGCTCGACGCGCGGCCGTTCTTACGCAATTTGACTTTTGCCCGGTCCGATCAGACCACTGCTGCGGATAATGGTCCGCGCAAAGAGCAGGGCAAGGAAGCGGGCAAGGATGTGGTCGCCGAAAAGGATATCGAGATCGATCTGAAATCGAGTGTTTTGACCGGCTACAACAAGACGGTCTTATCGGCTGTCGATCTGCATATCGTCAAACATGGCGAGCTTCTGCGCGAGTTTGCGCTTTCTGGGCGGTTCGGCCATGCGATGATCTCCGGTGAACTGTCGCATCCAGACTCGCCCTCGCCGCAATTGGATCTCAGCACCCATGATGCCGGAGCCTTGCTCGCTTTCCTCGACCTCTACAAACATATGGAGGGTGGACAGCTGCAAGTCGCGATGCGGCTCGGCGATGATGCCTTGGCCGGTGCGCTACGGATCAAGGATTTCATCTTGCGCGACGAGCCGGCGCTGCGGCGTCTCGTCGCCGAAGGCGCGCAACAGCGGCCGATCGGCGTGGAGGCTGGGACGAGCCAGCCGTCCTTCGATCCCAATGCTGTTACCTTCTCGAAGCTGCAGGTCAATTTCCAACGTGTCGGCAGCCGGCTCGATATTCGCGATGGGACGATGTATGGGGAAGAAATGGGCCTGACCGTCGACGGCTGGCTCGATTTCGCCCGCGACCGTGTCAGCATGGATGGGACTTTCGTGCCGGCCTATGGGGTCAATAATCTTTTCTCGCAGATTCCGGTGTTCGGCTTGTTCCTCGGCGGCGGCACGCATGAAGGGCTGTTCGCGGTCAATTACCGTATCTCCGGGGCGGCGACCAAGCCGACGCTCAACATCAATCCTTTGTCGGCGATTGCGCCTGGATTCCTGCGCAAAATTTTCGGCGCGACCGATTTCTCTTCGCCCGATGGAGCGTCGCCTTCGCTGTCCCCGCCGCAGCCTTAGAGCATGTCCCGGAAAAGTTGATGGACTTTTCCGATAAAGGACATGCTCCAGATCTTTGAAATAGAGCCGATTTGTCCCGATCATGTGGATCGCGAGCAATTCCACGTGATCGGGATCGGCTCTAGATCACGCCGCGGCGTCAGGCTTTGGGTTTCAAAAGCACGTGCTTCTTCTTGCCGAGCGAGAGCTTGATCACGCCATCGACAAGGTCGGTGTTGCTCAGCACGGCGCGTTCGTCAGTGATTGCCGCGTCATTCACTTTGAGGCCGCCGCCCTTGACCTGGCGGCGCGCTTCGCTCGTCGAGGCGACGAGCCCGGCCTTGACGAAAGCGGCGAGCACGCCGAGCCCGGCCGCAAGCTCTTGGCGGGCGATCGCGACGCTCGGCAGGCTCTCTGCGAGCGCGCCTTCCTCAAACGTCCGGCGCGCGGTTTCCGCGGCAAGCTCTGCGGCTTGCCACCCATGCACCATGGCGGTGGCTTCGGTTGCCAGAATCTTCTTCGCCTCATTGATCTCGGCATCGCGCAAAGCTTCGAGGCGCGCGATCTCGCCGAGCGGCACTTCGGTGAAGAGCTTTAGGAAGCGGCCGACGTCCGCATCCTCGCAATTGCGCCAATATTGCCAATAGTCGTAGACGCTCAGCATTTGCGCATCGAGCCAGACGGCGCCGGCGGCGGTCTTGCCCATTTTGGCGCCCGAACCCGTCGTCAAAAGCGGCGAGGTCAAAGCATAGAGCTGCGCCGTCCCCATGCGTCGGCCGAGATCGAGGCCAGTGACGATATTGCCCCATTGGTCCGAGCCGCCCATCTGCAACAGGCAGCCATAGCGCTTATGAAGTTCGACGAAATCATAAGCCTGGAGGCACATATAGTTGAATTCGATGAAGGAAAGCTCATGCTCGCGCTCGAGCCGCAACTTCACCGAATCCATGGCGAGCATGCGGTTGACGGAAAAATGCCGGCCGACGTCGCGTAAAAAGTCGATGTAATTGAGCGTGGCGAGCCATTCGGCATTGTCGGGCATCAGCGCGTCCGTCTTGCCTTCGCCGAAAGTCAGAAATTTCGCAAAGACCTGTTTGATGCCGACCTTATTGGCTTCGATCGCCTCGAGCGACAGGAGCTTGCGGCTCTCGTCCTTGCCGGAAGGATCGCCGACGCGGGTCGTGCCGCCCCCATCAGCGCGATCGGCTTGCCGCCGGTCTTCTGCAGCCAGCGCAGCATCATGATCGGCACCAGCGAGCCGACATGCAGAGATGGCGCGGTGCAATCAAATCCGACATAGGCGGTGAGCGCGCCGCTCAGTGCCTTTTCATCGATCCCTTCGGGGTCGGAACATTGGTGCAGATAGCCGCGCGCCATCAGCACGGCGAGAAATTCGGATTTTGGAGAAAAAGTGTCGGACAAGGTGACCTACAAAGCAAGCCGGCTGGGAGGGCGCGACCCTAACCGCGTGCAGCGGCGCGTCAAGAGGCGGAAATGGGAGCTTCTTCCGCCGTTGCGCCGATCCCGGCATTTCAATTTGAATCCGGAGATCGATTGGTGCAATTGAAGGGAATGATTTAGCCTTGGCCTCCTGAAGGTCCTGCGCGAGAGGCCATGGTCGACGTCTTCATCTCATATGCACGCGAAGACCGCCCGCAAGCGGCCGAATTGGCTCAGCTTCTTGAGGAGGCAGGCTATATTGTCTGGTGGGATTCGAATCTCGCCGGAGGGGCGCAATACCGCCAAATCATCAGCGAGAAAATGGCCGAGGCCAGAAAAGTCATCGTCCTGTGGTCAACGCATTCGGTGACCTCGGCTTTCGTGATCGATGAGGCACAGGAGGCCAAAGACAAGAATAAGCTGATCCCGATCGTCATCGACAATGTCCAGCCTCCCCTCGGCTTTCGTGACATACACACGCTTTACATCAAGAAATTCCACGCGGTCGCCGATGTGATCGTAGCCTCCATCGAAGACAAGGCGCCGATCTACACATCCCTCGCGCGGCAAATGACGATCCCTAAAGTGCCTTACGTGGTGGTAGGGATCGTCGCGCTCTTTGTTATCGCCGTTGTCGGCTTCTTGATTCTCAATAAGCCAAGTCCCATAAGCGAGCCAATCTACAAGGTTTATAACAGCGAAGAGCTTGGTGTCGCTTTTGCGTTTCCCATCAATATATTGAGCCTCGACACGACAGAACGCAAACAGCGGCGATTGACGCTGCGAGACGGGGAAGGGCATCCCCGGGTCCGAATATTGCGGACCGCGCTTCCTGATTTCAAGGATGTCAAACTCGGGCGTCAGCGCGAGAAAGATGAGCTTGAGAAATTGGGCTATACATTGACTTATATAGCGCCGGAAAAAGACGATAACTGGAAGAATTGGTATGTTCTGTCGGGCGTGACAAACAACACAGTATTTTATTATCGGCGGTGGTATTTCGAAAAGAGCGTCGGTTCGATCGAGTTCATCTTTCCAAAAGAGCTTGCCCCCCTCTATGACAAGCTTATTCCGACGATGACGCAAGAGCTGGTTTTCAGCGCGACGCAGTAAATGATTGACCCGTAAGCAGGGTCCAGAGCATCCCGCTTTCAAGTGAACTCACTTGAAAGCGGATAAGATGCTCGAGATTGAAATATGTAGAGCATCGTTTGCACGCCAAACCGCTGACACTTTTGCGCATGACGCTCTAGGCGCTCAGGACTCCTCGCCGAGGATCTTCGCGTGCTTTGCTTTATAGAGGGCATAGGATAACGCCCATGCCGCGACAAAAACGCCGATGATGGCAAAGCCGAGATAGTTGAAATTGTCGTTCAGCATGCCGACGAGATCCCAAAGCCCGCCTTTGAGGGCGAGTTTGTCGGCGATGAGGCCGAAGGCCTCGATGCCGCCGATCAAAAGTGCGACGACCACCGACACCAGCGTGATCGTCATATTGTAATAGAGCTTGCGGATCGGCTTGACGAAGGCCCAGTCATAGGCGCCGAGCATCATGATGCCGTCCGTCGTGTCGATGAGGGACATGCCGGCGGCAAACAGCGCCGGAAACACCAATATGGTTGCGATTGGCACGCCTTTGGCGACTTGCGCGGCGGAGGCGCCGAACATCGCGATTTCCGTCGCCGTGTCGAAGCCGAGGCCGAACAGGAAGCCGAGGAAGACCATGTGCCAGCTCTTGGTGACGAGCCGGAACAGCGGCCGGAAGATGCGCGCAAGAAGGCCGCGATTGTTGAGCAGGAGATCGAGGTCTTCCTCGACATAGGCGCCGCCGGCAGAGACACGCCGATAGCTCCGGTAGATTGAGATGAAAATAAAAATATTCATCGCCGCGATGGCGAGCAGGAAGAGCGCGGAGACGCCGGTGCTCAGCGTGCTGCCCATCTCATGAAAGTTTCGGAAGCCAGTCAGCATGGTCGCGGTGCTTGCGACAAGTCCCGCAACGATCACGACGAGGGCGGAGTGCCCCATGGCGAAGAAGAAGCCGACGCCGACGGGCCGCTGTTTCATCTGCATCAGCTTGCGGGTGACATTGTCGATCGCCGCAATATGGTCAGCGTCGACGGCATGGCGCAGGCCCAGCCCATAGATCACCAGCGCGATACCGATGAGCGCCGGTTGATTATGAAAGGCGAGAAGCGCCCAGAGCCAGGCGCCGATGTTGAAGACAGCGAGGCCGCCGCTGATGATGACGAGCCGCGCCTTGAGATCGGGCGCGCTCGCGTCGAACAGTCTTTTGAAAGAAGTGAGCATGGAGAGTCTGCCTTTGACGTCTTAATGTCATTGCAGAAGGTCGTCGCAACGAGAGGCTGCGCGACTTTGCCATCGAGACACCCCGCCCGATGGTTCTGCGCTGACGTCGGATGATGGCAGGTCTCCTGGCTCGCGGGTCGGTGCCGCCTCCGCCTTCCCAGGCGCATGTGGAAAATTGCATGTCGCAAAATCCATGCGGCCCAGTGGCGATGTGGAGGCGGCTCGTCGCTTACAGTTGCGGGGGCAGCCGCGGCTTCGGACAAAGTAGTCCTCACCACGTTCCCTTTTGATCCCCGAAGGGAACCATCGCAGCCATGCTAACGCCGGGCTTGCGTCAAGGTCAATGTGCGACTGGCGCCGCACCGCGATCAGAGCACAAAAGATAATCTATATTCGATGCCTTGAACCGCCGGCCAGTCCGCGACATGCTCTCAAACATGGTACCGCATCTCCAGTAGACTGAGGGCGAGCCTTTATGGACCAAGTTTTTTGGAACGCCGCCATCGCGGTCTTGTGGATCGCATGGCTCATCTATTGGATCGTGAATTCCGGCAAAGTGAAGCCGACGCACAGGCGGTCTGGGCGCGGCGATGTCTCGGATCGAACTGGAGCAGCGTCGTCACGCTCAAGGAGGATCATGCGCTCATCCGCACCGGGCCCTACGCCCATGTGAGGCATCCGATCTATACCGGCTTGTTGCTCGCGATTGCCGGCACGGCTGTGGCCTTCGGCGAGTGGCGGGATCTTCTCGCCTTTGCTTTCACTCTCTTCGGCTTGATCTATAAAGCCGAAGTCGAAGAGAGGCCGATGCACGAGACCTTTGCCTACTATGAGCCGTATCGGCGAGAGAGTGCCGCGCTCGTTCCTTTCATCTATTGAACGCTGCTAAAGCATTACAACCGACGGGCGGAACGCATGTCAGCGCGGCATCTCTTTGTGTTCTGCCGGGGGTTCGATTGCGCGTCACGCCTCGCTGGCGTCATCCGTTGAATATGCGTTCGATCAGCGCCTTGCCCATGTGGTCGGCGATGTCGCGCAGATCGATCCCCGTTGGCCTCGATCACGCGCGATTTTTCAGCCAATTGTTCAGCCGAGTCGAAAATTTCTTTGCCTCGGCGCCGGCAATCGCTTCAAGCGGCGCTTGCAATAGCTTAGCATATCTAGCGGACCGGCAGTTGGTCTTATGGACTTTAGTATGAAACATATAACGATATTCATGCAGGGTGGGCTTGGAAATCAGCTTTTTCAATATGCTTTTGGACATGCCGTTTCCAGATATCGTAAAGCCACTTTGTATTTGGATTGTTCTAATTATCAAATATGTAAATTTCGAAATTTTGAACTGAATAGATTCCGCGTTAAATATCGTGAAGTCGGCAGCTTATATTGGAAAGCGCAAAAACAGCTGGAAAAATTAAATAACATGACTGAGACTTTGTTCGATGAGCAAAGCAGTCCCATTTTCCTCGAGAATGTATTTCATCAAGTCGGCTCCGTTAGATACGAAGGCTATTGGCAGTCATGGAAATATTTTGATGCTTATCAAGATATTATTAGAAAGAGTTTTCGTCTTCGAAAACCTCTGAGTCATCTGGCTTTGTTGAACCTTAAGCCGAATGTCGAATATGTCGGCGTGCATGTGCGACGTGGCGATTATCTGAGCGCCCAATGTCAAAAAATATTTAAGCTATGCACGCTCGAATATTATCAGGAGGCGATCAAATTTCTCAGGAAAAGGCTCAGCGGACATAGCCATTTTCTAATCTTCAGCGACGATCCGCAATGGGTCCGAGACAATTTTTGCGATGAGGATATGACGATTGTCTCTGACGGGAATACTGAGGCCAATACGGTTTCCGAATTGATCTTAATGTCGCGGTGCCAGCATAATATTATTGCCAATAGTTCTTACAGCTGGTGGGCTGCATGGCTGAATACGAACCGAAGCAAAATTGTTTTTGCGCCTAAAGAAAAGTTTCGGGACAGGAAGAGGGACCCAGCTGATGCGTTTCCGAACGACTGGATATTGCTTTAGTCGTTTTCAGCAAAAATGCGCACCGGCTTTGCCAACCCGAAACCGCGCTAGGCGACGAACACGCGCTCCATCAGTGCCTTGCCCATAAGGTCGGCGATGTCGCGCAGATAATGATTGCGCGATTCGAGCCCGACGCCGCCCAGATCGAATTCCGATTGAAGCCCGTCGCGCAGCGCCCAATTCGTCGTGAGGACCGAATAGCCTTCGTCCTCGATGCGTTTCAAGGCGGCGGCGATCTGCCGCTCAGAGCGGCCGGTCTTCGACAGGATGAACGTGAGCTTGCCGTCGGCGCCATGTTTGGCGAGCCGGCGCGCCAGCGCCAAAGTCGGGCGCAGATCATCACCCGATGTGCCGGTCGGCAGAAAGACGACCGAGCTTTCCTCCGCCACTTCTTTCGTAAGCTCGTCGGCGAGGCCGCGCGTATCGGCGACGATGAGATCGAAGCTCTCCTCCGTCTTGCGTAGTTTCTTCAGGCTCTTGAACGGGCGCACATCGATCTCGGGCTCGAGATTGTGACGCAGGCGCACGGCGTTCCATTCGAGACAGGTGAGCTGATCGAGGTCGAAATCGGCGAGCAGCACTTTGTTGCCGGCCCGCGCCGCGCCGACCGAAAGCAGCCGGGCAAGAGAACTCTTGCCGACGCCGCCCTTTTGCCCGACGAAGGAGACGAGCCTCGTCGTCAGTGCTTGCTTCATCTTATGCCTCCGAGGATGCGGCAAGCTTGGATCACCGCTCGACGTCCTGATGAAGATACAGGAACGATCACCCAGAAGTGCAAGCAATTTCCGTTGCTGAAGCGCATTTTTATTTCGCCGCGGAGGGGCCTTGCGGCCTGCTGCTCTGCAAAACCGATTTTCCTTTCCTTTTTGCCCTCTTAAGACGATGGAAATGGAGATTTGGCGCGGCGGGGGGGAATCATTCATGTCCATGCTTCGGGCCATCGGGCTGATGAGCGGCACGTCGATGGACGGCGTCGATGTCGCCGTCATCGAGACCGACGGCGACGCGCGCGTGACGCCTGGTGCCACGCGCTCCTTTGCTTATGCGGCCGAGGACCGCGCTTTGCTGCAACAGGCCGTCGCCGCTGCCACGGTGCTCACCGACCGCTTGGCCCGGCCGGGCGTGCTCGCCGAGGCCGAGGCCGTGGTGACGGCGCGCCACGCTGCGGCCGTCGAAGCCTTTCTCGCGGCAGAGGGATTGGCGCGCGATTCAATCGATGTCGTGGGCTTTCATGGCCAGACCGTGCTGCACCGCCCAGGCGAGGGCCTGACCGTGCAGATCGGCGACGGCGCCGCTCTGGCCCGTGCGCTCCAGCTGCCGCTCGTCCATGATTTCCGCGCCGCCGATGTCGCCGCAGGCGGGCAGGGGGCGCCGCTCGTGCCCATCTATCACAAGGCGCTCGCCCTGGCGGCGGGGCTCACGGGGCCGATCGTGGTGCTGAATGTCGGCGGCGTCGCCAATCTCACCTTTCTGGAGGGAGATAATGATCCCCTGGCCTTCGACACCGGGCCGGGCAATGCGCTCATCGACGATCTGATGTTTCGCCGTCAAGGCGTGGCGATGGACGAGGGCGGGGCGATGGCCTCGCAGGGGCGGATCGATTTTGCCGCTCTCATGGATCTCCTCGCCCATCCCTATTTCGACCGGGCCCCGCCGAAATCGCTCGACCGTAATGAATTCTCGGCCGCTCGTGTCGAGGGATTGCGGCTCGAGGACGCGGCAGCGACTCTGACGGCCTTTACCGCGCAGAGCATCGTGAATGCGCTGAGCTTCTTGCCGCAGCCGCCGAAGCTTACGATCTTAAGCGGCGGCGGCGCCCGTAATCTCGCCTTGCGCTGGGAGCTGATGCAGCGCCTGCCCTGCGGCTTGGTGCTTGCGGACACGCTCGGCTGGTCGGCCGATGGCATGGAGGCGCAGGCCTTCGCATATCTCGCCGCACGGCGGCTCAAAAATCTGCCGATCACCTTTCCGACGACGACGGGAATCGATCGGCCACGTGTGGGCGGGGAGCTTGCCTTGGCGTGATTGCCTGATATCCCTACTGCCAATACAACGGTATAATGACCGTATATAAAACGTGAATTCAATAAATTTAGAACGACTTTACAAAGTGCTTATCTTTAATTCTGAGCTATCATCGTGCCTGTTTGCGCATAAGGTCACCAATTCGGCCACGAAGATTTTTGGTCTGCGCGCTCATTCCGTCGAGAAACGGAGGAGCACATGTCACGCGTTGAAATGTTATCCAAATGTTTGCAGCCTCTGAAAGGTGATCACTCAGTCACGCTATCGGACGCGGAAGCTCTTGCGGCTATAATGGATTGCCCGATCGACGCCGCTCAAGAATGGTTGGCTTCATTCGGCTGCCCCCGCCGTTCATTGACGGCGACCCGCGCGTTGGCCGAACGAGTGGGGCTGAATTGGCAGGAGGCCATGGACGCCGCGGGCCGTGAGCTTCGGCTGCGGCAGGATTGGACGCTTGATGAAGCGGCGCCCTATGCGCTTATTTGGATCATCGAGCGGCTGATTGACCGGCAATCCGGCGCAAACGGTGGCCGCGACGGCGCAGAGCATTGAACGCGAGAGATCTGGTCGGCGCGGAGCTCTTCACGGGCGGCGCGTCTTTTGCGGCCGTCGCACTCAGCCGGAAGCGACGAGGCCCAGGCTGACGGCGCGCGCTACCGCATGCGCAATATTCGAGGCGTTCAGCTTATGGCGTGCGCCATCGAGATAAGCGCGGGTAACGCGGCACGAAATATTGAGGATCGTCGCTATGTCTTCGACGGTCTTGCCGGCCGCCGCCCAATGCAGACATTCGGCTTCACGCGGTGCGAGCCTTATGTCTCCGTCGTGTGCATTGTAGACACCTGCCTCGACCATGGCATGATGATGCACATATTGCGCAACGAGGAGGAGGTTCGGCACCAGTGCGCGCCGCTTCGCGCGCCAGTCCGCATCATATTCATGCGTACTGACGACCAGGAAGGCGCGATCCCCGAGAGGTCCGCGGACAGGCACCATCAGTACCTGCTTGCGACCGCCAACAGCGCCTGTCGCATTGATCACGAGGCTGGTGGATCTGCGGACGTGATCTGTTGAACGCAAGACGATCTCGAGATCGATCGGCAGTACGCTCGTATTCTCGATCGCGACGACAGAATTGATCCGGGCATGATGTTCCGCTACATAATCGAAGAGCCAGTCATCCACATGGGTTGCCCAGATGATGGGCGCATTCGGCGGCCGGCCCGGAATGGTATGTGCCACATAAGCGGCGCTCGCCAAATCATAGGAGCGGACCAACGCGTGCAGATAGGCTTTTGCATTGCCCGATGTGATCTGTTCCGCCAAAATCAGAGTGTCGGCTCGTGTACTCATCGTCCACTCCGCCCCATAGAGCAGAAACAAGAAAGCTGACACGATTGCCGATGAACTTCAACTATTTGTTATATTTGATTTTGATCAACTATTTGTCACATTTGATAATTTCATAGCCATGTAAGTCTGGAGGAATGCCGTTCCGGAGCGGCCGGATATGGCTCGAAAGACAGAGGCGATTGGTAATGGCGTGGCTTTGCGCGTGGAGGAGCTTACCGATCATCGACGAAAAGCTGAACCGATCGAATGAAGCTCGGAGGAGAGAAAAGAATCAGATTTCAGGCATGTCCGTGCATGCTGCCCATGCGCCGCCGCGAGCTCGATTGCATCGGCGTAAGTATATCGAAGCGTGATGAAGATCTCGTCCAATCGCAATTTTTCGGCAGTGGCGGCGGCCGCGTCGATCAGCGCCAAGAGACAACAAAATTCGCAGGTCTCGACTGGCCGGGGCTCCTCTTCACCGGCCTTGATTTGCAAGTGAGGCCGCGCTGCGCACATGTCTTCCCCCGCGTTGCTTTGCGAGGCTATGGCTAGCGCATCGAGAGGAGTTTGACAGCCCGTCAGTTTTGACGGGTTGACAGAGCAGTGCCACACTTATTTATCACGCCGAATATTTTCGCCGTGGCAGGCGGTGCCGATAAAGTCGCGGTACGAGCCAGCGGACAAGCGCCCCTCCGTTAGCGTGATCCGATGCGTTTTTCTCGCCAACTGACTGCCTTCAGGCCGCCGTCCCCAATATGCGCGGCTGCTCACCCGCGCTCGGCCGGCTCGGCCCGCGTCGGGGTCGGCAGTTTCGGCGGATTGCCGAGCCGCCGGTCGAGATAGACGCCGACCTCTTCGATTAAAGCTTCGACGCAATTTTCAAAGAAATGATTGGCGCCGGGGATCACCGCATGCTCGATCAAAATGCCCTTCTGGGTCTTCAGCTTTTCGATGAGGCCGGTGACCTCTTTCAGCGGCGCGACGCGATCCTGATCGCCATGCACGAAGAGGCCGGATGAGGGGCAGGGCGCAAGGAAAGAGAAATCGAAGCGATTGGCAGGCGGCGCGACCGAGATGAAGCCTTCGACTTCGGGCCGCCGCATCAAAAGCTGCATGCCGATCCAGGCGCCGAAAGAGACGCCGGCGATCCAGCAGGCGCGCGCGTCCGGATTGATCGTCTGCACCCAATCAAGCGCCGCGGCGGCATCCGACAATTCGCCCTGGCCGTGATCGAAGGCGCCTTGGCTGCGGCCGACGCCGCGGAAATTGAAGCGCAGAACCGAGAAGCCGCGTTCGGCGAAGGCGTAATACAAATTGTAGACGATTTGATTGTTCATCGTGCCGCCGAACTGCGGATGCGGATGCAAGATCACGGCGATCGGCGCGCCGCGTTGCGTTGACGGATGAAAGCGCCCTTCGAGGCGGCCGGCGGGACCGTTGAAAATGACCTCTGGCATGGTCGTTCCTAAGCTTCCTACTGTCTATCTCTCGAACCCGCCTTGCGGCGCGCATCGGGGAATTATCTGGCCAATATGGTTCAGTTCTTAAGCTTGGCGTCGTTTGAACCCGGCATCTTGGCCCAGCAATTCCGGCAGGCGCCCAAATTCAGGCAGGCGCCCCAATTCTTGCAGGCGCCCAAGGCATGGTTTCAGAGGCATGGTTTCACTGTCGATCGCTTGACTTGCCGGGCCACGGGCGCCACAATATACTTAGAATTATTCTAACCGGATTCGGGTCAATCCTCGTTCCGGTCAAAGTGGTGCTCCGGCGCTGGAACTACCAGAGTGAGCTGTGCTGTGCAGCTCACACCTGTGGTTCGGCGCGGCGCGCACGCCATTTAGCACGTTCGCTGGTTGCGAATGCAAGTATTTTGACGAACCTGTTTCGATGAGCAGGATTGAAGGGACGATCTGTGGCGCAGACGCGGGCCTATCTTGATCATAATGCGACGACGCCGCTGCGCTCGGAAGCGCGGGCGGCCATTGCCGTCGGATTGGATCTTTTGGGCAATGCGTCTTCGGTCCATGCCGAAGGCCGCGCCGCGCGCGCCCGGATCGAGGCGGCACGCGATGAGATTGCCGCTTTGGTCGGGACCGGGGCGAAAAATGTGATCTTCACCTCCGGTGCGACCGAAGCACTCAACTTGGTCTTGACGCCCGATCTCGAAATCGCCGGTCACGGGGCAGCTCCATTCGATCGTCTCTTGATCGGCGGTGGCGAGCATGTCTGCGTCATTTCCGGCCACAGATTTCCGGCCGAGGCGATCGAAATTCTGCCGCTTGCGCCGGAAGGGGTCATCAGTCTCGATGCTTTGGCGGCGGCGCTCGCCCGGCACGCGGGACGGCGCGTGATGCTGGCGCTGCAGGCCGCCAATAATGAAACCGGGGTCATTCAGCCGGTCGCCGCGGCGGCGGCCTTGGTTCATGCGGCGGGCGGGGCGGTCATCTGCGATGCTGTTCAGGCCGCCGGCCGGATCGCCTGCGACTTTGCTGCGCTTCCTGCCGATGTGCTGGCCATCTCGGCGCATAAATTCGGCGGTCCGCAGGGCGTCGGGGCTCTTTGTTTTGCCCCTGGCACTTATCACATAAGGAACATGATGCTGCGCGGCGGCGGCCAGGAGTGGGGTCTGCGGGCTGGCACGGAGAATGTTGCGGCCATCATGGGCTTTGCCGCGGCGATGAAGGCTGCAGCGCGCGGTTCCGAAACGCTCAGCGCTGCCCTGGCTGCCTGGCGCGACGGGCTCGAGCGGAAGATTGCCCAGATCGCGCCGGATGTGGTTTTCTTTGGTGCCGGCGCGCCGCGGCTGCCCAATACGAGCAATTTCGCCGTACAGGGGCTGGAGGCACAGGTCTTGCTTATGTCCTTGGACATGGAAGGCGTCGCCGTTTCATCGGGTTCCGCCTGTTCTTCGGGCAAAGTGCGGCGCTCGCATGTTTTAGAGGCAATGGGCGTTTCTGCCGCATTGGCGCAGGGCGCGATCAGGGTGAGCCTCGGGTGGGATTCGCGGGCCGAAGATTTGGCCCTGTTCGAGCGGGCTTTCGAAAAGTCGGTTCGAATTGTGAAGGCGCGGCAGGTGAAGCCTGCGGCGTGAGGCGGCCGGGGAACCGGCGGCTTTAAGTCTGAACCAGCGGTCCTTGAAACCGCTAAGGTGAGGAGAATGGTATGGCTGCGGTGCAGGAAACCATCGATCGCGTCAAGTCGATCGATGTGGACGAATATAAATATGGGTTTTCCTCGGACATTGAAGCGGACAAGGCCCCGAAGGGTCTGAACGAAGACATTGTCCGCTTCATCTCAGCGAAGAAGAATGAGCCGGAATGGTTGACCGAATGGCGGCTCGAGGCCTATCGGCGCTGGCTCACCATGCGCGAGCCGGCCTGGGCCCGGGTGGATTATCCGCCGGTCGATTATCAGAATCTCTATTATTATTCGGCGCCGAAGACGGCTTCAGGTCCGAAGTCGCTCGACGAAGTCGACCCGGAATTGCTGAAGGTCTATGAGAAACTCGGCATTCCGCTGAAGGAACAGGCGATTCTCGCCGGCGTTCAGCTGGACGAGGATGGCGAGGCTTCGCCCGAGCGGCGGATCGCGGTCGATGCGGTCTTCGACTCGGTCTCGGTCGTGACCACCTTCAAGGAAGAGCTCGCCAAGGCGGGCGTCATCTTCTGTCCGATCTCGGAAGCCGTGCATACGCATCCCGAACTGGTGCGCAAATATCTCGGCTCGGTGGTGCCGACGACGGATAATTTCTATGCCACGCTGAACAGTGCGGTCTTCTCCGACGGCTCCTTCGTCTACATTCCGCCGGGCGTGAAATGCCCGATGGAACTGTCGACCTATTTCCGCATCAATGAGCAGAACACCGGCCAGTTCGAGCGTACGCTGATCATCGCCGACAAGGGCGCCTATGTGTCCTATCTCGAAGGCTGCACGGCGCCCAAGCGCGACGAGAACCAGCTGCATGCGGCGGTCGTCGAGCTCGTCACCCTCGACGATGCGGAGATCAAATATTCGACGGTGCAGAATTGGTATCCCGGCGATGCCGACGGCAGAGGCGGGATCTATAATTTCGTCACCAAGCGGGGCGATTGCCGCGGCGCCAATTCGAAGATCTCCTGGACCCAGGTCGAGACCGGCTCGGCGATCACCTGGAAATATCCGTCTTGCGTGTTGCGTGGCGACAATTCGCGCGGCGAATTCTATTCGATCGCGATTTCGAACGGCCATCAGCAGGTCGATTCCGGCACCAAGATGATCCATCTCGGCAAAAACACGACGAGCCGGATCATCTCGAAGGGCATTTCTGCGGGCAAGTCGCAGAACACTTATCGCGGTCAGGTCTCGGCGCATCGTCTGGCGACCGGCGCCCGCAATTTCACCAATTGCGACTCGCTGCTCATCGGCGAAAGCTGCGGCGCGCACACGGTTCCCTATATCGAATCGAGGAATCCGTCGGCGCAGTTCGAGCATGAAGCGACGACCTCGAAGATTTCCGAGGATCAGCTCTTCTACTGCATGCAGCGCGGGCTTTCGGCCGAAGAGGCGACCGCGCTCATTGTCAACGGCTTCGTCCGCGACGTGCTGCAGCAATTGCCGATGGAGTTCGCGGTCGAGGCGCAGAAGCTGATCGCGGTGTCGCTCGAAGGAAGCGTCGGCTAAACGCCGATGCCGAAAGGGTCGGGCAAGAGCCGCCCGGCCGGCCCCGAAGACGCGATGCCGACAGAAGCACCGACATGACCTGTCGCCTGCAATGTCGCGAAGTCGTCAACTGGCACAAGCCGTCCCTTTGGCCGTTGCTTTCGACCGGCAATGGCCGAGGGTAAGAATATCAACAATGAAGCGGCAATGCCGGCTGTGGCGACACCATCGCCGCCCGGATCACAGGCAGGATCATAGCCATGTTCGAAGTGAAAAACCTCAATGTGTCGATCGGAGGAAAGAAAATCCTCAACGACTTCAACCTCACGGTGCGCGATGGCGAAGTCGCTGCTTTGATGGGCCCGAATGGCACCGGCAAATCGACTCTGTCCTATGTCGTCGCCGGCAAGAAGGATTATGAGATCGAATCCGGCGAAGTCCTGCTCAACGGCGTCAATCTCCTCGAGCTCGAGCCCGATGTGCGGGCCGCCAAGGGGCTCTTTCTCGCCTTTCAATATCCGCTCGAAATCCCCGGCGTTGCGACCATGACCTTCCTCAAGGCGGCGCTCAATTCCCAGCGCAAGCACCGCGGCGAAGAGGAATTGTCGACGCCGGATTTCATGAAGCGCGTCAAAGCATCGGCCGACAAGCTCGGGATCAAATCCGACATGTTGAAGCGCGCCCTCAATGTCGGCTTCTCGGGCGGCGAGAAAAAGCGCATGGACATTTTGCAGATGGCGCTGCTTGAGCCTTCCTTCGGCATTCTCGACGAGACCGATTTAGGCCTCGACATCGACGCGCTGCGGATCGTCGCCGAGGGCGTCAATTCGCTGCGCGCGCCGAATTGCGGCTTCCTCGTCATCACCCATTATCAGCGGCTTCTTGACTATATCGTTCCGGATACCGTGCATGTGATGGCCGGCGGGCGCATCATGCGCAGCGGCGGCAAGGAGCTGGCGCTCGAACTCGAGAAGAGCGGCTATAAGGACTATGTCGACGAACCGGCACTCGCGTGAGAAGGGGGAGCTCCGATGACCGCCCAGATCATTCCGACCCGCACGGCGGCCGAGACCGCGCTCGCCGAGGCGTTCGGTGCAGCCAAGAGCCGATTGCCAGGCACGGCTGAAGTCGCCAAATTGCGTGAGGCGGCCTTCGCGTCCTTCACCCAATCGGGCCTGCCGCATCGCCGCGTCGAGTCCTGGCACTACACGGACCTCCGCGCCCTGATGCGTGAGGCGCTGCCCATTGCGCCGGTTCCAAGCGCCGATGCGCTGGCCGCGCTTGGCAAGACGATGGGCGAGGTCGGTCTTCCGGCGCAGAGCCTTGTCCTTGTCGATGGCATATTCGCGCCGGAACTGTCGGCACCTCTGCCCGCGGGCGTGAAAGTGACGTCGCTCGCCGCCGCTCTGGCGGAAGGACGGGCCGACATTATCGCGCATCTTTCGGCTGAATGGGCGGAGGCGAAGGATCCGGTCGTCGCGCTGAACGCCGCTTTGATGCAGGACGGCGTGGTCATCGAGGTCGCGCCGGGCACCAAGCTCGCCGAGCCGATCCATCTCATCTATGCGACAGCTTCGGCAAAACCTGTCGCGCGCTTCTCGCGCTCGCTCATGCTTGTCGGCGCCGGCGCTTCGGTGCTCTTGAGCGAGGCGAGCTTCGTCGCTGGCGGCAGGACCGGGCAGACGAACAATGCTCTCATCCTGGTGGTCGGCGACGAGGCGGAAGTCGGGCACACGCTGTCTCTGACGGATACCGAGCCGGGCAGCGTCAGGCTCGAAAGCTTCATGGTGAAGCTCGGCGCCAAGGCCAATTTCGACAGTTTTGCGCTGATCACCGGCGGCGGGCTGGTGCGGCGGCAGATCTTCATGCGCTTCGACGGGGCCGATACGAAGGCGGCGCTGCGCGGCGTCTCGCTCTTGCGCGGCCGCGAGCATGCCGATACCACGCTTTTCGTCCAACATTGCGCGACTGGCTGCGAAGGCCGCGAGACTTTCCGCTACATTCTCGACGATGAGTCGGTCGGCGTCTTCCAGGGCAAGATCCATGTTGCCCCGGCGGCGCAAAAGACCGACGGCAAGATGCTCTGCAAGGCCTTGTTGCTCACCGATATGGTGGCGATGAACAGCAAGCCGGAGCTCGAGATCTTCGCCGATGATGTCGCGTGCGGCCATGGCACGACCTGCGGCGGCCTCAGCCCGGACCAGATCTTTTATCTTCAGACGCGCGGCCTGCCTTACGCGGAGGCCGAGGCGCTGCTTCTCGAAGCGTTCGGCGGCGAGCTCGTCGACGAGATCCCGCATGAGGGGCTCGTCGCCGCGTTCCGGGCCGAGATCGCGGCTTGGCTCGCAGCGCGGGTAAAGGGTTAGAGCCGATCCCGATCACGTGGAAGCGCCTCGCGATCCACGTGAAGGGACAAATCGGCTCGACATCGAAGAAGTAGAGCATGTCCTTTATCGGAAAAGTCTATCAACTTTTCCGGGACATGCTCTAGGGCGCGACAGGGACGGGAAAGCGCGGCGGTCGGCGTTAAAACCCGGCCATCGCGCAAGGAGCAGGTCTATGAACAAGCATATCGTTGCGGATGCGCCGCTCGACGTCATGCGCATCCGCGAGGATTTTCCGATCCTTTCGCTTAAGGTCTATGGCAAGCCGCTTGTCTATCTCGACAATGCCGCTTCGGCGCAGAAACCGAAGCAGGTCGTCGACCGGATGGTGCATGCGACTTATCATGAATATGCCAATGTACATCGCGGCCTGCATTATCTCGCCAATGCCGCGACCGATGCCTTCGAGGCGGCGCGCGAAAGCGTCCGCGCCTTCTTGAACGCCGAATCGGTCAACGAGATCATCTTCACCAAATCGGCGACGGAATCGATCAATCTCGTCGCCTCATCCTTCGGCCAGGCCTTTATCAAGGAGGGCGACGAGATCGTTCTCTCGATCATGGAGCATCACGCCAATATCGTTCCCTGGCATTATTTGCGTGAACGCAAGGGCGCGGTGCTGAAATGGGTCGATGTCGACGATGACGGCAATTTCCTCATCGATGAATTCGAGAAGGCGCTGACCGAGAAGACCAAGATCGTCGCCATCACCCATATGTCGAACATGCTCGGCACCGTGACGCCGATCAAGGAGATCGTGAAGATCGCCCATGCCCGCGGCATTCCGGTGCTCGTCGATGGTGCGCAAGGCGCCGTGCATCTCGACGTCGATGTCCGCGACCTCGATGTCGATTTCTATGTCGTGACCGGCCATAAGCTCTATGGGCCGACCGGCATCGGCGCCCTCTACGGCAAGAAGGAATGGCTGGAGAAGCTGCCGCCCTTTCTCGGCGGCGGCGAGATGATCAACGAGGTGACACGCGACCGTGTCACCTATAATGAGCCGCCGCATCGTTTCGAGGCCGGTACGCCGCCGATCATCCAGGCGATCGGCCTCGGCGCGGCGCTCGATTATATGCGTTCGATCGGCCGGGAGAAGATCCATGCGCATGAGACGGCACTGAGCGATTACGCGCATGACGTCGTCTCGCGAATCAATTCGATCAGGATCTTCGGCCGGGCCAAGGGCAAGGGCGCGATCCTGTCCTTCGAGATGAAGAATGCGCATGCCCATGATGTCGCGACGATCATTGATCATTCCGGCGTCGCGGTGCGGGCCGGCACGCATTGCGCGCAGCCGCTGCTCGCCAGATTTGGTGTGACCTCGACGTGTCGGGCGTCTTTCGCGCTCTACAATACGTTCGAGGAAGTCGACAAACTCGCTGAAGCCTTGCGCAAAGCGGAAGGCCTCTTCGCCTGAACTGGGAGCCCGTCATGGCCGAAATGGACACTCTGGAAGCTCAAGAAGCCGTGCCGAATGAGCCGCAATGGATCTTCGCATCGGATGTTCAGCAAGCCGAGCGCGATCGCCTGATCGGCGACATGGTCGCGGCGTTCAAGACGATCTTCGATCCGGAAATTCCGTGCGATATTTACGAGCTCGGCCTGATCTACAAGGTCGATGTCGACGAGAACCGGCTGATCCGGGTCGAGATGACTTTGACCGCGCCGGGCTGCCCGGTCGCGGGTGAGATCACCCGCTCGGTCGAAACGGCGATCGGCACGGTGCCGGGCACGCTCGGCGTCATCGTCTCGATCGTCTTCGAGCCGCCTTGGGATCAGGCGCGCATGTCGGACGAGGCGCGCATCTCGCTCGATATGTTTTGAGGTAGAAAAGGTGAAGCCGACAGGCGCGAACTTGATCCGCGATCTAGGAACTGCTTTGGCGAAGGATCCGCATCGGCGACGGTTGAGGCTGATGTCGAAGTTTGGCCAAGGAAACTCTATGTAGCACTTGCGTGCGCGGATTTAAGTCCGCGCGCCACCTGCACCATGAAGCTGTCTTTCCCGCCTGCTCTCAAAGTCACAGGATACGTTGCATTTAGGTGCAATTCTTGTGTCTCTGGCCCTCTTATGTCAGCATAGGTCTAAATTTCTGACGCAGGGCGTAGGCACAAGCCGTTCGGGGAACCATGATGGAGAAGCCGGTTTATCCGATTGCCATCGAGGCGATTTCGGCCGAGCCGCGCAAGAAGCCGTCGAACTACCCCGAGCCGTTCTTCAGCCGTATGGCGAGGCGCGAGAAGCGCCCGCTGGGAGATCTGTTCGATCTCAAGAATTTTGGTGTGAATCTGACGAAGCTCGCTCCCGGCGGTGAATTGGCGCTCATGCACCGCCATAGCAAGCAGGACGAATTTATTTTTATCCTGGAAGGCGAGCCGACGCTCGTGACTGAATCCGGCGAAATTCGCCTGCGGCCGGGCATGTGTGCGGGTTTCCCAGCCGGGGGGATAGCGCATCATTTGGTGAACCGGAGCGCATCCGATGTTCTTTATCTCGAAGTTGGCGACCGCACGGCGGGCGATGTGGGGTACTACCCGAGCGACGACATCACGGCCGAGATGGATGCGAACGGCAATTGGTCCTTCACTCACAAGGACGGTCGGCCGTATTGATTTTGTTAGGCCACGCGGGTTGCTTCCGTCGTGGCATATTAGGGCTTTTCCAGAGCGGTGGGACTTGTCGGTAAGACGCCGGGCGTTGCTTCTTTCGCGCAACTTCCAAACCATTCCACCAGATGATCGCTGAGCGCGCGCAACCGCGCCGAGGCCGGCCCGCCCGCCGGGCGCAAGAGATGAATGCCGGCCTCCGGCATCGGATAGGCTTCAAGTAGCCGCACCAAAGTGCCGTCGGCCAAAGCCTCGTCGACGAGAAAATCCGGTAGCGCGGCGATGCCGAGGCCAGCCAGAGCCGCCGCCCGCAAAACCTCGCCATTGTCGGCTCTGAACCGCCCTTGCGGTCGAAAGCTCGCCCATTTGCGGCCACTGCGAAACTGCCAAGTCTCCCGCGCGCCAGCAGAATAGATAAGGCAGTCGCGCTGGGCGAGCGCCTGGGGCTTTTCCGGCGCACCGTGCTTTGCGACATAGGCGGGGCTCGCGACAAGAAGAGATTGGACCGCGCCGAGCCGCCGGGCGATCAGGCTCGTGTCCGGCAAAACTCCGACCCGCACCGCGGCATCAAAACCTTCGGCGACGAGATCGACGAAACGGTCGCTGACGCTGAGATCGATCGACAGGCGCGGATGTTCCGCCGCGAAACCGGCAATCGCCGGTGCCAGCCGCGCAATGCCGAAAGACAGAGGCACGGCGAGGCGCAAAGTTCCGGCCACGTCTTTGTCGCGACAGGTGACCGCGTCACGCGCGGCCTCCAACTGGCTCAGAATCTCCACGCAACGTGTCTTGAATTCGAGGCCCGCCTCGGTCGGTGCGATGCCGCGCGTCGTGCGGTTGATGAGGCGGACGCCGAGATCGGCTTCGAGCCGTGCGACCCTGCGGCTGATGATCGATTTCGACAGGCCGAGCCGCTCTGCCGCGCGGCTAAAGCCGCCCGTCTCGACGACCCGCACGAAAGCCAGCACATCTTCCAGGCTCTGCATCGCCAGTGTTCCGTTTATAACAACAATATTGTTCCTGAGATGACGATAGGCCTCAATAACGTAAACACCTATCTTGTTGGTGACGGCAGCAGAGGAAGCCAGCCATGGCGACGAGCAGATTGGTTGATGGGATCATCGGTCATGCGACGGCGGAGGCGCCGGTTTCGCGACGTTTGGTGACGGTCGTTGCCGGCATGGCCACATCCGATGGAGCCGGGGTGAAGCTCACCCGCATCATCGGCCAGCCCGGCTTGCCCGACCTCGATCCTTTTCTGATGCTCGATGAATTCAATTCGGATGATCCGACGGCCTATATCGCCGGCTTTCCGGATCATCCGCATCGCGGCTTCGAAACCGTGACCTATATGCTTGCAGGCGCTTTGCGGCATCGCGACAACAAGGGAAATGTCGGCCTGCTCGGGCCGGGCGCGATGCAATGGATGACCGCCGGCCGCGGAATCGTCCATTCCGAAATGCCGGAACAGAGGGACGGGCTGATGCGCGGCTTTCAGCTCTGGCTCAATCTGCCGGCGCGCGACAAAATGTGTGCCCCGCATTACCGTGATGTTGCGGCCGAGGAGATTCCGTCGGTGCGCCTCGCCGAGGGCGTGCGCGCCAAAATCCTCGCGGGTGATATCGCTGGACAGCACGGCGTGATCGAGCGAGCGGCCACCGCGCCGATCGTCCTCGATATTGCTGCCGAGCCAGGCGCGGCTTTCAATCTCGCCTTGCCCTTCGACCACGCCGCCTTCCTTTACCCCTATGAAGGCGGGGTGAGGATCGGACCAGCCGATGCAGCTTCGCCGCTTGCCCAGCGGCAGCTCGGCATTCTTTCGCCGGGCGACAGGCTCGATCTCGAAGCCGCCGGCCATGGCGCGCGGCTGTTCTTTGCCGCCGCGAAACCTTTGCGCGAGCCGATCGCCAAATACGGGCCTTTCGTCATGACGACGGACGCCGAAATCCAAAAGGCGATCGCGGATTTCCGCAGCGGCAGATTTTAATCCAATCTCTCAGGAGCTTTGATAGTCATGGCTGATGTCAATGTTTTGATCGCATTCTACTCGCGTACTGGTGTCACGGAAGCGCTCGCCAAAGCCATTGGCGAAGGCGCCGCCAAAGAGGGCGCCGAGGTGCGCCTGCGCCGCGCCCGCGAGTTCGTTGGCCCGGAGATCATGGCGCAAGCGCCAGGATGGCAAGAGAGTGCCGCGGCGATGAATGCGCGCTATCCGGCACCGACGGCCGAGGATGCTGCATGGGCCGATGCGCTGATCTTCGGCACGCCGACGCGCTTCGGCAATGTATCGTCGGAATTGAAGGCCTATATCGACAGCCTCGGCGGCCTTTGGTTTCAGGGCCGGCTCAACGGCAAAGCGGGGGCGGTCTTCTGTTCCACCTCGACCCAGCATGGCGGCAACAAGTCGACGCTGCTCTCCATGTATGTTCCGCTCGCGCATCTAGGCCTCATCATCGTGCCGACCGGCTATGCCGATGCGGCCATGTTCAAGGCCGGCACGCCCTATGGCGCCACCTCGATTTCACTCGATCAAGCGAAACCGCCGAGCGCGGAAGATCTCGATGTCGCCCGCTGGCAGGGGCGCCGTGTGGCCATGGTGGCGCGCGCGCTCAAATCCGCCGGCATGATTGCCGCAGCCACCTGAGCTTTTTCTCATTGGCGGCAAAGTCCGCCCTGCCGGATGCGCCGCGGCGACCTATATGATAATATCATTTAGGATGGTGGTTCGGCTGCTGTTTCTGCTTTGCCTTCAATCGGCTAAAGCGCTGCAGCGGGCGTGAAGGAGGTCGAAGTGGCGACAGCGAATTTCGCGATCATGACAATGACCGAGGCTGCAGCAGGGCGGGCGCAGGAGCTTCTCTCGGCGTCCGACAAGGCGGCGCTGCGGGTCGGCGTCAAGAACGGCGGCTGCGCCGGCATGAGCTATACGCTCGAATTTGCCGATGCGATCGGGCCTTATGACGAGGTGGTGGAAGACAAGGGCGTGAAGATCGTGATCGATCCGAAAGCGCTCATGTTCCTCTTGGGGACCGAAATGGATTTCGAGACCGACAAGCTCGGCGCCGGCTTTATTTTCAAAAACCCCAATCAGACAGGGTCTTGCGGCTGCGGCAAATCCGTGTCGATCACGCCGGCCGGTCAGCAAACTATCCCCTCGGAGACTGTCTGAGCCTGCATTAGAGCCGATCCACGCAACAAGACATGCTTTAGCGCGAAGCGGCGCCCGGGAGGTTTGCGCCGTCTGCGGAACCGTGCTTTCTTTCTTCGCTGCCTATGCGTCCGGGCGTTCTATCTAAAGGCGGGCTTCGCAAAAGCCCGCAGGAATTAAATGCTCGGGAAAAGATGGGGGATATTTATGCCTAAGCTGGGCCTGATCCGTGTCGCCAGTCTTTTGGCGGTTCTCATGGGAACGCAGGCGTGGGCGCAGGCGCCCTTGCCATCCGAGGCGAAGGTCCCGGAAAAAATGCCTTTCGACGTTCCTTATGGGCCTTCGGTCGATCTTGCCCGCGCCAAGGAGCTTGCGGCCGTCGCCGAGGCCGAGGCGAGAAAACACAATTGGAAGATGGCGATCGCGGTCGTCGACATTGCTGGCGAGCTCGTCTATTTCGAAAAGATAGATGACACCCAGTTTGCCTCTGTGGCCATCTCGCAGGACAAGGCCTATACGGCAGCACGGTTTCGCCGCGCGACAGCCGTATTCTACGATGGGATGGAGACCGGCCATCCTTCCGTCGCCACGCTCGACGCCAGGCTTAGGGCTTCGCCAGGTGGAGTGCTGCTCGTTGAGCACGGCAAGCTCATCGGCGCCATCGGCTACAGCGGCGGTGCGGGCTGCACGATGCCGTCGTTTGCAAGGCAGCAGCTGCGACGCTTCACTAGTATGCGATAGCGCAGGAGAGCGGCACGACATTGTGCCGCGAAACGTAGCGTCAGTCCTGCTCTTCCGCCATTTTCGCCGGCTTCAGCCGCACCGGCCGCAGCAGAAACATCGGCGTGTGATCGCCCATGCCGATGACGGGACGATCCTCGGCGGGTTCGGAATAGGCAGCAGGCCGCGGCCTCGAAGGAGCTGGGCTGGTGGCCGGACCGCGCGGTTTGTGGAGGCTCTCTTTGCGCGCCTCCGGAGCCGCAGCGCGTTCGGCGCGATCAGCTTCGCCACCACCTTCGCTACGTCGGCTGCGCCGCGCCCTAGTGAGCCGCGGCGGCAGCAATTTCTCCGCGACAGTCTCGCTGCCAGGAAGACCCGCATCTTCGTCATCCGCTGCAATGAGCGACTCGAAGCCCGCGCCGTCGAGCCAGGGGATCGGCCGGGCGATCAGCTTTTCGATTTCGGCGACATGTTTCTTGTCCATCGGCGTGACAATGGTCAGGGCGGTGCCCGCCTTGCCGGCGCGGCCGGTGCGGCCGATGCGATGGACGTAATCTTCCGCATGGACCGGAACGTCAAAATTGAAGACATGGCTGACGTCGGGAATGTCGAGGCCGCGCGCGGCGACGTCGGAGCAGACGATAAGATCGACATCACCCGTCTTGAACGCATCGAGCGAGGCCATCCGCGCCCGCTGATCCATGTCGCCATGCAGAGCGCCGGCGTTGAATCCATGCTTCAAAAGCGATTTATGAAGAAGTGCTACGTCGCGCTTGCGATTGCAGAAGATGATCGCGTTCTTGAACGGCGCGGCGCTGCGGATGAGATTGCGCAAGGTCTGCCGTTTGCCCGGGCCGGGCGCCGAGGCGACCAGCGCCTGGGTGATCGCCGCGGGGCTCGAGGCGGCCGGCGCGACTTCGATCCGCACCGGATTATGCAGGAAGGTTTCGGTCAGCCTTGTGATCTCGGGCGGCATTGTCGCGGAGAAGAACAGCGTCTGGCGGGTGAAGGGGACGAGCTTGCAGATTCGCTCGATATCCGGAATGAACCCCATGTCGAGCATGCGGTCGGCCTCGTCGATCACGAGGATTTCTATGCCGGTCAAAAGCAACTTGCCACGCTCGAAGAAATCGAGGAGGCGGCCAGGCGTGGCGATCAGTACATCGACGCCACGGGTGATCTTCGCTTCCTGATCGCCGAAGGAGACGCCGCCGATGAGCAGAGCCACATTGAGCTTGTGATTGATTCCGTAGCGGGCAAAACTCTCTTCGACCTGCGCCGCGAGTTCGCGGGTCGGCTCGAGGATCAAAGTGCGCGGCATGCGGGCCCGGGCACGTCCCTGTTCGAGACGGGACAACATGGGCAAAGTGAAAGCCGCCGTCTTGCCGGTTCCCGTCTGCGCGATCCCTAAGACGTCGCGCCCGACAAGCGCTTGCGGGATGGCCTGCGCCTGAATTGGTGTAGGCACAGTGTAGCCGGAAGCTTCTACCGCTTGGAGAACCTTCGCGCTGAGGCCAAGTTCGTTAAAGGTCATATTGTTCCTGAAAGCAGCCGTCAAAAGGACGCCGCCTGATCGGGGCCGTGGGTGGTCGCTTCGCTAACGGACGCTCGCCAAGGTCGCGAATTGCCAAGCAAGAACTATGCGCAATCGCGAGAATGATGCGAAATATCCTCGCCGCGCCGGCATGAGATCTCTTTGGCCATGTCGTTGGCCACGCGGGGCGTCTGCATCCCGAGGTCGGGGGGCAACTCCGTCACACGCCGGAGGCCAAGAATGAAAAATCGATGCGCCTCACTCTGGCAGCGCTGTTTAACCCCTATATCGGTGGGAAGCAAATGGATTGCAAGCCTGCTCTCGCCACTAGATCACGATGACTTTGGATTGAAGCGCCGCAAAGTCATAAATGTGATCGATTCTCATAATTTAGAGCGGGATGCACAACGACCACCACCTGCCGCTCCTCCAGCTCAGCTCGTCGCGAGCTGCCTGAGGGGCTTCGACCGCGGCGCAAATAGCTTCATGAGCCCGAAAATGATGGCGAGTGTGACGATATAGACGAGAAGCTGCAATTGCGTCGGCCGGTCCGTATAGCCGAGCAGAGTGTGGAGGATGCGGCCGGGGAGGCTATTGTCCGACACGATGGCCGAGGTGTTCCACACGGTTCGGCTGAGCGCGTTTGCGAGATCCGCCTGTTCGAGGAAGGCGACCGCCTGCACCGCCATGCCCGCCGCCATGAAGGAGATCAAGAGCGTCGTCACTTTGAACAAATGCCGCATGGGAATGGCGATCAGGCCTTTGAAGGTGAGATAGGCGACGCCGGCTCCGAGCGCTAGACCAATGAGGCCGCCAGCCAGTACGCCGAGGCCTGTCGCTCCCTGGGAGATGACAATTCCATAAAGGAAGAGGACGATTTCCGAGCCTTCGCGCAGCACCGCGACGGCAACGACGACGGCAAGTGCCAACAATGTCTTCGAGCCGTCGCGGAGCTCACGGCCGATCTCATGCAGGCTCGTGGCCATCTCGCGGCCATGCCGCGCCATCCAGACATTGTGCCAGGTCAGCATCACTACGGCGAGCGAGAGGACCGAGGCGTTGAAGACCTCCTGCCCGGAGCCTGCGACCATCGCGGCGATTGCGCCGGCGAAAGCTGCGACGAGGCCGGCGCCGCAAAGGCCCGCGACCAAGCCGCCGAGTATGTAGGGCAGGCGCGTCGGAATGGATTGGGTGACCGCGAACACGATCCCGACGATGAGACCGGCCTCGACCACTTCGCGGAAGACGATGATGAGAGCACCGAGCACGCGCGGACCTTTCCCTAAGATCACAATGACTTTTCGTTCGAGCAAGACTTGTTCGAGCAAACTCTACGCGCAAGACCCGCCATCCGAGAGCCCGTTGGAGAGAGGCGCGCTGGGTTTGCGTCGCTGAGGTCCCTGCGGAAAGGCCGCGTCTTGCCGGCCTTCGAGGAGCGTGCCGACAGTCGCACGCGGCCCGCTCTTAGATCACGATGACCTTGGATTGGATCAATCCAAAGTCATGCTGGAGACATCGGATATATCCGATGTCTCAAAAAACATGATCGATGCCAAAAGTGTAGAGCGGGATATGCGGATAAGTCTACGCAATCTGCATAGACTTGATTGCGCCGGAAAACCGGTTCCCACTTTTCCTTAATCCCGCTCGTAGCACCCTGGTTCGTAACAATTAATATACGCGCATCGTTCTTCATCGCAAGCGCTATGCGGCAACTTTAGAATCATACTAAATATACTAGCTCGCTTGTCGCAGCGCTTCGTCAGGGGGAAGCGATGGCGCGCTCATCGGCGACAATTCGATCAGCTTCGCGATGAGGACGGCATCGAGCATGATGGTCATGCGTTCGATGGGCTTGAGCCAATCGATCGCCTCATCGATCGTTGCCGCCTCGAGCAGTTTGGCTTCGGCCAGCGCCCATTCGGGCGAAATGTCGCCGCGGCGGCGCGCCGGTCCCGTCGGCAGCATGGCGACGTGAATGGAGCGAAACTCGGGATCGGCATAAAGGCTTTTGAGGCCATCGGCCATTGCGGTCAGCGGTGCGAGCTCCTTGGCGAGCTGATTGGCGCGGCGCACCACCGGCGGCTTGTGCTTTTCTTCAGGCGTAACCAAAAGCCTGGCGCGCCGCAGAGCGAGGCCGAAGGCCAATTTGCCGGTCGCCCAGGAGATGAAGATCGCCAGCACCAGGCCGATGATCGTCGGCGACATCCAGGCGACGAGCGAGGGCGAGATCAAGAGGCCGGCGATCAAGGTGAGTAAGCCCATAGCGACATGCGATCGGTGGCGGCGGACGATCGCCCCGAAAGGCATCGACCCATCGTCGCGCCGCTGCGGATTCCAGCCGGTGTCGAAGCCGAAGAGGAAATGCGCCACATGTCCGGTTTGAATCAGCATTTGAATGGGCGCAAGCAAGGCCGACATCATGATCTCGAATAAAGTCGAGATGGTAAGAAGGATCGCGCCGCCGCAGCCCCGTCGCGTCGGCCGATGCAGGAGCGAGAGAATGAGGCCGAAAAGTTTTGGCGCCAAAAGGATCGCCATGGTGAGGGCGAACAAGGCCAAGGATCGTTTCGCATCGAAACGCGGAAAGGCCGGGAACAAAGTGAATTCGCTGGTAAAATATTCCGGTCTTATATAGCTCGCCTGAAAGACGAGGACGATGCCGACGCAGAGCTGCAGCAACCATAGCGGCGAGGCAAGATAGCCCATGATGCCGGTAATCAAATGCTGCCGCGACGCAAAGGCGAGACCGGCCGCCGGCAGCACCCGCATATGCTGAAGATTGCCCTGGCACCAGCGCCGATCGCGCGCGGCGAGATCGATCAATGTCGGCGGGCTTTCCTCGAAGCTGCCGGTGATGCCGGGCAGCATATAGACTGCATAGCCGGCGCGGCGGATCAGCGCTGCCTCGACGAAATCATGGCTCAATATATGGCCGCCGAGCGGCGGTCGTCCGCCGAGATTGGGCAGGCCGCAATGCGCGGCAAAGGCCTTTGTTCTGATAATCGCATTATGGCCCCAGTAATTGCCGTCGCGGCCCATCCAGGCGGTGAGGCCGGCAGCGATCACCGGCCCATAGATGCGGGCGGCGAATTGCTGCACACGGGCGAATAGCGTGTTGCGATTGATGATCAGCGGCAGAGTCTGAATGATCCCGGCGCCGGGATCGGTCTCCATCGCCGCGGCAAGGCCGACGATGGCTTGCCCGGTCATCAGGCTGTCGGCGTCGAGCACGACCATCTGGGCGTAATGACCGCCCCAGCGGCTCACGAAATCGGCGATATTGCCGGCTTTACGGGCAATATTCTTCGGCCGATGCCGATAATAGATCCGGGCAGCGGCACCGAGCCGGCGCCGCAGCGCGGCGAAAGCATGTTCCTCGGCAATGAAAATCTCCGGATTGGTCGTATCGGACAAAAAGAACCAATCGAAGGTTGCGCCCAGTCCCGTCGCCTCCACTTCCGCATGGATCGCCTGCAGGGCGCCGAAGACGCGTGCCGGCGCCTCGTTATAGATCGGCATGACGATGGCGGTGCGCACCTCGAGCGCGGCCGGCACGGCCGGTGGTTTGGGACGGACGAAAAGCAACCAGAGGAAGCCGACGAGCGCACTCGAGAAGGCGAGCGAGATCCAGGAGAAATTGATGACGAAGAAGGTCACGAGCGCCCATTCGAGCGGCGTCACCGTGCCGACCGAGACGACTTCATAGATCTCATAGGCGCCGTAGCCGGTCAGCGCGAAAGCCCCGCCGAACACGAGCAAGCGGGCAAGCCACGACCAGACGCTGGAACGGGGCGGCCGCCGCCCCCGCTCTTTGGCGCGATCGAAATGGAACAGGCTCTGGATCGGCATCGCCAAGGGCTGCTCGCTCGGCATGGAGGCGGTCCAATCCGGCTTCGTCCGATCCTGGTCGGAACTTTGCGCAGGAAACTCTGGGCGGCCAGGGTTTCGAGCTCGGCGGCGCTCGTGTCGAGGGATTGTAAACTGGTCAACGCGTCCATCGGTACAACCAGGTTTCGCTGATGGGCTTGCCCGCGGCTTCGAGGACGAGACGCAATTCGCTCGATGCCTCATTGCCCGGATCGATCTCGAACAAGATCCGATAGGATTTTGTATTCGGAGCGGGATAGGGCCTTATGAAAGTGACATTCCCGGGTGTCGCAGTGAGGACCGGATTGATGGCCGCCTCAGGTTGCGCATGGCCGAGGGTGTCGCCCTTGAATTCGACGAGAAAGCGCCGCCGTCTCGCGGTCGAGCCGCGGCCCGAGCGGGTATCCGTTACAAGGGCCAACTCCGGCCGATCGGGCGGGTTCCAGCACCAGAACTGCCGATAGGCGAAGGATGTCTCGCTGCCCGCGGCCAGGATCTGACGCGGCCGCCAATAGGCGATGATATTGTCATTGGCTTCCGAATCGCTCGGGATCTCGATGAGCTGCAATCCGCCGGCACCCCAATCGCCGATCGGTTCGATCCATAAGGACGGCCGGATCTCCCAATGCTGGTCGTCGTCCTGATAGTCGTGGAAGGAACGGTCGCGCTGAAGAAAGCCGAAGCCGCGTGGATTTTCATCGACAAAGGTCGAGATCTGCAAGGTCTCGCGATTGGACAGCGCGCGCCAAAGCCATTCGCCATGGCCGGTCGACATCTGCAAACCGCCGATGTCGGCGATCGTCAGACGCGTGTCGTCAGGTCGACGGTGATCGATCGCATCGCTCACCACGGTCGCACTCATCGTGGCGAGACCGAAATTATCGACCTTGGCGCGTGCGAATAAAGTGCATTCGGTGTCGATAATCGTCGCTTCGCCCGGATGCAAGGTGAAACGATAGGCCCCGGTCATGCTCTCCGAATTGATGAAGGCATGGATGACGAGGGCGTTGGTAGCGAGATTCGGCCGTTCGATCCAAAGGCTGCGGATCGCCGGAAACTCCTCGCCGCGCGGATCGACGGTCTTGATCGACAAGGCCCGCGCCATAGTGCCGAAGCGCTGGCCCTGGGCGATGGCCCGAAAGAAGCTCGCGCCCTGAAAGGTCGCGATTTCCGCAAGAGCCTTGTCATTTTGCGGCACAAGAATGCGAAAGCCGGAAAAGCCGATGTCGCCGATGTGGGCGGGTGCGGGAAGCTTGCCGAAATCAAATTGCGCCGTATCGTAAATCACCCGCCGCGCTTGCCCCTGCTCGACGAGATTGATCGCGACCGGCGAGGAGAAAATAAAGCCGCGGTGCAGCGGTTCGAGCGCGAAGCCGAAATTCTCATTCGCCCAAATCCTGGCGGTCGGTTTGCCAACTATCCCTACATATTGTTCGTAGCTGAGATTGCGTAAAGAATCGGGAAGATCGTTCGGTAGGGCTTTATAGGCTGTATTGGCCGCCGCCCGGGCGGTGTCGGCCACAAGGCCCGGGTGGAAGGCGGTCGGCTCGCCGAGCGCGAACCCTTGCCGGGCGGCCTGCGCCTGCTGCGGTAGGGTCTGCGCGGCGGCGCTGCCAATGACATGCGCCGGCCAAAAAGAAAAACTGTTCCCGGCAGCCAGGCCGCCGAGGCTCAATCTCAATACGTCGCGACGCTCGAACATAAATGAACTGGCTGGTCCCGCACGGGAGCTGTTGCTTGGATTCGACGGGATCTCTCGTGTATATCCCATTCACCGCCATGGCGGCATGGCTTTTTAACGACTTTCGGCTGAGCTTCTCGTCAACAATGCGTCAGTGTCTCTATTGCATCATATATGTTGCACGCCGTCGGCGTGCGTGGCGCGGGTCATTGGCGTGGGTTGTCGGCCTCTAGCCGGCGCCGCGAAGGACAGCTGCAGCGCCCATGAGCCATAAGCCAAGAACCATAACCATGAGCCGGGCGCCTTGATAAGGCGCATGAAAGTCTGAGGCCAGATGCCGCATCGTGAGGCGAGAGTGAGAGCAGCTCGCGTGGGAAAACCAGGATTTGGGGAGATTTTTCGCCCATGAGGGGCTGCGCTCCATGACGTCATCGGACGCGACGCGGCGACGCTGCCTGGCTGTGGTCCTCGCTGCCGGCGTGGGCAAACGCATGGGTTCGCGCAAGCCGAAAGTTCTGCATGAACTCGCCGGGCGTACAATGCTCGCGCATGTGCTCGCAGCCGTCGCCGCGGCAGGCGCGGACAAGATTGCGGTCGTGGTCGGCGCCGGGCAGGAGGCTGTCGGCGCGGAAGTGAAGCGGGTGGCGCCAGAGGCCGAAGTCTTCGTCCAATCCGCCCCGCTTGGAACCGCACATGCGGTGCTCGCCGCCAAATCTGCCCTCGCCGAGGGCTTCGATGATATTCTGATCGCCTTCGCCGACACGCCCTTGGTGCGGCCTGCGACCTTCTCGGGCCTGCGCGCCGCGCTGGCCGAAGCCGGCGCAGCCGTCGTCGTTCTCGGTTTCGAGGCGAGCGATCCCAAGGGCTATGGCCGCCTGATCCTTGAGGGGCCAGCGCTTGTCGCAATCCGCGAGCATAAAGATCTCCAGGAACATGAGCTTGGCCTCACCCTCTGCAATGCGGGATTGATGGCGTTCGCCGGGCCGCAGGGCCTTGCGCTCCTCGAAGCGATCGGCAAGATCAATGCTCAGAACGAGTATTACTTGACCGATGCCGTTGCCATCGCCTATGCGCGAGGCCTCGGCGCCGCGGCGCTAAGCGTGCCGGAGGACGAGGTTCTGGGCATCAACGATCGGCAGCAGCTGGCAGCGGCGGAGGCGGTCTTGCAAAGCCGTTTGCGCTGCGAAGCGATGCAGGCGGGCGTTACTTTGCTTGATCCGGGAAGCGTGCATCTTTCCTTTGATACGGAACTCGCCGCCGACGTGACCGTCGAGCCCAATGTCTTTTTTGGTCCAGGTGTACGGGTTGGTGCCGGCAGCCTGATCCGGGCTTTTTCCCATCTCGAAGGGGCCAAGGTCGGGGAAGACTGCATCGTCGGGCCCTTCGCCCGTCTGCGTCCCGGCGCCGAGCTCGGTGACGGCGTGCATATCGGCAATTTCGTCGAGGTGAAGGCGGCGCGTCTCGGGCCCGGCGTCAAGGCCAATCACCTTGCCTATATCGGCGATGCGACGATCGGCGCCCGAACCAATATCGGGGCGGGGGCGATCACCTGCAATTACGACGGCTTCGCGAAATTTAAGACGGAAGTGGGCGAAGGCGCCTTCATCGGCGTCAATTCGGCGCTTGTCGCGCCGGTGAAGATCGGCGCCGGCGCCTATGTCGGCACGGGCTCCGTCATTACCAAGGATGTCGATGCCGATGCGCTGGCGCTGGCGCGCGAAAGGCAGATCCAAAAGCCGGGCTGGGCGAAAGCGTTTCGTGCGAAACATAAGAAATGAGAGCGCGGCGACAGTTTCGGCATGTCGCAGCGCATCGCCTGGAAGGGCTGCAAGGGCAAGATTGGCTGCAAGGGCAAGATTGAATGTGCGGAATTGTCGGCATTCTGGGGCAGGGGCCGGTCGCAGGCTCGATCATCGAAGCGCTGAAGCGCCTCGAATATCGTGGCTATGATTTGGCCGGCATCGCGACGCTCGAGGGCGGCCATCTCGCGCGCCGGCGTGCCGCCGGCAAACTCAAGAATCTCGAAGCTTGCCTCGCCGCGGAGCCGCTGTTCGGCGCCTCGGGAATCGGCCATACGCGCTGGGCGACGCATGGCAAGCCGACCGAAACCAATGCGCATCCGCATGCGAACGGCAAGGTCGCCGTGGTCCATAATGGCATTATCGAAAATTTCCGCGAGCTGCGCGACGAGCTGCGCGGCAAGGGGCATAAATTCGAAAGCGATACGGATTTCGGAAGTGATCGCGCATCTCTTTGCCGAGGCGATGGAAGGCGGTCTGTCCCCGGTCGATGCGGTCGCTTCGAGCCTGCCGCGCCTCAAGGGTGCTTTCGCGCTCGCCGTCCTGTTCGATGGCGAAGAAGATCTCTTGATCGGGGCGCGGGACGGGGCGCCGCTCGTCGTCGGTTTCGGCGCCGGCGAGCGAGGCGGTGAAATCTATCTCGGCTCCGACGCGCTGGCGCTGGCGCCTTTCACCGATGAGCTCGCCTATCTCGATGATGGCGATTTCGTCATTCTGTCGCGAAGCGGCGCCGAATTTCGCGATGTCCACAATCAGCCGGTCGAACGCCGCCGCATCAAAACGCAGGCCTCCGCGCTGCTCGTCGACAAGGGCAATTACCGGCATTTCATGGCCAAGGAGATTTACGAGCAGCCGGAGGTCGTCGGCCGCACGCTCGCGCATTATCTCGACATGTCGGCGGGGACTGTCGCTTTGCCCTTTGCGCTGCCCATCGATGCGGCGCAATTGCCGCGGCTGACGATTGCCGCCTGCGGCACGGCCTATATTGCCGGGCTCGTCGCCCGCTATTGGTTCGAGCGTTTCGCCCGCCTGCCGGTCGAGATCGAGGTCGCATCTGAATTCCGCTATCGCGAGCCGCCGATGGAGCGCGGCGGCCTTACCCTCCTCATCTCGCAATCGGGCGAGACGGCGGATACGCTCGCCTCTCTGCGTTATGCCAAAGCACAGGGCCAGAAGATCCTGAGCGTAGTCAATGTCGCGAGCTCGACCATGGCGCGCGAAAGCGATATCGCGGCTCTGACGCTTGCCGGGCCGGAGATCGGCGTTGCTTCGACCAAGGCTTTCACCTGCCAGCTTGCACTGCTCGCCTGCCTGGCGCTCGCCTTCGGGCGCGCGCGGGGAGTCATCAATGCAAAAGAGGAAGCGCAATATGTGGCCGAGCTGATGGCCGTGCCGGGACTGATGGCGGAAGCGATGAAACGCGAAGCGCGGATCGAGACGCTCGCCCGCGACTTGAGCCGCGCCCGCGACGTGCTCTATCTCGGCCGCGGCACCTCTTATCCGCTCGCTCTCGAAGGTGCGCTGAAGCTGAAGGAGATCTCCTACATCCATGCCGAAGGCTATGCGGCCGGCGAATTGAAGCACGGGCCGATCGCGCTCGTCGACAATGATCTGCCGGTCATCGTTCTGGCGCCGCGCGACAATGTCTTCGAGAAGACATTGTCGAATATGCAGGAGGTCGCGGCGCGCGGCGGCCGCCTGATCCTCATCACCGATGCCGGCGCGCCGCATGATTTCGGCGGCGAGGTCGAGGCGATCACAATGCCTGAAATGGCGCCGGATTTTTCGGCGATCGTCTATGCCGTGCCGGTGCAAATGATCGCCTATCATACCGCGATCTTCATGGGCAAGGATGCCGATCAGCCGCGCAATCTCGCCAAGAGCGTGACGGTGGAATAGGGCCGCGCACGCCGACAAGGGCGCAGCCGGAGGCCTGCGGTCCTATATAGTTGACAAAATCTATGGATATTATGATTATTGACAGGCAAAGAGGGGATTGTTCATGCCACATCAGATAACATTTCGCCCATGCCTAGGCCGGTCGGGCCTGCTTCGAACCGCTGCCCTGGCGGCACTTTTGGTCTTGCCGCTCGCGGCGCGCGCGGACAGCACGATCACCAATGTCAGCTATGATCCGACCCGCGAGTTCTATAAGGATTTCAATGCCATTTTCGCTTCCTATTGGAAGGCCAAGACGGGCGAGACGGTGACGATCCGAACCTCGAATGGCGGCTCGGGCGCTCAGGCGCGCGCCGTCATCGACGGGCTTGCCGCCGATGTCGTGACGCTCGGCATAGCTTCCGACATCGATGCTATTGCGCAAAAGACCCATAAGATCCCGGCGAATTGGCAGAGCCGCCTGCCGAACGAATCTGCGCCCTATACGTCGACGGTCGTCTTCCTGGTCCGCAAGGGCAATCCGAAGCATCTCAAGGATTGGGACGATCTCGTGAAGCCGGGCCTCCAAGTGATCACGCCCAATCCGAAGACATCGGCCGGCGCGCGCTGGAATTTTCTCGCGGCCTTTGCCTATGCGCTGAAGACCTCGGGCGGTAATGAGGCGAAGGCGCGGGCCTTCATCGCGGCGCTCTATAAAAATGTGCCGGTGCTCGATTTCGGCGCGCGCGGCTCGACCACGACTTTCGTGCAGCGCGGCCAGGGCGATGTTTTGCTGGCCTGGGAGAATGAGGCCTTTCTCGCCTTGAACGATTTCGGCCGCGACAAATTCGAGATCATCGTGCCCTCCTACAGCGTGTTGGCTCTGCCGCCGGTCGCTCTCGTCGACGGCAATGTCGACAAGGATGGCAGCCGCAAGGTGAGCGAGGCCTATCTCCAATATCTCTATTCGCCGGAAGGCCAAAAGCTCATCGCGCATCATTATTACCGGCCGTTCGCGGCCAAATATGCCGATCCGGCCGATCTGAAGCGGTTCCCCGAAGTCAATCTGTTCAAGGTCGCCGACGTGTTCGGCGGTTGGGACGCGGTCCAGAAGAAATATTTCGCCGATGGCGGCGTGTTCGATCAGATCTATGGGGCAGGACATTAGCCGGCTGGTCTTGCGGAGAGCACGACGATGACCATCCTGACCCTCCGGCGTCGGAGCGTCGTGCCTGGCTTTCGCCTCGCGCTCGGCTTCACCTTGCTCTATCTGTCGCTGGTGGTTCTGATCCCGCTTGCGGTGCTCGTCGTCAAGGCCGCGAGCCTGGGCATTGCCGGTATTTGGGTGATCGTTTCGACGCCGCGCGTCTTGGCGGCGCTCCGGGTGAGCTTCGTCACCTCGCTGTTGGCTGCTGCCTTCAATCTGCCGGTCGGCGTTCTGATCGCCTGGGTCCTGACCCGCTATCGTTTTCCTGGGCAGCGCATTCTCGATGCGTTGGTCGATCTGCCTTTCGCGCTGCCGACCGCCGTCGCCGGCATTTCGCTCTCCGCGCTTTACGCGCCGAACGGCTGGATCGGCGGCTTGCTCGCTCCCTATGGCATCAAGCTCGCCTATACGCCGACCGGCATCTGGATCGCCCTCGTCTTCATCGGCCTGCCCTTTGTTGTGCGCACGGTTCAGCCGGTGCTGGCGGAGATCGATGTCGAGGTCGAGGAAGCTTCCGCCACGCTTGGCGCGTCGCGCCGGCGCACCTTTCGGCAGGTCATTCTGCCGAGCCTGCTGCCCGCGATCCTCACCGGCTTTGCGCTGGCGCTCGCCCGCGGCATCGGCGAATATGGCTCCGTTATCTTCATTGCCGGCAATATTCCCTTCGTTTCGGAGATCGCGCCACTGTTGATCGTCACCAAGCTCTCGGAGTTCGACTATGGTGGCGCGACGGTCATTGCCGTCGCCATGCTCGCCATCTCTTTCCTGATGCTCGTTTCGATCAATCTCGTCCAATTCTGGAGCTTGCGGAGATTTGGTCATGAGTGATCACGCCTTGTCTCATGCCGCAAGCCGCGCAGCAGCCTTCCGCTCGCCCGTCACGGAAACGCGCTATGTCCGTGCCGTGCTGATCGGGCTTGCCATCCTCTTCATGGGGCTGTTTCTCGTGCTGCCGCTCGTGATGGTTTTTGCCGAGGCTTTCGCCAAGGGCCTCATGCCTTTTCTGGCCAATTTCGCCGATCCGGACGTGCTGGCGAGCATCAGGCTCACGCTTCTCGTGGCCGCCATCGCCGTGCCGCTGAACGCCATATTCGGCATTGCCGCGGCTTGGGCCATCGCCAAATTCTCTTTTCCCGGCAAGACGCTGCTCGTGACCTTGATCGATCTTCCCTTTTCCGTCTCGCCGGTGATCGCCGGCCTGATCTATGTGTTGCTCTATGGCGCGAATGGCGTCTTCGGGCCCTGGCTCGAAGCGCATGGGATCGAGGTCATCTTCGCCGTGCCGGGGATCGTTCTCGCGACCATTTTCGTCACCTTCGCCTTTGTCGCGCGCGAGCTCATTCCTTTGATGCAGGAGCAGGGCGTAGGCGATGAAGAGGCCGCTCTGTCGCTCGGCGCGAGCGGCTTTTCGACTTTTCTCAGGACGACCTTGCCCAATATCCGCTGGGCGCTGCTTTACGGCGTGCTTCTTTGCAATGCGCGAGCGATGGGCGAGTTCGGCGCCGTGTCGGTCGTCTCCGGCCATTTGCGCGGCCTCACCACCACCATGCCGTTGCAGATCGAGATGGCCTATAATGAATATAATTTCGTCGGCGCCTTTGCGACGGCGAGCCTTCTCGGCGCATTGGCTCTCGTCACCCTCGTCATCAAGATGGCGCTTGAAGCACGTTACGGCGATGAGATCGCTGCAACGCGTCGCGTCTGATCCGGAGACAGATCGTGAATCTCGATATTGGCGGCATTCATAAGGACTATGGTGCGACACCGGCGCTCTACGGCGTCGATCTGACGATCCATTCCGGCGAGCTCATCGCGCTGCTCGGCCCTTCCGGCTCCGGCAAGACGACCTTGCTGCGGATCATCGCAGGCCTCGACTTTCCGAGCGCCGGCCAGGTTCTCTTCGGTGGCGAGGATGCTTCGGAAAAGAGTGTGCAGGAGCGCCAGATCGGCTTCGTCTTCCAGCATTATGCGCTGTTTCGGCATATGAATGTCTTCGACAATATCGCCTTTGGCCTGCGCGTGCGGCGGCGGCGGGACCGGCCCTCCGCGGCGGAGATCGCGCGACGCGTGAATGCGCTGCTCGAGCTCGTCCAGCTGCCGGATCTCGGCACGCGCTATCCAGCGCAGCTTTCTGGCGGCCAAAGGCAGCGCGTCGCCTTTGCGCGCGCTCTTGCTGTCGAGCCGCGCGTGCTTCTCCTCGACGAGCCCTTTGGCGCGCTTGATGCGAAAGTGCGGCGCGAACTTCGGCGCTGGCTGCGCGATCTCCACAGAAGGACCGGCCATACCACAGTCTTCGTCACGCATGATCAGGACGAGGCGCTGGAAGTCGCCGACCGTGTGGTCGTCATGAATAAGGGCCGGATCGAGCAGATCGGCGCGCCGCAGGAGGTCTATGACGCGCCGGCATCCCCCTTCGTCTATGACTTCATCGGCGAATCGAGCCGTTTCGAGGTCGAGGTTTTTTCCGGAAAGCCCTATTTCGACGAGCGGCCTGTGGGCTTGCCCTTCAACGATCTGCGGGATGGGCGCCAGGCGATCTATTTCCGGCCGCAGGATGCGGTGATAGAGGAGCCGCGGCCGGGCCTCGTCACCGGCATTGTGAAAGCGCTGAGAAGGGCCGGGCCGGCGCGGCGGCTGGAGCTCGCCATTGGCGTCAATGAACGCGTCATCGAGGCCGAGGCGCCGCAGGACAGGCTGTTCGGCATCGGTCAGCGGGCAGGGCTCCGCCTGAAGCGCGGCGGCGCCTTCGCATTGCCCGGATGAGCTGAACACCGAATTGCTGTGCCTTCGACGGGCGGGGATCCGTTTCGAGACCCGCTTGTCTTTTCTTTTCCTTTGCGATTGTTTCGGCGCCGATTAAAACCGGCCACCAAAGTGCGTTCAGCCTTTCTGAATGCGTTCGAGCGGCCGCCGCCCGCTTTTCCTCCCGCCGAGCCTAAAATCATGCGTCTTTCCCGCTATTTTCTGCCCATTCTGCGCGAAACGCCGAAGGAGGCGGAGATCGTCTCGCATCGGCTGATGCTACGCGCCGGCATGATCCGGCAGGAGGCGGCCGGCATTTACGCCTGGCTGCCGCTCGGCTTCAAAGTCTTGCAGAAAGTGACGCAGATCGTGCGCGAGGAAATGGATCGGGCAGGGGCGATCGAGCTCTTGATGCCGACATTGCAGCTTGCCGATCTCTGGCGCGAATCCGGCCGCTATGACGCCTATGGGCCGGAGATGCTGCGGATCAAGGACCGGCATGAGCGCGAATTGCTCTATGGCCCGACCAATGAAGACATGATCACCGAGATCTTCCGTGCCTATGTCAAAAGCTATCGCGAGCTGCCGAAGATCCTCTACCATATCCAGTGGAAATTCCGCGACGAGCAGCGGCCGCGCTTCGGCGTGATGCGGGGGCGCGAATTTCTGATGAAGGACGCCTATTCCTTCGATCTCGACGAGGCCGCGGCATGGCGCTCCTATCACCGCATGTTCGTCGCCTATCTGCGGATCTTCGCCCGCATGGGGCTGAAGGCCATCCCCATGCAGGCCGAAACCGGGCCGATCGGCGGCAATCTCAGCCATGAATTCATCATTCTGGCGGAAACCGGCGAATCGGGCGTCTATTGCAATGCCGATATTCTCGATCTGCCGATTCCCGACGCGAGCATCGATTATGATAGCGATCTCGCGCCGATCGTGAAGGATTGGACCGCGCTTTATGCCGCAACCGAGGATGTGCATGATGCCGCGAAATTCGAGCGTGAGACGCCGGAAGCAAAGCGCATCCACAGGCGCGGCATAGAAGTGGGGCAGGTGTTCTATTTCGGCGATAAATATGCGACGCCGATGCGGGCTCTGATCACCGGCCCAGACGGCGTCGAGCGCCCCTTCATGGGCGGGTCCTATGGCGTCGGCGTGTCCCGCCTCGTCGGCGCCTTGATTGAGGCCAATCATGATGATGCCGGAATCATCTGGCCAGAGGAGGTCGCACCGTTCCGGGTCGGGATCGCCAATCTGAAGGTCGGCGATGCGGCGAGCGATGCGGCGTCCTTGCAGATCTACCAGGCGCTCGAAAAGGCGAAGATCGACGTGCTTTATGATGATACGGACGAGCGGCCGGGAGCGAAATTCGCCACTTTGGACATGATCGGCCTGCCTTATCAGCTGATCATCGGGCCGAAAGGGCTCGCCGCAGGCACCGTCGAAGTCAAGACGCGGGCGACCGGGGCGCGGGAAAATCTCTCGATTGCTGCGGCGATCGCGAAGCTGACGGCGTGAACACCGGCCAAGCGGAGCAGGCAAGCCGCATGCGGCTTCTGCGCCGTCTCGGCAAGATGAGGAAGATGAATTGACGGTCGCCACGCGCCCCTTTTCCTTGTTCGAATGGATGATCGCCACGCGCTATCTGCGGGCACGCCGCGCCGAAGGCTATGTCTCCGTCATCGCCGGATTTTCCTTTCTCGGCATCATGCTGGGCGTCGCCACTCTGATCGTCGTGATGTCGGTGATGAACGGCTTCCATAAGGAATTGCTCGACAAGATCGTCGGCATCAACGGCCACATTTTTTTGCAGGCGGCGGATGCGCCGCTCACCGATTACGACGCTGTGGCCAAGCGTGCGGCGAGCACTCCAGGCGTCGTTCTCGCCATTCCGATGGTCGAAGGATCAGCCTTTGCGTCTTCGCCTTTTTCGCAAGGCGGGGCCGGCGTGCTGGTGCGCGGTGTCTCCGGAACCGACATCAGGCGCCTGCCGGGCATTGCCGGCCGTTTGAAAAGCGGGACGCTCGAGGGATTTGAGGCCTCCGGCGGCGTGGCCATCGGCCAAAGGCTCGCAGACAATCTCAATTTGCGGGTCGGCGACAAGATCAAGATCATCACGGCGGCCGGGGCACAGACGCCGTTCGGCGTCGTGCCTCGGGTCAAGGCCTATCCCATTGTCGCGATCTTTCAGATCGGCATGGCGGAATTCGACAGCATCTTCGTCTATCTGCCGCTGCCGGAGGCGCAGGCCTTTTTCAACAAGGACAAGGAAGTCAGCGTCATCGAGCTGTTTCTGCAAGATCCAGAAAAGATCGACGCACTGCGTCCGGTCATTGAGGCCGCGGTGCAACGACCGGTGATCATGACCGACTGGCGCGAGCGCAACCGCACCTTCTTCGATGCCCTCAATGTCGAACGCAATGTGATGTTCGTCATTCTCACTCTGATCGTGCTCGTCGCAGCGCTCAACATCATCTCCGGCCTCATCATGCTGGTGAAGGACAAGAGCCATGATATTGCGATCCTGCGCACCATGGGGGCGACGCGCGGCGCGATCATGCGGATCTTTCTGATCACTGGCGCCTCGATCGGCACCTGCGGCACATTCGCCGGCTTTCTGCTCGGCCTTGCGGTTGCCGACAATGTCGAGCCGATCCGGCGGCTTTTGAACCGGCTGCTGAATGCCAATTTCTTTCCGGCGGAACTCTATTTTCTGTCGCGGCTTCCCGCCGTCGTCGATCCACGCGATGTCGCCGCCGTCGTCGGTATGACGCTGATACTGTCGATCCTGGCGACCATCTACCCGTCCTGGCGCGCCGCAAGGCTCGACCCGGTCGAAGCGCTGCGCTACGAGTGACATGACGCGACCCGTTCTTCAGCTCGAAAATATCGGCCGCCACTACACGCAGGGCGCGACGTCGCTCAGCGTGCTGCGTGGCGCCGACTTCGCGCTTTTTCCAGGCCAATCGGTCGCGCTCGTCGCGCAGTCCGGTGTCGGCAAGTCGACGCTTCTTCACATCGCCGGCCTGTTGGAACGGCCGGACGAAGGCGAAGTCTATATCGGCACGCAGCCGACGACACGCATGCAGGACGATATGCGCACGGCGCTGCGGCGCGACGCCATTGGCTTCGTGTATCAATTCCATCATCTGTTGCCGGAGTTCTCGGCGCTCGAAAACATCATGTTGCCGCAGATGATCCATGGTCTGTCGCGCAAAATGGCGCGCGCGCGGGCGGAGGCTTTGCTCGGCTATCTCGGTCTTGCCGAGCGCGCGACGCATCGGCCGGGGCAATTGTCCGGCGGCGAGCAGCAAAGGGTGGCGATCGCGCGGGCCGTCGCCAATGCGCCCGGCATTCTGCTCGCCGACGAGCCGACCGGAAATCTCGATCCGGTGACCGCCGAGAATGTCATTGCGGCGCTTGAGACTTTAGTGAATGAGACCGGCCTCGCGGTGCTGCTCGCCACCCACAATATGGATCTCGCCGCGCGGATGATGCGGCGGGTGACCTTGCAGGAAGGGCGCGTCGCCGAAGTCGCCTGAAGGCGACGCTGTGGTCCGATTCCGTCAAAAGACGTTGTTCGGGTCCTGGCCGAGGTCTTCGAGTCGCTTGTTGAGCTGCCGGATGCGCGCCTTCAACTCCGCATTCTGAACCTCGAGCTCCCGCAGCCTGGCTTCGCCGCCGACCGCCGGCATATCCGATATTGACGGCGCGGCAGCCGCGACGGGCGCCGGCTGCTGGACATCCATGAAATCGATACCGATCAAATCCTTGTCGCGCCAGACGAGCTTGGCGTGATGGCTGCGACCGCGCTGCGGGATGTAGATGTCGAATTCCGTCGGCACGGCCAGAGTGTCGTTCAGGGCAACTCTAGCCCCGGTCGCGGATATGTTTTTGATGATGCAGTCAATCGTCGACATGCGATTGTTGAAGATGATCTGCGCGCGCAGGAAACTTCGAATCCGATCGCTGGTCCGGTTGTCCGATCCTGCGTTGGGCACATTCATGTCCGCGCTCATCACCAACTCCATCTCAATTGCCCAAGATTGCTCAATTGCCCAAGATTGCTCAATTGCCCAAGATTGCTCAATTGCCCAAGATTGCTCAATTGCCCAAGATTGGCCGCCGAAACCGTCGGGATAAGGTCGATCTTGCAACGGCTCGGTCACTGCTCGGCCAGCCAAAGCGCTAGCTTGGCAGCTGATGTGCCTAGGCCAATGCGAAAATTCCAATGCCGACCTTAGCGGTGCGGGGTTAAAACTTGTTCAATCGCAACGAGTCTTACCGCCATTCATGTGTCGCCGCGGCAATCAGCTCGCGGTAATTTGCATGATGATTTGTACTCATGCGCCCGGTCTCGACAGAGTAAAGTTATATTTATTCAATAACTTGTTGTTTGTGGTTCTATTTGAGCATGAGCAAAAAGGACGGTCCACGGCAGATGCGAGGGCGTGCGTGGGCGCGCGGCCTATGCTAAGCTTTTCTGAGTGGGGGGAGGTTGCCTGTGAGACGTAAGCTTCTTTGCCTTGCGGGGCTGATCGCCGTCATGTTGGTGCTCGGCGGCTGCGACAATTGCGGCAATCTTCAAAAATTCAACGTGCCGAGCCTACCGAAAAGCTGCCACGCGGATCCGCCTCCTAGCTAGATCGCGATGATGCTGGATTAAATCAATTTTCTACCCTCTGCAATGGCCTTCTGGCTCGGGCGCATCGCTCGGCAAAACCGTAACCGGCCGTTATTCAATTTTATTAAGTCCAAATTTAAAAAAATTATGCACTGGCATGGCCTTAGATGGCATGGTTGCCGGAGCGACATGCTTTGCTATTTGTCCTGATGCATGTAAGAGAGCTGAAGACCATATATCTAATGGCAGAAGCCCGTGACGTCAGCCTAGCCTGTTGCAGGACTGTGTGGCGACGTCCTGGTGGTGGGGAAAGAGGAGGGGCGGGGCGTATTTACATCAAGCCTTTTGAAGAGCTGGCGAGCTCAATGGGCTGCTGCGATCGATCGCTGAGGCGAGGCTCGGATCGCGCTGCTCCATGAACTCAGCCTTGGATCTCAGCCTTGGATCTCAGCCTTTGCGGACGGCCTCGGTCGGATGGCAATCCGGTGGGGGCCCCTTCAGAGCCTGGGAAGGCTTTCACCAATCCGCGGAATGCGACGGCGCTTTCTGCTTTCATCTCGAGAGAAAGTTCTAACCGCGATATGAAGATTTGCATTTACGGGGCCGGCGCGATCGGCGGCTATATGGGGGTCCTGCTCAAGCGTGCGGGCTTCGATGTCTCGCTCATCGCCCGCGGCGCGCAACTCGAGGCGATCAAGGCCAAGGGCTGCGAATTGCGGATTGCCGACAAGATCTATGTCGAGGCCATGCCGGCGAGCAAAAATCCGGCCGACCTCGGCGTGCAGGATTATGTCATCATCGGATTGAAGGCGCATCAGGCGTGGGAGACGGCCGAGGACATGCGGCCGCTGCTCGGGCCCAATACCGCCGTGGTGACGGCGCAGAATGGGGTGCCCTGGTGGTATTTTTACGGCCTCGACGCGCCCTATACCAATTGCCGCCTTGCCAGCGTCGATCCGTACAATCGGCAATGGAATGCGATCGGGCCGGAACGCGTGATCGGCTGCACCGTCTATCCGGCGACCGAGATCCTCGAGCCGGGCGTCATCCAGCATATTTACGGAAACCAATTTGGTCTCGGCGAGCCGAACCGGAAGCCGAGCGAGCGCGTTCAGCGTCTCGCCGAGGCTCTGGCCGCGGCGGAGCTGAAGCCGCGCATCTATGACGACATCCGTGACGACATTTGGGTCAAGCTCTGGGGCAATCTCTGCTTCAATCCGATCTCGGCCCTGACTCAGGCGACGCTCGATATTGTTGCGACCGATCCGGCAACGCGTGCGCTCTCCCGCCATATGATGTTGGAAGCCAAAGCGATCGGCGACAAGCTCGGGGCCAATTTCCGCGTCGATGTCGACCGGCGGATCGATGGCGCCGCGAAAGTCGGCGCGCATAAGACCTCGATGCTGCAGGATCTCCTGAAGAGCAAAGCCCTCGAGATCGATGCGCTGGTCACGGCTGTGCAAGAGATGGGGCAGATCACCGGCACTGCCACGCCCTATATCGACGCCGTGCTCGGCCTCGTTCAGCAATTGGGCCGGGTTAGGGGTCTTTATCCGACCTTCCCTGAAGTCGAAATGGCCGAGCCCGTGCAGGCGGCTTGCGCTTCCTGAGAGCTTCCGCGCAGCCTATCACTGGTCCACAACTTGCTGTCGGCGTTCTATTACAGGCCTGAGCATCGACGGCGTGGATCGAAAGCTTGGATCAAGAGAAGCAAGCGCCGACGGGGCCGGTTGTCGATGCCGAGGGCACGCGCCGCTGGTTCAAGGACGGCCAGCTCGATCGCGAGGACGGTCCGGCCGTCGAAGCCAGCGACGGAAGCCGGGAATGGTATCGTGAGGGCAAGCGGCATCGTGACGGCGGCCCGGCGATAGAGGAGGCCGACGGCTCGACCCAATGGTTCTGCAATGGCGAGCTTCATCGCAGTGACGGACCGGCGATCGAAGGACCCGACGGCGAGGCCGAATGGTATTTGTTCGGGCAACGCCATCGCGACGGCGGCCCGGCCTTGGAATTCGGCGATCGGAGCAAATATTGGCTGCGGCACGGCAAGCTGCATCGCAGCGACGGTCCGGCGGTGGAACATGCCGACGGGCGGATGGAATTCTGGCTCGACGACGAGCCGCATGATTTCAACGCTTGGCTCGATGCGATCTTGCGCGGCAAGAAGGATATCTAGGTTCCGGCATTGCTCTTGCTCGGCCCGGACATCCATTGTTCCGCGAGCCGATCATGGCGACAAAGCCGCAAGAGCCAGCTTCCTATCGCATCTTCTATTTGGATGCGTCGGGCAAGATCCAGAAATCCAAACCCCTCGAAGATTGCGCCAATGACGAAGAGGCGATCGAAAAGGCGCGCGGCCTCGTCGATGACCGCCGGCTCGAACTCTTCGAAGGCTGCCGCTTGGTGATCGCCTTTCAGGCGAAGCAATGAGCTATCCCAAAAACGGGAGGCGAACGCCGAATGTCTGCAGCAAGAGGATCGTGTTGAGGCTCAGCACCAAGCCGGTTCCCACCCATGCCGAGATCCGCGTCAGACGCCCATTGGCGAAAGCGCCCATAATGTCAGGCCGCCGCGTGAACATCAGAAGTGCGATCATCGGCACCGGCAGGGCGATGCACAGAACGACCTGGCTCATGACGAGGGCATTGGTTGCATTGACGCCGAGACCGACGACGACGAAGGCCGGCACCATGGTGACGAGACGTCGAACCCAGATCGGAATTCTAAATCCGACAAAGCCTTGCATGATCATCTGGCCGGCCATGGTGCCGACCGCCGAGCTCGATACGCCCGAAGCAAGCAGCGAGACGAGGAAGATGCTGGCGGCGCCGGCGCCCAAGAGCGGCCCCAGCGTGTGATAGGCGGTCCCGATCTCGGCAACGTCGCTGTGGCCTTGGTGAAAGGCGCCGGATGCCATCATCACCATCGCCATATTGACGGCGCCGGCGAGCGCCAGCGCAATGACGACTTCGCAGTTGGAAAAGCTGAGGAGCTTCCGCCGATCGGCATCGCTCTCGACAGGCATGCGGCCCTGAGTGAGACCGGAATGAAGATAGATCGCATGCGGCATGACGGTGGCGCCGATAATGCCGACGGCGATCGTAAGCGCAGCCGCATCTTGGAGTTGCGGAACGGCCGTATGGAAGGCCGCGGCCGTCCAGTCGACCGGGGCAATGAATATCTCGATCAGATAGCAAAGGCCGATGACGCAGACCAGAGCACCGATGATCAGTTCGATCGGCCGAAAGCCGCGCCGCTCGAACATCAGGATTCCATAGGTGACGATGCCGGTGACGACCATGCCCCAAAAGAGGGGAAGGTGGAATAAAAGCGACAGGCCGATCGCGCCGCCGAGGAATTCTGCGAGATCCGTCGCCATCGCCGCGATCTCGCTGACTATCCACATGGCGACGACGAGCGGCCGCGGAAAATGCGCGCGACAGAGTTCGGCGAGGTTGCGGCCGGTGACGATGCCGAGCTTCGCCGACAGGGCTTGAAACAGCATGGCGATCAGATTCGCCAGCAGAACGACCCAAAGCAGCCCATAACCATATTTTGCACCGGCCTGGATGTTCGTCGCGTAATTGCCCGGGTCCATATAGGCGATCGAAGCGATCACCGCGGGCCCTGCCATCGGCAGAAAGGCGCTCACGCCGCGGCGACGGCCTTCCAGCACGTCGCGAATGGCAATCTGCGTCCGATGGCTGCTTCCGCTCATCCGGCCGGCATTTGCGACGATATCGGTCATCCGGCTTCCCCTAAGGCGATCGCGACCCGACAAGTTTCCCCGCTTCCGGCCGTTTCGGCGCCAGACTCATTTTCAGTTCCTGACACCTTAAAATGTAGCATAAGCTACAAAACATCAAGTATTTTGTCGTTGACTTGAAGTGACAATTTTCGAATGACGGATTCAGCCGGCAGTTTGCCGTTCAGGACTGACAGCCCGATGAGCACGAAAAGCGAGACGGCGGTACAACTTTCCTGCGAGCTTCCGGCGGAGGCTGTGCAAGCCGAGAGATTTGGCAAGGCGCGCTCGGCGCAGGCTTCTGCCGTGCTCGAGGACTATGTCGAATTGATCGACGACCTCCTGAGCTCGCAGGGGGAGGCCCGGCCAACCGATATTGCCCGCCGGCTCGGCGTTTCGCATGCCACTGCGATCAAGAGCATTGGCCGGCTGAAGCGGGAAGGGTTGGCGACGTCGAAGCTCTATCGCGGCGTTTTTCTCACGCCGCGCGGCCTCGACCTTGCCGCACGCGTCCGAGCCCGCCACCGGCTGGTCGTTGATCTGCTGGTCGCCGTCGGCGTGCCGCAACATTGCGCCGAGCTCGATGCCGAAGGGATCGAGCATCATGTGTCCGACACGGCGCTTGCCGCTTTCGCGCGATTTTTGGGGCGGGCGTAGCCGCCGAGCGGCGCGACCGACGACGCGTGACCCCGCTTCGGAAATGCCGCTGTGAACGAGACCGCCAGGGCGAGCCGCGCTTGAAGCACGTCGTTGCAGCTGCCTGATTGCGCCAGCCGACAAACGCGCTCCGCGGCTCCACTCCACGCAGAGCATGAGGAACCGAACGGCGCGCCATTCGTTTTCTTGACAGGCGTGCGCCGGCTTATCGTGGCTTAGCGACTTTGTGGCAATTGCGCCACAGCGTGGCGGCATCTGCGGCATGCCTTCCGTCGGGAAGGAGAAAGCCGCTTTTCAGCCATAAACCGCCCGCTAATTTAAACGTGATTGATGGATAGCTTTCCTGGACGTCGATAAGTCTCGACCGGAAAACTTTATGAGTGAGTGGAGTCGATCGCCCGCTTCCCCGCGTGGCACCGAATGTCCCGATTTTGGGTCATCAACATTGGTATTTGAGCGGGGTTGGATCGTGGACGCGCTTGTAATCGCCCAGCACAATTTTCTCTGCAGCTCTCGTCTCTGCAGCTCTCTTGCGGGCGGCGCCCTTTGGCGCTGCGCGACAGGGGAATCCTGCGTCTGCAAGGGATTGCTGTCGCTGGCCGGTGCGGGCGGGGACTGTGGGATGCAGTGCTATGGCATCGGCTAAGCGCGCCCTTCTCCTTGCCTTTGTCGGACTTGTCGTGGCCGCGACCGCGACCGGCGGCGGGTTCGAGGCCACGGCCTTCGATGGCAGTACCGATGTCGCGGCGAGCAATAAAGTGCCGCTGCCGATTTTCAAGAATCCTCAGGCGGCGCTTCGAGCGGGGCTCGAAGATTTCAAGATTGGCGACCAGCGTTCGGCGATCGAGGCCTTGAAATATGCCGCGGCCGGCGGTGAATCCCTGGCCCGGTGGAAGCTCGCCAAAATGTATGCGGATGGCGATGGCGTCCCGCATGACGACATCAAGGCCTATGACTATTTCTCGCAGATTGTCGCCAATTATGATGAAGACAATCCAAATCCGCGCGAAGCGTCAGTCGTCTCCAGCGCTTTCGTTGCCGTCGGCGTCTATAGTCTGACCGGCATCGCCAATACGAAGGTCACGCCGGAACCGATGCGGGCGCTCGAAATGTTCCAATATGCGGCGACGAATTTCGGCGATCCCAATGCGCAATATAATCTCGCGCGCATGTATCTCGACGGTGTCTCCGGCGTCATTGGAAAAGATGTCCGTCAGGCGGCACGCTGGCTGCATCTGGCCGCTGAAAAGGGCCATTCCGAATCGCAGGCCTTGCTCGGCCAATTGCTGTTTACCGGTCACGACGGCTTGCCGCGCCAGCGCGGTCTCGGTTTGATGTGGCTCACCCTTGCCCATGAAGCCGCCGGGCAGTCGAGCAAGAACAAATGGATCAACGATCTCTACGACAAGGCGACCGCCGCGGCGAGCGATTCTGATAGGCAGATTGCGGCACTCTATCTGGCCGACATCAAGACCAAGCACCCATAGGTAAAAGGCGCTTCCGGGAAGCGACTTCGTCCGAATGCGCGGCTTCGAAAGGCTCGCGCGCTCGCCAGCCCGATGCATTCGGCCGGCAAATCACCTCTCGTTTCCGGTGCGGTCAGCGCGCCAGAGCTTCGGAATGATCGCGGCAGATCTCAGAACCGTCGCCGTCGTCATAATCTTTGCGGCGACTTATCTCGGCATGGCGCTGGGCCGGCTCCCCTTGTTGCGGATCGACCGCACCGGCATCGCGTTGGTCGGCGCGAGCTTCATGGTCGGTGCCGGCGCGATCAGCCTTGAAGATGCGTTCAAAGCCGTCGATCTCAACATCATCGCGCTGCTTCTCGGCATGATGGCGATCATCGCGCATCTGCGGATTTCGGGATTTTTCCGGCTCGCCGGCGGGTTCGTCGTGGCGCGGGCTGGCTCGCCGCTGACGCTCCTTTGTGCGATCGTCTGCGTGACCGGGGTCTTTTCCGCCTTTCTGGTCAATGATGCCGTATGTCTCATCATGGCGCCACTCGTCATCGATGTGGTGCGTCGGTTGAAACGTGATCCCGTGCCCTATCTTCTCGCCACCGCAATGGCGTCGAATGCCGGCAGCGCGGCGACGATCACCGGCAATCCGCAGAATATGATCATCGGCCTTGATGCGCATTTGGCCTATGCCGATTTTGCGGCGCGGCTCGCGCCGCCGGCGTTTGTTGCGCTTATCCTGACCGTCCTTCTCGTCGCTGGCTTTTACCGCCGGGAATTTACGCAGCCCTTTGCGGTGCAGCCGGGGCCGGCGAGGCCGCGCTGGCACGCGGGACAAATGCTCAAGGCTTTGGCCGTGAGCTGCGGCGTCATCATCGCCTTTTTTATCCAAGTCCCGATGGCGGAAGCGGCCATTATCGGCGCCGCGCTGCTCTTCCTCACGCGCGCCGTCAAATCGCGGAAGATCTATACGCAAATCGACGGCGGACTGCTGCTCATGTTTGCAGGTCTCTTCGTCGTGACGGCCGCGGCGCAACGGGACTTGCTGACCCCGCCGGTCACGCAAGCGGTCGGCGCCCTGCATCTCGAAAACATTTGGAGCCTCTCGATCGTGACGGCCGTCCTGTCCAATCTCGTCAGCAATGTGCCGGCCGTTCTGGTGCTGCGGCCCTTCATCGAAAAACTGCCGCAGGCCGATCAGGCTTGGCGGATCGTCGCAATGAGTTCGACATTCGCCGGCAATCTCACTTTGCTCGGCTCGGTCGCCAATCTCATCGTCGCGCAGCGGGCTGCGGCCGAAGGAATCAAGATTTCCTTCCTCTCTTATGTCAAAGTCGGCCTGCCCTTGACGCTCTTGAGCCTCGTCGCCGGAACCTGGTGGCTGGCGGGTCGATAAGCGTGATCGCAGGCCCGCGCAGGCTTCAAGCATGCCTGTCCGTCGCCGCGCTTGGCTTTGACACCCTGCGCGATCCTCCGTATATCTTTTGCCTCGCCGAGACGAATAGGGCTGGCACGCGCTACCGCGATGATCGAGGGGTGGTGCCGTGCTTTCCCTGCGGGTGTAGCTCAATGGTAGAGCAGCAGCCTTCCAAGCTGAATACGAGGGTTCGATTCCCTTCACCCGCTCCAATAGTTAGCCGAATTTGCGAAATAGCCAGGCACTCCGCAGGCGCCGAGATAGCGCTATTCCGTCGCCTGTTTGACCAACACGTCCCATTCTTCATCGTTTGTCAGGATGACCGGCATCGCCTTGGCGGAGTTGGCTCTAGCGCCCGTGGATTCCGCATCGGCATCAATCTGAGTGACGGCATCATCGGGATGGCGATATTTTCGCCGACGGCACCTCATATGTCTTGTTTTGATATAGGGTCATTGCGCCGGCATTGGAAGCAAGGAAGGTTCGTGAAAAATGAGGGTCGCTACGCTGCCTGCCACCTGGTTCAGCATCCTGTACGTTTCATTCGTGATCAAACATTTTCTCGCAGATTTTCTCTTCCAAACGAGCTGGATGGCGCATGGAAAGGCGCAAAAGCGGGAATGGCTCACGCCGCTCGCGGTGCATGCCGGCATTCACGCGGCGATGACGTTCCTGCTCGCGCTTGTCTTCCTGCCGTCGCTCTGGTGGCTCAGCCTGGTCGATTTTGTCGTCCACGGCTCGATCGATCGCGGCAAGGCGTTGGCGACACGGAGCCTCGGCTTGACCGAGAAAGACGATGCCTTGTGGTGGCTGCTGGGGCTCGATCAAGCGCTGCACCAGCTCACGCATTTTTGCTTCACGATCGCACTGGTGCTCGTCGGATGATCCGTCTTGGTTGAGCGCAGCTGAATTCTGTTCGGCAAGGCCCGAACTTTAGATCCGCAGGAGTCTTTCCATTCAAAAACGGCAGTTCCAGTCAGGTGCCGAGCCAAAGCGAGCCGGTGTCTTCAAGACATTGGCGCGGCCGGCGCGCGCGCTCGGGCCCGGTCGCATCATCGGACTTGCGCTGATGGCGGCATTTGCGGCCCTGCGGGTCTGGGACCCGGCGCCGCTTGAGGAGCTGCGGCTGCGGACCTTCGATTTCTATCAGCTCGCCAAGCCGCGGAACTCGACACTGCGGCCGGCGATCATCGTCGACATCGACGAAGCCAGCCTGCGCAAGCTCGGACAATGGCCATGGCCGCGTACGCTGGTCGCCGATCTCGTCCGGCGCCTGGCTGCGCTCGGCGCGGTCGCCATCGGCTTTGACGTGATCTTTGCCGAACCGGACCGCTATTCGCCCGGATCGATCATAGACATCGTCGGCAACCTCGACGAAGAGACCCGTGCGCGCATACGGGCCTTGCCGAGCAATGATCAGATTCTGGCAGCTGCATTTGCTGGCGCCGGAGTGATCGTCGGCAAGTTCGGGGCTCCCGCAAGCGACAGCATCCGGCGCGCCGCAGCAGATCGGGATCGCCAGCATGGGCGCCGACCCGACGCCCTATCTCCTCAAATTTCCTGGCATTCTGCGGAACATTCCAATTCTCGAGGAGGCCGCCGCCGGCATCGGCATGCTGTCCATCCGGCCGGAACGGGACGGCATCGTCCGGCGGGTTCCCCTCGCCATGCGCGCGGACGGACGAACCATTCCCGCGCTTAGCCTCGAAATGCTGCATGTCGCGGCGGGCTCCGGACCCATCATCATCAGAGCCGATGAAGCCGGCATTGAGAGCATCGGAATTCGCGGACTGGAATTGCCGACCGACCGGAACGGTCAGATCTGGGTCCATTTCGCCCGCAGTGACGCCAGCCGCTATGTGTCGGCGCAGGACGTCCTTGCAGGTCGCGTAGCGCGGGACAGGATCGATCATAAGCTGGTGCTGATCGGCACCTCAGCGACAGGGCTTCTTCTGGACCGCGTTACGACGCCGGTCGATCCGGTGATGCCGGGCGTCGAAGTTCACGCGCAGATCCTTGAGAACGCGCTGACGGGCGCGTGGATTTCCTATCCCGATTACGCGATGCCAGCCGAGCTCGTGGCGGCATTGCTGGTGTCGCTCATCATCATCATCGTCGCGCCGGCTCTCCGCGCGCTGACGGTCGCGGCGCTCGGAATGCTCATGGCAGCCGCGCTCGTCGGAACGTCCTGGTATTTCTATACGGAGCGGGCGCTGCTGATCGATTTCACTTATCCGCTGCTCTCTGCGCTCGCGGTTTTTCTGGTGGTGGTGTTCACCAATTACCTGCGCGAGCAAGTCCAGCGTCAGCAGATCCGCTCCGCTTTTGGTCAATATCTCGCCCCCGATCTTGTCGAGCAGCTGGTCCGCACGCCGGAGAAGCTCGTGCTAGGAGGCGAGGAGCGCGAGATGACCATCATGTTCTCGGACGTGCGTGGTTTCACGACCATATCCGAGATGTACAAGCACCAGCCGCAACGCTTGACATCGCTGATGAATCGCCTGCTCACGCCGTTGACAGATGCGATCATTTTTCACCAGGGAACGATCGACAAATACATGGGCGATGCAGTGATGGCGTTCTGGAACGCGCCGCTCAACGACGCCGATCACGCCGCCAATGCCTGCCGCGCCGCGCTCGAAATGATGGAGCGTGTGAAAGTGCTGAATGCCGATCGCGAGGCGGAGGCGAAGATTAATGACGAGCCCTTCGTGCCCATAAGGATCGGCGTCGGCGTCAACACCGGCACCTGCGTCGTTGGCAATATGGGATCGACCCTGCGGTTCAACTATTCGGTTCTTGGCGATGCGGTGAATCTCACATCCCGGCTCGAAGGTCAGACCAAGAACTACGGCGTTGCAATCGTTGCCGGGGCAACCACAATGGCGGCCGCGGGCGAGCAATTTGCGGCGCTGGAGCTTGACCTCATTCGGGTGAAGGGGAAGAGCGAGCCGGAGATCGTCTACGGCATTTTCGGCGGGCCGGACATTGCCGCGACAGAAAATTTTCGCCGGCTCGCCGAGTTCAACCAACAGATGCTCTTGAACTATCGTAGTCAGAACTGGGCCAAGGCGCTGGAGGCGATCGAGATGTCGCGCCCGCTCGCGGGCGAATTCGGATTGATGGGGCTTCTTGACCTCTATTGCGCGCGCATCCGCGAATTTTGCGAGCATCCGCCAGCGCCCGACTGGGACGGCGTGTTCACGGCCGAAGAGAAATAAACCAAACAATCGGAAGCAATTTCGGTCAGGCAGCCAGCAGGCGCAGGCAGGTGCGCTCGCAACTCGAAAGCGCGTTCCTCGTCTGCAGAAAATCGCGATGCCATGCGCCGACTGCGGCCGCCTCGGCGGCGAGCGTTGCGTCGCTCGACATCGCCTCGATGTCTTCGCAAGACACGCACACGCCCGCCTCATAGGTCCTGATCAGCCTTGCGACGCCCGCCTGTTGCAGCGCTTCTCCGTTGAGGTCCTGTTCCAGCTGCGCGCTCAGGACGAGCTGAGGCACGCCCGCGACGAGCGCTTCCGTCGCGCTTCCACTGCCGCCCCTGTGCACGAGAAGCGCGGTGGACGCGAGCACGTCGGCGAGCGGCGCCGGCGCTTCGTCGATCTGCGCGCCTGCGCACCGGAATTCGTCGATCTGCGGCGCGGGCAGGTTCGGCGCGTGGAGCCGCAGCCGTGCGGCAAACGGCTTCAGCGCTTCGACGATCGACGGATGCAGCGCATATCCACCCGAAAGATACGCGAAAATCAACTTCGCGCGCTCCGACCGCGGAGCTGGAATGCGATCGAAGATCGGTCCGTCCACTTCTGCCGTTCGCTGCGTGTCGTAAGGGTCGAGCAAACGGAATGTCTGGACCAGGCAGGCATCGCCGCAAAAGAGCTGCGGCAAGTGCTGGAGCAAAGGCCATCCGAAGGTCTGCATCGCCTTGTTGACCGCGGCAAGCGTGTGCTCTTCATTCCAGACCGGCGGCGCGGCGCGGTGGAGAAGCGGAAAGCGCTGCATCTCATGCGGCGGCAAAGTGTAGCCGTTGCCGATGAGCACGAGCGGCATGCGCCCGCGCGCTGCGAGCGCGGCCGCCGGTGCGAAATCCGCAATCACGAGATCCGGGCGAATTTGCTTGAAAAGCCCATCCCAGGCAGCGAGCAGCCGATGCACCGTTTTATGGTCGCCGAGGCCGGCCGGTGCCAAAATGTCGTTGAGGGTCGCAGACGATGTGGGCGCGCGCCGGCCGGAGTCGAGTGGCCATGACGGCGCAGCAATCACCTCGTCGGATAGGCCGTGCAACGGGCCGGCCGCCGATGGATCGCTGACCGCAGCAACGAAGCGAAGGTCATGCGGCTTGAGACGCGCGGCGATGCGGCGCATGTTCATGAGGTGGCCGAGGCCGCGGCCGAGCTCCCAGGCGAAAAGGATGGTCTTCACAGCCAATCGACCTCGCGATCTGCCCGGGGTCGAGCGAAGCCATATTGCCGCCGAGCCTGAACAAGACTAACCAAATTATCACTCCCGGTCGGCCGCATCAGCACCAAGCTATGCCTGCCGATCGGCGAATAGTGAGCCGAACGGAATACTATGGAGCATTGTCTGCCGGCCGATGCCGACGAAAAACCGGCGCATATGACGGTGCGGCCGGAGGTGCGCGCGTTCTGGACGGGGCCTCAGCTCAGCCCCTATGAGGAGCTGTGCCTCACCAGTTTCGTCGCCGCCGGCGCCCGTGTTCTCGTCTATTCGCGCGACAAGACATTGCGCGTTCCCGCCGGCGTCGAGCGCGTCGATCTCGACGAGCTCCTGACCGGCGAAGTGCATCATTTCACATTTGCGGACGGCGACCGCTCGCCGGCGCTGCATTCCGATCTGTTTCGTTATTTTGCGATCCTACAGTTCGGTGGTTGGTATGTCGATTTGGATGTCATTTGCCTCGGCGAGCAGCTTCCTAAATGCAAAGTCTACCTTGCACGCGAATCGGAGAAGCTCGTCAATGGC
>CAVWXV010000006.1:0-135760 GCA_963759185.1 uncultured Alphaproteobacteria bacterium
TCGCCTTCCGCGCCAATCGCATAGGCGGTTTCGCCGTGAACCGCATCATCGCCCACTTTCAAGGTCGCTTCATCCATGCGCAGCGGCATGAACAACGAAATGACCTTGAGGATGATGAAGGTGGCGACGACGTTGTACACGATGATGAACGCCGCACCGTAGAACTGAAGCAGGAGCTGGTTGGGGTTGCCATAGAGCAAGCCGGTAATGTTGACGCCGGGCGCATCTTTGTCGGTGCCGATATACTTGAGCATGTCCGGTGATGCCAAGATGCCGGTGAGCAGACCGCCCATCAGGCCGGCAATACCATGGGTGGATAATACGCTCAACGTATCGTCCACTTTCATCATCAGCTTGGTCTTTTGCAGCTTGTTCATGGCCAACCAGGGAATGATCCCGGCGCAAACGCCGATGATTATCGCGCCCCAGCCATTCACATAACCGGCGGCAGGCGTGATCGCCACCAAGCCCGCGATCATGCCGTTGACCGCGCCGACGATCGATGGCTTGCCATAGGCGAATTCGTCCATCAGCGTCCAGACCAGAAGCGCCACCGCGGTGCAGGTGTTGGTGTTGAGGACCGCCGCGCCGGCATTGGCATTGGCGAAATAGGGGTCGCCGCCGTTGAAGCCGTTCCAACCGAGCCAGAGGATGCCGGCACCGACCAAGGTGATCAGCAGGCTATTGGGTGGGAAATTGTCGCGATCCGCTTGCAGGCGTGGACCGATCATCGCCGCGGCGACGAAGCCGGATGTGCCGGCGGCGAGATGGATGACATAGCCGCCGGAGAAGTCGGCCACACCATGCTGCGCGAGCCAGCCGCCACCCCACACGGAAAACGCCCCCACCGTGTAGACCAAAGTCATCCACAAGGGGCAGAAGATCATCCAGGCCTTGAAGTTCATCCGGCCGAGCACCGAGCCGGCGAGGATAATGACTGTGATCGCCGCGAACACGAACTGGAAGAACACCAGCGTCGCCATCGGGAAGGCCAGCGGCGGCATGCCCGAGGCCGCCGCCGGAATTGTCGCCTGCCCGAGGGTGAATGCGGCCGATGTCGCCGGCATCGGCGTGCCTAGGAACCCCTGGCCCAGAACTGATAACCATTGCGGCCCGAACGCCATATTGTAGTCGAAAAGGATCCAGACGACCAGGACTGAGGCGAAGGCATAGATCGCCATAAAGGCCGAGTTGATCGCCCATTTCTTCTTGACGACGCCGCCATAAAGAATCGTCAGCCCGGGAATGCTTTGCAGGCCTACAAAAGTCGCGGCTGCCAATTGCCACGCGTTGTTTCCAGTATCTAGCCATTTAGGTGACGGTAAGAGCACGGTATATCCCCCCATATTAGCGTGGATAACTTCACCAAATGCAGTGTTATGCAGTGCAATTCATATGCCAACCACGCAAGCGAGCGATCCCACGGATCAACGCCGCCGGCACTTAAGCAAGATCCACGCAATCGGAGTCATCTCGCCCAATCACCGGCCGCCGATCCCCTCCCGTCCAAAACGAGCGGCTAGTTTATTTAAGCGCGAAGTTTGTTTCATGAGAACGATCAATAATAATGCATAATGAATATAATTTAGTCACATAACGGCTCTCGGGCTTTGTCCGACCGCTGCCTTTTGTGTCTTCTTTGCAACCTCATGAGAATTGGGTATGGATCGCATGATGGCGATGCGAGTGCGACGATGTTCTTGAAGCGGCTCCTACGGCGCGAATCGCTGCATTGGCGATCGGCATGGCTGTTCCCGGCATCGCCAATGCGGCGCCGCCGAGCGAATCCACGATCACCTGCACCAATCCGGCGAGCGGCGCGAGTTGGCAGATCAAGATCGACTACGACAAGGGCACAGTGGATTCCAATCCGGCCCATATCGGAGACACGGAAATTTCCTGGCACGACGCCAAGGACAGTGGCAATTACACGCTTGATCGCAAATCCGGGAATCTCACGGTCATACTCGCCTCGAGCACGGGCGGCTATTTCCTTTACGATCATTGCAGGCTGAAGAATTGAAGCCACGCGCCGGGCCGCCAGCCGCCCGGTCATCGGAGCGCCGCTGGTGGTTGAGGGTGTTGCCGGTCTCAAGGCAAGCATCGGGTTTGCCTCGGAGACCGGGCCGAGAAAACATAATGAGGATTTCGTCGCCGCCGTTTTCGGCGCGGAGCTACCCAAGCCGCGCTGGGAAGTGGTCGCGGCGATTGCCGACGGAATCGGCAGCACCAAGGGCGGTCGGGTGGCGGCCGAGACGGCGGTGCGGGGCTTTCTGGACGGATTTTGGGACCTGCCCGAGACCTTGGAAGTGCCACGCGCCGCAGCCAGAATCGTGAATGCGCTCAATGGCTGGATTCACTCCCAGGCTCGCCAGGACCCCAAATTGGCGGGCATGGGGTGCACCTTTACCGCCCTGGTGCTGCGCGGGCGCACCGCCCATCTGCTGCATGTCGGCGACACGCGCGCCTATCGGCTGAGCGGCGACCGCCTGACCTGCCTGACGACCGATCATTTGCGGGACGGCCCGCGCCGGTCGCGCATTCTTTACCGCGCGCTGGGCATCGAGGCGGAGGTGCGCCTCGACTACACGGCGCAGCCGGTGGCACTGCACGACCGCTTCCTCCTCTGCAGCGACGGCCTGCACGGGGTCCTGGCGAACGACAGCATCGCCGACATATTGCGCGAGCGCTCGGCTCCCGGGGACACGGCCCGTGCTCTGGTCGCGGCCGCGCTCAACTCCGGCAGCACCGACAATTGCACCGCCTTGGTGCTGGACGTGGTCGGGCTGCCGACGGCGAAATCGGCCGACATTGGCGGCACCATCATGCAACTGCCGCTGATCCCGGTGCCGCGGGGCGGCGAGACGATCGATGGTTTCGTGCTCAAAGTGCTGCTGTCCGAGGGCCGCTACAGCCGCCTGTTCGGCGCGGTGGACGAGATCGAGGGCGGCGAGGTGGCGCTGAAGTTCCCCAAACCCCAGGTCGCCGCCCTGGCTACCCACCACGCGGCCTTCGTCCGCGAGGCGTGGGTTGGCGCGCGCGTCAACAGCCCCTGGGTCGCCCACGTCATCGAACTGCCGCCGGGACGCCAGACGTGCCTTTACACGGTCATGCCGCTTTACCAGGGCGAGCTTGTCGAAACGCGGCTGACGCGGCGGCCGTCGCTGGGCCTGGAGGAAGGCCGCAATATTGCGGTCAAGCTGGCCCGGGCGGCGGCCGCGCTGCACCGCGCCGGTATCATCCATCGCGACATTAAGCCCGATAATGTGATGCTCGAAAGCGCCGGATCGCTGAAGCTGCTCGATCTCGGGGTGGTGCGCGTACCCGGACTGGAGGACTTCCCGCCCGAGGACATTCCCGGCACCCCCGCCTATATGGCGCCGGAAATGTTCGCCGGCGAGGCCGGCAACGAGGCCACTGACATCTATGCCCTGGGTGTCACCATGTACCGCGCCTTCACCGGCGAGTTCCCCTACGGCAATCTCGACGCGACCGGCCCGCCGCGCCTGGACCGGCCGAAGGAGCTTTGCACTCTGCGCCCGGATCTGCCGGCATGGCTGCAGGCTGCGCTCGGGCGCGCGATCGCGGTCGATCCCGCCGAACGTTTTCGCGACATGATCGAATTCGCGCTGGAGATGGAGGCGGGACCGGTGTGCGCCCCGGCTGCCGCTCCCAGGCCGCGGACGTTCTATGAACGCGCCCCGGTCCAATTCTGGCAATGCGTGGCAGCGCTGCTGGGGCTGGCGCTCCTCCTGTCGTGGCTCCGGCATTAGGGCATGATCGCATCCGTTCGGATCGCAATCATGTCCAAACCGTCGTTTTGAAAGATCGCGGCGGGAGTTTGACTCCGCCGCGATCAGCAATCGTGAGCCGATCAATAATTATAGGCGCGCTCGCCATGATCGGTGACGTCGAGGCCTTCGCGCTCGCCCTCGGTCGTGTCACGCAAGCCGATAAGCAGATCGACGATCTTAAAGAGAATCGCGGACCCGATGCCTGAATAGAGCAAGGTCGCAAGCACGGCCTTGCCCTGCGCCAGCATTTGCGTCGCAAGGTCATAGGTCCCGGCATTGCCATGAGCGAAATTCGTATAGTCGGTGATGCCGACGCCGCCGAGCGCCGGATTGACCAGAATGCCGGTCATGAGCGCGCCGGTGATGCCGCCGATGCAATGGACGCCGAAGACATCGAGCGCATCGTCATAACGAAATATGCTCTTGATCGTCGAGACAAAGAAGAAGCAGAGCGGCGACACCATCAAGCCAAGGACGATCGACCCCATCGGGCCGGCGAAGCCCGAAGCCGGCGTGACAGCGACGAGGCCAGCGACCGCGCCGGAGACCAAGCCGAGCATCGAGGGTTTGCCCTTGACTGCCCATTCGACGAACTGCCAGGAGAGCGCCGCAGCGCAGGTCGCGAGCATCGTGTTGACGAAGGCGAGCGCCGTCGTGCCATTCGCTTCCAAATTCGAGCCCGCGTTGAAGCCGAACCAGCCGACCCACAGCAGCGAGGCGCCGATCAGCGTCAGCGTCAGCGAATGGGGCGGGAAGGCTTCCTTGCCAAAGCCGAGGCGCGGCCCGACGATAAGAGCGCCGACGAGGCCGGCGATACCGGAGTTGATATGCACGACGGTGCCGCCCGCAAAATCGAGGGCACCTGCCTGGGAAAGCCATCCGGCACCCGAGGTGACGGCATCGAGCTTGGCTTGCGCTGCCGCCTTGGCCGCAGGGGTCGCTGCCGCCGCCAATGCCTTCGCCGCCGCCGCAATGTCATCTGGCGCAGCCGATGCCCACACCCAATGCGCGATCGGGAAATAGATCAGCGAGACCCAGAGGAAGATGAACAGCATGACTGCCGGGAACTTCATGCGTTCGGCGATGCCGCCGATGATGAGAGCCGGCGTGATCATGGCGAAGGTCATTTGGAACACCATATAGGCCAGTTCCGGGATGACGACGCCATTCGAGAAGGTCGGCACCGTGGCATCCGGGCCGACGCCCTTCAAGAAGATTTTGCCGAGGCCACCGATGAGGCCCACATGAGGCCCGCTCGTATCGCCGAGCGCAATCGAATAGCCGTAAATTGCCCAAAGAATGCCAACCATCGCGACGATGGCGAAGACCTGTGTGAGAATGGACAAGGCGTTCTTGGTGCGGGCAAGCCCCCCGTAGAACAAGGCGAGACCCGGGATCGACATCATCAGAACAAGAGCGCTCGAGGCGAGCATCCAGGCGGTATCGCCCTTGTTGGAAACGGGTGCGGCCGGCGTATCGGCGTAAGCCATGCTGCTCAGCAAGGCAACGCCGACAAGCCCGAGACCTGCGATCATCGCGGTCCGGGGAAGCGGAACAAACTTCATCTCACACTCCTGGATATTAAAGGTTTTTCAGATGGCGTCGGCGTCGCGCTCGCCGGTGCGGATGCGGAATGCTTGTTCGAGCGGCGTGACAAAGACCTTGCCATCGCCGATCTCACCCGTGCGAGCGGCCGCCGAAATCGCTTCGACAACTCGCGCGACAAGATCTTTGGGAACGGCCACTTCGATCTTCAGCTTGGGCAGAAATTGAATTGCATATTCGGCGCCGCGGTAAATTTCCGTATGGCCTTTTTGACGGCCATAGCCTTTCACTTCGCTCACGGTCATTCCAGGGACGCCCGCCGCGGTGAGCGCCTCGCGTACGTCGTCGAGCTTGAAAGGTTTGATGATCGCCGTCACGATTTTCATGTCGCTCTCCCTGCTTTGCCTATGCCGTCAAAGATATCGGGTCGTGGGCCGTCATGACGCGGCCGCTCCGATACGCCACCAGCCCCCGCGTATGGCCGTGCTCAAGAAAAGTTATCAAAGTTAATACCAAACGCGGCGGCAACGGCAAGCTGTTGTAGGGGAACTGATTTCCGGCAGACTGCTGAAAATTTGGCGCAAAATCGTCCAGTTATGCCTAAAAAATGACCATAAATCAAAATGGAGGGTCAGAACTCTCTGTTTGATAATTACTCAATATAGCTAATGCCTGTAATTTGGCTCCCTCTAGTGAGGGAGCGCCTCGCCGGCTGCCATCCGCGGCTCGAAGCCAAGTTCAGATCTGCGCAGCCGTTGCGAGCGGCGAAGCGACAAGTTCGCCGTCTTGTCCTGGAGCGCTTTCCGACCCGACGAAATCCATCTGGTCTATCCGCTCGCCGCGTTTGGCGATCTTCTCTGCCGAAACGCCGATCGCGGCGACGTCGTCCTGTGCCTGGCGGAAATGCATCGCGAGTTTGCCGGCACGCTCGCGCAGCCTGACGACATCTTCGACGAGGCGGCGCACTTCGATCTGGATCTCATGGACCTGTTCGCGCACCCGCGCATCGCGCACGATCGCCTGCATGACCTGCACGGCCATCACGAGCAGCGATGGCGAGACGATGATGATGCGGCTCCTATGCGCCTTTTAAATCACGTCTTCGAAATGTTCGGCGAGATCCGCATAAAGCGATTCGGACGGCACGAAGAGGATCGCGAGATCTTGCGTCTCGCCCGGCAGAAAATAGCGCTCGGCGATGTCGCGGATATGCTTGCTGACATCGGCGCGCACCCGCGCTTGCGCCTGCTTTTGCGCCTCTTCATTGCCGGCATCCTTCAAGGCCGTGAAGGACTCGAGCGGAAATTTGGCATCGACAACGAGCATGCGATCATCGCCCGGCAGACGAATGCCACAATCCGGCCGACAGCGGTTCGACAAGGTCGGCTGGAATTCGTAAGCCGAAGCCGGCAGCGCATCGCGGATGATTGCCTCCATCCGGCCCTGGCCGAAAGCGCCGCGCGCCTGCTTGTTGGCAAGAATGTCCTTGAGGCCGATCACCTCCTCGGTGAGGCCAGTGAGCCGCGCCTGCGCCGCATCGATCACCGCAAGCCTTTCGTTGAGCTTGGCAAGGCTTTCATTCGCCGTGCGGCTCTGATCTTCGAGACCACGGCCGACGCGGGCACCGACCGCATCGAGCCGTTCCGCCACGAGCCGCGCGAGATCGGAATGACGCGCCCCAAGATATTCGCCCATGCCGCGCATGCGGCCGGTCAATTCCGCATGGGACTGCATCAGCGCCGCCAATCTGTCGGCGAGCTCGGCTTGCCGCTCTACCGCGGCCGCCGCCTCCCGCCGCCGCGCCTGCCCCGCCCGCACGGCGGCAATGGCGACGATCAGCAGCAGCACCAAGGCAAAGCCGAGCAACCCGATCAGAAGATCGAAAGGACTCACCGGAATGCCGGCGACAATACGAAAAAAGCGCTCCATCAAAGATGCTTTAGCCGATTCGGGTGCACTTAGGAACGAATTAAGAACAATTGTCCCCGGGCCGGCTCCGGCGTCGCAGAATCCGCGGGGAAATTTTGGGCGAGCCCCAGATCGAGATGACTTTTGGCCGGGCGAGGGAGATGCGAGGCCGGCACTTGCGGCAGATCAAGGCAGAAAACACAGTCGCTCAGGCATAGCGTTACCAAATGCTAACCATGCGCAACCTAAACTCGTCGCCTTAGCGATCGGGTCAGATGGCCATGGTTTCCGATGTGAATCTCGATGATCTTCGCCGCTACTATCAGCTGGATGAGGAATGTGTTGCCCTGCTCAGGGCACGTAAGGACTTTCTGGTCCAGATCTTCGCCGCGAATATCGACGCCATGTATGATCAGATCCGCCGCTTCGTCGACGCCGATTCGGCCTATCAAAAGGATGAGACGGTCGCGGTCGCGAAGGAAACCTTCGTCCGGCATTGGTCGCATGCCTTCGACGGCCGCTTCGATGCAGACTACAAGGCTTCGGCCGCGGCGGTCTTCGAGTTGCGCTGCCGCTTCGGGCTCAATCCGCAAGGTTACATGGGCGGCTACAGTTTCATTATGAGCCGGATGATCGAAGCGATCGGGCTCCATTTCCCCACCAAAGGCCTGCGCTTCTTCTCAAACGCGCGCCGGACCCAGCTGCAGACGGCCGTTTCGCGCCTGGTCATGCTCGACATGGCCTATGCAATCGACATCTATCTCGCGGCGGCCCGGCAAGAACGCCACCAGACCTTCAATCATCTCGCGCTGTCCTTTGAAAAAGCCGTCGGCGGAATTGCCAGCCATGTTCTGTCGACCGCCGAACATTTGCGCGCGACGGCCTCCAGCCTGACCCAGTCGGCTGAAACCACCAATCTTCAATCCATGGCTGCCGCCGCAGCCTCCAAGGAAGCGGCGACGAGCGTCGAGGCGATGGCGACCGCCACCAATCATCTTTCGCACGCCGTCGGCGAGATCAGCGCGCAGGTCCATCAATCGAACCGGATCGCCGGCCAGGCCGCCGGCGAGGCGGATCGGACGCAGGCGGAAGTGCGCCGGCTTGCCGAGGTTGCCGAACGGATCGGCGGGATCGTCGAGCTCATCCGCAGCATTGCCGGGCAGACCAATATGCTCGCCCTCAATGCCACGATCGAAGCGGCACGCGCCGGCGAAGCCGGGCGCGGCTTTGCGATCGTCGCGCAGGAAGTGAAAAGCCTCGCCGACGCAACGGCAAGGGCGACGGCTGAGATCGGCGCGCAAGTGGCCGGGATCCAGGAGGCGACACAGAATGTCGCCTCGTTCATCGCCTCGATCGCCGGCACGACAAGGCAGGTGAGCGCCATTGCCGTCGCGGTCGAGAAAGCGGTCGCGGAACAGGCAATGGTGACGCAGGAGATCGCCCGCCGAATCCAGGAAGCCTCACATGGGACGAATGAGGTCACTTCGAATATTGTCGGCGCGACGCAATCGGCGGGTGATTCGAGCCTAGCGGCCAAGGCTCTTTTGAAATCGGCGACCGAGCTGACGAGCCAGGCTGGCGTCCTTTCCAAACATGTGGAAGATTTTCTGCGCACCGTCCGCGCCGCCTGAAGCCGAATTTGACCAATTCTAAGTTGATGCTTATGTCATAGGGGAAATATCTGTGACATGATTTGTGGCATAGAGAGCCATGGCCCTGAAACCCATCATCATTTTGCCGGACCGCCGGCTGCGCCTGAAGAGCGAACCCGTCGCCGCCGTCGACGACCAGATCCGCGCGCTCATGGATGATATGCTCGAGACCATGTATGAGGCGCCGGGCATCGGGCTTGCCGCGATCAAGATCGCGGTTCCCAAACGCGTCATCGTGATCGACATCGCCCGCCGCGAGGACGAGGGGGCGAGCCCAGATCCGCTCTGCCTCGCCGATCCGGAGATCCTTTGGGCTTCCGAGGAGGAGTCGTCCTGTGAGGAAGGCTGCCTCTCGATCCCCGACTATCGCGAAGAGGTTTTCCGTCCTGCCAAGATCAAGTTCGGCTATCTGGACCGGCAGGGAAAAAGGCAAGAAATGGATGCCGAAGGGCTGCTCGCAACCTGCGTTCAGCATGAGATCGATCATTTGAACGGCGTTCTCTTCATCGATCATATCTCCCGTCTCAAGCGCGACCGTATCTTGAAGAAATTCAGCAAATCGGCGAAGCGCGTGAGCGAGCAACATGGCGCTGCGTCAGCGCCACAGGCCGAGTGATGCCGCGCATGTAAGACGCACCGGCGGGCGCGCCGTCAGCATAATGAGAAACCGGGAGCGAGCCGCGTCTCTTGCGTATCATCTTCATGGGCACGCCCGAATTCTCCGTGCCGGTGCTCGAAGAAATCATCGGCCAGGGCCATGAAGTTGCGGCCGTCTATACGCGCGCGCCAAAGCCCGCCGGCCGGCGCGGCCTCGAAATGCTGCCCTCGCCGGTCCACGCGGCCGCGGAGCGGCTCGGGCTTCGGGTCCTGACGCCGAAAAGCCTGAAGAGCGAAGATGAAGCCGCGATCTTCGCCGGCTTTCAGGCCGATGTGGCCGTCGTCGTCGCCTATGGCCTCATTCTGCCGAAGGCCATTCTCGCAGTGCCACCTTTAGGCTGTCTCAACCTTCACGCATCTCTCCTACCGCGCTGGCGCGGCGCCGCACCGATCCAGCGCGCCATTATGGCGGGCGACAGCGAGACCGAAATCATGGTCATGCGGATGGAGGAAGGCCTCGACACGGGGCCCGTTGCGCTTGTCGAAAAAGTCGCGATCGATCCGGAGACGACCGCCGGCGAGCTGCATGATCGCCTGTCTCGGCTCGGCGCCGATCTCATGGCGCGCGCGCTCGCCGCGCTCGGACGCGGCAGCCTCGTCTTCACGCCGCAGGCCACACAGGGCGTCACTTATGCCCATAAGATCGACAAGGCGGAAGCGCGCATCGACTGGACGAAGCCCGCGCACGAACTGCATGATCTTGTCCGCGGGCTCTCGCCTTTTCCGGGCGCTTTCTTCGAGGCCGATCTCGGCAAAGGCTTGGAGCGCATCAAAGTCTTGCGGAGCCAGGTGATCGACGGTTCCGGCGTGCCCGGCACCGTCATCGACGATGCGCTCGGCATCGCCTGTGGCGAAGGCGTGCTCCGCCTCCTCATCGTCCAGCGCGCCGGCAAGGCGCCGATGACGGCGGCGGATTTTCTTCGCGGCACGAAGCTCGCACCAGGCGCTTTTCTGGGCGGGCCGGTGGCGTGAGCGGCAGCCCGCACGTGGCCTTGCCAGCGCATCGCATACCGCCCAAAAGGCTGTGATGCCACGCTACAAACTCACGATCGAATATGACGGCCGGCTCTTTGTCGGCTGGCAAAGACAAAAGAACGGTCCCTCCGTGCAAGAGGCGATCGAGACGGCCTTCGCCGCCTTCTGCGGGCATGCGGTCACGATCCGCGGCGCCGGGCGCACCGATGCCGGCGTCCATGCGACGGGCCAAGTGGCGCATGCCGACCTTGATCGCGCCTGGGAGCCTCATGTGCTGCGCGAGGCGCTCAATGCGCATCTGCGGCCGAAGCTCGTCGCGATCTTAAATGTCGAGCCCGTCGCCGCCACATTCGACGCGCGTTTTTCGGCGCTGCGCCGGCATTATCTCTATAGGATCATCAATCGCCGCGCGCCGCTGACGCTCGATTGCGGCCATGCCTGGCTCGTCAAACGTCGGCTCGATGCCGGCGCTATGCATGAGGCGGCGCAGATCCTGATCGGCCGGCACGATTTCTCGACCTTTCGCGCCGCCGAATGCCAAGCGCCGAGCCCGATCCGAACGCTCGAAAAGCTCGACGTTGCGAAAGACGGCGATGCGATCGAGATTCGCGCCAGCGCCCGCGCCTTCCTGCATCATCAGGTGCGCTCCATGGTCGGCTCGCTGGAGCTAGTCGGCGCCGGCAAATGGCGCGCCGCCGATCTCCGCGCCGCCCTGGAATCCTGCGACCGCGCCCGCTGCGGCATGGTCGCACCGGCGGACGGGCTTTATTTCGTCGCCGTAGAGTATGAGGACGGCGAGCCGAATGGCCCGGATTGAGCTATTCAGTCCTGAATTCCATTGAGCGAACGTGATCCATGACCCAGTCGACCATCTCCCATGTCGCGACGCTTCTTTGCGACCCGAGCTTTCCGGCCCTCGCCGATCGGCATCTCGCCCGCGCCACTGAGGCACTGGACGCGCCGCAGCCACCCATGTGGCTCGACAAGGGAATTGCGGCCGACATCTCCTTTGCCCCGGCCCGGGCGATCGACTGCCGCGCCTTGGCCGAAAAGCTGCGCGCCGCCATTGCCGATCCGCAAATCGATGCGATCGTCCAGCCGCTCGAAGGGCGGCGCAAAAAGCTCCTCGTCATCGAAATGGACAATGTTCTGATCGGCCAGAACACGCTCGATGAAATCGCGGCGGTCATCTCCTGCGCGCCACAGCTCGCCGAAATCCGCGCCCGGGTCGCCGGCGGTGAGATCGGCCATGCAGCAGGCTTGCAGGAGTTTTTCACCTCGCTGCAAGGCCGCACGACAGACTGTCTTTCGCGGGTGCTCGGCAAGAAGATGGTGATGACGCCCGGCGCCAGCGTGCTCGTCGAGACGATGCGCGCCCATGGAGCGAGCGTCGCTCTGGTCACTTATGGCTTTTCCTGTTTCGCCGGTCCCGTCGCCCAAAAAGCCAATATTCAGGAGGTCATCGCGAATAGGCTCATCCTCGAAGGCAATAAGATCATGGCGCTTGCCGAGCCTGTGCTCGATCCGGCCGGCAAGGCGGCGGCGCTCGACAGCCTCATTGCGGCGCAGACGATCGGGCGCGCCGATGTCTTGGCCCTCGCCCATGACCCTGCCGATCTACCGCTTCTGGGAGAGGTCGGGACCGGCATCGCCTTCCGCGCCGAAGCCGCTGTCGCCGCCGCGGCCCCCGCTCATATCGATCGGGGCGATCTTTCGGCAGCTCTCTATCTTCAAGGCTATGCCAGAGAGGATTTCGTCACCGAGGCGCGGCGCTCGCTCGACGCCTCGGATTGGAAACGCAAATATGGCGCCTATGAAAAAGCCCACGAGCGAACAAGGCTTTAGCAATGGCCTTTCCTCTGTCCCGGGCAGCCGGGCAGGTTATTATTTACTTAAAAAATTTAGCCTGACGCTTTTTAAGGCAGCGACAAAAGCATTATTCATGCTATAAGCAAAAAATGGGCCGGTAAGAGATCCGGTCGTTTTGGGCCGTAGACAGTTGAATTTGTAATGGCGCTCACCACCAAGCTCATCATGCGCCAGGGCCAGGCCCTGGTGATGACTCCGCAGCTTCTGCAGGCGATCAAACTTCTCCAGTTCTCAAATCTGGAACTCGCCGCTTTCGTGCAGGAGGAGCTCGAGCGCAATCCGCTTCTCGAACGGGCCGAAGACGTCCCCGATCCGCATGAGGTGAACAGCAGTCCCGGCCAAGATGGCGCCGGGCCGGAGCGGATAGAGATCTCCGCCAGCACTGATTTCAACGAGGCGAGCGAAGCGGAATGGAGTGGCGACAGCTTTGCCACGGACCGCGGCGCGCTCGAGGCGAGCCTCGGCACCGAGCTGTCGAACAGCTTCGATGACGACCGTGCGCCGACCCCCGGCGAGCAGCATGATTTCGTCGAAGGCTCGGGACTATCCGCCACCTCCTGGTCGGGCTCGCCGGGCCCCTCCGGCGATGGCGAAGCGACCAATCTCGAAGCCTATGTCGCCGCCGAGATCGGCCTCAAGGATCATCTCGCCGAGCAATTGATGCTCGCGACCTCAGATCCGGTCGACCGCATCATCGGCCATACGCTAATCGATTCCATCGACGAAGCCGGCTATTTCACCGAGAATCTCGCCGAGATTGCAGGCCGGCTCGCGGCGCCGCTCGACCGGGTCGAGAAAATTCTGGCGACAATCCAGACTTTCGATCCCACCGGCATCGGCGCCCGCAATTTAGCCGAGTGCCTCACCATCCAATTGCGCGAAAAGGATCGTTTCGACCCGGCCATGCAGGCGCTCGTCGGCCATCTCGAACTCGTCGCCAAACGCGATTTTGCGGCGCTGCGCAAAATCTGCGGCGTCGACGACGAGGATATCTTCGACATGATCGCCGAGATCCGGCGGCTCGATCCCAAGCCCGGCCGCGCCTTCGGCGGCGTTTCGGTGCAGGCCGTCGTCCCCGACGTCGTCGTGCGTGCCTTGCCCGACGGCACCTGGCATGTGGAACTCAATTCCGAGGTTCTGCCCCGGCTGCTCGTCAACCAGACCTATGCGACGCGGGTGACGCGCACCAAGGGCAGTGACAGCGACAAGAGCTTTCTCTCGAATTGCCTGCAGACCGCCAATTGGCTGACGAAGAGCCTCGAACAGCGGGCGCGGACCATATTGAAGGTGTCGAGCGAGATCGTGCGCCAGCAGGATGGCTTCTTCGCGCATGGCGTCGAATATTTGCGCCCACTCAATCTCAAGACCATCGCCGATGCGATTGGCATGCATGAATCGACCGTCTCGCGCGTGACGTCGAACAAATATATGGCAACGCCGCGCGGCCTTTTCGAATTGAAATATTTCTTCACCGCCTCGATCGCTTCGCACAATGGCGGCGACGCACATTCAGCTGAAGCTGTACGCTTCCGCATCAGGCAAATGATCGATCAGGAGAACGCCGGCGAGATCCTCTCCGATGATGCGATCGTCGCGCGCCTCAAATCCTCCGACATCGACATTGCCCGCCGCACCGTCGCCAAATATCGCGAGAGCCTGCGCATTCCCTCCTCGGTCGAACGCCGCCGCATGAAGGCCATGCATTGACATTATCATCAGCTGATTTGCGGATGCGGCAGCAGTGGGAACCTGCACCGCTCTGCAGCGCTGGCGCAAGCTTTTAATCTTTCCATGGAATGCCAAAACGAATGCAGCGGTCATGCTTTGAGAAATGGCATGCCAATATTGGAATTGGCAGTCGCGCGCGCCCATCGAGAATGCAGTGCAAGGGCATGGTGCCGCCCATTGACTCCACCGCGAGACACTCCTAACCCTGAGCCAAATGCCCGATAAGCGGCACGCGTCAAGGAAACAGTTGAGGGGCGACGTTGGTAGTGTGGAGAGAAGGCCATGACCTTACGCGTCTCCGGCAAGAATCTCGATATCGGCGAGTCGCTTCGCGCTTACGTCGGCACGCGCCTCGATGGTGTTGTTGCGAAATATTCGGCTGAACCGACGAGCGGCCATGTCACCGTCGAACGGGAAGGCTCCGGCTTTCGGACGGATTGCACTTTGCACTTCGATTCCGGCATAGTTCTGCAGGTCGAGGCGGAAGCGCAGGACGCCTATGCGAGCTTCAACAAAGCTGCGGACCGGATTGAAAAGCGCCTACGGCGGTTGAAGCGGCGTTCGCGCGATCGAGCGAACGGGAGTTCTCAGTCACCACGCATGAATGGGGACGAAGCCGCCTTCGCGATTGTCGCGATCGACGTGGCGATTGATCTGGACTTCGCCGAGCCCGAAATTGCGGAGGAAAGGAATCCTCTTGTCATTGCCGAGTCATTTGCAAGCCTCAAGGAAATGTCCGTGTCGGGGGCGGTCATGGAACTCGATGTCAGCAATGCCCCTGTGGTCATCTTCCGGCATCCCGGCGACGGACGCACCAACATCGTCTATCGCCGTGCAGACGGAAACATCGGCTGGATCGACACGGCCTCTTCGTCCGAGAGCTCGCCTCCTTAACAAAGGAGTCGAACCCCAACAGAGGCGGAAAAGCCGAGTTCTGCTTTCCCTCCTCAACTTTCCATGCGGCGCATCATGACCTTCTCGTCGAGCGTTCGAAGATTGGACCTCCTCCTCCCTATGCGACTCACAGATCTTCTTCAACCGGAAGCGGTGTTTGCTTCGCTTCGCGCCAATTCCAAAAAGCAATTGCTGCAGGAGTTGAGCGACAAGGCGGCGCATATCTCGCGTTTGCCGGCGCGGCAGATTTTCGATGCCGTGCTGCAGCGCGAGCGGCTCGGCTCGACGGGCATCGGCAATGGCATTGCCATTCCCCACGCTAAGCTCGCCAAATGCCCGTCGATCATCGGGATTTTCGCCCGCCTCGAAAAGCCGGTCGATTTCGAAGCGATCGACGCGGCCCCCGTCGATCTCGTCTTTCTGCTCGTCGCTCCTGAAATCGGCAGGCGCCGATCATTTGAAGGCCTTGGCGCGGATTGCCCGGGTTCTGCGCGATCCGGCAATCACCGCGAAATTGCGCGCCATCCATGACCCCGCAGCGCTTTATGCCGTGCTGACGCAGGAGCCGGCCTCGCACGCTGCTTGACGAACGGCAGCGCTTGCGCCTTCCGCTCGGCCTGTGTCAGCATGACAGTGCTTTTGCTTTGTCATGCGCGCAAATGGCAGAAATCCACACTACATAAAGCTTGGCGCCTCCCTCTCCCGCACGCAAGGCGGCTGTTGCCGACTTGCGTGCGGGAGAGGGAGAAGGAGGCGCCAGAGCTACCAATGAGCTGGCACCCACATGAGTTTTCACTTCTCCCCCCTCTTCCCGCTCGGTCCCGATACGACGCCTTATCGCAAGCTCAGCTCAGCGGGCGTAGGGATCGAAAAATTCGGCGCGCGCGAGATGCTTGTCGTCGAGCCCGAAGCGCTGCGGCTCCTGGCCGAGACGGCAATGATCGACATCAATCATCTCTTGCGGCCGAGCCATCTCGCCCAGCTCGCCGCGATCCTCAAAGATCCCGAGGCGACCGAAAACGACAGGTTCGTCGCCTATGATCTGTTGAAGAACGCCAATATAGCGGCAGGCGGCGTCCTGCCCATGTGCCAGGACACGGGCACGGCGATCGTCGTCGCCAAGAAGGGCCGGCTCGTCTTCACCGAGGGCGATGATGATGCGGCGCTCGCGCAAGGCATCAAGGACGCCTATGAGAAGAAAAATCTGCGCTATTCGCAGCTCGCGCCGCTCTCCATGTTCGAAGAGGTCAACACCAAGACCAATCTGCCGGCGCAGATCGAAATCTACGCCGAAGGCGAGGATGCCTATAAATTCCTCTTCATCGCCAAAGGTGGCGGCTCGGCCAACAAAACCTTTCTCTATCAGGCGACACCTTCGCTTCTGACGCATGACCGGCTTGTCGATTTCCTCAAGGAGAAGATCCTGACGCTCGGCACTGCCGCCTGCCCGCCCTATCATCTCGCCATCGTCATCGGCGGCACTTCGGCGGAACAGACCTTGAAGACCGTCAAGCTCGCCTCGACGCGCTATTACGATGCTCTGCCGATTGTGGGCGGCGCCGACGCACATGCCTTCCGCGATCTCGGCCTGGAGGCGGAGATCCAGAAGCTCACCCAGGATCTCGGCATCGGCGCGCAATTCGGCGGCAAATATTTCTGCCATGATGTGCGCGTTATTCGCCTGCCCCGGCATGGCGCCTCGCTGCCGATCGGGCTCGGCGTCTCCTGCTCGGCCGACCGCCAGGCGCTCGGCAAGATCACCAAAGACGGCGTGTTCGTCGAAGAGCTTGAACATGATCCGGCGAAATATCTGCCGCAGATCGACGAGGCTTCGCTCGAAGGCACGGTCGTCAAGATCGATTTGTCGAAGCCGATGCAAGAGATTCTCGCGACTCTGTCGAGCTATCCGATCAAGACGCGGCTGTCGCTCTCCGGCACGATGATCGTCGCGCGCGATCTCGCCCATGCGAAGATCCGCGAAAGGCTCGAACGCGGCGAGCCCATGCCGGATTATTTCAAGAACCATCCGATCTATTATGCCGGCCCGGCGAAGACGCCGGCGGGCTATGCGTCGGGCTCTTTCGGGCCGACGACGGCGGGGCGCATGGATTCTTTCGTCGAGCAATTCCAGGCGGCCGGCGGCTCACTGATCATGATCGCCAAAGGCAATCGCTCGGCGCAAGTACGGCGAGCCTGCGCCGAGCATCACGGCTTCTATCTCGGCTCCGTCGGCGGCCCGGGGGCCCGCCTCGCACAGGACTGCATCAAAAAGGTCGAGGTGCTCGAACATCCGGAGCTCGGCATGGAGGCGATCTGGAAGATCGAGGTCGAGGATTTCCCGGCCTTCATCGTCATCGACGACAAGGGCAATGATTTCTTCAAGGAATTGAATTTGGGGTGAAAGAGGTACTCGGCTTGCAGCCGTCATGGCCGGGCTTGACCCGGCCATCCATGCGGTGCCTTTAAGACGAGGGATGCACGATAGCTAAACCCCTCTAAAGGCTGATAAGGATGGTCCCTGGATGGCCGGGCAGACCGGGCCATGACGCAGAACGATCGAAATGCGCCACTATCCCTATCGCATGATCTCGCGAATTCTCTTCGCCGCGGCAGCCGCCTCTTCGTCGCCAGCCTCGCCCTTTTCTTCGAGCTCGGCGAAACGCTTCCAGCGCTTGGCCTCCTTGTCGTAATTATAGACGTCGTTCGCAACATTCTCCCGGCGCGCCTGGCGCACTTGGTCGTCGACGAAGGATTCCCGCGCCTGGATGAATTTGCCATAGGCGCGGATGAAGGCATAATCCGTGGCCATTGTCGCGATCCTTTCGAAACTCACCCGAAATCCACGTTGTGATTTTATCTTTATATCTCATAGAGCTGAAGCGCTTCTGCGTCGCGGCGCGTCGGCCGATCGGCAAGTTCCTCGCCCATATCGCATGCAGGTTGAATGCCGCCGCGTCTGACCCGCCGAACCGAGACGAAAGATTGACGCGCTCTGGCAACCATGCTCCGATGCCGGCAGCCCAGTCGTTCTCGCTAAGGGGCAAAAGAATGCGTCGTGTCAAGATCTCCATCATGATGGGAACCGCGGCGGTTGCCGGAATGCTTGCCGCCGGATCGGCACAGGCGCAAAGCCCCGCCGATGCGTTCGGCGCAGCGGCGGCCGTTGCGGCCGGCGTCGTGGCCGCGCCTTACTTCTGGGGTGGCCACAATTATTGCTGGTATGATGGCGGCTGGCAGGGTCCCGGCTGGTACTGGTGCGGCTATGCCGATCGGCGCGGTTTCGGATGGGGCGGCCGCGAGGGCTTCCGCGGCTGGCATCGTGGCGGACCTCACGGCGGCAAGGGCGGCCCCCACCCCCACAAAAAATAGAGCATATCGCAGCGGCACGGGGGCCTCCCCCGCATGCCGACCGCGCTTTAAAAGCGCCGCAGCTCTGACGCAAGATTGCATTAAAAGATCGACAGTCTCGACCGCCCGGAACCACGCCGGGCCGACGCCAATCTCTATATCGCCTGCCGCGCCGTCCTTCGCTGTCCTCTCAATAATCGATCTTCAAGACTTCGAGCGGCTCGACGCCCTTCGGCATGCGCACCTCGACGACATCGCCCACCTCGGCCTTCAGCAAGGCCCTGGCGATCGGCGAGATCCAGCTGATCTCGTTCATTTCGGAACGTGCCTCGTCGATGCCGACGATCCGCACTCTTTTCGCTTCGCCACGGGCATTGCGATAAGTGACAGCGGCGCCGAAGAAGACGCGCGCCTTGTTCTTTTGCTGCCGCGGATCGACGAGTTCGGCAATTTCGATGCGCTTCATCAGAAAGCGCATCCGCCGGTCGATCTCGCGCAGCCGCTTTTTGCCATAGATGTAGTCGCCGTTCTCCGAGCGGTCGCCATTGCCGGCGGCCCAAGAGACGATCTCGACGATCTTCGGGCGTTCGACCTGCTGCAGCGCGCGAAACTCGTCGCGCAGCCGCTGCAAGCCCTCCGGCGTGATGTAGTTTTTTGTGCCCGGCGGCAGCGCGGGGGCTTCCTCTTCGAGATCCGTGTCGGTCTCGGTTTCCTTAGTGAATGCCTTGCTCATGGGCTCTATGTCGGCCCCATCCGCGGCAATCGCAAGATGGCGGCTCACACGGCCGGCACCATGCCGCGCTTCAGCGGCGCCAATTGCGGTGCAAGCTTCTCCCAAGTCTCGAGATAGATGCCGATCTGCTCGAAGGCGGCGCCGTTCCAGGCGGCAAGATAAGCATGCGGATTGGGCTTCATCCGACGCAGGCCGGTCAGCGTGCGTTCCGCCTCGAGGCCGGCATCGGTGGCGAGATCGACCCAATCCTGCAAGGAGAGGCCGGACCAGCCCTTGCGCCCGGTGAGGGCGGCGACGGCCGGCAAGAGACAGGCTTGGCGCAAAGCCGCTGGCGGCTGCATGCGCAGCGGAATTTCGGAGATTTCCATCGCCTCATCGAACAGACGGAACAGCGAATAAACGGCAAACCAGGAAAAATACCAACTCGCCGTATGCACCCCATCTTCCGCCAGGCGGTGGTCCTTGAGCAGGCCCTTGGAAAATTCGGCGAAAGGATTTTCTTTGTGGACGCGTTCGAACACTTTCTGGATCGCAAAACCGTCGGCGTCGAATTCCAAGGCCTGCGCTTCGGGGATTTCGAGCTTGTCGGCCTCCTCATAAGGCAGTTCGCGAAAGGGCCGCGCCCCGGCACGCTGCTGCAGCAAGGCGACATGGCCGTTGCGGATATGACCAACCTCATGCATCAAGAGGAAATCGGCGGCGACGTCGAACAGCGCGCGCGCCAAACGCGGGCGGATCGGATTGAAAGCCTCCCCCGCATCATTAAGCGGCGGCGTCTCGCGCAGAAAGAAGAGATCGCCCTTCGGCGGCGGCGCCGTCCCGCCGAGCGTTTCCACATCATCGACCCAGGCGAAAATCTGCCGATTGTCCATCATCGCATTGAAGAAGCTCCACAGCACGCGCAGCGGCGTCGTATAGAGGCAGATGATATCTTTCGAGGTGCGATGCGCGAAGGCGTTGAAGGCGCGGTGCTCGGCGTAACCGAAGGCGAGCGCGTCTCGCTCGGCATAATCATCGGAAATGCCGGCAAGCCGCGTCCGCGCCTCTTCCGAGAAGATTTGAAACAGATGGATGAAGCCGCCGGGCTTCGGACCGGGCACTTCGAATCTTTTGAGGCCGAGACTCGTCAAAGCCGCTTCGAATGCATCTTCGTTCATGATCTTGTTGCCTGACTCACCTCTGAGCCCTCTCCCCTGAGAGCCCTCGCCCAACTGCATGCTGTAGAGCGTGATTGCACTAGGTTGAATAGCTGTCGCGCTCTAGAGCATGTCCCGGAAAAGTTGATAGACTTTTCCGACAAAGGACATGCTCTGATTCTTTGATGTAGAGCCGATTTGTCCCGATCAGCTGGATCGCGAAGCGATCCCACGTGATCGGGATCGGCTCTAAGTCTTTATTTTGACGCATGATCCGATCCGAAAAGTCTGCAACTTTTCGGGATCATGCTCTAGTGCCGCCAAAAGCGCGGCAAATAGGCATCGCCACCCCATATAAGCCGAGCGCCACGGCGAAACAGCACATTTTATCCGCTCTAGACGGCCAAAGCCCACCGTCGGCGGCAAACGCCTTTTGCCGGCATGGCTCGACATCGCCGCCGCCGCGTGGCAAAAGCGCTGCCTTCCTCGCGAGAATTGTGCCGTATGTCCGATCTCTCATCGCTTGAACAGGAAACGCTCGCCGCCATTGAAACCGCCGCCGACGAGGCGGCGCTCGAGAGCGTGCGCATCGCCGCTCTGGGCAAGAAGGGCACGATCTCGGCGCTGCTCTCGGGCCTCGGCAAGCTGCCGCCCGAGGCGCGCAAGGAGCAGGGTGCGGCGATCAATCTCGTGAAGGACAATGTGACGGCAGCGCTCGCGGCGCGGCGCGCCGCTTTGAAGGAGGCTGCACTGCAAGCCCGGCTCGCCGCCGAGACCCTCGACGTGACCCTGCCGGCCCGCGTCAGCCCGCTCGACCTCGGCCGCCTCCATCCGATCAGCCAGGTTACCGATGAACTCGCGGCCATCTTCGCCGATATGGGGTTTTCAATTGCGGAAGGCCCGGATATCGAGACCGATGATTATAATTTCGGCAAGCTCAATTTTCCGCCGGACCATCCCGCCCGCGATATGCACGACACATTCTTCCTGGCGCCCGACGCGCGCGGCGAAAGGAAAGTGCTGCGCACCCATACGAGTCCGGTGCAGGTGCGCACCATGCTGGCGCAAAAGCCGCCGCTCCGCGTCATCTGCCCCGGCCGCACCTATCGCTGCGATTCGGATCAGACGCATACGCCGATGTTCCATCAGATCGAGGGGCTCGTCATCGACAAACAGGCCCATCTCGGCCATTTGAAATGGATCTTGCAGGAATTCTGCAAGGCTTTCTTTGAAGTGGCGGAGGTGAAGATGCGCTTTCGCCCGAGCTTTTTTCCTTTCACTGAACCGTCGATGGAGGTCGACATCCAATGTTCGCGCAAGAGCGGCGAAATCCGTTTCGGCGAAGGCGAGGATTGGCTTGAAATTCTCGGTTGCGGGATGGTGCATCCCAACGTCTTGCGCAATTGCGGGATCGATCCCGATATCTATCAGGGCTTTGCCTGGGGCATCGGCGTCGATCGGATCGCCATGCTGAAATATGGCATGCCGGATTTGCGCGCCTTTTTCGAGGCCGATATCCGCTGGCTGACACATTATGGCTTCAGGTCGCTCGATGTGCCGACATTATTTGCGGGCTTGAGCGCATAGAGCGTGGCGCCAACGCAACGGCCATGCCTCAAAAATCACTGGCGATACCCTTCACCTCCCAATCGCCATAGCGCACCGGATCGGGCCCATCGCGGCCGCCGATTTCCGGCGCTTGTTGCGCCTTCGCATCCGCCTGACGCCGCCGTTCTGCTGCCTCGGCAAGCGCGCGCGCGGCGGCCGGGCTCAGGGCGCGGGGCGGCGAAGCTTGTTCGTCACGAGATTGTGCTGTCGTGTCTTTGTCAGGATCTGCGTGCATTTGCCCAGTGTGTTTCCTAAGTGTTTCAAGGATCCAGACCGGCAAGAAACTATCGCTTGAGCGCTCGCCGCTCCGGCGCATTTCTGCCGCATCGCAAATTAATGATAAACTCGAAGCGAATCAAAGGGAACCGCCTGGCTCGCCAGACCCGGTCCCAGGCAGGACGGGAAAGCGAGATGGCCACACAGCGCGGAACTGTTCAACGATGAAGCCGCCGCGTGCTGCCGCCGCCGAAATCGCGCGACAGGAAACGATGACGGTACCCGGCCTTGCTGCCAGGGTCGCCGCCGCAGCTATATTGCGGGATGTCATCGCCAATGGCCATATGCTCGATGAGCTTTTTGCCGCCGGCACGGCATTGTCGCGCGTCGGTGGGCTCGATCCGCGCGACCTTGCCCTGACGCGCTCGATCGCCACAGCCGCGCTGCGCCGTCTCGGCACGATAAGGCATGCTTTGGCGGATTTGCTCGACCGCGGCGTGCCGCGCACGGCGGCGCAGATTGAATGGTGTCTCACTGCGGCAGCGGCGCAGATTCTTTTTCTCGATGTGCCGGATCATGCCGCCGTCGATCTTGCGGTGCGGATGACGCGGCTCGATGCAAAGACCGCCCCCTATGCCGCGCTCGTCAACGGCGTGTTGCGCAATCTCGCGCGGCGGCGCGACACTTATCTCGCCAGCGCCTCACCGCTCGATCACGATACGCCGCCTTGGCTCGCCGCCCGCTGGCGCAAGACCTATGGCGAAGAAGGCGCACACGCCATCGCCGCCGCGCATCGGCTGGAACCGACCCTCGACATCAGCGTCAAATCCGATGCGGAGTTTTGGGCAGAAAAGCTCGGCGCAACGGTGCTGCCGACCGGCTCTTTGCGCCTTGCGACGCATCAGCCGATCCCGGAGCTTCCCGGCTATGAGGAAGGAGCCTGGTGGGTTCAAGATGCCGCCGCGGCGCTGGCCGCGCGCTTCATTACCATCGAGCCTGGCATAAAAATCGCCGATCTCTGTTCGGCGCCGGGCGGCAAGGCGGCGCAACTCGCTGCCCGCGGCGCAAGAGTCACAGCCATCGATCGTTCGGCCGAAAGACTTAAGCTCTTAAGCAGCAATTTCGACCGGCTGCGGCTCGAAGCCGAGATCGTCGTCGCCGATGTCGTCGCGCTGAATGGCATGACTTTCGACGCCGTGCTTCTCGATGCGCCTTGCTCGGCCACCGGCACGATTCGTCGTCATCCGGATGTCGCCTGGACGAAAAAGCCTAGCGATCTCGTCAAACTCGCCGCCATGCAGTCGCGCATGCTCGACAAGGCTTTCGAACTCGTCAGGCCCGGCGGGACGATCGTTTATTGCACGTGTTCAATGGAGCCCGAGGAAGGTGAACAGCAGATCGCCGCCCTGCTCCGCCGCAATCCCGACATTGTTCGGCTGCCCATTATGCAAGGAGAGGTCGGCGGTCTCGGCGAACTCGTCAATGCAAATGGCGAGGTGCGGACGCTTCCTTCACATCTTCCAGTGGAGGATCCGCGGCTTGCCGGCCTTGATGGCTTTTTTATCGCAAGACTGGTCCGTCACGAAAAGCGCGGTCGTTAAGACGAGTTGATTGCCAAAACATCACGAATTTAAAGGAGCGTGAGCTGAACCGCGCGCAATTCATGGAAAAGCTTCGGCTCTTCAGCCGCTTGGCGGCCCGGGCGGGCGTTTTTATACGCCGCCTGGTGAGCTGGCCTGCCTATCTCATCACTCTGATCAATGCGAAGGCGCCGGATAAACTCCTGATCGCGCCGCAAGACATCCGCACCGCCGATCCGACGATTGCGGCGGAAATCTATGCCGGCTACTTTGCTTTTGCGGGCAAGATCATCAACACACATGGCCGCTTGCCCTTCGAAATCGAAACCCACGAGCCGGAGTGGGAGCGCACGCTGAACGGCTTCGGCTGGCTCAGGCATTTGCGCGCTGCCGCCAGCGCACTGGCCAACGCCAATGCCCGCGCGCTCGTCGATGATTTTCTGATCCATGCCGGCAAACCCAAAAAAGGCCCGGCATGGGAGCCGCGGGTCGTCGCGCGGCAACTCCTCGCCTTTCTCGCGCAATCGCCGATGATCCTCGAAGGTGCCGACCATGCCTTCTACCGCCGCTTCATGCGCGGATTGGCGCGTGCACAGTATTTTCTCGAACATGAACTTGCGGCCGGGCTGGCCGGCGAGCAACGTCTCTTGGCCGCCATAGCACGCGCCGAATTCGGCATTTGCGCGCATGGCACCGCCGCATTTCAGCGCAAGAGCACGAAACTTCTCGCCGAGGAGCTCGATCGGCAGATCCTGCCCGATGGTGGCCATATCAGCCGCAATCCGGATGCGCTGATCGGCCTGCTGCTCGACCTTCTGCCATTGCGGCAAGCCTATGCCGCACAGGCCGTGCCGCCGCCGCCGCAATTGTTGAATGCGATCGACCGCATGCTACCGATGCTGCGCCTGTTGCGGCATGGCGACGGTACGCTCGCGCTCTTCAATGGCATGGGCGTCACCGCGCCCGATCTCCTCGCCACAGTGCTCGCCTATGACGATGCGCGGGCGCAGCCTCTGACCAATGCACCCTATTCCGGCTATCAGCGCGTCGAAGCCGGCACCAGCGTCCTCATCATTGATACGGGCCGTGTGCCTCCGCCAGATTTTTCGTCGCTCGCCCATGCCGGCTGTTTGTCTTTCGAATTGTCCGCCGGCATCCAAAAGCTCGTCGTGAATTGCGGCGCGCCCGATCCGCTTTGCGCGATCGCGCGCGCGCCGGCCCGTGTCACCGCCGCGCATTCGACTCTTGTCATTGCCGATACCTCTACCTGCCGATTTGCCGGCTGGCGTGGACTCGAAGGCTGGTTCGAGGGGCAGATCTTGGCTGGCCCGATGCGCGTCGCCGTCGAGCGCCAGCAATTGCCAAAACGCATCCGCATGCGTCTCGCCCATGATGGCTATGTCAGCCGCTTCGGCCTGATCCATGAACGCCGCCTCACTCTCTCAAGCGATGGGCTGCGGCTCGACGGCGAAGACCGCTTGCGACCAGCCGTGCGCGGCGCGCGTCTCGCAGCGCATCCTTATGCGGCACGCTTCCATATTCATCCGGCGGTGCAACTGCAGAGCGTGCTCGAGGGCCGTGCCGTGCTGCTCACTTTGCCCGACACCAGCCGCTGGATCTTCGACGCGCCGGACGCGCGGATCTCGATCGAGGAAAGCATCTATTTCGCCGCCGTCGACGGTCCGCACGGTTGCGAGCAGATCGTCATCTATGGCGATACAGCGCAAAAAGCCCAGATCGCCTGGACTTTTCGGCAGTTCGACGAAGAGGCGGCTGCCGCCGCAGAGACGAGCGAGACGCTGGACACGCCGGAAGATTCCGAGCCGGCCTAAATCCAGACCAATAGCCGCGACAATTGGCCCACTTCCTGCTTCTTCCTTCGCGCCGCTCTTGTTGAGGTCGATCTGCGCCTATAGGCTGCCTCGACCGATTTGCCTCACCGTTCGCCCTCTCGCGCCTCTTTGCAGCGGCGCGCTTTGGCGTGGCGAGGATTAGAGCATGATCCCGAAAAGTTGCAGACTTTTCGGATAAGGTCATGCGTTAAAATAACGACTCAGACCGCGACAGCAATTCAACTTGATGCAATCGCGGCCTAGCGCGTTTGTTGTCTTGCCAGCGAGGTTCCAGGTGCCCGAGATCAAGGAAGTCGATGAAGCAAACCAAGACGATATGGGTCGTTTGCTCGGCTATTATGTCTATGGCGGCACGCAGGTCTGGTTCGAAGACGGCAAAGTCCACCGCAGCGACGGACCGGCGGTCGTCTCGCCCGACGGCGTCGAGCGCTGGTATATTCACGGCAATGAAATCACGATCGATGTCAGAACCTTCTTCACCGCCCATAAATGGAATGTGAAGAAGGGCCTGAACACGCCGGAAAAGCTCGCGGCTTTTCAGGAGACTTTCTGCAAGTAAGCCCGCGTCGCCGCGACCCAATCACGTGTTCTTTGTTCGGGATCGGCATTCAAAGTGATGTCGGTGACGACGGAAGCACTGTCGGCGCCGGCCGCGCGCACGCCTTGCGCCCGCTCCAAAGTGATCCCACCGATCGCGACGAGCGGGATCGCTCCGATCTTCCGCTTCCATTCGCCGATGCGGGCGAGGCCCTGCGGCGCGAAGGCCATCTTCTTCAAAATCGTCGGATAGATCGGACCGAGCGCGATGTAATCGGGCTTCGTTTCGAGGGCGCGGGCAAGCTCCGCCTCGTCATGCGTCGAGACGCCGAGTTTTAAGCCGGCGCGGTGGATCGCGGCGAGATCTGCGGTGTTGAGATCATCTTGGCCGAGGTGAATGAAATCGCAGGCAAGATCGATCGCCTCGGCCCAATAGTCATTCACGATGAGCTGCGCGCCAGCTCTGTCGCAAAGCGCTTTGGCCTCGGCAATCTCGCGCCTGATCTCTTCGCTCGGACGATCCTTGATGCGCAATTGCACGAGCCGCACGCCATAGGGCAAGAGGCGCGCGATCCAAGCGGCGCTGTCGAGGATCGGATAGAAAGGATCAAGCACGCGAGAGATCTGCAAAGGCGCGGCCGAGCTGCGGCGTCGAGGGCTCGGCCATATCGCGCGGCGTGATCGGATCGGCGCCATAGGCCAAGCGCCCGGCTTCGACGGCAAGCGCAAAGGCGCGTGCCATGGCGATAGGATCGCCGGATTTGGCGATCGCCGTATTGATCAACACGGCATCATAGCCGAGCTCCATCGCCGCCGCAGCATGCGATGGCGTGCCGATGCCCGCATCGACGACGAGCGGCACGCCGGGAAAATGCTTGCGCAAAGCCTCCAAGCCGAAGCGATTGTTAAGGCCACGGCCGGAGCCGATCGGCGCGCCCCATGGCATCAGAACTTCGCAGCCTGCGCCGAGCAATTTCTCCGCAATGACGAGATCTTCGGTCATATAGGGAAAGACTTGAAAGCCGTCGCGCGCGAGAATGCCGGCCGCCTCGACGAGGCCAAAGGCATCGGGCTGCAAAGTATCGTCCTCGCCGATCACTTCGAGCTTGACCCAGGACGTGGCAAAAACTTCGCGCGCCATTTGCGCCGTCGTCACCGCCTCCTTCACTGTGTGGCAACCGGCCGTATTCGGCAGGATTTTCACGCCGAGCTCACGGATGAGACTCCAAAAGCTTTCGCCGGCGCGGCTGCCGCCGGCCTCCCGCCGCAACGAGACAGTCACGACCTCCGTGCCTGACGCTTCGATCGCTTGCGAAAGAATCGCGGGCGAAGGATATTGCGCCGTGCCGACGAGCAGCCGCGAGCAAAGCTCCGTGCCATAGACGGCGAGCTTGCCTTGCATCTCAGCCTCCCTGCTTCGGCGTGAGGATCTCGACCGCATCGCCGGATTTGAGCAAGGTCTCGCCGCGATCGACGGCGCGGACAAAATTCTGATTGAGGGCGGTCGCGACCACCATGTCCTGATATTCCAATTCGTCGAGCAGAGCGGCGAGCGTGGTGGCGCCGACCTCAAGCTCTTTGCCGTTCACCCGGATCTGCATCCATGACCTCCGGAAAAAACTCGCCGCGCAGCACGACGGCAGCGGCGCGACGCGCCAGCGCCGGCGCCAGTAGAAAGCCGTGCCGATAGAGACCGTTCACATGAATGGTCCTATCTTGTCGCCTGATGCGCGGCAGATTGTCGGGAAAGGCAGGCCGCACATCCGAGCCCGTCTCTATGATCTCCGCTTCGCCGAAAGCGGGATGAATGGCATAGACGGCACTCAAGAGTTCAAGGATGGAGCGCGCGGTGAGGCGGCTCTTCTCTTCATTCTCGATCATCGTCGCACCGATCATAAAGCGGCCGTCGCCGCGCGGCACGACATAGACCGGATGGCGCGGATGAACGAGCCGCACGGGGCGGCGGAGCGCGATCTCTTGCGTTGCCAGCACCAGCATCTCGCCTTTGACGCCACGCAGATCGGCGAGTTTTTCGCGCGCGGCAAAACCTCGGCAATCCAACGTCCAATCGACGGGCTCCGCCGCGGCCTCCGCCTCCGTATTGAAGCGGAAGGTGACGCTTGGGAATTCGGCAAGCCGCGCGGCGAGCATCGCCATGGCCACGCGAGGATCGAGATGTGCCTCCTGCGGAAAGAACAGTGCTTCCTCGAAACGGCCGGCGAGATCGGGTTCCAGCGCCGCGATCTTCGCTGCATCGAGCGTTTCGAAATTTTCCGTGCGCCGCGAGAAGCGGATGAGATCGGGCCGGTCGCGCGCAGGCGCGACGATGATGCTGCCATGGACTTCGGCGGCGGGCAGAATCTTCGTCCAATATTCGAGGGATTTGCGGCCCCATGCGGTGACCAGCGGTTCGGCGCTTTCCGCTTCGCACCAGGGCGCCAGCATGCCGCCGGCATGGAAGGAACAGCCGAGGCCCGGCCCCGAGGCGCGCTCGATAATCTCGACCGTTTCGCCGGCACGGACGAATTCATAGGCGCAAGTGAGGCCGGCGATTCCGGCGCCAAGGATGCGGATCTTCATGGCGCGCCTCCGGCGGTGCAGCGGCGAAGGCGCGTCGCGAAGCGCGCGGGACCGCAGTGGTCGCACGCGACGAGAACGAAAAATGTGGGAAAAAGAAGCTCGGTCATGACCATCCCTACGCCAGTGCGAACTGGATCAGGTTCTAAGGGTCGCCGGGCCGCCACTTTGAATTTGGCGCTGCCAGCCTCTCAGCCCCCTGACGGGGATCCCCTTGGTAGAAGCGTTAAATAGGCCCTCATGGAGGGTGGCGTCAAGCGGCGAGGGCAGGCAATCACGCCGGAAATCCGCGCTCTTACACCCTAAACCGCTTCAACCGCAGCGCATTGGTGACGACGAAGACCGAGGAAAAGGCCATCGCGCCCGCCCCCAGCATCGGCGACAGAAGAATGTGGAAAGCCGGATAGAGCGCGCCCGCGGCTACGGGGATCAGGACCACATTGTAGCCGAAGGCCCAGAAGAGATTTTGCGCGATATTGCGCATGGTCGCCCGGCTCAACGCCACAGCCGCGACGACAGCATCGAGCTCGCCGCTCATCAACACGACATCGGCGGACTCGATTGCGATGTCCGTCCCTGTGCCCACCGCAATGCCGACATCGGCGGCAGCCAGTGCCGGCGCATCATTAATGCCGTCGCCCACGAATGCGAGCTTCTTGCCGCCGGTGCGCAGCGTCTCGACCGCCGCCACCTTGCCCTCCGGCAGAACCTCGGCAACGATCTTCTCGATGCCAAGCGAATGGCCGATCGCCTCCGCCGTCGCTTGCCTGTCGCCACTCACCATGGCGCAGCTCAATCCTAACGCTTTCAACGCTTCGATCGCCCGTGCCGCCGAAGGCTTTATCGGATCGGCGACGGCGAAAATGCCGGCCAATTTGCCATCGACGGCAGCAAAGAGCGGCGATTTTCCCTCGCGCGCCAGTCGCGCGGCTTCGTCAGCAAAAGGCGCGATATCGATGCCGAGCTTCGCCATGAAACGATCGGCGCCGAGTGCTATTCTTTGTCCGCCGACGTAGGCCGTGACGCCGAAGCCGGGGGTGGCTTCGAAATCTTCGGTCTTTTGTATTTCGAGCCCCCGCGTCTTCGCCGCAGCAATGATCGCCTTGCCGATCGGATGTTCGGAATTCATCTCGACGGCAGCGGCGAGCGCCAAAATTTCATCCTCTTTGAAACCCGGCGCGACGGAAAAATCGGTCAGCTCCGGATGGCCTTTGGTCAGCGTGCCGGTTTTGTCGAAGGCGATGATCTCAACGTCACGCAAACTCTGCAGCGCCACACCCTGGCGGAACAATATGCCGAGCTCTGCGGCGCGACCGGTCGCGACCATGATCGAAGTCGGCGTCGCAAGCCCCATGGCACAGGGACAAGCAATGATGAGGACCGCGACCATATTGACGAGCGCATAGGTGAAAGAAGGCTGCGGGCCGAACACGAGCCAGATGAGGAAAGTCAGCGCAGCGACGCTCATCACCGCCGGCACGAACCAGCCCGTGACTCTGTCCACCAAGGCCTGGATCGGCAATTTCGCGCCTTGCGCCTGCTCGACCATTTTGATGATGCGCGCAAGCACGCTGTCGGCGCCGGTCTTCGTCACTTTGACTTTGAGACTACCGGAGGTGTTGATCGTGCCGCCGACGACCTCTTCGCCGACACTTTTGCGGACCGGCTGCGGCTCGCCGGTCAGCATGGATTGGTCGACGAAGGAGGCCCCTTCCACAACCTCACCGTCGAGCGGCACGCGCTCACCGGGCCGAACGAAGACGAGATCGCCGGGCACGATCGAGGTGAGCTTCACGTCGACCGGCACGCCATTGCGCATCACTTGCGCCGTCTCCGGCGTGAGGCCGATCAGACGCTCGATCGCCGCGCCCGCAACACCCTTCGCGCGCGCTTCGAGCACGCGGCCGAGCAGGATGAGACTGACGATGACGCCCGCCGCCTCGAAATAGACATGCGCCGTGCCGGCGGGAAAAAGCTGCGGCGCGAAGGTCGCGACGAATGAATAGGACCAGGCGGCGAAAGTGCCAAGCGCGACCAGCGCATTCATATCCGGCGCGCCGTGCAAAAGCGCCGGAACACCTTTGGCAAAGAAGCGCCAGCCGGGGCCGAAGAGCACGATGCTCGCCAGCACGCATTCGACGATGCGCAGGCTCCCGAGCCCGATCTTTTCATTCACGAAATTTTGGAGCGCGGGAAAGACTTCTGGCGCCATTGCCAGAATGAAGAGCGGCAGAGTGAGCGCCAGCGCGATGACGAGGCTTTGCGTCAGGCTCTTCGCCTCGGCGGCATGACGATCAGCTGCGGGCTGCGCCGTCTCGTCGAGCCGTTGCGCGCCGAAGCCGGCGCGCGCCACCGCCTGTTCCAGCGCATCGATCGCGCCCGCGCCCGCGAGATAAGAGACATTGGCGCGTTCTGTCGCGAGATTGACATTGGCGGAAATAACGCCGGGCTGTTTTTTGAGCACGCGTTCGACACGGCTCACACAGGAGGCGCAGGTCATGCCGGAAATCGAAAGTTCGATCGTTTCGATCACCGGCGTATAGCCGGCATTTCGGACCGCGGTTGCGACCGCATCGACATTCGGCGGACCTGAGAAATGCACATCGGCGCGCTCCGTCGCGAGATTGACGGAAGCATCGGTCACGCCTGGCACGGCACGGATCGCCTTTTCGATCCGTGCGACGCAGGAGGCGCAGGTCATGCCTTCGATCACCAGAGTCACGCTGGCACCCGACAGATCCTTCGGCACAGCAATGTCGGAGGCGGCAGAAGGAGAAAGCGAAGAAGGCTGCATGGGTCGCCGTCTTTCGTTACATAGTTACACTGGCTATATAGGATCTCGGCTGCATTTTCGACACTACGACGCAAGCTTCACTATGAATGGGAAGCATAGGAAGCGGCAGCAGAGGAGCGACACCATGCAAAAATACAAGATTCCCGACATGACTTGCGGCCATTGCGTGCAGACGATCGAGACGGTGATTAAAGGCCTCGATCCGGCTGCCATCGTCGCTTGCGATCTCGATCAGAAGGAAGTGACGGTGACGACCGGTGTGGCCGCCGAGCGCATTGCCGCGGCGCTCGCAGATGTCGGCTTCGAGAGCGAGACGCTGGCCGTCTAAAATGGGCTGAGACAAAATCCCGGCTCAGCCGAAGTGCGGCGCCGCCGCCGGCCTTGGCCGCCGCTGTCTTCGCCGGGCTCGCAAATAGCTCTCCTGCCATCGGCAGATGCGGCATTTCCTTGCAAAGGAAAAGCACCCGTCATAGGTATGGCCGCCCGAACCATAGGGAGGCAGGTCAGGCCGCCATGAACAAAGTCTATCCGGACGCCCGAACGGCTCTCGCAGATCTCCTCCAGGATGGCATGACCTTGATGTCGGGCGGCTTCGGCCTTTGCGGCACGCCGCAAAGGCTGATCGAGGCCGTGCGTGATCAGGGCTCCAAAAATCTCACCGTCGTGTCGAACAATGCCGGCGTCGACGGGGTGGCGCTCGGCATTTTGCTCGAGACAAAGCAGATCAAGAAAATGATCTCCTCCTATGTCGGCGAGAACAAGCTCTTTGCCGAACTCTTCCTATCCGGCGAGCTGGAGCTTGAATTCAATCCGCAAGGAACGCTCGCCGAGCGTATCCGCGCCGGCGGTGCCGGCATCCCCGCCTTCTTCACCAAGACGGGCGTCGGCACAATTGTCGCCGAAGGCAAGGATTTGCGCGATTTCGACGGCGAAACCTATGTGATGGAGCGCGGCCTCACTGCCGATATCGCTTTGGTGCATGCCTTTAAGGGCGATACCGAAGGCAATCTCGTCTATCGCAAGACGGCGCGCAATTTCAATCCGGTCATGGCCATGGCCGGCAAAGTGACGGTCGCCGAAGTCGAACATCTCGTCGAAGCGGGTGAAATCGATCCGGACGCGATTCATACGCCCGGCATCTTCGTGCAGCGCATCGTACATGTGCCTGGTGCGGCAAAGCCGATCGAAAAACTGACCACACGCCAAAGAGCGGTGGCCTGAGGAGGAAATGTGATGGCCTGGACCAGGGAGCAGATGGCCGAGCGCGCCGGCAAGGAATTGCGCGACGGCTATTATGTCAATCTCGGCATCGGCATCCCGACGCTTGTCTCGAATTACATTCCACCCGGCATGAAGGTGCAATTGCAGAGCGAGAATGGGATGCTCGGCACGGGTCCCTTTCCCTATGAGGGCGACGAAGATCCTGATCTCATCAATGCCGGCAAGCAGACCGTCACCGAATTGCCGACGACGAGCTATTTCTCTTCCGCCGACAGTTTCGCCATGATCCGTGGCGGCCATATCGATCTCGCCATTCTCGGCGCCATGGAAGTCGCTGAAAACGGCGATCTTGCCAATTGGATGATTCCCGGCAAAATGGTGAAAGGGATGGGCGGCGCCATGGATCTCGTCGCCGGCGTCAAACGCGTCGTCGTCGTCATGGAACATACGGCGAAAGGCGAGCCAAAAATCCTGCGCCACTGCACTCTGCCGCTCACCGGATCTGGCGTGGTCGATATGGTGATCACCGATCTCGGCGTCTTCACCATCGATAAGGCGGGCGGCACGGGCATGAGTTTGATCGAGCTCGCGCCCGAAGTGACGCTCGAGGAGATCACCCGCCAGACCGCAGCCGTGTTCACGGTGCACCCGGCGCTTGCATCGCAAGCGGCTTGAGACGGACGCTTTTTAAGCAATTCTTGCAGCGATGCGTCGAGAACCCGCAATCGGCTTAAAGGCTATGTAAATCTTATCGGCGAACATCGGCCTGGAATTCTCCAGCGCCGGCCCGTTGTCATGTTTCGATCGATCTTCCTTATGGTCCTCGGTGTCGCGATGGCGAGCCTCGTCGCGAGTTCGTTTCTGGCCGAACATAGCGCTCAGCCGAAACTGGTCCAATCGGTTCTCGACCTCATGCCGCTTGGCACATTGCACGCCCCCAACGCCTCCTCGTCTCGCCCCGCTGTGAGCGGAGCGGAGCAGATCGCGATTGCGCCGGACGGTTCCGGCAATTACCTGACCGAGGTCGAAATCGACGGCCATTTCATCCATATGGTGGTGGATACCGGGGCGACCTATGTCTCGCTCACCAATAAGGATGCGGCCGCGGTTGGCCTTCGCCCTGCGCAAGCCGATTACACCTACCGGACGATGACGGCCAATGGGACGGGCGTCGCGGCCAAGGTCCATATCGGCACGCTGCGCCTCGGCCAGATGGAGATCGATAATGTCGATGCTTTCGTCATGCCGCCCGGCGCCTTGGAGACGAGCCTCTTGGGGATGAGCGCGCTACGCCGGCTCGGTTCGGTCGAAATCTCCGGCGGCCAGCTGGTCTTGCGGCAATAGAATCTTCCCCTGGAACGTCCGCCGGCTTGGCTCGTTCCTGTCGTAAAGCGATGAAAAATTGCCGGCTTTCCCCTTGGGGCGACCGCCCCCACCTGCCAATTAAAAAAGCCTGCTCTGTGGTAAGGAATTGGTGCATGCCGTTCGGCAAAGTGAGGCCGCTTTTCCCGGACATGCTTTTGTGATCCCTTGACCGCGGGCTGGCATTCCCGGCTGCCCGCGACAAAACGTTCGATTTGCCAGCCTCGCAAAGGGTTTTTCATGTTTCCGAAGCCAGAGCCCGCGCTCATTCCCAACACTTATGCCTACGAACAAACCCCGATGGTGAAGGCGACCGGCTTTCGCGAATATGACGCGCGCTGGCTCTTCGAAAAGGAGATCAATCTCATGGGTGTCGAGGCTCTGGGCCTCGGCCTCGGCACGCTGCTGCATGACATGGGCGTCAAGCCCGAGGTGGTCACCGGGCATGATTACCGAAGCTATTCCGCTTCGATCAAATATGCGCTGATGACGGGCCTGATGGCCGCCGGCGTCAAGGTCCATGACATCGGCCTGGCTTTGTCGCCCATGGCGTATTTCGCGCAATTCGATCTCGATGTGGCGGCTGTCGCCATGGTGACCGCCTCGCATAATGACAATGGCTGGACCGGCGTGAAAATGGGCGCGCAGCGGCCGGTCACTTTCGGTCCCGACGAAATGGGCCGACTGAAAGAGATCGTCCTCTCCGGCAGCTATCGCTATGGCGACGGCGGCTCCTATCGCTTCGTGGCCGATTTTCCGGCGCGCTATATCGCCGATCTCACGAACCGGAGCCCGCTGCATCGGCCGCTCAAAGTGGTCGCCGCCTGCGGCAATGGCACGGCCGGGGCTTTTGTCCCCAATGTCCTCGCCAAGCTCGGCTGCGAGGTCGTGCCGCTCGACACCGAACTCGATTTCACCTTTCCACATTACAATCCCAATCCGGAAGATCTGAAAATGCTGCATGCCATGGCCGCCAAAGTGCGCGAAACCGGCGCCGACCTCGGCCTCGGCTTCGATGGCGATGGCGATCGCTGTGGCGTCGTCGACAATCGCGGCGAGGAGATTTTCGCCGACAAGATCGGCGTCATGCTCGCGCGGGACCTCTCGAAGCTGTATCGAGGCGCGACCTTTGTCGTCGATGTCAAATCGACCGGCCTGTTCATGACCGATCCGGTGCTTTTGCAAAATGCCGCCAAGGCGGACTATTGGAAGACTGGCCATTCCTATATCAAGCGCCGGGTCACCGACCTCAAGGCGCTCGCCGGCTTCGAGAAATCCGGCCATTTCTTCTTCAATACGCCGATCGGCCGCGGCTATGACGACGGCCTCATGACCGCCATCCATATCCTCGAAATGCTCGACCGCAACCCCGGCAAGTCGATGGCCGATCTCTATGAGGATCTGCCGAAGACCTGGGGCTCGCCGACCATGTCGCCACACTGTCCCGATGAACAAAAATATCAGGTGGTGGACGAGGTGCTGGCCAAGATCAAAGCGATGCAGGAAAAGGGCGAGGTTCTGATCGGCCAGCCGATCCGCGATGTGGTGACGGTCAATGGCGTGCGGGTGACGGTCGCCGATGGAACCTGGGGCCTGGTGCGCGCCTCCTCCAACAAGCCGGAGCTCGTCGTCGTCGTGGAAAGCCCGGTCTCAGAGGCACGCATGCGCGAGATGTTCGGCGCGATCGATGCGATCTTGCGCGAACATAAGGAGGTCGGCGCTTACAATCAGACGATTTAGAATCCCGGAAACTTCGAGCGCCTCATCCCGCTCTAGGCTTCGATCTCATTTCGTCGCCTGCGAATTATGCGCCTGGATCTCGCCTGCGACTTCGTTGAAATATTTCTGATCGTCACCGAGGCGGGCTGTCGGCTGGCAGCGCGGCGCGCAAGAGTAGGATTCCCGCTCCATGCCGCGCTGAACGACAAGCGCATTGGATCCGGACACGACGCGGATTTCCCACTGCGCGACCTGCATGCCATCGGCATCGAGCGCAATGAAATTGGTTTCGCCGAAGCCTTTGCCGGTGACGACCAGTGTCGCGCCATTTTTCAGGAGAGTGACATCCGCAATCATCGGATTACCGATGACCAAGGTCTTGGCTCCGGCGGGAACTTTAACAATGCGTGCCTGATCGACGGTCACCGTCAGCCTATCTTCCGCCCAAGCCGGACCGACCACGAGCTCGAGGAGACAGCAAGCAAGACCGGCTCCTGCCGGACGACGCATGAATAGAAGGACCGATCGAAGGACCGTAAGCCGCACGCCCATGGAACGCCTTCACGCAATGACACAACTGCGGGCATTTGAGCAGGAAACGGTTAATGAGCGCTGAAGGCTATGAGTCAAGCTGCAGCAGATGGCGGCGGTCTAACGCGGTTTTTCGTTCGAACTCGGCTTCCCCGGCAAGCCGAGCTGCGCGAGCACAAACAGCTCGAGATCGCCGATGCGAAGCGGGCCTTCCATGCGCACCGCACCGTGCGGACAGAAATTTGGCCTACCACACCGGGAAGACCCAAGGTTTCCATGCCGTCACAAGAGAAATGATCGGCAAGCTGCAAATTCGCAATCAAGCGGTTCACGAGTTGTCGATCGGGTTAACGTGATCGCAACGACTGTTTTGTAGGGTGACCCCATTCCAGTAGCGTAAGCGACAAGATGTTGGACTGGAATTGAGGATGAGTTGGGAACCAGGAGAGTACAAATGAAGAAGCTGCTTGCTCGTTTCGCTAAAGACCAGTCCGGCGCGACCGCCATCGAATATGGCCTGATCGCCGGCCTGATCGCCGTCGTCATCATCACTGCCGTCACCTCTCTCGGCAAGAACATTGCCACCAAGTTCAATGCCGTCGCCAACAATCTGAGCTGATTGGCGGCACGGCAAATGGCCGACGCTACCTGCGGCCCGCGCGACGGAAGATCCGCTGCGGGGGCCGTCGTCGCGTGTGGCCAATAATGAAACGCGGCGAATGTCTGCGGCGAGACGTTGCGGATAAGAAGATGAGGGTTGTTTGCCGGCGTGCCGATCGGCTAATGCCCACTGCTTGCCTTGGCAAGAATGGCCGATACCGTTCAGCACGCCATGCAGTAACGGAGAGATTGAGCCATGTGGAACTTGAAAAATCTTGCGACCCGACTGATCAAGGATGAGTTGGGCGCTACGGCCATCGAATACGGTCTCATAGCCGGTCTGATCGCCGTCGTCATTATTGGTGCCCTGGTTTCGCTCGGCACCAATATCAGCAACAAGTTTAATGCTATCGCCACTAACATGAGCTGAGGTCCGGCCGGCGCGCCGCCATTCGTCGTGGTGGCCTGGAGCGCTCGCGTGATCCAGCCATCCGCATGAGTTGCCTCGCCATCAAGGACATCAATCATGTTCTTGTCGGAGGGGACGCTCGGAGTTGACCGCCGTGGTCGGAACAATTCCGCGACAGCCGCCGGTTCACAAAACCGTTTTAAGGAAAGCGCGCTTAAGAAAAGGTAAACCCGTCTCGCGTAAAGCGGGATGAGGAAAAGTGGGAACCGGTTTTCCGCCCGCATCCCGCTCTAAACTTTTAGAATCGATCACGTTTATGACTTTGGATTGATTCAATCCAAAGTCATCGTGATCTACCTTCGCGAGCGGTGTTTCTTGTCGCGCGCCGCCAAATATGGATTGCGCGCACCAAAGCGGGATGGATTCGGTCGAATGGGATATTCCATCATGCTCGCCGGCGCGACGCTCGTTCTTTTCCCCGCGCTGATGGTCTTTGCCGCCTTTTCCGATCTCTTCACGATGACGATATCCAATCGCATCTCGATTGCGCTCGTCCTTTGCTTCGTCTTCCTCGCCTTCGCGCTACACTTGCCGTTCAGCGACATCGGACAACACATTCTCTGCGGGCTTTGCGTATTGGCCGTCACTTTCCTGTTCTTCGCCTTCCGATGGATCGGCGGCGGTGATGCGAAGCTCGCATCGGCCACCGCGCTGTGGCTCGGCTTCGACCATCTCTGGGACTATGGCATTTATGCCGGCCTTTTCGGCGGCGCGCTTACGCTTTTTATTCTGGCTCTACGGCACTGGCCGCTGCCACCTATCCTTATCACCCAGGACTGGATCGCGCGCCTGCATGATCACGACAGCGGCGTGCCCTATGGGATCGCGCTCGCGATTGCCGGCCTTCTTCTTTACCCCGAGACACGAATCTGGTTGTCGGCGGCCAGTTTTTGAGACGACCCTAGAGCGGTCTCACGTTGCGTGCCTGCACGCAACCGGTTCCCACTTTTGCTGAAAATGCTCTTGCGGCGAAGCTTCGATACAAGCGAATTGGACATATTCGGTTAACCTTAATTTGACCTTTGCATGTTCGAATCCGCGCAGTCCTCTCCTGTCGCGCGTCATAAGAGCCAATCATGAAACCAATCCGTCTTCTGATCCTCGGAACCGCACTTGCCGCGGGCATCGGGGCGGCGGTTATGGTTGCCTCGACAAAGCCGCCGGAGGCGCCTAGGCCCACCATTGTGCACGCGCCGGTGGCAACAGATGCGGTTCTCGTCGCCGCCAAGGAGCTCGTGCTCGGCGCCGTGATTCAAGACGGCGATTTGCGCTGGCAGAACTGGCCCCAGGCCAATGTGCCGCCAAATGTCATTCGCACCAGCCAGATGCCTGCGGCGCTCGCCGAGTTCAAAGGTGCGCTCGTGCGCAACCCTCTCGGCGCCGGCGAGCCGATCTATCCAGACCGGCTCATCAAAGCGGGCACTGCGAGCTTCATGTCGGCGATCCTGCCGTCCGGAATGCGCGCCGTGGCGATCAACATCGATCAGCAAGGCTCGACGACAGCGGGTGGCTTCATCCTGCCGAACGATCATGTCGATGTGATCCATACCTATAAAGACGAGGAGGCAGCCAAAGCCGGCGTCCCGGATCCCATGGTGAGCGAGACGCTCCTGCGCAACATCCGAGTCCTGGCGATCGGCCAGAATATCCAGGAACGCAACAAGGAACGCGTGGTCGTAGGATCGAATGCGACACTCGAGCTGACGCCGCAGCAGGTAGAAACCATCATCCTCGCACAACGCGTCGGTCAGCTCTCGCTGGCTCTGCGCAGTATGACCGACAGCAAACCGTCCGAAGCCGATCCCCCGCAGAACCAGAAACCGACCGCCATGACCATTGTGCGCTATGGCGTCCCGATCCAATTGCGACCGCGCTGAGTTCGAAACCAAGTTTTCGTGTCAAGTCTCGTGTGAACGATCACACTGCAGGAAATGTCCGCATGAAACGCAAGATCGCAATGCCGAGGATCTCGAAGAGCCAGCTCCAGCCTGTCGCTTGCGGATTTTTAGCGGCGCTCGGCGTCGCCGTGCCGCCGGCAGAGAGCTATGCCGAGATGCGGGCGCAAATCGAGACGAGCGCCCAAGACGCGGTTCGCCGGATATCGATGGGCGTCGGAAAATCGGTGATCGTCGACCTCCCGCAAGATGCATCGGAGATTTTCGTCGGCAATCCGAAAGTCGCCAATGCGGTCGTCCGTTCGGCCCGCAAGCTCTACATCATCGGCATGGCCGATGGCCAGACAACTGTGTTCGCGCTCGACGCGAGCGGCCGCCAGATCGCAGCGCTCGAAATCAGCATTGGCCGCGACGTCGGCGAATTGCAGCAGATCCTCAATGCGGCTCTGCCCAATTCAGCGATCATCACCCGCACGATCAATGACACGATCATATTGAACGGCACTGTGGATTCCGCCGAAGAGGCACAGCGCGCTACCGATATCGCCGAAGGCTTCGTCAAACAGGCGGGCCAGGCTGTCGCTGGACAGAACCTCGTCGTCAATTCTCTTATCATCCGCGGCCGCGATCAGGTGATGCTGAAGGTGAGCGTCGCGGAAATCCGGCGTGACATTGCCAAACAGCTTGGCCTGACCTCCGCCACCTGGGGCGCCTTAACGCAATATAATCCTTTCGGTATCAATGGCGTGATCGCAGCCAACCCATCGACTGGCCTGCCCAGCACGCTCACTCTGCGAAACCCGGCGAACACAGTGAATGCGACGCTGCAAGCATTCGAACGCTACGGCGTCTCGCGCATCCTCGCTGAACCGACGGTGTCAGCAATCTCCGGAGAAAGCGCGAAATTCACCGTCGGTGGCCAGATTCCGATCCCGAGCGCGCCGGTGTGCACGACCAATGGCACAGTGACCAATTGCACCCCCGGCGGCGCGACCTTCCAGCCCTATGGCGTCACCTTGAACTTCGCGCCCGTGGTCCTCTCGCCGGGACGTATCCTGCTTCACATTGCAACGGAAGTCACCGAGCTCGACTACCAGACCGCAGTCACCATTCAAGGCGTCACCGTCCCCGGCCTGGACACGCGCAAAAACGAGACGACGGTGGAAGTGCCGTCGGGTGGCTCGATCGCCTCGGCCGGATTTCTGCAAACGACGTCGACACAGGTCATCAACGGGCTCCCCGGGCTCATGGATCTGCCTGTTCTCGGCGCGCTGTTTCGCTCGCGCGACTATCAGCGCAACGAGACGGAGCTGATGATCATCGTCACCCCTTATCTCATGAAGGCGACCGACGCCAACCTTCTGCCGAAGCCCGACGACGGATTTGCCGATTCGAGCGATCCGCAGGCCTGGCTGCTCGGCCGTATCAACCGTCTCTATGCCTCTCCAAACAATCCCGAAGCACTCAAGAATTTCAATGGGCGTGTCGGTTTCATCCAAAACTGAGCGCCCGGCGGCTGCGGCCGCACATCAAGAGCCAAACACCATGTCGATTTCGCTGCCTCCAAAAGTCGCAGGAAGAGCCGCAAGCGAGCTTTTGAGCCACACGGCTCTGCGCTTGCTCCTGCCCTTGAGCGTGCTCGCACTGACGGGCTGCGCCAGTGCGGATCGCATGCAGACCTCGTCCATTCCGATGGACGACTACCGCAACCGCCACCCCATCGTCCTTTCGGAAGCCGCGCAGAAGCTCGATATTTTTCCAGCGCCGGAGATGCGTGGGCTCGATGGCCGCTCGGCTGCGCAAGTCGCCGAATTCGGGCGTCTCTATCGCGCCACCGGGCAAGGGCCTATCAACATATTCGTGCCGACCGGCGGACGGGCGCCGCTACCGCGCGATACTATAGCGGCCATTCGCCAAGCGCTTGCGCAAGGCGGCGCTAGGCCGCCGCTGCAAGTCACGCGCTATCCGGTCGCCAATATGGATCTTGCGTCGCCGATACGTTTGAGCTTCACCGGGCTCAAGGCCAGGGTGGCCGACCCATGCGGCCAATGGCCGAGCGATCTCGCCTCTGGCAGTACCGTCCAAGGCTGGGAAAACAAACCCTATTGGAATTTAGGTTGCGCCTATCAGAGCGCGCTCGCCGAGCAGGTCGCAGATCCGCGCGATCTCGCGGCGCCGCGGGCTGAAGATCCCGCCGACACGCAGATGCGCGCCCGCGCGATCGCCAGCCTGCGCAAAGGCTCCGATCCGACCACGGATTGGAAGACGAAGAACACTTCGATCAGCACCATCGGAACGCAATGATAAATCAATCGCCTGCCAATCACACCGAGCAGATCGCGCCCGTCCCGCGTATCTCGCTGCAGGCCTTCTGCGAGACGCCCGAGGTCGCGCAAACCGTTCGCGACGCCATCACCGACCGGCGCATGGAAAGGGCGCATGTGAAAGTGCATATGGGTGGCGCGGCGGCGGCCATCGAAGCCTATCGATCCGCCGCCACCCCGAATGTGATCTTTCTAGAGACGACGGCGTCACGCCAAGAGCTCATCGAATATCTCGATGCGCTCGCCGAATTCTGCGATGCCGGCACCAAAGTCGTGATCGCCGGACGGACGAACGACATTATACTTTATCGGGAGTTGATGGGCCGCGGCGTGAGCGAATATCTCGTCGCCCCCTTTGCGGTTCTCGATTTTATCCGAACCATTTCGCATCTCTATACGAGCACCGGGGCCGAACCTGTCGGCAAGATCATCGCCTGCACCGGCGCCAAGGGCGGCGTCGGCGCTTCGACGCTCGCGCACAATGTCGCCTGGTCGATTGCCCGAGATCTCGAGATTCAAACCGTGCTCGCCGATTTGGATCTGGGCTTCGGGACGGCAGGGCTCGATTTCAATCAGGATCCGCCGCAAGGCATAGCAGAAGCGCTCTTCGCTCCGGACAGGGTCGATGCCAATCTGGTCGATCGGCTTCTGTCGCGCTGCAGCGATAAGCTCAGTCTCCTGGCCGCACCGGCAACACTTGACCGGGTCTATGACTTTCCGGAAACCGCCTTCAACTCCATCATCGACATATTGCGCGCCTCGACGCCCTGTGTCGTGATCGACATTCCGCATGTGTGGACGGCATGGGCGCGGCGGATGCTGCTCGCCGCCGATGAGATCATCCTCGTCGCCGCGCCCGACCTCGCCAATCTGCGCAATACGAAGAATCTCGTCGATACAATGCGTAGCGCTCGACAAAATGACGGGAAGCCACGCCTTGTCCTCAACAACGTCGGCGTCGCGAAACGCCCGGAAATCGCCATCAATGATTTCGCCAAGGCGGTCGATCTGGAGCCGACCGCGACCATTGCCTTCGAACCTCGGCTTTTCGGCACCGCCGCCAACAATGGCCAGATGATCGCGGAGGTCGAGCCGGCGAGCAAGGTTAACGAGACGATCGCCGAGCTCGCCCGCATCGTGACCGGCCGGGCGGAGGTTCGCAAGGTCAAGCGCACGCTTTTCGATCCTTTCATCACTCGTTTGGGCCTGAGCAAAGCATCCTAGAATGAAACTTTGGCGCCGGCGGAGCCTTGCGTCAGGCAAGCGGAAAAACTCTGGCGGACCCAGGCGTTTTACGCCTGTTCAGAAAAAATTTATCAACTTTTCCAAGACATGATTGGGCACCGATCGCCAATAAATCGCATCGGGAGAAACCATGGCGGCGCACAAGAGCGGGATGAGGAAAAGTGGGAACCGGTTTTCCGGCGCAATCAAGTTTACGCAGATTGCGCAAGCTTATCTGCATATCCCGCTCTAAATTATAAGAATCGATCACGCTCATGACTTTGGATTGGTTCAATCCAAAGTCATCGTGATCTAAGCCATCGGCCGAGCGCGGCGGCTCACCATCGCGTCGAGACAAGCCGCCAGGCTGGCGTCGATTGCTGGAATTTCGAACTGCGCTCTGCGGCGCTCGAATATCCGGACGAGGAGGATGAACATGTTCGGTAAGCGCGCGCGCATCGACGAGAGCCGATCGCTGGGGCCGGCACCGACGCCGCTCGCCAGCCCGGCTTTCCGCGGCGTTGCCGCGCAGCCCAAAAAGCCCACGCCGGCGCTCATCGAGCCGATATCTCAATCTGTGCCCGAGGCGCCCCGCTCCGACGACTATTACGTCACCAAGAGCATGATCTTCGGCGCCTTGATCGAGGCGATCGATCTGACCCAATTGGCCCGCCTCGACGCCGAAAGCGCGCGTGAGGAAATCCGTGACATCGTCAACGAGATCATTGCCATCAAGAACATAGTGATGTCGATCTCGGAGCAGGAAAGCCTGCTCGAAGACATCTGCAATGATGTGCTCGGCTATGGCCCGCTCGAACCGCTGCTCGCGCGCGACGAAATCGCCGACATCATGGTCAATGGGGCGACGCAGACTTTTATCGAAGTGGGCGGCAAGATCCAGCTCACAAATGTCCGCTTCCGCGACAATTCGCAATTGATGAACATCTGTCAGCGCATTGTCAGCCAGGTCGGCCGCCGCGTCGACGAAGCATCGCCGATCTGCGACGCGCGCCTCGCCGACGGCTCCCGCGTCAATGTCATCGCGCCACCGCTCGCCATCGACGGGCCGGCACTGACGATCCGCAAATTCCGCAAGGACAAGCTGACGCTCGATCAGCTCGTGCGCCAGCGCGCCATATCGCCCGAGGGCGGCGAGATCCTGAAGATCATCGGACGGGTCCGCTGCAATGTGCTGATTTCCGGCGGTACCGGCTCGGGCAAGACGACCCTGCTCAATTGCCTTACCCATTACATCGACGGCGATGAGCGCGTCATCACCTGCGAAGACGCCGCCGAGCTTCAACTGCAACAGCCGCATGTCGTGCGGCTTGAGACGCGACCGCCCAGTCTCGAAGGCACGGGCGCCGTCACCATGCGCGATCTGGTCAGAAACTGTCTGCGCATGCGGCCCGAGCGCATCATCGTCGGCGAGGTGCGTGGCCCTGAAGCCTTCGATCTTTTGCAGGCGATGAACACCGGCCATGACGGCTCGATGGGGACGCTGCACGCGAACTCGCCGCGCGAGGCGCTGAGTCGCCTCGAATCGATGATTGCAATGGGTGGCTTCTCGCTGCCGGCGCGCACAATTCGCGAGATGGTCGTGTCCTCCATCGACATCATCATTCAGACCGCGCGTCTGCGCGATGGTTCGCGCCGCATCACTCATATTTCCGAGGTCATGGGGCTTGAAGGCGAGGTGATCACCACGCAGGATCTGATGATCTACGAGATTCTCGGCGAGGACGCTGCCGGGCGCCTCAACGGGCAGCATCGTTCGACCGGCATCGGCCGGCCGCGCTTTTGGGAACGCGCCCGTTATTTCGGCGAAGAGCAGCGGCTCGCACGGGCACTCGATGCCGCGGAGGCGAAAGAATCGACATGAGGCCGGCGATGCGCAATGAGAGCGAAAGATGAGCGAGATCGGCATCAATAGTCTGCCCCTGATCGCATTGGCCACCGTCGCGGTGGCCGGCCTTCTCTATGTCTTCGTCTATCCTCTGCTCAGCGGTGAGACCAAGGCCGAGAAGCGCAAGGCTGCCTTCATGGCCCCGGGGACGGCACGAAAAATCATCGAGAGGCATGTCGATGCCAACGCCCGCCGCAAGCAGATCATCGACGGCCTCAAGGAGATCGAGACGCGCAACAAACGCAAGAAAGTCTCGCTCGAAGGCAAGATAGTTCAGGCTGGCTTGAACTGGTCGCGCCGCCTGTTCATCATCTATTCCGTCGTCACCGGCCTTATGCTCGGGATTTTGATGTTGATGATCGAAAGAAATCCCATCATTGCACTCGGCGCCGCCATAGTCGGCGGCGTCGGCCTGCCGCGCTGGTTTCTCCAATTCGCCGCCAAGCGGCGTGTGCGGAAATTCATAGACGGCTTTCCGGAGGCCATCGACATTATCGTCCGCGGCGTCAAGGCCGGTCTGCCGCTTGCCGAGTGCCTGCGCATCATCGCGCAGGAGACGCAAGAGCCTTTACGGACCGAGTTCCGACTGATCGTTGAGGCGCAGGCCATGGGTTTGACGGTGGGCGAGGCGGTCGAGCGCCTCATCACGCGCTTGCCGATCGCCGAAACAAGCTTTTTTTCGATCGTCATCGGCATCCAGCAGAAGGCTGGCGGCAATCTTTCCGAGGCGCTTTCCAATCTGTCGGCAGTGCTGCGCGACCGCAAAAAGATGAAAGGCAAGATCGCCGCCCTGTCGTCGGAAGCCAAGGCTTCAGCCTCGATCATTGGCGCCCTGCCGTTTGTCGTCGGCGGCTTGGTCTATGTGACCAGCCCCAACTATATCAGCCTCTTATGGACGACAACCATGGGTCAATTGGTGATGGGCGGCTGCGCAGTGTGGATGGCGACCGGCATTCTTGTGATGAAGAAGATGGTGAGTTTCGACATCTGACAACGGCACGCGGCTTGGGCACGCGGCTTGGGCACACCGCTTGGCGATCAAAACTATGAACCAAATTGCGAGACGGATTTTGAGATGATGAAGAGGCAAGCGTCACGATGGATCTGACCGCAATCCTCGACCGGCAAGTTCTGCTTGGCCTATTGATCGCCATCGCGACGTTCGCGACGATCATCACCCTGGCGATGCCGCTCTTGCAGACCGACACGCTCGGCCGGCGCATGAAGGCTGCGGCAACGGAGCGCGAGCGGATCCGCAACCGTGAACGCGAGAAGCTCTATGAGAGCAATAAGAAGGTCGGCCTTCGTCACGAACCGAAAGCCTATATGAAGGACATCGTCGACAGATTCAATCTTTCGAAGTGGCTCGGCACGGAAGAAGCAAAAATGCAGATGACCATGGCCGGCTTCCGCGGACCACAGGCGGATGTCGCCTTTTTGTTTTTCCGCCTCGTCACGCCGATTACCTTGTTTATCTTGGCCTCTGTCTATTTTTTTCTGCTCGGCGGTCTCGGTTGGCCGCTGATGCTCAATGTCGGCGCCGTGATCGGCGCCGCCTATATCGGGATCAAGACGCCCGAACTCTATCTGCAGAATCTGACCGCCAAGCGGCAAAAATCGATGACCCGCGCGGCGCCCGACGCGATGGATCTGCTGCTGATCTGCGTTAAATCCGGCATGTCGATCGAGCTCGCCTTCCGCCGGGTCTCGCAAGAGGTCGGCGCCCAGTCCATTCCCCTGGCGGAAGAGCTGACCCTCACCACGGCGGAGCTCTCCTATCTGCCGGATCGGCGGACCGCCTATGAGAATTTGGCAAAACGCACCGGTGTCGAATCCTTAAAGCAGATTGCCACGGTGCTCATCCAAGCCGAGCGCTACGGCACCCCACTCAGCGCGGCCTTGCGCGTCGTCGCACAAGAAGGCCGCGACCGCCGCATGAACGCAGCGGAAAAGAAGGCGGCCGCCTTGCCGCCGAAGCTGACCGTGCCGATGATCATCTTCTTTCTGCCGGTGCTTTTCGCCGTCATTATCACACCGGCTGCAATCCAGGTCGCAAAGACAATGAGCGGTCAATAGAGCATGATCCCGAAAAGTTGTAGACTTTTCGGATAAGATCATGCGTTAAGACAACGCCTCATGGGGTGACAGCAATTCAACCTAAAGCAGTCACGCTCTATTGGACCGCCCATGGCGGCGGCGGTGCAAGATCAGTCCGCCGCAGCGGTCGCCGGACGATCGGCGTCAATTCGGACGGGTTCTTCCACCGCCGGCTTTGGCGGGTGTTCCCTTGTGGCGACTTTCCGGCTGGCGTTTTTCTTAGCTGCCATCTTCCTGGGCGATTTCGCATCGAGCGCGCGGATCTCATTCCACGGATTGGCCTGCGCGATCATTTGCCGAATGGCAGCGACATTTTCGGCTGCTTGCAGCGGCGGCAGATCGCGTTGCGCGGCCGCCTGAGCTTGGTCGAATTTCCCTTCGAGCGCCAGAACCAGCGCAAGATTTTGGCGCACGCGGACATCGGCGGCCGGCTGCGCCACCGCCTGTTCTAAAGTCTTCTCGGCCAACGGCAATTGTTTGGCGAGCGCATAGGAAAGCCCGAGGTTGGAGAGAACGTCCGGCTGGTTCGGCACGATCTTCAATGCCGCCATATAATATTCCTGCGCCTTGGCATGATCGCCAAGCTGGTCGGCGACCGTGCCCTGCGCCGACAATATGGTCCAATTCGGGTTTTCCGGCGTATGCGCCTGCGGCAACACATCGGCCGCCTCTTGCAGCCGCCCGGCATCGACCAGGGCCTTTCCATAGGCGCCGAGAATTTCCATATCCTTCGGATGGGCGGCGGCGAGCCTTTGCAGAACAGCGACGGCCTGAGCATAACGCGCGAGCCGGCGCAAGGCATGCGCATAGGTCAGCGCGGCTCGCTTGTCGTTTGGATTGGCCTCATAGCGCTGCCCGAGCTCCGCTGCATAACGAGAGAGCTCTTGCTGCGAGGTCGGCAGGCTCGCCTCACTGTTGCCGATGGAGCCCGTGATGTCATTATTCTGGCCGAAGGTCTGGCACCCGGCGAGAAACAGCGCCAACGCAAAAAGACTGGCCTTAGTGCCATGGCGGGCGAATGGCTGCGCGAGCTGGACCGAAACCTTCTGCGAGAGCGAGGCAGGCACGAAGCTTGCGGGCATGGGAATTCGCATCGGGCACCATTTCTCAACTTGCTGCTCGCCAGTAGTAAAAAGTTAACCCTAATAAAGCGTTAAGAGTGTCCGGCACGAAGTTTGAGAGACGTTTGCGACAGCGCGATGCCGGCTCAAGCCGGGCCAAGGAGCATATCCCAGACAATTCGAGGGGTTTTGCTGCCGGCGACATGCTGGCATGAATGAGGACGAGCCCATTTCCCGGCGTGGTGAAGCGCATCGCGATGGCCGCAAAGGGAATGCCGGCTCCAGAATCGATCACATTCCTGAAGACATCGGATATATCCGATGTCTCAAGCATGACTTTGGATTGATTCAATCCAAAGTCATCGTGATCAGAAGGAGTTTTCAATGCCGTCTGATAAAGCCGTGGCGCCGGCCGATGCCGTGCCGATCTTTTTCGTCAGTGCCGAGACCTGGCCGCAGATCCGCGCCGATCTGCCCCCTATAGCGGCGGCTTTTGCGGCGGCCTGCGGTTTCGAGCCGACGCCCGGCCGTGTCCTGATCCTCCCATCGGCAGAGGGTCGTCTTGCCGGCGTGCTTTTCGGCCTCGAACGCAAGGAAGCGAAAAGCCGCGATCCTTTCCTGCCCGGACGGCTGGCGACATCGCTGCCCGCCGGCATCTATCGTTTCGCCAATGCGCCGCATGATCTAAGCCTCGCGACGCTGGCTTTCCTTCTCTCCTCCTATCGCTTCACCCGCTACAAGAAGGATGATGTCGAAATCCCCGAGCTCTGCCCGCCGGAGGGAGTCGATATCGACCGCATCGTGCGGATCGCCAGGGCCATCGCGCTCGGCCGCGATCTCATCAACACGCCGGCAAATGATCTCGGCCCGGATGCACTCGAAGCCGCCGCCTTGAAGCTGGCGACCCAGTTCAATGCCAAGGCCTCGGTGGTCCGCGGCGAAAAGCTTCTGCAAGCGAATTATCCGCTGATCCATGCGGTGGGGCGCGCCTCCGACAAGGCCCCGCGTCTCCTCGATTTTTCTTGGGGACATAAGGATGCGCCGAAAGTGACGCTCGTCGGCAAGGGCGTCTGTTTCGACACGGGCGGCCTCGACATCAAGCCGGAAAGCGCCATGCTGCTCATGAAGAAGGATATGGGCGGCGCGGCGACTGCCCTTGCTTTGGCGCAGATGATCATGGACGCCAATGCCTCGGTGCGCCTGCGGGTGATTCTGCCCATCGTCGAAAATGCGATCTCGGGCAATGCCATGCGGCCGGGCGACATCTATCCGAGCCGCAAGGGCTTGACCGTCGAGATCGGCAATACCGATGCCGAAGGTCGCCTCATTCTCGCCGATGCTTTGGCGCTCGCCGATGAGGACTCGCCGGAGCTTCTTCTCGATTTCGCGACTCTGACAGGCGCGGCGCGCGTCGCGCTCGGCCCCGATCTGTCGCCCTTCTATACGATGAATGAAGATCTCGCCGCCGAGATCGGCAAACATGCGATAAGCGCACATGATCCGGTCTGGCGCCTGCCTCTCTGGGACCCTTATGACAAGCTCATCGACGGCAAGGTCGGCAATCTCTGCAATATTTCCGGCGGCTCCTTCGCCGGATCGATCACCGCCGCGCTGTTTTTGCGCCGCTTCGTGGAGAAAGCGAAAGCCTGGGCGCATTTCGACATCTATGCCTGGAATCCGACGGCGAAATCGGCGCGGCCGGAAGGCGCCGAGGTGCAGGTCGCCCGGCTCCTCTTCGATCTCGTCGAGGCCCGCTATGGCTCAACCGCCAAGATCGAAGTGCCTAAGGACAATCGCAAGATCGTGCGGCGCGTCGGCTTTCTCGATCATGAGAGCACCGATGAAGGCAGCATATTCGACGATCTCATGCCATAAGACGAGCGCTCGATGATCAGCTTCGACCCACGTCTTACACCGGCCCGACCGGATCTCGCCGCGGCGCATCTCGCAGGCAAGGTGCCGGCGCCGCGCTATGTCGCGGGCCGTGCCATGCATCTTGCGATCGAGCTTACCGATCTGCGCGATGCGCCTTCACATGAAGCCCGCATCGAGAGCCAGGTGCTCTATGGCGAGAATCTGATGCTCTATGACGCACATGAGGGCTGGGGCTGGGTGCAGCTCGGAGGCGACCATTATGTCGGCTATCTGTCGCTTGCCGGTTTGGCCGAAGGCGAGACGCAAGCAACCCACAGGGTGGTGGCCAATCGCACCTTCATCTATCCGCGCCCCGATATCAAAGCGCCGATCCTGGCCGCTCTGCCTCTCGGCGCGGCCGTGAAACTTACGGGTGCCGACGGCAATTTCGGCCGGCTCGCGAGCGGCGGCTTCGTCATCGCGGACCATCTCATGCGCGTCGATGAAAAGGCCGAGGATTTCGTCGCCGTCGCCGAGGGCCTTATCGGTACGCCTTATCTTTGGGGCGGCAAATCCTGTCTCGGGCTTGATTGCTCAGGCCTGGTGCAGATCGCTCTCGCGCAAGCGAGTATAGAAGCGCCGCGCGACACCGATCTCCAGCAACAGGCACTCGGCCATCCGCTTCCCCTGGAGGCGGCAGAAAGCGCCCTCAAGCGCGGCGATCTCATCTTCTGGAAAGGTCATGTCGGCATCATGCGCGACCACGAGACCCTGCTGCATGCCAATGCGCATCATATGCTTGTCGCGAGCGAGCCTCTGGCTGTGGCCCGCGCCCGCATTCGCGCCAAAGACGCCGGCGACATCACCATGATCAAGAGATTGTAGAAGCCATGCGGCTTATGGCTTGAGCGTTTGCGGGCCGAAAGCATGCGGCAGAAGCTCGGCGAGCGTCAGGCTCAGCGCGACGCCGGCCGGGCGCGCGCTATGGACTTTCATCTCTTTGCCGGCAAATTCGAAGAGCCGCTGCCGGCAGGCGCCGCAGGGCATGATCGGCTCGGCGCTTTCGGCGAGAATGAGGATTTCGGCGATCTGCCTTTCGCCGGCCGCAATCATGGCGGCAATGGCTGCGGCCTCGGCGCAAAGCCCAACCGGATAAGCGGCATTTTCGACATTGGCGCCGGCAAAGACCGCGCCTGAGGCCGTCAGCAGGGCGGCGCCGACGGCAAAGCCGGAATAGGGCGCATAGGCATTGCGGCGGGCCGCCGCGGCGGCCTCGAAAAGCCTGTCGATTGCATCCATGAGCGTCGCGCCGGTTCGCCAAATATCGTCTATTCAACGGCGTTGCGGACGCGGACGCAACGGCCGAGGCGCGACGAAAGGGTTGCCGCGGGTTTTACGGCGCATTATGGTCGCGCCGCCGCGGGCGATCGCCTATTCGAATCCGGTCACGAAGCGGTCTGTTGGGGCGTCGCCAAGCGGTAAGGCAGCGGATTTTGATTCCGCCATGCGGAGGTTCGAATCCTCCCGCCCCAGCCAATCATGCCCGTCGCGCCCGCCCCCCTGCACCTTCACTATCCCGCTCCAATTATTGCAATCGATCACGTTTATGACTTTGGATCGATTCAATCCAAAGTCATCGTGATCTAGGCGCTCAGAGCCTGGAGCGACTTTTTCGCCGGCAAATGCCCGGCCTTGGCGAGCAGCGTACAGCCCGACAGTGAATAGGGCGCATGGGCGCTGCCTTCCGGAAAGCGAACCCAGCTGCCCTTTGGGTAATCGCCGTCCTCGTCGCTGAAAGTCCCGTCGAGGACGAGGAACTCCTGGCCCACCTCATGAACATGGTGCTCGAGCTGCACGCCGGGCGGAAAATACATGAGCGAAGTCACTTCGCCATCGAACTCATGCAACAGCTTCGTCGCAGGACCTGTGGGACCATGGCTCAGCCAGGCGCCCGCCTTTGTATCGATCACGACGCGCGCCTTGTCGCCTGCCGCAAATTGCCAAAGCTTGACAAAGAGCAAGCAGCCTTCCTTGCTGAAAGGCCGATGCGCGGTGCCAATCGGATCGCGCAGATAAGTGCCGGCGGGATAGGTGCCGTGCTCATCCTCCAAAATGCCTTCGAGAACGAAAATTTCTTCGCCACCGCCATGTTCGTGAAAGGGGAAGAAGCTGCCCGGCGCAAAGCGCACGAGGCTTGTCGCCCGCGCGATCTCCTCGCCGATCCGGTCGAGCATAAGCCTGTCGACGCCCGGCTGCGGCGATGCCACCCATTCCGCCTCGCCGGGGCGGACAATCTCTTTTTGCGAGAAATCGGCGCGAATCTTCATGAGCGGACCGTCTTGGACGTTTATTCGTCCATGTACCCTGCAACAAAAGCGTCGAATTCTTCACGAGTTCTTGCAAAGCGACTTTTGACCAAAGGTCGGCGTCAATTCGCAGGTCGGCACTAGCGAATTTCTTTGCCCTGTCCGCTTTGCACGCTCAGAATCAATCACCTTGCCTTCTGTATACGCTCCCAAAAATCGACGTTCAACAGCATCTATCAAAAACCACGTATGCGAGGCTATCCCAACTTCGGAAAAAACCTCCGACTTTGAGACGAACATAAAACATCTATGAAGTTTCACATTATAGTGAGATTGATAGCTAGCTCCGCTACTATTTTCGCCTAGCAATTTCGATTGATTAGCTTTGGCTTCTCGTTCTAATTCCTCGAATGTTGTGCGTGCCAGCGATGCGCATCTTTCTTGAACATCGAGCGACTGCGAACGCGCTAACGCGCTGCTGCAAACGATGATCGCCATTGATGCGAAAACAGCTGCTGGCAAAGGCGTAACGCACCTTGCAACAGGCCTTGGCATTTTACCGCCCTCGTGTTTGCATCAGAGATTGTCTATATTCTTCCGAAGCCATGTCTTAAATTCCCTCATTTGAGGCGACCATCTTGCTAACTTGCTGGCGGCTCGCGCGATCATGATTGCCGCGTGCTCGCGTTCCAATCGCAAAACTCGTGACCCGCTTGGGTGTTTCAGCCAATCCCTTTCCACATTCAACGTTGCAATCCAGGTGTTCCTTCCAACATGCTGAACTCCGGGCGAGTCCCGCAAGAAGGTAAATAAGTGACGGCCTTTCCATTTTATCATCCCTTCTGCAGCGCCGGCCAAGGTAATCGCGATATCAAAATCGCCGCGCGCAAAAGCTTCTATTGCAGCATTGGTCTGCCGAGTTGCACCTTGTACCTTAGTGAGCCTCAAAACTCCCTTGTTAGGACTCACGATTTATTGCTCCCGATTTCTGAGCACGATGCGCGCCTTGATCAGTAAGCACCGAAAGGCAGGTGGTAGCGGGTCTTGGGAACGTTGATCGAGCAAGCTGGTGAACATATCAAGATTTTATCCCTCCTGCCGCAGAGCCTTCAATCGATAAAGCGCCTCCAGCGCTTCCCGCGGGGTCAATGCATCGGGATCGAGCGCAGCAAGCGCCAAGGCGAGCTTTTCCTCTCCCGGTGCCGAGGCGGGAGCGCCAGCTTGAGCAAAAAGCGGTAGATCGGCAACGAGCTGTTCGACAGGCGTGCGCCGATCGCCCGCCTCGAGCTCGGCGAGGAGATGTTTGGCACGTTCGATGACGGCAGACGGCAGGCCGGCGAGCTTGGCGACCTGAATGCCATAGGAGCGATCCGCCGCGCCCGCCACGATCTCATGCAGAAAGACGACATCGCCCTGCCAATCGGTCACCCGCATGGTGAGATTGACGATGCGCTCCAGTCTTTTCGCCAGCTGCGTCAATTCGTGGAAATGGGTGGCGAAGAGCGCCCGGGCGCGATTTTTCTCATGCAGATGTTCCATCACCGCCCAGGCGATGGAGAGCCCATCGAAGGTCGCCGTGCCACGGCCGATCTCGTCCAAGATCACGAGAGATCGCGGGCTCGCCTGATTGAGGATCGCCGCCGTCTCGACCATTTCAACCATGAAGGTCGAGCGGCCGCGGGCGAGATCATCCGCGGCGCCGACACGCGAAAAGAGCCGGTCGATAATGCCGATCTCGCAGCGCGCGGCCGGCACGAAAGAGCCCATTTGTGCGAGAATGCCGATGAGCGCGTTCTGCCGCAGATAGGTCGATTTGCCGGCCATGTTCGGACCTGTGACGACGGCGATCAGGCCGCCATCGTCGCTCGATGCCGAAAGCGTGCAATCGTTGGCGACGAAAGGCTTGCCGGAGGCCGCCAAGGCCGCCTCGACCACCGGATGCCTGCCGCCTTCGACGATGAAGGCAAGCGAGTCATTGACCTCCGGCCGTCTCCAGTCGCGCGTCTCGGCGAGTTCCGCCAGCGCCGCGGCGACATCGATCGCCGCAAGAGCCTCGGCTGCAGCTTTGATCGCAGCCTCCGCCGCAAGGATCTGCGCGGCAGCTTGATCGAAGATCGCCTGTTCGCGCGCAAGCGCCCTGTCTGCAGCACTGGCGATCTTCGTTTCGAGTTCAGCGAGTTCAACGGTTGAAAAGCGCATCGCATCGGCCATGGTCTGGCGATGCACGAAGGTGACGTTGAAGGGCGGCTTCGTGAGCTTCTCGCCCAGCGCCTGCGGCACTTCGACGAAGAAGCCGAGAAAATTATTGTGCTTGAGCTTCAATTGGCGCGTTTCCGTGAGCGCGCAATAGCGCGCCTGCAAGTCCGCGATGACCCGCCGGCTCGCATCGCGCAGGGCGCGGAATTCATCGAGCGCAGGATCAAAGCCGGCGCGGACAAAATTGCCGTCGCCCCGCTTCAGCGGCAGCTCTTCCGCCAGCGCATCGGCGAGCAACTTGGCGATCGCAGGATCGACGGCGCCCGCGGCCTGCCGCGCCGCGGCGAGATCGTCGGGACAATCGGCGCCGGCGGCAAGACGCTCGGCAATCGCAGTCGCGGCGATGAGCCCGTCGCGCAAGGCAGCCAGATCGCGCGGCCCGCCTCTCTGCAAAGCAAGGCGCGACAAAGGCCGGGCGAGATCGGGCGCCGCTTTGAGGCTCGCGCGCAGAGCTTTGCGCAGGCTGCGGTCCTCGAAGAGAGAGCTCACCGCATCGAGCCGCTGAAGAATCGCCGCGCGATCCGTCAGAGGCCCGGCCAGCCGTTCCGCCAAAAGCCGGCTGCCGGCCGGCGTGACGGTGAGATCGATGGCGGCGATCAGCGATCCGTCACGGGCACCTGACAACGTGCGCGTCAATTCCAGATTGGCGCGGGTCGCCGCATCGATCTCCATGCGCGCATCGCTGCGCGTGCGCGACGGCAGATCAAGCGCTGGCCGCGCGGCAAGCTGGGTGCGTTCGATATAGAAGATCGCCAGCGCCGCAGCGGCGATTTCTACCCGCGAAAATGCACCGAGCCCTTCGAGCGTCGCGAGCTTGAAGAAATCTTGAATGCGCCGCTCGGCGCTCAAATGATCGCCAATCTCGCGGCCGAGCGGCGTCAGCGGGATTTTGAGATCCGCGACGAGATGCGCAAAAAGCGGATCGCTGCACAAAGCTTCCGGCGCGATGATCTCGGCCGGATCGATGCGGCCGATCTCGGCGCCGAGCGCCAAATGCGCCGCTTCCGTCACCTGAAAGGCGCCGGTCGAAATATCGACGGCGGCCAGACCATAGGCGAAATCGCTCTCGGACGCGCGCTGCCGCGCGATGGCCAAGAGGCAATTGGCCTTCGCCGGATCGAGCAGACGCTCTTCGGTGATCGTGCCCGGCGTGACGAGGCGGACGACATCCCGCTTGACGACAGATTGCGCGCCGCGTTTGCGCGCCTCGGCCGGATCCTCGATCTGCTCGCAGACGGCGACGCGATGGCCGAGCGAGATGAGCTTTTGCAGATAATCATCGGCGCGCTCGATCGGCACGCCGCACATCGGAATATCGCGGCCCATATGCTTGCCGCGCTTGGTCAGCACAATGCCGAGCGCGCGCGAAGCGATCTCCGCATCGGCAAAGAACAGCTCGTAGAAATCCCCCATGCGGTAGAACAGGAGACAATCCGGATTGACGGATTTGATCTCGATATATTGCGCCATCATCGGGGTGATTTTGGCGGCGGCAGCCGGGCCGTCGCGAGGCGGCGCGCCGCCGCCCGGCACCTGATCGTCCGGGCTGAGAGCCGCATCGTCTCGAGCAGGAAAATGGGCGGCCTCGCCGGCCTGATGCTTCGACATGCGCGGATAATAGCAAAGCCACGCCGCGGATGCACCGCACAGATCCCATCCTCCACCGTTTGCTCGTCTGCACGCCGAATGTATCGGGGGATTTCTCCTCGGCAGCCGGGGTTTGCTTATGCCGCGTTGTGCAGTTCTTGCGGCGCGGCCGTCTCAGGCATCTGCCGCCCCGCGGGAGCGGGGGCGGCGACGACCTTGCGATAGAGATGCCATGTCGTGTGCCCGAGCAGCGGGAGCACGAAGACGAAGCCGATAAAAAACGCCATCGTCGCCGCTGCGAGGAGAAAGCCGATCAATATCGCCCAGCCGATCATCTGACGCAGATTGATCCGGACCGCCTGCACGCTCGTGATCATCGCAGTGATCGCGTCGACGTCGCGGTCGATCAACATCGGGCAGGACACGGCCGTGAGCGAAAACAAGACGAAGGCGATGCACGCCCCTGCCAGGTTGCCCACCACGAAAAACAATGCGCCCGCCGGCGTCGTGGCCATTGCCGTGATCAGTTCCTCGAGGTTCAAGACGCGCGTCCCGAAAAACAGCAGGTAAAGGAAGAGCGCGATATCGAGCCATATGACCAAGGCGAAAGTCGTCACCAGGGCCATCCAGCCAAGTTCCTGCGATCCGTTCCGTAGGGTCAGGATGGCCGACCAGGAGAGCTCTTCACCAGTTTCCAGGCGTCGGCTGATTTCATAAGTTCCGGCCGCGACGAACGGCGCGACGAGCGCAAAGCCGGTCGCCAACGGATAGACAAAGAGCTGCACGTGCGTCACAAAAAGGAGCGTGGCTATGAGAGCGCCGCCCAGAGCATAGATCGCGCCGAAGAACACGCTATAGGGAAGCGCCGCCTTGAAATCGCGCCAGCCGGCCGAGAGTGCGTCACTCAGGTCGTCTCGTGACAAGGTCAAAATGGCGGGCCTTCCGGCCGAGATCCGGTCCGACACCAGGCCTCCCTCCAAATTTGTTTTTTATCATATTAACTTTAGCCTGGCTGGTGTCGTGCGCAAGATCAATTTGTCGCCAGGTGCAAGGGCCAGGTGCAAGGAGGGCGGCGGACGCGTTCGGTCACACCGTCACCTGCGCCCCCAGCTCCACGACTCTGTCCGACGGAATCGCAAAAAAATCCGTCGCATTGGTCGCCTGTTTCGCCAAGCTGACGAAGAGCCTGTCCTGCCAGTTCGGCATGCCGGAATTGGGCGAGGTCTTGATCGAGCGTCGGCCGAGGAAGAAGGAGGTTGTCATAATATCGAATTTGAGCCCGCATTTGCGCAACAGCGCGAGCGCCGCCGGCACGCGCGGGCTTTCCATATAGCCATAATGCAAAGTGATGCGGGTGAAGTCGTTCGAGATCTGCTCGATTTCAAAGCGGTTGGCGATCGGCACGCGCGGCATGCTTTCGGTGCGCACCGACATGATCCACACATGCTCATGCAGAACCTTATTGTGCTTTAGATTGTGCATCAGCGCAGAAGGCGCGACCTCCGGCTGATTGGTGAGAAAGATCGCGGTGCCGGGCACCCGCGTCGGCTTCGATTTTTCGAGCATGCGGATGAGCTCCTGCAACGGAATCGAATCGCGCTGCATCTTTTGCGCGAGCAGCCGATTGCCGCGCACGAAGGTCCACATGATGATCATCGAGCAGGAGGCGAGCAAGAGCGGCACCCAGCCGCCTTCGACGACCTTGATGAGATTGGCGGCAAGGAAGGCGCTATCGATCGCGAGGAAGGCGGCAATGAAGCTCAGTGCGGCCCAGAGCGGCCACATCCATTTCTTCCAGACGACGATAAAGGCGAGCGCCGTGGTCGTTACCATGGTGCCGGTCACCGCAACCCCATAGGCGTTGGCGAGCGCGCTCGAAGATCTGAACATGAAGACGAGCAGCAGCACGCCGACGAGCAGCAGCCGGTTGACATGCGGAATGAAGATCTGGCCTTCCTGCGTCGCCGATTTATGCTGGATTTCCATGCGCGGCAGGAGGCCGAGCTGGATCGCCTGGCGGACGAGGGAAAAGGCGCCGGTGATCACCGCCTGGCTCGCGATGACCGTGGCGATCGTCGCGAGCACGACGAGCGGCAGCAGCGCCCAAGACGGGGCCAGGAGAAAGAACGGATTCTCGATCGCCGCCTTATTGGCGAGAACGAGAGCGCCCTGGCCGAGATAATTGAGGCCAAGCGCCGGCAGCACGAAATAGAGCCAGGCCGATTGGATCGGCCGCCGGCCGAAATGGCCCATATCGGCATAGAGCGCTTCCGCCCCCGTCACGGCGAGGAAGACGGAACCGAGAACGATGAAGCCGATCAGCCCGTGCCCGAAGAGGAATTTGATGCCTTCGATCGGGTTGAAGGCCAGAAGAATGCGCGGCGAATCGGGAATATGCATCACGCCGAGCACACCGATCACGATGAAGAAAACCGCCATGATGGGGCCGAAGAAAGTCGCGACCCGCCCCGTTCCATGGCTCTGCACCCAGAAGACCGAGACTAGAATGACGACGGTGAGCGGCAGCACATAGGGGGTGAAGACCGGCGTCGCGACATCGAGGCCTTCCAAGGCGGAGAGGACCGAAATGGCCGGTGTGATGATCGCATCGCCGGAAAACAAAGCGGCGCCGGCGACGCCGAGAAAGAAGATCACCGCAGCGCGGCGGCCGAGCGCATTTTGCGCCAGCGCCATCAAGGAGAGCGTGCCGCCCTCCCCCTTATTGTCGGCCCGCATCAGGAAGAGCACGTATTTGGCGGTGACGGTGAAGAACAGCGCCCAGATCAGCAGCGAGACCGTGCCGATCACATGATGATCCGTTATGCCTATGGCTTTCGAGTGAACCAGCGATTCGCGCAGCGCATAAAGCGGGCTCGTGCCGATATCGCCATAGACGACGCCGATCGAACCGAGCGCCAAGGCGGCAAAGCCCTCTTTCTTTTCGGTCGAGATGGTTGGTACCCCCGCAGCCGGTTGCGCGGCTGAGGCCTTGTCTTGCGCGGTTAGCGCCATTCGCAAATCCTTTTGTGGGGGATGCTCCCGCGGCGCAGAACCAGTGCCGAGAGAGGCCGCAAAGTTCATTCATCCGGCATATTCGCGGGACGCATTTGCCAAGCATATCTGCCAAGCACATCTGACAAGAATATCCGCCAGCGATCGCCGGAAAAGGAGGAGTGAATGGGTTCCGTCAGCGCCGCGCGCATATAGCGCTTTCTCATCCCCGGAAAAAGGGGGTCGATCGCCGCGCGGTTCCGGCCCTATGCGCTTTCCCCATAACTATATGCGCCACGATCCGCCATCCGGGGATGCAGCAGAGACATTCTCCCTCCAATCCCCTCCTTGCCCTGCCTTGCCCCTGCCCGCAAGAGCTGCCATCTGAGCCCCATGCACGGCTTTATCCCCAAACTTCCGGTCGAAGCCGTCCTGCCACAGATCCGTGCCGCGCTCGCAAACGGCACCAGCGCGGTTCTCATGGCGCCGCCCGGCGCCGGCAAGACGACCTTGGTCCCCCTCGCGCTGCTCGACGAGCCATGGGCGGCTGGGGCTAAGATCGTGCTGCTCGAGCCGCGGCGGCTCGCGGCCCGGGCCGCGGCGGAACGGATGGCGGACATGCTCTGCGAAAGCGTCGGCGAGACAGTCGGACTGCGCATGCGGCTCATGTCGCGCGTCTCGGCGAAGACCCGCATCGAGGTCGTGACCGAAGGCGTCTTCGCCCGGATGATCCTCGATGATCCAGGGCTCGAAGGCATAGCCGCCGTTCTTTTCGACGAGTTTCACGAGCGTTCGCTCGATGCCGATTTCGGCCTCGCTTTGGCCCTCGATGTTCAGACCAATCTGCGCGAGGATCTGCGCTTGCTCGTGATGTCGGCGACAATCGACGGCGCCAGGGTCGGACGCCTCCTCGCAGGTGCTGTGCCGGTCATCGAAGCGCAAGGCCGGACCTTTCCGGTCGCGACACATTATCTCGGCCGCGACCCCAAGGAGCGGATCGAGGACGTGCTCGCGCGCGCAATTATGCGCACCTTGCCTGCCGAACCCGGCTCGCTCCTCGTCTTCCTGCCGGGCCAAAGCGAGATCACAAGGCTCGCCGCGCTTCTCGGCGAGAGGATCAAGGACCCGGCAATCGAGATCGCGCCGCTTTATTCCGGACTCGATCGGGCGGCACAAGACCGCGCCCTTGCCCCGGCCGCGGCGGGCAAGCGCAAGATCGTGCTCGCCACGTCGATCGCCGAAACCTCGCTGACGATCGAAGGGGTGCGCATCGTCGTGGATTCCGGTCTCGCCCGCGTGCCGCGCTATGAGGCCGACCGCGGCCTCACGCGCTTGGAGACTGTGCGTGTGTCGCGCGCCGCCGCCGATCAGCGCCGCGGCCGTGCCGGGCGCCTGGAGCCCGGCCTCTGCTATCGGCTCTGGGAAGAAGCTGCGACTGGCGCGCTCGAAGCCTTCGCGGCGCCGGAAATTCTGCAAACAGATCTGTCGAGCTTCCTGCTCGATTGCTTTGCCTGGGGCGCACGCGCGCCGGCGCGCGATCTGCGCTTGCTGGATCCGCCGCCACAGACAGCGCTCGCCGAGGCGAAGAGCCTGCTCATATCGATCGGCGCGCTTGATAGCGAAGGTGGCCTGACCGATGAAGGCCGCGCGATCCGCAAGCTTGCACTGCCGCCACGGCTGGCGCGGATGATCCTCGATGCGCGCCCGTCGGGCGAGGCGGAACTCGCCGCCGAAATCGCCGTGATCCTCACCGAGCGCGGGCTTGGCGGCGATGGTGCCGATCTCGGCTTGCGGATCGAGCGTTTCCGCAAAGACCGTTCGCAGCGCGCCGAAGATGCGCGTCGTCTCGTCCGCAGCTTGCTGAAACAGGCAGGCGCCGAGCCTGGCGCGGGAAAGAGCGATGTCGAAAATTGCGGACGCCATCTCGCCGCGGCCTTTCCCGATCGCATCGCCAAGGCGCGCGGAAAGCCCGGCGAATTTCTGCTGGCGAATGGCCGCGCCGCCCATGTCGAGCCGCATGATCCGCTGGCACGTGAAAGCTTTCTTGCGGTCGGCGAGATCGCCGGCCGTGCGGCAGCGGCGCGCATTCTGCTCGCGGCGCCGCTGACACTTGCAGAGATCGAAGAGATCGCAGGCGCGAAAATCGTCACCAAGGAAGAGCTGAGTTTCGACGCCGCGCGCGGCCAAGTGCAGGCGCGCAAGCAAAGACGGCTCGGCGCGCTTGTGCTGGCCGAGCAGAAGCTGCCCGCAGAAGGGCCGGAGGCGGCCGTTCTGCTCGCCGAAGGCGTGGCGAAACTCTGTTTCGAGAAACTGCCCTGGACCAAATCGCTCAACCAATGGCGCGATCGCATCCTCTTCCTGCGCGCGGCGGAAGGCGATGCGGATTGGCCCGATCTCTCGGATGAGGTTTTGCGGGCGAGGGCCGCGGATTGGCTCGCGCCCTTTCTCGAAGGCAAGACGAGCCTTGCCGAGATCAGCGCCGCGGATCTCGACGCTGCGATAAAAGCGCTCTTGCCTTTTGATCTGCAGCGCCGGCTCGAGGCCGAGGCGCCGACCCATTTCGAAACGCCGGCCGGATCAAACATCGCGCTCGATTACGGCGCCGAAGGCGGGCCATTGCTCTCCGTGCGCGTGCAGGAGCTTTATGGGCTCAAGGACCATCCCTCGATCGCCAAGGGCAAAGTGCCGCTCACTTTGGAGCTTTTGTCGCCGGCGCATCGGCCGATCCAGATCACGAAAAATCTGCCGGGCTTTTGGCGGGGGTCTTGGGCCGCGGTGAAGGCGGAGATGAAGGGCCGCTATCCGCGCCATCTCTGGCCCGATGATCCGAGAGAGGCGCAGCCGACGACGCGGGCAAAACCGAGAGGGACGTAAAGGGGCCGGAGATGGTGCGCAAACCCTCTCCCATTGGGAGAGAATGCTGCCGGGCAAAACTTAAGAATTCCGCACCAAATTAGCTCATTGAAGAGCCGCTGATTTCTTTGTGCGGATCTCAGGTGCAAAAACAAACATCGGCTTTCGATGCGGCCATCGGGCGTTGGGCGCCTATCCTTCCCCTTTCAGGGGAAGGTGGCAGCGGCGCGTAGCGATGCTGACGGATGGGGTCCGATTAAATTCTTGAGGCGGTCACACCCCACCCGGCCGCTGCGCGGCCACCCTCCCCTATCGGGGAGGGATGCGCGCCTCAGCGCGCCTTCCCCTTTTCCTACGGCCAAGCTCGGAAATGTCATTTCTTCCATGCTAGGATCGCCTCGTCGCGCGAAACTTGAGGGAGGCGGCGATGCGTGTAATTTTGGGGATTATTCTTGGGGTTTTTCTGACTGCGGGCCTCGCCTATGTGGCCGATACCGGCCGCCACGCGGTCTGTCCCGAGAGCGCCGAGGGGCGTCCGCTCGTCAATTGGGACGAGGCGAACCTCAGGTTCAAGACGATTTCCGCCACTGTCCAGTCAGCCTGGGACAGGCTCACCGGGCACGCCGCTCACTGAGAGAGCATCCCTGCTGCCGCGCGCCATTGCGCTGCGGTACATGAGCCCTTATAAGGCCCGCTGCGGCCGTTTCCGACACCCCTGGAGGCGCAGGCCGCATCCTTAAGACATTAAAGGACACCGAAATGGCCGATGCGAAAACTCTCGCGGCCACGGTGCGCAGCGGGACTGGCAAGGGGGCCGCCCGCAGCGTTCGCCGTGAAGGCCGCATACCAGCCGTCATCTATGGCGGCGGCGACAAAGCCGAGCCGATCGCGCTCGATTATCGCGATCTCAACAGGCTCATCTATGCCGGGCATTTTCTGACGACGATCTTCGAGATCGATGTCGCCGGCACCAAGCAGCGCGTGATCCCGCGCGATTATCAGCTCGATCCGATCAAGGATCTGCCGCTGCACATCGATTTCCTGCGCCTGAAAGCGGGCACGACCTTGCGCGTCGAGGTGCCGGTCCATTTCATCAATCAGGACATCTGCCCCGGCCTCAAAAAGGGCGGCGCGCTGAATGTCGTGCGCCATGTCATCGAATTGCGGGTGCCGGCCGAGGCGATCCCGGAGGCGGTCACCGTCGATCTGAGCAAGCTCGATATCGCCGAATCGCTGCATATTTCGGCGGTCACTCTGCCGGCCGGCTGCAAGCCGACGATTGCCGATCGCGATTTCACCATCGCAACCGTGGTGCCGCCGCTCGTCGTGGCGGAGACCCCGGCTACCGCCGCGGCTGCCGTTGCCGCCGCTGCCGCCCCGGCAGCCAAGGGCGGCAAACCTGCGGCGGCGGCGGCAAAACCGGCAGCGGCAGCAAAACCCGCAGCGGCGGCGAAACCCAAGAAGTAAACTTATATTCGCGGCATAGCCGCGGCAGCGCGTTTACCCTTCCCCTTGGGGGAGGGTCGGACCGCTTAGGCGGTCCAGGGTGGGGTCATCAAATTCAGCGGTGATGCTCGTCCCCCACCCCCAGCCCCTCCCCACAAGGGGGAGAGGAACGCGTGCCAGCCTTCGCGCGCATCTTCGCCTTTCGTTGCGGTCGCATCGCCATGAAGCTCTTCGTCGGCCTCGGCAATCCCGGCCGTGCCTATGCCGGAAACCGCCACAACATCGGCTTCATGGTCGTGGATACGCTGGCGCGCGAGCATCACTTCCCGCCCTTCCGGGTTCGCTTCAAAGGGCTTGCCAGCGAGGCCACGCTCGCCGGCGAGAAGGTGATTTTGCTGAAGCCGGAAACCTATATGAACGAATCCGGCCGCGCGGTCCAAGAAGCGGCGCGCTTCTATAAGATCACGCCGGAAAACATCATCGTCTTTCACGACGAGCTCGATCTCGCGCCCGGCAAACTCCGGGTGAAGCTCGGCGGCGGCAATGCCGGACATAATGGGCTGCGTTCGATTACCGAGGCGATCGGCAATGACTATCGCCGGGTGCGGATCGGCATCGGCCATCCCGGCGACAAGGACCGGGTGCATGATTATGTGCTCTCCGATTTCGCTAAGGGCGAAACCGCGTGGGTCGAATCCCTCTGCCTGACGATCGCCGCCAATGCCGAGCTTCTCGCGAAAGGCGAGGATGCGACCTTCCAGAACAAGGTCCATCTTGCGATGGTGGCTGCCGGCCTCGCCAAGGAAGGGCTGTTTTAGGCCGCTCTCGCGCAATGGATTTACGCTCCGCGCATCAGTAGCGTCGCATCGAGAGACCGTCGGGCAAGCGCGACGCCAAGCCATGCAAAAAGTATCGATCCTGCGGCGATGGAAAGGCCGATCGGCTGGGCGACATTGAAGCCGACGAAATAAGCACATGAGACGAGAGCGGCCAGACCACCGGTGAGCAGGCCAATCGTGCCAAGAGCGCGTGCGCCGCTGCGCCGCTCGGTCCAGAAGATCGCTATTGCAGCCGCGCCAAAGGTCAATGTGCCTAGAACGAAGGATATGTCGAAAAGCCGCTTGAATGCGGCGAAGGTCGCCTCGCCATTTGGCAGAAGAGCGATTTGCCCGAGTACATAGCCGGCGATCGCATCAACTGAGATGAAGATTATGGCGCTGACGGCAATCGCAGCCCAGCCCAGCCGCTCCAGGCTTTCGACACCGCGTCTGCTCATGAGGCTTAAGGCGCCGATCGCGAGCAGCACGTCGGAAATGATGCCGATCATGCCGGCCGTTTTCATTAAGGCCGCACCTGCCGCGGCAGCGTGGAACGCTTGCGTCATCGCCGGATTGGGCATCGGCAGCGCCGCCTGCGGCGGCGAAAGGCCGTAAAAGACACTCGTTGCGATAACGCCTGCGGCACCCGTCGCCACGCTGACGGCGCCCCAAAATTCGGCGGAGACTGGAGACTGATCGCTTCGCATCGGCATCTCCTGGCGTGTGTCTGTTAGCTTCATTTGGTATCTATAAGATACCATTTAACATATCGTCCGGAGCGCGGCAAGATACGACCAGATCACGATGACTTTGGATTGGATCAATCCAAAGTCATAAACGTGATCAATTCTTTATAATCTAAAGCGGGATATGCAGATAAGTCTACGCAATCTGCGTCAACTTGATTGCGCCGGAAAACCGGTTCCCACTTTTCCTCATCCCGCTCTATAGAATCAGGAGATTGCGGCATGCCACCGCGAACGCGCCTCAACCAATTGAATTGCTCGCTCGCGCACGCGCTCGACAGCCTAGGCGATGGATGGGCGCTGCTGATCGTGCGTAATCTGTGCATCGGCACACATCAATTCGGCGAGATACAGAAAAGCCTGGGCATCGCCCGCACCGTGCTCGCAGCCCGGCTCGAACAGCTGGAGCGCGCGGAGATTCTGGAGCGCCGCGGCACGGAAAGGCGGCCGCTTTATTTTCTGACAAAGAAAGGCCGCGATCTCTTTCCCGCTCTCGTTGCATTGATGCAATGGGGAGATCGCTGGGCCTCGCCGGAAGGCCCGCCCGTGAAACTGACCGACGCGCATGGACGGGTGGCGGCGCCGATCGTGGTGCAGACACGTGAAGGCGACGCGATCACCGCCGAAGATGCCCGTTTCGCCGCCGGTCCGGGTGCCGTCGCCGCGACCCGAACGTTTCTGAAGACAATGGCGGTACCGCGCCAAAATCAGCATCCCGCCTCAGCCAGCCCGCCATCTCGAAAGTCAGATCGCAGCCATGGATGACACAATCAGGCCCGGCGAAACCACCATCGCGCTGCCCGCAGCCTATGATGCCTCCATCTATTTCATCGGCCGCATTCGCACGCCCTGGCAGGAGCGCGGTGAATGTCCGCGGCAAGGCGATCGCGACAATGGTCCCGAATGCCGCATCGAAATCGATCCGCGCTGGCACGAGGCGCTCACCGGCATCGAGCGCTATAGGGAATTGCAGATTCTCTATTGGATGAATTTCGCCCGCCGCGATCTCGTGCTGCAAATCGCACGATCCCGCGGTGGCGCTTCGGGAACATTTGCCCTGCGTTCCCCAGCACGCCCCAATCCGATCGCTTCTTCCCTCGTCGCGCTGTTGCGCGTCGAAGATTCCGCGCTCATCGTCAAAGGTCTCGATTGCCTCGACCAAACGCCGCTCGTCGACATTAAACCCAATTACGAGGCCGCACGCGCCCCCTAAATCGCGTTGAGAGCGGGATTCGGCGGAAAGCCGCCTCCAACTTTTCCTCATCCTGCTCTGAAATCGTTGCTACCCGGGATCAGATGCGAAACATCGGCGCTTCAAGCTTGGGTTCGCGGATCACCGAAGCGGCCGGCACGTCGAGCGTCCAGCACACGCCGCCGGGCGAGAATTGGGCTTGCGATCTGCCGCCGAGCGCCTGCCCGGTGATGCGATCCATGACCATATGGCCGAAGCCCTTATGGTTCGGCGGCACGACCGGCGGCCCGCCGCGCTCCTCCCAGCGCATCTGCATGCGGCGAGTATTATTTTCATCCATCATAAGCTGCCAAGAGACCATCACCGTCCCTTGGCTCACCGAAAGCGCGCCGAATTTCGCGGCATTGGTCGAAAGCTCGTGCAAGGCAATGCCGATATTCTGCGCTGCCTCCGGCCTCAGAACGAGGTTCGGCCCTTCGAGATGGATGCGCGTGCCGAAGAGATCACTGTAATGCTGTAGTTGAGAGCGGATCAATTGCACCAACGAGGCGCCGGCCCAATCATCGCTCGAAAGAAGATCATGCGAACCGGCAAGGCCGCTCAGCCTTTCGCTGAAACGGACGACGAATTCTTCCGGCGTGGTCAACAGCGACAGCGATTGGCGCGCCATGGCCTGAATCACCGCCAGCAGATTTTTCGACCTATGCGTCAACTCACGCATCAGAAACCGGATATGCGCCTCGCGCTGCGTCTGTGCGGTGATGTCACGGATGATCAGCGAGCCGCCGACGAGGTTGCCATCGAGGCCGCGCACCGGCGCGCCGCGAATCCACACATCGATCGTCTGTCCATCCTTGCGCCGCCGCTGCGTCTGATATTCGACCGCTTCCCCATTCATCAGCCGCTGCATGATGGCGCGTCGTTCGGGCAGGAGCTCGCTCGGCACGAGGAAATCCGTCTTGCGGCCGAGGACCTCCTGTGCCGTATAGGCGAACAGCTGCTCCGCACCGCTGTTCCAAGTGAGAATCGTATCGGAAAAATCGACGCTCACGATCGCGTCGATCGACGAGGCGACGATCGCTGCGAGCTGGGCATTGCGCAGATCGGCTTGTTTGCGTTCGGTAATGTCGCGGCTCAGACAGAGAATGCGCTCAAGCCGTCCCGACGGCCCTTTGAGGAATTTGCCGCGCGCCGTTATCCAGTGAATTGCCCCATCCGGCAGGAGAACGCGAAAATCGCAGTCGAACACGCCGCCGTCAGCGACGAGAGAACGGTAATATTCGGCAAGACCGGCCCTATCGTCGGGATGCAAATGGCGTCCGATGAGCTCGGGATCGAAAGGCGCGTTGGCGGCATCAGCCGGCAGGTGAAGCAATTCGGCGAATTTTTCCGACCAGAGGACGCGACCGGTGACAAGGTTCCAATCGAAGACGGCCAGGCCGCCGGCATCCTGCGCAAGCTGCAAGCGCGCCTCGGCATCATGCAAAGCGGCCCCCATTCTGCGCAGACGCAGCAAGGAGCGCACGAAGGTCACGAGTTCGATCGGTTCGAATGGCTCGATCAGATAGCCATTGATCGTCGTGTCCAGGCTCGCTTCGGAAATATCTTCGCTGCTGCGTGCCGTGTGCAATATCGACGCCGTCGGATTGCGCTGCTTGATCATTTGGCAAAGCGTCGTGCCGCCGATCTTATGGGCGTTGGTATCGACGACGACGACATCGAAACTGCCGATGTCGAAATCACGCAAGGCCTCAGCACCAGATGCAGCCGCACTCACATTCCAACCGGCGCCTTCGAGAAGGCGCAGTTTGGCGGCGCGAGATATGTCGTCTTGATCGACGACCAGGAGATTAGCTAGACTTTCCATGTGCTGACGGCTGCAGAGCTACGACTGATCTTGCTGGAACGATCAGCACTTATCGTCGCGCAAGGCAAGATCAAGCGAGCCGCCGTCGGTCTTGCGCTTGCGCGCCATTCAAAGGATTGGCGGGGTCCCAGTTGTAGCCGATGGTTTCGAAACGCATTGTGAAGGCGTCGACCAACAACAGGCGGCCGACGAGGCTTTCGCCGAAGCCGACGATTTCACGGATGACTTCAAGCGCCATCAATGCGCCGAGGACGCCGGCAAGTGCGCCAATGACGCCGGCCTCGGCGCAGGCCGGCACAGTCCCCGGCGGCGGCGGCTCGGGAAACAGGCAGCGATAGGTCGGGTTGGGCGCGCCGGCCGCATCCATTTCATAGGGCCGCAATGTCGTCAGCGAGCCGTCGAAGGCGCCGATCGCGGCCGTCACCAGCGGACGCTGTTCGTAAAAACACGCGTCGGCGACGAGATAACGCGTCGCGAAATTATCCGAGCCGTCAGCGATGATCCCAAAATCCCTGATCAGGCCACGGGCATTGTCCGCATCGAGGCGCAGATTATAGGGTGTGACCTTCACATGCGGATTGAGCCTGGCGACGACCTCGGCGGCGCATTCGGCTTTCGAACGACCAATATCGGCGGTCGCGTAGAGTACTTGGCGCTGCAAGTTCGACAATGACACGCTATCATCGTCGACAATGCCCAATTCGCCGATCCCAGCGGCAGCGAGATATTGGATGAGCGGCGCCCCGAGCCCTCCCGCGCCAATGACAAGAACACGGGCCGCCTTCAGCTTCTGCTGGCCCGGCCCGCCGACGTCGCGCAGCACGAGATGGCGCGCATAGCGTTCGATTTCTTCCGAGGAAAACATGGCGTCCTTCTAAAACCAAGTCGCGAGAAAATCGAGGCAAAAGGCAAATGGCTTGCAAGCCTGGCGGCCCCGTGGACGAGCACGCCGATTAAAGCTTAAGCTGACGCGTTGGATCCGTCTAAGGTTCCGTATTCCTTCCATGTCAGTCTTCCATGGAGGTCGTCCATGGAGGTTCTGTCCCCGGACGGCGCGGCAAATGCCAAGCCGACAGCTAGAGCCGTTTCAGGTTTGGTGTCCACACCAAACCGGTTCGAAACCGCTCTCATTTAAAGAGCTAGAGCATTTAAAGAGCTAGAGCATTTTTAGAAAATCAAGTCGGGCTTGCCCGACTTGATCATCGAAAGAGCCGATCTCGGCAACAGCCGAGATCGGTAAACCGGTATCCACTTTTGCTGAAAATGCTCTAGGGCCGCGACCAAAAAGGAGGCGCATTGGTGAAATATGCCTTCCTCGCCGCCGCGGCCGCCCTGCTCGTCCTGGCATGGAGGCCTGAGCTCGACCTTGCTGCCGCGAGTCTCTTCTATGCGGGAAACGGCCATTTCATCGGCAATGAGCCGGCTGGCATCATCGCGCGCGGTGCGGCAAGACTTGCTCCTTTGCTTCTCTTCGCCGGCCTCTTGCTTCTTTACATCGGGCGCAGGCTCGGCCTTGTCGCCGCCTCGCACGCGCCGGACGGCCGCAGCATGCTGTTTTTGGTTCTGTCGCTGGCCCTGGGGCCGGGCCTGCTCGTCGATGGTGTTTTGAAGGACCATATGCATCGGCCGCGCCCGGTCCAAATTCACGAATTTGGCGGCACGCTCAGCTTCGAGCCCTTTTACCACGCAAGCGGCAGTTGCCCGCGCAATTGCTCCTTCCCTTCCGGGGAAACTGCGGCCGCTTTCTGGACAACGGCGCCGGCGAGCCTCGCGCCCCTGCCGATGCGGCCGTTCTTGATCGGCCTTGCCCTTGTCTTCGGCCTTGCAACCGGTGGGCTACGCATGGCCTTCGGCGGCCATTTCCTTTCCGATGTCCTCTGTGCGGGGCTGTTGACCCTCGCCGTCATCGGGGTGTTGCGGCGGCTCTTGCGGCTTTCGAAGCCCCCGCCGCAAAATACCTCTTCATAATTCTAAGCCGCAGATCGCTTTAGATCACGATGACTTTGGATTGATTTCAATCCAAAGTCATAAGCGTGATCGATTCTTATAATTTAGAGCGGGATGCGAGCGAAAAACCGGCTCCCACTTTTGCTCATCCCGCTCTAGCGGCTCAGCTGCTTCAGCGCCTGGCGGATCAGCGCCGCGGCATCGGCCGTGTCGCCCAAAGCCTGACGCGCGCCAGCGACGGCATCGGCCGCCTGCGGCCGGCTGTAGCCAAGCGTGAGAAGGGCAGCAATGGCGTCTTGCGCGGCAAGCAGCTCCGCCGCGGCGCCGACATCGGCCGCGCCTGCTTGCGCTTGGCCTAGCACAGCCGCCGCTGGCGCCTTGTCCTTGAGTTCCGTAACCAGGCGGGCGGCGAGCCGCGGCCCAATGCCCGGCGCCCGCGCGATTTGCACCTTATCTTGCCGGACGATCGCCGCGGCAAGCTCGTCTGCGCTCATGGCCCCGAGAACAGCGAGCGCGACTTTGGCGCCGACCCCTTGCACGGTCTGCAGCAGCCGAAACCACTCCCGCTCCGCCTCGGTGATGAAGCCATAGAGCTTTATCGAATCCTCGCGCACATGGGTTTCGATGGCGAGTTTCGCCGGCTCGCCGACCTGCCGCAAATGCGCCAATGTGCGGGTGGAGCAATGCACGAGATAGCCGACGCCATTTACGTCGAGGATGATGAAGTCCTCGCCGATCGTGTCGATCACGCCATTGAGCTTGCCGATCATGTGCCGCCGGCTCGATTCAAACGTTTAGCGCAGGACCTTGTCGGAAAAGCCCAGAAGCTTCTCCGACGCATGCGCGTGGGTTCCACGGTATCGCGCATGGGTGATGGCAACCGCGAGCGCATCTGCCGCATCGGCCGAGAGCTTTTGCGGCGCGTCCAGCTGCCATTTCGGCAGCAGCACTTTGACCATCATGGCGATCTGTGTCTTTTCCGCATGGCCGGCCCCGACCACCGTCTTTTTGACGAGATTGGCGGCATATTCGACCACCGGCAAGCCAGCGAGCGCCGGCACGACGAGGGCTATGCCGCGCGCTTGGCCGAGTTTCAATGTCGATTGCGGATCTCTGTTGACGAAGACTTCCTCGATCGCCGCTTCGTCGGGCCGGTAGCCGGCGACGATCTCGGCAAGGCCTTCATGCAATGCGCGCAAACGGTCGGCGAGCGGCGCCTTGTCGTTCGAACGAACTGTCCCGCTCGCGACATAAATGAGCCGCGAGCCGGCGAGTTCGACGATCCCCCAGCCCATATTGCGCAAGCCGGGATCAATGCCGATGATGCGAATCGCGACAGCTTCCATAAAGGCTGTTTAGCGCGTCTGACGCGATTTGACACCTTCGTCCGATATCTATCCGCAGGCGCGGCGGTTCTGGCGCACTCCGCGCCAGAGTCGTGCCTTGAGACGAGCGATGTCAGACCAAACATGTCCCGGCGCCCGAACAATTGCTTCGAGCATCAATTATCGACCAGCATGCGCTTCAAGAGATCGACTTCCTCGGACAGCTTGCCGTCTGCCTTTGCGAGCGCCTCGATCTTGCGGACGGCATGCAGCACGGTCGTATGATCTCTGCCGCCGAAACGGCGGCCGATCTCCGGCAGTGAGCGCGGGGTGAGCACTTTCGCGAGATACATCGCGATCTGGCGCGGCCGCACCACATTGGCGGTTCGTCGTGCCGACAGAATGTCGGCGCGCGTGACATTATAATGGCTCGCCACGAGCTTCTGAATCTCCTCGATCTTCACCCGTTTCGGCTCGCGTGTGCGGATGAGATCGCGGATGGCGGGCTCTGCCGTTTCGATGGAGAGCGGCTGGCCGGTGAGCGAGGTATGAGCGACGAGCCGATTGACGGCACCATCGAGATCGCGGCCATTCGTCTGAATGACGCTCGCCACATAAGCGATGACCGGCAAGGGAATGTCGAAATTGGGATGCAGAAGCTTTGCCGCGGCAACCCGCGCCTCGAGCAATTTGACCCGCAGCGGTTCATCGAGTGCGCCCATTTCGATACAAAGACCGCCGGCGAAGCGCGAACGAACGCGTTCGTCGAGGCTCTCGAGATCCGCCGGCGGGCGATCGGCTGCGATCACGATCTGCCGGCGCGCGTCGATCAAGGCATTGAGCGTGTGGCAGAACTCCTGCTGGATCGATTTGCCCTGCAGGAACTGCACATCGTCGATCACCAGAAGATCGATCGCGCGCAATTTCTCTTTGAAGGCGATCGCCGTTTGCGCTTTGAGGGCGCAAACGAAGCCATGCATGAATTTCTCTGCCGTGAGATAGATGACGCGCCGCTTGGCGCTCGTCGCCGCATGCGCGATCGCCTGCAACAGATGCGTCTTGCCGAGCCCGACCGCGGCATGGATATAGAGCGGATTGAAGGAGAGCGGATCACCGCTTCCGGCAAAAGCCACGTTTTGTGCCGCAGCATAGGCGAGCTGGTTCGAGCGCCCGACCAGGAAAGTCGAAAAATTCAGCCTCTTGTCGAGAGGCGAGCCAGCGAGAACGTCGAGCTCGGCATTGTCGCGCGTCGTTTGTTTCGCGGCCTTCTCATAAGGCTGCTGCGCAGTGTTCTTGATGGCATCGGCGCCAACCAAGGCACGCTGCTGTGCGGCGCTGTCACAGAAGCCCGGGCTGAGGTCCGACGTGGTCTTATGCGCATAATCGGCAGGCGCCGCGCGCGTATTGAGCATACGCGATGACGAACGCACACTGATGACAATATGCTTGACATCGCGGAGTTCACCGCTGACCGCAGTCAGCAGCTTTTCCGCATAATGGGCTTGAATCCAGCTCTTGAGGAATTTCGTCGGAACCGACAAATACGCGGTCTGCTCGGCGAGCGTTTCCAATTCCAATCGCACAAACCAAGAGCCGAAGATGGCATCGCCAAGTTCTGCACGCAGACGGCCGCAGATCACGGTCCATGCCGCTTCGCTGCTTGCGTCACGGGCAACAGCCGCACGCGGGTTGATTTCGGCTCGTTCATTGAGGTCGCGGGGTTCGTTCAGGGTGGGGCGTGGCTTGAACATCGATGTTCTTCTTGGGCGTAGAAATCCGGCCAGCGCTTTGGCGGCGCCGGGGGCGTTTCACGACTGGAGGTGAAATGAAGGGTTTTTTAGCGCATCAGCAGATCAAGCTGCTTCGATGCCGCACAGACGCCCGGAAGATATGGAATAAATCTTCGGGCCGAAGGTCGAAAGAGTTGATTCGGCGGGCAGCGAACTGGTTCATGGCCAATACCTTCCCTTCCTCGAAATCACGATTTCGAAGTAATGTCTTGATAAGGTCGAATGTAGGTCGGCGCGACGGATGTTGCCTAAGGTCCCTCAGGTCGCAGCGAAAAGCTTCCAACCGTCATTCTCACGTCTTTCTTCGTACAGATCCCCGATGCGCCTAACGACGCCCATGGATCAGCGATACTTGGAAAACACGCTTGAGATGCGCTCGAAACTCTCGTGCGACCGGCAACTCCGATCGTTAAAAACAGATTACCATACGAGTCGGGCCTCGCAAGATCGTCGTGTCATGAAAATTTCACCGCGCATAAAGTCAGCCCGTCATTGGTGCCCAAGATGCCCCTGGTTGACGAGCGTAAGCGTCTGATTCCGCGTTGATCAACCTACGACTTGAAGGGCTCCAACAACTTCGCCACAGTTTCACAAATCTTCGGAGCGCGGCCATGCCAGGCCGCCAGTTCAGGGGGCAAAGGTCGAGTTAACCCACGCTTTCGAAGGGAAAATAAGTGCCTTGCTTATAAATGTTTAAATCGAATAGAAATTGAATGAGCGGCATCAATCGGTGCGAAAAAAAGTTGTTACATGGCTTTGTCCAGCAGGTCCCGCAAATGTCCCCTTGAAAATAATTTGACATTAGACTGTCATATGATCGCCTTTGTCGAACGAACGCTAGGTCAACGCCGCCGGGTATGCGATACAGCGCATCATTGCAAGGCCCATCGCCGCACTGCGACATCCGTTCTCGCGTCGGCGCGACGGACCGCAAGCATATCACCGCCCGCAGATCCGGAGTTGATGGCCCCGATCTCTGCGATGCGCTTGCACGGCCGGCAAACAATAGGGCGGATTTGCTCAATGGTCTCAATGGCCTTGTTCAAAGGCGCGCTGATTGGCAAGCGTTGGGTGCGACGGCGCGCGTCTGCACGGGCGACATTATATATATAGGCGCGCCATCAGCTACCGTCGGCAGCCGCCATCACATTCAGCTTTTCAGCAAGGCTTCGAGGGTTTCGATCCGATCGGCCTCATGCGCCGGCTTGTCCCAGCGAATCCGACTGATCCTCGGGAAACGCATAGCGAGGCCGGATTTATGCCGCGTCGATCGGTTGACGCCTTCGAATGCGATTTCGAGCACGAGGCCGCCGGTCTTGCCATGGCTGACTTCGCGGACGGGCCCAAACCGATTGGTCGTATGGCTGCGGACATAGCCGTCCAATCTGCGCAGCTCCGCATCGGTGAAACCGAAATAAGCCTTGCCGACAGGGACAAGGGCTTCGCCGTCCTCGCGGTTGTGCCAAATCCCGAAAGTGTAGTCGGAATAGAGTGACGATCTTTTGCCATGGCCGCGTTGGGCATACATCAGTACGGCATCGATCGTTGCAGGATCGCGCTTCCATTTGAACCAGAAGCCTTTCGGCCGGCCCGACAAATAGGGCGAGTCGGCACGCTTCAGCATAATGCCTTCGATCGCCTCCGCATCGATGCCGGCGCCGGCCGCGGCGGGGTCGCGGCGCGCCGCCGCAAGCTCCTCCCAGGATCTGGCCGCGAGCAAGGGCGAGAGATCGAGCCGCAGGCTCTTGGCCCCGGCAATGAAGGTCTCGAGCCGGCACCGCCTTTCGACAAAAGACAATGGCCGCAGATCCTCGCCGTCGAGGGCCAGCATGTCATAAGCACGGATATGGGCCGGATAGTCAGCTTGGAGCTTGACTGAAACGAGCTTACGATTGAGCCTTTGCTGAAGCACGCTGAAGGCCTGTGTCAGCCCTTCCCGCACGATCAACAATTCGCCGTCGAGCGCAAAAGAGCGCGCGGGCTCCTGCATGAGCTCGGAAACGAGATCCGGAAAGGCGGTGGAAATATCCTCGCCGGTTCGCGAAAAGAGCCTGACGATTTTCCGCCCTTCCGCGGTTTCGCCGGCGCAGGCCTGCACGCGGATGCCGTCCCATTTCCATTCCGCGCGAAAACCTTCGAGCGGTAGACCGGCACATTCGGTTTCATCGAGCGCATGGGCGAGCATGGCTGAGCGAAACGGCGCCGGATCGCGCGTCTCGGGTTTGCCGGCACGCCCCTCGAGCCAGGCGAATAATTCGAGATAGGGCGGCGCGAGCGCATGCCATAGATCTTCGATTTCATTGGCGGGGCTTGTGCCGAATTCTGCCACCGCTTGTTTGGCGAGGCGCGCCGAGACGCCGATCCGCAACGCGCCGGTGATGAGCTTCAGCAAAGCCCAGCGGCCGGTTTCATCGAGCGCATCGAGAAAACCCGCAAGAAGACGCGGCTGCTCGATGCTGCCCGCCTGGGTGAGATCACGGACGACATCGGTGAGGCTCAATGACGACGGATGCGCCTCGGAGTTTTCCGGCGCCGGCCAAAGCAAGGCCACCGTCTCGGAGAGATCGCCGACATAATCATAAGAGAGCCCGAATAGATGCGGATCAACTCTGTCGGCGACGAGAGTCTTAATGAGCTTGGGTTTCGCGTAACGGAAGCTGAGCGCATCGGTCAAAGCGGCGAGCGCAAAGCCGCGATCCGGATCTGGCGTCGTATCGAAATAATCGGCCATCAGCCGAATTTTGGCGTTGCGCGAGGGCTCAAATGCCAGCCGGTCGAGAAGCGCAGCGAAGCGGTTCATTCTGAGACCTCGGCCTCACTCTCGATCTCTTCGTTGCCATAGCCCATAAGATGGAGGGGCGCGGCTGCGATCCCGCGGCGTTGCGCCCAATAGACCAAGGCATCGCTCTCGCCATGCGTCACGAGAAGCTCGGCGCAGCCAGTGTCGAGAACGCTGCGGCAGAGCCCGTCCCAATCCGCATGATCGGAAATCACCAGCGGCAGCTCTATGCCGCGCTGGCGCGCCCGCGCACGAACCCGCATCCAGCCGGAAGCGAAGATCTTGCGCGGCTCGACATCGCTCCGCAGCGCGAGATCGGTCAGCGCCATGGGCGGACAGAGCACGATCTCGCCAGCAAGCTTCGCCACATCCGCCAAGACCAAGGGGCGCAGCTCGCCGAGCGCCAGTCCCGTGCTCGCATAATAATCGGTGAGCTTGGCGAGGCTGCCGTGCAAGAAGATCGGCCGGTCATAGCCGGAAGCCCGCAGCAGCGCGAGGATCCGCTGCGCCTTGCCGAGCGCATAAGCACCGACGAGATGGCAGCGCTCCGGGAAGAGCTGCAATGAAGCGAGAAGCTTGCCGATCTCGCCGCCTGGATCGGCATGGCGAAACACCGGCAAGCCAAACGTCGCTTCGGTGATGAAGCAATCGCAAGGGACCGGCTCGAAAGCCGCGCAGGTCGGGTCGGCCTGCCGCTTGTAATCGCCGGAGACGACGATGCGTCGGCCGCGGTGAGAAAGGAGGATTTGCGCCGAGCCGAGCACATGGCCGGCGGGATGAAAGCTGACAGTGACCTCGCCCAGCCGCAGGCCTTCGCCATAAGCAATCGCTTGCGTCGCGCCGGCGAAATCGGCGCCGCAACGGATCGCCATGATCGCCAGCGTTTCCTTGGTTGCCAGAACTTTGTCATGGCCCGGGCGAGCATGATCGGAATGGCCATGGGTAATGAGCGCGCGCGGCACTGGCCGCAACGGATCAATGTAGAAATCGCCGGCGCTGCAATAGAGCCCGGCCGAAGTGAGGGTGAGACATTCCGCGGCGACCATGTTGCACCAGAGATAAGTGCATCATGGCATTATTTGGAGATGGGCTGCCGCGGCGACGATCGATACACGCAAGCCCCGCCGCAAGCGGCGGGGCTCGATCTCGTCACATGGTCGGACCGGCCTTACTGGCACACTTCAATTCTACGGTAGCCGATGAAATTGCCGGCGTGATTATAGACCCGGTGGCGGACGTAATAACAGCCGCCATAACCGGGGTAGCCGTAACCGTAGCCATAGGGATAGCCGTAGTCATAGCCGTAGTAATAGGGCCAACCCCAGCCCCAGCCACCCCAGCCACCGCCCCAACCTCTGCCCCAGCCACCATGGCCACCCCAGCCGCCATGGCCGCCCCAGCCACCGTGGCCGCCACGCGCCGCCGCAGGGGTCGAGGTCGCAACGGCGACCGCACCCATAGCCAAGACGGCCACAGCGCCCACAAGCATGCTTTTCAACATTGTCGACATGGTCTGCTCCTCTGCTCTCGATCGGCCGATCACTTGCGCGTGATTGCCTATGCCGTCTGCGCAACTCCGGCCGGACGATGGGTCCGATGGTTTGCCTTGGTGGGCCGTAGGGCTCATCGCGTCATTGACTCACATCAAAAAGCCCGGCCGCTTGCGGCGCCCTGTGGCCACCGAAGCATTGGCGCGGCGGAAGGTTCGAGCCGCGGATCAAGCCAAGGATGTCGCTTCTGCAGCAAACCACAGGGGATTTGAACTTGCGATGAATGCAATTGCATCCCCTCGGCCCATTCTTCAAATGGAGCGCCAGCGTCATACGGCGAGCCGAGCATGGAATCATGATGAATGTTTTGAATAGTTTTCAGCCAAACTTACGCTCATCCGGCGATCTCATCGCCGATCGGCGCTATGATTTTGCCGTTGGCTATGCGGCAGCCGGCGATTTTCAGGCGGCCGCCGAACTTCTCGAGCAAGTGATCGAACGGACTCCTTCTTGGCCGGCCGCCTGGGCTGCGCTTGCGCAAGCGCGCGAGGCGCTCGGCCAAAGCGCCGCCGCGATTGCCGCATTCGCGCGGGCCGCCGCCCTCGATGCCAAGGACGAATTGGGCGCCAGCCTGCATCTCGCCCGGCTCGGCGCAGCAGCCGCACCCGACACGGCGCCAGAACGTTATATAAAAAGCCTCTTCGATCAATATGCCGGACGTTTCGAAGCGCATCTCGTCGACATGCTCTTCTATCGTGGGCCGGCGCAGCTTGCCACCGCCGCCGGTCAGCTCCACAGCGGCAGATTTGCGCATGTCGTCGATCTCGGCTGCGGCACCGGGCTTTGTGGTGCCGCGTTTCGAGCCAAGGCCGACGTCCTCACTGGTGTCGACCTCTCGCCGCTGATGATCGCGCAGGCCCGCGCCAAAGGCCTCTACGATCAACTTTACGTGCAAAGCCTCACTGCCTTTCTCGACACGGCGCCCGCGGCAAGCGCCGATCTCCTGCTCGCTGCCGATGTGCTGATCTATATCGGCGATCTCGATCCCGTGCTGCGCGGCGCGCGCCGCGTTCTGCGGCCGAACGGCCTCTTCGCCTTCACCTTGCAAAGAGAAACGGAGACATCGCCTGCGAGCGGCGCCGGCTTTCTTATCGGACCGGATATGCGCTATGCGCATCGGCCGGGTCATGTGCGAGAGCTTGCGCAGCGGCATGAATTTGTCGTCGCCTCAATGGAGGAGACTTCGACCCGGCGCGAGGCGAGCATCGACGTGCCGGGCCTCATCACCATCCTCGAAACATGCTGAAAGCGCCGGCGCGATCAGCTCTTCTTCGGAGAATGGGTGAGAGTGAGCGTGTCGCGCGCAGTTGTCGTGAGCCGGCTCTCGACTCGGCCGGCGAGACTTGCAAGAATCCAGGGCAAGAAGATCTCGACCCGCAGCAAATCGGAGGCCACATCAATATGCGCCGTGATCTCTTGGGCCAGCGCGACGACGCGGATGTCGGCGACATCGCCTGTCCAATTCACCTCCGAATGGGCGAATTTGTCGACATAGGCGCTCTTCAGATGATCGATCTCGAAAGCGACACGGCGGCGCGCCTCGTCTTTGCCGAGCGCATGCGGCACGGTGATCACGATCGATTTCGACATCAGCGGCCTCTTTGATCTCTCGGTTCGGCTTTGAAGCATTTGCGCCTGTCTAAAAGGACACGCAGGATAGGCCGTCGGCGCGCAACACAGATTGGTGGTAGAAACGCCGCTTATAGGCATTGCGGATCGCCTCGATGCCCGTCTGATTGCGCATCTCGAACATACCAGATGGGCAGCAAGCGGGAAGCCTCTTTGATGATTCTCCCCTTGCCGTTGCGCCATTGGCCATAGCCGGAAAAGAGGCTGAGACCATCCGGAAACCGCGGCGTCACCTCCTTGGCGGGAAAAGCCATGAAGGCCCGCTCGGTCACACCATGGCGGGTCCCGAAGCCAAGCTCGAGCCGCGCCATGGGCTTTGCCGGCGCCGCACAAGACGGCGCGGCACCGGCCGGGCGTGCAGCGCCGGCTGCGACCAGCAGCAGGAGAAAAAGCCACCCCCCGACCGCTGCGGCGCATGACCTTCTGCCAGGCTTTCAGCCGCCAAGCCTTTAACTGCGATGGATCGGATCGACCCACAAGACCGTCTCCGGCTTTTCGATCGGCTCGATGTCGAGGTTGATCGCGATAGCTTCGCCATCGCTGCGCACGAGCACGCATTCGAGCGTTTCGTCCGGGCTCGCATTGATTTCCTGATGCGGCACATAGGGCGGCACGTAAATGAAATCGCCGGGACCCGCTTCGGCAGTGAACTCGAGCTTTTCGCCCCAGCGCATCCGCGCCTTGCCCTTGACGACAAAGATCACGCTTTCGAGAGGACCGTGGTGATGTGCGCCGGTCTTCGCATCAGGGTGGATCGATACGGTCCCGGCCCAGATCTTTTGCGCGCCGACCCGGGCGAAATTGATGGCCGCCTTGCGGTCCATGCCGGGTGTCTGCGCCGTGTTGGAATCGAGCTGCGCGCCCGGCACGACGCGCACTCCATCATATTTCCAGCGGTTTTCGGTCTCGTGCGAATGATCGTTCATCTGCATGTCTCCGATATGCCCGTCTTTCACTGCGGCGGCGGTGTAATGCCAAGGACGGCGGCGATGCCGAGAACCAGAATTCCGAGCGCCAATTCGACGGCAACGCTGGCGCGAAGCCTGGCGATCTGCGTCTTTTCCTTCGAAGCGGCAAGGCGCAGCCGCGGCATTGCGACGAAACGGTTGAAATAAGCCAAAGCCAGCATCACTGCCACCACGGCGAGCTTGGTGAATAGCACATCGCCGTAGCCGGTGTAGAAAAGCTTGTCGAAGGCGCCGGCGACGCGAAAGCCTGCATTGGCGACGCCGCTGCCGACGATGACGGTCACCGCCACCATCGCCATCAAGGAATAACGCGACAAAATAGCAAGTGTCCGCGCCGCTGAATCATCCGGGTTGAAATGGCGTACTTCGGCGAGCGCAAAAAAGAGCGGCGGCAGGCCGCCGATCCAGCTGGCCGCTGCCAATAGATGAAGGCTGTAAGCCATGATCATCACCGTCCCATAGGCGCCAGCGCCGCCTTCCGCAGCATGCCCAAGCCAAGCCTGGCTGATCAAGAGCGGCGCGGCGATGATCAGAAGCACCAAGAACCAGGCGCGATGGCGCAATGGCAAGATGCCGATAATGACGGCCGCCGCCAAAAGCGTCAGACGCAAAACCGACACAGGGCCGAACTGCGTTTCGAAAAAGAAGAGGTGCAGTGTTTCGGGAGCGACGACATTGCCGAAGCCGCCTGTCATATTGGCCAATATTCCAGTGAGCCAGGCAATGCCGGAAAGCGCCGCCGCCGGCACCGCAATGCGCAGCAAAAGGATTGTTGCGCGAAGCGTCCGCGGCAAACTATCCGGGCCGACCGAGGATCGTTCCTGTCCCAGATAGAACCAAAACAACGGCGCGCCGAGCAGCACGAAGACGGACGCGAAATGAATCCAACGCGAGATGACGAGGAATTGGAATATCGTCATGGCCGCTCCGCCGCGCTGGTTCTCTGCCGGGATTGTTCGAAGTGAGGCGATGGCGCCCCGAGCCGCTTCCTCAGGCGAAACGGCTCGGGGCGGATTTCGGCCTATGGCTTCAAGGCGCAACCGTAAATCTATAGGTGCCCGAGGTCGGATGGGTGTCGACCGAAACCACGTGCCAGCTCACCACATAGGTGCCGGGCTTCAGCGCATGGCCGAGCGGCACATGGATCACGTTCGGCTGCGCTGGATCGAGCCTTGGCTTTCCGGTTGGAATCGCCCCGCCCCCTGCGACGGCGATATGCACGCCCGAGAAGGCCAGAACGATATTCTGAGTGAAGCTGAGCTGGAGTTCGCTCGGTGAACCCTGCACGGTTGCGCCCACGCCCGGAACGGCTCTGTCCAGGAAAGCGTGGGCGAAGGCCGCCGTCGCCGCAAAGCTGCAAGCGAAAGCGGCGACGGGAAGAAGTCTCATGAAGCGTTGCATGGTGGTCTCCTCAATAGTTTGCGGCGCGAGTCGGCGGAGCGCCGAACAGCGGTTTGCCGATCGAGTTGGGAGCGATGTCGTCGAGGAAGAAGTCCAAGACCGCCAGCGCACCGACATGTCTGCCGCTCGCCTCATTGACCGGAATCTGCGCCATGACGCCAATCTCGAAATACTGGCCGATATAATAGACCGAGGGACCGACGACACCGGTGGTTTCGTGGATCCATTGGCCGGGGATCGACGGGCCGGTGTTCGACACGGGTGAGCTGAAATAGCCTTCGAACGCCGGAATGAGCTTATTGAAAAAGTCCGGGACCTGCTGAACGTAGGAGTTGGTGTAGAGCAGGCTGTATTGCAGCGTCGCGCCATAAGTCAGCACGGTGGGGTTCTGGCTCATGGTGAGGTAATTGACGCTGCTGGTCGGCAGCGAATAATCGACCTCGCCGGTGACCGCGAAGGGCCGCAAAAAGTCGCTCTGGAGATCCCCGAAGCCCTTGCCGAAGTAGAGTTTCGGCGTGACGGTCGTGAATGGATCTGAGGGGAGAGAGGCGCTGGCAGGGCTGCCGGTGCTCCCCCATTCGATGTCCGTCGCCCCGGCAACGATGAATTCATGTTCGGGGTTTTGATAGAAGACATATTTCAGCTGCGTTTCGATATTGGCCCAACCCTGAGCGCTCGGATTTCTCTGCCAAGTATATCCGTTGGAACCGATCGAAAGTCCCAAATCTGCGGTGATCGTCTTCGCATATTCCCAGCCGAGACTGAAGGAGGTTGGCCCCGTGGTTGCGTCGGGGTTGAGGCCGCCCGGCATATAAGCGAAGGCGGGCAGCGCCAATTCGTCATTGACGCCCGGATCGTCGATGGTGAGCGTCGCCGGGAACACTCTGTTGCCGACGATCGTATGCGCCTCGGCCGAGGTGATGTTTGCGGCAGGAGCCAAGCATATGAGGAGAGTGGCGGCGAGCGCCGTTCCCGCCGCAGGCGGCAGGTATGGAAATATTTTCATGGGCGTAGACCTGAAGGGGCGCCGGTCGGTGACGCAACGCCGAAGGACAGCATGAATGAGCGCCGTGCGGGCCGGTGCCATGCGTGATCCGCTGCGCAGAACACACGAAGGGCGACGGGCCGGAGCCGGGCTCGTGAGCAAGGCTTGAGAAGGCTTCGCTTAGAAAAACGAAAGCGCTTCTCTTTCTTCAGGCTGAAGCGGGAGGGCCGCGCGGCGGTGCGCCGGCGGGAAAGCGCGCGGCTTGCGGGACAATGACGGGCGCGGGCGCGGCGGGCGTCGAAACAGCGTAGACACTGTCGAGCCCGTTGATGGCAGGCGCCATGACCATCGCCGCATGGCAATGGACCGCACAGAAGGGACACTCATGCTGATGCGCCGGCGCAGGGTTGCCCGGCGTCTGCGCATCAGCATGGTCGCCGCTCTGCGCATGGCAGATCGGGAAGGGGCTGAGACCCGAGGCCGCATCGGCGGAAACCGGCAAGCCGGCGGTGCAGAGCCCCGCCGCCGCGATCTGCATATAAAGGGCGAGAATGCCAAGCCAGATCGCGACATGGCGCTGCGCCGACGCGGCCACGCCAAGCGCCGCCTGCCGTGAACGCCATATTTTATGGACGCGATCCGACACGCTCCGATTTCCCCCACAGCCAAAACCATAGCAGCTTCATTGGCCGTGGGAAGATGGCACCTGCGCTCCGATTGACGCAGGGATCAAAAAGTGGAGCGGCTCAGACTTTAGCGGCGGTCTGGCCGAAGAGGATCTTTTTCGCGGCCTCGTCCATCGGTGCCCCGACCGTCGGATTGACCGCCTCCGCCTTGGCATAGGCAGCGATCGTCGCCGGCCGCGCCTTGATCGCACTAAACCAGCGCTTCAGATTGGGAAAATCTTCGAGCTTCTGGCCCTGCTTCTCATAAGGAACGATCCAGGGATAGCTCGCCATATCGGCGATGGAATAATCGCCGGCGAGGAACGGCCGATCGGCGAGGCGCTTGTCGAGCACGCCGTAAAGGCGGTTCGTCTCCTTCACATAGCGCTCGATCGCATAAGGAATCTTTTCCGGCGCATATTGCGAGAAATGATGATTTTGCCCGGCCATGGGGCCGAGCCCGCCCACTTGCCAGAACAGCCATTCGAGCGTCTCGACCCTGACGCGCAGATCTGGCGCGAGGAAGCGCCCGGTCTTTTCGGCGAGATAGAGCAAGATGGCGCCGGATTCGAAAATAGAGATGGGCGCACCACCATTCTTCGGCGCGCGATCGACGATCGCCGGAATGCGATTGTTCGGCGCAATGGCCAAAAACTCCGGCTTGAACTGCTCGCCCTTGCCGATATTCACCGGATGGATCTCATAAGGCAGGCCCGCCTCTTCGAGAAACAGCGTGATCTTATGGCCATTGGGCGTCGTCCAATAATAAAGCTCGATCATCCTGCGCTCCCTCGCATCTCGGCATCCAAGGTCCGAAAACTTATTTAGTGCGTCGCGACGGGAATTGGAGACGGCCGCGCTTCACATTGCGGCGAGGCGAGGATCAAGCTTGCGGGCGATTTGAAACTCTAAAGCTTCCAGCCGGAATGGATGGCAACGATTCCGCCGCTCATCTTGGTGAAGGACGCACGGTCGAATCCTGCTGCTGCGACCATATTGCGAAATTCTTCAGCGGGCGGAAAACGGCGGATCGATTCGACAAGATAGCGATAGGCCTCCGCATCGCCGGCAATAAGGCGGCCGAGCCTCGGAATGGCGTGGAAGGAATAAGCCTCATAAATCTTGTCGAGTGCGGCATTGTCGACATTGGAAAATTCGAGGCAGAGAAAGCGCCCGCCGCGCCGCAGCACGCGATAAGCCTCCTTGAGCGCCACATCGATCCGCGGCACATTGCGGATGCCGAAGGCAATCGTATAGGCATCGAAATAATTGTCCGGAAAAGGCAGCGCCTCGGCATTGCCTTCGATGAAGCTGAGCTGGCCGGCAAGATGCTTTTCTGCGGCACGCCTGCGGCCGACATCCAACATATCCGGATTGATGTCGAGAACCGTGACCTTTGTCTTCGGCCCGCCCGCTTTGGCGACGCGAAAGGCGACATCGCCGGTGCCGCCCGCCACATCGAGATGGCGAAAGGCGCGCGTCTTTGGCGGCTGCAACATCGTGACGAGCCGGTCTTTCCACGCCCGATGCAGAAAGCCAGACATCAGATCGTTCATCACGTCATAACGTGCGGCAACCCGATGAAACACATGATCGACACGGCGCTGCTTATCGCGCAAGGGCACTTGGGTGAAGCCGAAATGGGTCTCTTCCATCACATCCTTGATCATTCATTGCAGCAAGGCCACAGTTGCCGCTTCGGCCGTCCGCTCTAGTTTTAAGCATCGGCCGCTTGCAACCGCAACGTCATGGCCGTGCTTTATTGGATCAATATTCTCGCAATCCCGCTCGGACGGAGGATAAAATGTCGTGCTTCTCTTCGATGTCAGTGTCAAATCAGAAAAATTTCTCTCGCCGCACAGCGATCTCGGCAGCAACGGCCTTGGCCGGGTTGCTGATCATCACCGGACCCTCTTTCGCCGACAGCATCCATCTGACGGCGCGACTGACTGGGCCGCAGGAGGTTCCGCCGAACACCACCAAGGGAACTGGCACTCTGACGGCTAGCTATGACACGGTGACCCGAAAGCTCACATGGAGCCTCGCCTATTCCGGGCTTACCGGCCCGGCGATCGCCGCGCATTTTCACGGGCCGGCCGGGCCCGGCACGAATGCGCCCGTCGAAGTCGCCTTGGCCAATGTGGACAAAAGCCCGATCAAAGGATCGGCCGTGCTGACCGAGACGCAAGCCAAGGATCTCCTCGGCGGCAACGTCTATGTCAACGTCCACACCAATGCGCATAAGCCGGGCGAGATCCGCGGTCAGGTCTTGAAGGCCAAATAGACGCCTTTTCATGACCCATAGAAAAGGCTCGGAAGGAAAATAGGCGCGCGCGCAGGCAGTTCGCCGCAGGAAAATGCGATAAGATCCCGGGTCGAGAGCGCGGCACGAATTTCGATAGGCGTGTGCTCTCGACCTTGTTCCAGGATCTCGCGACTATGCCCGAATTGCCGGAAGTCGAAACCGTTCGCCGCGGCCTAGCCCCGGCGCTGGTCGGCGCGCGGCTGGTTTTCATCGATCAGCGGCGGCCGGATCTGCGGTTTCCGTTTCCGGAAAATTTTGCCGCGCGGCTGACCGGGCGACGGGTCGAGGCGCTGGGGCGGCGGGCGAAATATCTGCTCGCCGATCTCGACGATCGCCAAGTGCTCGTCATGCATCTCGGCATGTCCGGCTCGTTCCGCATCGAGGACGAAACTGCCGCGCTGCCGGGTAATTTCTATCACATCAAGCCGAAGGATGCGGCGCATGACCATGTCGAGTTCCACCTCTCGACCGGCAAGCGCATCATCTATAACGACCCGCGCCGCTTCGGCTTCATGCAGATTATTCCGCGCGAAAATCTCTTCGAGCATCCGCTGTTCCGCAATGTCGGGATCGAGCCGCTCGGCAATGAGCTCGACGGCGCGACGCTGGCGCGCCTCTTCGCCGGCAAGACGGCGCCTTTAAAGGCAGCCTTGCTCGATCAGACCCTGATCGCCGGCCTCGGCAATATTTATGTCTGCGAGGCGCTGCATCGCGCCGGCCTGTCGCCGCGCCGCGCCGCCTTCTGCCTCGCCCGCAAAGACGGCTCGCCGAGCGAACGCGCGCATGTGCTGGCCCGCGTCATTCGCGAAGTGCTCGAAGAGGCGGTCGCCGCCGGCGGCTCGTCCTTGCGCGACCACCGCCAGACCGATGGCGCGCTCGGCTATTTCCAGCATCATTTCCGCGTCTATGACAGGGAGGGAGCACCTTGTCCCCGCGACGGCTGCGGCGGCACCGTCAAGCGCATCGTGCAGTCCGGCCGCGCCAGCTTCTTCTGCGGCAGCTGCCAGAGATAGAGTTGGTCCAGAAATGTCAGCGGGCTCGCCGCATCAGCCGACGCGCGGCGCCCCGGGACTGCCGAGCACCACGACCTTCGTGCCGACCGGCGTATTGTTGTAGAGATCGATCACATCCTGATTGATCATCCGAATGCAGCCCGACGACACGCTCTTGCCGATCGTCCAGGGCTCGACGGTGCCGTGAATGCGAAACAGCGTGTCCTTATCGCCTTGCCAGAGATACATGGCGCGCACGCCGAGCGGATTGCCCGGCCCGCCATGCATGCCAAGCCCGCTCTGCAATTGCGCCATTTTGGCGTTCAGTTCCGGCTGACGCTCCAGCATTTCCTTCGGCGGATACCAATCCGGCCATTCCTGCTTGCTCTTGATCACCGCTTGGCCCGCCCAGGCGAATCCTTCGCGGCCGACGCCGACGCCGTAGCGCGTGGCGCGCCCGTCCGCGAGCACATGGTAGAGATAATGATGGGCCGGATCGACAACGATCGTGCCCGGCGCCTCTTTGGTCTTGTAATCGACGACCTGCCGGAGAAAAGCCGGCTTGATCAGCGACAGTTTGACGGCGGGAATGGGGAAGCGGTCGCCGGTCAGCGCCCCATAGATCGCCGAATAGCGATCCGCCGACACAGGCCCCATCGCCTCCGGACCTGACGCCCCGGGCTGCGGCGGCGAGGTCGGCGGGACGGAGGCATCCGCTTGCGGGCTGGAATTGGTGGTGCACCCGGCAAGGCCGAGAGCGGCCACGGCGGCGGAGCCATAAATCAAACTGCGACGGGTCAGATCAGTCATGCGACGCAACATCACGCTAGAACAAGAGCAAGTTTTGAGGTTTCCCATACTGTGCATCGCGCAGCGATAAAAAACTACAATCACCGCCGTAAAAATTCGCGCGATGGGACTTTATGGGCACAATGGGAGCCGCGGCGATCACAATATCGCCATCCGCGTACATCGCAAATCGTAAAAAACGCCGTGAAGCACTGCTGCGGGGTGCCATGGCGCACAGCAAGGACCGCTGGCGTCGGATGGCGGGAGTCGAGGCGCGCTATGGCGGCAGCCCGTCGCCGCAAATTCTCCGCGCTTACGAAAATCTCAAGACCGCGCTGTGAAGCTTCGGGTCGGCCGCGGCGGACTGAACGCGGCGGAAATCGCCCGCATCGCGGAAATTCTCGACGCAGCAGCCAAGGCGGTGGAGGCGAGCTGAAAAAATCTATGCGCCCGCCGCCCCAATTGGAAAGGCGGGCGCGCCTTTTCAGGCCGCGCTGTCCTTCGCCCGCCCCAAACGCTTACGTTCGTTCGGGTCGAGGACGGTCTTGCGCAGGCGGATCGACTTCGGCGTCACTTCGACGAGTTCGTCCTCGTCGATATAGGCGAGCGCGCGCTCCAGCGTCATCTGGATCGGCGGCGTGAGCCGCACCGCCTCGTCCTTCGAATGAGTACGGATATTGGTGAGCTGCTTGCCCTTCATGACATTGATTTCGAGGTCGTTGTCGCGCGTATGCTCGCCGACGATCATGCCGCGATAGACCTTCTGGCCTGGCTCGATCATCATCGGGCCGCGATCTTCGAGCTTCCACATCGCATAGGCGACGGATTCGCCTTGGTCATTGGAGATGAGCACGCCATTGTGGCGGCCGGAAATCTCGCCCTTCCACGGCGCATATTCATGGAAGAGGCGGTTCATCACCGCCGTGCCCTTGGTGTCGGTCATCAGCTCGCCCTGATAGCCGATGAGGCCGCGGGTCGGAGCATAGAAGACGAGCCGCAGGCGATTGCCGCCCGACGGGCGCATCTCGACCATCTCGGCCTTGCGCGTCGCCATCTTCTGCACGACGACGCCGGAAAATTCTTCATCGACGTCGATCACGACCTCTTCGACCGGCTCCAGCAGAGCGCCGGTCGCTTCGTCCCTCTTGAAGACGACTTTCGGACGCGACACGCCGACCTCGAAGCCTTCGCGGCGCATGGTCTCGATCAGGATCGCGAGCTGCAATTCACCGCGGCCCGAGACGATGAAAGATTCGCCGCCCGGCGAATCTTCGACTTTGAGCGCGACATTGCCCTCCGCCTCTTTCATCAGGCGGGCGCGGATAACGCGACTCGTCACCTTGTCGCCCTCCGTGCCGGCATAAGGCGAATCATTGACGAGGAAGGTCATCGACAGAGTCGGCGGATCGATCGGCTGCGCCTGCAAAGGCTCGACGATCTCCGGCACGCAGAGCGTGTCGGCGACGTTGAATTTTTCGAGGCCGGCGATGGCGACGATATCGCCCGCCTCGGCCTCTTCGATCGGCGCCCGCTCAATGCCGCGGAAGGCGAGGATTTTCGACACGCGGCCCTGTTCGACGACATTGCCCTTGCGGTCGAGCACTTTCACCGTCTGGTTGGGCTTGACGCTGCCGGCAAAGACGCGGCCCGTGACGATGCGGCCGAGATAGGGATTGGCTTCGAGCAGCGTGCCGAGCATGCGGAAGGCGCCATCCTCGATCTTCGGCGGCGGCACATGCCGCATGACGAGATCGAAGAGCGGCGCCATGCTCTCCTTCGGCCCGTCCGGGCTATCGGCCATCCAGCCTTGCTTGGCGGAGCCGTAAAGGATCGGAAAATCGAGCTGCTCTTCGGTGGCATCGAGAGCGGCGAAGAGATCGAAGACCTCGTTCACGACTTCGGTGATGCGCGCGTCGGGCTTGTCGACCTTATTGATCGCGACGATCGGCTTCAGGCCGATCTTCAGCGCTTTGCTGACCACGAATTTGGTCTGCGGCATCGGCCCTTCGGAGGCATCGACGAGCACGATCGCGCCATCGACCATGGAGAGGATACGCTCCACCTCGCCGCCGAAATCGGCATGGCCGGGGGTGTCGACGATATTGATGCGGCCATCCTTCCAGGCGACCGATGCCGCCTTGGCCATGATGGTGATGCCGCGCTCTTTTTCGAGATCGTTGGAATCCATCACCCGTTCGGCGACACGCTGATTTTCTCTGAATGCGCCCGACTGCTGCAGCAGACGATCGACGAGCGTCGTCTTGCCGTGGTCGACGTGAGCGATGATGGCGATATTGCGCAAATTCATGAAAATCCCAAATCCGACGTTCAGCGCGCATCTTGGCCGGCAAAGGTTGGCCGCCAAGGCTGCGCAGTGGCATGTTTCGGCCATGCCTCTTTGGAGAAGGTCTCTTTGGAGGATGAGCCGCGCGAAAACGCCCCTAATAGGCGTCTGCTGCAATTATATAGTGTGCCCGCTTCGCACTTGCAGCATCCCTTATACGAATCCAGATGATTTGGAAACCAGAGCGGGATGCGGAAAAGTGGGAACCGGTTTTCCGCCCGCATCCCGCTCTGAATTATAAGAATTGATCACGTTTATGATTTTGGATTGATTCAATCCAAAGTCATCGTGATCTAGTGCCGCCGTCCGAATCAACCACCTTTTGACGAAAATTTTACCATCGGCAATATTTTGATTTGATGAAGCTTTTCTTTCTTGTCGGCGAATGCCGAAAAGATTGTCGGGGCCTGCCGCCTCATGTAGCAGTGCAAGCTCACCCTTGTCTTTGCGCTATCCCGGCCCGCCTTCTCTCACGGCGCAGGGCGGTGCGGTCTTCTCCGTTCGCAGACAGATCCCATGGAAGCGCGCCTGCAACCGGACATGCTGGCCCTGTTGGCGTTTGGCGCCGGAGTCGCCGGCTTCGTCGACACTCTGGCCGGCGGCGAGGATGGCACCGGCCTTGCTCACCGCAAGAGAGTGGTGAAATGTCGCAAGGCCAAGCCGGCAACCCACATCGGCCCGGCCTTTCGACGACAAGCTCCGGACTTTCCGGCGCTGAACCTTCGGCCGTTCGGCCGGCTGCCTCGGGGCGCGATGTGACTTTGCCACTGCTTTCGGATTCTGTTCTCGACGGATATCTTGCCGAGGACGTCGCCTTTCTCGATCTGACGACACATGTGTTGGCGATCGGCGACAAGCCCGGGCAGATGGGTTTCGTCGCGCGCAATGCCATGGTCTTGGCCTGTATCGAGGAGGCCGGCCAGATCATCAGGCGCGCTGGCGGCACGGTCGAACTTCATGCGCATTCGGGCGAGACGCAAGCGGCGGGGGCACCGCTGCTTTCTGCCACAGGATCTGCCGCCGCGCTGCTCCGCGCATGGAAAGTGGCGCAGACTCTCGTCGAGATCGCTTCCGGCATAGCCACGGCGACAGCAAGCATCGTCGCCGCCGCGCGTGCGGTAAATCCCGACATTGCGATCGCCTGCACGCGCAAAAGCGCGCCGGGAACCAAACTTCTCGCCTTGAAGGCGATCCTTGCCGGCGGCGCGACGCCACATCGGCTCGGCCTTTCGGAGTTGATTTTGATCTTCCCCGAGCATCGCGGTTTCCTCGCCGACATGCCGGCCGACATGACCATCGCCTTGGTCAAACGCGCCGCGCCGGAAAAGAAGATCGTCGTCGAGGTCGGCTCGCAGGAGGAAGCGCTCGTATGGGCCGCCGCCGGTGCCGATGTCATCCAGACCGAGAAATTCAAGCCCGACGCCGTCGCGGCGGTGTGCCAAGCGCTCGCCGGGCAAAAGCGGCGGCCGCTCGTCGCCGCGGTCGGCGGTATAAATGCCGATAATGCTGCCCTTTATGCTGTCGCTGGCGCAGATATTCTCGTAACCTCCGCGCCTTATTGGGGAAAGCCCGCCGACGTCTCGGTCAGAATCGGAGCTTTACCTTGACTAGAGCATTTTCAGCAAAAGTGGATACCGGTTTTGCGTCCGAAAATGCTCTAACTTCTTGAATGAGAGCACACCCAGCCTTCACCGGTTGCGATAGATTCATGCAGAAAATTCCGACGAAACAGATTTCCCACTCTTCGGTCGTGCCGCCGCTGCTCGAAGCGACAATCTTCGCGCGCGTGCTGCGACATGACACGGAGCTGGCGCTGACGACGCTGTTTTTCGGCGACGGCGAATTGCGCGTGCCGCTGATCGCGCATCCGGTTGATTTCGGCGGTCCAGGTCAGGATCGATGCGCGCGATGTCTCGATCGCGCTGTCGCGGCCGATGGATGTTTCAATCACCAATCGCCTGCCGGGCGAAATCGCGGAGCTGGAATTTCTGGCACCGCCCTATGTGCGGGCAACCTTCGACCTCGGCACGACGCGGATCCATTCGCTCATCACGCGCGAATCGGTCGAGCGGCTCGCCCTCGTGCCGGGTCTCAAGGCCTGGGCGATGATCAAGGCGGTGGCGATTTCCGAGCGCGACCTCACGCCAGATCGCGCACCGCGCCCGCGACCCTGGCCTTCGGATCGAACGCCCAATCGAGGGAAGCCGTGAGTTCCTCGAGCGATTTCTTCGCCGAGGTTCCGGCATGCCGTTCGATCGAGCGATAGAGCGCGACGAGCCTTTCGCCGAAAGGCGTGATTTCGGCGCCGCCGCCGCGCCGGCCAGGAAAGGTCGCGACCACCGGGCTTTCAAAGGTGCGATTCAGCGCGTCGACAGTCAGCCAACATTTGCGATAGGAGAGGCCGAGCGCGCGGCTCGCACCGATGATCGAGCGCACGCTGCGAATCGCATCGATCAAAGCGAGATCTTCCGGCCCGAAGCTGCCGCCATTGGGCAAGTTGATTTCGACGGCGACATGCGCCGGCTGCTGCTTGCTTTTCACTCCCATAGTCTTGCCCATGTCCTTTGCGGCATTATTGGCTTATCGAGGAAAGGTACCAGGCGGAGAAGGGTGGCGGAAACAAATCGCAATCTCGCCTCCAAATATATCGCGCCATAAACACATCGCGACAAGAGAGCATCAAGCGTTTTCAGGTGGTGGACAAGATTCCACCCCAACTAAGAGTGCCGATCGGCGCAGTTTCCAACACAAGTCAAGCTTCGCAGCAACGAGAGCCGGCAAAGTATAAATGTCAATGGGTGAGCAGACTCGGTGAAACGCGGGCGAGCGCGCGTCGCTCCGCCGTAAAGCTTCGCATGGCCTTGACCGTGGCTTCGGCGATCAGGCGCGGACCTTCTTCCATGCCGGTCCATTGGCAAGCCCGGCCGCGCGGATCCATTTCGACGAGCGTCGCGCCGGCCGGCACCTCCAGGCCATCGCGGGCAATGCCGCGCAAGATTTCGTCGATCGGCGCCGGAACAGGCGCGCCGCCGACATGGCCGATGACGAAGCCCTTGAATACGCGGGTTCCTATGTCGACGGCGGTCCGCCAACGCCCGGCGACGCCGGCGCAGGCAAAGCGTTCGCGGCCGATACCGCCAAGCTCGGGCGCCGAGCCATCCGGCGCTTGCGTCGCGCCTTCGCGCAGAATCACGCCGCTGTGCAAAGGATGGGTCTCGATCGCGAGATCACAATTTTCATGCACGGTGAAGCCCGGCCCGAGACCGATCGTGATCCTGGCAAGGCCGCGGAAATCCGGCGTCACCGCGCGCTTTTGCAGCCGCGCGTCGACGATCACATCGATGCCACCGAGCACCAAGAGATCAGTGAGACCGAAATTGGCAATCGCAACCCGATCTCTTTCGGCAAGCACCGAATAGATGTCGGCGACATAATCGATCCGCAGAGCTTCGATCCCGCCGAGGCTGGCGCGGTCGCCATAAAGCGCATCGTGGAACGCCATGCCGCGCCGCAGCACCGGCGGCAGAGGATCATGCGCCAGAACCACCGCATGGCCATCGCGACATAAAAACACCGCGACGGCGGACGCAACTTCATCGGTGCCGAGCACGACGGCGAGGGGCCTGTCGAGCGCGGAGATTGTGTTGAACGTCCTGGCGCGGCGCATGGGGGTCATTCCTTGAATTAAGCAAGCTCAATGCCAGCTCAGCTGATTTCATAGCGATATATTTTTATATACTGCTTTATGAGCCTTGCCTAGAGCATTTTCGGCAAAAGCGGCCACCGGCTTTGCGTCCGAAAACGCTCCAACTCTTTGTTTTAGACGTTGGACATATCCAATGTCTCAGGAATGAGCCCGATTTTTCCACAACCCGCAAAAGAAGCATGGACCAAGGGACGCGTGCGCCGCCGCACGCCGGCGCCTCGCCGCATCAGCCATGATGAACGCGATGAAATTGGAGTCCGCATCATGGCTATCGAGGCGCTTTATCCGAGCCGGCTGCAATCGCAGCGACATAATCCGCTTTTTCGGCGCGAGCGGCGGGCGCGCCGGCTCGGCCTGATCGCCATCCTCGGCTTGAGCCTCCTCGGCCTTTTCGGCTTGCGCAGCGGCCCGGCCGGCGCCGCAGCCGAGGCGAGCACGATCGGCGATCGCGGCGCGCCGGCCGCGCCCTTTGCACCCAGGCGGATTTTCGCGCATGAGATTTCAGCAGGCGGCGCATCGGCCATCCACACGGCGCGAAAACCGGTACGGGTCATTCCGCTTTTTGCCGTGCCTGAAGATGCAGCCGCTGTAGCGCCGCGCCAGGGGCAAGAAAGCTGAGCCCAAGATGGCAGAGTCGAATGAGGGCAGGCGGCCGCGGCACTGTTTGCGCTCGCATGCGCTATGAGCTTTCTGAAATTCGTGCGTGAGCGCACTCGGCCATTGCAGCCGGCGCAACCGCGCGGCAGAAAGACATCATGTTGTCTCGCCCCAATACTGCACCGCTGCGGGCCGTCGATCTCGGTCCTCTCGCGATGGAGATCGAGCACGGCCCGGACGGCGCGATTTACGCGCGCGCCCCTTTCCCGCTCTCAGCCTATGAGACGAGCGTCACGGCGCGGCTCGATCATTGGGCCGACGCGGCGCCGCAGCGGATTTTTCTCGCCGAGCGAGACCAAAAAGGCGACTGGCGGCCTCTCACTTTTGCGCAGGCCCGCGCCGGCGCACGGGCACTCGGCCAGGCCCTTCTCGACCGCGGCCTTAGTGCGCAAAATCCGCTCGTCATCCTCTCCGGCAACAGCATCGCCCATGCGCTTTTGGGCCTCGCGGCGCTTTATGTGGGCATTCCCTATGTGCCGATTTCGCCGGCCTATTGCCTCGTCAGCCAAGATTTCTTGAAGCTGAAACGGATCGTCGCTTTGCTGACGCCCGGCCTCGTCTTCGCCGAGGCTGGGCAGCGCTTTGGCCCGGCAATCGCCGCAGCCGTACCGGAGGATGTCGAACTCCTCGTCGCCGATTCGCCGCCCCGCAAGCGCAAAGCCGACGATTTTTCGAGGCTCCTCGCCACCCAGCCGACACCAGCGGTCGATGCGGCACATGCGAAAGTCGGCGCCGATACGATCGCGAAAATCCTCTTCACCTCCGGCTCTATGGCGGCGCCGAAAGCGGTCATCACCACCCATCGCATGCTCTGCGCCAATCAAATGATGATCGCACATGCTTTGCGCTTTCTGCGCGCCGAGCCGCCCCTACTCGTCGATTGGCTGCCGTGGCATCACAGCTTCGGCGGCAATCATAATTTCGGCATGGCGCTTCAGCATGGCGGCACGCTCTATATCGATCACGGCCGGCCGACGGAGACGGGGATCGCGGAGACCATGCGGGCTCTGCGGGAGATTTCTCCGACGATCTTCTTCAATGTCCCGAAGGGCTTCGAGATGCTGCTTCCGCATCTCGCCAATGACCGCGCGCTCGCTAAAAATTTCTTCCGATCGCTCAAGCTGAATTTCTTTGCCGGCGCATCGCTGTCCGATCGGACGATCGCGGCGCTCGACGAGATTGCGGAGAGAGCCTGCGGCGAACGCATTGCGATGATCAGCGGCTTTGGTGCGACGGAAACTTCGCCTTCCGTCCTGTTTCAGACGGACCTTGGCCCTGTCGATCCGGCGCATCCGCGCATCGGCCTGCCGCTGCCCGGCAATGAGCTGAAACTTGCGCCCATCGATGGAAAAATAGGCGGAAAATATGAAGCGCGCGTGAAAGGTCCGAATGTCACGCCCGGCTATTGGCGCGATGAAGAGCTGACGCGCCAAGCCTTCGATGAAGAAGGATTCTATCGCCTCGGCGACGCCTTGCGTCTCGCGGATGAAGACCGGCCGCGGCAGGGTTTCGTCTTCGAGGGCCGGATCGGCGAGGATTTCAAGCTCTCGAGCGGCACTTCTGTCAGTACCGGCCCCTTGCGCGCGCGCCTGCTTGCGGCGGGCACGCCCTATATTCGCGATGTCGTGATCGCCGGCGAAAACCGCGACGCCATCGCTGCGCTCATCTTTCCCGATCTCGCCGCCTGCCGCAGCCTGACCCGAGACCTCGCGGCCACCGCAGCGCCAAACGAAATTTTGACCCATCCGGCGGTGCGCGAAAAATTTCGCGACATACTCGCCGGCCTTGCCGCCGGGGCGGGCGGCGCCTCAGAACGCGTCATGCGCGCGGCGCTGCTCGCCGAGCCGGCCGCGATCGATGCCGGCGAGATCACCGACAAGGGCTCGCTCAACCAGCGCACAGTGCTCGCAAGGCGGGCCGATATGGTGGAGGTGCTTTATACGGGCGCGGACTCGTCGCTCTTGATCGCGGTGGAGCCGGCAGGCGATCCCCCGCTGGAGAAGGCCTCGCGGCGGCTTATCGAGATCGACCGATGACCGCGATCCGCCGCGCATGGGCGAAGCATTCACCTTGGATGCGGAAAGCCGTCGCCGGCCCGGCTGCGGCTTGCTAAAGAAGGGCAGACATCGCACAGCTCATATGAAGCGCCGGCCTTTGGACGAGAGCCGGCGCAAGTCGATCGAGGGAATTCCGTGGCTGCCGCCCAAGACAATGCCGCCGAAGACAATGCTGCCAAGCTTCGCGCACTCTGCGCCGCGCTCACCGCGCATCTGCAATCGGCCGGCTATCATCTCTGCGAGCCGCCGATCCTGCAGAATGGCCGCGATCTTCTTCGATTCCGGCGAAGACATCCGCAGCCGGCTTTACCTCACGAGCGATCAGTCCGGGGCGGATTATTGCCTGCGGCCGGAATATACGATCCCGGTCTGCCGGCATTATCTCGCCTCTGCGGCGGCGGGCGGGCCGGCCGCCTTCTCTTATTGCGGCCCGGTCTTCCGCTATCCGCACCGACGGACCGAGCGAATTCCTGCAGGCGGGGCTCGAAAATTTCGGCCGCACCGACCGCGAGGCCGCGGATGCCGAAATTTTCGGCATGGCGCTCGATGCCGTCGCCGCGGTTGGGCGGAAGGCAATCTCGCCGTGCGCATCGGCGATGCAGGCCTGTTTCGCGCGCTGCTCGAAGCGCTCGATCTGTCGCCGCAATGGCGGCGGCGGATCATTCGCGGCCATGCCCAGGACAAGACGCTCGACGCGATTTTCGCCCGCCGGCAGCAACGGGAGGCACATGACCATACCGGCGTGCTCGCCGCGCTCGAGGGCGTCGACCGCCAGGGCGCCCGCGCGCTCGTCGAAGATCTTCTGCCGATTGCCGGCATTTCCACAGTGGGCGGCCGCACCGCGGGCGAGATCGCCGAGCGCTTCCTCGAACAGGCGGCGCTGAAATCAGGCCAGGATTTTCCGGCCGAGTCAGCGCAAGCTGATCGAAGGATTTCCTCGCCATCGAAGCCGACCCCGACCAAGCCTCGACGCAAATGCGTGCGCTTGCGCGTTCGGCGCGGCGTCGATCTTGCCGCCGCGCTCGACCGCTTCGACGCACGCCTCGGCTTCATGGCGGCGCGCGGCCTCGACGTCAGCGGTTTCACCTTCGCGTCCCGCTTTGTCCGCAATCTCGATTATTACACCGGCTTCGTTTTCGAGGCGCATGACCAAAGCCGCCGAATGAAAAGCCGATCGTCGGCGGCGGCCGCTATGACGGCCTGCTGCAAATCGCTCGGCGGCGACGGCGAATTCCGGCCGTCGGCGCGGCCATCTGGGTCGAACGGCTGCAGCCTGTCCGACCTCAGGCCAGCCGGAATGAGGGCAATGACGACTTCTTCCGCGGCCCCTCGTCATTGCCGTCCCGTCAAGGGCCGTTTGCAGGAGAATGCCGCCGCCTTCTTCGCCCGTGCCGGCCTGCATTCTGGTCCAAGGCCGCGGCGCTCGCGATTATCGGGGCCGGATCGCCGAGCTCGCCGGCGTCGAAATCGCCTTCGTCTCGGCGTCCGAGATCGTCGGCGCATGCTTGCCGCGCGGCACCGCCCATATGGGCGTGACCGGCGAAGACCTGCTGCGCGAAAGCATTGCCGATGCCGATACGAAGGTCGAGCTTCTGGCGCCGCTCGGCTTCGGCCATGCCAATGTCGTCGTCGCGGTGCCGCAGGCCTGGATCGACGTCAAGACCATGGCCGATCTCGAGGATGTCGCGGTCGGCCTTCCGCGCCACGCCGCGGCGACGCGCATGCGGGTCGCGACCAAATATGTGAATCTGACGCGCCGTTTCTTCGCCGCGCGGCATGTCACCGATTACCGCATCGTCGAGAGCCTCGGCGCGACGGAGGGTGCGCCGGCGGCCGGCACGGCCGAGCTCATCGTCGACATTACGACGACGGGCAGCGACGCTCGCCGCCAATGCGCTGAAAATGCTCGACGACGGCGTCATTCTGCGCTCGGAAGCCAATCTCGTGGCCTCGCTCGCAGCGCCCTGGGACGCAGAAGCGCGCGAAACGGCCCGCGGCATCCTCTCGCGCATCGCGGCGGAAGAAGCGGCGCGCACCACGCGCGAGGTCTCGGCCTGTCTGCCCGCAGCCACGCCAGATTTCTTTGCCAAAGCGGAAGCCGTCTTCACCGCCCGCTGCGGCGGCACGCAGCGGATGGCTTCATCGTCTTGAGCTGCCCGACAGGCAAGGTCGCGGCGCTTGCCGATTGGCTCATCGCCCAAGGCGCCGAAGATGTCACGGTTGCCGCCCTCGATTACGTCTTTTCCGCAACCGAATCCGCTTTTTGAAAAGCTGGTCGCGCGGCTTCCATAAGACGCGGCGCTATTCAGCCGCCTGCGCCGCCACCTCCAGCGGGGTGAAAGCCCCGGCGCCGGCCGGATGCATGTCAAGACGCCGTTTGTGGAACTGCTGCAGCGTGCTGCGATGGCCGATCGAGATGATCGCCGTCTCTGGTAATTTTTCGGTGAGTGCCTGATAGATCTTGGCTTCCATCGTTTCATCCATGGCGGTGGTCGCTTCATCGAGGAACAGCCAGTCCGGCTTCACCAGAAGCGCCCGCGCGATCGCCAATCTTTGCTGCTCGCCGCCGGAGAGACGCTGCGCCCACATCTCATCGATGTCGAGCTCGTCGATCAAGCCGGGAAGCAGGGATGTTTCAAGCGCTGAACGCAAGGTCGCATCATCGAAGTGATCGGGCGACGCCGGATAAGTGAGCGCAGCCCGCAAAGTACCGATCGGAATATAGGGCTTTTGCGGCAGCAGCATCACCCGCGATCCTTCCGGCACTTTGATATGGCCTTGGCCGAAGGGCCAGATCCCAGAGACCGCCCTAAACAAAGTCGATTTGCCGGTGCCCGAAGGGCCGGTCAGCAGCACCGGCTCATCGGGCGACAATTGCAGATCGACCGATTTGACGATTTCGCGCCCGTTCGGCAGCCGCACGCTCAATCCGCCGAGGCAGAGGCCCGCGGCTGCTTCGGCGGTCTCCGGCGCCAAGCCGGGCTCGAAACCGAGCGCCTGCGCCTTTTCGATCGCATTGTCGAAAGAGGTCAACCGATCGAGAACCGATTTGAAATCGGCCAGCGAAACATAATAAGTCACGAAGAAGGTCAGCGCGTCATTGACATTGCCGAAGGCGTTTGCCGTCTGCGTCATGATGCCGAGCTCGATTTTCCCGGCGAAATAGAAGGGCGCCGAGACGATATAGGGAATGACTTGGCTGATCTGCGTAAAGGAGCTGGTGAAAGCAAGCAGCGGCTTCCGGCAGGCAATGATCTCGAAATAATTCTTGATGATGGAAGCAAAACGTCGAGCGAGCGCGATCTTCTCAGTCGCCTCGCCACGCAGAAGCGCGACCTGCTCGGCATATTCGCGCAGCCGCGCAAGCGAAAAGCGGAAGTCCGCCTCATAACGCTGCCGCACGAAAGAAAGATTGACGAGCGGACGGCCGATCCAATGGGTGATCAGCGTGCCGATGCCGGCATAGAGAAGCGCCACCCAGAAGAGGAAGCCGGGCATGGCGATCGTCGTATAAGGCAAAGTGAAACTGGCCGAGAGATCCCAAAGAATGATCGCGAAGGAGACGAGCGAGGTCAGTTTCGAAATGAGCAGGATGGTGAAGGAATAGATGCCATAGCCGATCTGGCCGCCGTCGATGAAGCGATAGATGTCTTCGGAGATGCGCTGATCGGGATTATCGGCGGCATTGCCGATCAGCGACATGCGGTAATGAGTATGATTGTCGAGCCAGCGGTTGATATAATGATTGGTAAGCCAGTGGCGCCATTTGATGACCAAGGTCGACTGGACCACGAATTCGCTCACGATTGAGCCGATGTATAGAAAAGCCCAGACGAGGAAGACGGAAAAGAGCTGATACCAGAATGCCTTTTCGTTCTTGGTCTAAATCGCGTTGAACCAGTCGCGCGAAAAGAAATTGAGCCGGACCAGCATGCCGACTTCCGCCTGATTGATGAGAACCAGGAAAACGACCATGGCCGAAGCGACCCGCCGCTCGAGCGCTTGAAAGGCGGGAAGCGGCCATATGCGTGCGGTCGTGATGTCGCCATTATCGAAATAGCGGTCGGCAATGCGGGTCATCGACCGCACAAGCGGAATGAAAGAGACGACGTAGACGAGGATGGAGAACATCGCGACGGTCAGAGGCAGGCTCTCGGGCAGCCGATATTCGGCGAGATTGGCCGGCCACCAATTCATTCTCGCGACGAGATAGGCGGCACCGAACACCACCAGCTCGATCGTGAAGATCGCCGCGAATATTTTCAGAAAACTCGAAATCGCGGAGCTTCGGAAGGTCGTATAGGCGCAGACCATTGCTGCAGCGGCGAGGATGGCGACCATCGGATCGCGGGTGAGCTGGGCGACGGCGACGACGGCCAGCGAAAAGATGGCGGCGGCGAATGCGAGGATCTTCATGGATGGGTTCGTCTCGGTCTGATAAGTGGCGGTTGAGCGAGGCGCCTGTCTTTTGAGCGGGCGGCGGGTAGACGCGGCGACCGGCCCCTACGCTCAAGCAAAGACAGTCGGCTGTACGGCTCGAACATGGCGCAGATGGCCTAAACCGCCCATGCGGTCCGGATCAGCGACGAAGCGTTCCGACCTCGCAGCCGTTGTTTCGTCTCGCGACCCCTGGGGATAGACATGATGCCCCGCATCAGCGCAAGCGGGCTTGTCGGGAACAGAAATAGTAGCAAAGGGGAAATGCGCCACATTAAAGGCAGTCTGACGCGCTAAACACCGCAATCTTTGGCGCTGCCGCGCCCGGCAAAGCCAAGATCGGGACGTGGGGTCTTCGCCGCTTGCCCGGTCGCCAGAGCGGGATGAGGAAAAGTGGGAACCGGTTTTCCGCCCGCATCCCGCTCTAACTTATGAGAATCGATCACGATGACTTTGGATTGAATTCAATCCAAAGTTATCGTGATCTAGCGCCGTCGGGCACCGCTACGGCAGCCGGCGAGCGGCAATCCGGCTCATGTCAGGTCACTCGCAGGTCTCCGGCTCGGCATTCGCCTGGCCCGAATTGACCGAGCCGATGAGCACCGGCGAGGGTTTGAACGTCAGCACGCGGCGCGGTTTGATCGGGACCTCGATCCCTGTCCGCGGGTTGCGGCCGATCCGCTCACGCTTGGAACGCACCGCAAAAAGCCCGAACGAACGCAGCTTCACCGTCTCGCCGCGCACCAGGGCGTCGGAAATCTCTTCGAGCGCCATCTCGAAAATGTCGCGCGCCTGCGCCCGCGACAGCGTCCGGCAGGACTCATAGATCGCATCCAAAAGGTCGGCCCGCGTCGCAGTTTTTCCGGTTTTTTCCTTCAGCGACACTCGACGCACTTTTTTTCTCCGACGCTCACGCCTGGGACCAACACCGGCCATGCGCCGCCGATAAAGCGATGCAAGCAAAGCCGCCGACGCTCATGGTCACAAGTGTATTTTATTTTTAGGCCCTCACCGATGTTGCCACAATCGTAAAATTACGGCCAAGTTGCAAGCCGTCTCCCTCGCGCCGTTCAAGTAAAATAGAAGAAGCCCCGGAAAACCGGGGCTTCCCATAGTTCGGACCTGGGGCTGGGGGATCAGAAATCCATGCCGCCCATGCCGCCCATGCCGCCGCCGCCGGGCATAGCCTGGGCTTCCTTCTTCGGCAGCTCGGTGATGATCGCCTCGGTGGTGACGACGAGACCGGCGATCGAGGCAGCGTCTTCGAGAGCGGTGCGCACGACTTTGGTCGGGTCGATGATGCCGAATTTGACGAGGTCGCCATATTGGCCCGTCTGCGCATCATAGCCATAGGAATAGGAGGCATTGTCCAGCAGCTTGCCGACGACGACGGCGCCGTCACCGCCGGAATTGTCGATAATCTGCTTGGCCGGCGTCTGGATCGCTTTGCGAACGATTTCGATGCCGGTCTTCTGATCGGAATTCTCCGCGGCGAGCCCGTCGAGCGCCTTGATTGCCCGCAGCAGAGCGACGCCACCCCCCGGCAACACGCCTTCCTCAACGGCAGCACGAGTCGCATTCAGCGCATCGTCGACACGATCCTTTTTCTCCTTCACCTCGACCTCGGTCGCGCCCCCGACGCGGATCACTGCTACGCCGCCGGCGAGCTTGGCGAGACGCTCCTGCAGCTTCTCGCGATCGTAATCCGAGGTGGTCTCGGCGATCTGGGCCTTGATCTGGGAGATGCGGCCTTCGATGTCGGCCTTGGCGCCGGCGCCATCGATGATCGTCGTCGTCTCCTTGTCGATACGCACCCGCTTGGCACGGCCGAGCATGGGAAGGGTGACGTTTTCGAGCTTGATGCCGAGATCTTCGGAAATGATCTGACCGGCAGTCAGGATGGCAATGTCCTCGAGCATGGCCTTGCGGCGATCGCCGAAGCCCGGGGCCTTGACCGCCGCGACTTTCAAGCCACCGCGCAGCTTGTTGACGACGAGGGTCGCCAGGGCTTCCCCTTCGACATCCTCGGCGACGATGACGAGCGGCTTGCCGGTCTGCACCACGGCTTCGAGAACCGGCAACAGAGCCTGCAAGGAGGAGAGCTTCTTCTCATGCACGAGAATGAAGGGGTCCTCGAGCTCGGCCACCATCTTTTCGGCATTGGTGATAAAATAGGGCGAGAGATAGCCGCGATCGAATTGCATGCCCTCGACGACATCGAGTTCGGTCTCGAGGCTCTTTGCCTCTTCCACCGTGATCACGCCCTCATTGCCGACCTTTTGCATGGCGGTCGAGATGATCTCGCCGACCGTGCGGTCGCCATTCGCCGAGATCGTGCCGACCTGGGCGATCTCGTCATTCGAGGTGACCTTCTTCGAATTGGCCTTGAGATCGGCGATGACGGCGGCGACGGCGAGATCGATGCCGCGCTTCAGATCCATCGGATTGAGGCCGGCGGCGACCGCCTTGGTGCCTTCCCGAACGATCGAGGCGGCAAGAATGGTCGCCGTCGTGGTGCCGTCGCCGGCCACGTCATTCTGCTTGGAGGCGACTTCGCGCACGAGCTGGGCGCCGAGGTTTTCGAATTTGTCGGAGAGCTCGATCTCCTTGGCGACCGTCACGCCGTCCTTGCTGATGCGCGGCGCGCCGAAGGACTTCTCGATGACGACATTGCGGCCCTTGGGGCCGAGCGTGACTTTCACCGCATTGTTGAGGATTTCGACGCCGCGCAACAGGCGGTCGCGGGCATCGGAGGAGAAACGTAAGTCTTTGGCAGCCATGTCCTGAAACTCCTGACGGGAGATCGTGATTTAAGGATCGTGCGAATGCGGGTTCAGCCGACGACGCCGAGGATGTCGCTCTCCTTCATGATGAGGAGATCCTGGCCGTCGATCTTCACCTCAGTGCCCGACCATTTGCCAAACAAAACCCGGTCGCCGGCCTTGACGTCGAGAGGGTTGAGCTTGCCGGTCTCGTCGCGACTGCCGGGCCCGACTGCGACAACCTCACCTTCCTGCGGCTTTTCCTTCGCCGTATCGGGAATGATGATTCCACCCTTCGTCTTTTCCTCGCCTTCGAGACGTTTGACGACGACGCGGTCATGCAGAGGACGGAAATTGACACCCATGTCGCTTGCTTTCCTTGACGGTTCGCAAGGCGCATCTCTCCCTTTGAGAAACGCCCTTGCAAAGTTTGGGGATTGACGAACGTCTGGTTGGCACTCTTATCGTTAGAGTGCTAACAGCACAGCGAGGAAATAGACGCAAGCGTGCCGGCTGTCAAGACCCGCAAGCGCGTCGAAGTCGCGTGGATCAGCCACTGCGGGGCCATTGCGGGGGCGTCAGCCGCGCCCCGACAAGCCGCGCCCGTCCATTATGGGAGGGCGACCGCCACGAAGCGCACGTCGCCTTCCGGATTGGCGATGAGCAAAAGCGCCAGCTTCTTGCCATCATTTTTCAAGGCTTGCAGCTTTTTAGCGACCTCTGCCGGGCTCTTCACCGGATCTTGGTTAACTTCCTCGATCACCTCGCCCGGCTGAATATGCTTGTCGGCGGCCGGCGAATCCGGATCGACATCGATGACGACCACGCCTGAGGTGATGCTCCCCTTGATCGAAAATTTGAGGCGCGACGTCTCATTGAGCTCGGCGAAAGCCATTCCCAGCGCCTTCTGCACCGGCGTCGCCGCCAGATCCTTATCCGGCGTCGCCACGGCCGCCTGGATGGTCTCCTTCTTCTCGCCGTCTTCGAGGCGGCCGAGCTTGACCGTCTTGGACAATTCCTTGCCCTGCCGGACGACGACCACCGCAACCTCCTTACCGACCTGCGCTGAGGCAACGATCTTCGGCAGCTCATGCGCCTCCTTGATCTCGGTGCCGTCGAATTTCACGATGACATCGCCAGCCTGAATCCCGGCCGCCTTGGCCGGACCATTGGCATCCGTGCCGGCGACCAAGGCGCCGCGGACCTTGCCGAGATTGAGGCTTTCGGCGATCGCATCATCGACATTTTGAATGCGCACGCCGAGCCAGCCGCGCCGTGTCTCGCCATATTTTTCCAATTGCTGAATGATCGGGATGACGGTCGCCGCCGGCGTGGCAAAGCCGATGCCGATCGAGCCGCCCGACGGCGACAGGATCGCCGTATTGATGCCGATGACGTCGCCATTCATATCGAACAGCGGTCCGCCGGAATTGCCCTTGTTGATCGCAGCATCGGTCTGGAAATAATTGTCATAGGGACCGGAATCGATGTTGCGATGGCGGGCCGAGATGATCCCGGCCGTGACGCTGCCGCCGAGGCCGAAAGGATTGCCGACGGCAACCACCCAATCGCCGACACGCACCCTGTCGCTGTCGCCAAATTTCACCGCCTTCAGCGGCTTGCCCGCCTTCACCCGGAGCACGGCGACATCGACCTTCGGATCCGTGCCGAGGACTTGCGCCTTCAATTTCGTGCCATCGTCAAAGATCACCGTCACATCATTGGCGTCGGCGATCACATGATTATTGGTGATGATGATCCCCGAGGGATCGATGACGAAGCCGGAGCCCAGCGAATTGGTTCGGCGTTCATGCGGACGCGGCAGGGGAGCATCGCCGCCACCCTGGTGGTGACGGCGCAGGAATTCTTCGAACAAATCGTCGAAGGGCGTGCCCTGCTCACCCGGCGGCGCGCTCGATGCCTGCTTATCGTCGAAGGTTTGCGTCGCCGAAATATTGACGACCGCATCGCTCACCTGCGCGGCGAGGTCGGCGAGCGAATCCGGGCCACGCGCGAGCGCCGGATCAAGGCTGAGCCCGGGCAGCAGCCCGAAGCCGCAGACGAGGATCAGCACGGCAAAGCTCTTTCGCATCCCGGCGCTGCCCGACGTCGGGACCGCCCGGCCAAACCCCACCGGCGCCAGAATCGCCGGACGAAAGACTGCCGAACCGAAAGTCGCAAACACACCCATGAAAGATCTCCTGCCCGCGGCATTGCCCGGAAAACTGTCGAAAGCCTCGCGGCCTATCGAGATCATCCGGTCGGATTCAAAAGAGCCTAACCTAAATTTTCGTTTCCGGCCCAAAACGGGCCCTCGCCCATGAACTAAGCCTTTTTTGAAACGCAATCTCGCACTGCTCGACTGAAAAAGCTGCTCGCAGCTCCGATCGCCGACCCTGATCGCCGACCTGTCCCGAGGCGAGGCAGCAGCGGCGCATGAGAATTATCATCTAAACTTGCAGCTTCGCTAAAAAGTTGCGGCGCGTCGGGACCGCCTGCCTTCAATGATCGGTGAATTGAGGCGGAAAATCGACGCCGGAAATAGCCGCCGGTCATGGCCAGCCCGCGGGCGCGCTCAAGGTGCCGCGGCGGGCGTATCTCCAGCTGCCCTCGCCGGCGTGCCGGCAGATGTTTTTCCCGGACCTGCCTGGGGCTCCCCGCTCGGCATATCGAAATAGCGGAAGAAGGATGATTTGGGGGTAAGGACAAAGCGCGTATCGCTCGTCTTGAGCGCCGCCTCATAGGCCTGCATGGAACGATAAAAGCCAAAGAAATCCGGATCCTTGCTATAGGCCTCGGCAAAGATCTTGTTGCGCTCGGCATCGCCCGCGCCGCGCGTCTGATCAGCCTGGCGCTGCGCGTCGGCCAGCAGCACGACGACGTCGCGATCCGCCGTGGCGGTGATCTTCTGCGCCTGTTCAGAGCCTTGAGCGCGGTTCAGGGCCGCTTCGCGCGCCCATTCGCTCTGCATCCGGCTGAAGACCTTGTCGGAGATCTGCTTCGGCAGATCGGCCCGCCTGATCCGCACATCGACCGCCTCGACGCCGAGCTTTTGGCTCTCGCCATTCACCTGATCGCGGATCGCGGCCATGAGCTTTTCACGTTGGTCGCCGACGATCTCCGTGAGAGTGGCTTCGCCGAGCACCCGACGGACCGCCGAATTCAGGATGAAGCCGAGCTGCGTGTCGCCCAGCGCGATCGTCCCCACGGATTGGTAGAATTTCAGCGGATTTTCGATCCTGTAGCGCAGGAAGGCATCGACCTCGATCCGCGTATTGTCGGAGGCGAGGACTTCCTGCCGCGGCATTTCGAGATTGAGAATGCGCTTGTCGATCAAGACGACATTCTCGATGAAGGGAATCTTGAAATGCAATCCCGGGTCGGTCACGAGGCCGCGGCCTTCGACCGGCTGGCCAAAGCGCAAAACCAGCGCCTGCTCCGTTTGCGTGACGATGAAGGTCGAAGCGCCGACGAGGATGATCGCGAGGATAGCCGCGACCAGGATCAGAAAATTCACCGCTCCCTTCATTTCTGTGCTCCGTCGGAATCCTTCGGCCCCAGTTGCGGCAGCGGCAGATAGGGAATGACCCCTGAACCATTGGTCTCGTCGACGATGACTTTGTTTGTCGCACCCAAGACGTGTTCCATGGTTTCGAGATACATGCGCTCGCGCGTCACCGCCGGCGCGTTCTTATACTGCGCGTAGATCTGGTCGAACCGCGACGCCTGGCCGGTCGCCTGGGCCACCGTCTGCAGGCGATAGCCTTCCGCCTCCTGAAGAATTGCCGAGGCCTTGCCGCGCGCGGTCGGGACGACACTGTTGGCATAGGCCTGCGCTTCATTGCGCATCCGGTCCGCGTCCTGCTGCGCCGCGATCACGTCGCGGAAGGCGGCGATGACCTGTTCTGGCGGCTCCACCGATTGGAGCTGCACCTGCAAAATCAGAATGCCGGCCTTATAGCCGTTGAGAATCTTCTGCATCAGGTCTTGTACCGCCGGCTCGATCGTCTTGCGCTCGGCGGTCAGGATTTTCTGGATCTGGCTGCGGCCGATGATTTCGCGCATGGCGCTCTCGGCGACGGCCTTCACCGTCTCCGGCTGGTCGGCGACATTGAAGGCATAATCCTCCGGGTGGGCCGGATCGATCTGCCAGATCACCACGAATTTGACGTCGGCGATATTCTGGTCGCTCGCCAGCATCAGGCTCTCTTCCGGCAGATCGATCGGCGTCTGGACACCGGGATTGCTCGGATCCGGCCGAACAATGAAACCGATATTGGTTGCAATGCGATTCGTCACCTGGAGCTTTTCGACCGAACCGATTGGAAACGGCAGATTGTAATTGAGGCCGGAGGCGGTCTTGCCCGTATAGCGGCCGAAAATCAGGTTGAGGCCGACTTCATTCGGGCCGACCGTGTAATATCCCGACAAGAGCCAGAGGAGAATACCGACAAGAGCGAGCGCGAGAAGGCTGCGGCCGCCGACGCCGCCGCCTGGCAGCCATTGCTTGAGCTTGTCTTGCGCACCGCGGAGCCATTCCTCGATATCGGGCCGCTGCGGTACGGGGGCCTGCCCCCAAGGACCTGACCCGCCAGGTTTGCGGGAACCGCCACTCTTGCCGCCGTTGTTGCCGTCATTGCTCCAGGGCATGCCATCCTCGTGATCGCGGACCGCCGGCGCGGCCGCTCGAAACGCTGTTCATAGAGCAGATCCCGACAAGCGGGAAGCGCAATCGCTTCGGATCTCCGGCCAAGCCGTTTCTCGGGCGAGGAAAGCAAGCAAATGTCTTTCCCCGATAAGACCTAAAGACGCACCAAATGGGGCGCCGCTGGACAATGGCGCAGCTCAAACGGCCCGGCTCACGGCCCGCGCCTGATGAAATCGACGAAGGAAAACGCCGCGTCATCGCCGTTTTGCGGCTGATGATCCTCGCGGCGGATTTCCTGCCATTGCGACCAATCGATCGGCGGAAAAAAGGTGTCGCCAGCAGGCGCTGCGGCGACGAAGGTCATATAGATTCGATCGACGCGGTCGATCAGCGCCGCGAAGATCTCGCTGCCGCCCGCAAGAATGATCTCATCGGCACCCATGGCTTCTGCACGAACCACCGCAAGCTCCAAAGCTGCTTCGATCGTCCCGGCACAAAGAACACCAGGTGGCGGCGCAAAAGCGGCTTCGCGGGTGACAACGATCGTCTCGCGCCCCGGCAAAACCCGTCCGATCGACTCGAATGTCTTGCGGCCCATGATTAGCGGCTTGCCCATGGTGAGCGCGCGAAACCGCTTGAGATCGCTGGAAATATGCCAGGGCAAGCCATTGCTCTTTCCGATCACGCCGTTTTCGGCCATGGCGACGATGAGCGCAAGCTTCGGCGTCATGGTTGGCGCGATCCGCTAGCGAATGCGCTCAAAGCCGCGCCGTCGAGCCGGCACATCGTCCATTCCTGCAGCAGGTTTGCACCGGCGGATTGATAGAAGGCGATCGCCGTCTCGTTCCAATCGAGCACCGCCCATTCGAGCCGGCCAAGCTTTTCTTCGACGCAGCGGCGCGCCAGCAGCGCCAGCAGCGCCGCGCCGATCCCTTTGCCGCGAAAGTTCTCGCGCACATAAAGATCCTCGATCCATATGCCATGCCGGCCACGGAAGGTCGAAAACGTATAGAACCACAGGACGAAGCCGGCCGGCGCGTCGCCATAATCGGCGATCACGCAAAAGGCCCGCGGCTGCGCGCCAAACAAAGCCGCAGCGAGCATGGCTTCGTCCGCCTGGACCTCGCCCGAGAGCTGTTCATAGGCGGCAAGTTCGCGGACGAGAGCGAAGATCAGCACCGCGTCGCGCGGCACGGCAGGACGCAGGACAATCGCGGCATCGGCCATGAGATGCGAACCCCTTATGCGCATCGGCGGCTCTTAATGCTTATAGAGAAACATGCAAGAGCCACCGACGCAGAGGAGTCGATTCATCATGGGTCGATTCATTATGGGTCGGGTCATTAGGTCTGTCGCGTCAGGCCCTTTGCCGGCGCGAGACCTCAACCGAAGCGCCGCTAGCGATCGGCATACCCTCGCTGCGGGCCCAGACCTTGCCGAGCAGACTATTGCTCGGCAGCTTCGGGTCGGCGAGCTTACGTGCCGTCTCGACGCCGGCAACCGGCAGGCTCCGCGGATCGAGCTTGCCGATCTGGACGAGGACCGAGGCCTGATCCCAATAGATATGCTCATGCGCGATCTTGCCGTCGCGGAATTTGACGATCGCCACGAGCGGCACCTCGAACTCGGCGCCCGGTCGGCGCAATGCCCGGCAACATCCAGTCGATCGTCGCCGTATGGGTGAAAGAGAAGATCAGCTCATCGACGATACTGTCCGTGCCGACCGTCCGGCTGACCGGAACAGCCATCGTATCCGGCGGATTGGCCCCGATGAAATGATATTTGTAAAAGCGCTTCACCTCGTCATAGCCGACGCCGCCGGCCATGGTCGGGATATGATTGACATAGGGCGAAGCTACCATGGTCGCCATCGTCGCATCGACGTCATGCGTCTCGAATTCATAGCGGCAATGCGCGTCCCACAGCGCGATGAGATCGTCTCGAGCCATTGCAATTCTCCCTGCTCTTCATCATGAAGGCCGGCGCAGCATGGCGGCGAGATGCCAAAATGGGTTGAAGAAAAACCCTACCATTATCGCGGTCATTTATCTTGGTCATGGCAGCCGAGACCTTCGCCTGCCACGAAGATGCGACACATCTCATAACGAGAGCTGACCCGCGTCAGGCGGAACAGTGAAAGTATCTCTTACTGGCTGCGATGCGAAAAAGAGATGGCGTAAGCATTGTCGCGCACATCGATCAACGGATCGTCCGATTTCTCTATCCCGTCGAGGAGCTGACCCGGCAGAAAGAGGAGCTTCTTCTGCGCATCCATGCTGTCTTGGACCGCCTTGTCGATGGTCAGCACGCCGAGATCGACGACAGGCCGATCCGCCGGCCAGGGCTGCGTCGGATCTTTGGTCTGATCGCCGGGCGCTGCCAGCTGCGCTTTGAGATGAAACACCACAGCCCCATGCGCGAGGCGCTGCGGAAGTTCGTCCATCAGGAAATTCGGCGGCTCCTTTTCCGCCACATCCTCGGCGAGATGGACGAGCTTCTCCGGTTCCGCGATATAGCGCAGCGGCTGTTTCTTGCCGGCCTTGTCGACGAAGACGAAGGCATCGACTCCATAATATTCCTCGTCGGCAAAACTGTCCGGCGTGGCAACCGTTGCAAAAGCCATGGGCACGGCGGGATGGGCCTTGACGAACAATTCGAATTTCGTCGGCTTCGGCGCAGTGTCGGGGCTCGCGGCGATCGCCAGCAACATATCGCGAAATTCGGCGCCCGTCGAAACCGGAAAGAATTTCAGCGAATTGAGCACCATATCGGTCTCGCCGCCATCGGGCAGATGATATTTGATCGCGATCCCATGCGGCGAGGCGTTGTCCGATCCATCCGGAATATTCGGAAGGCCTGTCGAATTGGAAAAACGTATGGTCACGGGGATCGTGCTGCCGTCGAAGATAACGGCCTTGCTGAGCTTGGCCGCCTCGGGCGTAGCTTTGAAGTGACCTTCGACGACGATCCCTTTTGCATGATTGGCGCGAAAGCCCGGATGCGCGCCAAAAAGCTTGTTCAAGGCATCGACGATTTGCGCCTCGACCGGCTGATCCTGTGCAAGGCAAAGGCTCGTACCGGCAAGCCAAATCAGCGCGGTGGCCGTAGCCAAATGTTTTATCCGCAACATCACAGTCCCCCTTTCAGCCGAGGGCCTCACTACACATGATTTCTTCACACGGCGACTTCCGCCTTGATCGCAGGATGCGGATCATAATCCTCGATCATGATGTCCTCGTAACGAAAGTCGAACAGCGACGTCACCGTGGGATTGAGTTTCAGCCGCGGCAAGGGCCGCGGTGTGCGGCCGAGCTGCAGGCGCGCCTGCTCGATATGATTGCGATAGAGATGCGCATCGCCGAATGTATGGACGAAATCACCAGGCGCGAGGCCGCAGACATGCGCGACCATTTCGGTCAAAAGCGCATAGCTTGCGATATTGAACGGCACGCCGAGAAACACATCGCCCGAGCGCTGATAGAGCTGACAAGAGAGCCGGCGCCGGCCGTCGCGCCCTTCCGACACATAGAATTGGAAGAGGCAATGGCAGGGCGCAAGCCGCATGGACGGGATATCGGCGCAATTCCAGGCGCTGACGATCAGCCGCCGCGAGAACGGATTGCGCTTGATCTCTTCGATCACGTCGCTGATCTGATCGATCGCTTGGCCCCCTGATGCCGGCCAGGCCCGCCATTGCTTGCCATAGATCGGGCCGAGATCGCCCTCGGCATCGGCCCATTCGTCCCAAATGCTGATGCCATTTTCTTTGAGATAGGCGATATTGGTGTCGCCGCGCAGAAACCAGAGCAGCTCATAGATGATCGATCTGACATGCAGCCGCTTCGTCGTGACGAGCGGAAAGCCGGCGGCGAGCGGAAACCGCATCTGATAGCCGAAGACGGAGAGCGTGCCGGTGCCGGTGCGGTCGGGCTTTGCTTCGCCGTGATCGAGAATATGGGAAAGGAGGTCGAGATAGGCCCGCATGGCCAGATCCTTCCGAATGTTTCAGCCGCCGTACAGCGCCGAAAGGCAAAAGGCCGCCAAATTGTTGATGGCATGAAAGACGATCGAAGCCTTTACACTGCCGGTCCGCTCGCGGATGGCGCCAAGCGCGAGCCCGATCGGAAACACCGCCGATGCATAAACATGCGTATCCTCATAATGGGCGAAGGCGAAAAGCGCCGATGTCGTCAAAAGCGCCGGCCATAGACCCCAATGAAAGCGCAAGCCCGTATAGATCCAGCCGCGAAACAGGAGCTCCTCCGTGACCGGTGCAGCGATGACGGCAAGCGCGAACAGCGCCGCGGCGGCGGCCGGATCGGCGGGAATCGTAAACTGCGCCGCCGGATGCGGCAGAAAATGGTCCATGGCACCATTGGCGGCCGCACTATAGGCCAGCGCTCCCACCATGATCGCCCAGATGAGCCTATCTGACAGCCGGAACGGTTGCCAGCCAATGAGCTCGCGCCATTGGCTCCCGCCGCACCATTTGGCGGCCAGGAGAATAGCAATGGCAAGGCCGAGGTGAAATGCGAGGATGACGGCGAAGAACGCCCGCATGCCCGCAGCATCTTCGCTGGAGGCGAGTGCCTGGTCGATGGCATCGATCAGGCCATGCCAGCCCATCGCCACGCCGGCAATGGCGGCCATGCCGGCACCGATGAGAGCGGTCACTACTAGGCCAAGAGCGGCAAGCCCGATCAGGCTGAGGCAGAGTCCGGCAAAACCGAGAGGTTTCACCGCTCGGCTTGCGTCAGCCGCAGCATCCATTTTCGGCTCCCTGATGTTGGCGCTTCGATGCCGATACTCGGTCGGGCTCGCGCGGATCGGCTCAGGTGGCGAAAGCGCCAACAGACCGCCTAGTATCTGATAGCGCAGGAGAGCGGCACGAATGACCCAAAATCTGCGCAAAGTCTTGTGCATTATTCCGCGACGCCACGAAACCAGTCTTAGTACAAACGACGATCGCTCTTTCTAAACCGCTTCGCTTTGCCTATATTCATTGTGCCGCCTTGCGCGGCTATGGCGATAAACGACGCCGAAATAAGCTCTTCGGACCCGGGGGCGGTACCCGGCGCCTCCACCCAAATCCGTAGCCGATCGCCGGCAAGGCGCGGCGCGGATTTCGGCGGGGGCGAAATAGGTTCGACGGGGAGTGTAAAGGGTGATCTTTTGCTCGGCATGGTTCCGCCGTCATCGGGCCAAATCTATAGTTGCCAACGACAACTATGCTCCGGTGGCCCTTGCCGCGTAATGCGGTAATGGTACCGATTCAAAGTCCTTGTGGGTAGCACTTCAAGGCGGGGTTCGGAGGCACCTGGCAACAGAAGCCTCCACTTTGCGCGCGCATGATTCCGAAAAGGTGCTGACTTTTCAGGATCATGTGTCAGACTTAAACAAATGCGCCTCGGACGATCAAGAATGCCGACCGATCTCATCCGCTACGACCTTCTGGTACAGGATGCGCTCCGTAGCGTGGTTCGGCGCGTCTTGGCGGAGTTGGCGCGCGACGGTCTGCCGGGCGACCATCATTTCTTCGTCAGTTTCCGAACCCATGCGCCGGGCGTCCGCCTCTCGAATCGGATGCGCGAGCAATATCCCCAGGAAATGACGATCGTGCTCCAGCATCAATTCTGGGATCTGGTCGTCGGCGATCTCGGTTTCGAGGTCGGCCTGTCGTTCCATGGCAAATCCGAGACTTTGGCGATTCCTTTCACGGCCGTGACGGGGTTTTTCGACCCATCCGTCGATTTTGGTCTGAAATTCGAATTCGACACCGAGGCCGCCGCGGCTGAACCAGCTTCAGCCCCTGCCCTGCAATCGGCGCCGCCGGCTCAAAAACCGGCCGCGCTCGCCGATTTGGCAGCTGCGCCGCGGCTTGCGGCAGTCGATAAGGCCAAGCCGCGCGGCAGCGGCAGCGAGCCCGTCGAAGTGGGTCCGACGCGGACGGCCGGCGAAGCAGCCAAGGAGCCTGCTCCCGCGGCGGAGGTGACGGCGATTCGGCCGGCAAATGAACCCAATGTCGTGTCGATCGACGCGTTCCGGAAAAAGCCGTGAGCGGCGAGATCGTCAATTTGCGCCGGCTGCGCAAGGAAAAGCAGCGCGCCGCAGAAGCTGATAGCGCGGCGCAGAACCGCCTCCGTTTCGGCAGAAGCAAGGCGCAACGCGCCTTCGAGGCCAAAGTAGAGACGCTAGAGCAGCGCCAATTCGAGGCGCATCGCCGCACCGTCGGCACAAACGAAAACGGCGCTGCCGAAACCATCCGGGCCGACAACAATTCGGGCGAGGACCCGCCTTATGGCGGCTGAGGCTCGCATGCCGAAAGCAGCCTCCGCAGCGATCTCCAAACGCTCGCTCGCCATCGCCGGACATCGCACGAGCATTTCCCTTGAAGAGGCGTTTTGGCAGGGCCTGAGGCAACTCGCCCAACGTCGCAATCTCTCCATTGCGGCGCTGGTCGCCGAGATCGACGCCGCCCGCGGCGAGGCCAATCTCTCTTCCGCCATCCGCGTCTTCGTTCTCACATCACTGACGCGGGAACCTCTCGCCAGCCTGTAAAGACAAACGCTAAAAACGGCCCGCGGCCAGCGGATCGACGGGAACCGTCCATGGCGAGGCCGGGGTCTGCGCGGGCCGCTGCACCGGTCGCCTGACGATCGGCAGAGGCGTGGCGCGCGCGCGGTGTGGCGCCGGGCGTAGCAGCAGCGGCCTGGCGACTGGCAAGGGGACCGCTGGCGCGGCGGCCCGCTTGGCCTCTTCGGCCTTGCGTTGCTGCTCCTCGACCTTCACGCGCTCGGCCTTCGCGGCTTCCTCTTTGGCCTCGGCGGCCCGCTTGGCCTCTTCGGCCTTGCGTTGCTGCTCCTCGACCTTCGTGCGCTCGACCTTCGCGGCTTCCTCTTTGGCCTTGGCCGCCCGCTCGGCATCTTCTTCCGCCGTCAGCCGTTCCTGCTCGCGCCGGCGTTCCGATTTGAGCCGGCTGTAGAAAAACGCCTGCTCGTGAACATCGAATTCCTGCGCTTGGATGCGGGCGCTTTCGCGCGCAATCGCCCGCGCCGCAAGCGCATTGACGAAAGCACCGGATTCGATCGTCCGAACCGGATTGCCGAGAGGACCCGTCGCAATCAGGCTGATCTGCGGCACCGGCCCGCTCCAATTCTTCGGCAAAGCGACGAGGCTGAGGCGCGATCTCTGGTCCAGGGTGAGATTGCCGAGATCAAGGCTCGCCTGCAAAGTCAGGGCGACGCCGGGCTCGAGCCTTTTGGCTTCTGTCTCTTTCGCGGTCAGACGCAAAAGCCCCGCAGCCAATCCCGCATCGAAGGTCACAGTCCCCAAATGCGACGCACCTTTGCCGAATTCCACGGCGAGCGCCCGATCGATCTCGCTCGCATCAAGGTTCAGCGTGTCATCCTCCACCGCTTTGAACACGCGCAGCATGCCGCCGGGGTCGGTGCGCGGCAGAACGAGATCGGCGAATGTGAGCGTACCGGAGCCGGCGAGACCGGCAATGACGGCGGCGGCGCTGTCGCCGGTTCCGGCAAGATCGAGATCGGCACTGAGGCTTCCGCGCAGGCTCGGCAAGACAAGATCATAATCGGCGAGCTTCAGATGGCCGGAGGCGGCGGCGCTCGTCCCATCACGGCGCAGAGTGATGTCCGCCGCGAGACTGCCGACCCCGAGCTTCATCGACACATGATGCAGCGCCAGTTTGAGGCCAGCTCGACCGCCGGAAATTTCGAGGCCAAGCCGCGCGTCGCGTCCGGACATTTGCGGCCATAGATCGAAGCTCTTTGCGCTCAAAGCGAGATCGATCGGTGGTGGATCGAGCATCGCCGCCGTAAATTTGGCGTTCGACCAGAGCGTGCCCGCTTTCGGTGGCGACATCGGGCCAAAGGCCAATTCGAAGATCGTTGCGAGCGAAAGCCTATCGGTGTCGAGGCCGCCCGTCAGACGGTTTTTCGCCACATCATAGTCGAGATGGCCGGCAATTTCGGTGCCGGCGAAACGGCCAGAGAGATGGTGCAGCGAGACATTTGCCGGGCGCGCATCGATGTCGGCCTTGAGATTGGTGGCAAGGCGCATGGTGGGATCTGGAAAAGCAAGCCCCGTCGCTTCGAGGAGCGAGGTGAGACCGGCGCTGTCCAATTGCACCGCGCCCATGGCATGCGGCGCCGCAAGATCTGGTTGGACACTGCCCTCAAACACGACACGCGTGCCCGCCAGCGATGCGACCAGCTTCGTCGCAAAGGGCTTGTCGAAGCTACCGCTTGCCGCGATATCCACTTGCCCTGCACCGAGACCCTGCAAGGGCAGCGCCGGAAGACCGAGCTGGCGGATCAAGACGAGCGCATCCGGGGCATTGAATTGGGCGGAAAGAATGAGTGCGGCCGGAATGTGCGGATCGGTCCCGATCTTGGTGACGATCTTGGCGGCCATCTTCGTTCCGCCGGCTGTCCCCGCAAGATCGAAGCCATCGAGTGCGATCGCGCCTTGCGGCCGCATCCGGCCATGCGCGGAAAGCGTGAGATGGGCCGGCGCAAGATCCGCGGCGCGGGCCTGGAGCATATCGGTCATGAGGCTCGGCGCCAGGCGATGCAGAAGCGCCGCCAGCGCGTCCAATCTTTCGCTGTCGACCGTGCCGGTGATGTCGCCTGCCTGCCCATCCCATTGGCCATGCGCATGGATATCGGCACCGCCCACGCCCGTCACCACAAGCTCATCGAGCTTGGCGAGGCTTCCCATCTTCTCCAATTTCAATTGAATGTGGCCGGTGTCGAGGCCACCTTGGCCGAGACTGGCTTGGCCGAGACTGCCGATTTTCACCGCACGTGCATCGAGACGCAGCGACAGATCCATGGCTTTCGCGCGGCCGGCGAGGCTCGAAAGATCCGGCAGGCCATCAAGGTCGAGGCGCGTGGCGGAGAGATCGGCGAAAAGCCGCGCCGGCTCGCCGCCGACGGATTGCGTATAGGCCAAAGTGCCCGACAGCATCGACTGGTCGAGCCGCAGCGACAGATCCTGCCCGACAAAGCCGACTTCCGAGAGATTGGCTAGGCCCGAGACGTCGAAAGATTGCAGCGGCAGTTCGGCGAAGAGAGGCGCGCTTTGCGGGAGATTTGCGCCGAGCCATTGGCTGAGCCGTGCGACATCGCCGGCACTTGCTTCGATATGCCCTTTGAAACTGGCGGCACTGCCAGTCTCGACATTGCCATTGAGGCGCAGATGCGAACGGCCAGGCCCGCTCGCTTCGAAACGCAGCCCTAGAGCCTTTTTCGCAGAAACCGAAAACCCGCCGGAAAGATCACTCAATGTTTCACCGCCGAGGACCGCCGTATCGGCCGACCATTCGAGCTTGAGCGGCATGCCGGAAACCAAGAGATCTTCCGACTTCACGAGAGCGGCCAAGGCATGCGCCAATCTCTGCATGGCAGGCGGCGTGCCCGGCGCCGCGAGCAGCCGGTCGAGATCGATCTGGTGCGCTTTGAGCGTGGCATTGGCGCGCGCCACCGCCCCAAAATCGACTTGCGCGGCGCCATTGAAGCTGATGCCATGTTCGTCATCGCCGAGCCGCAGATCGAGATCATCGATCGCTGCTTTGTCGAGTTCCGCCCGCACCGCGCCCGAGAGCTGCCAGGGCAGCGCGATTTCGCCGTCGAAATGGCCGGAGAGCTTGATTTGGCCCTCGACCGAGGGAAGAACGAAACCGGCGGTGGATTTGGCGAAGATCAGATCGGCATCGATATCGGCGCGCGGATGTTGCTTGTTTTCGGCGACGATGAGCTTGACGTGCAGCCGATTGCCGTCGCGACCGCCGGTGGCCAAGCGGAAATCTGTCGGCTGGCCGGCAAAGGTAAACCGGCCCGCGGCCTTGAAAGGCCCGGCGAGAGAGACCGCCTCGGCACTGAACGAGATGTTTTTGAAGGCATAGCTCCGGCCGGTCGCCGGATCGCCCAAGCTCAGCCCGCCATCCTCGACCGATATGCGGTCAAACCGCATTGGACCCGAAAAACGCTGGATCCCCGGGCCGAGCGGCAAAGCGCCATCCATGATCTGCAGCGCGAGCTGCGGCCGCACGAGTTTCGCCTCGACGAAATCGACTTCGCCATGCAGCAGCGCCGTCAAGGCGATTTCGAGCTGGATTTCGTCGATCTTGATCTCCGGTTCCGCCGCCGGAGTGCCCACCGGAGCGCCCACTTGGACATCGGCGAGCCGCAAATAGGGTGTCGGCAATAATTTGAGATCGATGGCGCCGCGGATCTTCACCGGCCGTCCGAGCACTTCGGAAAGCTGCGCTTCGACGAGGCCGCGCTCGGCGTTCCAGTCAATGAAATAGGGCACGACCAGAGCGGCGCTCAAAATGAGGATCAAGAGGCCGGCAAGGACGGTCAGACTTTCGCGCAAGATGTTCGGGCCGGTTTGGGAAGCTGGATGCTACAGGCTGCAGTTTAAATGGAGTCTCCCGCTCGTTCACGCAATGAAAGCGCATCCGAACGACATTTACATGGCAAAACCGCCGGCATCGAGAAACGCCTGCTCTGCCGCCGTCGTGGTCCGCCCGAGCACGGCATTGCGATGCGGGAAACGGCCGAACCGGGCGATAATGTCGAGATGCTCGAGGCTCGCCCGATAGGCGCCTTCATCGCCGGCCGCGCGGCAGAGATCGAGGCAGCGCTCCTGATAGCAGGCTTTGCCGGATCGGCGAAGAGTGGTTGCAAGCGCCAGCCTGGCGATTTAAGCCATGCCCGCCGGTTCCGCCGCTTTCGCGGGCAAGTTCGAGGACAAGACGTGTATTCAGCCGAAGACCTGCTTCTGCGCGACTGTGAAGAGGACGATATTCCCTCGATCACGGCAATTTACGGCCGTGCCGTCCTGACCGGTTTCGGCACATTCGAGATCGAGCCGCCGAGCGAAGCGGAAATGAAGATCAGATGGCGCCGCGCGCTCATCGATCATTATCCTTTCGTCGTCGCCGAGGACAATCGCAAGATCCTCGGCTTTGCCTATGCGAGCGCCTATCGCGGCAGGTCGGCCTATGACAATACGGTCGAGAATTCCGTCTATGTCCGCGACGGTTTTCAGGGCCGCGGCGTCGGCACAAGATTGCTCAGTCGGCTTGTCGCCGAAGCGGCTGGCCTCGATTATCGGCAAATGGTCGCGGTGATCGGCGACAGCGCCAACAAGGGCTCGATAAGGCTACATGAAAAGCTCGGCTTCACGCTGATCGGCACATTGCCGTCCGTCGGCTGGAAACATGGGCGCTGGCTCGATACGGTGCTGATGCAGCGCGCGCTGGGACCTGGCGATAGCACGCCAGCGTGAACTTCACGCGCTCACTTTATCGAGACGGTCGAGCGCCTTGGTATCGAGCGTGATCTCCGTCGCGCCCAGAATCTCATCGAGCTGAGCAAGATTTGTGGCGCTGACGATCGGCGCGGTAATGCCGGGCTGGGCGAGGACCCAGGCGAGGGCGATCTGCGCCATGCTCGCCTGATGGCGGGCGGCGATCTTGTCCATTTCGGCCAAAATATCGAGCCCACGCGGATCGAAGACATGCGCGATCGTGCCGGCGCGTGGCTTCCCCTCGATATCGGAGGCCTGCCGGTATTTGCCGGTGAGGAAGCCGGCGGCGAGCACATAATAGGGAATGACGCCGAGATTTTCGGCGATGCAGAGCTGCTGCAAGGCGCCTTCATAAAGCGAGCGATTGACGAGGCTGTAGTTCGGCTGCAGCGAGACAAAGCAGGGAAGCCCCTTCGTCTTCCCTATAGCCAGCGCGTCGGCAAGCCGCGGCGCGGTGTAATTGGACGCGCCGATGGCGCGCACCTTGCCCGCCGCGAGAAGCGCTGCAAAAGCTTCGAGCGTCTCTTCGAGCGGCGTTGCCGGATCATCGATATGGGCCTGATAGAGATCGATGTAATCGGTCTGCAAGCGTCGCAAGGATTCTTCGGCCGACGCGAGAATATGCGATCTGGACAGGCCTTTGCCTTCGGGCATGGGCATGCCGACCTTGGTCGCGATGATGATTTTGTCGCGCGCGCCGCCGCGTTTGAGCCATCGCCCAATCATCGCTTCGGATTCGCCGCCCTGATGGCCCGGAAGCCAGGTCGAATAGACATCCGCCGTATCGATGCATGAAAATCCGCGCGCGACGAAAGCATCGATGAGCGACAGCGAGACCGCTTCATCCGCCGTCCAGCCAAAAACATTGCCGCCGAGGACGATGGGCGCGAAAGCAAGGCCTGAATTGCCGAGAGCACGATGCTGCATGTTAGCCACTAGCTTGGTCCCTGCCGCAATCGTCGCCTCGGCGGCCCCTAGCATACGCATTGGGCGGAAAATTGCTTTCACGTCCTGTTGAACGCATCAACCCTTTGACGAGATGCGGTCGAGCCAGGCCGGATAGGCCATAAAATCTCCGTCCTCAGGCGTAAATCCCCCGGCGCAGAGATGTTTCACGAGCTTGCGTAATTTATCTTGTACCGCAGCAAGATCGCCAAGCGCTTCGAGGCCGAGCGTCCACCAGACCTCACTTTGTCCAAAGATTTCGAGCTTCGTCAATTCGAGATGGCAGGCTTGCTCCGGGTGAGCCTCTGCCTGACGCGGGATTTCGATGGCCTCCGCAGTCTGTGCATCGAAGACGCGCAAAAAGCGCAGCTTTTGCACCTCGATCGCCTCGGTGATGGAAAGAGCGGCATCCCATTTGCCCCAAATCTCGAAATGGGGCGCGATGCCGGCCAAGGCTTCGTCGTGAGCGATCGCAACGAGGGCCTTGATCTCGACTCCATCCTTATTCCCGCGCCTCTTGATGCCGATGTCATCTTTGCCGGGCTGGGGAAGATAGCGGTCGCAGCGCGCTTCAGGATCGCTGTGGAACTTCGCACCTTCATGAAACCAGCGCTCGATGCGCGGCGGACGGGCGCTTTGCCAGAACCAGCGCAGCTCTGCGGAAATCAGCATGGTCGTTACTTTCGCAAAGGCTCACTTCGCCTTACGACGCAAGAGTACATCCGTTTGTGACGGGCTTCCCACAGCCGTCATGGCCGGGCTTGACCCGGCCATCCAACGCCGAGACGAGGCGTCAACAGGCGAATTTCGCGATACGGTGACAGATCTCCTGGACATAATGGGGCCAGGTCGAGCCACGTGGATGGCCGGGGCAAGCCCGGCCATGACGCGCGGATCTATCACCGCCTGGCCTTAGCCGCACCCGCCCCTTTCCCCCGCCCCCTTCCCCCTCTCGGGTCGACAGGGGCCATCAAAAGCCCCACATTGGCCTTATGATTCTGTCTTTCGTTCCGTTTGGAGGCTTTGTGCCTTGAGTGATCCTGCCTCCGGCGATTTTCCTGCCGGGCTCGAGGAATGGGCCGGCCGTTTCGAGGCGCCGGAGATCCGTCCGGGCGGCATTGCCGCGCGGGCGCGCGCCGGCCTGCGCTATCTCGACGGGCTCAATGGCGAGCAGCGTTCCGCCGTCGAAGCCCTCGATGGCCCGGTTCTCGTGCTCGCCGGCGCCGGCACCGGCAAGACCCGCGTTCTCACCACCCGCATCGCCCATATTCTCGCGACCGCCCGCGCCTATCCCTCCCAGATCCTCGCCGTCACCTTCACCAATAAGGCCGCGCGGGAAATGAAGGAGCGCGTCGCCCTTCTGGCAGGGCCGGTTGCGGAAGGCATGCCTTGGCTCGGCACTTTTCATGCGATCTCGACAAAAATCCTGCGCCGCCATGCCGAGCTCGTCGGGCTCAAATCCTCTTTCACCATTCTCGACACGGACGATCAGATCCGCCTGTTGAAACAGGTGATCGCGGTCGAAAACATCGACGAGAAGCGCTGGCCGGCGCGCAGCCTCGCCTATCAAATCGATGCCTGGAAGAATTGCGGCCTCGATCCGGCCCATGTGCCGGCGGGCGAGGCCGCCGCCTTCGCCAATGGCAAGGGGCAAAAACTTTATCAGCTCTATCAGGAGCGGCTGAAAGTATTGAACGCCGCCGATTTCGGCGATCTGCTGCTCGAATGTCTGCGGCTGTTTCGCGAAAATCCAGACGTGCTGAAAGACTATCAAGAGCGCTTCCGCTTCATGCTCGTCGATGAATATCAGGACACCAATACGGTCCAATATCTCTGGCTGAAGCTGCTCGCGCAGGGCCGGCATAATGTCTGCTGCGTCGGCGACGACGATCAATCGATCTATGGCTGGCGCGGCGCCGATGTCGATAATATTTTGCGCTTCGAGCAGGATTTTCCCGGCGCGAAAATCATCAGGCTCGAGCGCAATTATCGCTCGACCGGGCATATTCTCAGCGTCGCCGCCGGCCTCATCGCGCATAATGAGGGCCGGCTCGGCAAGACGCTCTTCACCGATGGCGAAGCGGGCGAGAAGCCGAGCGTCACCGGCGTCTGGGATTCGCAGGACGAGGCCCGCGTGATCGGCGAGGAAATCGAGGCCTTGCAGCATAAGGGCCATGATCTCGACGAGTTCGCCATTCTGGTCCGCGCGTCTTTTCAGATGCGCGAATTCGAAGAGCGCTTCATCACGCTCGGTCTGCCCTATCGGGTGATCGGCGGCCCGCGCTTTTATGAGCGCGCCGAAATCCGCGATGCGCTCGCCTATCTGCGCGCGACCGCGCAGCCGAACGACGATCTCGCCTTCGAGCGCATCTTCAATGTGCCGAAGCGCGGGCTGGGCGAAGCCACTTTGCAGCTGCTTCACGATCATGCGCGGCGCGAGCGCATCAGCCTGATGCAATCGGCAGAGATCATGGTCGAGACGGAGGAATTGAAGCCGAAGCCGCGGCATATGCTGCGCGATCTTCTTACCTCTTTCGCTCGTTGGTCGGCCTTGATCGATTCAAAGCCACAGGGCGAGCTCGCCGAAATGATACTGGAGGAATCCGGCTATACCGACATGTGGCAGAAGGACCGCACGGCGGAAGCGGCGGGCCGGCTCGAAAATTTGAAGGAACTCGTCCGCTCGATGGAAGAGTTTCCCAATCTCTTCGCCTTTCTCGAACATGTCTCGCTGGTGATGGATGCCGAGGCCAAGGATGCGGAAGAGCGCGTCTCAATCATGACCTTGCATGCGGCGAAGGGGCTCGAATTCGAGACTGTCTTCCTGCCCGGCTGGGAGGAAGGCCTGTTTCCGCATCAGCGCTCGCTCGACGACTTCGGCCGCGCCGGGCTCGAAGAGGAACGCCGGCTCGCCTATGTCGGCATCACCCGCGCCAAGCGGCGGGTGAAGATTTATTTCGCGACCAACAGGCGCATTCGCGGCCTGTGGCAGACGACGATTCCCTCGCGCTTTCTCGATGAGCTGCCGGAGCCGCATGTCGAGGTGATCGAGGCGGCCTCGGGCACCGCCTATGGCGGCTATGCGCAATCGCGCTTCGCCAATATGGATTCTTATCAATCCTCTTATCAGACGCCCGGCTGGCAGCGCGCACAGCGGCGTCATGCGGAGGAGCAACACGGCAATGGCGCAAGAGGCGCGGCAAGAGGCGGCTTTGGCGAAAGCGCGGCGCGGCGCGGACCGATGACGATCGAAGGCGAGCTGGTGGCGAAATCTTCCGCCGGCTCAGCCTTCGAAAAAGGCGCGCGGGTGTTTCACATCAAATTCGGCAATGGCACGGTCGCCGGTGTCGACGGCAATAAGCTGACGGTCGATTTCGACAAGGCCGGACGCAAGATGGTTTTGGAGAGCTTTGTGCAGGCGGCGTGAGGGGAAGGCCGGTGCAGAACCGTCGCTTCCTGCCGAATTTATCAGTTAGTGTAAGAGCCCAGGCTGCGCCTTATTGAAGCTTTGCAATCGTTTCTTTGACTTTCTGATTGAGATCGGAAGCAGCCGTGATGACTTCCGTATTGGCGCGCAGAGCCTTTCCGATGTCTATCGTCTTCGGCCTAATATTGGAAAGAATGTTCTCCCAATCTGTGCCCTTTTTTGGAGCGATTTCTTCGCTCAGCGCCTTCTGCAACGCTTCAATGCTTTCATTCAGTTTTATCAAATTGTCGTTGATCGCTTTAATCGCCGCGCCATGTTGATCGACCAGTTCCGACAACTTACTGGCAGCCGCTTTGACATTTGTCTCGAATTCTATTCCCGTAGCGCCGAATTTTATCTTGGCGATGACCGGTGCCGCGATCAACGCCGCGCCGAAGACGGCAAGTGATGCGTCGATGAGCGAAAGATCGTGCTCGGATCGCCATCCCAAAGCAGCGAGCACAATCAAGGCAACCCCGGCAAGTATCGGTAAAGCGCTCATAAAATACTCCTATTTTGCAAATCACGGTAAATGTACGCAAAATTGCAACCACCCCTCATCCGTCATGCTTCGCATGGACACTTTCTCCCGCAAGCGGAGAAGGACACGCCCTTTCCGGCAGCATGCAGGCTAACAAATTCCCCTCACGCCGCCTCGCCCTCATCCTCTCTCAGCTTGCGGAGCAACACGCGCGCAGCATCGGTCATTTCGGCGAGCAGCTTTTCACAGGCTTCATATGCGCTGTTCGCCACCGCCCAATCCCCGCCTTTGACCGCGGCGACGATTTTATGCGCATCCTCCCGCGCCGATGCGGCGGCGCGTTCGAGCAGGCCGACGAGCGTCTCTTCGCGCTGTCGCAGCGTTGCGCAATGCTCGAGGCATGTCGGCAGACGCCCGGGTGCAAGAAGCGTCGCCGTCTGCGCCTGATCCGCGGCGCCGATGAGGACGGCGGCCAGCTCGCGCTTGAAGATCGCGGCTTCGGCCGGGATGCGGGCGAGCGCGGCCCCGGCCTCGCTCGCCTTATAGTCGTCCCATGCGCTGAGCGCTAAAGTCTCGCATCCGACGAGCCGCGCATTGATCATGCCGATCTCGGATTCGGTCTTGGTGATCTTGGTCGCGATCATCGCCGTGCTCTCGGCGATTTCCGCCGTCGCCGCGCGTTGATGAGCCAGCAGCGCGGCGAGATCATGGGCGTGTTGCGCGACCTCCGCCACCGCTGTGCTCGCCGCGTCCAGCCGCGTTGCGACCTGGCCCGCGATGGCGGTTCCTTGGCCGACGGATCGACGGCTGTCGCCGACCGCGCTTTTGATCGCCGCCATCTCTGCCGCGAAAGTGGCGAGCTGCTGACGGATGTCGCCCGTCACTTTTTCCGTCTGCGCCGACAAAGCCTTCACCTCCGCGGCGACGACCGCGAAGCCGCGCCCCATGCTGCCGGCGCGTGCCGCTTCGATCGTCGCATTGAGGGCAAGGAGATTGGTCCGCCGCGCGATCGCTTCGACGGCGCCGGCCATGCCACGGATCTGCTCGGCTGTGCCGTCGAGCACGACGAGCCGCGCATCGATGTCGGTGACGCGGGCATTGATCACGGCCATGGCGGCGGTCGCGGCATGGCTGTCGGCGAGGCAGGACACTGTCGCATCGCGCGTACGATCGGCGCCCTTGGCGCTGTCCACAGAATTTTCGGCCAATGCGTTGATCGAGGTCACCAATTCCTCGACCGCGCCGGAGATCGCCTGAGCCGATTGCGACACCCCGCGCATGTCATGCGAGATCCAACCGACATTGACGGCCGTCTCCGAGGCCTCGGCGGAAATCGTTGCCGCGAGCGCCAGATCGTCGACGATGCGCGCTTCAATCCGTTGGATCAGGGACGCGAGCGCCCGGCCGAGGCGCCCGGCAGGCAGCGCTTCCATCCGGCGGGTCGTCGCAAACGCTTCCAGCATCTCGGCGACGCGCTCTTCTCTTTCTCCGTCCCTTGGACTGGGCTCGGCAACAGGTGCATTCGGCTTCCGAAAGGGCAAGGCGAACATCACTTATGTCCTCGGAAAAACATCAAGGAATGGATAAATAGCTCGGCGAGTAACAGCGGGCGAAATGAATTTAAACTATTTGCAACATGTTGGCATCGAAGAAATCAACTTCCGGCAATTGCGTTTCGGAAAATTTGACTGAAATGGCTGGTATGCAAAGCAGCTGGAATTGCGCGGGCGGGATGTTGCCTGTTCTCGCCCTCGCAATTGCGCTTGCCGAAGCGGCATGATAGCCGCCTGCCATGCTCGAAGGACTGCCGCCGAACAATGCCGCCCATGTGATGCGTCTTTCCTGCGACGAAGCCACGGCTCGCCGCATCGCCGACATCATTGTCGAGACCTTCGACCCGGCTGAGACTGCAGCTGCCGCTTTTGAAGAAGAAGACGAGAGTCCCCGCAAGGATTGGAAGGCCGGGCGCTGGATCATCGAGGCCTATTTCGGCCATGCGCCGGACGAAGCCCAAGTTCGCGACCTCGTCGCTTGCGCCGCAGGCGAAGGCGCCGCAGAAGCGCTGCGTTTCGAGCGCGTCGAGACGCGCGACTGGGTCGCTGCTTCGCTTGCCGGTCTGCAAAGTGTTCGTGCCGGACGGTTTCTCCTGCACGGCGCACATGATCGCGCCGCCGTGCGGGCAAACGACATAGCAATCGAGATCGAAGCGGCGCTGGCTTTCGGCACCGGCCATCATGGCTCGACGCGCGGCTGCCTCCTTATGCTCGACCGTCTCGCGAAGCGGCGCCGTCCAAGGGCGGTGCTCGACATTGGAACCGGCAGCGGCGTGCTCGCCATCGCTGCGGCGAAATTGTTCCGCAGGCCTGTGCAGGCGGGCGATATCGATCCCATTGCCATTGCTGCGGCCCGCGCCAATGCGCGCTTGAACGGCGTCGCGCATCTCGTGCGGCCGGTTGTGGCGCGTGGATTGCGCCATCGCGCTCTGCAAAGCGGCGCGCCCTATGATCTCGTCTTCGCCAATATTTTGGCGCGGCCTCTGCGCCAGCTTGCCCCGGCAATCAAAAAAGTCCTTAGCCCCGGCGGCGAAATCATCCTGTCGGGGCTTCTTCCTTGTGATGTCGCCGGCGTCGTCAGCGCCTATCGCTGCCAGGGATTGGCGCTCGTCCAGCGCCGCGATCTCGACGGCTGGGCGACGCTCCTGATGCGGCGCGACAGGCCGCCAGAACGGGGCGGGCCGTAGCTAGACATTTTCGCGCTTCCACCACGCTGCGATCTGCTTTAGGTCATGCTTTGCAGCCGATGCGGAGCATGCCCATTCGCGCGACAAGGGACGCCGCGCGGACTCTGCTCGACCATAGGCTGGATGACATGAATGATGATGATACCCGGATGATGAACATGAGTGCGGACGATCGCATGGAAGAGATGATCGTCGCCGGAGGAGCGCCAAAATGAGTGAAGACAAAGGAGTCGTCATTATCGGTGCGGGGCATGGCGGGGTGCAGCTCGCAGCCTCTTTGCGGGAGGAAGGCTACCAAGACAAGATCATCCTTCTCGGCGATGAGAAGGATCCGCCCTATCAGAGGCCGCCTTTGTCCAAGGCCTATTTGAAGCACGAGACGCCGGAGGACGGCGTTCTCCTGCGCGGACCGGATTTCTATCCGCAGCAAAGAATCGAACTCGTGCTCGGCGAAAGAGCACTGGAGATCGACCGCGCCGCCAGAAAACTGCGGCTGGCTTCAGGATCGGTGCTTGAATTTTCCAAACTCGCGCTGGCGACCGGCGGCATCCAGCGGCAATTGCGGCTTGAAGGTGCCGATCTCACCGGCGTCTTCTCGCTGCGGACAATGGCCGAGGCGCGGGTGCTTCGCGATTGGCTCGACAATGCGCAAAATGTCGTCGTCATCGGCGCCGGCTTCATCGGCCTCGAATTCGCTGCGACCGCTGCCGCCAAAGGCTGCAAGGTCGATGTCATCGAACTTGCGACGCGACCCATGGCGCGCGCCGTGACGGAGCAGACCTCGGCTTTCTTCACTGCCGCCCATAAGGCTTTGGGCGTGACCTTGAATTTCGCAACGAGCGTCACCGCGCTCAGAGGCGAGGGCGGCAAAGTCAAAGAGGCGGTGCTGACCGACGGCCGTGTCCTGCCCGCCGATCTCGTGCTGATCGGCATCGGTCTCGTGCCGAGCGACGAGCTCGCGATTGCCGCCGGCCTCGAATGCCCGAATGGGATCAAGGTCGACGACAAGCAAGTGACGAGTGACGAGAATATTTTCGCGATCGGCGACGCAGCCTATCATTTCAACCCGTTCGGCAATCGCTGGATGCGGCTCGAATTGGTGCAGAACGCCACCGATCAGGCGCGCGTGCTCGCCAAACATCTGACCGGCAAGCCGGCGCATTATGAATCCGTACCCTGGTTCTGGAGCGATCAGGCCGATCTCAAATTGCAGATGGTCGGCTTTCTCGACGGCTGCGACAAGATCATCATGCGCGGCTCTTATGAGGAGCGCGCCTATTCGCTCTTTGGATTCCGGGACGGAAAGCTGACCGGCGTCGAATCGGTGAATAAAGCCGGCGATCATATGCTGGCACGCCGGCTGCTCGGCGAAAATATCCCGATCACACAGGAGATTGTCGCCGATCCCAATTCCGATCTCAAATCGCTGCTGCGCGGAGCGAGGCGGTAAACCCCTCTCCCCGCTTGCGGGGAGAGGCTGGGTGAGGGGCGAGGTGATTGGCCGCGATGTTGAAGCAAATCACCCGGCCCCTCACCTTACCTCTCCCCGCTTGCGGGGAGAGGAGCGGCAGGCAGCGGTGCTAAGCGATCAAGCCACCGAGCTTCTCACGAGTGCCTTGCCAAAACCTCTTTCACCGCTTTGACGAGATCGGCTTCCGGCACGGAAAACTGCGCCTTGGCGCGCAGTTCCAAATAATCGGCGCGATCCTTGGTTGAGGCCGCAAGCTCGGCGCCGAGCACGAGATCGCGGATGGCGATCTCGCCCTTCTCGCGCTCGTTCGAGCCTTGGATGACGGCGCAGATCGACCCGCGCTTATCGGCATATTTGAGCTGCGCATTCATGCCCGAGGAGCCGAGATAAAGTTCGGCCGCAATATTTTCCGCACGCAGCGCGGAGACGAATTTTTGATAGCGCCCGATCTCGTCTCTATCGAGGACGAGCACGACGACGGGACCGCGCTGCGGCGCGCCGGTAACGATCGGCGATCGGATAGCTTTCAGCGCCGCATAGAGCCGCGAGACGCCGATCGAGAATCCCGTCGCCGGCACGGGCTCGCCGCGAAAGCGGGCGACGAGGCCGTCGTAGCGCCCGCCGCCGCCGACTGAGCCGAAGCGCACCGGCCTTCCGTCTTCATCATCAATCTCGAAGGTCAGGTCCGCCTCCAAGACGGGACCTGTGTAATATTCGAGGCCGCGGACAACGGATGAATTTACACGTATGCGGTCGGGACCATACCCTGCGGCTCGTACCAATTTGGAGATTGCATTAAGTTCATCGACGCCCGCTTGACCTACAAGGCTGCCTGCAACTGTTAACCCCAAGGCCGTAAATGTCACGTCGTCGTAGTCAGATTTCGGCAGGTCTTCTCTTGTAAATCTTGCAGTGAGGGAAACGTAACCAATCACGCGGCCGATTTGATCGTCATTAAGGCCAGCTCCTTTGGTGAAATCGCCGCTTTCATCCTTGCGGCCTGCGCCGAGCAGCAAACGTACCCCTTCTGCTCCGAACCTGTCATATTTGTCGATCGCACGCAGCACGGTCAGCCTTCTTCCAAAATTCTCTTCGCCGCCAAGGTCAATCGCCTCCAGCACCCCATCCAGCACCTTGCGATTATTGACCTTGATGACATAATCGCCGCGCTTGACGCCCAAAGCCTCCAGCGTATCGGCCGCCATCATGCACATCTCGGCATCGGCGGCGGGCGAGGCGGCGCCGACCGTATCGGCATCGAATTGCATGAATTGGCGGAAGCGGCCCGGCCCCGGCTTCTCATTGCGGAAGACATAGCCGGCGCGATAGCTGCGATAAGGTTTCGGCAGCCGGTCGAAATTTTCCGCCACATAGCGGGCGAGCGGCGCGGTCAGATCATAGCGCAGCGACAGCCATTGCTCGTCATCGTCCTGGAAGGAGAAGACGCCCTCGTTCGGCCGATCCTGATCCGGCAAAAATTTGCCGAGCGCCTCGGTATATTCGATGAACGGCGTCTCGACCGCCTCGAAGCCGTAAAGCTCATAGGACTTTCTGATCGCGGCGAGCATTTTCTCGGTCGCCGCGAGATCTCCGGGGCCGCGATCGCCGAAACCGCGCGGCAGTCTGGCGGCGGCACGCGCCGCCTGTTTTTTCACGTCATTCATTTTCGGGAATGCCTCATGTCTTGCCCGCTTCATAGGAGGAGCGGGGGAATGGGGCAAGGGAAACGGCATGGGGGAACGGCGGAAGCGGCGCCGCTTGCGGCGTGCGGCGGGACATGGCCCCCTCCCTTGGAGCAGCCACATTCGGCTCCCATATGAGAGGCGCGGACGCTGATCCGTAGAACCCCACGGGAGAAGATAATGTCACCCGAAGAACGCCAGTTGCTCACCGGTCTCTTCGACCGCATCCGCGGCGCGGCCGGCACGCCGCGCGATCCGGAAGCCGAGGCGTTGATCTCAGATGCTGTCAGAAACATGCCGTACGCGCCTTATTTGCTGGCGCAGGCGGTCATTGTTCAGGACCAGGCTCTGCGCGCCGCCAATGACAAGCTCCAGGCACTTGAAGCCCAGCTGCGCGAGATGGAAGAGCAGCAGCCGCGCCAGGCGCCAGGTACCGGCGGCTTTTTGGGTGGGCTCGGCTCGATTTTCGGTGCCGGCAGCCCGCCACCGCGTCCGGCGCCAGGGCCACAGCCTGGTCCTTGGGGGCAGCAACCGCCGCAACCCTCCTATCAGCAGCCTTACGCACCCCCGCCACCACCTCCGTCAGGCGGGCCTTGGGGCGGGGCGCCGGGCATGGGCGCAGGAATGGGCTCACCGATGGGCGGTGGCATGATGGGCGGCGGAATGGGCGCCCCGATGGGCGGCGGTGGCGGCTTTCTGCAGGGCGCGCTCGGCGCTGCGGCCGGCGTTGCCGGTGGCGTGCTGCTCGCCGATTCCATCCGTGGCCTCTTCGGCGCACACAACAATCCGCTCGGCATCGGCAGCGGCTTTGGTGGCGGACTAGGTGGATTGGGCGGCGGCGGAACAGTGACCAACAATTCTTATGAGAGCTCCAACGCGACACCTGCCGCTGATGTCAGCAATGCGGATCATTCCAATACGGATTATTCCGACAACACGCAGGATGCGTCCTATGACAGTTCTGGCAATGATGATTTCGGCTCCGGCGATGACGGAAGCTTCGATGTCTGAGCCCGCGGTTCGAATGCCGGCGTGAACAATACGCGGCCTAACGATATGCAAGCCCGCCGCTTCACATGACATGTGGCGGCGGGTCTATAATGTTTTTGCGCGCCCCATTTGTGACCGCACGACGGAAATTCCGGCGGTCGCAAAAGGATGAAAATCACCCTTCGCGGAAACAGCTGACACCTGCATCATCTTCCGATGCGGGCCGCCTGCATTTTGCCCGGCGCGCGCATGTCTCACCGTTTTGGTCTCACCATTTTGTGAGCTAAACCGGAACCATCAACGCCCAAGCTCGTTATCGCTACACTATAGCTTCTGTGTCGTGCTGCCCAAACCCGCTCGATCGCTGCGCGCACGCGGCCGTGATTGTCCAAAATTCTTATCTTATAAGCCTTGGCTCCATAAGCCTTGGCCAGATAAGTTTTGGCAAAGCACAGGAGGCCTCGCTTTTCCCGCACAACGGGACCACCCACCATCGGAGAGTTCGAGACTTATGGTCGACCCAAGTTTTGCGTCACGTCCTCATGCTGCTGCTTTTCCGCCTGCTCCGATGCGCGATTGGGCGCTTTTTCTCGATCTTGACGGAACGCTGCTCGACATCGCACCGACGCCCGATGCCGTCACCGTGCCGGATGATCTCGTCAAGGATCTCGCTTTGGCGTCGAAGGCACTCGGTGGCGCGCTCGCAATCGTCAGCGGCCGCGTGCTCGATAATATCGATAAGCTGCTGAGGCCGCTGCAGCTCCCTCTGGGCAGCGAGCATGGTGCCGTCGTGCGGCTGCCCAATGGCTTTTATGACGAGGTCGAGTTGAAGGTTCCGGAGGATTGGGTGATCGCCTTGCGCGATCTCGCCGCGGCATGTCCCGGCGTTCTCGCCGAAGTGAAACGCCATAATGTCGTCGCGCATTATCGCAATGCGCCTTCTCATGAAGACGAGGTGCGGCGGATCGTCAACACGCTCGTGGCCTGCGATCCGGCGAATTTCGAATTGCTCGAGGCCAAGATGGCCTTCGAGATCCGGCCACGAAAAGTGACCAAGGCGCGCGCCGTCCATACGCTGATGAATGTCGATGCCTTTGCCGGCCGCATCCCCGTTTTCGTCGGCGACGATAGGACCGATGAGGACGGGTTCGCCGCGGCGATCGAGCTTGGCGGCATCGCGCTCGATGTCGCCGCAGCTTTTGCCGGGCGCCCTTGCGAAGTGCGCGATTGGCTCAAGCGCTTCGCTGACCTATGAGGCGGGATTTCCCATGAGCACGCTCGATCTCGCGGCCATCGGCAATTGCGCCATAGCGAGCCTCATCGACCGCAATGCGCGTCACGTCTGGTTCTGCTTTCCGCGGCTCGATGCCGATCCGGTCTTTTCCGCGCTGCTCGGCGGCACTTCCCCCACGCAGGGCTTCATGGATGTGGTCGTGCGCGATGCGGTGGAGACGAATCAGCGCTATCTCGCCAACACGGCGGTTCTGGAAACGGTGATCACCGACCGGCATGGCGGCAAGGTCCGCATCATCGATTTCGCGCCGCGTTTCGAACGTTTCGGACGCCGCTTTCGTCCGCCGATGATCGTGCGGCGGCTGGAGCCCTTGGCCCAGCGGACGCGCCTTGCCGTGCGCATCCGCCCGCTTTTCAATTATGGCGCCGACAAGCCTTCGGTCAGCGTCGGCAGCAATCATGTGCGCTTCACCGGTCCAAACGCGACGCTGCGCGTCACCAGCGACATGGCGACCTCCTATATTCTCGAGGAAGCCGAATTCGCGCTCGATCGGCCGATCAATCTCTTCATCGGCGCCGATGAATTGATCACCGAAACGCCGGATTCGCTCGCCCAGAGCTTTCTCGCCAATACGATCAATGATTGGCGCGCCTGGGTCCGTGGCCTTTCCGTCCCCTTCGAATGGCAGGAAGAGGTCATTCGTTCGGCGATCACCCTCAAACTCTGCAGTTGCGAGGATACGGGCGCCATTGTCGCGGCACTGACGACATCGATCCCCGAAGCGCCGCACTCCGCGCGCAATTGGGACTATCGCTTCTGCTGGCTGCGTGACGCCTTTTTCACCGTCGGCGCGCTCAATCGTCTCGGCGCCACGCAGACGATGGAACGCTTCATCCGTTTCGTGATCGATGCCGTCCTGCGCGACGATGATATTTCGATCGCGCCGCTCTATCCGGTCTCGCCCGGGGTAAGCTCGACCGAGCGCGTCGCGCCGGCGCTGCTGGGCTATCAAGGCATGGGGCCGGTGCGCATCGGCAATGCCGCCGCATCGCAGATTCAAAACGACGTCTATGGCTCGCTCATTCTGACCGCCGCGCAAATGTTCTGGGACGAGCGCCTCGCGCTCTCGGACAATGCGAGCCTCTATCATCAATTGCGCAACATGGGCCGGCTTGCCGCACGCTATGCGGTCACGCCTGATTCCGGACCCTGGGAATATCGCGGCCGCGTTGTCGTCAACACCTATTCGGCGGCAATGTGCTGGGCTGCGCTGCACCGCCTGGCGCTGATCGCCGAACGCGTCGGCGAAACTTCCGAGGCGGCCGAATGGGAGGCGGCGTCACGCAAATTGCGCAGCGAGATCTTGGCGCGGGCGACGACGCCGGACGGCTGGCTGTCGGGCGTGCTCGACAAATCCGTCGCCGATGCCACTTCTCTGCTGCTGCCGGAGATCGGGCTCCTGCCGGCGAGCGACCCGCGCGTCGCCAAGACGCTCGAAGTGACCGCCCAGCGGCTCATGCGCGACGGTTTCGTCATGCGTTATGACGAAGCCGACGATTTCGGCCATCCCGAAACGGCCTTCCTCGTCTGCACCTTTTGGTATGCCGATGCCCTGGCGCTTGCCGGCCGGCGCGATGAGGCGCGCGAGATCTTCACCAATGCGCTGTCCGTGCGTAACGCTGCCGGTCTCCTCTCGGAAGACGTCGCACCGAAAACACGCCTGCTGTGGGGGAATTTTCCGCAAGCCTATTCGCATGTCGGCCTCATTCATTCGGCCGCGCGTCTGTCGCGCGGATGGGAGGAATCCTTATGGCGCGCATCGTGATCGTGTCGAACCGCGTCCCGTCCTCCGCGGCCAACGGACCGCAGGCCGGCGGCCTCGCGGTCGCCCTCAAGGATTGCTTGAAGGATGGCGGACTCTGGCTCGGCTGGAGCGGCGAGATCGCTGCGAAAACCTGCACGGATGTCAAGATCGGACGCTTCGGCAAGATCGATTTCGCAACCTTCGATCTGTCGCGCGAAGACTATCGGCAATTCTATGTCGGCTATGCCAATTCGACGCTCTGGCCGCTGTTGCATTTCCAGCCGGGCCTCGTCGAATTCGATCGCGCCCATTTCGAGGCCTATCTCTCCGTCAACCGCACTTATGCGCGCGCGCTCGCCGCGCTGATCGAGCCCACCGATCTCATCTGGGCGCATGATTATCATCTGATCCCGCTCGCCTCCTCCTTGCGCGCCCTCGGCGTTGAAAATCGGATCGGCTTCTTTCTGCACGTTCCCTTCATTCCCGCGAGCCTTCTCAACGTTCTGCCGCGGGCGGAAAAACTGCTGCGCATGCTCTGCGCCTATGATGTGGTCGGATTTCAAACGCACCAGCATCTGCGCGATTTCGAAGATTGCGTGCGCAACTTCCTGAATGTGGCGAGCGACGCGGGCGCCCCGATCTTCATCGACGATCATTCCGTCCTGCCGATCGCAAACCCGATCGGCATAGATGCGCGTGCCTTCGCCCGTCAGGCCAAACGCACGGCGCAGAGCCGTGTCACGAAACGGCTCGACGAAAGCATGCAGGGCCGTGCCCTGATCATCGGCGTCGACCGGCTGGACTATTCGAAGGGTCTGCCCAATCGCTTCGAGGCCTTCGGACGTCTCCTCGACCGCTTTTCCGAGCATCGTCTCAAAGTGAGCTATCTTCAGGTGGCGGCACGCTCGCGCGAGGATGTCGCCGAATATCAGCGACTCAAGCGCGAACTCGATCGGCGCGCCGGCGACGTCAATGGCCGCCATGCGGAATTCGATTGGGTGCCCTTGCGCTACATCACGCGGGCCATTTCACGCGCAACGCTGGCCGGATTCTATCGCAAGGCCTGCGTCGGGCTCGTCACGCCGCTGCGCGACGGCATGAATCTCGTCGCGAAGGAATATGTGGCGGCCCAGGACCCGGAAGATCCGGGCGTTCTCGTGTTGTCGCGCTTTGCCGGCGCCGCCGAGGAGCTGACCGAGGCGCTCATCGTCAATCCGCTCGATGCCGACGAGATCGCCGAGGCCTTGCATCAAGCACTGACCATGCCGCGGGCCGAACGCAAGGCCCGGCATGAAAAGCTCTTCGAAAAAATCTGTCAGACGACCGCCGCCACCTATTGTCGCGATTTTCTCAGCGCATTGATGGGTGGCCCTTGCAGTGCTGTCACATGACGACGACTTTGGTGCCGACGCCGACCCGATCATAAAGATCCTCGACGTCCTTGTTCATCATCCTGATGCATCCCGACGAGACGTTGGTGCCGATCGTATAAGGCTCATTGGTGCCATGGATGCGGTAGAGCGAAGAGCCGAGATAGAGCGCGCGGGCACCCAGCGGGTTTGCAGGTCCGCCGTCCATATGCGTCGGCAGATCGGGCCGGCGTTTCAACATATCCTCCGGCGGCGTCCACGCCGGCCACTCCGCCTTGCGGCTGATCGCTTTGACGCCGGACCACATGAAGCCAGGCCGCCCGACGCCAATGCCATAGCGCAGCGCTTTGCCGCCTTTTTCAACGAGGAAGAGAAATTTGTTCGGCGTATCGATGACGATCGTGCCGGGCTTCTGCGGCCCCGTGTAATCGACTTCCTGGCGCAAATAGATGGGATCGATGCTCCGCTGGAGGTTGCGCGGATCCGCAACGGCAGCCGAAGATGGCACTGGTTCATAAGCGAGCGCCGACATCTCATGGCCGGGCTGAGGAGCCGGCGCCGCGGAGTGCGTACGACCGGTCAACAGCAATTCGAGAAAGCCGCCGCCGTAAGGAGCCGATGGGGCCGCAGCAGGTGCGGCGTAGGCGGAAGGGACAGGGGCCGAGGCGGCTTGCTGGGGCGTCGCATCGGGCGGATTATAGGCCTGCTCGCCCGTCGGATAGACGCCCCTGATGACCATCGGCTCCGCCAGAAGCGGCAAAGGAAGAGCGAAGAA
>CAVWXV010000007.1:0-327306 GCA_963759185.1 uncultured Alphaproteobacteria bacterium
CATGCGGCCGGAAATCCTCTGGAAAATGGCGGAGCGCGCTCATGACAGGATAGGGCGCAAAACCGCCAAGGGCACAAAGTGAACCAAATTTCATTGTCTGACAGAGATCTTCCAAAAGCGTTAGATTTCCGGCGACGTTCTCGCCTTTCATCACCCGCTCTATAGTCTCCTCGCCGCGCGTCGAACCGATCCGGCAGGGCGTGCACTTGCCGCAGCTTTCGATCGCACAGAATTCCATCGCGAAACGCGCCATTTCCCGCCATGTCGACCGTATCGTCGAAGACGACGAGCCCGCCATGGCCGATGAGCCCGTCGCGGCTCGGCAAAAGCCTCATAGTCGAAAGGCGTATCGAACAGTGCGCGCGGGAAATAGGCGCCGAGCGGGCCGCCGCATTGCACGGCGCGCACCGGCCGGCCGGAAAGGGTGCCACCACCGATCCCCTCGACGATTTCACCGAGCGTCAGACCGAAAGCGGTCTCGAAAAGCCCGCCATAGCGGACATTGCCGGCGATCTGCAAAGGCATGGTGCCGCGCGAGCGCCCCATGCCGAAATGGCGCGTAAGCCGCGCCGCCCTCGGCGAGAATGAAGGGCGTCGCCGCGAAGGAAAGCACATTGTTGACGACCGTCGGCTTCCTGGAACAACCCCTTATGGGCGGGAAGCGGCGGCTTGGCGCGGACAATGCCGCGCTTGCCTTCGAGGCTTTCGAGCAGGTGGTTTTCTTCGCCGCAGACATAGGCGCCGGCGCCCATTCGAAGCTCGATGTCGAAACTATGGTTCGAGCCCTTGATATTGGTGCCGAGCCAGCCGGCGCAGCGGGCCAGCCCGCAGAGCCTCATTGAATGTCTTCGCCCGCATGTGGATATTCGGAGCGGCATATAGACGTAGCCCCTCGTGGCGCCGACGGCGATGGCCGACAATCGTCATGCCCTCGATCAGCATGAACGGGTCGCCCTCCATCACCATGCGGTCGGCGAAGTTTCCTATCGCCCTCGTTGGCGTTGCAGACAGACATATTTCTGCGTCGCCCGTGCAATCCGCACGGTCCTTCCATTTGATGCCGGTGGGGGAGCCCGCGCCGCCGCGGCCGCGCAGACCCGATGCGTACTTCGGCGACAATCGCGGCGGCGCCTATCTCAAGGGCCCGCCTCAGGCCCGCGCAAGCCGCCATGCGCCGCATAGTCTACGAGCGACAACAGGGTCGGTGATGCCGCAGCGCGCAAAGGTGAGCCGCGCCTGCTTGAGCTAGGAAAGGATGATCCTCCGGTTGCCGAGCCGCAGCGGATGCGCGCCAGCCATGTGAGGAAACCGGCATCGAAGAGCGAAGGCGACATCCCGACGTCACCGGCCCATAGGCGATGCGGCCGTGCCGCAGTCTCGACTTCGATCATCGGCTCGAGGAAGAACATGCCGCGCGAGCCGTTGCGGACAATCGAGACAGCCGCACCCCGCGCGCCGGCAAGCTCCGAAATCTTGCGCGCCACCCGATCGGCACCGAGCGCGAGAGCGACGACATCCTTGGGAACAAAGACCCGCGTCATGGCGCGCATACCTCATCGATCGCTTCGGCGAGCTTTACCTTGTCGAACCGGCCGATCGGCAGATCATCGAGCAGGGCGGAGGGGCCGCTGGCGCAAAGGCCGAGACAATAGACCGGCTCGACACTGATCTCGCCGTTCTTGGTGGTGCCATGCCAGCTGACGCCGAGTTCGGCCAGCGCGCCGCGGGCGATCGCTTCGCTGCCGAGGCTTTGGCACGCCTCGGCCCGGCAGATCTTCAGCACATGCCGACCGCCCGGCTCGCGCCGGAAATCATGATAGAAGGTGATGACCCCGTGAACTTCGGCACGGGTGAAATTAGAGCTTCGGCGAGAAGCGGCACAGCGAGATCGCTGACAAAGCCGAACTCTTCGCTGAATGCATGCAGAATCGGGAGCAGCGGTCCTTCCAAGCCGAGATGTTCGGCGATGATCTGGCGCGCGCGGCCTTCGTCAAAGACGGGCGTCTCGGGCATATTTCCACCAAAACCTTGTTAGCTTCGCGACTGTTTCGCCTCGCGAATTTCTGCCGGGATCTGCGGCCTCGAAATTCGGCATTGCCGATCGATGCGCTCCCCGTTCCTGGGATTATGCACTCCCCAGGCATTTGGCATACCGATCCACTTACAAAAAAGTGTAAACTTCCTTCACCGGAGATCAATAAAGCCATTCCGTAGAGTTATGGGTTTTTCCTATCAAACTTCATTGATCTATAGGATTTTGCACTGCACCAAAGTTCTTCGCCTCGTTGAACAAGGCTGCGGCGAGCGGCGCCATCGGCTCCCGAAAAGGCACGACAAGGCCGATCTGATGCACCACTTGCGGATCGATAATCGGGATCGATTTTATCGGTTCGATAAGGCCGAGCGTCTCGACGAGCTTTTCCGGCATGACGCTGGCCCAGCGCCCGGTGCGCACATGAGCGAAGAGGGCGATAACCGAATTTGATTTCGAGCGTCGGCGCGGCTTCATTGCCGGAGTTCGTCAAAAGATGGTCGATGATGCGGCGATTCTGCATGTCGGGCGTGAGCAGGCAGAGCGGGATGCGGCCGACTTCGGCCCAGGTGACGCTGTCGCGCTCGGCAAAAGGGCTGTCGGCGAAAGTCACGAGCCTATAACGTTCGATATAGAGCGGCAGGCTCCGCACATTGCCGAGTGGCTCATTGTCGAGATAGCTGATCCCGGCATCGATCTCGAGATTGTCGAGGGCGGCGAGGATTTCGAGCGAGGTCATCGACAAGACGCTGAAGCGCACGTTCGGATGCTTGGCGCGGAACGGCGTGGTGAGCGAGGCGACCATGGTAAGCGCCGTGGGAATAGCCGCGATCCGCAAATGACCGACGAGGCCGCTCTTCAACGTGCGCACGTCCTGGCGCATGGCGCGCGCATCGCTGACGATCCGCTTCGCCCATTCGAGCACACGCTCGCCTTCGGCCGTGAGCCCGTGGAAACGCGAGCTGCGATTGACGAGCAGCACACCCAAACTATCTTCCAATTGCTTGATCGCCGCCGACAGGGTCGGCTGCGTGACCCCGCAGCTCTCCGCGGCGCGGCTGAAACTTTTTTCGCGCGCGACGGCGATGAAGAATTCCAATTTGTCGATCACGGAACCTCGGCGCAAAGACGAGCGTTGATTTGATCCCGAACCGCCTGACGCTTGCGCGTTTGCGCGCCCTTCGCAAGCAGGAAGATCCTTGGAGGATCATCCTTGGATGACGGAGCTTTGCGCGGATTGCATCAAGCGCTTGGCATCGCCACCTCGCTTGGCAGCCGCGCTTGCGGCTGCGCGCGCCAGATTTGTGCGTGCATTCAGGGCAGGGGATTTTGCGCTGCAAAACAGCGCTTCGACCAAAGATAAGATCAGGCGAGGCTTTGTACCAGTCTCGCATAAAATCCGGTGTAGGCTTTCGCCTGTGGGTGGGCGCCGGCTGCGGCCAAGCGCGCTGCCGCCTCGGGCGCGCCGGCTTCGGCTGCGGCGAGGACGGCCTCGGTCAAAGGCATGTGCAGCCGGTTGAGGAAAGCAACGACGTCCGCGTTGGAAAGATAGGGGCCGGCGAGGATCTGTTCGCGCAATTCGGCATGGATGTCGACGCCTGGAACCAAGACGGTCTAAGGCTGCTAATCCCGCCTTTACTTCACAAAAGCTTTACAAACCAACATTACACAGGAGACGCCACGTCATCGGGTACGATCGCCGTGGCCGAAGGGGAGCCACATGTCTACGAAGACGGTCGAAGCTGCGCAACATAGTGATCCGGCGGCCGCGAATGGTGCGGCACCGGTTACGGCTCCAGTTGAAGCCAATCAGGCGAATGACGATGTCGCCGCCAAAGTGGCGGTTGCTGGCGTCATAGGCGTCGGCGCGGCGCTGATCGAAGCCTCCTTGATCCCAGGCATATTGATCGGCGCTGCCGCCGTCTTGGCGCCAAAATATTTGCCCGGCATTCGCGAGCGCATCCGGCCGCTGTTCAAATCCACCATTCGCGGCGCATACCGGCTGACGGAGAAGACCCGCGAAGCCTTCGCCGAAGCGCAAGAACAGGTGCAAGATATTATGGCGGAAGCGCGCCATGAGGATCGCGAGGCTGACGCTGCGGCGAAGAGCGCATCCACGACTCCCCCCGCCCATCAAGGCTGACGGCGCGCTGCGCATGAGTAGGGCGAAACATCACGCTAAGATCGCCCATCATGTTCCTGGGCGGATGCGGCTCAAAGTGCCAAACGGCAAGGGCGATGACGCTCTACTCGAGGAAATCAGGCAGACGCTCGCGATCGTGCCCGGGATCCATGAGGTCGAGATCAATGGCGCGACAGGCAGCGTCACGATCCATTATTGCACCGACACGCATCCTGAGCTTCATGCGAACATCGATCAGCATCAGCAGATCTTCTCCGTCGCGCATCGGCCGCCCGCGACCAAGCTCGACGAAATAGCGAATGTGATCGAGCAGGAAGCGGAGTTTCTGGCGGAACATTCGCACACGGCGCGCGTCATCGTCGATTTTTGCGCCGACCTCGACCAAAAGGTGAAACAGGCTACCGGCAATGCTGTCGATCTGAGGGTGCTTGTGCCGCTCGGACTGGCCGCGGTCACCTTCGTCGAGATCGGCGCTACGGCGGCAACGCCTGTGTGGCTGACGATCGGCCTCTTCTCGCTCAACCACTTTATCGAGCTGCAGGCCCATCAAACACGCCGGGACGAAGATGATCCCGGTGCGCAACCGCCGCGCGCGTCGCGCTGATGGAATTGACGATCCGTCATTTCTTGCCCGGCCGTGTGCGTCTCCATATGCCGGTGCTCTATCTTGAATCCCATTTGGTGGATTCAGCCGTGCTTTGGCTGCAGAAGCAGCCAGGGATCGAGAACGTTCGGATCAATCCGGCCTGTGCGAGCATCGTCATCGAATATGATCGACGCAAGCCCGAGATCTGGGCGCAGATGAGCTTCTTCCTGCAAAATGCGACGATCGAGCAATTGCGCATGCTCATGGCGCATGTGCAGCAGCCGGCGCCGAAGCATCACGAGCTGCCGAAGCCCACCGAAATCGTGACGAAATCCGGCCCCGTACTGCAGGCAACTGCGCGGCGTTGGCCGCTCGCCTTGCCGAGCTTGTCGCTGGCGCTCGCCGTCGTTGCGCATCCGCTGGCCGTCGCCGTCAACATTCCGCTGCTGCTATGGAATTCCTATCCGATCGCCAAACGTGCTGTGAAGGTGATCCGGCGCGAAAAACGGCTCAATATCGATTTCCTCGACACATTGGCAATCGCTGCGTCGATTGCGCATAATAATCTTCTTGCCGGCGCCATCGTCGCCTGGCTCATTCATCTCGGCGATTGGATTCGTGATTTGACGGCAGCCGGCTCGCGCCGCGCGATGAGCGAATTGCTCGATTATCAGGCGAAGACCGCCTGGGTGATCCGCAACGGCGCCATCATTGCGGTGCCGGCCATCGAGGTCATGATCGGCGACCTCGTCGTCATTCATGCCGGCGAAATGATCCCGGTCGATGGCGCGGTGGTCGACGGCCATGCCGCGATCGATCAAAAGACGATCACCGGCGAAGGCCTGCCCGTCAATCGCGGCAAGGACGAAATCGTCTTTGCCGCGACGGTTCTGCGGGAAGGACAGATCACCGTGCGCGCCATGCGCGTGGGCACGGAGACGACCGCCGCCCAGATCGTGAAACTCGTCGAATCCGCGCCGATCGGCGAAACACGCATGCAAAATCACGCCGAGCGCCTGGCCGATCGGCTTGTCGTCCCGACCCTTGCGCTGGCGACGGGGACAGCGGCGTTGACCCTGGATTTCGATCGCTTTCTGTCACTGGTGATCGTCGATTATGGGACCGGCATTCGCGTGGCGGCACCGACATCCGTCCTGTCGTCGATGATCCATGCGGCGCGCGCCGGAATAATCATCAAAAGCGGCGCGCACATGGAGCGCCTGGCCGAAATCGATACGCTCGTCTTCGATAAGACCGGAACCTTGAGCCATGGGGTGCCTGCGGTCGTCGACGTCATCTGCTATCAGGAAAAGCATTTTTCGGCACGCGACCTGCTCGGCTTTGTCGCCGCCGCCGAAACCCGCGTCAAACATCCCGTCGCCGAAGCGATGCGCATCAAAGCGCTGGAGATGGAGGCGGAGATTCCGCCATGTTCGGCGCAGCAGTTTCACATTGGCCTCGGCGTCGAAGCCAAGGTCAACGGCGCCTATGTGCATGTCGGCAGCGAGCGCTTTCTGCGGCAAAGCGGCATTGAGATCGATCATGCCACGGGCGACCGGTCCCGTTTCGATGAAAGCGGATGCTCGTCGCTCTATATTGCCGTCGACGGCAGGCTTTCCGGCATGATTCCTTATGCCGACAAGATCCGGCCGGAGAGCAAGGCGGTCATCGCCATCCTGCATAGAATGGGGATCAAAAATACGATCATGCTGACCGGCGACAGTCCCGTTGTCGCCAAAGCCGTCGGTGAGCGGCTCGGGTTAAGCCGTCAATATGCCGGCACTTTGCCGGCGGATAAGGCGGCGATCATTCAAGACTTGCAACGCCGCGGCCACTGTGTCGCAATGGTTGGCGACGGCATCAACGATTCCCCCGCATTGAGCTTTGCCGATGTCGGCATTGCGATGAAGCACGGCGCCGACGTCACGCATGAATCCGCGAATGTGCTGTTGATGGAGGATTCCTTATGGAAGCTCGTCAAGGCGATCGAGATCTCGCGCGGCGCGGTGACGCTGATCAAGCAGAATTATGCGATCGTGTCGATCCTGAACACGGCGGCGCTGGGCCTGACGCTTCCCGGCGGCTTGATCACTCCGGCAATGACTGCCGTGATCAGCAATGGCTCGGCGATTCTGGCGAGCCTCAACGGTTTGCGTCCGAGCCTGCGCAGAAGGTGACGGTCGCGCCGCGGCGCCTAGATCACGACGACTTTGGATTGAATCAATCCAAAGTCATAAACGTGATCGATTCTAAAAGTTTAGAGCGGGATGCGGGCGGAAAACCGGTGTCCACTTTTCCTCATCCCGCTCTAGTGCTGACCGCCGCGGATCAAGCAGCGCTCGCCAAAGCGGTGATCCGGCTCGAACGGTCGAATCTCGCGGTACGGCTCGCCGATTATGCCGGCCGGCCGATCAATCGCCTCATGAGGGTCCTGCCGCCAGCAGCCAATGACAAGATCCAGGCGGCGGTTCATCTTGCATTGTCGCAGTGCGTCAGAGTGGCGGCGAAATCGCTCGACAGCAATGCTCCGGCCTATCCTTCCGCTCGCCCTTCCACCGGTCCTTCCATCTTTGCGCCGAAACTCATTGCCGGTCTTGCTGGCGGTATCAGCGGCTTTGCCGGGCTTGCGGCCTTGCCGATCGAATTGCCGATTACGACGACGAACATGCTTCGCGCGATCGCGGACATTGCCCGGGCGGAGGGCGAGAGCCTTGCGAGCCGTCATACGCAGATGGCATGTCTCGAAGTCTTCGCCTTGGGACATCGCGGCGGCGGGCTCGGATCGGAAGCGGGCTATTATGCTCTGCGGACAATGCTTGCCAAAGCGACTGGCGATGCGGTGAGCTATCTGCTTCAACGCGGGGCGGCTGAGGAGATGGCGCCGGTCTTGGCGCGGTTCGTCGCCGAAATTGCGGCGCGCTATGGCGTCATCGTCTCGGAGCGTGCAGCGGCCAGCGCATTGCCCTTGCTCGGCGCCCTCGGCGGCGCGACGATCAATTGGATTTTCATGGATTATTTTCAGGAGGTGGCGCGCGGTCATTTCACCATGCGGCGGCTCGAAAGGGACTATGGCGCGGAACCCGTTCAGGAGTGTTATCAGGAAGTGGTGCGCCGTCTTGCGATGAAGCAAAAGAAGCCTGGCTGATGCTATATCTTGTCAGGCGAGCTCGACCCTGACGGGCACGTGATCGGAGGGCTTGTCCTCGCCGCGGCGCTCCTTGTCGATCGTCACATCGACGAGCCTGTCGGCGGCATAAGGCGAGAGCAGCAGATGATCGATGCGGATCCCTTTGTTGCGCTGCCAGGCGCCTGCTTGATAATCCCAGAATGTATAGAGCCCCGCCGCGTCGCTCGTTGCCCGCAGCGCATCGGTGAAGCCGAGATTGACGAGCGCGCGGAATTTTTCCCGCGTCTGCGGCAAGAAGAGAGCGTCTCCCATCCAGGCCGCCGGATCATAGCAATCGCGCGGCTCGGGAATGACATTATAGTCGCCGGCGAAGACGAGCGGCTCCTCGAAGGCGAGCAGGCGCTTGGCATGGCTGACGAGCCGATCCATCCAAGCGAGCTTATAAGTATATTTGTCCGTGTCGGGCGGATTGCCGTTGGGCAGATAGAGACAGGCAATTCTGACGACGCTTTTGCCGTCGGGCACGATCGCTTCTATGTAGCGGGCATGCGTGTCGCCATCATCGCCCGGCAGGCCGCGGGTCACCTCGATCGGATTTTTCGACAGAATGGCGACGCCATTGAATGCCTTCTGCCCGTGCACGGCGACATTATAGCCGCAGGCTTCGACCTCGGCATGCGGGAAGGCCTCATCGACGCATTTCAGTTCCTGCAGGCAGAGCACATCCGGGCCGATCTCCTTGAGATAGCGCACAAGATGCTCGGTCCTCTGCCGCACCGAATTGACGTTCCATGTGGCGATCTGCACGGCGGCGGTCCCTGGCCAAGTGATGAAAGCGCGTCTTAAGTCGCTTTTTTTAACGCATGATATCGTCCGAAAAGTCTGCAACTTTTCGGGATCATGCTCTATCCCCAGCGCCGGTGCGACCACATCCATTGCTCCGGATGAAGCCTGATCGTGCGCTCGAACTCGGCCTGCAAAGCGGCTGTCGCGGCGATGATATCAGCCTCGCGGTCGTCTGTCTGCGGCACCGGAATTTCGACGAGCCTGATATCGAACCGCACATTCGGCTTGCGGACGATCTCGCCGGCATAGAGCTTGAGACCGAGCGTTCTGGCGACCATGGCAGGGAAGGGCGTCGAAGGCGCCGGCACGCCAAAAAAATTCACGCGCGGGCCGCGCATATCGCGCTGATCGGCAAGCACCGCGAGCGTCCCGCCCTCCCGCGCATGGCGGATGAGTTGGCGCGGCGTCGAAGGCGTCTTCGGATAAAGCCCGCCGGGATAGAGAAAGCTGCGGATCTGGCGCACCCGCGCATCGACGAGCGGATTTTTGATCCGCTGATAGACGCCGGCGGGCTGCGCCTTCGCGGCACTCGAGACAGCCAGCACGGCGATCTCCCAATTGCCTTGATGTGCGGCGCAGACGACGCGCGCCGTATCCTCCTGCGCAAAGCCAGATGGGGCCGCGATCGTCAGCCTGTCGCTTGCGGCGATCTCCGCGAGCCGAAACGTCTCGGCAAAGGTGCGGCCAAGAGTTTCCCACATGGCAGCGGCGAGCGCCGCATGCTCTGCGGCGGATTTTTCCGGAAAGGCCAGTGCGAGATTGGCGAGCGCACGGGCTTGCCGGCGGTTGCCGAGGCGCGGACCAAGCGACCGCCACAGCATGCCCGAAAGCCAGGAGGCGGTCTCCAGCGGCAAGGCCTTGAAGCAAAGTCCCGCGAGGCCGAAGCCGAGATCTTCGAGCCTATAGCGTAAGGACACGCCGCCCCAACGTGTCGCAAGCCATCGCGTCGCAAGAAAACGTCCGGCCGTGGTGGCGTTCGGCATGATGCGCCGCCTCTTTTCCGGGACATGCTCTAGCGCGTAGCGTCAGAAGCAGCGCGCGCCGATCGCTGCGGATCGATAGATTGCGACTCGGCTGTCCATCGGCGGTTTGCAGCATGTCTTGACGGGCAAAGTCCAGCAGCTTTTTCATGCCATTTCCGAGCCTGAGATCGAGCCTTCTTCGACTGCCATGAAAATGCTGCGAGATCATGTCTCGCAGAAGAATATTCAAACTGGGCGGCGGTGCGGCTCGCTTGCGGCCGCCGCCATTTTCGCCTTCTCACGCTCTGGAAACGCCCGCGGCTTTTGCATGAGCGGCGGCAGATGCCCATGCGGCAGGATGCCTTCGCGCATGATGGCGCGGCGCAAGGGCCCGATCATGGTGCAGGCCAGAAAGCCCGCGCCGCGCAAAAGATCGACAGGCAGGAAATCGGCGAGCAGCGAGCGGTTCAATATGTCGATGCCATGGGTGCGCAGCGAGATGTCGGCGCGCCTAGCATCGGCATAGGCGGCAAGCGCCGCCGCGCCGCCAATATCTTGTCCACTCGCACGGGCCATGTCGACAGAGTTGACCAGGGCTGCCGTATCACGCAGGCTCAGATTGAGGCCCTGTGCGGCGAGCGGCGGAAAGACATGCGCCGCCTCGCCAAGAAGAGCAATGCGGCGGCCCGTGAGGCGCGACACGCGCAGGCCCATCATCGGGAAAGTGCCACATGCCCCATCGAGCCGCATAGGTCCGAAAATCGCCGCGACCTGGCGCTCGATTTCAGCTGCGAGTGCTGCATCTGTGAGGCTGCGCCGCCTCCTGGCCTCTGCCTCCGACATCAGCCAGACGAGGCTCGATCGGTGTGGCGCCGCCTCGCTCGGCGGCAGCGGCACCAGCGTGCAAGGGCCGCTCCGCGTATGAAACTCGACCGAAGTGCCGCGATGCGGCTTTTCATGCGCGGTCAGCACCGTCATCGCGACCTGCGGATAGGTCCAGCGCCTTGCACCAATGCGCGCTTTGGCGCGCACCGTCGATCTTTGGCCATCGGCACCAACGATCAGCTTCGCGTCAATGCGGCGGCCGGACTCGAAGATGGCGCTCAGATGATCGTGGCCTTCGGCAATATCGACCAGCCGTTCCTCTTGGACCGAGAGGGATGGCATTTCGCGCGCGATCGCGGCGAGACGTTCGACGAGCCGGTCATTCTCTATGTTTTCGCCGAAGCCGGGCAGGCCGATTTCACGGGCGGCAAATTCGATCGGCGGGATCGGTACGCGCGAGCCCGTCGCATCGACCATGCGGATCGTCTCGATCCTGGCGGCGCAATCGGCAAGCTGCGGCCAGAGGCCGAGCGCATCGTAAAAGCGCAGCGAGGCTTCGAAGAGCGCGACGGTGCGGCCGCCGCCGCGCTGCTCGACCGTGCCGACGGCAATGACGGAGAAGCCGGCCTTGGCAAGCGCAATCGCGGCGGAGAGACCGGCGGCGCCTGTCCCAATGACGAGAATGTCAGCTTCAGACTGGGTCGCTTGCACTTAGCTTCTGATCTCAGCGCTTGTCGATCGCCAGATAATCGCGGCGCGGCGCGCCGGTGTAAAGCTGGCGCGGGCGGCCGATCTTCTGGCCCGGATCCTCGATCATTTCCTTCCATTGCGCGATCCAGCCGGCGGTACGCGCCACGGCGAAGAGCACGGTGAACATGGAGGTCGGGAAACCCATCGCCTTCAAAGTGATGCCGGAATAGAAGTCGATGTTTGGATAAAGCTTTTTTTCGATGAAGTATTCATCGCTTAGGGCAATCTTTTCGAGCTCTTTCGCAACTTCGAGCAAAGGATCGTTCGTATTGCCGATTTCGCGCAAGACCTCATGACAGGTCTTTTGCATGATTTTCGCGCGCGGATCGTAATTTTTATAGACGCGATGACCGAAGCCCATCAGCCGGAAAGAGTCGTTCTTATCCTTGGCGCGGGCGACGAATTTCGGAATATTTTCGACCGTGCCGATTTCTTCGAGCATTTTGAGCGCTGCTTCATTGGCGCCGCCATGGGCCGGACCCCAGAGGCAGGCGACACCTGCGGCGATACAGGCGAAGGGATTGGCACCGGAAGAGCCGGCAAGTCGGACCGTCGAGGTCGAGGCATTCTGCTCATGATCGGCATGCAGGATGAAGATCTTGTCGAGGGCGCGGGCAAGAACCGGATTGACCTTGTAGTCCTCGCACGGCACGGCATAGCACATGCGCAGGAAATTCGAAGTATAGTCGAGGTCATTGTTCGGATACATGAAGGGCTGGCCGATATTATATTTATAGGCCATTGCGGCGAGCGTCGGAAGTTTGGCGATCAGCCGCATTGACGCGACCATGCGCTGCTTCGGGTCCGAAATGTCGGTCGAGTCGTGATAGAAGGCCGAGAGCGCGCCGACGCTTGCGACCAGCACCGCCATCGGATGCGCATCGCGGCGAAAGCCCTGGAAGAAGCGCGCCATCTGCTCATGCACCATCGTGTGACGGCGGATGCGGTAATCGAAATCATTGCGCTGCGAGGCGGTCGGCAGCTCGCCGTAGAGCAGGAGATAGCAGGTCTCGACATAATCGCCTTGTTCGGCGAGTTGTTCGATCGGATAGCCGCGATAGAGCAGGATGCCTTCGTCGCCATCGATATAAGTGATCGCGGATTCGCAGCTGGCGGTGGAGGTGAAGCCTGGATCATAAGTGAAAAGCGCGGTGTGCCCGTAGAGCTTGCTGATGTCGATGACCGAAGGACCGATCGAGCCGACCTTGATCGGCAGAGCGAAACTTTTGTCGCCAAGCGTAAGAGAAGCGTTCGTTTCGCTCATCGGCATCACCTTTTGGTTCTTGTGCGCTCAATTCTCGTTCTTGAGCGCTCAGTTCTGCGCGTCATGCCTCGCGCCAGGAAGCGGCGCAGAGGGCCGCTTCTTGGCACCATCGCGTTTGCGCCCTCGCGATTGCATCATCGAGACAGCGGCCTAATCGCCCCTGGCTTGACCCGACAGTGTGCAATGCAAAAGGGTCACTACCGTATAGTTTGACGCTGTTCAAGCGGGTGCCAGATCGATGCAGCCGTTGCGACCTATAACTATCGAACGAGTTTGCCGGCCAAACCGAAGCAAATCCAGTTCAATTGATCTCGTCTTGCTGGCTCTGGCCGGGTGAGACCTGGTCTTGCAGCCGGCCGAGACTTTCCTCGCGGCCGAGCACTTCGAGGACGTCGAATATGCCTGGCGATGTCGCGCGGCCCGTCAAGGCGGCACGCAATGGCTGCGCCACTTGGCCGAGCTTCAGCCTATTCTCTTCGGCGTAAACGCGCACGGCAGCTTCGGCCGCTGTAGCAATCCATTCCGGCAAGGCCGTAAGCCGCGGTAGGAGATGCGCAAGATGGCGGCGGCCGTTGGCATCGAGAATGCCAATCGCCTTGTCGTCCAGCGCAAGCGGTCGTTCAGCAAACAGGAACATGGCGCCTTCAAGCAATTCAACCAAAGTCTTGGCGCGGTCCTTCAACCCTGGCATGGCCGCCAGCAATTTGGCTTTCATCGGCGCATCGATCTTATCGATCAGGCTTCGGCCGTTTGGCAGATAAGGCAGCGATGCGATGAAGGCGGCGACGAGATCTTCATCGCGGCTCGCACGCATATAATGTCCGTTCATATGCTCGAGCTTGGCGAAATCGAAACGCGCCGGCGAGCGCCCGACATGGGTGAGATCGAAGGCGTCGATCATCTCTTCGGTCGAAAAAAATTCCTGATCGCCATGGCTCCAGCCGAGCCGGACGAGATAGTTGCGCAGCGCCGCCGGCAAATAGCCCAGGGCGCGATAGGCATCGACGCCGAGGGCGCCGTGCCGTTTCGACAATTTGGCGCCGTCCGGCCCATGGATCAGCGGAATATGGGCCATGGCGGGAATTTCCCAATCGAGCGCCGCATAGATCTGCATCTGCCGCGCCGCATTGGTGAGATGATCGTCGCCGCGAATGATATTGGTCACGCCCATGTCGTGATCGTCGACGACGACGGCGAGCATATAGGTCGGCGTGCCGTCGGAGCGTAACAGCACGAAATCGTCGAGATTTTCATTCGCCCAGGTTACCCGGCCCTGCACTGCGTCGTCGAGCGTGGTCTCGCCGGTCAGCGGGGCCTTGAGGCGGATGACCGGCGGGACGCCGTGCGGCGCCTTGGCCGGCGAGCGGTCGCGCCAGCGTCCGTCATAGCGCGGCGGACGCCCTTCGGCGCGCGCCTTCTCGCGCATCTCGTCGAGCTCCTGCTGGCTCGCATAGCAGCGATAGGCCTTGCCGATGGCGAGCAGATGTTCGGCCACCTCGCGATGGCGCGCCGTGCGCTGGAACTGAAAGATCGCATCGCCGTCCCATTCGAGGCCGAGCCAAGCAAGACCGTCGAGAATGGCGGCGATCGCGGCATCGGTCGAGCGTTCCCGATCGGTGTCTTCGATGCGCAAAAGCATTTTGCCGCCGGCATGGCGGGCAAAAAGCCAGTTGAACAGCGCCGTCCGCGCGCCACCAATATGGAGAAACCCCGTCGGCGACGGGGCAAAACGGGTGACCACCTGGTCTGCCATTCATCTATTCCATGTGCCGCATACAAGATCACGATGACTTTGGATTGAATCAATCCAAAGTCACAAACGTGATCGATTCCAAATTTGGAGCGGGATGCGGGCGGAAAACCGGTTCCCACTTTTCCTCATCCCGCTCCAGGCGCGGAAATATTTGCCTGCCGAGCGCCGGCGGGCCTTCCGCAGAGCTGCCCGTCGTGTAGCATGGAAACTCCGAAAGAAAAGCGCCACGGCGTCCGGCACGAAGGGGCCGGCGTCGGGTCTGTACGGCCGCGCTTTGATCGCCGGGCAGAAGGGGGCTTCGTGCGTCGTGGCGGAGGTGGCCGGATCTGCGCTTGCTGACCGTGGTTTCGCCGGTGCGGGGGCTGCCGCGCGCGGCAAAGCACTGCTCTTTGATCCGCGCGGGCTTTTCAGCCGCGCGCTGGCGCAGGAGATCGGCGAGCGCCGCATCTTCCTCTGGTTTCCGGTCGCCGCCGGCACCGGAGTCGTCTGCTATCTCTTCGCCGATCACGAGCCTTCGCTCTGGTTTGCCGGCGTCGGCCTGATCCTTTTCGCCGGTGCGGCCTTGGCCTTGCGCCAGCGCCGCTTGGCCTTTGCCCTCAGCGTCGGTTTATGTGCACTCTGCCTCGGCTTCGTGTCGGCGAGCTGGCGCAGCACGCTTGTGGCGGCGCCCGTCCTCGCGCATCTGAAAGTCGTGCAAGTCGAAGGCTATATAGAGGAGATGGATTTTCGCCGTGTCGGCGCGCGTTTCGTGCTGCGGCCCGACAAGATCGCCGGCTTGGCGGCGACCGAGACGCCCTATCGCGTGCGGCTGACGATCCGCCGCACACCGCCTTTCGAAGCCGGCACTTATGTGCGGTTGAAGGCGAGGCTTCTGCCGCCGGCCCATGCGAGCCTGCCTGGCGGCTATGATTTCGCGCGAGATGCCTGGTTCGCGCGCATCGGCGCTGTCGGCAATGTTTTGGGCCGCGTCGAAACCGTGCCGCCGCCGCATCGGCCGAATCTTATGCTTGCCATGGCGATGGCGGTCGATCGCGGCCGCAATGCGCTGGCACGCCGGGTCGACACGATCGTCGGCGGCGATTCAGGCGCGATCGCGGCGGCCATGGTGACCGGCAAGCGCGATTTTCTCAGCGAGGATGCCAGGGAGATCATCCGCGAAGCCGGCATCTTCCATATCATCACCATCTCCGGCGTTCAGATGACTTTGGTCGCCGGCATTTTCTTCATCGGCCTGCGCCGGCTTTTGGCGGCGAGCCCAAGCCTCGCTCTGCGTTTTCCGATCAAGAAATGGGCTGCTGCCGCGGCAATCCTCGGCGCCGTTTTCTACGACATATTGACCGGCTCGCGGGTCGGCACGGAACGCGCCTTGTTCATGACATTGATCATGTTGTCGGCGGTCTTGATCGGACGCCAATCGCTCAGCATGCGCAATCTCGCTTTCGCCGCCTGTCTCGTCATCATGATCGAACCGGAAGCGATCTTGGGCGCGAGCTTTCAACTCTCTTTCGCGGCGGTCGCCGCGCTCGTCGCCGTCTATGAGGCACGTACGGGGTTTCGCGTGCGCCGCCGCGACGAGGAATTCGGACGCCGGCCCGCAGCCGTCACATCGGCCTGGAAGGAACGCCTTGCGGCATTTGAGGAGAAGCTCGCGCATGGGCCTCTGGCGCTCTTGTTTGCGACCTTTTGCGCGACCTCGGCCACGGCCTCCTTCATGGCCTATAATTTTCACGAATTGAGCCCCTATGTGCTGATCGGCAATCCTCTGACGTTGACGATCATTGAACTCTTCGCCGTCCCCGGCGCGCTCATCGGCACTTTGCTTTATCCGCTCGGGCTCGATGCCTTCGTGTGGCATTATGTCGGCGCCGGCATCGCCATCATCATGTGGGCGGCGCGCCAGATCGGGAGCTGGCCGGGCGCGACCCTGCATCTTTATGCATTCGCGCCTTGGGCGGTCGTCTTTCTCGCGCTCGCCGTGCTGTCCGCCGTGATCTGGCGGAGTTGGCTGTTTCGGGCAACGGCGATCCCGCTTGCAATCATCGGACTTTATGGCGCCGCGAGCGGCCCCGCTTTCGACATCGCGGTCGCGGCGACGGGCGATGCCATTGCTTTGCGCGGCGGCGACGGAAAGCTCACCGTGCTCGGCCATCGCCCGAGCCTGTTTGCTTCCGAGCAATGGCTGCGTGCCGATGCAGATGGCCGCAGGCCCGCCGCGGCTGTCGATGCTTCGGCCTGTGACAGACTCGGCTGCGTCGGCATTCTGCCGGATGGGCGTGCCGTCGCCCTCGTTCTCGACAGAGATGCCTTTGCCGAAGACTGCCTGCGCGTTGCGGTTATCGTGACGCCGCTTCTCGCGCCGCCGGGCTGTGCCGCCGCGCTCGTCGTCGACCGCGACAGGTTGGCGACAACCGGTGCCGTGACGTTGACCGAGCATGGCCAGCGCTGGCAGATCAAGGCGGCGCGTGCGGTCGATGAAGACCGGCCGTGGTCGCCGGCACCGAAGCGCCGCTGGGAAGGTGCCACGCCTTCCAGCAAAGATGCGAATGCGAAAGCTGCCGATACGCCGATGGATGCGAGCGACGCCGATCTGTCGCCGCTCGACTGATCCGGCGCACAAAATTATAGAGCGGTCGTCGCGCCGAAGATCGTTTCGAATTCGCGCCGCAGAATGGCGTCAACCTCGGCCATGCTCACGAGAAAGCCGAGATCGGCAAAACTCGTCACGCCGAGATGGGCCGCGGCAATGCCGCAGGGTATGATGCCGGAAAAATGCGCAAGATCCGGTTCGACATTAAGCGCAATGCCATGGAACGAAACCCAGCGGCGCACGCGAATTCCAAGCGCCGCGATCTTGTCCTCGGCGATTTCGCCCAAGGCGCCGCGCGGCTTCTCGGGACGGGCGACCCAGACCCCGACCCTATCCTCGCGCGTCTCGCCTTTGATGTTGAAGCCTTCGAGCGTGGCGATGATCCAGCGCTCCAGGGCGGCGACGAAGGCCCGCAGATCCGGCCGCCGGCGCTTCAGATCGAGCATCACATAAGCGACGCGCTGGCCCGGCCCGTGATAGGTGAACTGGCCGCCGCGGCCAGTCCGATGCACCGGAAAGCGTGCCTCGATGAGATCGCCGTCGCGGGCCGAGGTCCCGGCGGTATAGAGCGGCGGATGTTCGAGAAGAAAGACGGCCTCGGCGGCCTGCCCCGCGGCGATCGCATCGGCGCGCCGCTCCATGGCAGCGACCGCCTCATCATAAAGCGTCAAGCCCTCGAAAATATGCCATTCGACCGGCGGCGCCACCTGCCGCGGCAGCATGGACGGATGAAGGCTGGCGCGGCTGAGCACGGTGCTTCTTTGGCCTTTTCTGCGCTATTTGCGGTTTGAGTGGTCCGATCATAGAGGCAGGAACAGGATAATTCATCCTCCTCCTTGGGGCTCTCAGCGCGCTTGTCAGGGCGCAGCCTTTTTGTTAGACGACACGCCTGCCGATTTGGCCGGTTTTGGCCTCATCGCGCTTCTTCGCGGCCATGGCGGAATTGGTAGACGCGCTAGCTTGAGGTGCTAGTGGGGAGACCCGTGGAGGTTCGAGTCCTCTTGGCCGCACCATTTTCCGCAAAATTCTCGCCGAAAAATTCTCGCCTCAGCGCGTTGAGTTTTGCGGCTCCGGCATCTCCGGCATTGGCGGTGGCGGCTTCGCTCCTGATCCTGTCCGCTTGCCGCCTTTCAGCCTTTCCAATCGCGGCAGCAGTTTGGTGACGATGGCCTCGGTTTCCGAGGTCCAACCCTTGGGCGCCGGCAGGAAATGCGGCGGCGCGCCCGCATCGGGCACCAGATGGACGATGTGAAAGCCGCGTTTCTTCAATTCGATGAGAAGCTTCGGCAACATTAAAGCAGTCGAACGGCGCGTGTCATGCAGCAGCAAAATGCCGCGCCCGTCTTTTTCGAGCCGCGCGAGAATGAGTTTCAGCTCCGCGTCGGGCGTCATGTCCAGCCAGTCGGAGGCCCAGAGATCGGCGCCGAAAATCCCGATATTGCGGCCTTCGAGCCAAGCCACGAGGCGCGGCGTATCGGCAAAACCCGGAAAGCGAAAGAAGGGCACTTTCGGCGAAACGCCGGCTTGTGCTGACTGTGTATCGCCATAGGCGGCTTTGTCGTCGGCCGCAAAGCCCTTGTCGATATCGGCACGCGCCGCCGCATCCTGCATCAGGCGCAAGGTTTCGGCCGGATGCGAGAAAGTATGATGGCCGAGCGTATGGCCTGCCGCGCGCTCGCGCCGCACCAGCGCCGGATAGGCGGCGGCATTGCGGCCGATGAGGAAAAAAGTGGCGCGCACGCATTGTTTGGCGAGCGCATCGAGAACGCGCGGGGTCGTTGACGGTAAAGGCCCATCGTCGAAGGTCAGAACCACCTCGTGATCAGCGAGATCCAGCGTCTCCGGATAGGTCTTGAGGCCGATGGCGAAACCGCCCTTGGTTCCGAGCACGAGCGTCCGCGCGACGCCGAGCGCGCCAGCGGGGCAGGCAGGATCTGCCGCGGCAATGGTGCTGAAGGTTAGGAAGCAGAGCAACAGACAGAGCGACGGCCACACCCATCGGCTTTTTTGCCGAGCCGGTGATTTTCTTCGCATGATCGGTTTGCCTTCCGCGGGCGGCTTTCTTATGAACCGCGACAGCGGCAGGGTGAAACCCCACATGTCCGTCAAAAGATGGCGCAAATTTGCCGCTCAGGAATTGTTTTCAAATCATTGAAGTCGCGTGGGTTTTCCTTCGTCACGACGGTGACCGATGTTGTCGGTTATGGGTCTTTCCTCGCGATTGCGACGCTCTGGTTCGGCCTCGCCTAAAAAGAGCCGGCCTGGATCTTGCTTCCGACCTCGTAAGTTTGCCTGACTTTGCCCACCAGGGGCTGTGCCGAGGACGAGACGATGAATGAAGTGATCCGCCGCAAAGAGCCGATGAACAAATCGATCGTCGATGTCGATGCTGCTCTCTTCTCTTCGAGCCTGATGGGCTGGCTCGAAGTAACCCATTATGTCATGGGCCAACGGGCTGGCACGATCAAGGCGACCGAGGACGGCAGCGTGCCGCCGCTCGCCAAGCGGGATTATGTGCTGACCGGCGTGCAGACGATCGCCAACAACTCCGTCTTTTCCTTTGCGATCGCAGCCTCCTTGAAAGGCGACAAGGCGGCCGTCGATTTCGTCGAGAATTCGCTCAAGGAACAGATGGGCGAGAATTATCCCGGCTATTTCGCTCTGTTCCATTTCAATCAGGAGTGCGACACGCCGGAGACGCTCGACGACTGGGTCGGCAAGATCGGCAAGGCACTCTTAGTCGGCGAGCTCGACGACCCGAAGGACAAATGGAACGCGATCCTGAGATTTTACGAGAAATCGCGTAAATCGAATTTCATCGTCGAGCTGGTGCCGAAGGTCGCGCAATGGGGCCGCGAGGAATTCACCAAGATCTTCGCGCAACGGAAAGAAAGCCTGCACGAGCCGGAGACCAATCTGCCGCAGGCCCTCGAAGCGTTGAAAGAAACGCGCAATGACGAGCCTTTCATCGCGGCCTTCCTCATCGCCTCGGCTCCGGTCGTCGATATGGAGCTCAACGAAGACTATATGGGCCTGTTGAAATCCGTCTCGCGGCGGTGATCGGCCTTTTCCACAGAAACACACACCGAGAGTGCCGACCTTCCCCCGCAAGGAGAGGGTCTGTGCGCCACATCTGCGCCTATCTCACTGCGGATTTTCAAGGCTGAAAGTTTCGGAGGCTTCGTCATAGGCGAAGGTCTCGCCGTAACGGCCCCAGTCGATCACGCTTTTGAGCGTCTGCCCGGCATAGTCTTCGGACATGTAATCTTCCAGCTCTTCGAGGAATCTTGTGGCGCGTGCCCAATGCGCCGGCCGCTCGTCGAGCACCATTTTGATCCGCGCCGCAAGCGGCACATAAGCGAGGAGATGGTCGCCGAAGAGCTTTTTGCGCGTGTCGACTTCGGCTTCGGTAAAGCGCAGGCCGGCCGGCGTCAATTTAATGTCGCCTTCCTCGATCTCGGCGAAACGCATGAGCTGCAAAGTTTCCGCGACAGGAAAGAGATCGTCGATCGCCATTTGCAGATCATCGGCGAGGGCCGGCAGGTCGGCGCGGCCCCTATAGGGTGGTCCGGCGACCGTTTCCATGAGGCCCGCGAGCAGATTGGTCGAGACATCGGGCAGCGCCATGCCGAAGCCGAGGCCAGGAAAAGCACCTTCATGGCCGGGCGTCGTCGGAGTCGGCCGGCAAGTCATCAGGGCATAGATCTTATCGACCAATTGCCGGAATTCGGGATCGAGCCAATTCCGCGGATGCCGCAAGGTCACCTGGATTTCCGCCGCAATGCGTCCGGGATTCGATGAGAGCACGATGATGCGGTTGCACATCAGCACCGCTTCTTCGATGTTGTGGGTGACCATGAGGATCGATTTGATCGGCATGCGCCCTTCGACCCAGAGATCCAAGAGATCGGTGCGCAAGGTTTCCGCCGTCAGCACGTCGAGCGCGGAGAACGGCTCGTCCATCAAGAGGAGATTGGGGTTGACGACGAGCGCGCGGGCAAAGCCGACCCGCTGGCGCATGCCGCCCGACAATTCCTTGGGGAAGGCGGATTCGAATCCGTCGAGGCCGATCAGGTCGATGGCCTTCAGCGCGCGCGGGCGGGCTTCCTGCTCCGACACTTTCTTCGCTCTGAGGCCGAGCTCGACATTGGCGAGCACGGTGAGCCAGGGGAAGAGCGCGGCGCTCTGAAAGACCATGGCAATGCCTTCGGCGGGTCCTTCGATCGGGGCGCCGTGGAACGTCACCGTCCCATCGGCCGGTGCGATGAGACCGGAGATGATGCGCAAAAGCGAGGATTTGCCGCAGCCCGAGCGGCCGAGCAGGCCGACGATCTCGCCTTCGTTCAAAGTCAGGGAGACGTGATCGAGCACCAGGGCGCCTTCTTCACCCGAGCCGGTGCGATAGCGCTGACAGACGTCTTTGACCTCAAGCAATGGCTTCGTTCGAACATCGAGCATCAACTCACCTCATTCGAGCCGGAAACGGCGTTCGGCAAGACGCGCCAGCGGCCGCCACAGCAGACGGTTGAAGAAAATGACAAAGACGGACATCACGGCGACGCCCAGCACAATTCGCGGATAATCGCCGACCGCCGTCGCCTGAGCGATATAGGCGCCAATGCCATGCGCCGAGACTCTGTCATTGCCCCATTTCACATATTCGGCGACGATCGCCGCATTCCAGGAACCGCCGGACGCCGTCAACGCGCCGGTCACATAGGCGGGAAAAATCCCCGGCAGCATCACTTTCGTCCACCAATCAAGGCCGCCGACGCGAAAACTCCCCGCCGCCTCCTTGAGCTCGTTGGGGAAAGCACTGGCGCCGCCGATCACATTGAAAAGAATATACCATTGCGTTCCGAAGACGATGAGAAAGCTCAGCCAGATGTCGGGGTTGAGCGACCAGCGCAAGATCAGGACGACCACGATTGGAAAGATCACATTGGCCGGAAAGGCCGCGAGAAATTGCGCGAGCGGCTGGACCTTTTCGGCAAGCCGCGGGTTGAGCCCGATTTTCACCCCGATCGGCACCCAGACGAGCGTGGCAAGCAGCATCAGCGCAATGACGCGCAGCATGGTGAAAAAGGTGAGTTCGACCGCCTGGCCGAATTCGGCAAAGCTGAGCGTCTCGCTGACAAAGCGGAAAATGAGCCAAAGCCCCCAGAGTCCCGCGCCGCCCGCAGCAATGACCCAGATCGCATCCAACAGGCGTTCCTTCACGCGGCTCGCCCCACCGCCGGACGGCCCGGTTCGCAACGGCAATTCGAGGCGCCACAGCGCGATCGTGTTGAAAAGCCGCGCCGGGAACGCCGACAGGGTGCGCAGCCATCGCGTCCGGCGAAAGAGGCGGAGGACCCATGAGCGCTCTGGTTCTTCGCCGGCCGACAATTCGACACGAAAGCGGCTGCCGAAGGTGACAAGCGGCCGGAACAGCAATTGATCATAGGCGATGATGACGCCGAGCATGGCCACGATGGCGGCGAACACTGCATCAATGCGTTTCGCATCGATCGCAACCGCGAGATAGGAGCCGATGCCGGGGAGTTTGACCGTGGTATCGCCGACTGAAATCGCCTCGGAAGCGACGACGAAAAACCAACCGCCGGACATCGACATCATCATGTTCCAGAGCAGTCCGGGAACCGCAAAAGGCGTCTCGAGCTGCCAGAATTTCTGCCAGGGCGAGAGACGAAAGCTGTCGGCGACCTCATTGAGTTCAAGCGGCACGGTCCGCAGCGATTGATAGAAGGAAAAGGCCATGTTCCAGGCCTGGCTCGTGAAGATCGCAAAGATCGCCGCGCATTCGGCGCCGAGCGTCGAGCCGGGAAAGACGCCGAGGAAGAAGGTCACCGTGAAAGAGAGAAAGCCGAGGATCGGAACCGACTGCAGAACGTCGAGGATGGGGATCAGGACGCGCTCCGCCCGCTGGCTCTTCGCGGCCCAGGTCGCATAGGTGAAAGTGAAGAGCAAAGCTGCGGCCATTGCCGCCAACATCCGCAAGGTCGTGCGCAAGGCATAAGAGGGTAGCAGCGCATAATCCAATGAGATCACGGTGGATTGCGGCGCCGTGATCGGCAAGGTCATGGCATGCGAGGCCCTCACCAAGGCGATGAGGCCGGCGAAGATCAACGCCATCGCGACAAGATCATAGTAATTCGGCAGGCTCTTGCGGCCGAGCGCGGCGAGGGCGATGATTCTTGATTGCATGGGGTATCAGGGCGGGAGATGGGCGATCCTCTTCTCACCAATCCGCATGACATTCAAGTGATGCAGATTTCCATCCGGCCAAGCAAAGCCGGACCGCTATCAGCCGGGCTCGCCGCCGCCCGCAGAGCCGGCGGCAACTTCGGAGACCGGTAAAATCGGTTCAGCCGCCAATTCCCAAGCCACCGGCCCCAAAACCACCGGCGCCAAAACCGCCGCCGCCGATCGTGCCGAAGCACGAGGACGCCAAGGCTGCACGGCCGGGCCTTGCCGCGACCAAAGCGCTTCCGCCCAAGCCGGTAGCGCCAAAGCCGGTGGGAAAGGAAGGGAGACCGCATAAGGGGGACGAGGGGTGAAACGCCGCTAAAACGCTCAAAAGCGGCGTTTGGCCGGCCGAGCAATAGATCTGGACCGGCCCAGTTAATTTACCTATTGTGCATGTTGAGCCAGCAGAATGCGACGCCGAACATGTCGGCGGTGATGAGGGCGCGCGAGGGAGCGAAATGAAGCAGCGCGCCGGTGCTGGCACCGGGATTGGAATGCCGCGGCTGGGCCAAGGGTTGGAGATCGACGGGACTGCGAAAGATGGCGGCGCGCGCCGCGCTGGGTCTGCTGGTGCGATGGCTCCGGTGGCGTCCCGCCTCGACGCGTCGAGGCCGCGGTTCGACGCCGGCGCATGGCAGGCCTCGGTTCCGACTTATGCCGCCCTGGATCTCGGCACCAATAATTGTCGGCTCCTGATCGCGCGTCCGGCGCAGCGCGAGGCGGCACCCGAGAGCTTCAAGATCGTCAATTCCTTTTCCCGCATCGTGCGTCTCGGCGAAGGGGTGTCGCAGACCGGCCGGCTCAGCGAGGCGGCGATCGAACGCACTTTGGGCGCGCTCGCGGTCTGCAACGACAAAATGCAGGCGCGCAATGTCACGCGCGCGCGGCTGATTGCAACCGAAGCCTGCCGGGCCGCGCAAAATGGCGCCGCGTTCGTCGCCAAGGTTCGCAATGCGCTCGGGCTTGACCTCGAAATCGTCGATCGGGAGACGGAAGCCCATGTTGCCGCGATGGGCTGCGCTTCGCTCGCCGATGCTTCAGCCGAAAGCGTCCTTCTCTTCGATATCGGCGGCGGCTCCTCGGAAGTGATCTGGCTCGAGCGGGAAGATCCGATGCGCACTGCCGGCTTGGACGCGGGCTTGCGCGAGCGCATTCGATTTTGGGTGTCGCTCAAGCTCGGCGTCGTGACATTGGCGGAAAAATTCGGCGGCATCGAAGTTTCCGATCATGTCTTCAAATCCATGGTCGAATGCGTCACCGGCGCGCTCGACGGTTTTATCGCGCGTGCCGCAGGGCTCGGCCGCTGCGGCCGTTTCCATTTGCTCGGGACGTCCGGAACGGTGACGACCATCGCCGGCATTTTTCTCAATCTCTCGCGCTATGATCGCCGCCGGGTCGATGGCCTCTGGATGTCCGATGAAGACGTGAGCTTGACAGTTGAACGGCTGCGGCGGATGAGCTATCGCGAACGGGTGGCGAATGGCTGCATCGGGCCGGAGCGCGCCGATCTGGTGCTTGCCGGCTGCGCCATTCTCGAGGCGATAAGACGAGCCTTTCCGGCCGAGCGCGTGCGCATCGCCGATCGCGGGCTGCGCGAAGGGATGTTGCTGCAATTGATGCATGCCGACCGCGCGCAAGGCAGGATCGGTCTTCGATGACCCAAGGCGCCTCCGGCCGGGAAGGCGGCCGCTCGTTGAAGTCGCGCGTCAAGACGGCACGCAGCCGGTCGCTCTCCTCGACGCTCTGGCTCGAACGCCAGCTCAACGACCCTTATGTCGCCAGTGCCAAACGCGAAGGCTATCGTTCGCGCGCCGCCTATAAGCTCCTCGAAATCGATGCCCGCGGCTCATATTTTGAAGCCTGGCCAGAAGATCGTCGATCTCGGCGCTGCGCCGGGCGGCTGGTCGCAGGTCGCAGCCGCCAAAATCGGCGCCGGCAAGACTGGTGCTGCGGCAAGCAAAGGCAAGGTTTTCGCCATCGACCTTTTGCCTATGGCACCCATGCCCGGGGTCGAATTTAGAGAGATGGATTTTCTTGATCCCGCGGCGCCGGCGCTTTTGCGCGAATGGCTCGGCGGGGCGGCGGATGTCGTTTTATCCGACATGGCCGCCAATGCGACCGGCCATAAGAAGACCGATCAGCTGCGCATCGCCAGCCTTGTCGAGCTCGCCGCCGAATTCGCCTGCGAGATTTTGGGCCCTGGCGGCGCCTTCCTCGCCAAAGTTTTGCAAGGCGGCACGGAAAGCGCGCTGCTCGCCCGCCTCAAGCGGGATTTTGCGCAGGTTCGGCATATCAAGCCGCCGGCGAGCCGGGCGGATTTCTCCGAGCTTTATGTGCTGGCGACGGGGTTTCGGGGTCGCAGGGAATCGGCATCTTCCGGGCATGACGGAGCCGGGTAGTAACTCATTGGCAATGGTAGCGATAGGAAGTTCGTAATCGCTCTGTCAGTTTCCGCTCTGCGCCACTAGCGGACATTGGCGGTTGCAGGGGCGCGATCGGTCGCAAATTTACCCCCTACCCGCGGCTCGGAAAACCGTGGTTTTCGTCTGTCATCCGCCATGTTGCGCGAGCGCAAGTTCCGGCCTTAGTCTTGGTAGGCAGGAGGCTTACATGACCAAGACATTTCAACTCTCGTTGGCGCCCGAAAAGCTCTGGCAGGCGATCAATCCCTGGACCTTCTATCAGCAAGGTGCGCAATTCGGCTTCATCAATATCGATTTGGGGCAGACGCCACATCCCGAAGCGGAACAGGCCGTGCTCGACGACGTCGGAAGCTATGGGCGGCAGCTCGGCCGCATTGGCGATGCGCTCGAAGTGATCCTCGACCACGTCAAGCTCGATGGCCTAAGCGAAAAGGAGCAGGATGCTCTTACCGTTCTGCGCGGCCAGCTCGCCTCCGTACGGCAGGTGAAACAACGCGTTTTGGCGAGCACCTCGGGCACGCGGGCGTGATCAGGACATGCTGTTCGGGCCACCAGTTCCTTGTGTCGACGCCTAGGTAGCGGATGTCCCAATTGATCGAGCAAACGGCCAAGATCCAGACATTCTGGAAACAGCGTCGTATGGCTGCGGTCCGCACCCGCAACGAAGCGCCCCATTCGATCCCCCCTGTCCACGGCCGCCGAGGAATCATATCGTTACGCTCGTTTTCACACAGCCAGGGTCAGGCAGCGTCATAAAGTGTTTTGCGTCGAACGACCACCACGCGCCAGAAGCGGACATTTGGCCTTGCGGCGGGCGTGGCAGAAAGCGACCGCCACCGGACCGGCAGCTTACAAGCTCAGATTATCACAAGCGGACTATCAGGCTCCTTAGTAGCATCGACGTGATCTGACCCAAAGCCGACGCTCCGCATTACGGTGATAGCTGTCTTGCTAACCCGCCGCCTCAAGCGAAAATTTATTATGGTCGACTGCCGCTGCGTGGGCGCTCGATGTCGGCGTTCGTCCGCCGATTTCTTATCCCACCAGATACGCCGGCCCCTGGCGCTCGGCTTAGTATCGCCAAGTCCAGCGGGCCGTGTATGGTTGGCAAAATGACGAAGACACGCAATAATCATTACATTCCGCAATGGTACCAGGAAGGCTTCTTTGAGCCGGGCCGGAACACCTATTCGTATCTCGACCTGAGCCCGCGTCAGCACGCGCTATCGGATGGCCGCGTGGTTATCGAGAAATCGAAATTCGTTTCACCGACGTCGCGGGCGTTCTGCCAGCGGGACCTGTATTCGACCTTCTTCGGCACGTCTGTGAATGACGAGATTGAGCGCAAGCTCTTCGGTGACATCGACACGCGCGGGGCTCACGCCGTCCGCGCCTTTGTGGGCGAGGATGCCCGCGAATGGCATCGTCATTTCACAACGTTCTTCGAGTATCTCGACATCCAGAAAATCCGCACGCCCAAAGGGCTCGACTGGTTGAGCGCACAATACCCGCGCGTGACGCAGAACGACCTCATGTTCGAGATGCAAGGCATCCGCATGATGCACTGCACGATCTGGACGGAAGGGGTACGAGAGATCGTGTCGGCGCAGGACGCCGACGTCAAATTCATCGTGAACGACCACCCGGTCACCATCTACAATTACGCGATACCGCCCGATGCGACGGGCAATGGCTATCCGAAAGAGCCTTCGATCGCGCTAAAAGGCTCGCAGACCATCTTCCCGCTTAACCGGGATTTTTGTCTCATCCTCACGAACCTCGAATATGCGCAAGATCATTCGGCCAACCCACTTGAGAAACGGACCTTCGCCGGCAATTACCGCAATTCGATGGTGCGCACCGACGCCTTTATTCGCACGCGCAAGCTGACGAGCGAGGAGGTCATTCGGGTCAACCGCGTGCTCAAGGCGGGGGCGAAGCGGTATCTCGCCGCCGGCAAAGAGGAATGGCTCTACCCGGAGACGTCGTCTGCTGAACCCTGGGCCGACCTGCGCAGTACCTTCCTTCCACCCAAGAACGATCTTTGGCACTTCGGCGGTGAGATGTACGCTCGCCTTGAGAGCGGCGAAGTCTACTATCAGGACGCTTTTGGCCGGACCGAAAAGGAACGCAAGTTTCTAAAGAAGAAGCCGCCATTGAAGACGCCTCACGCCCGCGATCTCTGCGGTTGCGGGTCAGGCCGCACGTTTGGCGCGTGCTGCGAGCGCAAGCGCGTTGCCCTCCGCCCCACATGGGAGGAGCGCAGTATCCGCGAGCGCAACTTGATGCTGTTCACCGGCATGTCCAAAATCCTCGGGATTGCGGAAGACCGTGATTGGGTCACTGTGCGCCGCGAGATCACGGACGAGAAGATCAGAGAGGTCTACGGTCTCTACGACGCCTTGTGGCCGCGCGAGACAAACTTGCTGGCGATGCTGCCGAAGCCGGACGGGGAGGCGCGCGCCATTTACACCGGCGTTCTGCACCCGTCGGTCATTTCGAACTGCGCGCTCGGCCTATCACTCTATTTCGACGAACTGCTGATCGAGCACCCCTTCATCCATCCACGGACGGTCAACAAGGAGTTCAGTCCGCTCGAGCACCCCAAAACGTATCGGCAGGAATTCCTGAAGTCGGTCGTCTTGTTCATGGCGATCATGCCGCTCGTCGAACAAGGGCTCGTCACTCTGTTTCCCGATCCCTGCAACTTCGATCTCCACCTGCGCGATCAGATGTTCGAAATGGCCAGGTTTCGCTCGAAAGGGATGAAAGTCGATCCAAAGGAAGAAGCCGGTTTCATGGAGCTGATGAAGGAGGACCACAAGCGGGGCATGTTGTTGCTGCCACGCGAAGCGCTTCGGCACCAAGTTCTCCGGGATTCTCCTAAACTGGATGAAAAGGCTGTCGAGGCTCTTCTCGACGGCCTCGATAGACTTCGTGAAAAAGATCCACTTGCTGTGCTACAAGAAGGATCGCTTGAAGGCGGGAAGGGCGGCGGACAACTCACACCGTTTAAGATGGCGCCAAACTTCGAGATCACGATGTACCTCGCGCAGGCCACCGGCTCATGCATCGTCACCGACAGCGTGTTCCGCTGGCGCGAGCTCATGGCGGCCGCTGGGCGCGGCACGCAGGGCGCATCGCCGCTGACCCAGCTACGCGCTGGCATGCAGCAAGCCGAGTTTGTCTTCCCATACGATGTTCAGGAAATCGGCTTGCTTGCCGAGCAGGGGGTATTTGGAGGTTATCCGGACATCATGCGAAAAATCTTCAAGTACCTTTCGACACTTTCGGCGAGGGGCTCAAAGCCCAATGTCGAAGCCAGCCTCAATGCTGAATTCAAGCGTGTCCACGCCTCAACGGTGCCGGCGGCAAAGAAGTCTGGGGCTCACGTGTCGGAAGCGCGGGTATCGTGCCTTTGGCCCGCTGGTGGCATCCAGGACAACACCGTCAATCGGCTCCTCTTGATGTCCAGCTCCGAGCACCACCTCGCCAGTGCGCCGATGGCCTTGTTTGTTAAGAGCAATGTACCGGAACGGTGATCTACAGACATCGCCAACTAGAATGCGCGCCTGAATGTCCGCTTTTGGCGCAACCATGCTCATCACCGCATTTGTCTGCTTCCAGGAAGCGTCAAAACCGATCTCTACGTCCGACATGGGCGCAAAGCCGCTGTCGGCACTCGTCCGTCGGAAAGTCTCCTTTGGGTCATGAGCGGCAATTCAATCTGAGGCACTCCCCCCGCAGCCCTATGCCTTAACCGCCTCGCGCCTTTGTCCAACGAGCGAAAATCCCGCATCGGCCGGCAGCCGCACAAATGAAATGATCGAACTCGCGGAAATCAGCGCGACCACCAAGAAGGCCCAGCGGAAATCCGCGGTCGTCAACTCGGCCGCGCCGCGCATATCGCGCGCCATGTCGATGACGAAGGCGCCGACGGCAATCCCGAGAACTCAAGGACAATTGCTGGGCGACGGCGGAAAAACTCGTCGCCCGGCTCATTGCCGCGCCATCGATCTCGGCATAAGCGATCGCATTGAGGCTGGTGAATTCGAGCGAACGGACGAATCCGCCGACGAGCAGAATCCCCATCATGAGGATGATCGGCGTCGCCGGCGTAAAGAAGCCATAGCCTGCGAAAAAGCCGGCGCTCAGCAGCGCATCGAAAATGAGGATGCGGCGAAAGCCGAACAAGCGCAGGAGCGGCATGGCCGTCGCCTTCATCAGCATGGCGCCGGCCGAGGCGACGAAAGTGACGGAGCCCGACTGGAAGGCATTCATCCCGAAGCCGATCTGCAACATCAAGGGCAGCAGCAAGGGCAGGGCGCCGACGCCGATGCGGAACAAAGAGCCGCCGAGAACGCTGGCCCGGAATGTCGGGATCGCCAGCAGCCGCAGATCGAGGATGGGGAACGCCGCCTTGCGCGCATGGAAAACATAGGTGGTCAAGAGCAGCGCTCCGGCGCCGATGAGGCCTATGACGACCGGCATGCCGAGGAGACCGCGCCCGATGACGGTGACGCCGAAGACGAGGGCCGCCAAGCCGGAGCCGAGAAGCAGAAAACCCTTCACATCGAGCGGCCACACCTCCTCGGCGCGTATGTTTTTGATGAAGAGGCTGACCAGCACGATACCCAGAATGCCGATCGGCACATTGACGAAGAAGATCCAGCGCCAGTGCAGATAAGTGGTAATGAAGCCCCCGATCGGCGGACCGGCGATCGGACCGAGCAGCGCCGGGATCATCAGATAGGCGAGCGCCGGCACCATTTCCGAGCGGTCGACGGAGCGCAGCAGCACGAGGCGGCCGACCGGCACCATCATGGCGCCCCCCATCCCCTGCACCATGCGGGCGCCGACGAATTGCGGCAAAGCGCTCGACAGACCACAAAGGATCGAGCCGAAGGTGAAGACCAGAATGGCGATGCGGAACACCGTCCGCGCGCCGAAGCGATCGGCGGCCCAGCCGCTGGCGGGAATGAAGATGGCGAGCGACAGAAGATAGGAGGTGAGCGCGAGCTTCAGCGTGATCGGATCTTGATGCAGATCCGCCGCGATCGCCGGCAGCGAGGTTGAAATCACCGTCCCGTCGAGAGTCTCCATGAAGATGGCGCAAGCGACGATCAGCGCGGTCAGACCATAGCGCGGCAAGGCCGGGTCCTGTTCTTTCATCTGCAGGCATTTTCAGGCCAGCGAGCCGCCCAGAAAATACGCGGTTTCAAAAGTTGCAAAGCGCCCGGCCGCTCTGCGCAAGCCCTCGGCGGCTTTGCCTCGACGGCTTCCCGTCTAACATAGGCGCGCGCGCCCGTCGCTATGCTAGAGGGGCATGAGGAAAAGTGGGAACCGGTCTAAAGGCAAATTACGGCGCGTTCGGCGCCAAGCCCAGGAGCCGCCGCAAAGATCCGCCGCAAACTGGAAAATCCTCAGGATCTCAATTATTTGAGCTTAAAGGAAAGGGCAATCGCCGCGGTGCTGCCGGAAAGCTCTTTGCAATAGGCTCGGCATCGATCTACAGCTCTGTCCTCTCTCCTTTGCGCTGCGTCTTAGGCGTGCTATGAGCCGCTGCCAACTTTGGTTCGCAGCGAGGTGCATACCGATTCGTTGCGCGACCTTTTCTGTGGGGCCGGCAAGCCGGCGCCACCAATGATGGAGTTGGCCATGGCCGAAATCATCCGACCGGCGTTCCGAGAAGCCCTCACCTTCGATGATGTGCTGCTTCTGCCCGGCCACTCCGAGGTCATGCCGAGCTCGGTCGATCTGCAGACGCGGCTCACCACAGAGATCACGCTCAATCTGCCGATCCTCTCGGCGGCGATGGACACGGTGACTGAAGCCAGGCTTGCGATCGCCTTGGCGCAGGCCGGCGGGATTGGCGTCATCCACCGCAATCTCGGCCCGGAAGAGCAGGCCGAGGAAGTCCGCAAGGTAAAGCGCTATGAAAGCGGCATGGTGGTCAATCCGATCACGATCTTCCCGGATGAAATGCTCGCCGATGCGCTGGCTTTGATGCGCCGGCACGGAATTTCCGGCATTCCCGTCGTCGAGCGCGGGCCAAACGGCAAGCCCGGCCGGCTCTGCGGCATTCTCACCAATCGCGATGTGCGCTTTGCCGACAATCCGTTGCAGCCGGTATCCGAGCTGATGACCAAGAAGGTCGTTACCATCCGCGAAGGCGTGAGCCAGGATGAGGCGCGTCGGCTTTTGCATCAGCACCGGCTCGAAAAGCTCGTCGTCGTCGACGAGGACGGCCGCTGCGTCGGTCTCGTCACCGTCAAGGATATGGAGAAGGCGACGCTGCATCCTTATGCCAGCAAGGATATTGAAGGGCGGTTGCGCGTCGCCGCCGCCTCGACCGTCGGCGACCAGGGCTATGAGCGGGCGCTGGCCCTCATCGATGCCGGCGTCGATGCCATTGTGGTCGACACGGCGCATGGGCATTCGCAATCCGTGCTTGATCAAGTGGCGCGAATCAAAAGAATCTCGAACAAAGTGGCCTTGATCGCCGGCAATGTGGCGACGGCCGACGGCACCAAGGCCTTGATCGATGCCGGCGCCGATGCGGTGAAGGTCGGGATCGGCCCCGGCTCCATCTGCACGACGCGCATCGTCGCCGGCGTCGGCGTGCCGCAACTGACCGCCATCATGGATGCGGTCGAAGTCGCGCGCGCGGCGGGCATTCCGGTGATTGCCGATGGCGGGATCAAATTTTCCGGCGATGTCGCCAAAGCGATCGCGGCGGGCGCCGATTGCGTGATGGTCGGCTCGCTCCTCGCCGGCACGGATGAGAGCCCCGGCGAGGTCTATCTGCTGCAGGGCCGCTCGTTCAAATCCTATCGCGGCATGGGCTCGGTCGGTGCCATGGCGCGTGGTTCGGCCGACCGCTATTTCCAACAGGACATCAAGGATACATTGAAGCTGGTGCCGGAAGGCGTCGAAGGCCAGGTGCCTTATCGCGGCCCGGCGGGGGCGATTCTGCATCAATTGGGGGGCGGCCTGCGCGCCGCCATGGGCTATGTTGGCGCCCAGACGATCCAGGAGTTTCAGGCGCGCGCAAGCTTCGTCAAGGTCTCGGCGGCCGGCCATCGCGAAAGCCATGTCCATGACGTGACGATCACCCGCGAAAGCCCGAATTACCCGACTGGGCAATGATGCGGCGCCGGAGCTGGAGCAGGTCGATCTGGCATAGGTTCGGGAGACCACGACGTGACACGCGGTTTGATCAATATTGGAGTAGGCCTCCTCGTGATCATCGTCGGCATCGCCGTCACGATCTGGTCTTATCAATCCGTCGGCAAAACCGGCGGCCATTATTTCATCACCTGGGGCATCGTCCTTATCGGTGCCTGGCGCCTGCTCCTCGGCATTTATCAGCTGTTGCGCGGGGCCGCCTCCAAGGAAGGGCGGCAGACGCTCGGCGCCTTGCTGTGGCCGGCAAGCAGCACGGGACGAGGAATACGCCTCGGTGTCGTCGCTTTGCTTGCCGGGATCACTTGGTTTGTGGCGCCGGACTCCTGGAAGAGCTTTTCGCCGGCCGCCTTGCGGACCTTTCAAGGCACTGAAGACATCCGCACCGTCGCATACTCGCCGGACGGAAAATGGCTTGCGGCAGCCATGAGCTATGGGGGTATGAAACTCTGGAATCTGAGCACGGGGGAAGAAGGTAGGGCGCCCGACTTGGAGGCCTATGCGGATATTGAGGCGGTCGCCTTTTCTCCCGACGGGCATTTGCTCGCAGCTGCGACCTATGGCGGATTGCGGATATGGGCGAGTTCGGACTGGGGTACGGTGAAGCCGACCTTGGTCGCCAAGTCGCCTATGGGAGCTTATGCGATCGCCTTTTCGCTGGATGGAAAAAGCGTCGCAACGGGCTCGATCTCGAAAGGCGTGCTTGTCTTTGATGTTCAAAGCGGCGCGCCCAAATGGCCGAGCGTCGGGACAAGCAGCATCTCGGGCATCGCTTATTCCCGCGACGGCCGCCTCATCGCGTCCGGCGAAGACTATGGCGACATAAAGCTGTGGGATGCGGCGACAGGCGCTTTGGTACGGACTCTCCATGCCGATCATATTTGGGAGCAAGCATCGACGCTGGCCTTCTTCCGCGACGGACGTCTCGCGGTCGGAAGTTACCGCAGACCCGGAATCACGATTTGGGACAGCGAGAGCGGCGCGCTGCTGCAGACGCTTCGCGGCACAGCTTCGCCGATTTGGCCACCTGGAACGGTCTGGTCGATCGCCATATCGCCCGATGATGCTTGGGTCGCTGCCGGCGAGAGCGATCACTCGATCCGATTCTGGAACAAGGACAGCGATGCGCCGGCGCGGTCGATTTTCGGCCATGTAAAAGATGTCTTGGCGGTGGCCTTCTCACCGGACGGCCATCAGCTCGCGTCAGGCGGCGCCGATCACAGCGTAAAAATTTGGGCCAACGCGCCATGATTGCTTGTATTTGCCGCGCGCCGCCGACGCTCCTACACCGGTCCTGCACAGCATGACCCCAGCCGCCCGCATAGCTGCGGCCATCGACATATTCGCCGATATTGAAACGCACCATCGCCCCGCGTCCGACGCTTTGAAGGATTGGGGGCTATCGCATCGTTTCGCCGGCGCCAAGGACAGGGCGGCGCTCGCCTCGCTCATCTATGATGCTTTGCGCTGCCGCGCTTCAGCTGGTTTCATCATGGGCGCCGAAACGCCGCGCGCGATCATGCTCGGCAGTTTGCGCGAGATGCGCGATCTGCCGGTCGAGGCGATCGCGGCTTTATGCACGGGACAGGGATTTGCGCCGGCCTCGCTCACTGCTGAAGAAGCGGCGCGGCTCAGCGCCGCCTCGCTCGAAGGCGCGCCAATATATGTGCGCGGCAATTTTCCGGAATGGCTCGCGCCGTCTTTCGCCGCCGTCTTCGGCGAGGCGGCTGTTGCGGAAGGCGAGGCGCTTTCTGCCCGCGCGCCGCTCGATCTGCGCGTCAACACGCTGAAGACGACGCGGCAAAAAGCGCAAGCCGCCCTGGCGCATCTCGGCGCCGTTCCGACGCCCCTCTCGCCGCTCGGCCTGCGGGTGCCACTGGCTCCCGATGGCCGCAATCCTTCGCTCGCCGGCGAACCGGCCTATATGAAGGGTCTCGTCGAAATCCAGGACGAGGGATCGCAGCTCGCCGCTTTGCTTTGCGGCGCCAAGCCGGGCGAACAAGTCCTCGACCTTTGCGCCGGCGGCGGCGGCAAGAGCCTGGCGCTCGCCGCAGCCATGGACAATCACGGCCAGATCTATGCGACCGACCGCAACGCGGCGCGGCTTGCCGGCATTTATCCGCGGCTTGAAAAGGCGGCGACCCGCAATGTCCAGCTGCGCCCGCCGCGGCGCGGCAGCGATGTTCTGGCCGATCTCGCGGGGCGCTGCGATCTTGTCCTGGTTGATGCGCCCTGCACCGGCACAGGAACCTGGCGGCGCAATCCCGATGCGAAATGGCGTATCCGCCCCGGCGCGCTTGAGCAGCGCCAGAAGGAACAGGATGAGCTCATTGAAAGTGCGACACAATTCGTCAAACCTGGCGGCCGGCTGATCTATGTGACCTGCTCGCTTCTCCGGGAAGAGAATGAAGACAGGATCGCAGCTTTTCTCGCCCGGCAGGATGAGTTCGTCCCGATCGGCGCGAACGAACTCGCAGAGGCGGCGGGCTTGGCCGAGCTCGGGTGTTTCGCCTCACGCCTCGGGCCGGGGCTGCGGTTTTCGCCCGCCACGGCCGGCACCGATGGATTCTTCGTTGCCGGCCTGCGGCGGAGTTAAAAATCGATCAAGCGACACTTTAAAATGAAGGCTTGAAAACGAAGGCTTGAACATGGTGACATTTCAACCCGAGAGTCAGGCTTGCATATCGCCGAGCCAAAAATTCTTCGAGCGATCTGTCAGCCGGCCGAAGAACGCGGACCAAGCCATTTTGAGGCGGAGCTTTTTGGGCTCGACATGCGGCCACCATGGTTTGGCAGATTCATCCGGTTCCGGTTCCGGACCTTCGGAAAAGAGCGCGGGGACGTCGCCAAGACGAATCCGCAAGGGCCGCGGGGATTGCGGCGGCTCCTTGAACGAAAGGCGAGGCTCGGACATATCTGCCTGGGAGAAGGTCGGTTGTCGTTGCGGCAGATATACGCGATAGGCCTTGCGTCCGCTTCAACTCGATCGCTCAAATAGAGGCGAAACGGTTCAATGAAATTTTCGCTATTCTATTGGGAAGGGTTTCAGGCAAACTTGCCGGCTGCGGCGCCAAAAAGCTTCAAAGCTGTATTTTCTGTTGAACCTCATCGCGAAAAAATCTCTCGATTTCTTCGGAAAACCTTCACAGATACGCGCAGCAGAAGAATTCAGGACCGGAAATGATCGACCCCGATTTGCACCAGGACATCAGAGATCGTCACGACAAGGTGCTGATCGTCGACTTCGGCTCGCAGGTGACGCAGCTCATCGCCAGGCGCGTCCGCGAGGCCGGCGTCTATTGCGAGATCGCGCCCTTTCAAAAGGCTGCCGAAGCCTTTGTGGCGCTTTCGCCCAAGGCCGTGATTCTATCCGGCGGTCCGGCCTCCGTGCTCGAAGAAAATTCGCCGCGTGCGCCGCAGGCGATCTTCGACTTTGGCGTGCCCATCCTCGGCATTTGCTATGGCGAACAGGTCATGGCCGAACAATTGGGCGGCAAGGTCGAAGCCGGAGAGAATCGCGAATTCGGCCGCGCCGAAGTCGAAATTTTGCGCGACAGCCCGCTCTTCGAAGGCGTCTGGGAGAAGGGCCGGAGCTATCCCGTCTGGATGAGCCATGGCGATGCGGTCGCCGAGCTGCCGCAAGGTTTTTCGCGCCTCGCCACATCCGAACATGCGCCGATCGCCGTGATCGGCGATGAAGCGCGGCATTATTATGCCGTCCAATTCCATCTCGAAGTCGTGCATACGCCGGACGGCGCGAAGCTACTCTCGAACTTCGTCCATAAAGTCGCGGGTCTCAGGAGCGATTGGACCATGGGCGCCTTCCGCGCCGAGGCCATCGCTTCGATCCGCGCGCAGGTCGGCGATGCGCGGGTTCTGTGCGGCCTCTCAGGCGGCGTCGATTCCGCCGTCGCTGCCGTGCTGATCCATGAGGCGATCGGCGATCGGCTCGTCTGCGTCTTCGTCGATCACGGCATGTTACGGCAAGGCGAGGCGGAAGAGGTCGTTTCGCTCTTCCGCGGCCATTACAACATCCCGCTGCATCATGTCGAAGCCGGCGAGATTTTTCTGGCCGCGCTTAAAGGCGTCACCGATCCCGAAGAAAAGCGCAAGATCATCGGAAGGTTGTTCGTCGAGACTTTCGACAGAGAAGCGGAAAAGATCGCCACCGACGGGCGCGGCGCGCCAAAATTTCTCGCGCAAGGCACGCTCTATCCCGATGTGATCGAAAGCACCTCCTTTCATGGCGGGCCGTCGGTCACGATCAAATCGCATCATAATGTCGGCGGCCTGCCGGAGCGCATGAGGATGCAGCTCGTCGAGCCTTTGCGCGAACTTTTTAAGGACGAGGTGCGCGCGCTCGGCCGCGAGCTGGGCTTGCCCGAGGCCTTTGTCGGCCGGCATCCTTTTCCGGGGCCGGGCCTCGCGATCCGCTGCCCCGGTGGCGTCACAAAGGAAAAGCTCGCCATCCTGCGCAAGGCCGACTGGATCTATCTCGACGAGATCCGCAAGGCCGGGCTCTATGATCAGATCTGGCAGGCTTTCGCCGTGCTTTTGCCGGTGCAGAGCGTTGGCGTGATGGGCGACGGGCGCACTTATGATTTCGTCTGCGCGCTTCGCGCGGTGACTTCGATCGACGGCATGACGGCGGATTTCTTTCCCTTCGACATGAGCTTTCTCGGCCGCGCGGCGACACGGATCATCAATGAGGTGAAGGGCATCAACCGCGTCGTCTATGATGTGACGAGCAAGCCGCCCGGGACGATCGAGTGGGAGTGAGGGCGCCTCGCGTCTTGAAATGGACCATCATTTGGTCTAAATTTTAGCTTCGCGGGGAACAGCGATTATCCCAACAGGCGAGGCCTCTATGCAGATTTCCGTTACAGACGCTAAGGGGCAGCTGACCGAGCTCGTGCGTCGTGCCGAAGCCGGCGATGAGATCATTTTGACCCGTCATGGCCATGCGGCGGTGCGGCTCGTCCCCGTCCATGTCGTCCCGGAACGAAAGACGCGCCGGGCGCTGCTCGAAGCTGCGAAGGCCGGCGGAGCGACAAGGGCCAAGGCCGGACCGAGCGCGGCACGCAGCCAAGATTTTCTTTATGGCGATGAAGGACTGCCTGGGTGATTGCCGTCGATACATCCGCATTGATGGCGATCGTCCTCAATGAACCGGAAGCCGACGCCTGTATCGCAGCGCTCGAAGGCGAGGACCGTCTTCTGATTTCCGCAGGGACGGTGGCTGAAGCGCTCATCGTCTCGGCGCGGCGCAATGTCCATGAAGAGGTCGCAAGCCTGATCGACGGACTGGGCTTTGAGGTCGTTAACGTGACGCCCGCTTCGGCGCGGCGCATCGCGCAAGCCTATGCGCAATGGGGAAAGGGCGTCAATGCGGCGGCTCTCAATTTCGGCGATTGCTTTGCCTATGAGGTCGCAAAAGAGCATGGCTGTCCTCTGCTTTATGTCGGCGATGATTTTGCGAAGACGGACATAAAGCAGGTAGGTTGAGGGGGGTGCGGCGACAAGAGTCATCAATGACATGAAGGGCATTAGTCGCGGCATTTATGATGTGACGGGGAAGGCGGTGGGGGCGATCGCGAGAGAATGACAGAATTTGTGTCTGGCACATTGACGTTTTTCGCGGTCTATGAGACGCTAAATTCTGCGGAGTCGTCTCCCGCGCCGTCCACAATGGCGAAGCCTCAGGGGCAAGTGCACTGTTAAGGCCGTTCTCTTTTTCGAGCGCGCTGCTGGTCTAGTGGACACACCCGTTAAGGCGCATTCGGAGACGAGAGTATGAGACTGCATTTTCCGAATCTCTCCCGGCCCAAGAAGGCTTCAAAACATATCGCGGCACGTCTTGGCGTGCCTTTGTCGGTCTGCCAGAACGGCGTGGCACGAGCCTGCGGATATCGTGATTGGCATGATCTGGCGGCAACCCAAGCGTCGGAACCAACCACGGTACTCGACCAGGAGATTTCTCATTCCGATTTTATCAAGCGACATGTAGAGCTTAGCCTTGCGCTAGCAGAAGCGCTTCAAGCGTCTGATGGCGATACACAAGCCGCTCTCGCGCAATCGCGCCTTATAGGAGATCGTGTCGTTACATTGGCTGATCAGCTCGAAATTCGGTTGGCTTGTTGGCGGCAAACAACGCTTGGCCTATCTGGACGAAGAGAGCGCGGCGCCGTTGGTACGCTTAAATCGTCTGGTCGGAATGGTGAGGCTGTGATTCTTCGTTCCTATGGGCGACCAACATGGATCATTACTGAAAGAAGTGTAGGAACGGTCGCAGATTTTGAATTCGTTTCACCGCGTAATCCTCGACCCCTGTTCCTTCCCATGCGTTTGTATCTGCCCTACGGCTATTGGATCGAAAACGATGGTGCAAGAGTTCTTTTCTCTCGCGATTACAAGCCAATCTGGCGCATTCGGAATAATGTGCCTCCCGAACGGATGGAGCCATGGTTGTATGTCGCGCATCTAGATCAGGTTTTTCTCTGGGATGATGGTCGCACGCCCTGGGGTGATCCGAGTACTCGAAAGGCGCTCGAAGCATATTTGATGGAGGTTGGGATTCAAACGTTGCCAATTCTCGCCGATGCCCTTCCGCTCCTGATAAATAATGACAACGCGGGTGTTATGTCTGACGGAGCCGAACTGCTGCAAAAGTCGCGGATACATCGAACGGCGGTCGCTGCAGAATAGCCTTATAGATCGCCATCATCGAGCTAACGGCGGGTTTGGTGATAGGCTTGCTCGGAAATGACCTTTGGAACGGCGGGACCTTCGACGGTCCCCGCCGTTTTATCTTGTGCCGTCTCTCTCGCTATAATGGCGCGTCAAAGCGCAGCGCGAAACCATGCCCCTGCATCTCCTCAAGCTCGCCGTCGGCATCGAGGCGCTTTCAGACCTTGCCGCGCGGCAGGAGAGCCGCTTGGCGGAGATGGCGGCGTCCAAGCAAAAGCCGGAGCTGATCCATGTCACCCGCCACATGCCAAGGCGTAGCGCCGAGCTGCTCGACGGCGGCTCGCTTTATTGGGTCATCAAAGGTTTTATCGCGGCACGGCAAAGGCTGCTCGAGTTTCGCCCGCTCGTGCGTGACGGCATCGCGCGATGCGGTCTCGTCTATGACCCTGAACTCGTGCCTGTGCAGTTGCGCTCGCATCGCGCGTTTCAAGGCTGGCGCTATCTGGACGGAAAGGACGCGCCGCCAGATCAGGCGCGGCGCGGTAGCGATCCGGAGCTGCCGGAAGCTCTGAAACGCGCGCTTTCGTCACTGGGCCTATTATGAGGACGAACATTTCAATCAAGCTTCTGCGCGACGGGTTCGACGCGCGCTATGCAGCAACGCCGACGCGCTCTTAAGCGGCCGCGCGGCCATCCATGCCGCGCGGCGACGCGGATCATCAATGAGGCGAAGGGCATCAACCGCGTCGTCTATGACGTGACGAGTAAGCCGCCCGGGACGATCGAGTGGGAATGAGGGCCGAGCGCCGTCATGTCATCCTTTGCTCGACATGGCCCAACTGGTCACGGCGTCGACCAGCCGGTCCGGCACCAGAGCGCGGCCGACCGGGCCAAGTTTGGCGATGAAGCCGACGCTGTAGCGGGTGCGCGGGTGCGATACCGTCGCGGCCTTGAAAACAATTTTCGCGACATGCTCGGCACTCATGACGCCGAAGCCGCCCGGCCTGAGGAATTTGTGCATGCATCGCGCAAGGTTTTTGCGGAACGGCGCATAGGGGCTGTCAATCCCGGACTCTCGGCCGGTATCCGCGATGGTTTTCATGAGCGTCGCCTCGAAATGCGTCGCGATCGGCCCCGGCAGCACGTTCACGACTTTGATGCCGAAGGGTTCGACTTCGGGGCGCAGCGCATCGGCGATGGCCTCGATCGCGAATTTGGATGCGTGATAGGCGCCGCCGCCCATGACGCTGACGCGGCCCGCGACCGAGCTGACGTTGACGATGCGGCCGCAGCCTTCGCGCCGCATGGCGGGCAAAACGAGCTGCGAGAGCCGCATCCCACCGAAAACATTGGTCTCGAACTGCGCTCGCATGTCGTCGAGCGATATTTCCTCGATCGGGCCGTACTGGCCGTAGCCCGCATTGTTCACGAGAATGCCGACCGCACCGAATTGCTTCTCAATTACTTCGACGGCGGAGCGCCGCTGGTCTTCATCGGTGACGTCGAGGGCGAGCGTGTGGCAGCCGATGGCGTGGAGGTCTTCGAGCGTGGCGGGATTTCGCGCGGTCGCAAAGGTCGTAAAGCCCGCGGCGCGAAACGCTATTGCCGCGGCGCGGCCGACGCCAGTTGAGCAACCGGTGATGAGAACGGGGCCAAGATTGCACAATTTCAGCATCTCCGCGTCAGAGCTTTTGGGACAATTTGCGGTCTGGTTCTATCAATTTGCCAAATGGATCAGGTGGCCAATCCAGTGGAATTATGTTTGCTTCCATTTCCGTTGAGCGGCATTTTGGAACGCCGAATTATGGCGGCCTGGGCCGGCAATCCAAGGACATTTGAAATGACTATCTCGGTCTATGGCATCAAGGCGTGCAGCACGGTCAAGAAGGCGCGCGATTGGCTCGACGCGCAGGGCGTCGCCTATGTCTTCCATGATTATAAGCTCGAAGGCGCCGATCCGGAGCGATTGGCGGCCTGGTGCAAGGAGTTCGGCTGGGAAATTGTGCTCAACCGTTCGGGCACGACCTTTCGCAAGCTGCCCGAGGCGGACCAAGAGAACCTGGATGTCGGCAAGGCGGTCGCGCTGATGCTGGCCCAGCCCTCGATGATCAAGCGGCCGGTCGTCGATCTGGGCTCGCGCCGGCTGATCGGCTTCAAGCCCGAGCTTTATCGCGACGCGTTCGTCAAAGGTCGCTAGACTGTCGACATGATGGAGGTCGCCATGGCACCACGCGAAGTCACGAACCCTTCCAAAGCTTTTCCAGCAGCGAGCCTATTGGCGCTTGCGCTGGGTGCGGCAGCATTTGGCGCGGTCGCGATCGGTGCGCTGGCGATCGGGCGCCTTGCGGTCGGCCGCCTCGTGATCAAGAAGGCAAGTTTTAAAGCGCTGGAAGTCGATGAATTGACGGTGCGCAGTCTGCGCATCGTTGAACATCAAAAGCCGAAGGCGTGATGCCGGCTTTGCGGCGAATAGACCGGATGTGCGCCTTCTCCCGCAAGCGGGAGAAGGATGAGCGTCGCTCTAATGCTTTCCCGGAAATCCGCCAAGACCGTGAAAGGTCATGTAGAGCGAATAGCCGCTGACGGCGATGGCGATCAGCATTTCGAAAAAGAGGAAGGCGACGCCATATTTATACCATGGCTCATGTTGGACCCGCGTGGTCGAGGATTGCTGCGCGGTGGAGGATTGCATGTCATGTCTCCTGATTCATAGGATCGTGCGCTAGATCTTTGCCGCCTCAGCCTTCTTCGCCGACGAGCCCCGGCGCAAACAGGCCGTGCTCTTCGGGATGGCGTTCGTAGCGCGCCGCCCACGCATAAAACAGCACGATAGGAACGAACATGTAGAGCGCGACATAGAGATAGCCCATGTGGATATTCGTGGCTCCGGCGAAGATCAGCGGATAGACGATGCCGCCGGCGGTCGAGACGCCGCCGATAAAGCCGGCCGCGGCGCCGGGACGGGTGGGAAACAGCAGCGGAACCAGGGCGAAAGTGCCGCCGGTGCCGAAGGAGATGAATATGCCGAGCGCCACCAGCACCGCGACGGAGCTGTGGAGCGAGCCCGACAGGCCTGCAGCGGTCAGCGCCATCATGGAAAGCGTGATCAAAATCAAGGCGATACCGAGCCAATGCAGGCGCGGCGCATAGGGCAGGGTTTTCGCGATGAAGGGCAGCGGCGTCCATCCCTTGCGCTGGAAGACATCGGACATGAAGCCGGCGAAGGGACGGAAGAGCGAAGCCGTGAAGGATTCGACGGCGGCAAAGGTCCCCGCTGCGATCTGTATGCCGGCGACGCCGGTGAAGCCGAGCGCAAGGATCTCGTTATGGAAGCCGCGGGAGAAATAGCCCGGCAACCAGGCATTCAACGCGATCTCGAGGCCGAAGCTCATCGCATAGGCCAGCATCAGCGCGATCGCGATATAGCGGCTCCAGACGAAGACCGTGCCGCGCAAATCGCTTGCGCCACGCGCCGTGTCGCGGCGCTCGATGGTCTTGGCCGCGTGGCCGCGAAGCAGATACCAGGCGGCGATGAAGAGCGCGATCACGCCGAGCCACAAAAATGCGGCCTGATAGGATGTGCCGAAAATGCGCGGCAGGAGAAGCGCGCCGACGCCGGCCCCGACATTGCCGGTGCCGGCATAAAGGCCTTCCGCAGTTCCGATCTCGTCGGCCTCGAACCATTGCGCGACATGCTGAATGCCGACCACGAAGGAAACGCCTGCGATGGCGACGATGACGCGCTCGATGAACAAGAGCTCATAGCTCGTCGTATAGGCCGACGCGATCGACATGAGGCCGCAGCCGGCCAAGATGAATGCGAATGTTTTTGGCGCACCGAAGCGATCGGATGCCCAGCCGGCGATAATCCGGCCGATTGGCGCCATCCAGATGGCCGAGCTCGCTAAGAGGCCAAGCTCCTTGATATTCAGATGATAGGCGGCGGCGATGCTCGGGCTGAAGGCGGCCGTCGCGAACCACATCAAAAAGCACCAGAAGAAACCGACGGTCGCGATCACCAGCTGCTCGACTTTATGCGTGCGCATTGCTTGCGCTCCTCTCATTGACGTTTGGATGTGGCGTTGAATGGGAAAACCGGATCAGAGATCGGACGGTCTGGGTCGAACATCGGCGCAGGTGCGCCACGGCGCAGTCACGCGAGCTTTGCGCGCGAGCAGCGGCATCGCAGCCATGATCATTATGTCGATGCAAAGAAATGCGCCCGCGACGGATCGGCTTTGATCCATCCTTCAAGCGAAAAGGGGTTAGGACACCCCATGAGGGTCTGGCCCGCCATTGGGTCCAGCCCGCCAGAGCCTTGAGCACTGGCTTCCCGAATGTCAGCAAGAGGCTTGCCAGACTGAAAGTCCTGCGGCACTGAGCAAAGACGCAGCGGTTGCTGCCAAAATCCTGCGCAGACGGTCCGTGCAGCGCCGCAACTGCCCATTTTGGCAGCAACAGCGCGTCAGGACGCGCGCTGTACTTTCTCATAGCGTTTGATCACCCGATCTCGCCTCAGGCGTGACAGCTTGTCGATCCAAAAAATTCCGTTCAATTGATCGATCTCGTGCTGGAAACAGGTACTGAGCAGGCCGTCGGCCTCTTCGACATGCTCGGTGCCGGCGAGATCCTGATAGCTCACCCGCACGCGGGCCGGGCGTTCGATCTCTTCCAGCACATCCTGCATGGAGACGCTGCCTTCCTTATGCCCGTGCATGTCGGCGGAGGCCCAGACGATGTGCGGATTGACGTAATATTTAACCGCGTCCTCGGCTGAAAGTTGGATCACCATCAGCCGCTTCGACACGCCGATATGCGGCGCGGTGATCCCGATCCCTTGCGCCGCGCGCATCGTGTCCAAGAGATCTTCCGCGAGCTGATGAAGATCCTCGTCGAAGAGATCAACGCACGCGGCGCTCACCCGCAGGCCGGGATTCGGAAATTTCAAGATCGCCCGCACCGCCATAGTGCTTCTCCGCCGACAGTCAAACTGCGGGCTGCATATCACAATGGTTCAAGCCTGTTGAGACGATGCCGGAGAAGCGCCGGTTGCTGTGGGAACCCTCACTTCGGATGCGTTTTGTGCCATTGCCGCACGACCGCCAGCGTATTTTGGATATGCTTGTCCGGCGCGGGATCGGAATAGGCATAGATCACCTTGCCGTCCGGCGCGATGACATAAGAAATGCGGTCCGCAACTTCCTGTCCCGAGGCGGTGAGGCCGATCCGTTGCGCGTCATAAGCGCGAATGATTTTGAGCGTCGGGTCGGCCGCGACCGGGAACTTGTCGCGACAGGCCTCGGTCGAGAACTTGCGCTGCGTTTCGATAGTGTCGCGCGACACGCCGATGAGCGATGCTCCCTCCTCTGCGAAACTCGCAGCTGCATCGGCGAATTCATGCGCCTCGATCGTGCAGCCCTTCGTAAAAGACTTCGGATAGAAATAGAGAACCACGGGTCCGCGTTTAAGCGCATCGGCCAAGGAAAAGGTGAAATCCTTGCCGCCGACCGCGGCCTGTGCCGTGAAGTCGGGCGCGGCGTCCCCGGGCTTCAGGCCCGCCCAGGCCGGCGTTGCGATGAGGCTCGCGAGAATGAATCCCCAGAGGGCAAAGCTCTTCATCCTTCCTCTCCATCCGCCGACGAAGGTGACGTTCCAACCGGCAGCGACGATCGAGCGGGAGCCCGAAATTACATCGCCCCGGCTTGCGTGCCTTTTCAAAACAAAGTGATGCGAAAAAGCAAAGATCCGTCTAAAGGATCTATGTGCCGATGCCGTGCCGGCTTGCCATATTGCCGATGCCGCGCCGGCTTCCCATATCCAAGAAGAGCAAGAAATGACTGATTTTTTTCGCGAAGTTGACCAGGATTACCATCGCGATCAGGCGATCGCGCTCTGGAAGCGCTATCAGAACTGGATCATCGCCGCGGCGCTTTTGGTCGTCATGGGCACGGCGGCCTGGCGCACCTATGAGTATTTCCGCGTCAAGGCGGATGAGGCAGCCGGCGGCCGCTATGAGGCGGCGCTGCAATTGCTGCGCAACGGCAAATCGGCGGAAGCGGGCGCGGCTTTCGAAGCGCTCGGCCGCAACGGCCCCAAGGGCTATGCCGGATTGGCGCGACTCGTCAGCGCCGACGAGACGGCCGCGCATGACGGCAAGGCCGGCATCAAGGCCTATGACGCGCTCGTCACTGACCCGGGCTTCGACCCGAGCCTCAAAAATGTCGCGCAATTGCGCGCCGCTTATTTGCGGCTCGACACCGACGCTCCCAGGGAATTCGAACAAAGATATGCGGCGCTTGCAAATTTGGGCCAGCCCTATCGCAATTCGATCCGCGAACTCCTCGCTTTGGCGGCTTTGAAGGATGGCGATGATACGGCGGCGGGACGCTGGCTCGATGAGATCGTCATCGATCCCGCAGCGCCCGACACTCTGCGTCAACGGGCCGAGGCCCTTCTCGCTCTCGTGCAAGCCGGCAAGCTGCCAGATAAATCGCTGCCAGATAAATAATAATGGTCACCATCGCTATCATCGGCAGGCCGAATGTCGGCAAGTCGACCCTGTTCAACAGGCTCGTCAGCAAGAAGCTCGCGCTGGTCGATGATCGGCCGGGCGTCACCCGCGACCGCCGCGAGGGCGAAGCCCGGCTCGGCGATCTCGCCTTCACCATCATCGATACCGCCGGGCTCGAAGAAGGCGAGGCACAATCTCTCGCCGGGCGCATGCGGGCGCAGACCGAGGCGGCGATCGCGCAGGCCGATGCCATCTTCTTCATGATCGATGCGCGGGCCGGCATCATGCCGGACGACCGTTTCTTCGCCAATCTTCTGCGCCGTGCCGACAAGCCGCTGATCCTGATCGCCAATAAGGCTGAGGGGCGCATGGGTGGGGCGGGCGCGCTCGAAGCCTTCGATCTCGGGCTCGGCGAGCCGGTGCCGCTCTCCGCCGAACATGGCGACGGCTTTGCCGAACTCTATTCGGCTGTGTGCGAGGCGCTGCCGGAGTTTGCCGAAGCCGCCGGCGATGAGAGTGCCGAGGCGGCCGAGCCAAAGACATTCGGCGATGACGAGGACGGCACCGAGCTCGATGTGACGAAGCCCTTGCGCATCGCCATCATCGGCCGTCCCAATGCCGGCAAATCGACCTTGCTCAATCGGATTCTCGGCGAAGACCGGCTGCTGACCGGGCCAGAGGCGGGCATTACCCGCGATGCGATCGGCGTCGATTTCACTTGGGGTGAGCGGAAGCTCAAAATGTTTGACACGGCCGGCCTGCGCAAACGCGCCCGCGTCGAGGACAAGCTCGAAAAATTGGCCGGCGCCGATGGTTTGCGGGCGGCCAAATTTGCCGAAGTGGTGGTGCTGCTCATCGATGCCACTATCCCTTTCGAGAAGCAGGATCTGACGCTCGCCGATCTCGTCGCCCGTGAAGGACGGGCGCTCGTTATCGCGCTCAACAAATGGGATCTTGTCGAAGATCGCGGCACCAAGCTGCGTGAGTTGCGCGAGGAGGCGGCGCGGCTTCTGTCGCAGGTGAAAGGCGTGCCGGTCGTGCCGGTCTCGGGCGCAACGGGGGAGGGGATTCCGGCGCTGATCGAGGCGATCTTCCGCGTCCATGAGACCTGGAACAAGCGCATTTCGACAGCGAAGCTCAACCGTTGGCTCGCGGGAGCGATCGAATCTACGCCGCCGCCGGCGGTCTCCGGACGTCGCATCAAAATCCGCTACATCACGCAATTGCGGGCGCGGCCACCCTATTTCGTGATCTTCGGCAATCAGCTCGATCATCTGCCGGAAAGCTATAAGCGCTTTCTCGTGAATGGGCTGCGGCAGACATTCGATCTGCCCGGCGTGCCGATCAGGCTGTCGACCAAGACCAGCGAAAATCCCTATGCGGAGCGGAAATCGCAGCGGCATTAGATCGTCATGCGGTGAGGCGGTTTTGATAGACGCAAAGATGCGCATAGGCGGCGGCGAGCAGCGGCGTTTGAACGCCTGCTTGTTGTCCGCGGGCTAAAAGATCGCCGATGATCTGATCCGCCTCGATCGGGCTGCCCTTCTGCAAATCCCGATACATGGACGAGGTCTGCGGCGAGCCCTTCGCAGTCAATGAGCCGCTGATCTCCGCGAGAAATTTGTCGTCGGGCGCGGGGCCGACGGCCTTCACGATCGCGGTGACTTCGGCGAGGAATTGCCGCACGAAATCGACGCCGCCCGGCGCCGCTTCGATCTCGCCGATCGTGCCACGCATGAGGCATGTAACGCCGCCGAGGCTTGCGAGGAACAGCCATTTCTCCCACATCTCGCGGGTGATCGTCGCGGACAGATGCGCGTCGAATCCCGCGCCCTGCATGAAGGCATCGAGCTCCTTGATCCGCGGCGATGTCGCGCCATCCCTTTCGCCATAGGCGAGCTCATGGAATTTGGCGAGCTGAACGATGCGGCCTTCATCATCGATGGTCGCCGCGACCTTGCAGACGCCACCGATCACCGCCTCGGCACCGAAACGCGCAGTGAGCACATCCATATGTTTCATGCCGTTGAGGACAGGCAGGATCATCGTCTTCGGGCCGACGGCCGGCGCCAGATCGTCAAGCGCCGCAGCGAGCCCGAAAGCCTTGACCGTCAGGAGCACCACATCATAGGGGCTTGCGATATTACCGGCGGTGACGAGCTGCGGCTGGAGCGTCACATCGCCAAACGGACTGACGATCTGCAAGCCATGTGCCTGCAAATGTGCGGCGCGCCGCGGCCGGACGAGAAAAGTCACGTCGCGGCCGGCTTGGGCGAGACGGCCGCCGAAATAACCGCCGGTTGCACCGGCTCCGACGACCAATAGGCGCATGGCTTTCTCCTTCTGCTTGAAGACCAGCCTGCCGGAGCCGGACTATTTTTTAGACCTTACCGGATTTGAGAGGCGATCGCAGGAATGTGAACGACATCCTGCCTGCGGTCTCTCCGACCGGAGCCAGGACCGAGCCAAGTAACTGCAACAGCCTTGCGGGCGCAAAGCTGCTGAACTATGACTTTCTGTTCCTGACAATCGAGCTTCGACAATGGCAGATGACATATGCGAGGTGCGGCCGAAAGGCCGTCTCGACAGCGCTACCGGTCCGGCCTTCGAGAAAGATCTGCTGCAGCAGATCGACGAGGGCCGCCGCCGCCTCTTGCTCGATTTTGTCGAGCTGCAATATATCAGCAGCGCCGGGCTGCGCATTGTGCTGCTCGCGGCAAAAAAGATGAAGACGGCCGGCGGCAAGCTGGCGCTTTGCTCGCTCAATCCGCAGATCGCCGAAGTCTTCGATATCAGCGGCTTCAGCAGTATCCTCGACATCCACCCTTCGCGGGACGCCGCGCTTTCGACCCTGTCTGCGCCTTGACGATGAGGACGCAGCCATAGCGCCAGCCTCCGGACCATATTGCCGATGACATGGGATTGTCATGGAATTGTCATCCCCACGCAATAGCATTAGCCCATGATAGATTTGAATATTTTCGCCTCGATCCTGGCAGGGCTGGGGCTATTTTTTATTGGCATAAAAGGTATTGCCTCCAATCTGAGCCAATTGGCGGGGCGAAGCCTGAGGCAATGGGTGGCGCGTTCAACCGGCAGCTATCCGATGAGCGCGCTGATCGGCACATTGGCCGGCGCTCTGACTCAGAGCACCAATGCGATCACCGTCATCCTGACGAGCTTGGCGACGGCCGATCTCATCACCCTCAGTCAGGCGACGCCGATTCTGGTATGGGCCAATGTCGGGACGGCAGCGCTCGTACTGCTGGTCGCCCTCAATATTCATCTCTTTGTTCTGGCGATCACAGCCGTCGCCGGCTTTTGCTATTATAGAAATCTCGACCGTTCGCCGCGCTGGCGGCCACTCGTGTCGGCGCTCTTTGCGATCAGCCTCTTGTTTCTCGGCCTCGAACTCATGCGCAACGGCACTCATGATCTGCGCAGCATCGATTGGGTTCGCGATTCTCTCCGTCTCGCCGCGCAGTGGAATGTGACGGCCTTTTTGGTCGGCACTGTGCTTGCCGTCATTGCGCAATCCTCCGCGACCGTCGCGGTGATTGCGATTGCAATGGCGTCTGCCGGACTGCTCACATTGGAACAGTCCATGCTGACGGTTTTCGGCGCCAGCGTCGGTTCGGGCCTGAGCACCTATTTAGTGGCCTGGGGTGTCAGTGGAACATCGCGCCAGTTTCCGATCCTGCAAGCTCTCGTCAAGATCTTGGGGATTGCGGTGCTCCTGCCTTTTTTTGTCGCCGAGCGCGTTTTCGATGTGCCGTTGCTCGCCCACGCCATCCGCGCCGTCACGAGCGATCCAAGCAAGCAGGTCGCCTTCGTCTATCTGGCGTGTCAGATTGCGGCGGTCGTTGCGCAGATCCTGTTCGACAAGCCGCTGCAGTTGCTGCTGCAACGTTTGGCGCCCGCTTCGCTGGAAGAGGCTGTGTCGAAGCCGCGCTACCTCTACCATCAGGCGCTCGACGAACCCGAAACCGCACTGGCGCTGGTGGATCGCGAGCAGGCGCGCGTCTTCGGCTTCCTGCCGCTGCATCTCGGGGTCGCCGACCATCTCGATAGCAGCGAAGCGATCCCTAAGCGCGGCGCGGTGCTTTCGGTGGCGACGACCTTGGACGAGGCCATCGGCCGTTTTCTCAATGATCTGGCGGATACCGGCCCGAGCCGCGATCTGCTCGAGCAGATCGCCAACCGCCAGGCCCGCAACAGCCTGCTGCAATCGATCCATGAGGCGCTATGCGACCTCGGCGTTGCCCTAACGATGCCTTTCGAGACGCCGGCGATGCAGTCGCTCGGTACCAATCTGTCGGAAGGGCTCGCCGGCCTGCTGATGGCGGCTGATGAGGCCGTTCGGTCTTGCGATGCTGATGACCTTGCCTTGTTGCGGCAGCTGACCGCTGATCGCGACAGCCTCGTGGATCAGATGCGCCGGCGCGTCATTGCAGCAGACAAGGCCCTTTCCGTGCGCGACCAACAAACGCTTTATACCATCACCAGTCTGTTCGAGCGGGTCGTGTGGATGCTCCGCCGCTATGGGGCGCTGCTGACCGTCCAGATCGAGCCGGCGAAAGCGGCGGTTGCACCTCAGCTCCAGGGACGCCCCGCGGCCCTGTCCTAAATCGACAGATCAGCGTAGCTTGGCGGCCGGCTCATCTGTCCAATCGGCGGCGGCTCGATGGGCCCGCACGGCGATGTTGCGCAAAGGAGACGGGGGAAATGATCTTCAACCGCTGGAAAATGGGGCCGAAAATCTATCTCGTCGTGAGCCTGATGGCGCTCGTCACAGCGTTCATCGGCGCCCTCGGCGTCGATGCGATGCTAACCTATAATCAAAAAGTTCATGCCATCGATCGCGCCAGCGCGCGAGCGATTGTCGGCGAAAAAGTCAACGGCCTGATCTATGCGGTCGTCATGGATTCGCGCGGAATCTATATGTCGTCGTCAACGACCGAATCGGAAAAATTCGCGCCGCTCGTTTTGAAGAATTTGCAGCGCATCGCCGGTTTGATGAAGCAATGGACTGCGCTGACCGAAGCAGAAGACGAAGCGACGATGGAACGTGCCAATGCGCGGGTCGAGGAATTCATCCGATTTCGTAGCGAATTGGTTCGCTTGTCCCGGCAAGCGACACTGCCCGAAGCGCGCGCTTATGGCGACAATGATGCAAATCGTACGAACCGTACAAGGCTCAACGGCGAAATAGCGACGCTTGCTGCGTCCAATGAAGCGCGCATCGAGCGCCTGAACAGCGAGCTTGCTGACTTCTATCACGCGCGGGTACAGCTTTTGGTCGTGGCCTCCATCGTGATCGCCCTCGGCGGTGTCATCCTCGCGATTTTTTTCGTCAGGCGATTCCTCACGCAGCCTTTGAGCCAGATTGCGCAGGCAATGATGAAGCTCGCCGCCGGCGACACCACCGGCACAGTCCCATCGGGTCGGTCCGACGAGATCGGTGACATGGCGAAGGCGATCCGCGCCTTCCAGCATCAGGCCGTCGCCGCCGATGCTTTGACCGTGCAAGTGACTGAGGATGTCGGCCGCATCGCGCTCGCCGCCGGCCAGGCAAGCAGCGCAGTGAGCCAAGTGTCCGACGGCTCGAATGTCCAGCTCAATTCGCTGAAGAAAACTGCTGGCGCCGTCAATCAGAGCACGTTGGCGATTTCCGACGTCGCCAAAAATACGCACCTTGCGAGCGAGCAGGCGGGCGCCGCCGCCGTGCTGGTGACCGACGGCATGACGCGCATGTCCGATATGGTGAATGTCGTCAATGCGATCGCCGAGAGCAGCAGCAAGGTTCGCTATATTGCCGATGCAATTTCGCGCATTGCCAGCCAAACCAATATGCTGTCGCTCAATGCGGCGATCGAGGCCGCGCGCGCCGGCGACCATGGCAAGGGTTTTGCCGTGGTGGCCGAGGAAGTGCGCAAGCTTGCGGAGAATTCCGCTTCGCTCGCTCAGGAGATCGCCGAACTGGTCAGCCGCTCGACGACCCAGGCCGGGGAGGGCGTTGCGATGGCGGATGAAGTCAGCGACAAGATGCAGAAGATCTCCGAGACGGTTCGCCAAAGCGACAAGCTGATGGGCTCGATCGCCACGGCCATGGCGGAACAGCAAGCGGCCATTTCCGAGATCAATGCGAGTTTGAACGAACTGACGCGGATCGGCCAGTCGAATGCCACCGCCGCGGAGGAAATCACCGCCACAATGCTGGACTTGAGCAAGCTTGCCGAGCATTCTCGCGGCGAGCTCGACAAATTCAAGGAGATCTGGACCTGATTCTTCGTTGAGGCAAAGGCCGATGGCGCATCCGATCGACACCACGCTTGCACTGCTGCAGGACGCGATGACCGCACATCGGCAAGCGCTGACGCGTGGGCCCTCCGCAGAAACGCCAGCCGAGCTTGCTCTGCCGCGGGATCAGCGCGCGCAGCTCGTGTTGCGATTGCTGGTCGGCGCCGAAATGCGGGCCGGGATCGATGTGTCGCAAGCCGCGGCTGAAAAGCTTTTGCGCGCCATTGCGGCAATCGACATCGCCGAGCTCGAAGCTTTTGTGTTGCGACTCGAGGCTTTGCCGGCCAGCCATCCGGAATGGCTGTCGCTGATCGAAGGCCTGACCGTGCATGAGACCTATGTCATGCGCGATCCTTCGCAATTGCAATTCTTCGCTGCGCAATTGCCGTCCCTGATCGCCGAAGCGGCGGCGGCGCAAACCCATCTCTTACGCTTCTGGTCAGTCGGCTGCGCGACCGGCGAGGAAGCCTATTCGATCGCGGCGCTCGTTTACGATGCCCTAGTCGCATCGGGCCATGCGATCGCGACCGAGACGGGCATGAGGCTTCTTTCGCCTTGGCGGATTGAGATCTTGGGTTCGGACATCTCGCGACCGGTGCTGACGCAGGCCCGTGGCGGCGTTTACGACACCGGACCCTTGTCCTCGTTTCGGGCTGAATCCGTGGTCCTGCTGCACCATTTCCCCTCGCTTCCGAACGCCGGTTCGCGCGGCGCCGCTTCCCATCTCAAAGCAGCGGTGCGCTTCGCGCATTGCAATCTCATGGACGACGCGTTGCCGGAGACGCCTTTCGATGCCGTGTTTTGTCGCAACGTATTGATCTACTTCAGTGCCCGAGCCCGGCGGCAGGCCCAAGAAAACCTGTCCCGCGCGGTGCGGCCCGGTGGCTATCTAGTGCTTGGCCCAACCGATACGCTGATCGACGCTGAGGCCTTCGAAACGCTATGGGCACCCGACGCTCTCATCTATCAACGGAGGCGGGATAATGGCTGAGGCCATGCAATTCGCAGGCGAGGCTGCTGTCTCAAACGCCATGCTGTTTTGGCTCGGGGGCCAATGCTGCGCAGTTGCCGCCGATCGGGTTGTCAGAGTGGTGGCCGCACAACCCTTAAGGCGTCTGCCGCTTCTGCCGCCCCATATTCTCGGCGTGGCGGCGCTCAGCGGCAAAATCGTGCCGGTCCTCGATCTTCGCCGTCTGCTTGATCTGCCCGACGGCGATCAAGCAGACGGTGAATTGCTTCTCGTCGCGATCGGCACCGAAAACTATGCATTTTGTGTGGACCACGTCATGCAGATTGTGGCCTGCATCTCAATGGCTGAGATCCAATGGCGCCAGATGCCAGTGCATTTCATCGATGTCGACGCCCTGCTTGAGAACTGTTTGCGCGAGAGTGCGGCGGCACCGGCGGTTTTGACGGCGGGAACCGGCCACGCCAATGCGGCAGGCATGCCGGCCGTGCCCGTGCAAACGCCGGCTGGGCACATAAGAGGCAAGCTGTCCGCGGCCAATTTGGCGGTAGAAACCGCAAGTTCACATGATCTCCTGCCGCTCGACATCGTCATCGAGCTCCGTGAAACCCTGGTGATCGCGGCGGTTCCTGACCCTCGACCGCTCTTGGCCGGCGCGGCTTTCTATCGCGACACGCTCCTGCCCGTGATCTCGCTCGACGCGCTGCTCGGCCGTCCGCAAGCCGGTGAGGGCGATCGCGGCGCCTTTGTCATTGTCGAGTTTGAAGGCCGCCGTTGTGCGCTGGCCGTCAAACGCGTCATTGGCATGTCGGCCGAGTCGGAGCATGTCACCGATCTGCGACCCATTCTCACAAGGCTGCTGCCCGAGCCCGAGACCGCCCGCAGCTTTGCATCGATGGCGCCCGTGGAAATGCCGGCTCAGAACGAGGAAGCACGTTATCTGCTCGCCGAATTAGCCGGTCGAACCTGCGCCTTTGCGCTGCTATCGGTCGTCCATATTCACACCGCATGTCGGGTGATCCAAGCGCCGGCGGGCGGCCGCAATATGGCGGTTGGCGTAACGGCCATCGGCGGCCGCGTGCTGCCCGTCCTCGATCTTGCGGCTCGGCTCGGCCTTTCGTTTGCACCCGCGGCGGAGCATTTCATCGAACTCAAATCGCCCCAGACCGGGACATTCGTGATCGCGGTCGACCGCATCATCGGCATTGCGGCGATTGAGCGAGATTCGTTGATCGCGCCGCCGCCGGGCAGCCCGATCAGCGCTGTCGCTTTGCAAGGCGCACATTTCATCTGGATCATCGACGCGTCGTCGATCGCCAAAGGCGGGGGATGGAGAAGCGATGCCGCCTGATCCCAAACAAGGCGATCCGATCGCTCGGGCAACGCCCATTCGCGTGCTCGTGGTGGACGATCAGAGTTTTATGCGCATTGCCCTGCGGCAGATGCTCGAAGCCGAAGGTGACATTCGCGTCGTGGGCGAAGCGCGCAATGGAGTCGAAGCCGTGGCGATGGCGCGCGAATTGAAACCCGATGCGATCACGCTCGATATAGAAATGCCGGAAATGGATGGTCTCAAGGCCTGCGCGCAAATCATGCGCGAAGTGGTGCCGCATCCTGCCGTCATCATGGTGAGCGCTCATACGCAAGCGGGCGGCGAGGCGGCGGTGCAGGCGCTGCGCTTGGGCGCGGTTGATTTCGTCTCGAAATCGTCGATGTTCGCAAAGACCGATCTGGCCCATATCGATTCCCAACTTCGGCCGAAGCTCCGCGCCTGGGCGAAGCGGCAGCCGGTCGTAGAACCGAGCAGCCCGTCGGCGAAGGTGGCGGCCAAGGTAAGGCCATGGCATCCCGATCTCGTCGTTATTGCCGCCTCGACGGGTGGCCCGCAGGCGCTCACCAAGCTCCTCGCCGCTTTGGGACCGATCCGTCCGCCAATCGTCATCGCCCAGCATATGCCCGAGTTTTTCACCGCGAGCCTCGCACAGATGCTCTCGCAGGACACGGGAAGCGACGTACGCGAAGGCGCGCATCGTGTCGCTCTGGCGCCCTATAGCGTCACACTAATCCCAGGCGCACGCGACGGCATCATCGGGCCGCATCGATCTGGCGGTTATGAACTGCGCTTGGTCAAGGTCGACGCCAATGTGCATCCTTGCGCCGATGCGCTGTTCGAATCTGCGGCGCTTGTCGGATCGGCACCGGTCGGCATTGTGCTGACCGGAATGGGAGAAGACGGCGCCAAAGGCGCTGCCACCTTGCGCCGCAAAGACGTGCCGGTTCTCGTTCAGGACCCGGAGAGCTGCATTGTCGGCGGCATGCCGCAGGCCGCCTGCGCAGCGGCACAAGGATGCGAGATCCTCACGATCGAAGAGATCGCCGAGCGGCTCAGCGGCTGGTCGCTGCCGGCCGATGTCGGCGCCGGCGGGGCTGGCGCAACATGAGCCGTCACTGTCCGATTATCTACCCCAGCTCCAACGCTTAAGGTCATCGCATGTCCGCAGAACTCGATGCCTTGTGGAACGAATTCGCCGCCGAGACGGAAGAGCATCTTGATGCTCTCGAACGTCTCCTGTCGGATCAGCGGACAGCCGATTGGACCCGCGACGAGATTGCCGCGCTGTTTCGCTATTTCCATTCCCTCAAGGGAACGTTTCTGGCGATGGGCTTTTCCAACGTCGAGGCGGTCGCGCATCATTGCGAGGACATTCTGAGCCTCGTGCGTGAGGGTCGCACGGTCCTCGATAAGGGCCTTGCACAAGTGCTGCTGCGCGCCGTCGATCGCCTCAAAGGCATGCGCGAGGAAGTCATCGCCGGACGCAAGGACGTGCAGCCGGCGACCGGTCTTCTGCGCGAACTCGAAAGTCATTGCGAACTTTCGACCGCAACGGGCAGCGCGCCTGAGCCCAGGTCAGCAGCGGAGTCGGCCGTGGATATGCCATTGAGCGACGATCTGGAGATGCTGGCGATCTATAGCGAGCTCATGGATCAGCGGCTGGCGACTGTTGCGCTGGCTCTGTCGGCGCGCTTCGAGGATCGCGCCGCAGCGGCGGAGACAGCCGCTGACCTGGCCTATGGCGCCGAGATGATGAGCTTCGCGGCATTGGCCGAACAGCTGAGCGCCATCGCCGAATGCGCCGCCGCAGCTTCCGACATGGCAGACTTGGCAGACATGGCAGACTTGGCAGGACGCAATGCGCTCATTACGCGTTTCAGCGAGCTGCGCGAACAAGCCAAGATCATCGAAGAGGTGACTGGAATAGCGTCCGGAGCAGCATCCTTCGCCGCAGCGTTGGCCGCACAGCTTGGTCCGGACTATGGCGAAGGCCTCGACCGGCTCGGCGCGGCGCTGTCGCAGCTCGACGAGGACATCGCCCCTGATATGGCTGGAGCCGAGACTGTGGTGGCGGCGGCAGAGGCTCTGCGCGCCGTGGCTGCTTGCCTCGGCCTCGACCAGAGTGCGCGGCTCCTGCTCTTCGTCGAGGAGCGGTTTCGCAATCTCGATCCCCCGGATACGGCTCATTCGGCGGACGTCCGCGACCTTGCGCGCGACACGATCGAAGCCCTACAGGCTTACGTCGACACGGAAATGGATATCGACGCCGACCGCGCCGAGACTCTTGCCGAGCAATGGGAAGCAAGCTTCCAGGCGCCGACATCACCCGCCTTCGCCGAAACCGCCGGCGATCAGCGGCTACGCCCGGAAGTTCTCGCAACGCTATCGGGAGAGCAAAGAGCGCGCCTGGAGAAGGCGCTGGCCGATGGCCGGCGTGCCTATGAGGTGCTGTTCGAACTTGAAGCAAATCCCGATATCGCCGGCGACCTCATCGCTTGGCTTTCGTCTGCGGTCGAAACCATCACCAGCCGCACGGTCTATCGCGACGGGGTCAATTGTTTCGAGTTTCTGATCTTCTCCGAACATGCTTCGGATTGGATTCGGGCGCAGCTTGCGGCGCTTGATCCGGAGCAAGCATGCTTGCACGGCATCGTCGAGCTCGGGCGGTCGCCGGAATCGGTCGCGGCACCGGAGGCGATTGCAGCGGCGGGTCCCGCGCCGATCCGGGCGCCGCTCATTCGTGTGCGCAGCGAGACCATCGATGATTTGATGGCGGAAGTCGGAGAAATGCGGACCGCCTTGGCGCATCTTGCCGATGTCGTGCAGCATGGCCGGATCGCGACGGCGATCCATGATGCGCGGCGTTTCGGGAAGGAGCGCGCGCGGCAAGATCCGGAGTTGCGCCAGCATCTCGATGCAATGGAGGGGGATCTTCGCGAACTCAAGGCGCTGGAGCACATGCTGGAGGCTGCGCATCGCCGGATTTGGACGGCGGGACTGCAGCTGCGCGTCGTTCCGGTCGACGGGCTCTTCGGCCGCTTGTCGCGTGCGGCCCGGGACCTGGCGCAAAAGCTCGGCAAAGACATAGACGTCGTGGTCGAAGGCCGCGAAGTCCGAATCGACAAAAGCATGGTCGATGTCCTCATCGACCCGCTCATGCATATGGTCCGCAATGCAATCGATCATGGCGTCGAATCGCGCGAGCGGCGGCTCGCGCTCGGCAAGCCGGCGCGCGCGCGCCTCAACATCTCCGCCTCCGAGCGCGGCAATCGCGTCGATATCATCATTGCAGATGACGGGCAGGGGCTCGACAGATCGAAAATCCTCGCCAAGGCGCTGAGCCTCGGCATGATTGTGCCGCATCAGGCGGAGCAAATGCCGGAACGCGACATCAATGCCCTGATTTTCCGGCCCGGCTTCTCGACGGCCGACGCGGTGACCGAGATCTCCGGGCGCGGCGTGGGATTGGATGTGGTTGCAGCGGTTCTGCAGCGCCTCGGCGGCACCATCGATATGGAGACATGGCCGAGTGCCGGCACCAAATTCACGTTAAAGCTGCCCGTCTCGGCGGCATTGCTGCGCGCTCTGCTGGTCGAAGTCGACAAGCAGATTTTTGCATTGCCCGAACGCCAAGTCATCAGCGTGCTCGAGCTTGCAACGGATGCGATCGATGTGGTCGCGGGCCAGCAGATCGTGCTGCACCGCGGCGCCGCAGTGCCGGTGCATCGTCTTGCCGCCGCCCTCGGCTTCGAGGCAAGCGAATCCAAAGCCGACTTCACCCGCGTGGCGATCGTGTCCACCGGAACCCAGATGTTGGGCCTCAGTGTCGATCGCGTACTTCGATTCCAGGATCTGTTCCTCAAGGAGCTGCATCCCATGCTAGCCGCCTCGCCGGTGATCGCGGGTGCTTCCGTTCTGGGTGATGGTCGACCGGTCCTGGTTCTCGAGGCGCGCGGCCTTGTCGGCCTCGCTCCTGCCGCCCACACGACGCAAGCCCCCGCACCGACATGACGATCGCCGACCGATATTTGCTGTGCCGCGTGGCGCGCTATCCTCTGGCCATCCGAGCCCAAACAATGCTGCGGATTTGGCCGATGACCGCGCCCACGCCGGACCGGTTTTATGGCGTGGAACCGATCGATCTGCGCGGCTTATTGGGAAGTGTGGGCAGCGGCGACGGCATAGCGATAGGCTTCGAGATGTCGGAAGCTGTCGGCGTGCTGATCGTCGATCGGATCAGCGGGATGGCGACCCTGGCGGAAGGCGAATTCATCGCATTGCCAAAGGTCTTCGGTTTCGGCCGCGGCCTCTTCGATGCCGCCTGCCGCCGCGAGATCGAAGGCGGCCATCCCTTGCGGTTGCGGCTTGAGCCGAAGCTCTCGGCTGATCAGTCCTGGCTCGGACCATTGTAGCGGATCACCAGCAGCGTGACGTCGTCCGCCATGGGCGCGACCGACATATAGGCGTCGACTTCCGCGATGATCGTGGCGAAAAGCTCCGTCGGATGCTTTTGCGCCTGGCCGTCGAAGAGCGCAATGAGACGTGTCTCGCCGAACAGCGCGCCGGCGGCATCGGTCGCCTCGGTCACGCCATCGCTGAAGCAGACGAGGATCTCGCCGGGCGCCAGTCGGCAGTGCTGTGTCTTATAGCGCATGCCTTCCATGATCCCGAGCGCCATTCCACCCGTGCCTGACAACGCATCGACTGCGCCAGCGCCGCGCAGAACATAAGGCGGATTGTGGCCGGCATTGGCGTAGAGAATGTCCCCCGTCTCAGTGTCGAGCACGCCATAGAAGGCGGTGGTGAACATGAGCGTCGGATTGTCGATGCACAGCATGGCATTGACGGTGCCGAGGCAGGCGCCGGGACTGTCCAGCCGTCGCGCTGCCGCGCGCAGCAAAGTTCGCGTCAAGGTAATGAAGATCGCCGCCGGCAGGCCCTTGCCCGCCGCATCGGCGACGACGAAGCCGAGCCGATGCGGTGCGAGCAGAAAAAAATCATAGAGATCGCCGCCGACTTCCTTGGCGGTGACCATTCCGGCGTGCAGATCAAAATCGCTGCGATCCGGGAAGGGCGGAAAATCTTGCGGCAGGCCGGACAGTTGCAGATCGGTGGCGAAATCCCATTCGGCCTGTTCGGCGGCGGCGCGGTCGCGCGTCCGCAGAATGTCGAGCGCCAGCTCAAGCTGCAGGCCGCGCTCGCTGAGCAGCTCTTCGCGACGCTTCTCGCGCGCTGAGAGGCGATCCATGAGCATTGCGAGCGCCGCCATTCCATCGGGATGGCTGTCGAAATCGCGCAAGGCAGGGTCGCGTTCGGCTTCATCGAGAAGCTTGACCAGGCCAACACCGATCTGCCGTAGCTGGTCTTTATCGTTCATGAACCTGCCCGGAGCGAGCATGACCCCGAAATTTGCCGATGATTTCGGCCAGGATCATGCGGTGAAACGATGTTTTAGCATGCGACGGTCGCATCTGATGTCACATGCTTATGATGATCGAACAGCTTCTATTGGCCGTCTTTGCGCGCCTGCGCCCGGCGCGCCACCGCGGCGACGTCAAGCGGTGGAAGGCCGATCGCCGCCCGCACCACTTTGAGGATTTCATGGCCGCGCTTGGCCTTCAAATCGAGGCTGATCGCGCCGGACGGCTTGGCGATGACATCGAAAGCGCCGAGACGCCGCGCCTCGAGCGCCGCCGGAGAGCCGAGCTGCGCCACGGAGGAGAGGATGACGACCTTGGCCTTGCTCGTGAGCTTCAGCCGTTTGAGCGCGGCAAGCCCGTCGAGACGCGGCATTTCGATATCGAGCAAGATGACCTCCGGTTTCAGCTCTTTTTCCTTCTCGATCGCGACTTGCCCGTCTTCCGCCTCGCCGGCGACCTCGAGCTCGTCGTCCACCGCCAAGATCTGCTTGACGATGTTGCGCATGAAGCCGGAATCGTCGACGATCAAGACCCGATGTGCCATGAACTCCGTCCTTATTTCGCCGGTGCGACCGGCACTTTCTTGATCATTTTAAAGTGATTTCGTCCGTTCGAACGATGATAGTCCACCGCGTCCATCACAGTGCGGATGAAATGGATGCCGAGCCCTCCGATCTCGCGCTCCTCCACCGCCAGACTGGTGTCTGGCGCCGGCCGCGCAAGAGGGTCGAAGGCAATTCCGTCGTCGATGATCTCGGCCTCGAGCGCATTGCCTTCGAGCCGGATCAAGGCGGTGATCTTGTGCCGTCCGCCATCTAGAAATCCATAGGAGATGATGTTCGTCAACAATTCATCGAAGGCCAGTTTCATATAAAAGACGATTGTTTCCGGCAATTGGTGCCTTTCGCCGAAACTCTCGATGAGCGAGGTCACCCGCGCGATCTCGGCGATGTCGTTGTCGATCTCGGCTGACAGTCTTTCGCTCAAAGTCGAGCCCTGCCGCGGCCCGTGACGCCGCACCAGAGCGGGATGAGGAAAAGTGGGAACCGGTTTTCCGCCCCATCCCGCTCTAATTATTGGAATCGATCACGTTTATGACTTTGGATTGATTCAATCCAAAGTCATCGTGATCTAACACGCAGAATTGCCGAATATTTCGAACTTGTCCACATAGCCGGTCTTGGCGACGGCGCGAGAGCGGTTTCAGGTTTGGTGTCCATACCAAACCTGAAACCGCTCTCATTCAAAAAGCTAGAGCATTTTCGGGAAATCAAGTCGGGCTTGCCCGACTTGATCATCAAAAGAGCCGATCTCGGCAACAGCCGAGATCGGTAAACCGGTGCTCACTTTTGCTGAAATGCTCTTCGCCTTGGCGGATATTGATCGCCAAGCAGTCGTGTTATTGTTATAAACATGTCATATCGATAGTGAAAGCTGCCGCGTTCCCCCAGGTGTGCCGCAAGCTGCCTGCGGTTGGATGACCGGCAGGCGCCGGTTCGGACGACCAACACGCTTTCTGATGAGGAGGGCCGGGCAACGATCGGCTTGTTTGCCTGAAGGGAGGACTGCATGGACATGGTCGTCGACGAGCTCGATGGCGGCGTTACCAATGTGGCGCTACGCGGACGGTTTGACACAAATGGCGCCGAAGCCGTTGATTTGCGCTTCAGTGTGATCGCCGGCTCCAAAACTGCCGTCGTCGTCGATCTTTCGGAGGTGGATTTCCTCGCTTCATTGGGAATTCGCGTGTTGGTGACGAGCGCCAAAGCGGTCCAGCGCAAGGGCGGCAAATTGGTGATCGTCGCGCCGGAAGGCAATGTGTTGATGGTGCTGAAGACGGCAGGGATGGAAACTTTGATCCAAATCTTTCCGGAGCGCACCGCCGCGATCGCCGCGGTCGGCGCATAGAGCTGCGCCGAGATGTCGGCGCCGGAGAAGAGCTCAGCTGGCGCGCGTCGCCTGGATTTACGCAACGATCTGACCGAACTCGATCGGCTCGGCACTTTCGCGCGCGCCATCGGCCATGATGAAGGGCTCGATGCAGATCAGATTTTCGCGCTCGAATTATGTCTCGAGGAAGCTGTCGTCAACATCATCATGCATGGCGGTTCGCAAGATCAGGGAGGCACGCATATTTCGGTGACCCTCCTCAGTGGCACGCCCGGTTTGACGCTCTGCATCGAGGATGATGGGCGCCCCTTCGATCCGACTGCCGTATCGCCGCCGGCAATTGCGACTTCGCTCGAAGACGCGCCGGTCGGCGGCATGGGGATTCACTTCATCCGCAAGCTGACTGCCGGCATGCATTATGAGCACAGTGCCGGACGCAATCGCCTCATCCTCACATTCGGGCCGCGCACCGAGGCGCCGGCAGAAAGCGTCAAGCCGATTTTTCCAGGCTAAGGTTTAATGTTTGAAATGCAGGTTGAGAACGGTTGCGCCATGCTCAACTGTGCTGCGGGCGCGATCGGCCTGGCGGCGTACCAAAAATCCCGCCAGCCGGCGCGGACCGTCTTCCGTCTCCAGCAATTCGTCATGCGACGGCGGCCAGTCCGGCAGCTCCAGCGCGATGCCCGTGTAGTTCAGCTTCGCATCTATATCGAATTCGTCATAGCTGACCGCAAGCGTGAACGGGCCTTTGACCTGACAGAATTCGATGACGGCCTCGACCGCCTGTTGTACCGCGAATTCGACTCGCGTGATCACATCGCGGCGTGCGCCCCAGGTGCCGGCCGCGCGCTCGATGAAATTGCCGATCTCGGACGGAACGAGCGCTTTGGGATCGATGGTCAAGCTCACTGTCCGCCGGATGCCGATGCGGAACAGGAAATTGAGTGAAAGCGCGACCAAGGTCGCCAGTACCAGGGGCGAGGTGACCAAAGGCAGCGCCCAACGCGGCACGCCGGTGAAGGCTGTAGGAAACACCGAGACCATAAAGAAGGCCATCATGCCGGCGCCAATCACCAAAGTTCGACGCGGATCGAGAACGCAAGTCGAGATGATCTGCACGCCGCTGATCATGATGAACACCGCAGTGAACAGGAGCGCGGCGGCCATCACCGGCGGCGGCATGATGGTGAGAAAGCCAACCAGCGTCGGCTGGAAGGCGCCGACGGCGAGAATGAGGGCGATGACGAAAGCGATGCGGCGGCTCGCCACCCCTGTCGCTGCCACAAGGCCCACATTGGCGGTCGAAACGGTAAGACCATAAGTCCCGAACAGACCGGCCACCACCACCGCGAGTCCGTCACCGAAAATACCGCCGCTGATGGAGCGCGGCTCGGGCCGTACCCACTCGGCGTCATTGAGCCTTTGATAGGTCGTCACCACGGCGGTGACGCTCATGGCGGCGGCCAATCCGCTGACCGCAAAGGGGATGATCATCGACCAGTCGAATGTCCAAGTGAGATGCGAGACGGAAGGAAATGCGAGGATCGGCTGGCTCAGCACCGTCTTCACGTCGGCGCTGGTAATATAGCCGGCAAAACCCGAGAGCCCATAGCCGACGATCATCCCTACCAGAATGCAGAACAGCCGCAGCCGTCCCTTGTTCCAGATGTTGAGCGCGACCATCGTCGCGATGCTGGCGCCGGCGACCAGTGCGCCGCGGCCAGAGACCATGCTTCCCCCGGAATCGTCCAGCATGATCCGCAGCGCCGCGAGCCCGATGATCACGCCGACCAGGAACACCACCATGCCTGCGGTTTCCGGCGGGATGAACACCCGCAGCCGCGACCATATGCGCGACAGGCCGATCTCGACGAAGCCGGCGAACAGGGTCATGCCCCAGACCAGCGGCAGGCCGCCGAGCTTCACCGCCAGCATCGAGGGCCCGAGATAGACGCCGGTGAAAATCGACGGCGCCAAGAAACGGCTGCCGACCGGCCCGCGCGGCAGCGCCTGCAACAAGACGGCGACCGCCAGAACCAGCATGCCCCGGCGCAGGATGATCCCGATCTCATTCGCCGGAACGCCTGCGGTACGCGCGATGATCAAAGGATAGATCATGAAGATAGCGATTACGCCGACATGCTGGACGGCGCTGATGATGGTGATTGCGGCTGGCGGCTTTTCATCGCTGCCATAGACGAGGGTCGCGGGCTTTCGCGTGGCACGCCGGTCTGCGGCGGCATCGGGCGGCGCGATGACGGCCAGAAGAGACGATAATTTGATCATAATGCCGATCAGCCCCGGTTCGATGGTCGATCGGCGATGTTAGATCAAGGTTGGCGTCATCTGCAATGCGCGCATGATCCGATAAAAGAAGGGAAGGCGTGGAGCCTGCAGCCGCAAGGCAGCTGCCCGATCCGCAACGGATGGGCGAATGCGCCTAAGAGGTCTTTGTACGCGGGGCGATGTGGCGTTGCCAGAAGCCGGAGTCGGCGAGAGCGCCGGATTGTTTGATGCGATCGAACCGCGCCATCAGCAGATCATCGATGGGCTGCGCCGGAGCGAGCGGCCAATATCCGAGACTGCGTTCACGCGTCGGGCCCACCTCGGCCACCTCGAGGTGAAGAAAATCGTCCTTGCATGTGCAACCCTTCTCGACCGCGCAGGGAGCGTATTTCATGGCTCTTAGCGGCAGCATGAAGTCCGGCTCAAGCGCACACCCCATCTTCGTGCTCGGCCGGTAGCGCAAGTATCCAAGGCAAGGATAGACGTCGCCGCTGCGGTCGATGAAAATGTAATCATGGCCCGCCGAGCAGTTAAGGCCACGTGGCGCTGTCGCTGCGACAATGCTGATCAACGCCATCTTGCTGTTGGGAACGAGTGCGCTTGACGCAAGCACATTCTCGTCCTCTGCGAGCGGAATGAACGGAAAATTCGGGTACGCATCGTTGAAGTTTTGGCCGAGATCGACATTCGTCTCCAGAGCCTGCGCTGCGCATAATTGATGAAGCCTGGCGATCGGTTCGATCGCATCGGGAAACATGAGAGCATTGACGATGGCATAAGCGCCTTGTTGGACGGCGAAGATCGCATTTTCGACGAGGTGTTCCGGGGAGATTTCAGTGTGGTGAAATGTGATCCACAGCGTCAATTTCGAAAAATCGGCGCCATAGTCGATCATCCGCTTTAGTCCGCCGGTCAGCAACGAGCCATTCGTTACGAGTTCCACGAACCGGATGTTTTGTTTGGTCGTCATGCCGGATGCAGCAGCCAGAAACTCCTGCGATAGGAATGGTTCGCCGATGGTTTGCAGCCGCAATCCCACCGCGTATGGAAGCGTGGCGATCCATTGCAGAATATGACGGAGTCGCTGCGGGCCGTCGTCGTCCTGCCATAACTTCTTGCGGGTGCGCGGGCCGCCTTTTTCCGGCGAGCCGCTGGCGCAATAGGCGCAGTCGAAATTGCATAGGCTGAGGTCGCAAATATACCAGATGTCCAGTCGGGGGAGCGCGTCGGCGTCTGGCATAGGGATCACCGCCTTTGACGGCCCAAGATCATGGCCCAAGATCATGGCCAGAGATCGAAGTCACGGGTCACGGCCCAGGCAGCTCTCTGCCGACCATACCAATCTCGCTTTGCCGTGCCGCATAGCTTCCATCCAGGAAGAATGCTTGGAACGCGACCATCGGAAGCGCAAGCAGAATCACCATCTGCAAAGAAGCCCCATAGGCATAGAAGGCCGCGGCGAAAAGGCAGGCGAGCGCCCCGCCGATATCCCATCCGGCCTCTGCCGCAAAGTGAAATCGGAGCGGGCAGGGTGACGATTTAGCCTCGTTATAGACGGCAGTCATGAGCGAGGGCATGTAGAGTCCGCCGAGCATGGTCGTGCCGATGACGACCGCAAGAACTGGAATCGGATCCTGGCCGCAGAGCGACTTGACGATCAGGTTGCTCGCGAGCACGGCGGCGCTGATCCAGGTGGCCCGGCGCGCATAGCCGGTGTCGATGAAGCGCCCCAGAACCACGCCGCCGAGCGCGCCCGCCAAAGCTGCTGCCGCAAGCCCGCCGCCGAACGCATCGTAGCGCCCGCCGAGCGCCTGGAAGACGATCAGGCTCCAGGCCCATGCCGAGCTGTTGAATATCCATCCGTCGGTCGCGAGCAGCAGAGTGCCGCGTCTGGCAGCTGGGAAGGCGCCTTTCGGAGCGATGAGTGCGATCGAAGGCTCGGTGAAGTTACGCAGAGGTACGATGGCGGCGAGCTCGATCACGGCGGCTGCGCCGAACGCCGCCCAAGGTCCGGCGATCGTCAGCATGATGCCGCCCGCTGCGGGGCCCAAGATCCCGGCGATCCCAACCAGCATCTGGCGCCATCCGATCTGGCTGCCGCGGCTTTCGATGTCGCCGGTGGCGGCGAACATCGCATGGTAGCACGTCCAGTAGAAAACCTGGGCGATCGCGGTGACGACGCAATAGACCAACAATGCGACGCCCGGTCCGTGAACCAGGGCGAGCAGCGGACTTTGCACGCCATAGAGGAATGTGCCGGCGATCATCGTGGCGCGCAATCCGATCGCCCGGACGCTGAACAGGACAGCCGGACGGAATCCGAATCGCAGGACGATGATCACACAGAGGTAGAGATAGATCGCCGCCGGCGACAGTCCCTGATGCAGCAAAAATACCGCGGAAAACGCGCTGGAAACACCCCACGCGAGCTGATGCAGCGTCGTATGTGCGGCGAGACGATTGAGGTCGCAATTGGCCAATAGCCTCATTTCCTCAGTCAGGCCGCCGGTTCACGGAGGCTCATCATGCAGCGCTCTCCCGTTCGCGCAGGCTGCTTTGGGAAATACGCTCGGCCATTGACGATTGCCGGGCCATCCATGCCGCCGGGAGGAACAATATTGCGTAGCTTAATAGGCCGGATACGGCTGGCCAGGCGGCGAGGCCATAAGTAGTCGCGAGCGCGAGGCCCAGCGCGAGTGTGAGCGTGCCAATGATGAGCTCGGCGCGGGCGGCTTCCAGCCAGTAGGTCGGTTCCGGTGGGCGCTTCGGCGTACGTTGAAAAACCTGCTCGGCTGCCGTCAATCCAGACAGCCAGCCGCAGCCCACCGCCCAGACCAGACTGAAATTAGCGATGGTTGCGCCGATTGTGTCGCGCCATGACAGGCACAGGTGATGGCGATAGATCACTACTTGCCGCATCAGGAGCTGCGCCACGATAAGCGTCATGCCGATGCCTAGCCATGAGAGCGCGTTGGGGCGGACCAGGCCGAAAAGCGCAGCAACGCCGGTCGCCAGCGCCACCGGCATTGATAGAACGACGACGCTGCATCGAAACCACGGCAACCAGCCCTGCAGATAGTAGAGCTTCTGAATCATCGTTAAACCGGTCGCGCTGCGTGGCCGTGGCAAGGACAGCGGCAGGAACAGATTGAAGTGACGCTTCAACTGTTGCACGCCGCCGATGACCCAGCGCCGCCGCTGGCGCTTGTAGTCGCGATAGGTGAAGGGCACGAGTCCGCGGCCATAGGTCTTCGAGACATAGATCGAATGGTAACCGAGTGCGTGGAGTCTCAGTCCCAGCTCGGAATCTTCGGTGAGGCACCATTCGGCCCAGCCGCCGGCGCGCTCCATCGCGTCTCGACGCACGAGGCTCATCGTGCCGTGCATCAGGATGGCGTTGCGCCGGTTCCGCAGCACCATCGACACCGCGAACACCTGCCAATATTCCCAATTGCAGACCCGAAAGAAAATGTTGAGCGACCAGTCGCGATAGTCCTGCGGCGTCTGCACGAACGCGACATTATCATCGTCAAAATGACCAACGACCTCGGCGAGATAATTCGGCGCTATCTCGTAATCGGCGTCGACGACACCGATGAGCGCCGCCTCGGGCGCAGTCTGCTGAAGCGCGAAATTGAGGGCGCCCGCCTTGAAGCCCGGCCATTCCGGCAAATGGAAAAAGCGAAAGCGGTTCCCAAGCTCGCCGCAAAGGCGCTCGATCGGCTTCCACAGCTGGTCATCTTTCGTGTTGTTGTCGACAACCAGCACTTCGAACGCATCATAGTCCAGATTGTGCAGGGCAAGGAGCGTCTTGGCCACCACGTCCGGAGGCTCCGAACAGGTCGGAACATGAAAGCTCACGAACGGCTTGCTGGTCGCGCGGCGAACCGGCGCTTTTTCACCGGCGCGTCGACAGATCAACAATTCAATGAACTCGATCGACTCGAACAAAGCGCATCCGATCAGGATGAAGCCGAACAGCCAATCCAACAATCTGATGAAATCAATAGGCATCGAAAAGCATAGCGTCCCTAAGCAATGGCCCCGAACATAGGAAATCCCCTGCCGCATGACAAGGCAAAAGCGGCGCAGCAACCGTGGCGTGCGTGCCGATGGCCATGAGATTCGCACCTAATTGACATGCTGGCATTCTAGTTGCACCGTCGCCTTTCCATATTCCGGCATGATTTAAGCCTGCCGGGCCATTCGTTGTCGTCGATGAGATTGCCTGAACAATTGCGATGAGTTGGACACACCGCCGCCTCGTATTCACCGCGCTGGTCATCGCGACAACTGCGCTATTGTCGGCCTGGTTGGCGTCAGTGCTGGCTGCCGGAGGTTTCCGCATGATCGCGGCGATCACGGTCATGGCCTTCGCCCTCAAGGCGATCTGGGTGGTCACTAATTTCTGGAATGCTGTGATTGGGTTCGTCGCTTTGCGGCGCGGGCTCACCACGCTGGAGGGCGTTCTGCCCGCTGAGGATGTCGCAGTCAAGGATCGTATCGCGATCGCGATGACGGTATGCAACGAGGCCGTCATTCCCATCATCGCGCGGCTGAGAAGCATGAAGGCGAGCCTCGACGCGAGCGGGCAGGGCGACCATTTCGACTATTTTTTGCTCAGCGACAGCAGCGAGCCCGATATCATCGCCGCGGAGCAGCGGCTCGTTCTGGCTTGGCAAGCGGAAATGGCCGACGGCCAACGCCTCGTCTACCGGCGGCGCGCGCAAAACTCAGGCGCGCAACACGGCAACCTGTATGACTTCTGCCATCGCTTCGGTGGCAATTACGAGGTGATGATCGTCCTTGATGCCGACAGCCTGATGAGTGCCGGCGCGATCCTCGAGCTTGTGCGGATCATGCAGGCCAATCCTCGCATTGGCATGCTGCAAAGCGTCAACTCGGGAATTTTGATGCCGAGCCTGTTCGCACGCATCTTCGAATTCGGCCACCGGCACGGCATGCGTTGTTGGATCGCCGGCACGGTGTGGTGGCAGGGCGAGCGCGGGCAATATCGTGGCCACAACGCGGCGATCCGCGTCGCCGCTTACACAAATCATTGTAGTCTCGCGGATCTGCCTGGCAAGGAGCCGTTTGGCGGAATCATGTTTTGCCACGACCAGATCGAGAGCATTCTGATGCATCGCGCCGGCTATGAAATTCGCGAGCTTCCAGTGGAGCTCGGCAGCTACGAAGGCGTGCCACCGGCGCTGACCGATTTCGCGACCCGCTACAGCCGCTGGTTCCAGGGCAATCTCAAGAACCTGCGGATGCTGCGGCTGTCCGGGCTAACCGCCATGGACCGCTATCACCTCATCGGTGTCGCCCATCGATTCATGAGCTGGCCAGCGGTCGTCCTATTCGTCGCGCTCGCCGCATTCCTGACGCTGAAATGGCCTGCAAGCTCAGCGTTTCCGGCGGGCTCGGCGCTGGCGCTCTATGCGAGCTATTTTACGATCTACTTCACGCCGAAAATTCTTGGTCTCCTCGATTCGGCACTGCGTGCGCCCGGCAGTTACGGTGGCGTGGTGCGGCTGATCGCTGGCGGACTGCTCGACCTCGTGTTGACGCTTCTGTTTCTGCCGATTGCGATGTTGACGTCCACATTCTTCGTCATCGGATTTAGCTTCGGCCGGACGCTGAGGTGGGATACGCAGCAGCGTGAGGGCTATCGCTTGTCTTGGTCTGCCGCCGCGCACAGCTTGTGGCCGCATACCGTGTTCGGCATGGCGTTGCTGGCGATGCTCGCACTGGCGGCGCCCGCCGCGATCCTCTGGTTCCTGCCGTTCATCGCGGGCCTCGTGCTGGCGATCCCGCTTGCGGTCGTCACTGCCTCGGCGGAACTAAACAGCCTTGCCGCACGATGGAAACTTTGTGCGCTGCCGGAAGAAATCGACATCCCGCGCGAAATCGCATCGGTGCTGGAATTCGAGGCGACAATTGGCAAATCTAGCGCCTGCGAATTCACTTCTTGAATGCATGTGGCAGCATCATGTGCTGCAGCACGCGTTCGCGGTGCGTGTCGTCACTTCCATGCGCGTAACGAGCGCTATTCGCGATCGTCCTTTCCAGGCGATCACGGTTGACAGGGACGGCCAGGGCTTCAGCGATGGTGGCGACGAGCCCCCGCGGATCGCGACTGAGGTCCTCATACTCGCAAAAAATCGGGTGGAGTCCCGCAAGCACGAACAGGCGCCGGAAATTGCCGTCGTCGGTCACCAATTGATCGAGCATAGGCAGGAGACCGTCGATCCGGTAGAGGCTCGCGGAATCGCGCGGGGGGTGGGTGACCCTGTCAGTGAAATCGAAGCGGCCAGACTCGCAGGCCTTGTGCCATGACGTGAATTGGCTCACGACGTCGGCGCGAAACAGATGCACGACGACTGCATGTTCGAATAGCGCGTAACCGTGCGCGTTGCGGAGCGTGTCCTCGTATTGCCAATATTGCAACTTGCTTGCAAACACGCCGCCGGGTGAGCGGCGCCGCCGGAGTTCATCGATGTATCGGCCGAGCTCGCCTTCCTCGAGAACATTCGTCGGCAGCGTCCAGCGGGCGGCGATCGCAGCGGCGCAAGTCGGATTGAAATATTCATGCGCAACGCCGATGCCGGCCGCCGTCAAGAACCGCGCGAGCTCATAACTTCCAGTGCGCGGCGCGGCGCAGATGATCAGCGTCTTGGTGGCGGGCGCTCCCCGGGGCTGGTCGAACTGCGGGCCAAGCAGAGCGGCGATATCAGGCCTTGGCCCCGGCTCGCCAACATCGCCGGCGTCGAATGCCGCGGCTGGATCGAAATCGTTCAAGATCGCTCCTCAATGGCGTCGCGAGACCAGCCGCAGGACAGCGTGCCCGCCAACGCTCGACCATATTTCTCGGTCATTTTACACGTAAGTACTATCACTTGGGAATCGCGGCAAGATCTGCATTGATGCGCGGTTCAAGCCTGGCGAAATTGCGTTGGCCAATGATAGACCGATACTTAATGAGTATCTCACGTGCCCGGCTGAGATAAGCGCGACCCGCATCGACTTGCCCGATCTTGACAGCGGCCATCCCCGCCCAGTCGAGAAATTCCACCGTGTCGGCCGCGAAGTCAGGCCGGGGTATCTGGTCGATGAGCGGAATAAAATTGACCACGAATAAATCCGCCGCCTTGGCGAAATTTTTCGCGGCTGCGGAATTATCGCCAGCCCATTGCGCAATGAATCCGTCAACGGCAGCGAGATTGGCCTGCGCACCGACGCGGCCAATTTGCCACTGCTTCTTGTAGGGCGCTTCATTAATGACTTGTGTGTAGTGCTCGACTGTCGCGACGAGATTATCGTGCGATTGCTGTAGAAGGCCATTGTTATGATCTGCCAGCGCCCAACGGAACTGCGTTTCCGCACGGATGTAATATGTCCAGCTCAGCGAGTTTCGGCGGAACAGATCTTTCGGATCCCGCAGGATAACGCGTTGGAGAAGTTTCTCCGCGAGTGTAAAATTCTCGATTGCCAGGGCGTAATCGCCCTTCTCACGATAGATAAGGCCGATATTGCTGTCGATCACGGCTAGGTGGTCCGGCCAGAGAATGTTGCTCCACAATTCATCGCCGAGCAGCGTGATTGCGTCGCGCGCCTTGATGAACCAAGCCAGAGCATCGTCGCCGCGATCCTCGCGAACCGCGACGTCGCCGCGCTTGTTGAACACCCATGCAATGTCTTGTTCCACAGCCGGACCGCTATCGCCCTTTTTTTCGGCGGCCACGCGTTCGTCATAGCAGTCGTTGAAGGCGACAAGCGCCTTGTCGGGATCGTTGAATTTGGCCAAAAGGACGTCGCCGAGATCTTGGTTCACGTCGGCGAGCGCCTCTAGCCAGCGCTCAGCGACCTTGTCGCTGACATTGAGCTTCAACAGGTCCGTGAGTTCTCCAATCGCTGCCTGATAGTGCGATATCGCGCTCACCTTGTCGTTCTCGTCGAAGGACACCAAGCCCAAGAGATGCCTGCTCCGCGCGCGAAGAAACCGGAACTCGACGTCGCCGCCGGCGGCAAGCTTGTCTAGGAGTTCGTAGGCTTGCTGCGTCTCGTCGCGCATGCGCTTGACGTTGCCGCGCTCCCAATCGGTCTCGGCTAGCAGCAACAATGTCCGCGCCCGTTGCTGGGCGATGCGCGGATCCTCCGAAAGCGACGAGAACCGATCCATGGCGGCGCGCGCCTGTTCGATCAGCGCGTCGACGGCATCGAGCCGTGCAATCGGCCGGACGACCTCGGATGTCGTTTCAATCAGCGCCGACAGCGCTTGGACCGCGGCGTCGGCATTGTTCGTAGCCTGCTGCCAGTTATAGGCGGCGGTGGCGGCCAGGATGACCGCGATCACAAGCCCGACGCTGGTGGCTACCGCGATCCGGCGGTTGGCGGCAGCGAGCTTCTCCGCGTCGGCCAGGCGGCGCGCCTGTTCCTCCTCGCGTTCCTTGCGCCGTTGCTCCGCTTCTGCCCGCCGCGCGTCTTCAAGGGCACGGCATTGCGCGAGATAGCCGCGGTCAGTCGCATCGAGGCGTGCGGCAATGTCGGAACGCGCATCGAGACCTTGCGCCTCGGCGAGCCTCTGGCCCTGATGCGCGAGCCAGGCCTCGGCCCGCCCATTGGCGTCCCAGTCGCGCGCCGCACGTTTCACCCCTTCGAGCGTTGCCAGAAGCCCGAAATCCTCCGCGAGCCAATTTTCGAGCAGGCCCCATTGGCGCAGCAACGCCTCATGCGCCGGCTCGATCGTCGCGATACGGACCTCTTTGCCCGTTGCATCCTTCTCCAGGACAGTGTCGGTCGAGAGCAACCGCTCCTCGATCAGAAGATCGATCAGCGGGACGGCTTCGGTAGGCACGTCGCTTCGCCGCGCGATGTTGCGCCTTGGGCTCTTGGTGTCGGGATCGACCCCGGCGAGCCAGGGAATGAGGCCGCGCCTGAGCAGTGCCTCGCGCGCCGCGCGGTCTTGCGGGATCCGCGGATCCTTGTCGGCGTGCCGGAAGGCACGTTCGACCGCCGCATTGATCGCACCCTTGAGCCCGCCGAAAGTTTCGTAGTCCTTGAGCTGCAGAACGCCGGCGCGGCCATATTCGAGATAGAGCTGTTCGAGCGTGAAGGCGAGCAGCGGCAGAGCATCCTTGCCGCCGCCTTTCTCTATGTCTTCGAGCAGGCGGTCGATCAGTTGCGGCTCGATTGCAAGCCTGCCGCCTGCCTCGACGACGCGCTTGGCCGGTCCCTCGATCACCTCGCGATAGGTGTTGCGCGGCATCGGCGGAAGCGACAGCGGCTTTTGCGGCAAGTCTTCGAGCGGCTTGGCGTTTTGGAGGGAGTCGTAAGAATCCGAGCGGATCACGAAGATCACGATCACCGCCGGATCGTCGGCGGCGGTCAGATCGCGGACCAGATCGAGAAGTGCGGCGCCTTCTTCGGCGCCCTCGCTTCGGAATAATTCTTCCGCCTGATCAATGGCGATGACGATGGTCGGCGGCTTGCTGCCGTCCGCGTCCGCGAGCGTCTGCCGAAAAGCTTTGTCCGCGAGTTCGGCGAGAAGCGGCCGCACACCGGCGGCGCCGGCCTTGATTGCGGCGCGCAAATCCGCGCGCGTGCGATCGGGAAATACCGCCTCAAGCGCCGCCAGCAATCCGTTCTCGCCGGTGAGCGCCGCCCGCTCCGGACGGATCGGGCGCAGCGGCAGGAAATGGCTGTCGTCGCGGGCCAGCCGCGGCAAGAGCCCAGCCCGCAAGAACGAGGATTTGCCGGCACCCGAGGCGCCGAGGATCACGAGGAGGCGCGGCGGCGTGCCGGTCCGCAAGCCGCGCAGCGCATCGCTGAACTCGATGATCGGCGCGTCGCGGCCGAAGAAGATCCCGGTGTCCGCCGCTTCGAGTGGCTGAAGGCCGCGGTAAGGCGCGCGATTGGGCTCGTTCGGCGGTGGCCAGGCGAAGAACTTAGGATCGAGCCCGGCTTTCTCCAGCCCGCGCTTCAGCCGCCGCAAGCCCTCGCGTGAAAAAGTGACGTGCCGTTCCTCATGCGAATCCGGGTCGGGAACGCGGAAGATCTGCATGTCCTGACGGCGGGCGAGATCGATGACTTGCCAAGTGCCCGTCATTTCTGGCGGCAGGTCGGCAATCGTCTTACCGGGATCGATGAGGACGGCGAAAAGCTTCTTATTGAGGCCGCAGGCGAGCGCATATTCCTTCGTGCACCAGCCCGATTCGAGCCAATGGCTGGAAACCAGAAAGATTACGGCCTCGCAGCGGTTGGCCGCCTCATGCAGCTTCCGCTCCCAGCGCTCGCCCGCGGAGATGCCGTGCTCGGGATCGAGGTCGAGGAAAATATCATCCCAGCCTTCCCCGGCCAGCCAGTTGCGCAGCGCGATTGCCGCGAAATTGTCTTGGCTCGAATGACTAAGAAAAATACGCGCCATCGGGCTTGTCGCCGACGCAAGAGAAAAACCAAATAACGGTAGCCGTGGGCCGCGATGAAGACAACGGGGCTTGTCCGCCCCTAGCTTCTGAACGTCTTTCTGTCAATCATACAAGAGATTAGACGGACAAACCGCGGTTTTTCTTCCGGCAGCGCAACGCCGTCGCAACAATGCACAATTGCAAAGGTCTACCAGTGTCCGGGCGGCGCCGCGGAACTCGCCGATGTTCGCACTCCTGGGGCAAGGGTCTGGAACACCACCAGAGGTGACTTGCCCCTGAACTTTCATCCAACCATCCAACTGTGTTTAGAGTCTCTGCGGTTTTTAAGCCCTGCGGAGCCGATTGCCTGTTGCGGTGCGATTGGCCAGTGTATGCCGCCGGGATTGGTAGCCGAGCGCCCGGCGCGCTGACACATACCTCCAAGCCTGAAGAGATCGGCATAGTCTTCTGCGCGCATCTCGCATCGCGGCGTGGAACAAAAAGCGTGGAACAAAAAGGTCGAAAGCGGCGTTATCACAGCGCCAAGTCGATTGTTAGGCCGCCAGCCTGAAGGGTTGGCGGCCGAGCTTCGTTACCGCAATGGCACAGGGGGGATCCTATGCTTTCAGTCCTAATTGCAGTTCTGATTATATGCGTCGTGGGCGCAATTTGTTTTTGGGCTATCAATAATTTTGTTCGTGACGGTCGTTTGGCGAACCTTCTCAAAATTCTGGTGGTGCTGATCTGCCTTGCGGCGATCCTTCAACGGGTGCTGCCGCTGGCCGGAATAAATATGTTGTAGCCGCGGCTACGAGAAATCCGTAGCGATCATGATCGACAGCGCCGTTTGCCGGGGTTCAATTTCTGCAATCGACACGAGGTTGAAACGTCGGCGGCGGGCGCGGATTTCCGATGCCGCAGCGTCTGCTGGCACTACGTGAAGACAGCCGTCATCGAATATTTGGGCAGGCAAGCGACGTTTCTCGGTGAGCGCTCCACCGATGTGAAAAAACTCGCCGATGCCGCTCTATGCGAGCCTCGACGAACGACAGAAGAAGCGGTTCGTCAATGAGTGGAGCCGCCTGAGCCGCGAGTGACGCATTGGTTGGTAAGCATCGCGTCGGGCCCCGACCTAACTGGCAGGCCCGACGTGTGAGAAGACATCGACCATGAACGCGAAACATTTGATGAAGCGACCCGTCACGACTGCCGCCGCGGCACTACCAAGGGGTTTGCACCGATAAATCATACGCGGACTTTTGTTACCGCCGGCGTCGTCCTTGCGGGGATCGTTACTTCTGGAATTGCGTTCGCGATGGGGCCGTTATCTGCGCCCACAACAACTCCACCGCCAGCCGCTCCGGCGGCGGCATCGTCCGAACCATCGGCGGTGACGCAGGTCGAGACCTGGACAAAAAAGCAGTGGGAGGCGGCGAAGAAGGATTGGGCCAAAGACAAAACAAAATGGGCCGCTTGCCAAAAGCAGTCGAAAGAACAGAAACTTCACGGTCGGAAGAGCTGGTCGTTTCTCTATACGTGCATGACGAGCTGAGGTTCGATTTGCCTTAGAACACGCGCTTCACCGCCACCGTAGTTTCCTCCTATCAGCCGTGGCAGGAACGTTACAAGACGACGGACGTCACGTCGATCCTTTGGCCTACGGAAGTTACGATCGGAAAAGTCGTAATCCTGGGCCTCGGCGACATTTCCGCGAGCCGATGACAATTTAAAAATCCTGCCTCTGCGGAAGCGAATGGAAGCAGCAACGCAGCTTCTGCTCAGCGATGCACCAGTACCGGGATCTTCGAATGCGTCAGGACCTTGACCGTTTCGCTGCCGAGGACGATCGCGGCGACGCCGTGACGACCGTGCGAGGCCATGACGATAAGGTCACAGGCTTTCGACTGCGCGGCATCGATGATCGCCTGGTAGGGATGCTCATGCTCGACATGGACCGTCTCGCATGCGACGCCTGCTGCTTGCGCTGCGTGGGCGGCGGCGGCAAGAGTTTTCTCGGCATGCTCCTGCATGCGTGCTTTGTACTCAGCCGGCGTGTCCTCGATCATCTGCGTATCGGTCGTGAGCGTATGAAAAGGCGGCAAGACCGTCAGCACGGTGACTTTGGCGCCGATCTCTTTGGCCAAGGCGATGCCGTGCGAGACAGCCTTGCCGGCGAGTTCCGACCCATCCGTTGGGATCAAGATGCTGGTGTACATCGTCTTCTCCTCGGTCACTGCCTGCTTGCGTCAGCGGACTTGAGCACTCACTCCGTGAGCTGCTTGCGGATTTCTAGCAATTCTCTGCGGCGCTCATCGGTCGTCTTCGGATAGCTCATATCGAGCCCTTCGAGCGTGTCGAGAATGATTTGGGATACGATCAGCCGAGCGTTCTCTTTGTCGTCGGCGGGAACGACATACCAGGGCGCATCGCTTGTGCTCGTCGCAGCGAGGCATTCCTCATACGCTATCATGTAATGCTTCCAGAATTTCCGCTCCTCGACGTCCGCAAGGCTGAATTTCCAGTTTTTTTCCGGCTCGTCGATCCGCGCCAGAAAGCGCTTTCGCTGCTCCTCCTTCGACAGATGAAGGTAGAACTTGACGATGCGGGTTCCGTTGCCGTGGAGGTGTCTCTCCAAATCCGACGATCGAACGATAGCGGTCGCTCCAGACCGCCTTGTCGTCGTGCGGCGTGTCCGGGATCCCTTCGCTGCGAAGAATCTCGGGATGCACGCGGACGATCAGCACTTCCTCGTAATAGGATCGGTTGAAAATGCCGATCCGCCCGCGTTCCGGCAGATCGCGGGTGGTGCGCCAGAGAAAATCATGTTGCAATTCGGCGGGGCTTGGATGTTTGAAGCTGAACACCTGGCAGCCTTGCGGATTGACCCCGGACATCACGTGCTTGATGGCGCCGTCTTTTCCGGCCGCATCCATCGCCTGAAAGATCAGCAGGATCGCATGGCCGTCGGATGCATAGAGAAGCTGCTGTTGCAAGCTCAGTTGCGCGACATGTTCTCTCAGAAGCTTCTTGATATTGCTTCCTTCGATTTGTATACGGGATCGACCTTCGTCGGCCATTTCTTGAGATCGACCTCGTCGCCTTCCCGCACGCGAAAGTCCTTTGAATTGATTTTCATCTTCATCCTTTCGGCGGCGCCGTTGCGCTCTAGGTGATCCCGAGACGACGAAAACCGGAACCTTCACCAAATCCAAGACGAAGGCGAAGACAACTGCCGCGGCAAGCGTGCCGACCACCATCAAGGCCGGCAAGGGCGTCATCGCAATTCCGCCGACGGCCAATATCGAGGCGATCAGAATATCGGCGACGGACGACAGCGGCAAGCCAGAGGCTCGGGCGAGAACCCCACAGATGGCGACGTTCGCGAATGGCATAGATCATCGCCTGGCTCCCGAACACCAGGGCTGACAAAGGCCAGGGTTCTGCAGCGCCTCGATTCCGAGATCCATTCCGAATTTGCCGACGGCCAGGACGCCGGTGCAGAAGGCCAGCAGGCAGACTGCCCATGATGACGCCCGCCGATCGTCAAGCTGCCGATGCGCCACGCATTCGGCATCGGCGACGGCCGCACATTGTCGGTCGTCAATGACATCGCCAGGAAATCGCCGGCGATCATCACAATGACCATCAGCAGCGGGGTCAGAATCGCGTGCCCGGTCATGATCAGGCCGACGATCAGGAAGAGCACCGTCACGATCTTCTTGATGATGGAGTTCAGCGTGTAGGTCAGGATGCGCTGGAACGTCACGCGGCCTTCCTTGACCGCGGCGACGATGCCGGCGAGGCCTGGCTCGGTCAGCACCATGCCGGCGGCCGATTTGGCGACGTCGGTTGCCGTCGAGACCGCGATGCCGATCTGCGCCTGGCGCAGCGCCGGCGCGTCATTGGCGCCGTCGCCGCACATGCCGATCGGTATGGCCGCCCTTCTGGAACGCCTTGACGAGCTTGTACTTGTCCTCCGGCAGGACACCGGCGAAGACCGCGAATTGCTCGGGGCGGACGATGTCGGGGATCGGCCCCGGCGGACAGACGGCGCCATCGAGCCCCACCGCCTGCGCCACGATGGCGGCGGTCGCCGGCGCATCGCCCGTGACCATCACGGTGCGCACGCCCAACTCATGCAATTCGGTGACGAGCGCCGCCGAGTCCGCACGCGGCGGATCGCTGAGCGCGATGAGCCCTGCGAGCTTCATCGCCGTCGGCGGTCCGGCGGCGACCGCCAGCACTCTGAAACCCTTTTCCTCGAGTTCCTTCGCCGCTGCTGTCGCGGTCGGCGATGGCTGGCGCAAGACCGATGACCGCGGCAAAGGCGCCCTTCACGATTCGTTGCGGGCTCCCGGTCGGGTCTGTTGCCGTCGCCTCCGACATCTTCGTCGCCGGATCGAACGGCGTGAAAGTGATCATATTCGGCGCGTCGGAGACGGCCTTGCCCAAGGCGGCCGCGCGAATGGCTGCGTCTACCGGGTCCTGCCCGCCATCCGAGCTGGCCAGCGCCGCCAGCGTCAGGACATGCGCCTCGTCGAATCCGGGCATGGGATGAACGGTCGTCACCGTCAGTGCGTTGCGCGTCAGCGTGCCGGTCTTGTCGGCGCATAAGACATCCATCGTCGCCGCTTCATCCACTGCCGAGAGGCGGGTCGGGAGGACGTTGAGCTTTGCCAACGCCCGCGCGCCGAGCGCCGAGGCAAGGGTGAAGGTGGCCGGCAGCGCGACCGGTATCGATGCGAGGACCGCCGTCAGGACGAGGGGGATGATCTCGGCGAGCGGCAGCTTGAGAAAGCTGGCATAGGCCACCAACATCACGATGACGACGCCGTTGAACACGGCGAGATTGCGCACCACGCGCAGAACCGTCTTCTGCTGAGTGCTTATGACATGGGCGGTGCGGACGAGCTCGGCGGTGCGGCCGAACTTGGTGCGCGCTCCGGTCGCCGTGACCTCCGCCACCGCCTCGCCGCGCCGTACCAGCGCCCCTGCATAGGTCTGGACACCCGCGCCGGCTTCGATGGGGACCAATTCGCCGGTGAGCATGGATTGGTCGAGCAGGATTTCTCCCCCGGTGATGTGCACATCGGCAGCAACCACGCCGCCGAGGGAAAGCTTCACCACGTCGCCCGGCACCAATTCGGCCGCGGGTACGATTTTCCAGGCGCCGTCGCGCCGGACGGAGGCGTTCAGCGCGAGCCGCGATTTCAGCGCGGCAAGCGTCGCCTGGGCGCGGCTCTCCTGCAACAGTCCGAGTGCCGCATTGAACACCAGGAGAGCGGCGATGATCGCCGCCTCGACATATTTGCCGAGCACCAATTCGAGCACGATCGCCGCTTCGAGCATCCACGGAACCGGCGCCCAGAATTTCTCGAGCGCCATGCGCAACGGGTGCAGGCTCGTGTCCGGCATCGCATTTGGGCCGAACGTCTCCAGCCGGCGGCGAGCCTCGTCGCTCGTTAGGCCGAGATTGGCGTCGCTTGCCGACTTCGAAGGTGAAGTAGTTTCGGCGGACAGCACGGTGGCCATGGTCTTAGTCTCCAACCCCATTGGGCACATCCAGCATTTCATTCCGCGCTTTGAGACTATAGGCGTCGCTTTCGGCTATTGATACGCCGCGCAAGCTCTCCGGGTTCGGCCACGCCAGCGCGGCCTGCCGAAGTTCGGATTGGTGTTAGCGCTCGGTTACTTGGGCTTTCTTGGCTCTGGCGCCCTCTATGCAGCTCAGCCGGCACGCAACGATCTCGTTGGCGCCGGTTTCCGCGACCAACTTATCCTCCATGACAACAAGCGCATTGGCGCGATCCATTTTGCCCGCATCGTCGGCAAAGGCGTCTTTATCGTTGAGCAGCCGCGGCCGAACGTACTGACATTTTACAAGTTGGATGCCTATGACGAGTGGACTTTCTTAAAGCCACTGTTTGCACAGGTATCTGGACGATCATTCAGTCTTCTGTCGACAGCTGATTTCAGTCATATCCTGGCTGTATCCGGTACCGTGCGCAATGCGGTCGCGCTCCTCAGGGAGCGCGCGGTGCCGCAACGCGAACACGAAACGCGGCGAAATTCGAGGCCCACAGGAGACCCGCAACCAAGCCTATCCTTCGCCGAGCGCGCCTCCGCGCCACGGACCTCTAGGCATTCAGTTCACCAAGGCGACGAATAGTTCCCAGCCAACCGCTGCAAGCTCCCCCGAGTGAGAAATCCGAGCTAGGGCGTCGTGGCCGACGCTGTCCCGCCAGCGTTCATGGCGAGATTGCCGCCGTCGACGGGGAGGAGCACTCCGTTGATGGCGGAGGCCGCATCCGAGGCCAGGAATATAGCCGGCCCGACAAGGTCCTCGGGGGTGAGCAGTCTGCCCATAGGCAGACCCATCAGGATGCGCGGCATGATGGTGTCGCGGAAATGCGGGTCGGCAAGGTGCTGTTGCAAGCCGGGAGTCAGGACCTGGGCGGGAACCAAGGCATTCGTGCGGATGCCGCGGGCGCCATATTCGACCGCCAGCTCCTTGGTCATTTGGTGGATGGCACCCTTGGTGCAGCTATAGGGGAAGGCGCCGCGGCCGAGGGCGCTTTCCCCGGCATTGGACCCGATGTTGATGATGGCGCCACGATTGCGGGCAAGCATGCGGCTGAGGGCGGCGCGGATGCAGAGAAAATAGCCCGTCACGTTGACGGCGAACATTTTTTCCCAGTCGGCCAGGGTGACTTCGTGCGGCGGAACCCGGCGCGGGAAGATGAAGGGCACGTTGACCAGCACATCGATATGGCCGAGATGCCGGTCGGCGGCGACAAAGAGCTGGTCCACGTCCTCAGCTCGCGACACGTCGCAATGCACAGCCACGCCAGCGGCGCCGAGCGCCGCCAGTTCTTGCTCGGTGCCTGCCAATCCGGGCTCGTCAATGTCTGCGACCACCAGACGGACGCCGGCGCGGGCATAGCCGAGCGCGATGGCGTGGCCAATGCCGCCATTGGCTCCGGCGCCGGTGATCACCGCGGTTTGGCCCGCTAGGCTGAACAGGGCCCCACTCACGCTCTCTCATCCAGGACTTCAACGAGGCCGGTGCCACCGTCGATCCGAACCATTACGCCATCCCGCAGCGCCGCGGTCGCACCAGCCAGCACCACCGCGGGGATTCCGCTTTCCCGGGCTTGGCAGGCGGCATGCGCAAGAATTCCGCCGACTTCCACCACCAGCCCGGCCGCCATCCGCAAGAGTGGCGCCAGGCCGAGATTTGCCGAGCGGGTGACGATCACCTCGTTGCCGCGCAGGTCCATGCTTGCCGATTGAAAGTCCGGATGATCGAGGAGCCGGACCACGCCCACCGCTTTGCCGGCAGCGACGGGCGCGCCGCGTAACTGCCGCGAGGCGGCGGTCTCGGGCGGCATGCCGACGGCTTCGAGGCGGCTGGCGAAGACGACGGCCGGCACTCGCCCTTGGCGCGCCAGCAAACGGGCAATGTGGTGGTCATGGCGCCGGCCGCGGATCAGGCGAGCCAGCGTGTCTGTCGCCGCGAAGCATTGCGTGAGCTCCTCGGGGAAAAGGTAGAAGATATCGTCCTCGGCCCATGCGAGCCGCCGATTAATCTCGCGCAGGACGGTCCGGATTACTGCGTATTCCGCCGCATAATAGTACTTTACTGTCTCGCGCAGGGGCAGGAATGCCTGGGCCAGCCGCAGGTCCGCGGCCAGTTCGGCCGCCTCTTGGTTGGTCACCCCGGCGGCGGCCAAGCGTCGACCGAGATCCGCTTCAGCGGCGAGCCGCTGGCGCTGCTGGCAATGGAACTCCTCGGCCGGCCGTCGCCCGGATCGCGCCATGTCGCGGACCAGCAGCTCCAGCGCCTCCGGCTCCTCGGCGAGCCGGGGCAGGGACAGCTCCAACTCGTTAACCGACATATGGCCGTAGGATTCGAGGAAAGCCGGTCGGCCAATCCTGTCATGCGCCAGTCGCTCAAGGTCAAGGGCTTGGCCGGTGATGCGGCTGCCGTCTAGACCCTGCAGCAAGGGGGCCGCCAACGCGGCACTTCCCAAGTGCTGCTCCAGCCGCCAGCGCACCATGTCGGCAAAGAAGAAGCCCAGCCGCGCGGCCATTACGAACAGGATGCAGGATTCGCCCTTGAGATGGGCTATCCGCGCGTGGAATTCGTCGATCAACTCGGCGTCCGCTAGCGCTGGAGCGGCGGCAATCGCCTGTCGGGCTGCATCGAGACCGCGGCTGAGGCCAAGTTCCAGTTCGCCCGTAAAGCTGGCGAGGAAGGCTGCCGCTGCCTCGACCATGCCGGTGCGGATCCGGCGGCTCTCTGCATGGATCTGCGAACCCTCGACCGCGCCATAAAGGGTCACCGCCTCCGCCAAGCTGTAGCACTGGCGGTAGAGCCCGAATTCGGGATAGTTGGCGCGTGTCGGATCCTCGGCGATGCGGGCAAGGATGTCGGCGACGTCGAGCGGCAGGCCTATGTCGAAGGTCCGCGCATCGATCTCGACGTTGAAGCTGGGCTGACCACAGATCAGTTCGTAGAGCGGTTCGGCAGCATCGTCGGCGAGGCGGTAGCCCAGGCGGCGTCGCCCCTCGACGATGGCACCGCAACGGCCGGCGAAAATGGCGCGGAACACGCCGAAGCTCATGGGGGTGGGGGTAGGCAGCAACTCGCCGATATTGCCGTTGCTGAAGACGGCGTCCGCGCCGCTCAGGCGGCCCTGTCGGCGCAACTCCGCGACCCGCTTCGCCAAGCTCCGGCGCTCGCGCTCGATGTAGGCGTCCGCTTCGGCGGCCTCTGTCGCACGCGCGGCCGGCACGCGGGCAATCGGCCGCGCCTGGAGGAGGTAGATGAGGTCGCCAGCGATTGCGAATTCGATATCCTGCGGGCAGCCGAACATGGCTTCGATCTCCAAAGCCAACCAACTCAGCCGGGCAAGCTGCGCTGCCGTTAGGCTTGAGCGCTCGCGGTGAAGCCCGCAAAGAGGCACCTCGCCGCGGCCGGTCAGCATGAATGGCTTCGACGTCAGTGTTTCTGCCTTGACGCGGCCATCGCGCCCGATGATGAAGCTGTCGCCGGTCATGCGGCCGGAAGCCAGCGGCTCTCCCAGGCCGGGAATGGAATTGATCAAGATATCCTCCCGCGCCCCAGTGACTGGGTGGGTGGTGAACATGATCCCGGCGGCCTCGGCGTCCACCAGTTCCTGGACGAGCACCGCCATTGCCGGCGTATCCTGCGCGTCGCCGACCATGCGGCGATACCGCACCGCCTCGGAGGCGTGGAGGGCCTGGAAACATTCCTGGACAGCAGCCAACAAGCTCTCCTCGTCATTAACCGGCAACACGGTGGGAAAGATGCCGGCCCAGCTGGCTTCGCGGCCGTCCTCCTCGGTGGCCGAACTGCGCACCGCCGCCACACGGAAGCCGGCGCGGCGCCAAGCGGTTACGATCGCCTCGCGCAACTCCAGAGGAAGCCGCCCGGAGGCGCAGCTGCGGAACACCTCGGTGGTGACACAGAATCCCCGCGGCACGCTGAAGCCGGCGTTTAGCAGCATGCCGAGGTGGCAGGCCTTGCGGCCGACCAGCGGCGCGCTGCCTTGCCCAACTTCGCCGAGATCGAGGATGATGTCCGCGGCGCCGAAGCGAAACCGCGGCCCAGGGGCGAGTGTCACTTGCATGGAAGCTCCTCCTGCCTCACTGGGCGGCGACTACGATCCGGCTCTCGTCGCGGCGGCCGCGCTCGCTCGCCCAGCGCTCACGGATCCACTGCCACTCCGACGCGAAAGAGGAGACATCGTCATGCCCGAGCAGCACGTGGTCGAGCACGCGCCGGTAGAAGCCGCAGATGTCGCCGATCAGGCCGGGCGATCGCTCGCGGCCAGGAATCTTGAAGCGGTTCACCCCCAAAGAGACATATGCGGGCATCTCCCAGAGCAGCAGCTCGGGCGTGGCCTTGAGGTCGGGCGTGTCGGGGCGGAGCGCCTCGCCGACCGTGAGGTCCCACTTGGCCCGACAGATGCGGTGGCAGCTGCCGCCGCGGCTGGCGCTGCCGACGTGGTGGTCCTTGCCCTCATCATCGCGGTTGTGGGTGATCTGGAAATAGCTGCTGGAGTAGCAGCGGCCGGGACAGATGCGCCCGCGCTTGGTGGCCTGAAACAGGAAGGCTTCGAGCTGCAGCCCGGCCCGATCGCGGATCTCCTCCAGCTCTTCGACGCCCCATCGGTAGGGAATGACGACGATATTGGCGCCGAGATCGCGGTAGACGTGGATGTCACGGATGTTGAAGATCCCGGCGGTGACGCTGACGTGGATGTCGAGCATGGGAAAGTGCCGCCGTACCAATGCGATGCAGCCAGGATCGCAGATCATCACTCCGCCAGCGCCCCACCCCGCATAGCGCTCGACCTTAGACAAGAACAGCGAGGTCTCGTCCGGTTCCGGCATGACATTGATGGCGATGCGGATGTCTTTTCCTTGGCCAGCACTCCAGTCGAGGAGATCCTTGATCTCAGGATCGGCCAGTTCGTCCGAGGCAGGACGTCGGCTCCATCCTTTGGGGCCGACAAAGACCAATTCGCAGCCGCGCTCCAGCGCGGTCACGGCCATTTCCAGGGTTCCCCCGGGTCCCATCAGAATTGTCATGATGCCCTCTGTCAGCTCATAAATGCCGGGGCGAAAGTGCCCGGCGGAATGATGGCGACGCCGAGGCAGGCCTCGCCACCGATGGCTTTCAATCGATTGAACAGGCGGCCCAAGGCCCCCATGTCGCCTGCGCTGCAGCTGGTGCAGATCCGGCGAGCCCAGGCGGCGCGCAACGCGGCCATCAGCTCGGCCTCCATCGGCGGCCAAAGCGAGGCGTCGGAGCGCATCAGTGCCACCGCATCGCGGTAAGCGGCGATGAAGGCCTGGATCAGCATGGGGTTGTTCACGACGAATGGGTCGCGGAAGGCGAAGAATGTGGTCGGCGTCGCGACCGGTTCGATTTCGGCCAGCAGGTCGAGCACGTCGCAGAGCTGACGGAAGCGGCCGCCAACCGTCAGCGGCGGGACAAGATGCCAGTAGAGGACGGCGGCGTCGATCTGTCCGCTCAGCAATTGCGCGACGAGCGCGGTCTTCGACCCGACTTCCTCCACCGCTGCCGAATGTTGCAGATCGAAGCCATGGCGGTTCAGGCAGACGGCCCGCACCACTGCCCAGTTCTTGTCGAGCGCCCGCACCACACCAACTCGTCGGCCGCGCAGATCGGCCAGATCCGCGATGTCCGAGCTGGCGGGCACCACGACGCCGCCCATGATGCGGCCGTAAGGAAATACCCCTACCAAGTCGAGACCCTGCTGGCGGCAGCGGGCGATGGACACCCAATCCGTGTCGATGAAATCCGCCAGCCCCTCGCCTAATGTGGTCTCGGTGGCTTGGAGCGAACGCTTGATCCGATCGCCGCCGAGGACGAGTTCAAGGCGGAAGCCATGCCGCCGATCCAGCCCCTGGGACTGGATGGCGCGCATCACCCAAGAGGGGCTGCCGGTCGCCTCGAAGGCACCACGCAGCGTGGGGGTCACGCCGTGGTCGCGCATGGAGCCCCGCTGTCGTAACCCCTGGCCCTGGTCATCAGGGCGTCGACCCGCTTGCGCTTCTCGACGATCCAGCGCTTGCGCAGCCCGGCCAGTTCGTCGGCGTGCACCGCGACGTCACGGATGCTGCCGTCGGCGATGCCATCCAACACCTTGCGGTAGAAACGCACCAGGTCCCGGATCATCGCGGTCGGCCGCTCTCGGCCGGACAGCTTGAAGCATGAGACGCCGAGGTCGATGAAGCGCGGCAGCTGCTCGAGCATCAGCTGAGCATCGCGGCGGAGCTTGAGGTGGACTGGCGGCTGATCGCCGCGGAGGAACTCCCATTCCGTCTGACAGACGCGGTAGCATTCCTTGGCGCCGCGGTTGGCGCTGCCGTAAAAATAGTCCTTGCCCTCGATGTCATGCCAATCGCGGAATTTCAAATAGCTCGACATGATGCACTTGCCGGGGCAGATCTTCCCCGTTTGCACCGTCTCGAACAGGAACACTTCCAGCCCGATGTCGGAGGCAGCCGCGGCGGCGATGATCTCGGCCTCGTCCCACCGATACGGGAGGATGATCACGTCCGCGCCCAGTGCCCGGTAGAAGCGCCCATCCCAGGCATTGGTGACGCCGCTGCCGATGCTGACGTGGATCAGCGTCGTAGGCAGCAAGCGGCGGATCAGGACCATCGCCCCGGGATCAGTGACGATGAAGCCCGAGGCGCCCCATTCGGCATAGCAAACTACCTTGTCGAGGAAGCTATCCAGCTCGAACGGGCTGGGAAAGGTGTTGAGCACCACCCGCACCTGCTTGCCGCGGGCGCCAGCATAGTCGATGACCGCTTTGATCTCGTCGTCAGTCATCTCCGATTCGTAGGGCCGCCGGCTCCAGCCCAGCGGGCCGACATAGACGATGTCGGCTCCTTCCTCTATGACGGCGAAGGCCATCTCGGTCGTGCCGCCGGGCGCGAGCAGGGTGGGCATGTCAAGCTTCCCCCACGTACCGCCGGCCGGCGCTTTCGAAATAGTAGCCGTTGCATAGGCCCATCTTCGACAGGCCGGCGAGGCGCTGCAGCTGGGGGACGGAGTCGCCGAGCGGTTCGCCGGCGAAGGCCCTGGTCAAGGCCTCGCGATACATGGCGCCAACGACCGCCGTGTAATCGCTGCTTTCGCCGTGACTCTGGACATAGAAGGCTGTCAGCTTGGCGGCCGCCAGTTCTTCCACGTGTTCGAGCATGCACAGGTCGCTGCCGCTCAGCGTCATGCGGCCGGTGTCCTTCAGCGACCAATCGCCGTTGGCGCGGGTGAGCCAATGCTCCTGCGCGCAGGGAAACGTGCATTTTTCGCCGGGGCCGGTATCCGCGTGCTCGCGGATGAAGCAAGTCTCCGACACCACGAGGGGGATCTTGCCGTGCACAGGCAGGAGCACCTCTATCGGCGTGTGGTCGCGGATGTAGATAACCTCTTTCAAACTCAGCTCTGGATTGGGATAAACCCGCGTCACTCCGTAATCCTTGACCACCCGAGCCGTGGCGTCGGTGTAAAGGTTGCCGAAGACACCGAGGTGGATCGGCTTGTTGCAGCCCATTTCCCGCAGCATCTGAAGCAGTCCCAGATTGTGGACTTCGAAGGCATCGAAGGGCAGCGGCAGTGCCGCCTCGATCACCTCGCGCACCCTCGGCAGGTCGTGATTGCTCGGCACGGCATAGAGGCGCAGATAAGCCTTCTTGCCCTGCGCCTTGATCGCCTCGACGCCTTCCGCGATCAGATCGGGGTTGGCGCTGAAGTTCTTTGGGTATTCGAGGCAGGAAAAGTCGCCGAGATAGACAGCGTCATAAGCGGAGAAGTCGCCCTGGCGCAGTTCCTTGGGCGAGGCGACGTTGGTGGAGAGTTCGAACATGGCCGGCTCCTTATTTGGCAGCGACGAAATGGACGGAGGAGGACGCGCGGGCGGCGGCCTTGTCGGCTCTCAGGGCCTCGCGCTCGGCTTCGCCGATCAGGCGGCGATCGCGCTGGCCGCGCTCCACGATCCAGCGTTGGCGGAAGGTCTCCAGCTCCGGCCGGAAGGACGACAGATCGGGGGCATCGCTCGCCGCGATGACGTCGAGGACGCGGCGATAGAAGCGAACGATATCGCGCACCAGCAGGGCGGAACGATCGCGGCCGGGCACCTTGAGGCAATCGACGCCGGCGGCCAGGTAGGCCGGTAATTCCTCCAGCCACAGGGCGGGGTTGGTCTTGATGGTCATCCCTTGCTCATAGGCGGTGCCGCCGACCTCGAACTGCCAATCAGACTGGCAGACCCGCAGGCAGTCGCCGCCGCGGCTGGCGCTCCCGAAAAAATGGTCCTTGCCACTGTCGTCGATCCAGTGGCGGAAGCTGAAGTAGCTGCTCATCATGCACTTGCCGGGGCAGATCTTGCCGCCCGACGGCGTCTTGAACAAAAAGACCTCGATGCCGGCGCGGGTCTTCGCTTTGATGTCGGCAATTTCCTCGACGGTCAGCCGGTAGGGCAGCACCACATAGGTGGCGCCGATGTCGGTGAGGAAGCGGACATCCTCGTAATTGGTGATGCCGCAACCGACGCTCGTGTGGATAGCGACATCGGGCAGCATGTTCTTGACCAAGCGCATGCAGCCGACGTCGCTGATCATGAAGCCCTTGGCACCCCACGCCGCATATGTGGCAATACGGTCGAGGAGCATCGGCACTTCGATGGAACTCGGCAGGGTGTTGACGACGATGCGAACCTCCTTGCCCCGGCTGCCGGCATAGTCGATGACCTCGTGGATCTCATCGTCGGTCAGCTCGTGCTCCGAGCCGCGCCGGCTCCAGCCGACGACGCCAACATAGACCGCGTCCGCGCCCTCATCGAGCGCCAGTCGACACATCTCCTTGGTCCCTCCTGGAGCCATCATCATCACCATGTCACGCTCTCCTTCGATCCCCTGCTGGTGCCGTGCCCGCACCCGCCAGCACCGCCGACAAGGCGCGAATGAATCGTTCGTTCTCGTCCGGCCGGCCGACGCTGACCCTGATGCAATCGGGCAGACCGACGGCGTCCAGCTCCTTCACCAGCACGCCGCGATCCTTTAACCGGGCCTGCATCTCGAGGCCGTTGCCGACTCGCACCAGGAGGAAGTTTGCTTCCGACGGCAGATGGAAGAGACCGAGGGCGGACAGCTCGGCCTCTAGCCAGCTGAGAGCTGCGGCATTTGCCGCCACGCACTGTGCTAGGTGGTCGGCATCGGCCAGCGCCGCCACGGCGGCGGCTTGCGCCAGGGAATTGGTGTTGAAGTGCTGGCGCCCGGCATCGATCCGCCGCGCCAGCGCGGGCGGCGCGACGGCATAACCGATGCGCAGTCCCGCCAGGCCGTAGGCTTTCGACAGCGAGCGCACGACCACGACCTGGCGCCCCGCGGCGACATAGGCGAGCGAATCAGGAAAATCGGGCCGCCGGACGTACTCGCGGTAGGCTTCGTCGACGACGACGACCACTCGGGCTGGGACGCGATCGAGGAACCGGTCCAGCGCCGCTTGGCCGATGGTCAGGCCGGTGGGGTTGTTCGGGTTGGCCACAATAGCGAGCTTGGTCCGCGCGCCGACCCGCTCGGCCATGGCGTCGAGGTTGTAGGCATGCGCGGCCAGCGGCACCAACACAACGGAGGCTCCGGCACGGGTCACGACGGACCGGTAGGTCGGAAACGAGGGCCAACCCAGCACCGCTTCGTCGCCGGGTTCGAGACGGGCGCGGGCGACAAGATCGAGGATCTCGCAGGAGCCGTTGCCGAGGACGATATGGTCGCGCGCGATCCCGAGATTCACGGCCAAAGCTGTCTTCAGCGCGACGCCGTCGCGGTCTGGATAGCGGTTGGCGGTCGCTGCTTTGTCGATCAGCGCGCGGATGGCATCCGGCGACGGGCTGTATGGGTTTTCATTGGCCGAGAGATCGATGATGTCTGGGCGGGTAGGGCGGTTGCTGCAGATCATGAGCAAGGACACTCCGGCAAGGTTGCAGCCCTCGCTGACCCGACAATGGAGCAGCCTCCGTAATCGCATGTCTCTCTATTGTCGGCCCGGTTGACCGCGATCATCGCTCAACTCATACACGCTCCTTCGCGTTGGCCTTCTGCGCGGCCATGTGCCTGCAAGGCCAAGTGTTCGCCAAATCTGCGTGCAGATCCGGCGAGGCATTGAACAGGAGCGAGTCAACGCTCGTGCGGCTGACCACAAGTGAGGATTGCGTCGGCGCGTGCGACCACCCGCCGATTTACGCGCAGAAATTTCGTTGCCCTTCTCATATCGCGTGCTCCCTTTCTTCTTTTGTTGTGACTTAACTTAACTCCGCGACGTTGCTGCACTTGACTCGAGTCAAGCCGAGTAAAGATTCTTCGTGAGTAAGTTGTAAGAATTTCGTGCGAAGAGGATTGTAAGAATTTTGTGCGAAGAGATGAGGCGCATACCATTGCCACGCGCGCGATGATCGCAAGGCATCGAAGACGCGATGGGTGCGAAGGATGCGGCATTGCAGCCGCGCATTTGCGGTTCTTCGGCAGGTCGGCGAACTGGAAACCGTGTCGGTTAGAAACACGTTGATCTTGTAAGCAATGGCCTCGACCGGCGCGTCGAGGAATGCGGCGAAGCGGTAGAGCTTGGCTTCCTCCGTGCGCCGTCCGCGATGTCGATATGGAAGAATCCGATCGGGCAAATCTTGCCCTCTTCTTCGATAGGTTTTTGCCTTCGATCTCCGCAACCGAGAGATCCCATGTGGCGCTGAAAGCAGCGATGCTGTGACGCGCGCGCGACCTAAGCAATCTTGATGTCGGCTGCAATGAGAACGTCGCCGTCGCATTGCATGCGCTGCGCGAGACCGATCGAGGCGCCGCAGATGTAGAGGACTAGCGTCTCGATCTCGACCATCCGAGCCTTGCGCCCGCGCATCAGCGCGAGGCCTCACCGCGCCATGCTGCCGCCGTCGGTTCGAAAATGCGCAGGACATCGATGGCGCGCCGGGCGATCTGATCCACGATGTCGTCCACGGTCGCCGGTTTGAGGTAGAAGTCCGGCAGGGGCGGCATGACGATGGCCCCCGCTTCGGTGACCGCCGTCATCGCGCGCAGGTGACCGAGATGCAAAGGCGTCTCCCGGGCGAGAAGAACGAGCGGTCGCCGCTCTTTCAGGTGGACGTCTGCCGCCCGTACCAGCAGATTGTCGGAGAGGCAGTGCGCAATCGCCGCGAGCGTGCGCATCGAACAAGGCGCCACGATCATGCCCCGGGTCGGGAAGGAGCCGGAGGCTATGCTCGCGCCGATATCGTCGATGGGATGACAATGAAATGCGGCCGCCCGCAACGCATCGAGCGCGCCAGGGCCGATCTCCTCGGCGAGCGTTCGTTCCGCCGGCTTAGAGACGACGAGATGGACCTCCGCTCCGAGCTCCGAAAGGAATTCGACGGTGCGAAGGCCGATGGCGGCGCCGGACGCGCCGCTGACGCCAACGACGACGCGCGGTCTCATGGCATTGCTGCTGATCCAAGCTTCGTCAAAATGCGCGGCCAGAAGGCATCGACGCGCGCGATTGTTTCCGGCGACATCTTCAAGACGCGGCCCCAATCGCGCCGGGTCTCCGCGCCGATCTTATTGGTGGCGTCGATGCCGAGCTTGCCGCCGAGGCCGGAATTGGGCGAAGCGAAATCGAGATAATCGATCGGTGTGCCGCCGATGACGCTGAGATCGCGCGACGGGTCCATGCGCGTCGCCAGGGCCCAGGCGACGTCGTCCCAACTGCGGACGTCGATATCATCGTCGACCACGATGATCATCTTCGTATAGTTGAACTGCGGCAGCAGGCCCCAAAGCCCCATCATGACGCGGCGCGCTTGGCCCGGATATCCTTTGCGAATGGCGACGACGGCGATGCGATAGGAGCAGGCCGCGGGAGGAAGCCAAAGGTCGGCGATCTCCGGGATCTGCCGGCGGATTGTGGGAAGCGCGAGTTCGTTGAGGATGCCGCCGATGACTGAAGGCTCGTCGGGGGGGCGACCCGTGAAAGTCGTCAAATAGATCGGGTCGCGCCGCAGGGTGATGGCGGTGATGCGCATGACCGGGAACTTCTCGACCCCGTTGTAATAGCCCGTGTGATCACCGTAAGGCCCTTCGGGCGCGGTTTCGGTCGCCGACGCCCATCCTTCCAGTACGATCTCGGCGTCGGCCGGAACCATCAGAGGTATGGTAAGGGCGGCGGCGACCCGTGGACGTTCGCCGCGTAAGACGCCCGAGAACCGCAGTTCCGAAATCGTCTCCGGCAAAGGCAGTACGGCGGCAAGGATCGTTGCCGGATCCGCACCGATCGCCACAGCGACGGGCATGTCTTCGCCGCGCCGGCTCCAGGCCCGGTGATGTGCCGCGCCGCCGCGGTGGGCGAGCCAGCGGAGGATGGCGCGATCGGCCCCCAGCGTCTGCATGCGATAGACGCCTATGTTCATATGCGCCGTGTCATCGGCATCGGTGTCTGGCGGACGCGTCAGAACAAGCGGCCAGCTTATCAGCGGCGCGGGCTCGCCCGGCCAGCATGTTTGAATGGGCAGGCGGGTCAGATCGACGTCTTCGCCCAACCATGCCTCGGCCTGGCACGGCGGCCGCGTCACGCTCTGCGGCCGCGTCGTAAGGGCAGCCCGGACCAGGGGCCAGCGCGACAGCGCATCCCTGAGCCCATCGATCGGGGCGGGCTCGCGCAGCGCCGCAAGCATCTCGCCGAGTTCGGCAATGCGCGCGCGTTCGACGCCGAACCCTGCCGCGACGCGTTCGTCTGTGCCGAAAAGATTGGCAAGCACGGGCAGGCGAGACCGGCCGTGCAAATCATGCGCATGGTCGAACCACAGGGCCGGCCCCCGTGCCGCCAGGACACGCCTGTGAACCTCGGTCATGTCATGAACGAGATTCACCGGCTCATCGATGCGCACGAGCGCCTTGCGCGCCGCGAGAAAAGAAGCGAAAGCGCGCAAATCAGGGAACACGGGCAGATCGCGAAAAGACACAGGCCCTCCTTGCGCTTGCCTGCAGCGAATCCGCTGCGCCTGCCTTGACATTGGTCAAGGACAGCGCGTGGGGACGGCGGTTCTATTGCGCCGATGAATTCTATTGCGCCTAAGAACGCCGGCGCCGGCATCCCGCGATTTCCTGCGGCGGCAGAGCGCCTTTTGTGTCGCTTGCCGTTGGCGCCGCTCGCCTTCGCGAGCCAGCGGCTCGTCGAAAGCCTGGCCCGTCGGCATCCTTCGCTCTTTGCACGGCTCGACGGTCAGGAACGCAAAGTCTTTCTTCTCGATCCAACCGATGTTCCCGTGGTGTTCCGGCTTTTGCCGTTGCCGCAGGCGCCGCGACTGGCCGTTCTGCGCCGTGAGAGCCTCCCGGCGTGGGACGCTAGAATTGCCGGCCCTCTCGCAGCATTGATTGGCCTCGTGCATGGCGCGTTCGACGGCGATGCCCTGTTCTTTTCGCGCGACATTGTGATCGAAGGCGACACCGAAGCCATCGTCGCCCTGCGCAACGCGATCGACGACGCCGAGATCGATTTCGCCGCGGAGATCACGGCTCTCTTTGGTCCGCTCGAGCGGTTGGTGGAGATCCCCCTGCGCCGTCTGATTTCAGTCGCCGAGCGACTGAGCGGCGTCGCATTGACCCGGGTCGGCGGGAGGCTTGCCCGATGAGTTCGGCGAAATGTCTCGAACTCGTCTGTCCCGCAGGGACCTCCGCAGCGCTGCGCGCCGCTGTCGACGCTGGGGCCGATGCCGTCTATTGCGGTTTCCGCGATGAAACCAATGCCCGCAATTTTCCGGGGCTGAATTTCACCCGCGAGGAGATGGCCGAAGCGATCCGTTACGCCCATCGCCGAAATGCCAAGATATTCGTCGCCATCAATAGCTTTCCGCGGGCGGGCGCAGCAGAGCGTTGGCGGGCGGCGGTCGACGACGCGGCGCGGCTCCGGGCTGACGCGGTGATCCTGGCCGATCTCGGGCTTCTCGCTTATGCCAGCGAGCGGCATCCGGCGCTGCGGCTGCACCTCTCCGTTCAGGCCGCCGCCGCCAATGCCGATGCCATAGCCTTCTATGTCCGCAACTTCGGCGTGAAGCGCGTCGTTCTGCCGCGCGTTCTCACGCTGCAGGAAATCACGGCGGTCAACCGCGAGATCGCGGTCGAGACGGAGGTTTTCGTTTTCGGCGGCCTCTGTGTGATGGCGGAAGGGCGCTGCGTGCTCTCCTCCTATGTGACGGGTAAATCGCCCAATATGAATGGCGTCTGCTCGCCCGCCAGCCATGTCGCTTATCGTGACGAGGGCGGTGATCTCGTTGCGCAGCTCGGCGGCTACACGATCGACCACACGACAAAGGCCGCGCCTTATCCCACGCTTTGCAAGGGCAGCTTCCGATCGGACGAATACCGGGGTCATATCTTCGAGGACCCCGTAAGTCTGGATGGCGCAGCGCTGATCCCGCAATTGGCGGAGGCCGGCGTTACCGCTCTGAAAATCGAGGGGCGGCAGAGAAGCCGCGCTTATATCGAAGCGGTCGTTGTAAGCTTCCGCCGTGCCGTGGATGCGCATGCGGCAGGCCAGCCGGTGCCTGCCGGCGACCTCCGCCGCCTCACCGAAGGCCAGCAAACGACCACGGGCGCCTACCGCAGGAGCTGGCGCTAGTATCTGATAGCGCAGGAGAGCGGCACGATATCGTGCCGCGAACCGCAGCGTAAATCAGATACTTATAGACATTTCGACGGACCAACTTTCGAACAAAGTTGGTACTAGCGCACTGGCAGCTATTCCGATCGGACGGGCTCGGAGAAGTGGACCACTTTTCCGGGACATGCTGGAGAGCCAACAAGGCCACGGATGACAAGACATATGAAGCTGACGGTCGGCCCGCTGTTGTTCAACTGGCCGGCAGAGATGTGGGCTGATTTCTATGCGCGCATTGCCGACGAGGCCCCGGTCGACCGGGTGATCATCGGCGAGGGCGTGTGTTCCAAGCGGCTGCCGTTTTACGCCGATCGCATTTGTGCGGCGGTCGAGCGGTTGCAGCGCGCCGGCAAGACGGTCCTTTTTGCGTCGCTCATCCTGGTTACGCTTGAGCGTGAACGTCGTGCATCCGCGGATCTCATCGGCGATCCCGAGATTGGCGTCGAGGTCAACGATCTGACGCTGATGAATTGGGTCAATGAGACGACGCGCTTCACTATCGGCCCGTTTGTCAATGTCTACAATGAATCGACGCTCGCTTTCCTGGCGAAGAAGGGCGCGCGTCTGATCTGCTTGCCGCCCGAACTGCCGTTCGCTTCGGTCGAGAGTCTCGCACGCGCGGCCGCAGCGCTCAACGTGGGCCTCGAAGTTTGGGCCTATGGCCGCGTGCCATTGGCGATTTCCGCCCGCTGCTATCACGCGCGCGTCCACGGTCTCACGAAGGAACTCGTGCCAATTCGTCTGTGGCTGCGACCTCGACGGGCGCGTGGTTGATACAATCGACGGTCAGGGCTTCCTGGCGATCAACGGCGTGCAGACATTGTCGTATAATTACTGCAATCTGATCGGCGACGTGGCTCGACTTGCCGCGGCGGGCGTAGGCTCGCTCCGGCTTTCGCCGCAGAGCGGGGATTTCGTCGCGGTGGCGCGCGCCTTCCGGGATACGCTCGACGGAATGCTCGACAAGGACGAGGCGATGCGGCGCTTGCGGAAGAATGCACCGGGTGCCGTCTTCTCGAATGGGTTCCTGTTCGGGGCCACTGGTGCGGATCAACTTGGAAATGCCTGAGGTGAGGCGGGCGGGCGCCTCACAGGATTGCAATGCCGTGCGCATTCGCTGCCGACCCGCAGCGCCATCGCGGGTCAACGCCGCGTCCTGCGTGAAAAATCCGCTCTAGAGCATTTTCAGCAAAAGTGGATACCGGTTTTGCGTCTGAAACCGCTCTTGCGTCGGTCAGCAATGCTGGCTGGTGTTGCGCATTGCATCCTTTCTCGCACCAATCACTTGACTTTGGTTAGGGACGCTTCACGCCGCTTCGCATATGATTGCAATATGCGAAGTGTTGACTTCCGATCTTTCGGGACGTGACGTCAGGCGCTTCGCATGACCAAGGGGAGCCTCGTTAGGAGGCTGAGAGGCCGTCAGCGCAGAGATTGCGGCACGGCGACCCTTAGCCCGGCAGTCCGGGCTTGGAACCTGATCCATTTCGTACTGGCGTAGGGATGGTGGTCCAGATGATCCTGCGCATCACGCGCTCGGCTTTCACACCTCTCGACTTTCGCTGTGCAATCCGGATCGCCGGAGCCGATTCGCGCAGGCGAGAAATCGAACTCTGCTCTTTGGGCATAAAGCTTACGCCTTGTCGCGGCCCTCGCCGCGACGGGATCTGCTTCAGTCGCACGGAGGTTAACAATGCGCATTCGAGTTATCGGCGCCGGCGTGGCAGGGCTGACGGCGGCCTTTGAATTCGCGCGGCGCGGCGCGCGGGTCGAAATTGTCGAGCGGGCTGAGGCGCCGGGCCGTGGTTGCTCTTGGTATGCGGGTGGAATGGTCGCCCCCTGGTGCGAACTCGAATCCGCCGAGCCGCTGGTCGCGGAATATGGTATCGAGGCGCTTCACTATTGGACGCGCACCATCCCGGTGGCGACGGTCGGTGGTAGCCTCGTGGTCGCGCTGGCCCACGACCGTCAGGAACTCGCGCGCTTCGCGCGGCGTACGGGCGAATGCGAAGAGATCGGCGAAAATCGCATCGCCATGCTTGAACCGGATCTCGCAGGGCGTTTCCCGCGGGCGCTTTTCTTTCCGCGCGAGGCGCATCTTGATCCCCGCGTCGCGCTCGATGCGCTCGCCGAGCGCCTCGTCGCGATGAGCAATGTCACCCTGCATCTCTCCACAGATGCGGCAACTCTGCGCAGCGATACGGATTGGACGATCGACTGCCGTGGTTATGCGGCACGCGACGAGCTCTCCGAGCTGCGCGGCGTGAAGGGCGAGATGCTCATGCTTCGCACGCAGGAGATTATGCTGTCGCGGCCCGTTAGGATGTTGCATCCGCGCCATCCCGTCTATGTGGTTCCGCGCCAGGACCAACGCTACATGCTCGGTGCGACCGCAATCGAGAACGAGGAGCGCAGGCGCGTCACGGCGCGTTCGGTCTTCGATCTGATCGGCTCGGCCTGCGCCATCCATCCGGCGTTTGCGGAAGCCGAGATTGTCGAGATGGGCGCGGACGTTCGGCCCGCCTTTCGAGACAACCTGCCACGCATCGAGGTGCGGGGCCGGACCCTCTTCATCAACGGTCTTTACCGGCACGGATTCTTGCTTGCGCCCTCGCTCGCCAGGCGCGCGGCCGACGTCGTCATGAACAGCGCCCATTTCCCGGAAATCATGGGCGGGCTTATGGCAGAGCGATGGTGCGGGTGACACTCCGGTCATGCGTCGTCTGAAACGTCTGCGTACTCGATCAGACGCGCGACGTCGCGCATGTGCACGCTGTCGCGCTCGACGGTCACGCCGAGCGCACGCAACTTGCCGAGTGCGCGCGAAAAGCTCTCCGGCTTCATGCCGAGGCGATTGGCGATGAGCGCCTTCTCGTAGGGCAGCGCGACATTGGCTGGACCCGATGTCACGTTGACATGCTTCAATAGGAAGGCCGCGATGCGTTGCGGCGCCGATTGCACTTTGAGCTGTTCAATTTGCTCGACGAGATGCTTCAATTGAAACGAGGCGGCGGCAAGTATGGCGAAAGCAAGTTGCGGTTGCCGCAGAATGGCGAGTTTGAGTGTGCTGCCATCGATTCTTAAAATTCGTGACGTCGTCACCGCTTCGGCGCTCGCAAGGTAAGCGCCGCCGAGAAACATGGCCGCTTCCGCGAAGGTCTCGCCGGCCGCGAAGATTGCCACGACGACCTGTTCACCGCCTTCGCGCTCGCGATAGAGTTTGACGCAACCCTCGATGATCAGAAAGAAAGCATCGGCAGGATCGCCCTGCTGGAAAATTTGTTCACCGCGGTCGTAGGCGCGGGCGCTCCGCTTCTGGACGAGCGACCGCGTAATTGCCGGCCCCACCGCCTTGAAGAGCGGCGCCCGCATCAGGACCGACCATTCATCCGCTGTCATTTCGGCGTCTCTTTCGCCACGCTCGTCGATCGATCGCGCTTCAGTCATCGCGCTCTAGTCCTGGAGCCTCGGCGCCGCGGTCGCCCGCCACTAAAGCAGCCAGCCAGTCTCCGTCTTTGATTTGGAGCATAATATTTTGCGAAGAGCCGACGCCGGTCGATATTGAGCGGCCGCCTGTTGGCGCCGACCGGTCGTTTTCACCGGCGGTCGTGAAGCGCGGGCGGGTATACTGCACCCGAGGTCTTCATCTGTCCTGGCGATCAGGCCGCCGCGTCGACGCCGGGTCGGGGGCTGAAAAATTCCGGCTGGCCGTAATCTTCGAGGTCTTCATGCCGGCACTCGCCGCGCGGGCGGCTTCGCAACCCCGACCAGCTTTACGCCAGAAGTCAGGCCCTAGCCGCGCTCCCGATGGGCGTCGATCAAGCCCGCGGCCGGAACGAATTTGTCGAGAAATATCTGCGCATCCTAGCGCTTTGCGAAGGGTTCCCATCGGTGCTGATTGACATTCTTGGTGGCTTGCCACCTTGGGCAATAAATTCCGGTCTCCATATTTCAGAATTCCAGAATGTTGGTAGAATATTTTGCTCGGTCCATCGAGATTGTGTAGTTGCGAAGAGCCGCCCATGATCGGCCAGATGATCAGAGCATTCACGGACCCAGGCGCCGAGGCCAGCTTCGTTCCCTATAGCGGATTGCACCTCGTTTCGGTCGTCGTTTCAATAATCACGATCGCCGCCGCAGCTCTCCTAGGTCGGGCGCTGCGTGCCAAAAAGGCGGAAGCAAATTTGCGTCGCGCCATTGCGATCTTCGCAGCCTGTTATTTTGTTGCCTACAATGTTTGGTGGAATTGGAAAGCTATCGACGTTGCGAGCGGCTTGCCCTTGCAAATCTGCGATCTCAACGGAATGGTCGCGCCACTCGCGCTCTGGACGCGCAACCGCTGGGCCCGGGCTACACTCTATTTCTGGACCTTTGCGCTCACGCTGCAGGCCTTTATTCAGCCGCTGCTCACCGCAGGCCCGGCCTCGCTGGTTTTTTGGGCGTTTTGGATCGCTCACACGATTGTCATGACCTGCGCGGTCTATGACGTCGCGGTGCTCGGCTTTCGTCCCGATTGGCGAGATTTTGGCCGCGCTGCGGCCGTGAGCCTGCTCTATCTTGCCATCATCGTGCCTTTCGACCTTTGGCTCGGTGCAAATTATGGTTTTGTCGGCAATCCGCCACCTGGCTGGCGGATTCCGCCTTTCGTCGCCGCCCTCGGAGCTTGGCCCAGCCGCGCCGTCATCCTAGTCGCCTTGGTGGCGCTGGCCTTCGTCCTGGTGCTGGCACCTTGGCAATTTCTCCGACGTTTTCGCCAACATCGGGAACCGCGGCCGTGCCAAACCGACTGAAAGAGGCCCCAGCAAGTGGACGCCAGCGCAATTGCCTGAGCTTGATCTACCGCAACACGAATCCGAACCATCCGATCATGATGGCGCCACTGCAAGGCTAACAGCTCAAGATGCCGGCATCGGATCTCTACGCTCGATTTGACCCGTTATGACTTCGCTTTCCAGCGCAAGGTGAGCTTTCGGCAATGACCGCATTTCCTCAGCTTGATCGCGCCGCACAGGCCGCGGCAGATTGGATCAATGATCTCACCCAGCGCCTCGGCTGGCACGATCGCGACAAGGCCTATCTCGCGCTCATTGCGAGCCTGCATGCGCTGCGCGACAGCCTGCCGCCGGAGGAGGCGGTTTTTCTCGGCAATTGTCTGACTCCGCTGCTGCGCGGCCTCTATTATGAGGGCTGGCATATGGAAAGGGAGCCGCGCTTCGAAGACCGCGATGCCGTCCTCGACCGGATACGCGAAGGCGTGCATCGCGACCCTGGTATTGACGCAGAAGAGGTGGCCCATGCCGTTTTCGCTCTGCTTGCGGTGCATTTGCCGGCCTCCGAGCTTGAAGACGTCAAAGCGGTCACGCCGAAGGAGCTGCGAGCTTTTTGGCCCGCTTGAGGTGAGCGCATCGGCACCCGCAAGGTCAACTCGAAATGTCCGCACCGCGCCAGAGCACCAGAGTCTTTCTTTGCGGTGATGTCATGACAGGACGCGGCATCGATCAAATTCTGCCGCATCCGAGCGAGCCCCAACTTCATGAGCCGGCCATGGGTTCAGCGGTGGATTATCTGCATCTCGCCGAAGCGGCGAACGGCCCGATCGCACGGCCGGTCTCGTTTTCCTATGTCTGGGGTGCAGCGCTTGACGAATTGAGCCGACGCCAGCCCGACGCGCGTATCATCAACCTCGAGACGAGCGTTACGCGCAGCGAGGCTTATGTCCCGAAGGGCATCAATTACCGGATGAGCCCAGAGAACGCCGAATGCTTGTCGGCGGCCGGCATCGATTGCTGCGCTCTCGCCAACAATCATGTGCTCGACTGGAGCGAGGCCGGACTGTGCGAAACGCTCGGCACGCTGGCGCGTCTGAAGATCAAGACGGCCGGGGCAGGTCGTGATCTTGCGGAGGCAAAAGCGCCTGTCATCCTCGATCTCGGCGGCAAAGGTCGCCTGGTTGTCTTTGCATTCACTTCGGTCTCGAGCGGCACCTCGCGAGACTGGGCGGCGCGTCCGCATGCGCCCGGCATCAATCTCTTACCGGATATGACGGCGCGCAGCACCGCGCGGGTGGCCGAGGAGGTGGCGCAGATCAAGCAGCCGCATGACGTCGTTATCGTGTCGCTCCATTGGGGTTCCAATTGGGGCTACGGCATTACTGCCGAGCAAAGGCAATTCGCCCATGATCTCATCGACAAGGCGGGAATTCTCGATTCTCTATGGTCATTCCTCGCATCATGCGAAGGCTCTCGAGATTTATCGTAACCGCCTTATCCTTTATGGATGCGGCGACTTCCTAAACGACTACGAAGGGATCAGGGGATATGAGGCGTTCCGCGACGATCTCGCCCTGATGTATTTCGCAGACATAGACGTGACGAGCGGCGATCTTCTCGACCTGGAAATGGTACCGCTCCAGATCCGGCGTTTCCGCCTCGATCGCGCATCCGGCGACGACATCGCATGGCTGGCAGAAGTTCTTGATCGCGAAAGCCGCCGCTTTGCCACGCGGATCAGTGTCACACCAGACGGAACCCTTGTCGCATCCGCGCAGCAAAGCGCCCGCCAGAATGCTCGGCCCGCGTGAGAGGATGCCGGTAAAACCAGCCGAGCACGCACAGATAATCAAGGAGAAAGCTGATGCCGAATGCACCCATCCATAAGAACGCGGCCAAGCCCAAGCGGCGGGACAAGCACTATTCTTTTGATGAGAACGTCAATGAATTGGTCAAACTGATTGAGGACGAGCCCGTCGAAATTGAAGCGGAAGTTCCGTCGGAAGACAAGCGCCCGATCGAAGACATCGAACCAGAGGACAAATCCGAACCGCCGATCTTCGAAGAGTGAGGCGGCGCGCATCATTTGCGCTCATGCCTGCGCGCAAGGCGATGCTGCGTCGGACCCTGCGACTAACGCGGCGTAGGTTCGGAGCCTGGTGCTGAGCCTTTCGCCAGATAGGCTTCGAACCATCGTGCCGCTTCGGCCATCACGATTTCGAGCGCACCCGGTTCCGGGAAGAGATGCGTGGCGCCGGGAACGATCTCGATCGCTTTCGGCCCCTGGAGCCGTGCCAAGGCCTCCTCATTGAGCTCGATGACGCCAAAATCTCTGCCCCCCACGATCAGGAGCGTCGGCGTCTTGAGCTCGTCGAGAACCGGCCCGGCAAGATCCGGCCTGCCGCCGCGAGACACGACGGCGCCGATACGATCGCCGAGTTGCGCTGCCGCAACAAGCGCTGCTGCAGCGCCAGTGCTGGCGCCGAAAAGCCCAAGCCGCAGATGCCGTAGCTGCGGATCTTGGTCGATCCAATCGACGGCTTGAACGAGGCGCTCGGCGAGAAGCCCGATGTCGAAGACATTGGCCCGGTTGGCCTCCTCCTGCTCTGTCAGAAGGTCAAAGAGCAAGGTTGCAATGACATGTTCGTTGAGCGCATGGGCGACGGCCCGGTTGCGCGGGCTGAAGCGGCTGGAACCACTGCCATGGACGAAGACGACCAGCGCGTGCGCGCCGGCTGGAATGGTCAGCGTCCCGGAAAGGCCGAGCGGCGGAATGATGACCTCGCGGCGTTCCACCGCGCCTTCCGCACCGCTTCGCTCCATCGGACTGAAAAGGGGAAGGTTCATGCGCCAAATCCTCCATGGCTGACACATCATCTATTCGATCCGGCTCCCCAGCTTGATCGAGATCAAAGCCTCGTCCTTGTCATTCCTTCATGCAGCGCCCTTCATAGCCTATTGTGCACTCGCACAAATCGCCGCTTTCGCACCTCCTTGATGCATATCAATCATCGGGACCGGCCGAGCGATATGGTGTCAAATCTGCGGCATCTGTTTGAGTTTGTTGTCGGGAGGAAAAGATGAAGGTGAAAGATATCATGCACAAGGGTGCGCAATTCGTCGAGCAGAACACGCCAGTCAAGGAGATCGCGAAGAAGATGCGCGACTTCGACATTGGCGCAATGCCGGTGACGGCCAAGGGCCACATCGTCGGCATGATCACCGATCGCGATCTCACCTGCCGTGCTCTCGCCGACGGCGCCGACCTGAGTCAGCTGACGGCCAAAGACGTGATGACGAAGAATGCGATTTGCTGTGCGCCGGAGGACGATATCGACAGCGCCGTCGAGACGATGGAGGCGAAGCAGATTTGCCGCTTGGCGGTCACCGACGAGCATCATGCTGTTCTCGGCATGCTGAGCCTCGGCGATATTTCGACCCGGCTGAGCAAGCAGGCGTCCGGCGAAGTTCTGCGCGCAGTTTCCGCGCACCACGCCTGAGCGCTCGGCGGCTATGGCCGCAAGGGCAGCCGGCTCTAAATACGTCTTTCGAAGGTTTGTGCAGGCCCAGGGTCTTGCGCAGCCAAGCGAAAGCCGGCGGACGGCGGTGGCCAATGGGCATCGCCGTCCGCGGGTCTCGTCACGCGCAGCAGGAGCTTGTCAATGCTAACAAATCTTACCAACGATCAGGCACATTTCATTGCTCTTTTGGCCAAAACAGCCCGCACGCAGCGCGACACGTTTCTCGGCAATGTCGCCGAAGAAGATCTGGGCGGGACTGAGCCTGCACGCGGCGAACATAATCCGACCGCCGAGCTCGGCTATGAGCCGCTCACTCCCGAAACCGAGCAGATGACCGCTTTGCGCGAGGCGATTGCGGCACTTAAGCCGACGGCTCGCGTCGAACTCTATACTTTGATGCGCATCGGCCAAGGTGATCTCGCCGTAGAAAAGTGGCATCGCGGCGTTTCCGAGGCGGCACTCTTGGGCGAGGCCACCCTCACCGCAGCGCTCATGGAAGATGCGGATCTGCACGACCACCTTCAGAAAGGGCTTTACGAATCCGAAGCTGCCTGACGCTCATCCTTGAGCGCCGGCGCCAGCATAGCCAGGCGTCCCATGGAGCCTCACCTTCTCGTCGCATCCGAACAGTCTGGCCTATCGGGCGACATGAGCTGTGCGGGCCAGCGGCGCTCTGCGCGGCTTTTCGTCGGCATCAAAATCGCCCCCGAGATTGCGTCCGCGCTGGCGAAAATCGCCCGGCCTCTCGAAGATCCTTCGGTTCGGCTCGTCCCCGCTGCCGACATCCATCTCACGCTGGTGCCGCCATGGAACGAGGCGAATACCGCAGCCGCCGCTGACACTCTGCGGAAGGCGCTGCAACCGGTCGGCAGTTTCGACCTCGTCTTCGAACATTTGAACTATGGGCCGGCGCCAATAGCGCCAAAGTTCCTTTGGGCGGAATGCGCCGCGACGAATGAGGTTTGTCTCTTGCGGAAGCTGCTGCTCTCGGCCTTCAATCAAACCGATGAGAGGCCGCTTCGACCGCATGTGACGCTGGCCCGCCTCGGCAAGAATGGGCACAAGATCGCCCAAAAGCAGCCGATGGATCGCCAGCTCTCATTCAGGCAGACGGTTCAGTCGATCGAGCTCTTCCAATCCCCTCAGCAACAGGGCCGCGGTTATGAAATCGTCGCTTCGATCCCTCTTCATGAGAGGTCCCCGGCCAATGCCGCTGCGTCAGGTTCGACAAAGGCGGCGAGCGCCCCCGCGTCCCATAACCTGGATCAGGTGACCGACAGCAAAGTTCCAAATGCGTGAGCGTGACCATGGACGACCTCGCCACCGATATCTCGCGCCATGTTTGGGAAACCAAATACCGCTATGTCGGGCATGGCGTTCACGAGCGCTCGATCCTGGAGAGCTGGCGACGCGTGGCGCGTGAACTCGCGGGTGTCGAGCCTCGGGACAAAGACGGATGGGAAGAGCGATTCTTTGTTCTCTTGCAGGATTTCAAATTCCTGCCCGGCGGGCGCATCGAGGCCGGGGCCGGCACTGGTCGCAATGTCACGCTCTTCAATTGCTTCGTCATGGGGACGATCGAAGATTCGATCCCAGGCATTTTCGGTGCTTTGCAGAGTTCGCGACGACGATGCAGCACGGCGGCGGCATTGGCTGCGACTTCTCAACTCTGCGGCCGCGCGGCACAATCGCCCGTGGCGTCGGCAGCATCGCCTCGGGTCCCGTCTCGTTCATGCGAGTCTGGGACTGATGTGCGACACGATTCTTTCGACCGGTGCCCGCCGCGGCGCCATGATGGCGACATTGCGCTGCGACCATCCCGATATTGAAGAGTTCATCGCCGCCAAGCAGCAGGCGGGGGAGCTTCGTCACTTTAATCTGTCGGTCTTGATCACTGATGAGTTTATGGCGGCCGTGCATCGGGATGCAGAATGGCCGCTCCTTTTCCCCGCAGTGGCGATCGAAGGCGACGGGCCGACAGTCCTGCGCCAGTGGTCGGGCACGACCGAATCTGTGCCGTGCCGAGTCATTCGACACATCGGCGCCCGGGCTCTGTGGCAGCGGCTCCTCACCGCGACCTACGACTACGCCGAACCCGGCGTCCTCTTCATCGACCGCATCAACCATCTCAATAATCTCTGGTATCACGAGCGGATCGACGCCACCAATCCGTGCGGCGAGATCCCGCTGCCACCCTATGGCGCTTGCGATCTCGGATCGCTCAATCTGACCCATTTCGTCAGCCGCCCCTTTACCCCGGAAGCCTGCTTCGAGTTCGACGTGCTCGCAGCCATGGTGCCTCTCGCCATTCGCCTCCTGGATAATGTCATCGATGTCTCGCGCTTTCCATTGCCGCAGCAGGCGGCGCAAGCGAAAGGCGCGCGGCGCATCGGGCTCGGCATCACCGGCCTCGCCGACGCTCTGCTGATGCTGGGCATCACTTACGGCAGCGAGGCCTCATTGCAGCTCGCTGACGAAATCATGCGTCGCATCTGTCATACGGCCTATCGCGCTTCCATCGATCTCGCTGCGGAAAAAGGCAGCTTTCCTTTCTTCGACCGCGACAAATATTTACAAGGTGCGTTCATTCGCAGCTTGCCGGAGGATATCCGCGACGGCATAGCAGCCAGGGGCATTCGCAACAGCCATCTCCTCGCGATTGCGCCGACCGGCACGATCAGCCTGCTTGCCGGCAATGTCTCGAGCAGTCTCGAACCCATTTTTGCGGCCTCTTATAGCCGCAAGGTACTCGGTGAGAATGGCGCACCGAAAGAGTTCCGGCTGACCGACTACGCTTTGGCGCTGTGGCGCAAGATGAGCGAATCGAAAGACAGATTGCCCGACGCCTTCATCACGGCCGGCGAATTGCCGGCAGCCACCCATCTGGCCATGCAGGCAGCGCTACAGCCTTATGTCGACAATTCGATCTCCAAGACGATCAATGTGCCGGAAGACTACCCTTTTGAAGAGTTTCAGAAGATCTACGACATCGCCTATGAGAACGGCCTCAAAGGCTGCACGGTCTATCGGCCAAATCCTGTACGTGGCGCCGTGCTCAGCGAAGTGGTGGCAGGCACCGAGGCGCCGCATTGTTGTGCGTTGGAACGCGAATCCGACTGAGGCCCGCAATCAAAATGCTCAGATCGATTTGGGCGACCGATGTCGCTTGCACTTAAGGCGGGCCGACGGAGCGAGGCCCCAAGGCAAATTGCATTGCCCTTCCCCTTTCGAGACGAGCGCGTCTAATCCGGCCTCAGCAGCGGATGCTGCGCAAGATCTGCCCGCGTGAAGACCGCCAAGCCGGCGCGGTGATCGATCGTATCGATCGAGATGACCACATCTGGATCCGAAAAAGAAATGGAGCCTGGTGTGCCTTGCCGTGCGAGAGCGTCGACAAGAGCCTCGCCGAGATATTTTTCCGCCTCTGGTGACGCCAGCTCATGTTTGAAGCCACGGCGATGCAAGCGCACATGAAACGATCGGCCGGCAAGATGTGGAACCCATTCCAGCACAGCGGCCTTTGCTTTTTCCTTGAACTCTTCGGCGGAGTGAAATTCGAAAGTCCGCATTGCGGGGGCGACGCTCGAGATGGCATCGAACAGCGCCGGCTCATGCACCGTCTGCTGCTCGATGGCCTGAAGCAGGGCCATGGGATCGTCGACCTTCATCCCAAGCACATTGTGATAATGGCCGTGGTCGACCTCGCCCAGCTTGCGCAAAGCGCGCAGCGCGCACCGAAAACCGTCCTGAAAGACAGTGATGACAATGTTCCACTCCTTCATGCGCCCTCGCGTGCTGTTTCGGGCCGGCCCACACCGGCGAATGCCTCGGCAACCTCCGCTACCATGCGCTGTTCTTGGCCCGCATAGCGCGGCGAGAAATGGAATGGCTCGACGTGCCGCACCTTGGCGGCGCGGGCGATCTCGCCGGCCGCGACAGTGGTGAGATGGGCGCGCTCTATAGCGAGCGCTCTGTCTTCGCCAGCGAAGGGCGCTTCGATGAACAATATGTCGGCCCCGCCGACCAGTCGAATGACGCCGCGGCGATTGTCGGCCGTATCCGCAATATCGGTCACATAGCCGATCTTCTGTCCCGGTGTGAGCCGATAGACATTGCGCAGCGCAGCAAGCTCCATTTCACGGCTGCCGTTCGCCACGCCAGGCGCTTCGATCCGCATTCTAAGATCATCCGGTGCACCGTCGAGCACGGCGCGCTTGAGATCGTGGAGCCATGGCCCGACCGGCAAGCCGCGCTTGGCGAGTTCCGTCTTCCAAATGTTGACATGCGCCACCTCCTCGATCGCAAAGGCCAGGCAAGGCGTGCGGTGGTCTAAAACAGCGCCGTGAACCCGAAAGCTCGAGCCGTTCAGGATAAGGCCGCCTGCCGAGAAGCCGCAGCCGATCTCTTCCGGCGCAAATGCGTTCTTCAGTCGGAAGGAGACGGTCCGGGTCGCGAAAGATGGATCGATCTCGGTCACGACGAAGCTCAGATCGCAGAGATAGCTGGCGGCGAGATTCCACTGATAGCCGTGAAGCTTGTGCCAAACGCGATCGGCCAAGTCGGGTGGTCCATAAAGACGAACTTGTTTTTGCCGTCCCACCAAGATCCGCAAGATGCGATCGAAGCCGAAGAAATGATCAATATGGGCATGCGAGACGAAAATATGTTCGATGCGCTGGATCTGCCGTGGCGAAAGGGCATCGACGGTGCCGAGATCGCACAGCATGATTTGCTTCTCGAACAGGGTTTCGAGGCAAAGGACAGGGTCGCCGAACCGACCGTTCAAGAGATTTGGATGCAGAAGCGGCCGCATCGCGAAATCTTAGCCTTTTGGCAAACGGCGACATTGCGTCAAATCAGACGAGGTCCGATGCCGGACAGGACGGTTCCTTCCGCCACGCCGCCTGTGGTTTGATGCGCATCAACATCGCGTCATAGGGACGGGCTAGCGTTTCCTCATGGACCCGACCAGAGAGCCGCCGCCCGGAGCTTTGGCCAGGATGTTGATCTGGATCAGCGCCCGCAACCGTCGGTTCCTTAGTGTTTATTTTATTGTCTCTTCGTGGGTCACTAAACGAGTCGGTGCTGCCGATCATAGCTGCAATCTAAGAGAGGACATCAGACGTGGCTCTTTCACCTGCAGCCGAGCATATTCGCGAAACGGCAGTTCATGAACTCGCCAAGGAGCTCCGTGCGGCGGGAGAACATCTTCCCGCACCAGAACGGGAAGGCTTCGGCGCTTTCTTCGACCGTTTCGGTGATGCCAAGGTCGTCCTGCTTGGCGAAGCGACCCACGGCACCTCGGAGTTTTACCGCGCGCGTGCGGCGATCACGCAGCGCCTCGTCGAGCAGCATGGGTTTACTATTGTCGCGGTCGAAGCGGACTGGCCAGACGCGGCAAGCATCGATCGCTACGTCCGCCACCGTCCTGCCGAGCCTGCCAGAGAGCAGCCTTTCGCCAGATTTCCGACCTGGATGTGGCGCAATCTCGAAGTAAGGGAGTTCACCGCCCGGCTGCGCGAGCACAATAGAAGCCGACCCATGGCGCACCAGGTCGAGTTTCGCGGGCTCGATGTCTACAGTCTCAGCAACTCCATTGCCGCAGTGCTCGATTATCTCGACCGGGTCGACCCGGAGCGCGCCAAGACGGCGCGTGCACGCTACGGCTGCCTCACGCCGTGGCAGAACGATCCCGCCCGTTATGGCTTGGCCGCGCTTTCCAGCCGCGATAGCTGCGAGGATGAGGTTATCGCGCAGCTGAAGGAAATACTGGACCGCCGCCTCGACTATCGGCAGCATGACGGGGAAGCCTATTTCAATGCCGCGCAAAACGCGCGCATCGTTCGGGCAGCCGAACAATATTACCGAATCATGTATCGCGGCTCGACTGAATCCTGGAACTTACGTGACCGCCACATGTTCAATACTCTACAATATGTCATGCAGGAACGTGGGCCGGACGCCAAGGCGGTCGTGTGGGCGCATAATTCGCACATCGGCAATGCGGCCGCGACGTCTATGGGCTGGGCGGGCGAGTTCAATATCGGCGAGCTCTGCCGCAACGCCTATCGCGATGAGGCCGTTTTGATCGGCTTCGGCACCGACCGGGGCACTGTCGCGGCAGCATCAGACTGGGGTGCGTCGATGGAGATCAAATCGGTGCTGCCGGCGCGCGACGACAGCTATGAATATCTGTTCCGTAAATCCGGGCTCGCGCGGTCGCTGACCGATTGGAGATCCGTTACGCGCCGCGATCTGCGCGATGCGCTCACCGGTCCGCGGCTCGAGCGGGCGATCGGCGTTGTGTATCGGCCGGACACGGAATTCCTCAGCCATTATTTCGAGGCCGTTCTGCCCGAACAATTCGACGCCTATGTCTGGTTCGAGGAAACACATGCCGTAACACCGCTGCCGGCGGAACATGCCGAAGGCGCCCCGGAGACCTATCCTTTCGGGTTGTGAAGGTCAAAAGGGGCGGGCGGTCGTACGAAGTCTCATCCCCTGCAACGCGTGTGGTTTGATGCGCATCAACGTCGCGTCATAAGGATAGGCTAGCGTCTCCTCATGGACCCGAGTAGAGAGCCGCCGCCCGAGACCGGAGCGCCGGTACAGGATCGCTTGCAGGATCTCTCGCACGACCTCTTGGCGGTCGTGCGAACCTTTGTCCATGAACTTCATCCGCAGCGGGCGAAGACATTCGACTATTCTTTGTCGAGCCGGCTGGAAGAAGACCTCGGCATCGACAGTCTCGCCAGGACGGAGCTGATCCTGCGGGTCGAGCGGGCATTTCACCTGCGGCTGCCCGTGGCGAGCGTCGGCGCGGCCGAAACGATCGCCGATCTGCTTCGGGCGCTCGAAGAGGCGCATGCGAGCATGCCTGTGGCCGGGGCCGAGACCCCTGCGGCACCGGCTCTGCCTCTGGTGCCCGCTGCCACCGAGGCGCGGACTTTGACCGAAGTCCTCGACTGGCATGCCGCTCGGCATCCCGACCGTCTGCACCTTACTCTGCTCCAGGACGACAGGACAGTCATTGATCAGTTGAGCTATGGCCGCCTCGCAGCGATGGCCCGCCAAGTCGCAGCGGGTCTCGTTGCGCATGACATCGATCCAGGTGATCGGGTCGCGCTGATGCTGCCGACCTCAATCGATTTCTTCTGCGCCTTCTTCGGCATCCTTTATGTCGGTGCAGTTCCGGTCCCGATCTATCCGCCGATGCGGCCGTCGCAGATCGAAGAGCATCTGCGCCGCCAGGCCGGGATATTGAACAATGCCGGGGCTCGCATGCTGGTAACCGTGCCCGAAGCGCTCGGCGTCGCGGCGCTGCTGCGGGCCCAGGTAAGCGCTCTCGACTCCGTCGTGAGCGTCGCCGGGCTTATCGCCGAAGCGGCCGATACTTCTTTGTCCCATGTCGCAGATGAAACATCGACTGCTCTGATCCAATATACGTCTGGAAGCACTGGAGACCCGAAAGGTGTCGTGCTGAGCCATGCCAATCTCCTGGCCAATATCAAAGCCATGGGGCTGGCGCTCGCGGCAACATCCGCCGACGTTTTCGTGAGCTGGCTGCCGCTCTACCATGATCTCGGTCTGATCGGCGCTTGGTTTGGCTGTCTCTATTTCGCCGTTCCGCTCTATGTGATGTCGCCGCTGAGCTTTCTCATGCGTCCGGAAAGCTGGCTATGGGCCATTCACCGCTTTCGCGGAACTCTGAGCGCTGCGCCCAATTTCGGCTTTGAACTGTGCCTTACTGAGATTGACACGGCCAATCTCGCAGGCCTCGATCTCAGCTCGCTGCGCGCGGTGATGAATGGCGCCGAGCCCGTCTCCCCCCACACCTTGCGCCGCTTCACCGAAAAATTTGCGCCCTATGGCTTCCGTCCCGAAGCCATGATGCCGGCCTTTGGCATTGCTGAAAACGCCGTCGGCCTAGCCTTCCCGCCCCTCGGTCGAGGGCCGGTGATCGACCGGATCGATCGCAATGCACTGATGAGCCGGGGTGTTGCCGAACCGGCAAAGCCCGATGATCCGCATCCGCTAGAACTCGTCGCCTGCGGCCGACCGCTGCCGGAAAGTGAAATCAGAATCGTCGATACGGCCGAGCACGAGATCGGCGAAAGACAGGAGGGTCGGCTCGAATTTCGCGGTCCATCGGCGACCTCCGGCTATTTCCGTAATGAGGCCAAGACCAAAGCGCTCATCCGCAACGGCTGGCTCGACAGCGGCGATCGCGCCTATATGGCTGGCGGCGACGTCTATATTACCGGCCGGATCAAAGACATCATCATCCGCGCCGGGCGCCACATCTATCCGCAGGAGATCGAGGACGCGATCGGCGATATTGCCGGAATCCGCAAAGGCGGCGTGGCCGTCTTTGGCGTGGCCGATCGGGTTTCGGGAACCGAGCGCGTGATCATCGTGGCCGAAACGCACGAAACGGATCCGGCGATGCGTACCGCGCTCGAGGCGCGCGCCTATGAGCTGGCGAACACTGTCTGCGGCACGCCGCCTGACGAGATCGTTCTCGCGCCGCCACAAACTGTACCCAAGACGTCGAGCGGCAAGATCCGCAGAAGTGCCGCGCGAGAACTTTATGAAAGCGGCCGCATCGGCCAGCCGCAGCGCGCCTTATGGCTGCAGATCCTGCGTCTGTACCTCACCGGACTCGAGCCACAGCTCTTCCGCTTTTGGACACGCCTGCGCGGGATGCTCTATGCGTCTTGGTGGTGGATCGTCATATGCCTTGGTTATGGCCTGGCATGGATCGCGGCTATGGTTCTGCCGCGGCTTGAATGGCGCTGGGTGGCCGCGAGAGGAATCGACCGCATTGCGCTCGCGGCACTCGGCATCCCCGTTTCGGTGGACGGCATCGAGCATATCCCGCACGGCAAAGCGCTGCTCGCCTTCAATCATTCGAGCTATATGGATGTCATCATCCTTGCAGCGTTCCTACCCGGCACCCCCACTTTCGTCGCCAAAAAGCAATTCGTCGGGCAGATTTTCATCATTCCCTTCTTACGTCGGCTCGGTGCTCTCTTTGTCGAACGCATCGACGTTACGGGCAACCTCCGCGATATCGAGACGATCATCGCCGCCGCAGAGCAGGGCCGGACGCTCGTCATGTTTCCGGAAGGCACATTTACCCGCAGAGCCGGGCTCGCGACCTTCCATCTCGGCGCCTTCAAAATCGCGGCCGAAGCAAATCTTCCCGTCCTGCCCGGAATCTTACGCGGAACGCGCGTGATGCTGCGGCCCGAGCAATGGTTCCCGAGATGGGCGCCGATCAGTTTGCGGATCGAAGAGGCTATAAAACCCTCGGGAACGGATTTCTCCGCAGTCCTGAACCTTCAGCAGCAAGTACGCAAAGTGATCTTGGCGCATTGCGGCGAGCCCGATCTTGGGGAATCGACCTAGCTGCCGTTCGCCTTTGAAAGAACGGGCGAGAGCGTTTCGGCGAGACGCTCCCGAAGCGCTTCTCGCGTAACTCATGGATGACTTTCGCAGCCGTTTCTCCGATTGATTCACATCATGGCGACCCTGCGCCTCTGATGTCTCGATGGCGCTATGACAATGGAGGCACTTATGGAAAGCGCAACCTTTCGCAAATGGCTGGCCGAGCGCGGCTGCAGCTTCGAAGCCGGCAAGGACAGTGTCGGGGCCCATGGGCATGTCTATGTGACCGTTCACCGGGAAGACCGGAGGGCGCTTCTTCCCGATATCGGCACGAATAAGGCCCTCGATCCGAGAGTTGTGCGCCAGATCGTCGATGACCTCGGTCTCGACTGGAATGAGCTGCCCGGACCCATGTCCCGCGTCTGAGACGCGCCGGTTCTAACTTAGCCATGGAGCCTTGCCATGCCAACCTTCATCATGCTGACCCGCTTGAGCCCGGACGCAGTGCGCTCACCGAAAGAGCTCGAAGAGCTTGAACGCCAGGCCATGGCACGTGTGCGCAAGGATTGCCCAAGCGTCGAATGGATCAGCAGCTACGCCATTCTCGGACCTTGCGACTATCTGGATGTCTTCCGTGCTCCCGACATCGAGACGGCCTGCAAGGTCTCGACCCTGATCCGCACCTTCGGCCATGCACAGACGGAGATGTGGACCGCCACGGAATGGGAGCGGTTCAAAGAGATTGCGCGCACGCTCTAGGGCCTTGGCAGAGCAATGTGCTCGACATTCCTTATGGCGCACCGCGCCGCTGTGTCTTGCTCAGCACGTCACATGCATGAGCCCGATCTTTTTCTCGCGTGACTGGTTGAATGACTGAATGGCCTCCGGCGTCGGCTGCAGGATGACTTGGCAGTTCTTCTTCTCGAAATAATCGCTTGCCTCCGGCGAGAGGCGCACATTGCCCTGCTGCCCGGTGCCGACGATCAGCTGATCGCAGCCTTTTTCGAAGACATCCTCGGCCTCTGCCTTCGAAATAATGTGCGAGGTTCCATATTTTTCCTTCGACAGCTTCTTATGCCGTTTCGTCACTTCGCCGGAGAGATGTAGGACGACATCATAGTCATACGTCTTTCCGTCGATCGTGATGCTTCCGAATTGCGTTCCGTCGATTGACATTTGCTCACTCCCAAAAAGCTTGACGCTCAGCGACTGCGCCTAAGAAAGAGCTGATGAGCCCACGCAAGAAAAAATCCTTCATTTCGAATAATTATCTTTTGATCCTCGTCAAATCCTATCTTTTCAGAATGTCGTTCTGCCGTCCTCGCGCACGTTCTTTTGGCATTCTGCATTCATAATCCCGGCACAGCGCATGCAGCCCACGCTTGAATTCTTTGCGCTTGGTGCAATGCAAGCCGCACGCTGGCGGTTAACATTTCGCGATGCAGCGCAAACTGAGAGTCTTACGACACTGTCACATCGCGCTGTGACAATTGGCGCCGCGTCCGATGGCGCTTCCTTGATTCAAGTCAAATCAAGTGCTGCCTGGAGCCGCTTTGATACCGGCGCTCATCAAATTGAGCCAAATCGCCTTGCGAGAGAGCGAGGCGTGATCAATGTGCAGACCGAGCGGAACGATAAAAGCGTCCAGCAACGACAGTTGACGCGGGTTCCGCCGAAGTCTGCGCCCGCTGCTTCTTCCGCAGGAGTCCGCGTGGCGCAGACCGGAGCGTGGCTATTATTCGCATCCGCTTGTTCGTTCGAGAGGAGCAGAAGCCATGGCAGAAGCAAGCAAGATACCGGTGAAGACCGAAAAGAACGTGCTCGCCCCGAGTTCGGAAACATGGGCGCCGTTCGACAGCCTTCGGCGCGAAATCGATCAGAGTTTTGATCGTCTCTATGAAGCTGGATGGCGTTCGCCGCTCAGCCCTTCGTCCTTCGCGCTCGATCTTCTATGGCCACGCGACATGGGCGGCGCGATCGCGCCGGCCGTCGATGTGGTCGAGAAAGACAAGGAATATGAAATCACCGCCGAGCTTCCCGGGCTCGATGAAAAAAATATCGAAGTCAAAGTGTCGAACGGCATGCTGACGATCAAGGGCGAGAAGAAGGAAGAGAAGGAAGAGCGCGAGAAGGACTATTATCTCTGCGAGCGCCGCTACGGCTCCTTCGTCCGTTCGTTCCAGGTGCCGGCGGGCGTCGACGCCAGCAAGATCGAGGCAAATTTCTTGAAGGGCGTGCTGACCGTCAAGCTGCCGAAGACAGCTGAGGCCATGAAGGGCGAGAAGACTATCGACGTCAAAGCCGCTTAAAGTGGCCTCGCAAGATCGCGATGACTTTGGACTTCCCCAGTCCAAAGTCATGATTGAGACATCGGATATATCCGATGTCTTTATAGACGTGATTGATTCAAATAGGTTGGAGCGGGATGCCGGTGCCCAGTTTTCCTCATCCCGCTCTAAGGGAAACGCCCAGCTTTCTTGCGCGAGGGTTTTCACATGCGCCAGGCGACGAAACAAAGCGCCACTATGTCATGCAGCATCCTGCCTTTACCGCCGCAGGATGCCAGCGAGATCTTGTCAAGCAATGAATTCTGGCAAGGCTCCATATGGCCGATCCCGGAACTTGCGTTCGCCGCCCTCATCGATCTTGGTCTGTCGGATGAATGTATCGCAGGCTACTTCCGCGTCAGTGTCGTGAGCGTGTTAGCCCTGCGCGCAGAATATGGCATGCATCCGAGCGTGCAGTAAGCGGAGCGCTGCGGGCCGCGCGGCAAATCGTCAGCGTTGTGCGCCCTGCGGCCATAGGCCCCGCAGCGGGACCGGCAGCGAGTCGACGATCTTGGCGGTTTCGCCGAGATCGAGCTCTTTCCACAAAAGATCGAACACGGCCTTGGTCGTGCCGAGCGCGTCGCGCGGAAACATGGGCGGCAGTTCGGCCGCCACCCGCGCCAAAAATTCATCGACCTGCCGGTCGCTGGTCGGCGTTTCGGCAAGGCGCCAGCCTTCATAATAGATGCCGCGCACCAGAATCGGCAGCTGCGCCCCGAAATGCACCGCCTGTTGCGGCGTCAATCGATCGCGCAAGGCATGCAGCACAGCGCGCAGCGCACTATAGGCATGATGCCTCTCGCCGAGATGATGCTCCTCGCCAAGCTTCTTGAGCCAGACATTGGTCAGCTGGATCGTATGATCCAGCACAGGTACTTGAGTCTCGTTCATGGCGCCCACCCTGCTGCAAATTTCCCTCGACGAATCCAGTTGCACAAAACTCCGACGCGATAATTGATTTTCCTCAAGTGATGACGGCCGAGCCTGTCAGCCCTTGATGCAAATGAGCGGTTTGAGACGCGCGACACGGCGGGCGAGGCCAGCTTGTTCCGAGGCGCGCACGACGGCATCGACGTCCTTATAGGCGCCGGGCGCCTCTTCGGCGACGCCACGCGAGGATGGGCTCCGGATGAGAATGCCCGCCGCGGCGAGATCGTCGACGATCTTGCGGCCGCTCCATTGTCGCAGCGCGGCGTGCCGGGAGAGGGCACGCCCCGCCCCATGGCAGGCCGAAGAGAAGGATTTGGCTTCGCTCGTCGCCGCGCCGACGAGAACATAGGAGGCCGTTCCCATGCTGCCGCCGATGAGGACGGGCTGGCCGATGCGACGCAGCGCTTCCGGAAGGTTCGGATGGCCTGGCCCTAGCGCTCGCGTCGCACCCTTGCGATGAACGTAGAGTTCGCGCTCTTTCCATCGACGGCATGCGTCTCCACCTTGCATGTATTATGCGAGACATCGAACACCAGACGCAAATCGCAATCGGGAAAGAAATGTCGGAAGACCCGCCGCGCATAATGGCTGAGGATCTCGCGATTGGCGAAGGCGCAATTGATCGCCGCGCGCATGGCGCCGAGATAGCGTTGTCCGAGCGGCGAATTGATTGGCGCGCAGGCAAGTTCTCGATCCGGCAAGGTGATCCCGAATGCCGCGGCGCTGATCAGCATCTCCTTCAAAAATTCCGTGCCGATCTGATGGCCGAGACCGCGGGAGCCGCAATGAATGGTGACGATGGCCTGATCCTGCACAAGGCCGAAGGCTTGCGCGACAGCGGGATCGAAGATCTCTGCCACGGCTTGCACTTCAAGATAATGATTGCCCGAGCCGAGCGTACCCATCTCACGATGCTGCCTCTCTTTGGCATGGGCGGAAACGCATTCCGGATTTGCACCTTGCATAGTGCCGCCTTCCTCGATCCGCTCGAGGTCGGGCATATCGCCAAGCCCGCGCTCGACGGCCCAGCGCGCGCCGCCAAGCAGCATCGCATCCATCTCCGCGGAATCGAGATCGATCGCGCTTTTGCTACCAGTCCGGCCGGAATATCGCGATAGAGGGAGTCGGCGAGCGGCTTCTGAAGCCGCAAAATATCAGCGACCGGAAGACCGGTCAGCATGCTCCGCACGCCACAGGAAATGTCGAATCCCACGCCGCCGGCAGAGACGACGCCGCCCTGTGCCGGATCAAAGGCGGCCACGCCGCCGATCGGGAAGCCATAGCCCCAATGCGCATCGGGCATGGCATAAGAAGCGGTCACGATCCCCGGAAGCATCGCGACATTCGTCGCCTGCACGAGGACTTTATCGTCCATGCCGCGGATCAGCGCCTCGTCGCCGTAAATGATCGCCGGCACACGCATCGCGTCCTGCGGTTCGACCCGCCAAGTCGTCGCATCGACGCGCGTCAGGAGAGAAAGGTCCATGGTCCATCTCCGCGACTGAGTAATGTGCTGCCCGCGGCGTCAGCTCTGCCGCGGGATCATGTTCAAACATCGACGACGCAGCCAGCCGACCACAGGCCGCCAGGCGATTGTTCAACCTTCAATGCAGTATAGGTTGCGCCTTTTGGCTCACAAGCCGGCGCATGCCTTGCGACATCGACCGGCTCGCCCCAAAGCTTGCCGTAAATGCGCCCGTCCTCGATACGCACGGCAAAGGCGCCGAACAACATGCGACGGACCGCCATTTCATAAATGATGGCATTGAGCCATTCGACGAACAGCAGTTCGAGGTCCGGCGCCACACATTGCACCTCGACTTCGGTTCGCGCTTCGACCGGCGCGTCGGTGACCGCTGCGGTCAGCGCCAAGGCTGCCTGTTCGAAGGCCTCTGCCGGCGCCACGCCGAAGCCACGCAGGCCGAGGTCGGCGTCATGCGGAAAATGTTCCCATCCGGTCTTGCCCGGCGAAAGAGTTTTAGACCTAGCCATAATCGCTTCGCCCTTTGCCAATGGGGCCCCTCCGGTCTCTACGTCAACGCACCGATGAGGCGGCGCGCGCGACGGCTCACACGGGCCAACAGTGTTTGGTGCTAAAGGTAAGTGACACCACGAAAACCGGGCCTATAGCTTGATATCGCTCAACGAGAGTTGAGCCTCGCAGGTTGACACGCGTCAAAGCAAGCGGAGGCGGCATATGGTCGAAGTGGAGGCGCGAGGCAGCGGAGGCGACCATGCAACTTGGCTCCAGCACGTTTTTCGACGGCGGCACGATCCCACGCCGCTACACTTGCGATGGCGAGGATCTTTCGCCCCCACTCTTCTGGAATAACCCGCCGGCGGAGACCGAGAGCTTTGTGCTCCTCTGCGACGATCCAGACGCGCCTTCCGGCATTTTCCATCATTGGGCGCTTTACGACCTTCCGGCCGACCGTAGAGAACTCGCAGAAGGCGCTGACCGGAATGCCGCCACCGAAGGATTTCGGTGGGGCGTCAATGATTTTCACGAGCTTGGCTATCGGGGCCCTTGCCCGCCGCACCGGCATGGCCCGCATCACTATCAATTCCGTCTCCTGGCGCTCTCCGTCGCTCATCTTCCCTTGCCGGAACGGCCAAGCTGCCGCGATGTCGAACGCGCCGCGTTGAAACATGCGCTCGCCGAAGCACGGCTCGTCGCAATCTATGAAAGATGAGCGGCGCGACGACATCGCCGCACTTGCTTAGCATCGTTCTTTCCGCCGCAAGCTCGCCCGATGTCCAAGGCCATCACCGCGACTTGAACTTGGCCGAGAGATAGATGGCACCTGATCAAGGATCATCAGTTTTGGAGAGTCGCCCCCTTGACATGAGTCAAACTTCCAAGTGGCGGAGACCGTATTTTCAATCGGTATAATTCGGCATTTCTCGTGTTGCCAGAGTCCGGCAGCTGGAAATCTCTCGTCACCTCAACCGTCACGAATATCTGCGAGAAATGCCGTGCCAGCGTTGCGGCCGCACCGCGCTACCACTCGCGGCGATGCGAGGAGCGAATGATGGTCACGCATACGACAAGAGCCTTCGACTCCGATCTGCAGAAACTCACGCAGAAAATCGATGAGATGGGACGGCTTGTAGAGCGTCAAGTCGTCGATGCAATGGCGGCTCTGGTGGGCGGTAACACTGCGCTGGCCGGGCATGTCGTCGAGTCCGATGACGCGATCGACGTGCTGCAGCGCGACATTGAGGAACAGGCTGTGGCCACCATTGCCTGCAGGCAGCCCATGGCGATCGATCTCCGGGAAATTGTCGGAGCGATGCGCATTGCCAGCGATCTTGAGCGGATCGGCGATCTTGCCGGCAATATCGCGAACGAATCACTGATGCTCGGCGGCGGAGCTCGCCCTGTCAGGGTGATTTGCGAGATCGAACCTCTCGCAAGGCTGGTCATCGAAGAGCTGCGGCATGTGCTCGACAGCTATATGCGGCGTGATGTTGAGGAAGCACTCGCGGTCTGGCACAGCGATGCCAAGGTCGACGCGCTCTATAGTTCGCTCTTTGCTGAAATTCTCGGCTGCATTAGGCAGACGCCGGACGCGATCGTCCCGTGCGTTTATCTGCTGCTTTGTGCCAAGAATCTCGAACGGATCGGCGACCACAGCACGAATATCGCGGAGACGCTGCATTACATAGTGGTCGGCCACGTTATTCGAGAGGCACGTCCGAAAGCCGACACGACATGCCAGCCCACGCCGTCTTCACAAGCCTGATCCACGGCGCCAGACGATCGGGCTCCTGTCGCCTACTCCTACCGCAGGACCGGAGCTCTGCCTTCAATCAAGAGAGGACAGCCAGGAGAACATTTCTGGCCAAATCCGCGCGTGAGCCTCACGCCCAATCAGCAGGGCGAGATGCTGCAGGCCGACGCCGACTTCGCCGGGATATTCGATGATCCGCGTCGCTTTTGTCGGCATTGCAACGAGAAATGGCGCTACGGAGCCCAAAGGTGCGATTTCATCGGCGGTGTTGACGATCGCTAGGGTCGGAACCTTCACGCTCGACGGCCCGATCTGCTGATCGTCGATCCTCAGAGTGCCGCGGCAGAAGCGATTTTCCCGGTAGAGAAAGTCGATGATTTCGCCGACCAGCCGGCCCGGCAATGGCACTTCGTCGAGCGCCCAGCGTTCGACGCGGACGGTGATTGCCCATGCCGCGGCATCCATGATGCTGAGCGCGGAGTCGCGTAATCGCGCCCACACAAAAGTTGCCGGAGATGCCAAGGCGCTGACCTGTGACAGGAGCGAGCCCGGTATAACCTCCATGTTCCCGAAACGCGCCGGGACGATGGAAACGAGCGCGTCGCGGAAATGGCTCGATGCCGGCTCGAAACAGAGCGGCGCTCCCAGCAACACGAGGCCGCGGAGGCTGTCTTGCGCCAGGGCGCAGTAAATCGCAGCGAGCGTGCCGCCGAGCGAATGGCCCATGAGAACGGGCTTCACCCCTTGTGCCTCGCTTGCGATCTTCACGACGCAAGCCGAGATCGCATCACCGGCATAATCCTTCAGGCCAAGCGGTGCCGTCTCCACCGATGCCGGCATCCATTCAAGAAGAAAGACACGCAGGCGATGCTCCAGACAATGGCGGACCGCGCTGACCGTGGGCGCGAGGTCCCAAATATAAGGCCGCTTGATCGGCGCTGCGACGATGAGGAGGCACGGCCCGGCATGCGGCTGAACATATTCGCGCAAACGCCAGAAGGGTCCCGACGAAACAACGCGATAGGCGCATTCCTGCGGATCAAAACCAATCCTCCCGAGCACCTCTCCCTCGCCGCGGCGCAGCACATCCGTTACAGTGAATTGTGTGCTGCGGATCTTGGCGATGACGTCAGATATTGCCTCGAATGGATCAGGCATTGTGTATCCGTCCTTCGAGCGGTGGGCCGCCAATTATCAAGAATCGGTCTTTCCGCGTCGGTCAGATTTCCCTGTGTCAAAGGCCCTTTTTTGAAAATCAGCTTTGGATAAATTGTCGATTCCAATCTGGAGACCGCCAACAGCGGCAAGTGAAATTACGCGCCGGTCAAACTCAAATGTCTGCTCGACGATTTCGCCGCAGTTGATCTGGCTCAAACACATGGCCACGAGGAGTAGCGATGATGAATAAAAGCTTGGCTGTAAGCGACTTTATGACCGAGCCGAAGCTTGCGCTACCCCCAACATTGGCAGCGCGCCTTTGATCTTGCCGAAGGACATATGATTGTGGCGTTGGAGCGCAACGGAGGAAACAGCCGCCATGATGCACATTCCGCACGAACTGCAAGATGAATTTCCGCACGACACGTCGCTCATCGATCGGCTCGTTCGAACCGACTATGAGTTCGGACGCCTTGCTACGCATTATGACGAGGTCAACCGTCAGATTTATCTCATCGAGTCAGAAGATGAGCCCACCGCCGACGAGGTGCTCGAGCGACTCAAGAAGCAGCGCTTAAAGCTCAAAGATGAGATCGCTGAAGCCCTAAGCGACCTCAAGCATCGAATGTAAGGCGTCTTGACCGCACAAGGATCACTGCGAAGAGTCGGGCCGTTCAAAGGATCGGTGGATGCAGCTATCGGGAAAATGCCCCACAGTAAAGTCAGGCGTCCTCGTGATCTCTCGGAGAACCTCATAAATGGAAACCTACCCTGTCGACATCGATGCCGCGCAATTCGTTCGCTGGTTCAAGGCGGAACGTGAGGCTGGGGCATCGGCTTTCCAGATCACGGCGAGGCGCAGCAGCGAGGTGCAGGAGATTCCTGTTCAGGATGAGCTTCATCTCGGCGATATTGAGCGCGAGGACCTGAGTGAAGTCGTAACCATTGCGACACTCGATATCGCGCCCCTCCATGTAAGTGAAGGCTGGCGGCTGAGCGTTGTCGTCGAAGATGACGTTGGCCCTCGCATATCTGAGCGAAAAATGGGTGAAGAGGAAGAACAACAGATCGATCTTAGAACCTTCTACGAAGAATTCATCCGCCCGGGCCGGGGCAGCGCCAATGTGATCGCCGAGGTGGAAAATTCGGCGGCTGAAGCGCGCTTGAGACCTCTCCTCAAGGCGATTGAGGAAAATCGCCACGACACTGACCGCGGGGTGTCAAGATAATGAACCGCTGCGCGGCAGTTCGATCTCTCCTGCTTTGGACGAGAACGTCGAGAATGAAGCCATCCTGATCGACGGCGCGCCAAAGCCAGCGCTTGCTGCCTCGGATCGTGATGATGACCTCGTCTATATGCCGCTTGTCGCCCCGCGCCGACGAATGCAATTGGAATATTCCCGGCCGAATTTCTCCGCCCGGCGCCGCGCGGTTTCATGGCTAAGGATGATCCCACGCATGGCTAGCATGTCCTCGACCATGCGCAGACTGAGCGGGAACCGGAAATAGAGAAACATGGCATAGCCGATCACCTCGGCGGGAAAGCGATGGCGGCGATACAGAGGATCACGAGGCTGTTTCATGACCGCCCGTAGCCGGGAAGTGATCCAAGGTCCGTTAAAGTGACGATGCCGCTGGGGTTGGTATTCTCTCTCGTGAGCGCCTGGACGGGAGCTCGGCTATCAACGAATGACGCGGTCGTCACTGCTCTGTTTCCGCCGTGGTCCGGCTACCCGCGACTAAAGGGCCAATTCATAGCGCGATCGCAACTCGTTGATGCAAGTCAAGGATAAGAGTCGCCGGTTGCTCCTCATTGCACGTTGGCTCAACGGGACAGGCAGTTTTTTGGTCCGAGCGAGGGAGCGGAAGATGAAGTCCAGACTGGTCCGGGCGATAGCGGGAGCCATCCTCGCCGCGATTTTCGGAGCGTCGGCGGCTACCGCGCAGACGCCAGCGCCCGCGAGCGAGGCCGCGCTGCTATTGACGCCGCAGCAACTCGATCAGATGCTGGCGCCAATCGCGCTTTATCCGGACGCCCTCCTCGCCCAGATCCTGATGGCGGCGACGTATCCTCTCGAAGTGGTTCTGGCCAACCGCTGGCTCCAGGATCCGCACAATGCGTCGCTCAAGGGCGATCAACTGGCGGCAGCGCTGGAGCAGCAGACGTGGGATCCGAGCGTGAAGTCGCTCATTCCATTTCCGCGGATCTTGCACATGATGGACGGCGAACTCGATTGGACCGAGCGCCTCGGCGAAGCTTTTCTGGCCGATCAGGCCGCGGTGATGGATTCGGTCCAGCGCCTGCGCCGGAAAGCCGAAGCAGCGGGCACGCTTGGATCAGCGCCTCAAGCGGTGGTGACGACGCAGGAGGAGGCGATAACGATCGAACCGCCCAGCCTCGAGACGGTCTACATTCCGGTCTGCGACCCTTCCGTCGTTTATGGGGCGTGGCCGTATTCTGCATATCCGCCTGACTATTTTCCCGACTACTTCGATGGCGCAACTGCCGGCGGCTTCGGCTGCGGCTGGTTTGCTGAGCCGATCGTCGCACCGCTCTGGGGTTGGCACCATTGGGAATGGGGGCGACATCGGATCGATATCTATCGGGGCCGGTACACCATGCTCAACCGCAATCGCGCACCGATTGGCGGCGCAGTGTGGGAGCATGACCCGACCCATCGCCACGGCGTTCCATATCGCGATCCGACAGTGCGGGACCGATTTAGCGGGAGCACGGTTTCGCCGGATGGTCGCCAGAGGCTCCGTGGATATCCGACGGGCGCCGCGCCGCAAGTCCATCCCGCCACGAGCGTAGCGCCGGCGCCGGTCGTCAGGAAAGTACAGCCGCCGGCTCCACGTTTGCCGCCGACTTTCGAATCGTTCGGTCGCGGTCCCGCGGTGCGAGCCCAGGCTGAACGCGGACACGCCAGCCGGATGTCGACGCCCACATTCGCGCCCCGTTCCGCGCCGTCGGGCGGCGGAATGAGGCGCCGATGAGCGGAAATGGCAGCCAAGATAAGCACCACGAGGATGCAACGATGAGTCTACACCAGAGCACTGCCGAGGCTTTGCGGCGACCCCGATTGGCGGGCCTCATTCTGTCGGTCGCGTTGGCCGCGGCAAGCGCCTTGTCTCCGGTCGGGGCCGCCGCTGCGGACCAGAGGACGTTCTCCTCGCCCGAACAGGCGGCCGAAGCCTTGGCCGCCGCATGGCGGAGCGGCGACAAGAGCGAACTCCTCGCGATTTTCGGGCCGGCAGCCAATAAGCTCGTCAGTTCCGGGGATCCGGTTGCGGAAAAAGAGGCAAGGGAGCGTCTGGCCTCATCCTATGACGAGGCGCATCGCCTCGAGGCCGAGGGCGCGGAGAGGACTATTATCGTGCTGGGCAAGGATGCATGGCCCTATCCAATCCCGCTGGTCAAGCAAGGAGCGAGTTGGCGCTTCGACGTCAAGGCGGGCGCGGAGCAAATCATCGATCGTCGCATCGGCCGTAACGAGTTGAATGCGATCGAGGTCTGCCGCACTTATGTCGAGGCGCAACGAGAGTATGCCGGCAAGGATCGTCTCGGCGATGGGCTCTACGAATATGCGCAGCGAATTGCGAGTTCCGAAGGAAAGCACGATGGCCTCTATTGGCAGACCTCGGAGGGCGGCGAAGAAAGCCCGCTCGGCCCGCTCGTCGTTGCCGCCGAAGTCCAAGGCTACCGCGCGGCGAGCGCCGAGGGCCGGGCGCCGTTCCACGGCTATTTCTATAGAATCCTGACTCGCCAGGGACAGAACGCGCCCGGCGGCGCCCGGGACTATCTTGTGAACGGGCACCTGACCGGCGGGTTTGCGCTCGTCGCATTCCCCGCGACATATGGCGATTCCGGCGTAATGACCTTCATCGTCAACCAGGACGGCGTCGTGTTCGAGAAGAATCTCGGCCCAGACACCGTCGACGTCGCGGGCCACATAACCGAATATAATCCGGATATCACCTGGAACATCGCGCAGCCGTAAAGCTTATCCGTGCTTCTCCCAAGCGTTCATTTCGGCATTGTGATTGCCACATGGAGGCTGTGAACAGCCCCTGGTATTGACGAGTAAAACGAGTGAACGTGACAACACCCTTGAAAGCTCTTCGGACTTCACATGGCTGGAACCAAGCGGAGTTTGCCGCCACAACTGCGGCGCTGTGGATGATTGCCGCGCAGCCACCAGGTGCATAACATTTTGGCCAGAGGCGTGCGAACCATCGAGTGCATGCAGAATGCCAGTGCGATGCAGCCTGTTGTGAACAAGCGTATCAATCACCACCAGCCGCGTGCCGGCTGCCTGCCAGACTGGATCGCTGGGCCCTGCTCCAAGCAGCAGCACGCTGAATGCCAACGATAAGGTCTTGTCCGAGACGCCGTAAAACGGTCGGCCTCGGCGCAGGGACGAGCCTCTTGCGAAAGCCACAGCCGTAGCACGTCCAATAGGTCGCGAGTTTGGGGCAGGGGACCGAACAGGCCATGCCGGTTGCAAAGCCGGCCGATTTGACGCTGCCGTGGCGATGGAGATAGTCGCGGGCAATTCGGTCAGAGATGCCTTGATAGCTGAGGATTTCCATCAGCCAACGGTAGTGACCATGTGTATCTCGGGCCGCAACGGCTGCAGCGATGCCAACCTGTGCGAGATAGGCGCGATTTTCGGCGATGTAGTCCTGGCAGAATTACACAGGACTTGCATACGCACTCACGTTGGCGAAAATGACAAGTTCTATAAGTCATTGATTTTTCTGGTGCCCAGGGGCGGAATCGAACCACCGACACTGCGATTTTCAGTCGCATGCTCTACCAACTGAGCTACCTGGGCACAGCCGGCGCGGGCGCCGACAGAGGCGGGGTTATAATGGAGTGCGGCGCGGCTTGTCCAGAGCGGCGTGCAAGTTCAGCGGAAGATGCAGCTCTGGGTGGAGCCCTGCCTGAAACATTGGCCGCCCTGCTTCTGTGCCAACTGATCGAGCAGGTCGTCATGATTGTGATAATGGCCGAGCAATGTCGTCGGCTTCAGAATCGCAACCGGCCGCGGCGCCGAAGCGAGCGCCGCCTCCATGTCGGCTGCATAATTTGGCGATCGCATCGACACGGGGATGACTTCGGCGTTCGATCCGGCGCGCCGGAAAAAGAATTCCCCTATCCGACGCAGCTCCGCCGGCGTGCATTGTACATTGACCGGGTCGTCGACAAAAAAGATCACGCTCTTGACCTTCGCATCCACAAGCCGCTGCGCCGGTTCCTGCCAGGCGACCGTCGTTGATTTCTCGACGCGGAAATAGCTCGAGGCCCAGGGCAGAGTCACGACAATCGGCATAACGAGTGTCATGAGAAGGCAGGCGAGCCGGCCGAGCGCGCCGATATAGATACCGCTGACGACCGCTGCGATTGGCGTGAAGACCAAAAAATAGCGCGGCACGATCAGAGGCGTGCGCTGTGATATGGCAATGAGGATGGCGAGATCGACAAGCAGCAGCAGCAGAAGTTCCGCGCCGAGGCTCGTGGTCCTGTGCGCGTTCTGGCGTACCACCACTGCGGCGATCAGAGGCACGATGAGTTCGATGTAGAAGGCGCGAATGTCGAGGTTTTCGCCCCATGTGCCGGCCAATGCCAGCATGACGCTTGCGAAGTTGCTCTCCGGTGGAATCCAGAAATGCCCGCCGGTTTTGCCGGCCAGGATTGGAAGATGATAGATGAGCCAAGGCAGCACGAAGAGGCCGAAGCAGAAGCCAGAGACCAATAGAAGCCCAAAATTGCGACGGTCGCGCAGAATGAGCCAAGCATAGAGGCTGCCGGCGACGGCTAGGCCGAAATAATGGGTCAACGCCAGAGCGATCGCCGTGAGAGTGAAGCCGGGCAGGGCAGTTCTTTCGCGCGCTACGGCCAGGCGGAGCGCGAAGACCATTGCCACCGCCGACAGCAGGAGCAAGAGCCCATAGGAGCGCGCCTCCGCCGCATAAAAGATGGCATTGGGCGCTGTGGCGATGATGAGCGCAGCGATGGTCGCCGGCCTCTCGCCGATCGTCTTGCGCAGCCCAAAATACATCACCGGGATCGCAGCAACATCGCAGATGAGGCTCGGCAAGCGGAGCGCGATATCCGAAACGCCGAAGGCTTTGCACCAGAAATGGAGCAGCAGCAGATAGAGCGGCGGATGGACATCTTGCGAAATCCAGTCCGCGAACAAAGCGCCGAAGGAGGGGGAAAGGGCCGAAGCACCGGTATAGACTTCGTCGAACCAGAGCGGCTTGACGAAGAAGAGGGCAATGCGCAAGGCCACGAGAGCGGCAAGGACGATCGTGATCAGAATGACATAAGGCCGACGCGACACGGTCGGCGCATCTTTCTGCGTTATAATCGCATCGGTTATGACCAACATGTCAGCTTCTCCCGACGCAAATTCCGGTGCTATCGATTCGGCGGCGCTGCAAAGCGATGTTCCTCTTATGACAAATAGGCAATCGCAATGCGACATGCGTTCTCAAAGCAATATCCGGTTGAAATTCCGACATAGCGCCAATGATCAGCATTGTGATGGTCGAGACCGGCCGTATATCGACGATCGAGACATGCGATCAGAATGGGAATAGCGCCATGATCGCCGTCAACCTCAGTTCGACAAGGCTGAGATTCACCGGGATGACTGCCATCTGCAAGCAGATCAGTCTCGGGTACCGCCCAAAAAATGGCTTCGTCCGCAAATTCCTGAAAAAACGACGGAAAGCTAATCCTTCCCCGTTGAAAGATTGGTAAATCTCCTTCCTCCAAGGCCAGCGAAGCGGCGACGGCCCGTCTTGCCGAGCGTCCAAGCCGCCGCTATAAGCGCCGCAGCCCGCCCATGTTGGACTTTCCCGCAGCTTCAGGATTTCGGCCTTATGGCGATCGAACGCACTTTTTCCATCCTCAAGCCGGATGTCACGCGGCGAAATCTTACCGGCGCGGTCAATGCGATGATCGAAGCCGCCGGGCTCCGCATTATCGCCCAGAAGCGGATTTTGATGACGCGCCCGCAAGCCGAGACTTTTTACGCGGTTCACAAGGCGCGGCCATTCTTCGGCGAGCTCGTGGAGACGATGACCTCCGGGCCTGTGGTGGTGCAGGTTCTCGAAGGCGAAGACGCGATCAAGAAATATCGCGATCTGCTCGGTGCCACCGATCCGGCCAAGGCGGCTGCCGGCACGATCCGCAAGGAGTTCGCCGTTTCCGTCGGCGAAAATTCGGGACATGGCTCGGACGCGCCGGAGACGGCCGCCATCGAGATCGCGCAATTCTTCGCCGGCAATGAGATCGTCGAATGAGAAGGCCGCCGCGCCGAGCATGAAGGCAGCTGCCATATCGCTCGCGACTGCGCCCGGCACTCTTTGTGGCGCCTAACATGATCTTGGCTAAGACCGCGATCTTACGGCCCTATTCCGGCCGGAGTTTCATGTTGGGTTTTGCCGCAAAGCAGCTGGATCTTTCATGTCAGAGCCTATCGATTATCTGCGGGTCAGGGGGAAGGCGCGGTGCCTGCCGGCAGGTCGGCGCAATCCGTCAAGGCGCCGTTTCGCAGCCATCGCCTCGCTTGCCGCTATCGTAGCCATGGTGGCTCTGGGGATCGGCCCGGCAGCCGCAGACAAGATCAAACACCCGATCGGGGTCTTTTCCGGCCTCGACAAGATCACCGGCCGAATCATCACTTTCGAAGTCGCGACCAATGAGACGGTTCAATTCGGCTCATTGCAGATCACCGAACGTGTCTGCTATTCGCGGCCGCCGACCGAAGCGCCGCAAACCGATAGTTTCATCGAAGTCGACAATATTGACGCCAACAATGATTATAAGCGGATCTTCACCGGTTGGATGTTTGCCGGAAGTCCGAGCCTTCACGCCCTTGACCACCCTGTCTATGACATCTGGCTTTTGCGTTGCAAAGGCACGGGCGAAGTGATCCCAGAAGCCGCTGCTATCGAAGCCCCCGCGCCTGAGGCGGCTAAGCCTCAGGAAGCGGCCAAGCCGCCGCAGCCGAAGCCCAAGCGGACCCAAGCGAGTGACGAGGCTCAGCCCGCGCCGCCCATGGGGAGCGGACCGATCGAAGTCGGGCCGCCGCCCGGCTTTGTTCCGCCCGCCGACCGTCCCACCCCGACGCGGCGCTTTTATCCGACGACGCCGGCGCCTGATGGCAATGACGGGTTCTGAGGCCCGATCCGTTCCGCGCGCGGTGCGGGCTTAGCGTCTAATGCGGCAGAGCGGCGAGCACTTCCTGCCCCGATATGCTCTCGCCCTTTGGCCATATCCAGAAATTGGCCTTATGCGCCACCGCATCGGCGAGCATGGCGCGATAGATCTCCTTCGACACTTCGATGGCGCCGAGACTTTCGAGATGCGGCGTCACAAATTGCGTGTCGAGCAGACGAAAACCGCCGGCGAACAGACGTGCGGCTAGGTGAATGAGGGCGACTTTCGAGGCATCCGTCCGGCGATGGAACATGCTCTCGCCGAAAAATGCGGCGCCCAAGGCCACGCCATAGAGACCGCCGACGAGCTCGCCATCCTGCCAGCTCTCGATCGTATGCACATGACCAAGATCGAAGAGTTGGCCGTAAAGCCTCCTGATCCGCTGGTTGATCCAGGTCTTTTCACGCCCTGCGGCTGCCACTGCGCAGCCTTCGATCACCGCAGCGAAGTCATGATCGACGCGGATCTCGAACCGATCCGAGCGAATCGTCCTTGCGAGTTTTTTCGAGACGTTCATCCGATCGAGCGGAAAAATGCCGCGCGCCTCCGGATCGACCCAGAAGAGATTTTGATCTTCGGCGCTCTCCGCCATGGGAAACAGGCCGATCGAATAGGCCCGCAGAAGAATGTCCGGCGTGATTTCAAATTGGGTGCGCGCGCGCGTCATAGAGTCAGCATGCCCGCGCCAAAGGGGCGCCGTCAAGCCGCAAGCAGGCATCGCTCTAGAGCGGGATGAGGAAATGTGGGAGCCGGTTTTCCGGCGCAATCAAGTTGACGCAGATTGCGCAAGCTTATCTGCATATCCCGCTCTACACTTTTGGAATCGATCACGTTCATGATTTTGGATTGATCCGATCCAAAATCATCGTGATCTAGAGCTGTGGAAAAGCCCCGCATTGCTACGTCCGTCACCTTTGCCAGCGCTCTGCCACCGTCACCCATTCGCACGATAGGCTCGTCAGAGCCTAACTTATGTCGAGGCCGCCGGTTGCCAGAAATTTTTCCAGCCAATGGATGTCATAGATGCCGTTCTGAATATCGGCATTGCGAACGAGGGTACGAAACAAAGGGATCGTCGTGTCGATCCCATCGACGATGAATTCATCGAGCGCGCGGCGCAGCCGCATCAAGGCTTCGGTGCGCGTGCGGCCATGCACGATGAGCTTGCCGACGAGCGAGTCATAATAGGGCGGGATCGTATAGCCCGCATAAGCAGCGCTATCGACCCGGACGCCGAGGCCGCCTGGCGGGTGATAATAATTGATCTTGCCGGGGGAGGGTCGGAATGTGTTCGGATGTTCGGCATTGATCCGGCATTCGATGGCATGGCCGAAGAGGACGACATCCTCCTGCGCGATGCAGAGAGGCGAGCCGGCAGCGATCTTGATCTGCTCATTGACGAGATCGAAGCCGGTGATCATCTCCGTCACCGGGTGCTCGACCTGGATGCGCGTATTCATCTCGATGAAGTAGAAGCGGCCATCCTCGTAGAGGAACTCGACCGTGCCGACGCCTTCATATTTGATCTCGCGCATGGCGGCGGCGCAGATCTCGCCGATCGCCAGGCGCTGCGAAGTGTTGAGCGCCGGCGAAGGCCCTTCCTCGAACAGCTTTTGGTGGCGGCGCTGCAAAGAGCAGTCGCGTTCGCCGAGGTGGATGGCATGGCCGTGGCCGTCGCCGAGAATCTGGATCTCGATATGGCGCGGCTTGTCGAGAAATTTTTCGAGATAAACGGCATCGTCGTCGAAGGCAGCCTTGGCCTCGCTGCGCGCGGTCGCAACCGCGGTCGGCAGATCCGCCGCCGTTCGCGCGACTTTCATGCCGCGGCCGCCGCCGCCCGCCGCGGCCTTGACGAGCACCGGAAAGCCGATCTTTTCCGCGATCTTCAGTGCATCGTCATTGGCATAGACGGCGCCATCCGATCCGGGGACGCAAGGGATGTTGAGGCGCTTCGCCGTGCGCTTGGCCTCGATCTTATCGCCCATGAGGCGGATGTGCTCGGGTTTGGGGCCGATGAATTTGATCTGATGTTCGGCGAGAATCTCGGCAAAGCGCGCGTTTTCCGCCAAAAAACCATAGCCGGGATGGACCGCTTCGGCGCCGGTGATCTCGCAGGCCGACAGCAGGGCCGGAATGTTCAGATAGGATTCGCGGGCCGGCGGCGGGCCGATGCAGACGGATTCATCGGCGAGCTTGACATGCATCGCATCGGCGTCGGCGGTCGAATGGACGGCGACCGTCGCAATGCCCAATTCCTTCGCGGCGCGCAGAATGCGCAAGGCGATCTCGCCGCGATTTGCAATGAGGATCTTATCGAACATATGCATCTACCGAGACGGACGCCCCTATTCGATCACGACGAGGGGCTGCCCGAATTCGACCGGTTGTGCGTCTTCGATCAGAATGGCGGTAACGGTCCCGGCCCGTGGTGCGACAATTTCATTGAAGGTTTTCATGGCTTCGATCAGCAGGAGCTTGTCGCCCGCCTTGACTTGGACGCCGGGCTCGATGAACTGAGGCGAATCCGGCGCCGGGCGAAGATAGGCGGTGCCGACCATCGGCGATTTGACCGTGCCGGGATGAGCGGCAAGGCTCGCCTGCGTCGGCGCGGCCGGGCGGGCAGCTTGCCCCGGCACAGAAGCCGGCGCAGCCGCAAGCGGGACTGCCGCCACGCTGATCTGGCGGGCGACGCGGATCTTGAGGTCACCCTGCACCACTTCGATCTCGCTGAGATCGAGCCGCGTCGCGATTTCGCCCAGCGTCTCGACAAGCTGCGGATCGATGGTCCGCGCCGGCTCCGCCGCCGCGCTTTTCTTCTCTGTCATTCTCTCAACTCTTGCTCTCAACTCTTGAAGACGGCTCGATCGGACAATAAGGCTTCGAGCGCAAGATCATAGGAGGCGGCGCCAAAGCCCAAGATCACGCCATGGGCGACCGACGAAATCAGCGATCTATGCCGAAAGCTTTCGCGCGCGTGAATATTGGAAAGATGCACCTCGATCACCCGCGCGCGCGCGCCTTTGATTGCGTCGTGAAGAGCAATCGACGTATGGCTGTAGGCCCCGGCATTCAGAATGATCGGCTCGCCGGCAAGGCCCGCCTCCTGCACCCAGGTGACGAGCTCGCCTTCATGATTGGTCTGCCGGAAATCGAGGCTCACGCCGCGCGCCTTGCATGCCGCAGCAAGACGCGCCTCGATCGCGGCCAGCGTGTCATGGCCGTAGACCTCAGGCTCCCGCGCACCCAGCAGGTTGAGGTTCGGCCCGTTGAGGACATGGACGGCTGTGATCATCGGCGCATGGAACAGGGTGGCAAGAGGCGAAGGTCTTCCTTAGCCGGCTTCGCTCAGCAAAGAAAGTCTTCCGCAAAAGCGCCTGCTCTTCCTGCCCAAACCTGCGGCCCGGCGGCAAAATTTTCCATGCTACGGCTCGTGTCGGCGGGCTCTATCTTGCGACATTATCGGCGGCAGGCGTTGCATCTGCCGCGCGCTCGCATGCGCCGCTCAACGCGCGTTAACCCTTGCGAACCAGAACGTCTCAGGAACAGACGACCTTGCCGCATTTCCTGACATTATCGAGCTTGGTTTTTAACGCGGCATAGCCGACGGCGCCGACGACGGTGTCGTCGCCGATGACGAAAGACGGCGTGCCATCCAGCATGAGCGCCCGGCCCAAGTGATCATTGTCTTCGATGCCCTTTTTGATCTCCGGCGCAGCGGCGTCCTTGGTCAGACGATCCGTATCGGCGCCCAATTCCTTGGCGACGGCGATGGCCTCCGCGCTGCCGACAGGCGTGCGTAAGGAGAGCAGTTTTTGGTGGAATTCCCAGAATTTCTCGCCCGTGAACTGCTTGCGGAGGGCCAAAGCGATCTCCGCTGCCTCAATCGAGCGCTCGGACAGAATCGGATAATCCTTCAATATGACGCGCAGATCCGGGTTTTCCTTGATGAGCCGGACGATGTCTGAAAGTGACTTTTTGCAATAGCCACAATTGTAATCGAAGAATTCGACCAGAATGATCTTGCCATTGGGATTGCCGACGACCTCCTGACTTTGAGAGACATAGAGCGGCCCCTGCAGATTCAAGACGATCTTGTGGCGCGCGTCCATCTCGGCTGTCTTCTCGCGAAGTTCGAGTTCCGAAATCGCATCGCGCAGGATCTCCGGATTTTTCATGATGTAGTTTTTGATGATCTGCTCGATTTCGCTTTTTTGCGCCGGCGAGAACTGTCCATCCGCAAACGCCATCCGAGCTGGCCAAGCGATGAGGCAGCTCAGGGCCAAGGCAGCGGCAAGGCACTTCAGGAGAGGGCGGAGGCGGGCCATGTGTTCAACTCCGTAGAATTTCTTCACGTTTTTCTTTCGCGGTAAGTTTCGAGCTTAAAGCGCCAGCGCCGCGACGGAAACCAATCTTTGCATAATTAGCCGCAACAGGCGGCCAGATTGTGGTTTATGGCCATTGCAATGCCGGGGAGCCACCGCGGTGCTGCCTCGCAGGCCTGCCCGCATAAGCCTCATTCGGCAAATCATAAAAGCGAGAGGCAAGCAAGGAAAAGCCGCGCTCACGCTGCCGCAATCGCAAGCAATTGCGGCACCTGCGCCTTGATCTCGGCAATGATCTTGCGGTCGAGACGATCGAGCCAAGCGCGCGGGATGGCGCCCGTGCCATAGGTGGCGCCTGCCAGCATGCCGGCCAGGGCGCCAGTGGTATCGGCATCGCCGCCTTGATTGACCGTGGCGACGAGGCAATTGGCAAAATTCGCTGTCGCAAAATAATAATGGAAAACCGTCTGCAAAGTCTCGACCACATAGCCGGACGAGAGGCCAGGGTAGGGTTCAAAACGCAGCGCCGGGTGCTTTTGTTGGAGCGTCTCGGCATAGGCCCGTATGGCGGTGTGTTCCTCGCCCGAGATCAGCGCCTGGGTCATCTGGACGAAGGCAAGCGCCGCGGCATCCGACAAGGGATGATGATGGGTGATGTGGCATTGCCCGAGCGTCCAGGCCGCCGCCCTGTCGGCTCGGCCAAGCGTCGCGAGCGCGACCGGCAAGATGCGCATGGCCGCGCCATTGCCGGCATCGCCGTCCGACGGCGGCGCTTCAAGCGTGGTTTGGACGATATAACGCCTGATTCCGCGCCGGCAGGTGTTGCCGACATCGACAGGCCCCGCCTTGAGCCAGGTTGCGAATTCCTCGCAAACATCGCGGAGATCGCAGGTGCCGCGCCGGATCAGCGACCGGCCGAGAGCGAGCGCCATTTGCGTATCGTCCGTCACCTGACCCGGCTTCAGCCGCAGCCAGCCGCCGCCCGTTATCGTGCGATGCACGCCATGCGCGCGAGCGATCTCCGTCTTGGTCATGAATTCGACGGTCGCGCCCAACGCATCGCCAATGGCGAGACCGAGATAAGCGGCCAAGGCGCGGTCAAAAACATGTGACGAAGCAGGTGGCATATCCCGTCCGACGGCAAAAACCGCGCCGCAGCTTTCACATCATGCTGGTCTGCACAAGGTAATCGCCGCCGATGACGAGATATTCGCTCTCGCCCTTGAGCCCATGGATGGGCAGGAGCGTGGTGAAAAAGACGAGCTTCTGGAGCGGCACATCGACGGTGAGGATCATGTCGCCGAAACAAGACGCCACATCGCGGTCGCGCGAGAAGGAGACGAGATTATTGAGCCGCATCACGACTCTGTTTTTGTCGAGGCGATGGGCGATGCGATGTTCCTCGAAGGAATTGATGCCGCGGTAAAGCGTGACATGGGTCTCGCCCGGATGCAGCTGCGGCGCCGCCCATTGGCAGAATTCATAGAGAAGATCGATCTGCGTATAGATCGAATTATTGTGGAAGCGGCTCCCCATCTTCTCTTCGATATAGGAGGTCCAGGCGCCGGTCGAAATCCGGCAGATCGGCTCCTTATGATAGGTCGGGAAGATGCCGAAACGGCTTTCCACCCAGCCTTTGAGAACCGCGCCTTCAGCGCCATTGCTGTCAAACCCCCAGCCGCGGATGAGATCGAGATAGGAGGAGCGATAGCGCCCCGCCGCGGCACCGGCCCGTCGCGGCGTCTCATATTGCTCGGGATCGAGGCCGAACATCGCATTCATATAGCGGTCGAAGGCCTGGCCCGCCTCCTCGATCGCGCCGGCCAAGCCGAGCATTTCAAAGAGCTTCGGATTCATCTCGCGCAGAGCGGAAATATGGACGGGGCAGGGCGCGGCGTTGAAATCGCAGCTGGCCAGGAAATCGGTCGGCAGGCCGACGAGATTGGTGGAATGGCCGATAACCCGCGGCGGCGCGCCGATTTCTTCGGCGCTCTCGATCCGCGTTTCGGACAAGGTTTTACCTCTTACGGTCATGGTCCGCGGCACCGGTAAAATATCGACCGATCAGGGCACGCCCAACCCTTCTCGAAGATGTCATGTTAAAGTTTCGAAGATGTCACGTTAAAATTGCAACCTCAACTCCCGCAGGCAGTGCACTGACATTGCCGACGTCCGTGGGAGGCTATGATGTCCAAGACATTTGGCGAAGGAATATACAGTGCCTATCGGGAAGATGGCTTGCTGCGCGTCACGGCAAGCGGTCACAAGCCGACGCCGCAAACCAAAGTAACACTTGAGCAATTGCCGTTTCTCATATTTCCGCCTCGGCTCGGTTTGTGGTTTGAGACTGAGGGAATCACGAGTCCAATGGTGGTTCCGTTCGAGATCGAAAAGGCACTTCCGACCTATCCGGCGGCGGCCAAAGTCGTGAACATCGCCGATAAGAATGGTCTGCACTCAATAGATATCGTCGAAAAACCCGCGACTGCATCGCCGTTGAAACTCATCGACCCGGCTGAAGCCAGCTTCGTTGTATATCAACAGATCGATACGTCACATTATCTCATCGCCGAAGCGGACGCTATCGTTCCCGCCATATATATCAAGGTCCTCGGACCGGATACTTATGCCCATTGCCAAGCCTATGTCGCGACGCACGCACAGGTGCCGCCCTCTGTGGATCTCATCCCTGACACGCTCAAAGCTTGGATCGACAGCGAGCCAGGCCCGGAGGCGAGTCCAAAGCTCATCGTCAACGTCGATACGATCGTGGAGGTCGATTGGACCGTCACGCTGACCTCGGCGACGCCGCAAGGAATCAATCCGCTCATCAAGCTCTTGAAGCTCGACGTTCAGCTCCCGGCGGGACCGATCCATAGCAATGCGTTGGCGAAGCGGACGCTGCGCTACGAAGAGACCGCTCCCCAGGAGCCTTACACGTGTGTCACGATTGAAAACGGAGCGCAGACGCTCTCGACGGATGTGAAAACGACCTCTTGACGACGGCCGGCAGCTGCACCGGCAGGACTTAAGCAGGCTTTCCAAGCTTGCTTCGGTTTTTGAATTCTTGAGCAGCATTGATTTTGCGCAATTCGAGCAACATCAATCGTGGCTTTAGCCACGCAAGGCTGCTTGGCTGCCGCAGCATCGGCCGTTCATCACACGGTTGGCCTGGCGGTGGACGGAGATCTATCCGGCAAATCCGAAACCACGGAATGCCTCACTCCGCCGCCGGCCACCGTGCGATGAAGGCCGTTCCGCTAAGCGAGGACGGCGGAACGAAGGTTTCCGCCGGCGCCGAGCGCCGGCGGAATGAGATCGCTAGCGAATAATGTCGAAGCTGTAATCACTATGGGCCGGGACCATGGTGTTGCGATCGATCTGCGTGAAGATCGCATCGAGCAATTTCACCAGCACATTGAGACCGCCCTGGTAGCCCCATACCGGGAAGCGGTGATGGTGATGCCGGTCGAAGATCGGGAAGCCGATACGGATCAGCGGCGTACCCGTGTCGCGCTCGAGATATTTGCCGTAAGTGTTGCCGATGAGGAAATCGACCGGCCCGGTGAAGAGCAGCGAGCGCATATGCCAGAGGTCGCGGTTCGGATAGACTTGGCAATTGGCGCCATAAGGCGAACTCGCAAACAGCGCCTTCACCTTTTCTGCCCATTCCTTGGTGCCATTGGTCGAAAGCACATGGGTCGGCTCGGCCCCCAGTTCGAGGAGGAAGCCGGCGAGGCCGAGGCAGAGGTCGGGATCACCATAGATCGCGAATTTCTTGCCATGGATATGGGCCTGCAAATCTGCGATCGCGTCGACGAGCCGCCCCCGCTCCTTGCGCAATTCGTCGCCGATCGGCTTGCCGGTGATGCGCGAGACTTCCAGAAGGAATTTATCGGTCGCCTGAACGCCGACCGGATGATTGAAGGCCATGACCTCCTGGCCATGACCGGCGATGAAGGCGAGAGTCCTCGGCGTTGAAAACTCCTGCATGGAGATCGTGGCCTTGGCATGAACCGCATCAGCCGTGTCGGCAAGCGTGGTGCCGCCCGAATACATGCGGAAGGTGCCGTCGGTCGGCGTGTCATAGACATCGCTGTTGTCGGCGAGGATCGTATTCTCGACGCCCATCAGACCGAAGATGCGCCTGATCTCGCGCAGATTGCCGACCGTGTAGGGATCGAAGCCGCCGATGAAATTGATCTTGTCGTTCTCGACCCGCTCGAGCTTTGCCGTCGTGCCGGCCTTGCCGTCCCAGAAATGCTCCAGAATGCCTTTCAGCATATTGTCATAGCCGGTGACATGGCTGCCGACGAAGGCTGGCGTATGGGCGAAGGGAACATCGAATTCCTTCGGGACCGAGCCTTTCTCCTTGGCGTTCTTGATGAAGGCATTGAGGTCGTCGCCGATGACTTCCGCCATGCAGGTCGTGGAGACCGAGATCATCGCCGGATGATAGAGGCTGAAAGTATTGGCGAGCCCGTCGACCATATTGTTGAGGCCGCCGAACACGGCGGCGTCTTCGGTCATCGAGGAGGACACGCAGGAGGAGGGCTCTTTGAAATGACGCGACAGATGGCTGCGATAATAGGCGACGCAGCCTTGCGAGCCATGCACGAAGGAGATGGTGCCTTCAAAGCCGGCCGAGCAGAAGACGGCGCCGAGCGGCTGGCAAGCCTTGGACGGATTAACGACCAGAGCCTCGCGCTTAAAATTCAGCTCCTGATATTCCGGCGTCTTCAGCCATTCGGTGATGCGCTCGATTTCGCCGGGCAAATGCATATTCTCGAAGCTCCGGCGCTTATTGGCGAACATCTCGCGATATTCCGGCTGCCGGAACAAATCGAAATGATCGAGGACGTAATCGGCATTCTGCGGCATCGGAAATCCTTTAGACCTGCTTGCAAAGTTGAGACGAAGCCAAGCTCGAGCAAGATCTCGACATGGCACTGCGCATTTTTCATAAGCTTATTCAGGCTTCTATTTCATAGCCTGCGGGATACGTCGATATTGACTGCAAATGACACCGCAGATACGAAGTTTATCTGCTATATCTGTTGCCGGGATGGCCATCGATCCACATAAGCTTGAATATAATATTGATCATCAAATGCTCTCTTGCATGTCAAGCGGCGAATGAATTGCTACAATGTCGAAATAGACGTATTTATTATTACAATTTGCATGCTTTATTGTAAGAGCAAGCACAGGCGATTGGGATATTCCGAACAAAGCCGCGGCGTGGCGCGACAGCGCGCGACACGGCACTGCGATCTGGCATGTTCCAGCGATGCGGCACGCCCGCTTCATTCGGCGAAGGCCGTGGCGTCGTGCGCTAAGACCGGAAAAGAGCCGGCGGGCAATAGCTGCCTAATCCGCCGCAATCGATTGCGGGTGCACTGAAGCGGGCAGCATCGAAGCCTCTACCGGCGCAATGTCGGAGCTTTGTCATCTCTTATGCGGCGGACGGCAGATGATCACTGCGCAAAAGGGCAGAATATGTCGTAGTCGCGCCATAAGTGCCGCGAAGCGACCAGGGCGACGGCTCGATCTGTTGCTAAACCGACGAAAACCTTCAGCTTATGTTGCAGAGACTTGTCTGCGTCACGACAAACGGGCGGCCAGCGGTTCTTCCGCCGCGATTTTAGGCAATGCGATGGACGATATGTCGCATGATGCAAGCGGGGACGCGCGCAGTTTGGCCGCGAGGGACTTGTTGGAGCCGATCCCGATCACGCGGGATCGCTCGCAGTCCATGTGATTGGGACAAATCGGCTCTATTTCAAAGATCTGGAGCATGTCCTTTATCGGAAAAGTCAATCAACTTTTCCGGGACATGCCCTAGCGCCCGATGCTATTTGTCTCCGCCGGTGCAGGGATTGAGCCCGGACGCCTGCCTCAGGCCGACAAGCGTTCCGGTCGGCGCGTAGTCAATGCCGCCGCGCAGCGGCTGATCATGGGCGCCCAGCTGCGTGACTTGCGTGCGCATACCTGCGATGAAGCGCGTCACCAGGCCATCCTTCTTCGAGGCATAATGAAGAAGATCCGCTGTGCCGACAGAGAGAACGGCAATCACCGAAAGAGCGAGAGCCAGGCTTTCGAAACTCGAACCGCCGTCATGGCGCCAAAAACGCCGCAGGATCGACATGCCTCTCATCCTCGTTGCTAAGCCAAGCTCGGCCAAGCATGCGAGGGCAGGGTTAATGGAAGGTTGACGCGAAAGCGAAAAATGTCGCGTATGATCAGACGACGACCAGCTCGACGGCGAAGGGCGCGCGTTCCTGAATGAAGGCAAAGCGCGCATCGGGTCTGTTGCCCATCAGCCGCTCGACTGAATTGGCGGTCTCGTCCCTGTCTTCGGGCGACACGGTCACGCGCAGGAGATTGCGCGAGCGGGCATTCATGGTCGTTTCCTTGAGTTGGGCCGGCAGCATTTCGCCCAAGCCTTTGAAGCGGCTCACCTCGACCTTGCCGCGGCCGGTGAGGACATTTTTGACGATCTCTTCGCGATGCGCGTCGTCGCGCGCATAAGCGTGTGTCGCGCCCTGGGTCAGCCGATAGAGCGGCGGCACGGCGAGATAGAGATGCCCGCCTTCGATGAGCTTCGGCATCTGCCTGTAGAAGAAGGTGATCAGCAGCGAAGCGATATGCGCGCCGTCGACATCCGCATCGGTCATGATGATGATCTTCTCATAGCGCAGATCCTCATCCTTATAATGCGCGCCGGTGCCGCTACCGAGCGCCTGGACGAGATCGCCGAGCTGCTGATTGGCGGCGAGCTTGTCACGCGTGGCGCTCGCCACATTCAAGATCTTGCCGCGCAAGGGCAGGACCGCCTGGCTCATCCGGTCGCGCGCCTGTTTTGCCGAGCCGCCGGCAGAATCGCCTTCGACGATGAAGAGTTCAGAGCCTTGCGCTGCATTGTTCGTGCAGTCCGCGAGCTTGCCGGGCAAGCGCAGCTTGCGCCCGGCAGACTTGCGGGCGACATCTTTTTCGGCCCGGCGGCGCAGCCTTTCGTCAGCGCGCTCAATGGTGAAATCGAGCAGGCGCAAGGCCGCCGACGGCGAGGCGGCGAGCCAATGATCGAAGGCATCGCGCAGTGTCGTTTCGACGATGCGGGAGGCTTCCTGCGTCATCAGCCGGCTCTTGTTCTGGCCCTGAAATTCCGGCTCGCGCAGAAACACTGAGATCAGCGCGGCGCAGGAGGCCATGACATCGTCGCTGGTGAGCACGGCGGCCCGTTTGGCCTGGCCGATACGCTCGGCATGGTCCTTGAGGCCGCGCAGCAAAGCAGCACGCAGGCCTGCTTCATGGGTGCCGCCATCGGACGTCGGAATCGTATTGCAATAGGAATGGACGAAGCCGTCATCCTCACTGAGCCAGGCGATCGCCCATTCGAGCGAGCCATGCCCACCTTGCTTCTCGACCTTGCCGGTGAAAATCTGCTCGGCGACGAGTTCCTTCCCTTCAATATCCTGAGTGAGATAATCTTTGAGCCCGCCGGGAAAATGGAAGACGGCTTCGGCCGGGATGTCAGCCGCCGGATCGAGCAAGCCCGGGGCGCAATGCCAGCGGATCTCGACGCCGCCGAAGAGATAGGCCTTGGCCCGCGCCATGCGAAAGAGGCGAGCGGGCTTGAACTTCGCACCCTTGCCGAAGATTTCGGGATCTGGCTTGAAGCGCACTTTGGTGCCGCGCCGGTTCGTCACTTTGCCGAGCGTCTCGAGCTTGCCTTTCGGATGGCCGCGCTCAAAAATCTGTCGATAGAGCATCTGGCCGCGCGCGACTTCGACTTCGAGGCGCTCCGAGAGCGCATTGACGACCGAGACGCCGACGCCATGCAGGCCGCCGGAGGTTTGATAGGCACCGGAATCGAATTTTCCACCCGCATGCAAAGTCGTCATAATGACTTCCAGTGCGGACTTTTTCGGAAATTTCGGATGCGGATCGATCGGAATGCCGCGACCATTGTCGGTCACGCAAAGAAAACCGTCGGCCTCGACCGTCACATCGATGAAGCTCGCATGGCCGGCAACCGCCTCGTCCATGGCATTGTCGAGAACTTCGGCAAAGAGATGATGCAGCGCCGCCTCATCCGTCCCGCCGATATACATGCCGGGCCGACGGCGGACCGGTTCGAGCCCTTCGAGAACCTCGATCGAGGCGGCGGTATAGGCGGCTTCGCCCAGAGTTCCGGCTGATGCGGGGACCCGTTTGGCAGGTCCCGCCGCCGCCCGCGCACTGGCGCCGGGGACCGTCTTCTTGCGCGCCACATTCCCGAAAAGATCACCATTCGTCGCCATGCTGCCTACCTGTCAGTCCTGATTCGTCTCTTAATTATCGCATGCGCCGGCTCGAACAAAACCGGAATATAGCGCAGTGTGCCCATGCGCTTACGGCAGCTTAAGGCGCAGCGGGTAAATTCCGGACTGAGCCCTCCGCGCGAGCTTGAGCATGGCATTACAATCTGACGCTTTGACCGTCGTCATCTGCAGCGATCACGCCTCCGTGACCGGCGGCCAAGCCAAAGTCGCGTTGGAGAGCGCGATCGGCCTCAAGCGCCATGGCCATCGGCCTATTGTCTTTGCCGCAGCCGGCCCCATTCATGCGCCCTTGCTCGAGGCCGGCGTCGAGACAGTTTGTCTCGGCCAGACCGATCTTCTTGGGAATTCCTCCCGGCTCGCGGCGATGCTTCAGGGGAGCTGGAACAGGCTCGCCGCCACCCGGCTCGCAGAGCTGCTTGCGACTTTGCCCCGCGGGCGCAGCGTGGTTCATGTGCATGGCTGGGCTAAGGCGCTTTCGCCCTCGATCGCCAAGCCGATTGCGGCCGCGGGCCTCCCCGCCGTTTACACGATTCACGAATATTTCCTGTTTTGCCCGAACGGCGGCTTCTACGACTATCAAAGATCGGAAGTGTGTCATCGCCAGCCTTTGTCTGCGGCCTGCTGGCTCACCAATTGCGACCAACGAAACTATGCGCGCAAGCTCTGGCGCAATGCGCGGCTTCTGATGGCACAGAAATATGCGCATCTGCCGGAGGTTTTTTCCGATTTCATCGCGATCTCGGAGTTCCAAAGCGAAATCGTCATGCCCTTCATTCCGAAAGCCGCACGGCTTCATCGCCTGTCTAATCCCGTCTCCGTCGACGATCTCGGACCGAAGCCTGATCCGGCCGCGGGCGATATTCTTTTCATCGGAAGGCTCTCACCCGAGAAAGGACCTTTTCTGTTTGCCGAAGCGGCGCGGAAGATTGGTCTCGTGCCGAGTTTCGTGGGCGATGGTCCAGTCGCCGCCGAGCTGGCGGCGAGGTTTCCCGAAGCGCGGCTTCTGGGCTGGCAAAGCGGCGAAGCCCTGCGCAATCTGATACGGGGAGCCCGCGCGCTCGTCTATCCCTCTTTGTGGTACGAGGGCCAGCCGCTCGCAGTGCTGGAAGCCAAGGCGCTCGGCGTGCCGGTCGTCATCTCGGATGCCTGCGCCGGCCGCGACGAGGTTGACGATGGCGTCACCGGTTTTTGGTTCAAAGGCGGCGATGCCGAAGATCTCGCCCGCGTGCTCCTAAGATTGCAAGATGATGCCCTCGTTCGGCAGCTTTCCGCTGCGGCTCACGCGCGCTATTGGGCCGATCCGCGGACCCCCGAGAAACATATCGCCGGCCTGTTGTCCATCTATCGGAACATGATCGCGCGGCACTCTGCAGCCATTGCGCAGGGCTAAGACAATCCGGCCCCGGCAACGGCTCAAGCATCGCTCTTTTCAGCGAGCGAACAGGCCTGACCATAGAGATCGATCAATTTGCGCGCATGCGCGGCCGGAGTCGGGGGATCGGCCCAATAGTGCTCATAGGCCGCGCGACCCGATGCAGCGGCAAGGCTCGCGTCGGCGAGCCGACCCATCGCCTCGGCAAAAGCTTCGACCGTCGGTTCGACCACGAAGCCGAACTCTGTCTTCACCCGTTCGGCCGCCCCGCATCGGTTCGAGACAATGACCGGAAGGCCGATTGCGGCGGCCTCATCGACCGTGAGCGGTCCGGTTTCGGGCCATAATGACGGGGCGAGGATCGCCCGAACGCGGCTGTGAAGAAGCTCGAGCACTTTGTCGGGTGTGAGCCATCCGGTAATCTCCGCCTCCGGGCAAAGGGCGCGAATATCGCTGATGGCCGGCCCGTCACCGATAAAGATGATAGGAGCTGCCGCGCGCTTTGCCGCCGCCGCGGCCAATAGGACGCCTTTTTCGCGTGTGAGCCGGCCGACGTAAGCGAAAGCTGCTTTAGGACCGATATCGACGGCCGACCCCTTTGCGACAGAGATCGGATTGTCGACACGGTAATGATGCCATGCGCTCGGCACCAGGGGGACAAGCCGATCCCGCGCGGCATCCGAAATATGGATGAGGTTGAGCACCGTATTCCGCAATTGATGGCGCACCGTCGCGACCCGCAAAGAGCGAACGCACTTGTGCAGATAGGATTTCGTATCGCAATTCGTCGCAAGACAGTGCATCGACATGGGCCGCAAGCTGCAAGGCTCTTCCGTGTCGAAGCGGAACAAAACGCCATTCGGGCAGGCCAGGAAATAATCATGCGCCGTCATGAAGATCGGCAGCTTCGTCCGCTTCAGCACAAAGAAGACGGCTGGCGAAAATACCCGTGTCCAATGATGCAGATGAATGACGGTGTCAGGCGCTCCGCGCAGGCTTTGCAGTGCGGCGTCGAGTCCTTTCGCGGCGCGTCGGTTCCAAATGCCCTGCTTCAGCGCTTCGCCGGGCCGAAGCTCCCATATGTCCGTGAGGCCGAGACAGATTCGTTCGATCGCGGGATGAGCCAGGCGTTCGTCCGCAGGTTCGATCGCATGAACAAATGTCACTTCCGCGCCGGCCTCGGCAAGTGCGAGCGCCGATTCGACCGCAACCCGCTCGGCACCGCCGCGGCCGCTCGCGAGATCGCTGACGATCACGGCATGCATGCCGACGACCCTGTCATAGGAAGTTTCTGTGGGCAGGCCGGCAGGAGCATGTCCGATCGAAAAGCGCTGCAACCTTTCTCGGACATGCTCGCAATTTTGGCCTGCCTATCTCAGTTCGAATAATACATGTCGAACTCGACCGGATGCGGGGTCATCTCGAAACGCAGCACTTCGCTCATCTTCAATTCGATATAGCTGTCGATGAAATCATCGTCGAAGACGCCGCCGGCTTTTAGAAAGGCGCGGTCCTTGTCGAGATTTATCAGAGCCTCGCGCAGCGAGCCGCACACGGTCGGGATCTGCTTCAATTCCGCCGGCGGCAGATCGTAGAGATCCTTGTCCATCGGCTGGCCGGGATCGATCTTGTTCAAAATGCCGTCGAGCCCGGCCATCAGCATCGCCGAGAAAGCGAGATAGGGATTGGCCAGCGGATCGGGGAAGCGCACCTCGACCCGCTTCGCCTTCGGATTGGACGAATAGGGAATCCGGCAGGAGGCCGAGCGGTTGCGCGCCGAATAGGCGAGCAGCACCGGCGCCTCGAAGCCAGGCACCAGACGCTTGTAGCTGTTCGTCGACGGATTGGTGAAGGCGTTCAGCGTCCTTGCATGGCGGATGATCCCGCCGATGTAATAGAGGCATTCGTCGGAGAGATCGGAATATTTATTGCCGGCGAAGAGCGGCTTGCCGGCCTTCCAGATCGACTGATGCACATGCATGCCCGAGCCATTGTCGCCATAGACCGGCTTCGGCATGAAGGTCGCCGATTTGCCATAGCTCTGCGCCACCTGCTGGATGCAATATTTATAGATCTGCATCTGATCGGCCATGACCGTCAGCGGGCTGAATTTGAGACCGAGCTCATGCTGCGCCGAGGCGACTTCATGATGGTGCTTTTCGACCTTGGCGCCCATCGCCGCCATCGCCGCCAGCATCTCGCCGCGCATGTCCTGCGCCGAATCCTGCGGCGGCACCGGAAAATAGCCGCCCTTGGTGCGGATGCGATGGCCGAGATTGCCGCCTTCATAGGGCGTATCGCTGTTGGTCGGCAGTTCGACCGAATCGAGGACGAAGCCGGTGTTGTATGGCGTGGCGGCAAAGCGCACGTCGTCGAAGACGAAGAACTCCGCCTCCGGGCCGAAATAAGCCGTGTCGCCGATGCCGGTCGAGGCGGCATAGGCCTCGGCGCGCTTGGCGACGCCGCGTGGATCGCGGCTATAGGGCTGGCCCGTCGTCGGCTCGAGAATATCGCAGACGATCGCCATGGTCGGCGCCGCGAAGAACGGATCCATGCAGGCGCTTGTCGGATCAGGCATCAAGGTCATGTCCGATTCATTGATCGCCTTCCAGCCGGCGATCGACGAGCCGTCGAACATCAGCCCTTCCGAAAATGTGTCCGCGTCGATCAGCGACACGTCGAAAGTGACATGCTGCCACTTGCCGCGCGGATCGGTAAAGCGAAGATCAACATATTTGACATCATTGTCCGTGATCGCCTTGAGCACGTCACTCGCGGTCTTCATGTCTCACCCTCTCATAGTCTGATGCATAGTCTGAAACCATGGCTGTCTGCCCCCAAGAGACGGGCGCCTTGCCGCGCCCGTCAAATCGCATCCAATCCCGTCTCGCCGGTGCGGATACGAACCGCACCTTCGATATTGGAGACAAAAATCTTGCCGTCTCCGATACGCCCTGTCTGTGCCGCTTTTCGGATCGCTTCGACCGCGGCATCAACCGCGGCATCCGGAAGGACGACTTCAATCTTCACTTTAGGAAGGAAGTCGACGACATATTCGGCGCCCCGATAAAGCTCCGTATGTCCCTTTTGACGACCGAAGCCCTTGGCCTCAGTGACCGTGATCCCGGATATGCCCGTCTCGTGCAGTGCTTCTTTGACATCGTCGAGCTTGAACGGCTTGATGATCGCCTCGATTTTTTTCATCGGTGCCTTGATGATGGTGCTTTAATGATCGCAAACAGCCAAAATCACCCGCTGCGCGTCTGCGCCCGGGCCTCATAGCACCTGTCAAGCTCGTCGCCTACGTAAAAATGATCTGAGAATTGAGGTCCCGCTCCGTTCCAAAGCAATGGCTTTGGCCGGAACATCCGGGACGCCCTCGGCCCGTATTTTTCTGTGCGCCGCAACATCAGCCGGCCTGAGGCGCGCCATTCCTTCGCTGGTGCGGGATGACGAAAAATGGGAACCGATTTTCCGCCCGCCTCCCGCTCTAAACTTTTGGAATCGATCACGTTCATGACTTTGGATTGATTCAATCCAAAGTCATCGTGATCTGGCGCGAGAATTGTGCAAGCCGCGGCAGCTGAGCCTGCCGGCTCTGACAACCACCGCCGGCACCGGCCCGTGGAAAAGCCCGGTGTCGGCGGTGCATCTCCTTCGTTGCGCGTCTGCCCGCAAGCTTTATCAGGCGATCGGCTCCAGCACTTCGCTGCGCGCCGCCACCGGCTCCTCATGCTTGCTCACGAGCGCTATACTGACGCCGGCACCGAGCAGCTGCAAGGAGACTTCCTTGCCATTGCCGAATTTGATGCCGTCACGATAGGCGCCATGCTCGAGGCGTGCGAAAACGACCTCTTCCTCAGTCTTCACGCCGAGGCGGGCCTGCAAATCGCTCGAAATATTTTCGAGCTTGAGATGCGTGTCATACTGAACACAAACAGCCGTCGTGCAGTCGCCGGGGGACGCAAGCCCGATGCTGCCTGATGGAAAGCGGGTCGTGACATATTTCTCTTCTTCGCGTGCAGGCCGAGAGGCATACATTTCCAACGAATAGTCACACATGGCAGTCACTCCTGAAGTCAGTCGATGAGTGATCCTTTTCCGAGCAAAGCGCGACCGCCGCATCCACGGCGCATGGCAGAGTCTGTCGGAATAAGCGGATCGGCGGCTCCCCGCGAATGGGGAGGATCGGGGACGGCACTTAGGCCTGGCCGGTTTTGCTTCTCAGGAGTCCGAGACGGCCTTGCGCCGCATCGAGAAGCCAAACGACGTCCGGCGAGCGCCGAACGTTCCCCAGCACGAGACACGGAAACCTCTTATAGTTTCAAATGACTCGTAACACAGATAGTATGCTAGCGCGGCTACCTCATCCGTCAAGTTCTTTACCGATCGAACTTGCGTTTTCCGGCAAATAGAGCAGGCGGGCAACAATGCGCATGCCGCGGCGGTGCTTCACCGCAGCTGCAGTGCTTCGCCGCAGCTAGAGAAATGCCGGCAAATGCCGCGAAGCTTTTTGAGCATGTCCAGAAAAGTTGACGGACTTTGCCGATATTTTAGACATCGGATAGATCCGATGTCTCATAAAGGACCTGCTCCAGGTCTTGGAAATAGAGCTGGCTCGGCCCGATCATATGGAGCGCGAGTTTTCAACCTTGTGTGATCGGCAAATCCTGACGTCCGCCCCATTCGGTCCAGGAGCCGTCATACAGGACGATGCCGGCCTTGCCCGTGGTTTCAAGTGCAAGCAGCAGAATGGCTGCGGTCACGCCCGATCCACAGCTCGTGATGATCGGCCGTGACAGATCAACTCCGGCGCGGGCAAAAGCCGCCGCGACTTCCGCCGGTGCGCGCATCTCGCCTTTGTCCACAACCTCTCGCCATGGCACGTTGAGACTGCCGGGGATATGCCCCGACCGTAGGCCCGGCCGTGGCTCCGGCATTTCGCCGCGAAACCGTGGCGCCGCGCGCGCGTCGACGATCTGCGCCGCGCCGGATTGGGAGGCTTTGAGAACATCCGCCGCCGAGGCCACGGCTGCAGGGTCGAAGCGCACGGCAAAATTTTGCGGTGGGCGAGCCACGGCGCCGCTTTCGAGCGGGCGTCCCTCGGCCTTCCACTTCGGCAATCCGCCGGTCAGGATCTTCACATCCTTGGCGCCGAAGAGACGCAGCGTCCACCAGACCCGGCCGACGCCCTGCAGGCCGGAGGCATCATAGACGACGAGCCGCATCGTCTCGCTGATGCCAAGGTCACGCATCGCCGTCGCAAAACCTTCGGGCGAGGGCAGCATATGCGGCAGGTCCAGCGTGTGATCGGCGATCGCATCGATATCGAAAAAGACGGCGCCCGGAATATGGCCGGCGAGATATTCGCCCTCAGCGTTCCGATTCTCGTCCGGCATGAAGAATGTGCCGTCGATAACGACGAGGTCGGCTTCACCCAGATGCTCGGCAAGCCAGTCCGTCGAGACGAAGAAGGGGGAGGCGGACATGCTCATCGAAAAAACCTCATAAGATATTGGCGGATCGGGTCGCGGCGATCTTTGTGCGCAACGACACCGCCATGGTGAAGCCGAGGCGCGATGATGGCTTGCATGAAATGATCGCACCAGGGAAGCCAAGCCATGCAGGCCACATCCACCCGCCGCAGCAACCAGGACAGGCTCGTTGCACCCATCCTCTTCTTTCTCTTCTGGCTCATGGGCTTCTGGTTCATGCTCCACTCCGCCTGAGTGCCGACAGGATCGTTACACGAAGTCCGGCGTGATCGTGTTCGGGTTTTCGAGCCATCCGGGCACAGGCAGATTTTTCGAGCGCAGAAATTCGGGATTATAGAGCTTCGATTGATAGCGCGCGCCGGAATCGGCGAGAATGGTCACAATCGTGTGGCCGGGTCCCAAAACCTTGGCGAGCCGGATCGCGCCAGCGACATTGATGCCCGAAGAGCCGCCGAGCAACAGGCCTTCCTGTTCGGCGAGATCGAACAGAATCGGCAGGGCCTCCTCATCCGGGATTTGGTAGGCAAGGTCGATCGGCGCGCCTTCGAGATTGGCGGTGATCCGGCCCTGGCCGATCCCTTCGGTAATGGACGAGCCTTCCGCCTTCAAAACCCCATGCGCATAATATTCATAGAGCGCGGCACCCAGCGGATCGGCGATGCCGATCTTGATATTCGGGTTTTTCGCCTTCAAGGCGAGCGCGACGCCGGCCAGCGTGCCGCCGGTGCCGACGGCGCAGATGAACCCGTCGATCTTGCCTTCTGTCTCGGCCCAGATCTCCGGCCCGGTCGTATCGATATGGCCTTGCCGATTGGCGACATTGTCGAACTGATTGGCCCAGATGGCGCCTTGCGGATGCTCCTTGGCGAGCCGTTCCGCCAGCCGGCCGGAAAGCTTCACATAGTTATTTGGATTGGAATAGGGCACTGCCGGCACTTCGATCAGGCTGGCGCCTTGCAGGCGCAACATGTCCTTTTTCTCCTGGCTCTGGGTATCGGGGATGACGATCACGGTTTTGTAGCCAAGCGCATTGGCGACAAGGGCGAGGCCGATGCCAGTATTGCCGGCCGTGCCCTCGACAATCAGACCGCCCGGCTTCAGGGTGCCGCGCAAGACGGCATCGTCGATGATGGCGCGGGCTGCCCGATCCTTGATCGAACCGCCGGGGTTCATGAATTCGGCCTTGCCATAGATGGTGCAGCCGGTCAGCTTCGATGCCTGCTGCAATTTGATAAGGGGAGTTTTGCCGATCGCCTCGACCACGCTTTCCGGAGAACTCATCTTGGATTATCCCTATAAAACCTGTCGACTATATAGATCCAGCAAATGCGGCCTGTCGAGCCTGGCATCACAGCTGGGGGATCCTGCGATACTCAAAACTGCGAGCAAAAATCATGTATCGCGCAAGACCTGAAGACGGCGTCGCTTTCATAACCGGCGGGAGTTCGGGAATCGGGCGCGCGACCGCGCTTGAGCTGGCGCGGCGCGGCTATCGTGTCGCGGTCACGGCACGCCGCGAAGAGGCGCTCGAGAGCCTCGCCGCAATGGCACCGGAAAAGATTTTCGCTTTTCCTGGCGATGTGACGAATGGCAGCCAAATGGGCGGTGTGGTCTTCCGAATTGAGAATGAACTCGGCCCGATTGCGCTGGCCTTTCTCAATGCCGGGGTGCATTTCCCCGCCGAACGGCATGGTTTTGATGCAGCGCTCATCGCCCACACCTATGCCGTTAATGTCGCCGGCACGGTGAACTGTCTGGCGCCATTGCTTGCCGCGATGCTGACACGGGGCAGGGGCCAGATTGCGATCAACGCCTCGCTCGCCGGCTACAATGGATTGCCCGGCAGTCTCGCCTATGGGTCCTCGAAGGCGGCATTGATCCATATGGCCGAGGCCTTGAAGCTGACTTACGGGGACAAGGGATTGGCGTTTCAAGTCCTTTGCCACGGCTTCGTGCGCACGCCGATGACCGATCAAGACAAGGAATTCGCTATGCCGCTGCGGATCGAGCCGGAGGCGGCAGCACGGATCATCTGCAACGGCTTTGCGAAAGGCGGCTTCGAGATCGCCTTTCCCTGGCCGCTCGTCACCCTATCGAAATTTGTGAAGCTCTTGCCCTATCCGCTGCGATTCCGGCTCATTGCGGCGGCTTTGCGCAATGCAAGACGCGGCGAAAGCGATCAACCCATGTAGATCATGGACGTAGATCACAGACATTTGTGTGTTTTTAAAAATCTCCAGTGCAAAGATTTCTTGATCCTATCAGCATTTGCACGGAGAATAAGCACATCTATGTCATATCAGATAAGTAGTATTTTATGATATGATAGTTATAGGAAGTTTTATCGAAGCCATAACTTGCTGCTCAGCCTCCGGCGACATAGATGATCTTTCTTCACTCCGGTTTTCGTGCCTCAAGCACCTGGCTTTGGACGCGATTTCGGAGCAATGATCGGGTCGTCGCTTATTATGAAATCTTCAATGAGCGGCTGGCGACGATTACCAAGGCGCAAGCGATCAGCTTGAAGCCAGAGAGGTGGAGCTCAAAACATCCGGCCGGGCCGGCTTATTTTCTCGAGTTTCTGCCATTGATCAAAGAAGGCGGTGGCGTCGAAAAATATGACGCGTCCATGGCCTTCGACATGTTCATTCCAGCCGAGGGAATTGGTGGCGCGCTCAGCGAAAGCGAGAGTCCTTATCTCGCGAGCCTGATCGGCCATGCCGAACGCTTGGGCAAGATCCCACTTCTCTCCTGCACGCGAAGTCTCGGGCGCCTGCGCGCGATCAAAGCCGCCGTTCCCGGATTCCATATCCTCATCTATCGCAATCTCTTTCAGCAATGGTGCTCCTATGTGGACCAGGGCGCCAGGGGCAATCCTTATTTCTTGAGCACCATCCGTGCGACGCTGGAGGCCAATCAACACGATCCCTTCCTAAAATATCTCTACAATCTCTTTCCTCTCGACAAATTCGCCATGACGAGCCGCATCTACTTCTATTGCTTCATTCTCCTGCATCTTTATCTCTATGCGCATGCAGCCGAAGCGGCGGATCTCATCGTCGATATCAATCGTTTGGCTGATGATGCCGCCTACCGCCAGATGATCGAAGGCCGGATCGCCGAAGAAAGCGGCCTTGCGGTCGATCTTTCCGACGCGAGAAACACGATCACGGGCTCGTTTGCCAAATCAGCAACCAAGGAGGAGCTGGTCGGCCAGTTCGAACCGCTCATAGAAATCGTCCTTGCCGCCGTGCCGTCAGTGCAAGGACGCGAATTCGTCGCCAAGGTGTTCGCGGATTTCATCGATGAATATGGACGATATGAGTTCCAGGCCGGTAGAATCCCCGATCAAGTCAGTGCGGGCGATGTTCATGGCGACGAGCCAAAAGATCCGGCTGCGAAGCGCATAGGATGATGGGCGGAGCACGGGTCGAAAATTCCGAAAATTGAAGATCAAAGTCAGCAAGGCGGGCTGCGGCGGCTTGGCGCGGCGTGCGGAAACACCGTTGGCTCCCTGAGCAGGACTCGAACCTGCGACCGATCGATTAACAGTCGATTGCTCTACCAGCTGAGCTATCAGGGAATCTGGGGCCGCATATAGGTGGAATAATCGGCATATAGCAAGCCCAGATCGGCTTTGCCAGTCATCTTTGCCGGTCATCATTGCCAGTCATCATGGGCAAGCGCAAAATTCGGGGGGCGGCGACGGCTTGGTGAGGATGCCGCCAAGCCTTTCTTGGAAGCATTTCTTGCGGCAGGGCCACCGCCTTGCTATAGGCGGCGGCACGCTGACGCCATGTCGATCATGATGTCGGTCGTTGGCCTCGTGGCGGAGTGGTTACGCAGAGGACTGCAAATCCTTGCACCCCGGTTCGATTCCGGGCGAGGCCTCCACCTCTTTCAGACGTCTGGTTTTTGCCATGCTCGCGGGGTTTGCGGGCCGCCGTGTCTCGCCACGGTCACTCGTCAGCTTCAACGCCGCATGACTGCCGCTGACCGCGGTTTGACCATCAAACCGTGGTCAGCGGATTACGCCGTTTGGCCTCATTCAACTTACCAGTTGGGGACGCACCGGTGGACATTCCATCCGAGATGGTACCCGCGCGGACAGCCGGACGTCCAGCCATAGTTCGACACGCAATAGCCTTCATAGTTGCGATGAGCTCCGTGGCCACAATTGTCCCATGCCTCGGCGTTGGTGCAAAGCAAGGCAACCGCCATTGTGACGGCGGAAAGCAGACCTAACAATTTGATCATGATTTGCGCTCCTCTGTGTTGCGAGACGCTCAGAGGCGACATTCATTTAATCGCCGAAGAGGCCTCGCTGGATCAAAAGAGCAAATTGTCTCTCTGTTTGCCGTGCGCCATCTCACACGACATTTGCCGTTTCGCGGCCTTGCGGAGGTTTAAGAGAGGCATTCGCTGTCGCGAGCTTGTTTCATAGCTGCCGGGCGCGCTTCGCGCCCCAAGGCCAGCAAGCCCGCCTTGGCTTTGCCGCGATCCATCTTGCGCTAACTACTGATCAGGCGGTCGCCGCGTCGGCCGTTATATCCTGCAAGGTCGCGCAATCGATCTCGGCTTCGCAATCTGCAGCGAAATCGTCGACGTCGACATAGGCGCGCAGAACCGTCCAGGCGAGTTCGCCGCGCAAAATATAGGTGACCCGACGGCCTTGCATGATCAAAACCTTGCGCAGCGCTTGGTCACTCGCGCGATAGCAATGGCCTGCGGCGACCTTTTCAGCTGGAATCGGCATATCGCCCCCCCTGTCATCCCGCACCCATGACACAAGTACTATTTTCCGACCGCATGGGCGTCCGGTCAAGCGCCACAATGGCGTCAAACAGCCTGAAAAAAGGGCAGGGGAAGGGAAGATGCCGCTGCGGCCCGCCGCAAAAGCCGAAGAAGGGAGATTTCATAGGCGCCGGGCCGCTTTCGGCAAGCGAGCCGGTTCCGATCGCCGGGCTTACATCCAGCCAATAAGGCACGGGCCTTGCTGGTGCTGGAACCGGCCGGATTGGCAGCGATCACGTTCTTGCCACTTGTCTTCATCCCGCTCTAGCAAGAGGCGATAGTGCGGATCTCAACGAAAGCGATGGCAGGACCTCTTTCAAAGGCAGCTTTATTGCCGCATTCGGGCTTCGGCAATTTGGGCTTCGGGATGGGAGCGCAACGCATATGACCGGCATCGCAATACCGGCGCGGCTGAAGACCGTCATCGCGCAGCGACAGGCCGATGTCGACAAGGCCAAAGCGAAGCGCTCCATGGGCGCTCTGACGGGCATGATCGGCGAGCTCGCGATGACGCGCGGCTTCAGCAATGCCTTGCTGGCGCAGTTCTTCGAGAAGGGAAAAGCCGGCGTCATTGCCGATATCTTCGGGGCTTCGCCGTTGTCGAAAGTCACAAGGACGCGCTTCGACGTGATGGCTCTTTCAGAGGATTTTCGCGACGCGGGCGCGACCTGCATTTCCGCTTCGCCCGATCGGCGCCTGTTTCGCGGCAGCATCGCCGATCTCGCGACCGCCAAGGCCGCCAATCTGCCGATCCTGGCAAACGACATCGTCGTTGATCAATATCAGATTCTCGAGGCCCGTTATGCCGGCGCCGATGCGGTGCTGCTGATGGTGAGCGTGATCGGCGAAAAGCTCGGTGAATTCATCGCGCGGGCGCAATCGGTGGGGCTCGATTCCCTCGTCGAAGTGCGCAGCGAGGCGGAACTCGAGGCCGCGCTCGCCGCCGGCGCGGAGCTTGTCGGCGTCAACAACCGCGACGCGGAGACGCTCGAGGCCGATCTGACGGTCTGTGAGAGAATCATTCCTGCCATTCCCGCCGACCGCGTGATCGCTGTCGCGGCAGGCGGCGTTTCGTCGCCTGAAGATATCGAACGTATGGCCCGCACCGGCGCCAAAGCCATACGCGTCGGCGGCGCCTTGATGGCCGCCAAGGAACCCTATGACGAGCTGCACCGATTGCTCGGAACGACGCCGCCACCGGAAGATTGAGTCCAGTGCCTTCGACCTGTCCCTTAGATCACGATGACTTTGGATTGAATCAATCCGAAAGTCATGAACGTGATCGATTTTAAAAGTTTAGAGCGGGATGCGGGCGGAAAACCGGTTCCCACTTTTGCTCATCCCGCTCTAGATGCCGTCCCAATGATGCCAGCACCTCGAAGAAGACCTCTGCATCGACAGCCGGCGATGAGTAACGACACGTGGTGATTGTTTCCGCAATCGACGAGGCGCGCGCCGCCTTGCAGGATCTGATCGCAGGATCGGACCGTATCGTCGCCTTCACCGGCGCCGGCATTTCAACGGAATGCGGCGTGCCGGACTTCCGCTCGAAGAATTCACCTTGGCATCGCTTGAAGCCGATCGATTTCGATATTTTCGTCGCCGATGTTCTGCAGCGTGAAGAAGCTTGGCGGCGCATATTCGCGCTCGACGACATTTATGGCCGTGTGCAACCAGGGCGCGGCCACTGGGCGCTCGCCAATCTCGTGGCGGCCAACAAGATCAAGGCGATCATCACCCAGAACATCGACAATTTGCATCAGGCTTCCGGCGTCGCAGATGAGTTTGTCATCGAGCTGCACGGCAATGGTACCTATGCGACTTGCCTTGCTTGCGGCAAGCGGCACGAGCTCTTTCCGATCCGCAACGAATTCATGGCAACGGGCGCCGCGCCGATCTGCTCGGAGTGCGGCGGCATTGTGAAAACCGCGACGATCTCCTTCGGCCAGCCGGTGCCGGAAGCGCCCATGCGGCAAGCCTATGAGGTCGCGACCGGTTGCGATCTTTTTCTCGCCATCGGCTCATCTCTCGTCGTCTATCCGGCCGCCGCCTTTCCCACCATCGCTTGTCAGCATGGCGCGCGTCTCGTGATCGTCAATGATGAGAAGACGCCGCTTGACGATCAGGCAGACGTCATCTTGCGCGGCGATATTGGTGACATATTCGAGCCGTTTGCAACGTGATCTTTCGGTAGTTTTTGCCTGGAGCATTTTCAGCAAAAGTGGACACCGGTTTGGCGTCCGAAAATGCTCTAATTCTTTGTTTTAGACATCGGATATATCCGATGTCTCAGGAATGAGAGCGGTTTCGAACCGGTTTGGTGTGGGCACCAAACCTGAAACTTCTCTAGAGCCGATCCCGATCATTGGAATCGCCTGTTTGGCATATCGGATATATGCGCCGTCTAAAATGTCGGAAAAGTCTATCAACTTTTCCGGGACATGATCAAGCGCTGCGGAATCCCAATTAGATCAGGTTTTCTCAAATGACGTTTTTTGGAAACAAATATGCTTGCAAATCAAATTGGAGCACCGGAAACGACTCATCCGATGCGCCGGCGCATGCCCCAGTCATCCACAGGCTCGCGTAAATTCCCCCTGTTGCGGGCGTCGCCCGATGCTATCCTTCATAAATAGTAGTCAAACTGATTCGTGCTTATGACAAGACGCGCAGCGACGTCGTGAGACAGGATCAGCGTAAACGTGCTTGGGAGCTGGTCCGTTGGGCAGCAAGGATTCGCTATTGCCGCGCGGCGACCCTCGCGGCGAGGTTGATGCGAGTGCCAATCAATCGGCCGCATCGGGCCTCGATCTGATTGAGGTTGCCGGGCATATCAAATGGTTCGACGTCGCCAAGGGCTACGGTTTCATTGTTCCCGACAACGGCATGGCGGATGTCCTTTTGCATGTAACGACATTGCGCAAAGACGGTTATCAGACGGTTCAGGAAGGGATGCGAATCGTCTGCGAAGCCGTCATGCGGAGCAAGGGGCTGCAGGTCTTTCACATTATTTCTATGGATGAGTCGACAGCCACCCATCCCGCGCAATCGCCGCCGGCCCGTACCCATTTGCAAGTCGCGCCGAGCAGTGGTTTCGAGATCTGCGTCGTCAAATGGTTCAACCGCGTGCGCGGTTTCGGCTTTCTGTCCCGCGGCGACGGAACGGAAGATATTTTCGTTCATATGGAAACCTTGCGCCGCTACGGCATTGCGGAATTGAAGCCGGGCGACGGACTTCTCGTCAGATTCGGCGATGGACCGAAAGGTCTGATGGCGGCTGAAGTGCGGCCGCTCGAAGCGGCCTTGCCATCGTCACATTGATCCGGCATTGACATGTGCGTTTGAGCATCCTCTTTGATGGAGGATTGCCGCCTGGATTTCCGTCCGTACCGAATGACCTTCCTTTTGCGCTTTCTCTTCGCCGTCGGGCTCGTGATGGGCGTCAGCATGGCCGGCGTCTCGCTCGCTCCTGCGAGCCCGGCCCATGCGGCCGAAGCGGGAACCGAGCCGCTGACCATCGTCACGGCGAGTGGCCCGCACGAATTTGCGGTCGAAGTCATGCGCACCGGAGCGGAGTTGGAAAAGGGACTGATGTTCCGGCATTTTCTGCCGCCGGACCGTGGCATGCTGTTCGATTTCAAGACCGAGCACCCGGTGATGATGTGGATGAAGAACACCTATATTCCGCTTGATATGATCTTCATTGCCAAATCCGGCCGGGTTGTCGCCATCGCCGCCGATACCGAACCCTTGTCCGAGCACATCATCCCGTCCGGCGCGCCGGTCCTTGCGGTTCTCGAGGTCAATGCCGGGACGGCGGCCAAAATCAAGCTCGCGATCGGCGACAGGGTGCGCCATTCGCTGTTCGGGTCTTGACGCGGCAAGGGTAGCAGCAAGGGCCGCTTGGAGCGAAACTTGTTCGGACGCGGCGCCCATGCTAGCCAAGCGCCGATACAGGCCATTGGCGGGGCAGAACGGGGTATAGCGCAGCCTGGTAGCGCGGAAGTTTTGGGTACTTCAGGTCGCAGGTTCGAATCCTGCTGCCCCGACCACACGACCGTCAGATTGCAAAAATTGGCAACAATTGGCAACAATTGGAATACCGGCATGAGTGCACGCATCTATCGGCCGACCCGAACTGCCACCCAATCGGGTCAGGCGCGCAGCCAGTTTTGGGTCCTGGAATTTGCGCCGGAAACGCCGCAGGACATCGATCCTTTGATGGGCTGGACCGGGTCGGGCGACATGAAGCGGCAGATCCGCCTGAATTTTGGCACGGAGGAAGAGGCGATCGCCTATGCGCAAAAGCGCGGCATTGCCTATCGGGTGGAACAGCCTGCCAAAGTGGTGCGCAAGATCATGGCCTATGCGGATAATTTCAAGCCGACACGGCACGGATTGTGGACGCATTGAAGGCACGTCTGCCTGCGTCTGTTCAGGACCTGTTTAAAGCTTCTCGGACATGCTCGCGTTATTAGCCCTCACGACCCCGTAGCTCAGCTGGATAGAGCAGCCGCCTTCTAAGCGGCAGGTCGCAGGTTCGAGCCCTGCCGGGGTCGCCAGTTTACTGCCACTCTGTCGAACGATCATTAGCGAGTTTACCGTCCGGTCGATTTCCGGGTGCACCAAAGAGATATGATAGACGTTTTTTGCAGCTGTGCTTTTTTGTTTAGTAGACAACCTGCAAGCCGGAATTGGCCGCCTGAAGCCTGATCACCTCAGGAGCTACGTTCGCTTTTGTCGCTATCTCGGCAATCTGTTCTGATGAGAGCCTGCCAGATGTGGCTTGACTGCGGATATAGCTCTGCGGCGCGAGCAATTCTGCAGCGAAAGCGCGGCTTGCTTGCTGATCTCTGGTGACAGCGCTCGTGATCAAGCGATATCGCTCCGATGTCGAAGTCCAAAGAAAATAAGTTGCTCTCGCAGCGGAGAAGCGACGGCTTGACCGATTATTTTGGACAAGAGCAAGCTTTCCACTTTCATTGCTACGCTCTGTTGCCCCTATTACAGGAGCGTCATTACTAGTCCCGCTTTGCTGATGCTCAATTGCCGTAGATATGTTTAGACGTTCAAAAATTGCCTCGGCCCCGTGGACATCCTGTTCCTCGACTTGAAAGCGAATACGAAGTTGGTCCGCTGCTTGATAGCCGGTTCGCCAAGCAGGCGCTCCTAATGCGTCCCGCGGCGCCGGTACAGAACCTAATGGCGAAAGATCAATCTCTGGCGCATCTGGTAGACATTTCTGCAGATGTGCCGCAACTGCCGCAGCCAACACAAAGTCGTCAGCGGTCGCGGTCAGGCAGAGATCCATGAGCTGTTTCGGGGACAAAATCGACGAAGCTGCATCCAGCGCGCGCTCCACGCTCTCGTGCGTCTCATAGGGCGAAAGCCCAAGGGCGCCAATGAGTTTACAAAATTCGACACTCCCGGGGTCGGTTTCGCGCACAAGTGTCCACGCCTCGTGAAGCGGCGTGGTAGGGGAACCAGTTAACCTCCCGAGAACTTCGTCGACAAATGTCCCGAGCTCGGCCTGGACTTCGGCACGAGAAGCCAGCACGTCGGCTGTATTGGTAAATTGTATTTCCCCGGCGTCTACTGTGCGGCCTTTCGCATGAACACTGACATTTTCGCCCGTCGGAATAAATGACACGGCTGGAAGAATAAAGCCATGTTGTGCAGTCAAAATAGAGTGTCTATGTGTATAGTCCTGATCTTCGTCGCCGTCGGTGTCAGTTTTACGCGGTTCCCACAAAAGCGGCCACCAATTTTCTGCGATCCACTCGGCAATATAGTAGCTCGGGAGCTCCAAGCATGCTTCTTCTCGCCGTGCATTATCTTTAAACGATGTGACATTTGTGTCCTTGATATTTATCTTCAATCCACAAAATGAGGCTTCTACCGGATCGCGCGAAGCTTTCCAGTTTCTTGGCCATAACGCTTTGATGGAAAACGCCTTTACCAATTCAGTTCCTTTGGAACCTGCCAGGATTCAACTTCATAAGCATGATATTTTTCGGGCGCAGCGGGTTCTGAACGCGCCTCATAGATGGTAGTTTCACCCTCACGGTACCAAATATATCGGGGGAAGTCACCGATCCGCTTTTCCGAGAACCAGCCTTCCTTAAGAGCGCGTTTCAGTGCGGTTAGAGCTTCTCCGGTCGTCCATTTCCTAGGACACGCACTGGCCGGCTTGGTGCGAGGAATGGGCTTCTCTCCTTTTGGACCTGGGCAATGATATCTGCTGGGTTCGTACCGGATTTTTGCAATTGCCTGTTGGGAAGGTCGTTGGTGGCTATCCTTACAAAGCCCCTTAGCCTTGAAAGGCAGCTTCCTTTCGGGCCGTTTCGGTTTCTTTAAGGCCAAAGGCAAACTCCCATTCTGAGCCGCTAGGATGCTCTTCGGGACTGATCAGTTGGCATTCATCTAGATGCGCGGCGCCGTGCCGGCTATTCGCATCACTCGTCAAACACGGACTGCCTGGGTTCTGTGGCCCATGACTGGACCTGATTTGTAAAGGATAAGTGCTGGTAGGGAAGATGGCAGAGTTTTAGAGAGCTCTTCCACAATTTCCGGGCTGCGGATGCTCTCTAAGAATGAGATTTGTGTCTCGCCGCGTGTCTTTAGCTAACTCTTAAATACGCAAAAATCTTATTTCTATAATTAAAATCAATAACTTAATAATGAGTCATGTAAACACCTTCTAAGCGGCAGGTCGCAGGTTCGAGCCCTGCCGGGGTCGCCAAATCTCGCGGCGCCACAGCCGCCGCTCCCCGGCTTCTCCATGGCTACTCATCTTTTGTCAGGCTCCGAAGCCGCAGCGCCGCTATGAACGCGAGTGCCAGCGCCGTCAGAGTGAAGCCTGCAACCGCAAGCCAGCCGGATTCGGCCCAGAACCAGCCGCCGGCCGAACCGATGATGCTCGATCCGATATAATAGGCCAGAAGATAGAGGGATGAGGCGTGGCCCTTGGCATGAGCGGCAAGCCGCCCGACCCAGCCGCTGGCAACCGCATGCGTGGCAAAGAAGCCGATGGTGAGCAGGATGATGCCGGAGATCATGCCGGCGAGACTGGGCAGAAGCGTGAGCCCGACGCCTGCCGCAGTGATGATGACGCCTGCCGGAAGGACGATGCGGCGACCGATACGGTCGGCGAGCGCCCCGGCTTTCCATGACGCTGCCATGCCGAACAGATAGACTGAGAAGATCAGCCCTAATTGGGTCTGATCGAGGCCGAAAGGCGGTGCCGTCAGGCGAAAGCCGGCATAATTATAGATGCAGATGAAAGCGCCCATCTCCAAGAAGCCGATGGCGAAGAGCAGCCGCAGCGCTGGATCGGCGAGGTGACGCGCCCAGGCGCGGGCATGATAGCGCAGGTCGAAACGCGCTTGGCGATGGAAATTGCGCGAGGGCGGGATCAGCAAGATGAAGCCGACGGCGGCTGCGAGGCCGGCAAATCCAACTCCGGCAAGCGCCACGCGCCAGGAAAAAATCTCGGCCAGCACGCCGGTGACGACACGCCCGCTCATCCCGCCAAAGGCGGTTCCGGCAACATAAAGGCCCATGGCGAAACCGAGCCCGCGCGGATGGATCTCTTCGGCGAGATAAGTCATGGCGACCGCCGGTGCGCCACCGAGCGCGATACCTTCGAGCGCTCGGATTGCGAGCATCAGCGGCCAATTCGATGCGCATGCCGCCGCGATGTTGAGAATTGCGGCCGCGGCAATCGAGACGAACATCAAGCCGCGGCGGCCAAATCCTTCCGAGACGGCGGCGGCGGCAAGGATAGCCGGAGCGAGAAACGCCGTCGAAAGCGAGAGCGACAAAGAGCTCGCCGCCGGGCTGACGCCAAAGTCCTGCGCGAAGACCGGCAGCAGCGGCTGCACGCAATAGAGAAGCGAGAAGATTGCGAAGCCGGCAAAGAAAAAGGCCGCATTCATGCGGCGATAGGCGGGGGTGCCGCGCGCAATCCAATGCGGCCGATCTTCGCGTGGAGGCTGAGCCTTTTGCATCACGGCGTTGGCCGGTCCGCACTCACACCAAAGCGATTTTGCCGGTCGCAAGGTCATAGACGCCGCCGGCCACCCTCAGCTTGCCCGCCTTCACCTTCTCGGCGAGGATCGGCTTCGCGTCGCCGAGCCGCGCGACATTGCGGCGGACATTCTCTTCGATCGAGGCCGCCAGCAAATCCTTGGGATTTTTGGCCTGCGCCGCAATCACCGCCGGCTTGATCGCATCGACGAGCTCCAGCAGATGGCCGGGCAGGACCGCATTGTCCTTGACCACCTTGATCGCCGCAGAAACCGCACCGCAATTGCTGTGGCCCAAGACTATGATCAGCGGGACGCCCAGCATGACCGCGCTATATTCGAGACTGGCGAGGCCGTCGTCATTGACGAAATTGCCGGCGACCCGCACCAAAAACAAATCGCCTGGTCCCTGATCGAAAGCCAATTCGGGCACGACGCGGGAGTCGGAACAGCTCACCACCGCGGCGATCGGATATTGGGCGGCCACGAGAGCCGCACGGCCGCTTGAGACATCCTTGCAATGCATGCCTCCAGCTGCATAGCGCGCATTGCCCTCGACGAGCCGCTTCAGAGCTTCCTCCGGAGGAATCGCATTGGGCGCATTCTTGTCGTGGACCGCATCCGCAAGGGCAGGCTTCGCGGCCATCGTGGTGAGTGCCACGGCGCTTGCCGTCATCAAAAAACTGCGCCGGTTCGGAAGCTTGGAAAGGCAATCTTCACACATAGACTTCGCCTCCGCGATGCCCGCATTGTTGCGAAGCATAGATTGCCGCCATATTGCGTCAAGCAGGTGAAGGGAGCCGCATGAAGTCGACGCGGCCACGTGCAACGACGGCTCTATATCAAAGAATGAGAGCATGTCCTTTGTCGGAAAAGTCTAACAACTTTTCCGGGACATGCTCTGGCGCGGCGGCCGTCATCAATTCGGTGGGATTTGCCGGTAAAGCCTAGGCGGATGGGACGGAATCACGCTCGAACACTTGTAAGGTCGGAGCCCGTCTTGGACAGGCGGTCCGACCTATCCGACGGCGACAAAAAATAAGCGGGGCCATTTTCCGCGCGCGCGCGACTGTGGTCCCGAGCCAAAGGAGGATGATTCATGCGCTATGCTGCACTCGCCTTGAGCCTCATCGGCAGTTTTGTCTTCGGTGCGACAATGGCATGGGAAGGCTGGGCATGGGGCGGCTTGGCATGGGGCGGCTGGATCTTCGGCGCTCTCTTCATCATTTGCGCCGGCCTCTCGATCCTCGGCATTCTCGACATTGTCCAAAAGCAACATAGCCTCAAGCGCAATTATCCGATCCTCGCCAACCTGCGTTTCATGCTCGAAAAGATCCGCCCTGAGATCCGCCAGTATTTTCTCGAGAGCGATGTCGATGGAAGGCCCTATAACCGCAGCCAACGGGCGATCGTCTATCAGCGCGCCAAACATCAGCTCGCCTCGCGCCCCTTCGGGACTTTGCAGGACGTCTATCAGCCCGAATTCGAATGGCTGAGCCATTCGATCGTCCCGCAACATGTCAAAGACCGGGATTTCCGCGTCGAAGTCGGCGGCCCGCAATGCGGCAAGCCCTATTCTCTGTCGCTTCTCAATATTTCGGCAATGAGTTTTGGCGCGCTCAGCGGCAATGCGATCACGGCGCTCAACAAGGGCGCCAAAATGGGCGGCTTCGCGCATGATACGGGGGAGGGGTCAATCAGCCCCTATCACCGCAAATTTGGCGGCGACATCATTTGGGAACTCGGCTCCGGCTATTTCGGCTGCCGCACGAAAGACGGCGGTTTCGATCCTGCCCTTTTCGCCGAGCGCGCCGGGCTCGATCAAGTCAAAATGATCGAGATCAAACTGTCGCAAGGCGCCAAGCCCGGCCATGGTGGCATATTGCCGGGTGCGAAAGTGACCGCCGAGATCGCCGCGACGCGCGGCGTCCCGATCGGCCGCGATTGCGTCTCTCCGTCACGCCACGCGGCCTTTTCGACGCCAATCGAAATGATGGAATTCATCGCCCGATTGCGCGAACTGGCGCAAGGCAAGCCGATCGGCTTCAAGCTTTGCATCGGCCATCCGCATGAGTTCATGGCGATCTGCAAAGCCATGAATGAGACGGGCATTTATGCTGATTTCATCGTGATCGACGGCGCCGAAGGCGGCACCGGCGCGGCGCCTCTGGAGTTCGTGGATCATATCGGCACGCCCTTGCGCGAGGGACTGACCTTCGCCCGCAACTGCCTCATTGGTGCCGGCCTGCGCGACAAGATCAAAATCGGCGCGAGCGGCCGTATCATCACGGCTTTCGACATGGCGCGAACCTTGGCGCTCGGCGCCGACTGGTGCAATATCGCGCGCGGCTTCATGTTCTCGCTCGGCTGCGTCCAGGCCCTGTCGTGCCATACGGGCCATTGTCCTTCCGGCGTCGCAACCCAGGACCCGATCCGCCAAAAGGCCTTGGATGTGCCGCTCAAGGCGGAACGGGCAAGGCACTTTCACGCGGCGACGCTCGAAGCGCTCGCTGAACTCACCGGCGCCGCCGGTCTTCACCATCCGCGCGACTTCCGGCCCGAACACATTATGCGCCGCATTTCGGAAACGGAGGTGCGCAGTTTCGCCGGCATTTATCCTATCCTTCAGCCTTATTCCCTGCTGGAAGGCACGGCGAACCCTTTTTATGCGGATCCTTGGGCCTGCGCGGACGCCGCAACTTTTGCTGTCAAGCCGCACGCCGTACAGGGGGCGGGGCGCGCGGCGGCTTGAAGTCTTGCCGTTGCAGAGCTTCATCGCGAGCAATCGATAGGGTGCATTCTTGTCGTGGACCGCATCCGCAAGGGGGGCTTTGCTGTCAAAGCGGCGCGTGCGACGGCGCAGCGGCCGCGCGCCTTTTCTTAACGATATTTGTATCGAATAGCGCCACGATCCCTTTGGCAGCCGCCGGCCCGAAATGCCGACGTCATTTGCGGAGCGATCACATTTATCTCTTTTCGCACCCTCCAGCATTTTCGCTTAAGTTCTGATTATTATTATTTGTCAATGTCTTATATCCTTCTCTTTTGAACGATCAAAATGGCTGCGCCGCATTTTTGCCCAATTTGGACGGCCCTCTGCCGCAGTCATGCGATTTGGAGCATGCCTGCCGGGGCGTTTCCTTTAAGGCTCCAGCAAGCGGTTCCATGCAAGCCTTCGCCATTGCCTTCGGGCCTTGGATGCGAGGCATAAGGCATGCAGTCAGTCGGGGGATATTCATGCTGCGCTCGGGATCTCTGTCGCGTTTGAGGATGCGCGCGGCGCCTTTCCCGGCTGTTTGTTTCCCGACTGTTTCTGGCAGCGCATCGACGAAGCTTCCGATTCGCTCTGTCAGCGCAATTCTTTCGGCCGCAGGTGCCCTCGGCCTTGCCGGCTGTGCGCAGCAACCGCAACAAATTGCGCATGGGAAAGAATATTTCCCGTCCTCAATCTATGGCCAGGCGAGCCCGCGCGTCGTCGCCGACAGCGGCGAGATCCCGCGCGGCGGCGGCAATTATATGGTCGGCCGGCCCTATACGGTTGCAGGCAAGACCTATTATCCGACGACCTCCAAACATTATTCCGGCATCGGTTTGGCCTCTTGGTATGGCGATGCCTTCCATGGCAGGCGAACTGCCAATGGTGAAATCTATGACAGCAATTCCATCACGGCTGCGCACCCGATCATGCCGTTGCCGAGCTACGCGCGGGTGACCAATCTGCGCAACCATTATTCGATCATCGTGCGGGTCAATGATCGCGGTCCCTTTGCACCGGGGCGGATCATGGACGTGTCGCGCCGGGTCGCAGACCTGCTCGATTTCCGCCGGTCGGGAACGACGCGGGTGCGGGTCGACTATGTCGGTTCGGCAAGTCTCGCCGGTTCTGACGATCGCAAGCTCGTTGCGACCTTGCGGCAGGATGGCCGTCTGGCGCAGCTCGATACGCACCATCCGCCGACCTTCGTCGCCGAAAGCCAGCCCGTCCAAACCGCTGCCGCCGAGATTGTGCCGGCAGAACCGTCAGCTACGCTCGCAGCGACTCCGGCTGACGGCGCAGCGCCGCTGCCGCCCAGCCAAGCCTCCTTCACCGGCCCAATGCCGCTGCCGCCGTCGCGTCCCTTCGATCTCGACACGACCCCGGGCGCCGATGTGCAGATCAGCGCACGGCGCTGACTATCTCCCGCTGGTCATCCTTCGCGGCGGATCTCATCATTCCAGGAAACGCACGCCGGGCAGAGTGGCGAGAATGGCCCGGTGCAATTGCCAGATCTTGTCGTCGCGGATGTCATCCTTCAGAGTCCGGCAATCGACGATAAGATCGCTCAAGAGCGCGGCGCTTTGCGGATCATCGCTTTCGAGCTCGGCAAAACATTCGGCGGCAAAGGATTTGAACAGGCTCGAATCCGCAAAGCCGCCCTTGTTTTTATAGAAGGATATGCCGGCGGCAACGTGACGGGCAAAGAAGATGACGGTCTCGACGATCGGATTTTGCTGATCGTCGGGCTCGGCAAGGATGGCGAACGGCCCGTCGAGCGGACCGAATTCTGCCGCCTGCCATGGCGCGGATGGAAATCATCGCCACGCTGCGCGCTCACGCATCGTCAGCAAGGATCAAAGCCGGCACGGGCGCACCGTTCAGCACATGATCTTGCAAAATCTTCAACAGATCCTCGCTCGAGAAAGCATAGTACCAGATCTCGTCGGGATCGACGAAGGCGAGCGGATCGCCCGAACATTTGCCGAGGCAGGATCGCCGTATACAGGAGGCGCGGCCGATCAAAGCCTCGGCATAGCCGCGCGCCGCAATGAGCCGGCGCAGCTCCTCCAGCCGGACCTCGGCACGACCATCCGGATTGCAACAGGGGCCGGTACAGACGAGCAGCTTACGCAGCGTCGCCGGCCGGCCGAAAATATCGCGAAGAGCCATGGATCGATCTTTGAAGTGGAGCTTCGAAGTGTATCTTGGAAGTGTATCTTGGAAGTGTACCTTGCCCGATCTTGAAAAGGATCTTAAAGCAGTTCCTTTAGAGAGACAGCAAATAGAGTGCCGCCCGGTTGCAATCGTAAATTTGCACGGTCAATTCCCTATCGTGCGAGTTCCATATCGTGCCCGGCAACGAACGCCAAATCGGCGCGGCTTGGGCTGTTTCTGCATGCCCTGCGCCCTATCGGCTGTCCTTCGGCACTTTCGGCCCGAGCGCCGAAAGCCTCCGGCGTTCAGTTCGTGCGCAAAGCGTGCTAAGAAAGTCTGCAACAAGAGATATTGGGAATTGTCCTGCAATTCCGGCTGATTTCGAAGGCTGCTTACCTGTAGCTGAAGATGTGCCCCAAGTTCGCGTGCCAGCCGTGAGAGCGAGGCTCATGCTCCGGCGGCTGCAAGCATATTGTCGATGAGATCAGCGAGAGGCGCCGCGTGAGTTCCTTTCTACCCTCGTGTCCCATCGCTTGGCGTCCTCGCTTCCGGCGCTCTTGGTTTTGGCGTCATCCTGCGTCTCGCCGGCGCATGGCCCTTCCGGGGCGCGGCGCGGCGATCGTCGTGGCGATCCGCTGCTCGATCCTCTGCTTGGCGACATGGCTTCCTGCCGACGCATTTGCAGCGCAGCCTCTGCAAACGAGCGTTCCGCACGCCATATTGATCGATGCCGACACGCTCTCCGTCCTTTTCGAGAAGAGCGCCGATGATCTTGTGACGCCGGCATCGACCACCAAGATCATGACCGCGGAACTTGTCTTTGAAGCCATTAGCGAAGGCCGCCTCAAGCTCACCGATGAATTCAAGGTGAGCGAAACTGCCTGGCGCAATGGCGGCGCGCTGGCGCGTGGTTCAACCATGTTTGCAGCGCTCAACAGCCAAATCAAAGTGGAGGATCTGATCAAAGGGCTCGTCATCGTCTCCGGCAATGATGCAGCGATCGTGCTCGCCGAGGGCCTCGCCGGTTCGGAAGGCGCCTTCGCCACCCGCATGACCGAGAGGGCGCGCCAGCTCGGCTTCACCCATCTCACCTTCACCAATAGCTGGGGCAGGGGCGATCCGGACCAGAAGGTCACCGCGCGCGAGATGGCCCTGCTCGCCGCGCATCTCATCAAGACCTATCCAGATCTCTATCGTTATTTCAGTGAAAAGGAATTCACCTGGAACAAGATCAAACAGCCCAACCGCAATCCGCTGCTGACGATGGACATTGGCGCCGACGGGCTGAAGACCGGCAATATCGACGCCAGCGGCTATGGCATCGTCGTCTCAGCAGTGCAAAATGGGCAAAGGCTCATCCTGGCGCTCTATGGCGCCAAGACGGCCAAGGAGCGCGCCGATGAGGCGCTGCGCCTCCTGCAATGGGGTTTCCGCTCCTTCGAGCCTAAAGCTGTGTTCGCGGCCGGCGAGATCGTGGGCACGGCGCGGGTCTATGGCGGCAGCAAAGGCGAGGTGCCGCTGGTCACCCCAAATCCGGTGAAAGTGCTTGTGCCACGCGATTTGAGTGAGAGGCTCACCGGCCGGATCGTCTATATGGGACCTCTGATCGCGCCTGTTGTGGCCGGCAAAAATGTTGCGCGCCTGCAGATTTTCCGCGGGACCAACCAAGTGCTCGAAGTCCCTTTGCAGACCGCCGCCGACATCGGCCCGGGCACGCTGCCGAGCCGCGCCATGGATGCCGCCCTCGAATATGTCGCCGACGAGTTCCGCAAATATGTCCTGAAGGCGGTGAACCATTGATGCCGCCCATGTGGTCTTCTATGTTATCTTCTATGCCATCTGCTTCGCGTCGCGGCGCTTTCATCACTCTCGAAGGCGGTGAAGGGGTGGGCAAGACAACCCAGGCCCGCCATATCGCCGAGAAGCTGCGCGCGCAAGGCATAGCGGCTATGACGACACGCGAGCCGGGCGGCTCGCCGCGCGCGGAAATTCTGCGCGATATACTCCTTTCCGGCATGATCAAGGATCTCGGCGCCAAGGCCGAAGCGATCGTTTTCTCCGCCGCGCGGATCGACCACATCGACCATACGATCGCCCCGGCGCTCGCTGCCGGCACATGGGTCATTTGTGACCGATTTGCCGATTCGACGCGCGCCTATCAAGGCACTTTCGGCGGCGTCGATCCAGGCTTTCTGCAGGTGCTCGAACGCGTCACTTTAGACGGGCTTCGGCCGGACTTGACCCTGATCCTCGATCTGCCGCCTGAGCTCGGCCTTGCCCGAGCCGCGGCGCGGCGGACGCCGCAGACCGCCACAGACCGCTTCGAAAGCGAGGCGATCGGCTTTCACGAAGCCCTGCGGCAAGCCTATCTCGCCATTGCCGCCGCGGAGCCCGAGCGTTGCGTCGTCGTCGATGCCGCGCAAGACGAAGCTGAGGTTGCGCAAGCAATTTGGGACGTGATCCTTTCCCGGCTGCGGCCGGATGACCCGCCGTCGCAGGATGCAAAAGAAGGCGGGTCGCAAGAATCAAAAGAATCAAAAGCTCAAGAATCGAAAGCTCAAGAATTGAAAACTCAAGAATCGAAAACTCTTGCGTGATCGGGCGCGGCCGTTCATGCGAAGCAATCATCATGATGAATCGCAATTGGCAATAGGTTTTTGTGCATGGCGCGCGGGACCATCGAAGCGCCGCCCGAGGCGGATCGATTTGAAGATGCGCCGCATCCGCGCGAGGCGGGCCGGCTCATCGGCCATGTCGAGGCCGAGCAGGCGCTTCTCGACGCTTATCGGGCCGACCGGCTGCCTCACGCCATCATCATCGGTGGCCCTTCCGGCATCGGTAAGGCGACGCTCGCCTGGCGGCTGACGCGTTTTCTCCTGGCACATCCAGATCCCGCCGCCGCTGCGGTCCGATCGGCCGCGAGCCTCTATGTCCCGGAGGACCATCCGGTCGCCCATAAGCTTGCCGCTCTGGCGCATGGCGATGTGTTCCTGCTGCGGCGGGAATGGAATGAGAAGGCGAAGCGACCGTTCACGGAAATCCGCGCCGATGACGTGCGCCACGCCATTCATATGTTCCAGCAGGCGGCGGGCGCGGGTGGCTATCGTATCTGCATCGTCGACAGCGCCGAGGATCTGAACCGTGCCGGTGCCAATGCGCTTTTGAAACTCGTCGAGGAGCCGCCGCCACGCTCATTGTTTCTCATCGTCGCGCATCGGCCCGGGCAGATTTTGTCGACCTTGCGCTCGCGCTGCCGCAGGTTGCTGCTGAAGCCTTTGACCAGTGCGGAGATCGCTGCCGTTGTCGCGACATTGGGCGAGCCCTGGAGCAGCACCGACCACAAGGCCATCGCAATGGCAGCCGCGCGGGCCGGCGGCTCCGTTCCCGCGGCGCTGCGGCTTCTCGGCGGCCGCGGCCTCGAACTGGATAGGGAGATTCAGCGCCTCCTCGCCGATTTGCCTGCTCTCGATTGGCGCGCCGTTCACGAACTCGCCGATCAAGTCGCAGGGCGCGACAGCACCGCTGATTATGAGATGATGATGGTCGCCGTCGTCGATTGGATCGACGTCGTCCTACGCCGCGAGGCGGGGCAGGGGGCGGCGCGCCTTGCGCCCTTAGCCGAGGTGTGGGAAAAGGCCGCTGAAACGGCGCGGGAGACCGAGGTCTTGAACCTCGACAAGCGGCCTTTCATCCTTTCTCTTTTCGCCGATCTCGCCACGGCCGCGAAGGCCTTCGCAGCCTGAGCGACGCGGCGCGGCCCAAAGTTTTCGAGACAGAGTTATTTCAGCCATGGCCGGCAGCCGGACTTTCTACATTACGACCGCCATTCCCTATGCCAATGGCGCGCCGCATATCGGTCATGCCTATGAGCGGATCGCGAGTGATACGATCGCCCGTTTCAAGCGCCTCGACGGTTATGACACTTTGTTCGTGACCGGCATGGACGAGCATGGCCAGAAGATGCAGCAGACCGCGGCGCGGGAAGGGATCACGCCGCAGCAATTGGCCGATCGCACCGCGGCGCAATTCGCCGCCATGGGGCTCGCGCTCGACGCGCCGGCCGACGATATCGTCCGCACGACGCAACCCCGCCATCATGACGCGGCACAGGAGATCTGGCGGCGCATGGCCGCGGCGGGCGACATCTATCTCTCCAAATATCCAGGCTGGTATTCGGTCCGCGACGAAGCCTTTTTCGACGAATCCGAGCTGACTTTGACCGCCGAAGGCGAGCGTTTTGCGCCGAGCGGCGCACCGGTCGAATGGGTGGAGGAGGAGAGCTATTATTTCAGGCTCTCCGCCTATCAAGAGAAGCTCCTCGCCCATTATGAGGCGCATCCCGATTTCATCGTGCCGGAAAGCTATCGCAAGGAGATCGTCTCTTTCGTCGCGCGCGGCCTCAATGATCTGTCGATCAGCCGCTCGACCTTCGATTGGGGCATTCCGGTGCCCGGCGACCCCAAGCATGTGATGTATGTCTGGGTCGATGCGCTGACGAATTACATCACCGCGACGGGCTTTCCCGACGCAACAGCGGCGCGGGCGAAATTTTGGCCGGCCGATGCGCATGTGATCGGCAAGGACATCACCCGTTTTCATGCCGTCTATTGGCCGGCCTTTCTAATGTCGGCCGGCCTGCCTCTGCCGAAGCAGATCGTCGTCCACGGCTTTCTGTTCAACCGCGGCGAGAAAATGTCGAAATCGGTCGGCAATGTCATCGATCCTTTCGCCTTGATCGATCATTATGGCGTCGACCCGCTGCGCTATTTCTTTCTGCGCGAAGTGCCCTTCGGGCAGGATGGCCATTATTCGCATGAGGCGATCGTCGCCCGGACGAATGCCGATCTCGCCAATGATCTCGGCAATCTGGCGCAGCGCTCTTTATCGATGATCGGCAAGAATTGCGACGGAAGGCTTCCCGAACCTGCGCAGCTCACCGAGGCGGATCAGGCGATCCTCGCCGAGGCGGCGGGGCTCTTGAACAAAGCAAGGCTTGCGATGCAAGGTTTTGCCCTCCATATGGTTCTTGCGGAGATCTGGCGCGTGGTCGGCGAAGCCAACCGTTATTTCGCTTCGGAAGAGCCTTGGACCAAGCGCAAGACCGATCCTGCCCGCATGGGGACGATTCTCTATGTGACGGCGCAGGTCTTGCGTAAGATCGCCATCCTCACCCAGCCTTTCATGCCCGTAGCTATGACCAAGCTTCTAGACCTCTTGGCTGTCGCGCCCGATGCGCGCGACTTCGCCCATATCGAGGCAGAGGACGCAGCCGGCCGCACCCTGCCGCCGCCGGCCGCCATCTTTCCTCGCTATGTCGAGGCGGAGGCGACCAAACCAGCCTGAGACGCTGATGCTGATCGACACCCATTGCCATCTCGATTTTCCCGATTTCGCGGCCGAACGCGACGCTGTGGTGGCGCGCGCCCAAGCGGCCGGGCTACGTCGGATGATCACCATTTCGACGCAGGTCGAGAAATTTCCGACAATTTCCGCCCTCGCCGAAGCCTATGACGAGGTCTATTGCACCGTCGGCACGCATCCGCATGAGGCGCATGCAGAGGCGGAAGCGAGCGTGGCGAAGCTCGTCGCGCTTGCAGCGCATCGCAAATGCGTCGGGATCGGCGAGGCAGGGCTCGATTATCATTATGACCGTGCCCCGCGTGACGTCGCCGCTCGTGTCTTCCGCACCCATATAGCGGCGGCACGGGAGAGCGGCCTGCCGCTCGTCATCCACGCCCGCGATGCCGATGCCGATGTCGCCGCCATTCTCGAAGATGAAATGGGGAAAGGGGTGTTCAAGGCGCTGCTGCATTGCTTCACCTCGTCGCGGCAATTGGCGGAGCGCGCGCTGGCGCTCGGCCTTTCCATCTCCTTTTCCGGCGTGCTGACCTTCAAGAAATCGGACGAATTGCGGGCGATCGCACGCGACGTGCCGCAGGATCGGCTGCTCGTCGAAACCGATGCGCCTTTTCTTGCGCCGGTTCCTTATCGCGGCAAGCGCAATGAACCGGCCTTCGTCAAAGAGACGGCCAAAGTGCTGGCCGAGGTCAAAGGCATGTCCGAAGCGGAGCTTGCAGCCATTACGACCGCCAATGCGCTGCGCCTGTTTTCGAAAATGCCGGCGCCGGCCGCGGATGGCACGGCTGCAGATGTCGGCGCATGAGTTTCGCGATCACCATTCTCGGCTGTGGTTCGTCGGGCGGCGTTCCCCGTGTCGGGCAGGGCTGGGGCGCGTGCGATCCGAACAATCCGAAGAATCGCCGCCGCCGCTGTTCGATCCTTGTCGAGCGGGCTGGCGAAAATGGCGGCAAGACCGTCGTACTCGTCGACATGGGGCCGGATCTGCGCAATCAATTGCTCGATCTCGAGGTCGGCCATCTCGATGCGGTTCTGCTCACTCATCCGCATGCCGATCATATTCATGGGATCGACGACGTGCGCCCGCTCGTCATTCAGGCGAAGCACAAGATCGATCTTCATATGGATGCCGAGACGGCGCTCGTGGTCCGCAACCATTTCGACTATATTTTCGAGACACCCGAGGGCAGCTATTATCCGCCGCTCCTCACCGAAAAGCGGCTCTATCCCGGCAAGCTCTGCACAGTGAAAGGGGCAGGGGGCACGATCGAAGCCATGCCCTTCCGGCTCGAACATGGCGAGATCCCCTCGCTCGGCTTCCGCTTTGGAAATATCGCCTATACGCCGGACCTCAACGCCATTCCCGCCGACAGCCGGTGTTATCTCGAAGATCTCGATCTCTGGATCGTCGATGCCTTGCGCTATATGCCGCATCCGAGTCATTTCTCTTTGCCGGAGACTTTGGAATGGATCGAGAGGCTGAAGCCGAAGCGCGCGGTCCTCACCAATCTCCACACCGATCTCGATTTTACGCGGCTCCAAGGCGAGCTGCCGGAGAATGTCGAGCCGGCCTATGATGGCATGCAGCTGTCCGTTTGACTGCATCGCGCAGCGGCTGTCGGCCATCTCCCGGCGTGATCGCATATACGCTGCCTATATGAATGCCGCTTTTGTTCTCTCTCGAATTTATATGATGATCCGCTCCACATTGCACTGATCGCTGGATATCTGCCGCGCTGCCCGAAGGGCTGCATAGGGCAGGCGAAGTCGGAGATCGGCAATGCGGAACAAAAGCCTCGGACGCGCCGCAGGCTTTCAGCTCGACGAGACGCAGGATTATTCCTGCTGCAACACGGCAGAATGCGACGAAGCTCCACGGCCGAGTGAAGTGCTGTGCGACATAGGCGTAGCGATTGCGGCCTTCTTGGGCGTTGCCGTCGTCGCACAATTGCTTGTCCTGGCAATCCAGGCTGGCTGATCGTCAGGCCTCTCGATGCGGGCTCGGGCAAAGTCCATCGCGCTTTTTGTAATTTTAGCGATTGCGCTTGATGCACATCAACGGCGCGGCGCTATCTGCGCTGATGATGTTCAAAAGGGGACGTGCCTTCTACCCGAATTTATATGGAATTTTTATAGAAGGAGCCTCCCATTCCTACTCGATTTTATAGGCGAGTCTCGCGATTTTACGCGCGATCCGAAGCGGGGCTGTTTGGCGGTCACGGCGGAAAGCACGAAGCGCGATGCGGAATGCGAGAAACACAAGCGCCGCATCGGCCGTCGCCGATCTCGGCAGGAGAAGATGATCCATGCTTGACGCGATCTACCTAGCCGTTGGCTTCGGCTTCCTAGCCGCCACCGTGCTCTATGTCATCGCTTGCGACCGTCTTTGAGTCGCGAGCTGTTTAGGAGAATCCGATGATTTTCGATTACGCGCTGGCAGCGGCAGTCACCGTGGCGCTACTCGCCTATCTCGTCTTCGCGTTGATCCGTCCTGAGCGGTTCTGAGGAGCAGCCCATGACCATCAATGGTTGGATCCAGATCGCGCTCTATAGCGCGATCGTCATACTTCTGGTGAAGCCTTTCGGGGGCTATATGGCGCGCGTCTTTACCGGCGAGCGCACTTTCCTGTCGCCGGTCCTCAAACCGGTCGAGCGCGGCATCTATCGCGTCTGCGGCGTCGATGAGGGGCAGGACCAGCATTGGGTGACCTATGCCGTCGCCATGCTGTTCTTCAGCATGGCAGGATTCGTCACGCTCTATGCCTTGCAGCGGCTGCAAGGCATTCTGCCCTTCAATCCGCAGGGGCAAACGGCGGTCGAACAAAGTCTTGCGTTCAATACGTCGGTGAGCTTCATCACCAATACGAACTGGCAGTCTTATGTGCCAGAGACCACGATGAGCTATCTCACCCAGATGGCGGGTCTCACCGTACATAATTTCGTCTCGGCAGCGACCGGCATTGCGCTCGCCATCGCGTTGATCCGCGGCTTTGCGCGGCGCAGCGCCCAGGCGATCGGCAATTTTTGGGTCGATCTCACGCGCTGCGTCCTCTACATCCTCCTGCCGATCTCGATCGCTGTGGCCCTGTTCTTCGTCTGGCAGGGCATGCCGCAGAATATCGGCGCCTACACCGAGGCGACAGGCCTCGAGGGCGTCAAGCAAGTGATCGCGCAAGGTCCGGTGGCCTCGCAAGAAGTCATCAAAATGATGGGCACCAATGGCGGCGGGTTCTTCAACGCCAATTCGGCGCATCCCTTCGAAAACCCGAACGCGATCACCAATTTCGTGCAGATGGTGCTGATTTTCTCGATTGGCGCCGCCCTGACCAATGTGTTCGGGCGCATGGTTGGCAATCAGCGCCAGGGCTGGGCGATCTTCGCCGTCATGGGCTTCCTTTATGTTGCTGGGGTCGTCACCGTCTACCGGGCCGAGGCACCCGGCAATCTGGCGTTTGCCGCATTCCATGTCGATCAGGCGCCTTCGGCCCTGCAGGCCGGCGGCAATATGGAAGGCAAGGAGGTCCGTTTCGGCATTACCAACTCGGCCCTGTTCACCACCGTCACGACCGACGCCTCCTGCGGCGCGGTCAACACGATGCACGACAGCCTGATGCCGCTTGGCGGCCTTGTGCCGATGGTCAACATCATGCTGGGCGAGATCATCTTCGGCGGCGTGGGCTCCGGCCTCTACGGCATGCTTATCTTCGCCATCCTCGCCGTGTTCATCGCCGGGCTCATGGTCGGCCGCACCCCCGAATATCTCGGCAAGAAGATCGAAGCAAAGGAAGTGAAGATGGCGATGCTTGCCATCCTCATCCTGCCGCTGTCGATCCTCGGCTTCAGCGCGCTCGCCACTGTCTTGCCGGCTGGCCTTGCGGGCATCGCCAACGCTGGCCCGCACGGCTTTAGCGAGATTCTTTATGCCTTCACTTCCGCCACCGGAAACAATGGCAGCGCCTTTGCCGGGCTTTCCGCCAATACGTCCTACTACAACACCACGCTCGGGTTTGCGATGTTCACGGGCCGCTTCTTGATGATCGTGCCGATGCTGGCCATCGCCGGCTCGCTGGCGGCAAAGAAGATCGTGCCTGCCTCGGCGGGGACTTTCCCGACCGATGGTGGCCTGTTTGTCGGCCTCCTCATTGGCGTCATCCTGATCACCGGCGGTCTCATCTACTTCCCGGCGGTGTCGCTCGGGCCCGTGGTCGAGCATTTCTCAATGCTCACCGGCAAACTCTATTGATGCTGAGAGGCATTCCCATGGAACTCTCCCATATTCGCAAACGGATGCCGGTCACCTCCATGACCGATCCGAAGATCCTCGTCCCGGCGATCGGTGCGGCGTTCAGGAAACTCGATCCGCGCATCATGATCCACAACCCGGTCATGTTCACGGTCGAGATTGTCGCGAGCCTCACGACGATCCTCTTCCTGCGCGATCTCGTCAGGGGAGCCGGCCATTACGGCTTCTCCTTCCAGATCAATCTCTGGCTCTGGTTCACCGTGCTTTTCGCCAATTTCGCCGAGGCGGTGGCGGAGGGGCGGGGGAAGGCGCAGGCCGCGAGCCTGCGCCGCACCAAGACAGAAACGGCTGCGAAATTGCTTTACACCGCGGCTGAAGAAAGGGCTTCGGCCAATGTCGGTTCACAATGGCGGGAGGCGCCTGCCACTTCGCTGAAGCAAGGCGATGTCGTGCTCGTCGAGGCGGGCGACATCATCCCGAGCGACGGCGATGTGATCGAGGGCGTGGCCTCCGTCAATGAAGCGGCGATCACCGGCGAATTGGCGCCCGTCATTCGTGAGAGCGGCGGCGACCGCTCGGCGGTGACCGGCGGCACGACGGTAATCTCCGACTGGATCAAGGTGCGGATCACCGCAGCGCAAGGATCGACCTTTCTCGATCGCATGATTGCGCTGGTTGAAGGCGCGCAGCGCCAGAAGACGCCCAACGAGATCGCGCTCAATATCTTGCTCGCGGGCCTGACGATCATTTTCGTCTTCGCGGTCGCGACCATTCCGAGCTTCGCCCATTATGCCGGCGGCACCATGACGGTTTTGGTCCTTGTGGCGCTGTTCGTGACCCTGATCCCGACGACCATCGGCGCGCTTTTGTCGGCGATCGGCATTGCCGGCATGGATCGGCTTGTGCGGTTCAATGTGCTCGCCATGTCCGGCCGCGCCGTCGAAGCGGCGGGCGATGTCGACACTCTGCTGCTCGACAAAACCGGCACCATCACTTTGGGGAATCGTCAGGCAACCGAATTTCTGCCGATGCCCGGAGTCAACGAACGGGATTTGGCCGATGCGGCTCAGTTCGCCTCGCTGTCGGACGAGACACCGGAAGGTCGTTCCATCGTCATGCTGGCCAAGGAGAAATATGGTATCCGCGGCCGCGACATGGCGGCGCTCAATCCGCATTTCATTCCGTTCTCGGCGCAGACGCGGATCAGCGGCATCGACGGCGAGGGCCTTGCTATCCGCAAGGGGGCGGTCGATGCCGTGCTGGCCTATGTGCAGCCAGCCCTGCTCGGCACAGCCTATCAGGGTGCACAGGGCAGTGTCGCCCTTGATATGCGCGCGGCGGCCATGACCCCGGCGGCGCGCGACCTCAATGCGATCGCCGATCGCATCGCCAACTCGGGCGGCACCCCGCTCGCCGTCGCCAAGAACGGCAAGCTTCTCGGAATCATCCACCTGAAGGACATTGTCAAAGGCGGCATCAAGGAGCGCTTTGCCGAATTGCGCCGCATGGGCATTCGCACGGTGATGATCACGGGCGACAATCCGCTGACCGCCGCCGCTATTGCGGCGGAAGCCGGTGTCGATGATTTCCTCGCCCAGGCGACACCAGAAACCAAGCTGAAGCTCATTCGCGACGAGCAGGCACTAGGCAAGCTCGTCGCCATGTGCGGTGACGGCACCAATGACGCGCCGGCGCTCGCCCAGGCCGATGTCGGCGTTGCGATGAACACGGGCACGATGGCGGCGCGCGAGGCCGGCAATATGGTCGATCTCGATAGCGATCCGACCAAGCTCATCGAGATCGTCGAAATCGGCAAACAGCTCTTGATAACGCGGGGTGCGCTCACCACTTTCTCGATCGCCAATGACGTCGCCAAATATTTCGCGATCATCCCGGCGATGTTCCTCGCCTTCTATCCGCAGCTTCAGGCGCTGAACATCATGCATCTGCAGACGCCGCAGAGCGCGATCCTGTCGGCGATCATTTTCAACGCCTTGATCATCATCGCGCTGATCCCGCTGGCGCTCCGCGGCGTCGCCTTTCGGCCGGTTGGCGCGGCGAGCATCTTGCGGCACAATCTTCTCGTCTACGGCGTTGGCGGCATCATCGCGCCCTTCATCGGCATCAAGTTGATCGACATGCTCGTCACCACCGTCGGCCTCGCTTAGGAACAAAGTCATGGTGAAACAGATCCGCCCGGCCATAATAATGATCGTCGTGATGACGGTCCTCACTGGCCTCATCTATCCGCTCGGCATGACTGGTATCGCGCAAATCCTCTTTCCATATCAGGCCAATGGCAGCCTGATCAAAAAGGACGGCAAGATCATTGGGTCCGAGCTCATTGGCCAGTATTTCGCTTCGGATAGATATTTCCGCGGCCGGCCCTCCGCGACAACCGAACCGGACCCGAAAGACCCGAACAAAACGATTGCGGTGCCCTATGCGGCGGATAATTCCGGCGGCTCCAATGCCGGGCCGACCTCGAAGGCGCTCATCGACCGCGTCAAGGCGGATGCGGCGAAGCTTGCCACCGAAAACCCAGGCGTGCCGGTGCCGGTCGATCTCATCACCACATCGGCGAGCGGGCTTGATCCCGACATCACGCCGGCTGCCGCTTTGTTTCAAGTGCCGCGCATTGCCAAGGCTAGGCATTTGCCCGAGGCGCGCCTGCGCGAATTGGTGGAAAGCCATATCGAACGGCGGGTCTTGGGCGTGATCGGCGAGGATCATGTCAATGTCTTGAAACTCAATCTCGCACTCGATGCGCTGGCGGCCAAATGATGCTTATATAACAAAAAGCGATCTATTCTGGCCGTGCGGCTAGAGCCAATTCCGATCACGCGGATCGCCGCGCTAGCACATCGATTATATCCGACATGCCAAAGTGCGATCCACGTGACGGGACAAATCGGCTCTGCATCAAGGATATGCTCTTGCGGCGGGCATTGCGGCGACGCATTGTCCGCCGCTCGTTCTATCAAGTGATCTCGAAGCGAGCTCTGAGCGGGCGGCGCCGATAAGAGCTTGGACCCAATTCGATCAGGTATCAGCGATCAGGCATCAGTGATGAGCGACGACCGATCCGATCGCGCCAACCGACCGTCTCCGGAGGCGCTGCTGGCGCAGGCCGAGCATGAGGGGCGGGGTCGCCTGAAGGTCTTTCTCGGCGCCGCGCCCGGCGTCGGCAAGACCTTTGAAATGTTGATGACGGCGCAAGCCAAGCGCCGCGATGGGATCGATGTCGTCGTGGGCGTCGTCGAGACCCATGGCCGCAAAGAGACGCAAGCGCTGCTCGAAGGGCTCGAGATCGTTCCACGCCGGGGCGTGGAATATAGGGGCCGCTTTCTGGAGGAGATGGACCTCGACGCCATTTTGAAGCGTCACCCGAAGCTTGTGCTCGTCGACGAACTCGCGCACAGCAACGCGCCCGGAAGCCGGCATCCCAAACGCTATCTCGACGTCGAGGAGCTGCTCGGTGCCGGCATCGACGTTTATACGACGCTGAACATCCAGCATCTCGAAAGCCTGAATGACGTCGTGGCGAAGATCACGCGCATCTTCGTGCGGGAGACCGTTCCGGATTCGATCCTCGACCACGCCGACGACGTGGAGGTCGTCGACCTCACGCCGGAGGATCTCATCCAGCGCCTGCACGAAGGCAAGGTCTATGTCCCGCAGCAGGCCGAACGCGCGGTCCGCCATTATTTTCAGCCGGGCAATCTGACCGCGCTGCGCGAGCTTGCGCTGCGCCGTACCGCGCAGCGCGTCGACGAACAGATGGTAAGCTATATGCGGGCGCATGCCATCCCTGGGCCATGGGCCGCGGGCGAGCGCGTGTTGGTCTGCGTCAATGAAAATCCGGCCAGCCTCGCGGTGGTGCGCAGTGCGCGGCGGCTCGCGGACCGTCTGCGCGCACCCTGGACGGCGATCCATATCGAAACCTCGCACACCCTGCGATTGTCGGAAGTGGAGCGCGAGGTCATCGCCGAGGCGCTGCGCTTGGCGGAAAAGCTCGGCGGCGATGTCATCACAATTCCCGGTCAAGACGTCGGCCGGGCGCTCGTCGATTACGCGACGGAGAACAATTTCACCCATATCGTCATCGCCAAATCACGGCGTCCGCGCTGGTCGGAGCTGCTGCGCGGATCGGTGACCTATCGGCTCATCCGCCGTGCCGGTGATATCAGCGTCCATGTCATCGCCGAACCGGAGGTGCAAAAAGGCGTGCCGCGACGGCTCCGCGAGGGTGTGGCGACCGCGCCCACTAATGAGCTGGCCGATGTGCAAGCCTATGCCGGCAGCCTCGCCTTCGTCGCCGCCGCACTCGGCATCGGCGAAGTGCTGCGGCATTTCCTGGCCACTTCCAACATCACTTTGGTGTTTCTGACGGCGGTGATGGGGAGTGCCATCGCCTATGGCCTCTGGCCGTCGCTCTTTGCCTGTTTGATCAGCGTTCTTGCGTATAATTTCTTTTTTCTGGCGCCGCTCTATAGCTTCACCATCGCCGATCCGGAAAATGTCATCGCTCTGTTCTTCTTCGGTCTCGTTGCGGTGATCGCGAGCAATCTCACCGCCCGCATGCGCAACCAGGCGATGAGCGCGCGGCAAAGGGCGAGGACGACGGAGGATCTCTATCTCTTCAGCCGCAAGCTTGCCAGCGCCATCACGCTCGACGATCTTTTATGGGCGACCGTATATCAAATCGCATTGATGCTGAAAGTCAGAGTGGTCCTGCTGCTGCCGCAAGAGGGCATATTGACGGTGCGCGCCGGCTATCCGCCGGAGGACACGCTCGACGAGGCCGATATTGCCGCCGCCAAATGGTGCTGGGAGCACAACCGGCCGGCCGGCCGCAGCGCCGATACGCTGCCGGGCGCCAAACGTCTGTTCCTTCCGATGCGAACCGCGCGCAGCGCCGTCGGCGTCGTCGGGCTCGACAATGACCGTCCAGGCCCGCTGCTGACGCCCGACCAAAGGCGTTTGTTCGATGCGCTCTCCGACCAGGCGACGCTGGCGATCGAGCGCGTGAATCTCGTCGCCGATGTCGAGCGGGCCCGTCTCACCGTCGAAACCGAACGGCTGCGATCGGCCTTGCTGACCTCGATCTCACATGATCTGCGCACGCCGCTCGCTTCCGTGCTTGGCGCCGCGACCAGTCTCAAGGCCTATCGGCGCGTTCTCGACGAGGCCGCGCAGGAGGAGCTCATCGGCACCATCCAGGAAGAGGCGGAGCGGCTCAACCGTTTCATCGCCAATCTCCTGGACATGACCCGGTTGAAGTCGGGCGCGATCGAGCCGCATGGCGAAATCGTCGATCTCGGCGATATTGTCGGAAGCGCGCTGGGGCGGGCCGCGAAGGTCTTGGGCGACCACAAAATCGCAATCGATCTCGATCCTGATTTGCCGGTCATCAGGGTCGATCCGGTGCTGCTCGAGCAGGTGCTTTTCAATCTGCTCGACAATGCGGCGAAATACACGCCGGCGGGCACCGAAGTGCGTGTCAAGGCACGCCGCGAGGGCGCGGTGGTGCGCCTGGAGATCCTCGATGAGGGAGACGGCATCCCGCTCGAGGACACTGAACGCATCTTCGATAAATTTTATCGGATTCAAGCCTCCGACCGTAAGCGTGCCGGCACTGGACTCGGCCTTGCCATCTGCCGCGGCTTTGTCGAAGCGATGGGTGGATCGATCGTTGCGGGCAATCGCGCCGACCGGCAGGGCGCGGTCTTCACCATCAGGCTCCCGCTGCCGGCTCTGGATAGCCTTGATGAGGAACGTAGCAAATGACTGCCGAAGCGGTGCCTCTTCGCATATTGATCGTCGATGATGAGCCACCGATCCGACGTTTTCTCCACACCAGCCTCGCGGCGCAAGGCTATCGTGTGCTCGAGGCAGCGGCTGGCAGCGCCGCCCTCGACATGATCCGGTCCAATCCGATCGACGTCCTTGTGCTCGATCTCGGCCTGCCCGATATCAGCGGCTTCGAGATCATCCGCCGGCTGCGGGACCAAGGATCGGCGGTGCCGATCATCGTTTTGTCGAGCCGAACCGACGAAGCCGGCAAGGTCAAGGCGCTCGATCTCGGCGCCGACGATTATGTAACTAAGCCTTTCGGGGTCGATGAATTGCTGGCCCGGATCCGCGCCGGCCTGCGTCATCGTTTGCAACAGCAGGGTGAAAGGCCCATATTCCGTTCCGGCGATCTCTCCGTCGATCTCGTCCGTCGAATCGTGACCGTGGCCGGCCAGGAGGTTAAATTGTCGCCACGCGAATATGAGCTGTTGCGACTGCTCGTTGCCCATGCCGGAAAGGTGCTGACCCACAAATTTCTTTTGCGCGAGGTCTGGGGCGGCGATCCCGATGTTCAATATTTACGGATATATATCCGCGCGCTGCGGCAAAAGATCGAAAGCAATCCGGAACGGCCGCAGCATATCATCACGGAGCAGGGCGTCGGCTATCGGCTTCGGATGCTCGATTGATCCCTCGCCGCCGCATCCTCACAAGAGCAACAAAAGATGGAAATGATCGAATTGATTAAGCCCGAGCAAGTGCTGAACTTGCGCGCCGGCAAAAAGACGCAGCTCCTGCAGGAGCTGGTGCGGCGCGCCGCCAAGGCGCTCGGGCTCGACGTCCAGGTCATCCTGGACCCGGTGACCGCACGCGAGGCGCTGGGATCCACCGGGGTTGGCGACGGCGTTGCCGTTCCGCACGCCCGGATTCCCGGCCTCAAACATTTCTTCGCGCTTTTTGCCAAGCTCGAAAAACCTATCAATTTCGACGCGGTCGACGGTCAGCCGGTCGACCTCGTGTTTCTGCTGCTGATCCCAGCCGAGGCCGACAAAGAGCATTTGACGGCGCTGGCTTGCGTTGCCAGACGTCTGCGAGATCCAGAGGTCGCACGCCAATTGCGTGCGACTTCGGAACCGCCGGCGCTTTACAAGGTACTTGCCTCGGCAATTCCAAACGGCGCGGCCGCGCCCGGGCGCGTCTTATGATCGCGTGGCCCGGTACGTGGCTTGGGGTTAATATTTCCGCGCCAATCAAATCGGTCGCCGCTTCTCCAGCATTGATGCAAATTTTTCAAGCTCGGCCTCATCGACCTTGTAGGAATGATCATCATCGGGAAACGCGCCGTTCTTCACTTCGTGCACATAGTTCTTGATGCCGGCGACGGCGACTTCCGTCAAATTCGCATAACGCTTCGTGAACTTCGGCTTGAAATCCGTAAAGACACCGAGAAGATCGTAGGCGAGCAGGATTTGGCCATCGCAACCGCCTCCGGCCCCGATGCCGATGGTGGGAATCCTGAGTTGCTGCGATATCAGCTTTGCGATCGGGGCAGGCACAGCCTCGAATTCCAACATGAAGCAACCGGCGTCTTCGATCGCAAGCGCATCTTCGAGGATCTTCATCGCGGCGTCCGCGGTCTTGCCCTGTATCTTGAAGCCGCCGAATGTCGCGATCGTATGCGGCGTCAAGCCGATGTGCGACGCCGTCGGAATGCCGGCATCGACAAGCGCTTTCAGAATATGGGCCTGCGACTTCCCGCCCTGCGGCTTGACCGCGTCGCAGAGCGCCTCCTGCATGAAGCGGGTTGCATTGGTCAAAGCACGATCGATCGTGTTGTAGCTTTGATAGGGCATACAGCCCAGAACGAAAGTGTTTGGTGCGCCGCGTCGAACCGCCTGCGCGTGCAAGACCATCATATCCATGGTCGCTGGAATCGTGTTGGAATGGCCATGCGCCACCATCGCCAAACTGTCGCCGACGACCGCGACGTCGACGCCGGCCATCTCGGCCCATTTCGCCGACGTATAGTCCGGCACCGACATATAGACCATTTTTTCGCCGGTCGTCTTTGACTTGCGAATGTCCTCGATCGTGCGTTTCTCGATCTTCTTTTGAGGCGTTTCGGTTTTAGTCGTCGTTTTATTTTCAGTCTTGGGCTCCATGCGAGCACCGTCTCCCGATCTTTGCAGCTCGGGCCATAGAGAGCCCTGTCAGAAAACGCGCGGCTAAAACGTGCTCAGTACGTGTTCGATGTCGGCCGAGGTCATTTCCCATTCGTTCTGGAAATTTGCGACGACCTCGCGCATGAATCTGTCCTGCAGCGCGGCAGCCTTCTGATCATCGCCAAGATGATCGACAAGCAGCGCGTAAGCGAGCTGCGACGGTTCTGGCCCCTCATAGCTCCACTCGAACCCGGCCGAGGAATAACACCGGCGATTGGTTTGGTCGTCGAGAGGCTGGCCGTTGACGGTGACGACGATACCGTCGATGGTGCGATCTCCGGCGTAGATCTTCATCGCGCTTGCGCCCCGGGCAGCTCGTGGCGTGGTTTCTTCGCCTCGGATGAACGCCGCATGACCTCTGGAAAGATCCAAAGGCTGATGATCATGAACGGCCCGAGAAAGGCCACCGCTCTTTGCGGTCCGATCTGGCCGAGGCTTCCCATGAAGAAAAAGCCGGCGATCGCTGCCAGGCCGACAGCGATCGAAAGAGCAATTTTGATGTGAAAGGGCATTTCGCTCCTCCCTTGAATACTTGCCTTGAATGCATGAAAAGCTTCAGGCTAAGCGACACTTTGCGGCCGGCCGATTGCTATTCTGCGGCTTGGATCGCATCCGTCGCCGGGCGACCCGGCGTGCGTGAGGTTTTGCGCATGTTTTTCTTCACATAGCGCGTATCATAGCCGTTGAAGAGCGTGCCCAGGAGGCCGCGGTCCAGATCGGATGTGCCGAAGGCCCAGTCCATGATCGGAAACGTCAGGTTCATGTTGCGCTCCATCATGATCGATTGATCATGATGGGCGGTATGATGCCGCCTGATCGTATTGATGAACGGCATCTTGCGCACGAAGGCATTATCTTCCACGTGGCAGCAGAAATGCATGAACTCATAGATGAGATAGACGCTCGTCGTTGTCGTGATGAACAGCCAACCGACATTGGCGTCGAACAAGAAGCCGAGGAGGAGCGCGCCCGGAATCGAGATCAGCGTGAAAGTCGCGAGCGCATAAGTCGGGAAGAATGTCACACGATAATCGCGATGATCGGCAAAGCGCATCTCTCGTTCCGTAAAGAACTGATGATGCTGCAGCGTATGACGGTTGTAGACCGCGCGCCCGATCGGATTTTGTGAAGGACGGTGCATCACATAGCGGTGCAGCCACCACTCGAACAAATTGCAGACCAAGAAGACCACAGGAACGGTCAAAAGCTCCAGCCAGGTCACGTTCTTGATGTTCGAAATGTAAATATAGAGGGCCGTGAAGCCGATCGTGTAGATGACCGCAATATGCACCAAGCCATTGTACCAGCCGGCAATCCGCTGGCGGTAGGTGGCACGATATTGCCGTTGACGCTCGGACATTGTGCTCGCTGCGAGTTCCATGGTTGCGCCTCCATTGACTTCGATTAGTCTAGAATGCCGTTCAGTGTGAGAGAGCTTCGAGCGACTTGCCCTTCGTCTCGATGCCGAGAAAGAGGACAACGGCCGCGGCAAGGGCAAAGGATCCGGCACCCAAGGCAAAGACGCCGCCTCGGCCGAGCGACGGCAAAATAACGCCGATGAGGTAAGGACCAAGCAGCGAGCCAAGGCGTCCGACGGCGGATGCGCAGCCAGCGCCTGTCGCACGCGCACGTGTCGGATAGAGCTCCGGCGTATAGGCATAAAGAACCGACCACATGCCGAAGGAGAAGAATTGCATCGTCAGGCCAAAGACGATCAGCAGAGCAAGTGAGGGTGAATGCCCGTAAAGGTAAGCGGCGGTGGCACTTCCGAGAAGCATCAAAACCGCGGTCGGCTTGCGTCCCCAACGCTCGACGAGGATCGCCGAAGTGATAAAGCCTGGAATGCCGGCGAGCGAGATCAAGAGCGTGTAGCTCACCGACTTGCTCACGCTGTAGCCTGCATCCTGCAGCAAGGCGCCGAGCCATGTCGTCAAGCCGTAAAACCCGAGAAGCGCGAAAAACCAGGTGAGCCAGATCATCACGGTCCGCGAGGCATAGGGCGGCTTCCAAATTTCCATGAAGGAGAATCCGCGCTCATTGCGTGCTCGTGCTGGAAGAGGCACTGGCTCGGGCAGGGGCCGGCCGCCAAGGCGCGCGCTGACTTTGGCTTCGATCGCGCTCATCACTCTCTCGGCCTCCTCATGATTTCCGTGGTCCACAAGCCAACGCGGCGATTCGGGGACGAGGAAACGGATCACGAAGAGAAAGAGCGCCGGGATCGCTTGCGCCAGGAAAACCGAACGCCAGTCGAAATATTGCAGCAGAACAAGGCTCAAGAGACCCGCGGTGATGAAGCCAAGCGGCCAGAAGCCTTCAAGGATGGCCATATACCGGCCGCGATTACTGGCTGGCAGAAATTCCGAGACCATCGCCAGTGCGACCGGAAACTCCATGCCCATGCCGAAACCCAAAAGGAGACGGGCGTAGCCGAGCGTGACGGCATTGGGGGCCAAAGAGCACCAGAGGCTGCCCAAGCCCCAAAAGATCATGCTGATCTGGAAGACGCTCTTCCGGCCGAAACGATCAGCCGCGAGCCCCGACAGAGCGGCACCCAAAAACATGCCGACAAAGCTCATGCTCGAAAGCAAGCCGGCTTGCGCAGTCGTAAGGTCAAACTGCTTGCGGATAGAGCCGAGCACAAAGGTCAGTGAGCCGAGGTCGATCGAGTCGAAGAGCCATGCAGTCGCGATGATGATGAAGACGCTGCGCTGAAACCCTGTCATCGGCAGGCGTTCGAGCCGTGCCGCGATCAAAGCGTCGCCCGCGGCTAGGCTATCGGCTCGCGCCGCGTCAAAATTCGTGGTTCCACCGATCGAAGATGCGACCCCGCTCGCCATACTGTCCTCCCGATAAATTTTATGATTTTTTGATAGACGTCATACAAACGCATAACATATGTAAGATATATCAGTCACTAGTTTCGCTGAAATATTTTGCGTCGCTGTGATCTTTCAGCTGTGTGTGGTAACGTTGAAGTTGGTCGTTTGGCCTTTGAGACTCAGTATGATTCAAGCAGTTAGAAGTTCGCAGGCGTTCTATAAAGGGCGGAAGGCCTCTGGCGAACGGATGAGCTCACCCGCGATTGCCAGCGAGTTTTCCCTGACCGACCAGGCCTATTGTCAGCTCGAGGAAATGATCACGACGCTGAAACTTGCGCCGGGCACGGTGCTGAGCGAGCAGGCCCTGGCTCAAGAGCTTCGCATCGGTCGCACGCCGGTGCGCGAAGCTTTGCAGAGGCTCGGGCGTGACGGGCTCGTCATGGTGTTACCCAGACGCGGGATACTCGTTTCCGAAATCAATCTGCGCAGTCAATTGCGCCTGCTTGAAACGCGTCGCGTTTTGGAAAATCTCGTCGCTCGGCTGGCGGCCGAAAGAGCAACCGACGAAGAGATAAAAATCTTCGCCGATATTGGGCGAAACATGCGTCTTGCGGCGCAAAATTCGGATGACATCGCCTTCATGCGCCTTGACCGCGCCTTCAACGAACTTGTCGCGAAAGCTTCGAAGAACGAGTTTGCTATGCGTGCGCTCGGCAGCCTGAGTGCGCTTTCGCGGCGGTTTTGGTACCAGCATTATAAGGAAGCCGCTGATCTTCCATTATGCGCCACTCTTCATGCGGAAGTTTGCGAAGCGATCGCGCAGCGCAATCCTGGGGCAGCGGGTCGGACATCCGATAAGCTCATGGGGTATATCGAGAGCTTTGCGCGGCGCACGCTCGACACCTAGATGTTCAGCCCCGTTGCCGGCGGAAAGCCGGTCGCCGCTTTTCCCCATCCCACTGTAGTCAAACCGAAATGTGCCAAAGGTTGAGTTCCAAAAAGTGCCGTTTCGGCTATGAAGCTGGGTGAGTAAGTAAACCATATGTACCTGTTTTTGTGAGCACAACTCGAACAGCACTCGCTTTGAAGCGCCAAAACGCTGTTGCTTTAGCTAGATGGCCCATTGGCAACAGAATCCTCTTCCGCGCACCGCGCCGGAATATTTCGAACTGATTTACACAAAAAGCCCAGCCATTTGGCTGGGCTTTTTATGATTTAGAGCTGCGTCGCCTATCTTTCAGTGCCCCCCCGTCCCTGATTGCCAGACCCGTCCGAACCCGAGCCCGCGCCACCGGCACCATCGGCATTCAAACGTAAGAAGCCGTCGTGATCATAAATGCTGCTATGTGTGGTCATCCAGCCGCCGTGCAGCCTTTGTGACCCTGCGGGAGCAGACGGACCAGGAGGATATTCCGTAGACGATTGAGCGAAGGCGACGCCTATGCCCGTCATCAGCAACGGAACAGTAAGGATGGCTATGCGGAGCGTTTTCATGTGAACCTCGGTTCGAATTTCCAAACCATCTAACGCGGTGGTTTTCACCATCTAACGCGGTGGTTTTTGCGGAGGTTCCTTGTCGCAATCTAAAGTGAAATTCATTCGGGTTGACTGAAACGCAGCTATAGAAACGATAACGTTTTATTGGAATAGCTTTGCATTTTGTCTTTGTAAGAAATGCCTTTCAGCTGAATTTGCAGGATGCGGTTCCGTTGGCACAGCAAGCCCCATCTTGCCGCTTAGCTCACCACTCAAAATGAGCAACGCTTAAGTCCCCGCGATGGACGCCTAAGTCATCTTCGATCTCGAACTCATCTTTGATCTCGAAATCCGCAAATTTGCCCTAGGGTAGGCAGCGATCAAAGGGGGGGGTCGCGATCTCCGGATCGATGTTGATGGTGCGTGTTGATCTATCGCATCTCGAGATAAGCCGCATTTTTAAGACTATGTGGCAAAATTGCTTCAAATTATCGGATTTTTCATGTCGACTTTCAACTAATGCCGTGTTTTAACTTAAGCTTCAGTGCTGGGACCGGCAGGTTCTTGCAGCCCAAGAAGCCGCATTTAGGTAAGCGACGCCGGATTTTCTTCCCCTCGACACCGGCTGCCCGGCTTGCAATGAAAAAAACTTTATGATTTGGTATGCAGCATACAACGCTGCGGTACACTACACAACAATTTGGGAAGGTTCTCGACTGAATTGAATTTTTCAATTCAGCAAAGGGAACAAATTTGGGCGGCTTGAAAGAGCCGCCCCGTCATCCGGGGGCAGGCCAGGCCCGCCGGCATGCACTAAGGGGGGAACGGCACGATGGATGCATAAGCGATTTCTATTAGGAACAGCGGCGGTCGCATTGAGCATGGTAGCTGCTTCGTCGGCAGCGCATGCGGATGCAAGCCTCGACCTTGTAATGAAACGGCTGGAAGCGCTCGAAAAAAGCAACAAGAAGCTGGAACAAGAAAACGTCGAGTTGCGCACCCGCGTCAACCATATCGCGAAGGTCAAGGTAACCCCGGTACCGGTCGGGACGGAGCCGACCCAAAACGGCAAATTCACCGGCAATCCGATTGTCCATGGCAAAATCGCAACATCGCCCGGCAGCGGGGAGCCACCCCTTTTTGCGATCGGCGGCAGGCCGATCATCACCAAGTCGGGAGACGCCGGCGCATTTATCGACAATACATATGTCACGCTCTACGGGCACGGCGATGTAGCGGGGCTTCTTTTCAACAACAACGTCTATGATCAAAAGCCTTGGCAGCCGGCTATCGCGAGCAATGGCTCCTATCTGGGCGTAAGGGCCCGTCATGATCTGAGCGCTTATGGCTATGGCGGGTGGAACTTCTTGCTGCAATTCGAGAGCCAGGTCGACGTCTCGTCCACTCCAACTCAACGCGCTGCGTTGGGAACCAGAGATAGCTATGTCGGCCTCGAAGGTCCTTGGGGCGCGATCAAGATCGGCAAGAGCGATACACCCTACAAGCGCTCGACAGCGGCTTTCGATCCGTTTGCCAATACGATCGGTGACTATAATTCGATTGTCGGCAACTCGGGCGGTGACAACAGAGCCGAATTCGATTGGCGCATGTCGCACGCGATTTGGTATAAATCGCCGATCATTAGCGGGTTCCAGTTAAGCGCGCTTTTCTCACCTGGGCAGAATTATGCTCCCGACAGTGCCGACATGCCATATGGCGAGTTCAATTGTTCCGGAACGTCGCCTTACGGCAGCGGCAGCGGCGTGGTCGACAATACGATCGGCACAGGCGGCGTCCTCGGCTTCAACCAGCAATGTAGCGATGGCTCTTTCAGCAATGCCTATAGCACCGCTCTCGTCTATAAAGACAAGGCCCTTACGGCGATTGGTGCCTTCGAGTACCACGACGCGGTCAACCGCCATGCCGACGACGGGCTGGAAACACCCGTCCCCGGTCCGCAATTCAATACAGGTGAGCCTTCACCTGCAGTGACCACTCAGATCATCCTTCCAAATGGCGAGGCGGTCGTAACTGGCGTCCATCCGGAATGGGCGGCCAAGCTCGGAGCTGGCTATAAGTTCCAAGATCCTTGGGGCCCTCTGCAGGTTTATGCGATGGGCGAAATGATACGCCGTGTCGGCGCGCCCGCCTTATTCAACGAGCGCTCTGACGAAGATGTCTACGGCAGCGTAACGCAGTATATCGGCCCACATTGGTCGGTCAGCGCTGCATATACGCATTTGTTCCCGAGTCCCGGAAGCCCGGGCTGGGGTAACTCGAATAATCCAACGACGCTGCCGCTGGTTCAGTTTAATTTGCTTGATCGTTCGGCAAATCAGTATTCGGCAGGTGTGCGGTATAGGTTCAATCAATGGGCGAGCATCTATTTCGTCGGCTCCGTGTTGCAGAACGGTCCGGGCGAGCATAATTGCCTCGGCGCCAGCGGCTTCAATTACCAAATCTGCGGCCGCGACCAATATGACAACTTCATAGCCGGCCAGACGATTGAGGCAATCTCCAGCGGCTTCACCTTCGACTTCTGATTGAAGCCCAAGACTCGGTTGGCCGGCCGATGCTCGTTCGCGAGCAGAAGCCGGCCAATTTGAATGAAGTTTAGGGGACGCTCGGCCTCTCTTCGCTTCAATGCCTCCTTGGTCTTAAGTCCGAGCTCCCAACCGAAAAGGGATTTAAAATGGATCTCTTTAAGTCGACCATGGGATTGGCTTCGGCAGGCATGCTCGTCTTTGCCTGCACAGCAGCGGCGATGGCTATGCCGGCAGGTGGCGCGCCAATGATAAGCGAAGATCCCGCTTATGGAGCGCGGCTCCTGCAGGTGCAGGATCCCGGTCAGCAAGTCGATCATCCTGCTTGGAGTTTCGGCTGCGCCGAGGCCGACGTTGCGATCCGTGCCGTACCTTGCGACGAACCCGTTTACGTCTATGGGGGGCCTTGCCAAGTCGGCACTGGTCGTCCCGATCAGCCGAAGCCTTGCGAAGCTACGCACGCCAAACGCGAAGAGAAGAACTCCGGCGGATTTTCGCTCCTAAATCCCCTAGCGTTCTTCAATAAATAACGTGACTGTCGGACGAAACTAAGTCCATCCAAAGGGCTTCCAACGGCCCAAGTTCGACTTCTGATCGTGACGAAAAGATATTCTTCGATCGATGAAAAATGGCGCATTGATGCGCCATTTTTTGTCTACTCAATCGCGAAGCTGCGTGGCGCGTCCCCTGCCAGCCAGATTTCCCACATGCGAAGATAAGCAGCTTCGATGTTCTTCGTGAAACGGGGTAAGTCGAAAAGCGCTGCTTGATCTTTGGACGTCGCAAGCTTTTGACGCAAATCTTGGAGCTTCAGCGGGTTCGTGGTGAGTTCGAGCGCTAAGGCCTCGTAGTCCTCAAGCGAGTGCACAACAAGTTCGGGAAGGCCGACCGCGTGCAAAAGGCTGGCTCCAACACGACCGGCGAGCGTTTCTCCGGCGCAAGTCAAAACCGGCAGTCCCGCCCAAAGTGCATCACTTGCGGTCGTATGCGCGTTGCAGGGCAAAGTATCGAGGAAAAGGTCGGCAAGGCGGTGACGCGCCAAATGATCTGCGATCGGAATCAGCGGCGCGAAGATGAGACGGTGTGCATCGACGCCGCGCGCTGCCGCCTCGCGCCGCAATTTATCGCTGACAAGCGGATTGGTCTCAATGAGCCACAAGACACTGCCTGGCACTTTGCCAAGCAAGCGCATCCAGATGTCGAAAAAGACCGGCGTGAGTTTGAAATTATTATTAAAGCAGCAGAAGACGAACCCCGCCTCGGGGAGGCCGCATTGGCTTCGCGATGGCGTGGCGGAAATTTCACGCTTTCTATCGTTGGGTTGATAGCAATTCGGCAGATAAACGATCTTTTCCGAAAAATGGATCTGCTCATCTGCCGGCACGATGATCGGATCGGCGATGAAATAATCGACGAATTCTGCTCCTGTCGTTGCCGGAAAGCCAAGATGATGGACTTGGACGGGGGCAGGGCGCGCGGCAAGGATCTGCGGTCGCGCCCCGAAAGTATGGCCCTTTAGATCGATCAAAATATCGACGCCGTCCGCATTGATGGCCCGCGCTGCCTCGGCATGAGAGAGATGTCCGATGTCGTTAAACCTGTCGAACCCCCGCATCAGACGTGCGCGGGTCTCGCTGCCGTCATTCCGGCCGTAGGAATAAGCAGAGACTTGGAACCGCGCGCGATCATGCTGCTCGAAAAGCTCAGCCATCAGAAAAGCTGTGGCATGCTCGTAGAAATCCGATGACAGATAGCCCAGGCGAAGCCGTCGCGATTTGCGGCTGCGTCTGTGGGTAAATTTCGGAACGCCTGCCGGTGCGATCGCATCCACCCAGTTTCGCGCGCAGTTCAATTGGTCAGCCGATGAAGCCTCAGTCGCAAACAGAATGAAGGGCGCCACTTGGCTCGAACCAGCGCGTACAAGAGAAAGGAGCTTTTGCTGATCTCGCACGTAATCCGTCCAGTCGCAGATTTTACTGCGCTGATAAAATAATTGCGCGAAAGTGGCGACATCATCTGGCTTCAGCTCGAGCGCCTTGCGAAAGGCTGCGATCGCCGCACCGGTCTGTCCTTGATCGCGCAGGCAATTGCCGAGATTATAATAGGCCTCCGGATAAAACGGCTTGTCGACGAGCGCGCGCTGAAAGGCTGCCAACGCCGCATCGGCCTGGCCAAGCGCCTGCAATGTCAGCCCGAGATTGTTGCGCGCCTCCGCATAGGCTGGATCGATCTCAAGCGCATGCGCGAAGGCGGCCCGCGCCATTTCGAACTGCCCAAGCATATCGCGAACAACGCCAAGATTATTGAAAGCCGCTGCGTAATCCGGTTTCAACACCGTGGCCTGCTGGAACGCATGAGCCGCAGCCTCGAATCGCCCTAAATCCCGCCGGAGGATGCCGAGATTAAAATGCGCTTCGGCATAACCCCGCTTGAGCCTGGTCGCATTTTCGAGCGCCGAAATGGCTTCTCCACTACGGCCAAGATCCTTGAGGACGAGGCCATAATTATTCCAAGCCTGGGCAAAATCCGGCGCCAGGCGGAGCACTTCCGCATAGGTGCCAAGTGCCTTCTCGAATTGCTTCAATTCCTGCAATAGGCCGGCAAGATTATAAATCGCCATGACATAAGTTGGCGCCAGTTCCACGGCACGGCGATAGGCCTCCGCGGCCGCCGAAAGCTGCCCTTGTCTTTGCAGCAAAGAGCCGATGTTGTTATGCGCTTCTGGATAATTCGGTTGGCAAGCGATTGCCCGGCGATAAGCGGCAAGGGCTTCGTCCTTGCGATCAAGACGTTCTAAGACAACACCGAGATTGAGGCATGCGGCCGGATAGTTTGGCCTATATGTGAGCGCTTGCCGAAATGCCCCGATTGCCGCTTCCAATTGACCTCGCTGCAGTAGCACGAGGCCGAGATTGTGATTGGTTTCCGCATTCTGTGGCTGGCGAGCGAGAATGCGCCGAAACAGCGCCTCGGCCTCGCCGAGCTCACCTTGCTGAGCCGCGATAATGGCGAGGTTGGCGGAAGCGCCCGCATTATTCTGGATCGAGCTGCAGGACTCTGCGATAAAGGCGCTTGGCCTCGTCGGACGCGCCTTTGATATGCGCATCGACCGCTTGCTTCAGGATGTTCTGTACGTTTTTGCCCATTGAGGTTTGGTGTAGGCGGTCCTGAATAGATCAATTGTCGTCTGTTCAAGGCGACAAACTTTAGATGGTCGTGATATGGTGAGCAAGGGTCCGGTCACAGTCCATGTCAAACTGTTTCCGAAGTGAATTCTCCTAAGTGTAATCTAGGCTGATCGGCCTGTCCTCTGGTTAAGGATGACATGCGAGAACGAAACGAACACGTGCGTCCATGACGAAGCAAAGACGAACCGCCGAGCACTTCGCGCGTGCTCTACGCTTTCATCAAACGGGGCATTTGCAGGAAGCCGAAGCGCTCTATCGTCAAATCTGCACTGCGGAACCCAATCACGCAGGAGCCTGGCACAGGCTTGCCGTGCTCGCGCATCAATTAGGCCGCAAGGAGTCAGTTCACTTCTTTCAACGTGCGATCGAACTTCAGCCCAACTCGGCAGAGCTACAGAATGATTTCGGTGTCGTGCTCGGAGCACAAGGCCGATTTTCCGAAGCAATTAGCTATTTCGCTCGGGCAGTGGAGCTCAACCCAAATTATACAGAGGCGCACAACAATCTCGGACATGCACACCAGCGTCTTGGCCAGCTGGACCAAGCCCGCGCACATTACGAAAAAGCTGCCGCACTCAACCCCTCCGATGCAATGCCGCATGTTTATCTCGGTAATGTCATCAAACTGGAGGGCCAGATCCATGCGGCGCTGGCGCATTATGACAAGGCGCTCGCGCTCGACCCAAAATGCGTGATGGCACATTATCATCTGGCGCTCGCATATAGAGAGCACGGTCAGCTGGAAGAAGCCATTACACATTATCGTATTGTTACCGAACTGACGCCCAGATTTGTCGAAGCCCACAATAATCTCGGCACGATTCTCAGGGAATTAGGGCAGTCCGATGCGGCGCTCGGTTATTACGAAAAAGCCGTAGCTTACGCTCCGAAGTTTGCTGAGGCTCATATGAACCTGGCGAATCTCCTGAGCGAGCTCGGCCGGCACGATGCAGCGATTTCTCATTATGAGGCGGTTACTGCGCTGCGGCCGGATTTCCTCGCGGCTCACTACGACCTTGGCATCGCCCATCGTCGACGCGGCGCATTTGCCAGCGCGCGCGCCTGTTTCGAGCGGACGCTCGCCATCAGTCCCGATCATGCGGAAGCTCGCTTGGCCCTCGCCATGACACAGCTGCCCATTCTGTATCGGGATGCCGCCGAGATTGCAGAACGGCGTAGCACTTATCGAGAGAGCCTTTCGGCATTGCGCAACGAAGTCAGCCGTGTCGACTCGTTGAGCGCTTTGGCTGACGCGATCGGCTCCTATCAGCCATTTTACCTTGCCTACCAAGGCATGAATGATCGCGATCTGCAGGCGCTCTACGGTTCGATTGTCTGCGACGTCATGGCGGCACGCTATGGGCCGGTGCGTCTGCCGCCACCGCCGCTTGATGGAGAGCCCTTACGCGTCGGCTTCGTGAGTGGCTTCTTCTATCGCCATTCCAACTGGAAAATCCCGGTCAAGGGATGGGTTGCCAATTTGGACCGCAATAGGTTCCGTATCTTCGGCTATTCCACCGGCCAGCAGAAAGATGCTGAAACGCTGAAGGCCGGGGCATTATGTGAGCGCTTCGCAGAAGGTTCCTTGTCGATCGAGAATTGGCGAGATAGGATTGCAGAGGACGCGCCGCATATCCTCATTTATCCGGAAATCGGCATGGACAAAACCTGCGCGCAGCTGGCGGCCCAACGCCTTGCACCGGTGCAATGCGTGTCCTGGGGCCATCCGACAACGAGCGGATTTCCAACTATCGATTATTTTCTTAGCAGCGCATTGATGGAGCCGCCGGAGGCCGACGATCATTATACTGAACGGCTCGTCAGACTACCCAATCTGTCGATCTATTACGAACCACCAGACCTCCCATCGGCGAAGATCACACGCGCCGATCTCGGGCTGAGTGACGATGCGCTGGTCTATTGGTGCAGCCAGTCGATCAGCAAATATCTACCGCAATTCGATGAAGTATTTCCGCGGATCGCACGCGAAATAGGAAATTGCCAATTCACTTTCATCGAATTCCCTGGGAACCGGCTTGTGACCGAAGAATTTAAGGCGCGGCTCTCAAGTGCCTTCGCTGCCTTCGGTCTCAAGGCTTCGGACCATTGCGTCATCCTCCCCAGATTCGCCCCCGAGCAATTCACGGCGGCGATCGGCACCTGCGATATATTTCTCGACAGTATCGGCTGGTCAGGCTGTAATTCGACCTTGGAAAGCTTAAGCCATGACTTGCCCATTGTCACGATGAAGACCGGGCTGATGCGCGGCGGGCATACCACGGCGATTCTTGAAATGATGGGCTTAAACGAGACGATTGCTGCGACACTTGACGATTATGTCGCGATCGCGGTTCGGCTCGCCAAAGACATTGCTTTTCGTACCACCGTAAAGACCAAGATCGCCAACGGCAAACACCGTCTCTACGGTGATAAAACCTGTGTGAACGCGCTCGAAGATTTTTTGGTTGAGGCAATGCGCGGAAAGAGGGCTCCTACTTAAGTAGATATGAAATATATTTTATCCGGCGTCGTTCCTGGTTTGTCCAAGGGTGATAGCTACGTTATTTTTGTACGTATTGTTTGTTGATCCTGCACTCCAAAGGTGCAGAACCGCCACCGGACGATCACCTAACAGAGGGCAACGAAAATGTCCGCTATAAAAACTTCACTCGCGGTTGTCGCCGCCATAGGATTTATGTGTGGGTCGACCGCCATGGCCGCGGCGAATAGCGTTCGATATTGGCAGGACCAATATGTCGAGCCGATGCAGGCGGCGGCTCCAACAGGCGGCCGGCAGGTTTATCATCCGGCTTGGAGCTTCGGTTGCGCCGAAAAGGATGTCTCCGAACGCATCATACCTTGCGACGAACCGGTTTGGGTCTACGGCGAGCCGTGCGAAGTCGGCACCGGGGTGCAAGGTCAAACGCGGCCTTGCGACAACGGACGCAACCGGCAGGGTCGCTGAGCGGCACCTTGAACGCAACAGCTAAAACCGCCTTTAAACCAAAACCTTGTGCTGTGCCTAAAGAGCGGTTTCTGAGAAAAAAGCAACATGAGCGAAACCGCTCGGCCGTTCCATAATATTGATTATGCGAATCAATGGCTCTCGGCCAATGATATCGATTGGCCGCTTCCGCCTAGGTAATGCCACCAGCGCAGCATGCGGCTGATCTTGTCGATCCGTATCGATGGGGGATGATGCGACGACCCAGCCATGCGGCTACCGAAAATCGCTCTGGTGCGCGGGCCTCGCCATCGCCCCCTGGGCCCGATGTAAAACCCTTGATTTCCGAGCTTCGTCAGATCCCGTTTCGGCACAGCTTCGGGTCCTCCCGACCACAAGCGAACAACTCTGTCGCGGAACGGTGCGAAAGCGGTAGCCAAGAGGCCGGCTCTTCTGCTATCAATAAATTAAGCGCGGGACTTTCGGCATTCTTACTAGATACGATCGCGACACGGTCCAGGTTGATCACCCTTGGGAGATATCCTCTGGGTGCTCGACCGAAACGCACGCCTACGGAACTGTCCCACGTTGTCGCGGCGTCGATAACGAGAGGTTTCCCAGGAGGTTATGGCGGGCGCTTCTGATGGGATATAAGCAGGCGGAACATGAGCAAAGGTAAAGATTTCCGGGGACCGAAAAAGCGCGGCTTCGACGATGATGGTCCCTCACCCTATGATGCACCGCGTACCAGCCGACATACTCGACCCGCTTTTGGGGGCGGCGGTGGCGGCTTTGGCGGTGGTCCCGAGATGGCGCCTCCGGTCACCGGCACACCGGTCGATGCGATCGTCAAATGGTTCAAGAGCGACAAGGGCTTCGGTTTCGTCGAATTGAGCAATGGCACGGGCGACGCATTTTTGCATATTGGCGCGCTGCAGGCTGCGGGCTATGAGACCGTGCCTCCGGGTGCCAAGCTGAAAGTCTATGTCGGCACCGGCGCCAAGGGTGCGCAAGTCACCCGCGTGCTGGAAGTCGATACCGCCGGGGCGGCCGAACGGGCACCACCGCCGCGCTTCGGCGATCAGCCGCGGCCGCCGCGTCGGCATCCAGACCCGGCGACGGCCGTGCAGGTCACCGGTACCGTCAAATGGTTCGATGACAATAAGGGTTTCGGCTTCGTCCAGTCGAATGATGGCGGCAAGGACGTCTTCGTCCATATTTCGATCCTCGGCCCGTCGGGCATCCAGCATCTGGCCGAGGGCCAGCCGGTCACCATGCGGGTCGTCGATACGCCAAAGGGCCGTGAGGCGCTTTCGATCGCCTTGGCCTGATCGTTTCTCCGGCCCGCAGCACCTAGAGCATTTTCAGCAAAAGTGGACACCGGTTTTGCGTCCGAAAATGCTCTAACTTCTTGAATAGGAGCGGTTTCGAAACGGTTTGGTGTGAACACCAAACCGGAAACCGCTCTGGCGGGCCGGCCATGGGCCATGGATGGGCTTGCCGCCCGCATTTGGTTGCTCCTGCGGCTCGGCACAGCATGGAAAAGCCCCCCGACATCGCCAAGCTTCTCGAGATCATGGCGGCCTTGCGCACGCCAGGCAGCGGCTGCCCCTGGGATCTCGAACAGGATTTCGCTTCGATCGCGCCTTACACGATTGCGGAAGCCTATGAAGTCGCCGATGCCATCGCGCGCGGCGACTTCGCCGATCTGAAGGACGAATTGGGCGACCTGCTCTTGCAGGTCGTCTTTCACGCCCGGCTCGCAGAAGAGAAACAAGCTTTCGACTTCGCCGCTGTCGTCGAGGCGATCATTGCCAAAATGATCCGCCGACATCCGCATGTCTTCGGCGCGGCCAAGGATCTGTCGGCAGATGCCGTCAAGGCGCGCTGGGCCGAGATCAAGGCAGAAGAAAAGGCAGCGCGGCGCAGCGCACAGGCCGCAGCGGCGGATCGGGCTGCCGAGACGCCGGGATTATTGGCCGATGTGCCGCTCGCCCTGCCCGGCCTCACCCGTGCGGTCAAGCTTCAAAATAAGGCTTCGACCGTCGGCTTCGATTGGAACGATCCGCGCGCCGTCATCGTCAAGATCCGCGAAGAGGTCGATGAGATCGAAAGCGCTTTGGCAAAGGGCGACACGGCCGATGCGCGCGCGGAAATCGGCGATCTTCTGTTTGCCGTCGCCAATCTCGCGCGTCATCTCGGCGGCGATCCGGAAAGCGCGATCCGGCAGACCAATGCCAAATTCGAACGCCGCTTCGCCTTTATCGAAGCCGAGCTCACCCGCCGCGGCATCGCTTTGCCCGAGGCCGGTCTAGCCGAAATGGATGCGCTCTGGAACGCGGCGAAGCTGCAGGAAAAGTGACTTTTAAAACTCAGTGTTGCGCCTGTCGCAGCGTGACGGGCTCGGCAAATCGCCGCCGTAGCGCCTCGACAAGCGCCGGCGCCGCACGCACGGTGAAACAGTCCGTCCCATCCTCATTGACGCTGCGCCCGAGCACTTCCGTATGTTCATAAAGCCAGTTGCGGCCCTGCCCATCGGCCGGATCGAGGCAGAGATCGACAGTGACACGCTCGCGCGCCAGAGCCGCTTCGATGCGCGCCAAGACTTCATCGACGCCCTGCCCGGTCAATGCGGAAATCAAGAGCGGCCGTTCTTTGCCCGGCCGTAGCCTTGCGGCATTGATGAGCGCGAGACTTTGTGCCCCGTCGAGAAGATCGAGCTTGTTCCAGACTTCGACGATGGGCTTGTCATGATTTGCCGCAATACCGAGTTCGGCGAGCACGGCCTCGACATCGGCGCGCTGCGCCTCGCTGTCGGAATGCGCCATGTCGCGCACATGCAGAATAATATCCGCCTCGATGACCTCTTCGAGCGTCGCCTTGAAGGCTTCGACGAGCATGGTCGGCAGATCCGAAATAAAGCCGACCGTGTCGGAGAGAATGATGTCGCTGCCGCACGGCAGACGCACTGCCCGCAAAGTCGGGTCCAGCGTCGCAAAAAGCATGTCTTCGGCAATGACGCCGGCCTTTGTCAGGCGGTTGAACAAGGTCGATTTGCCGGCATTGGTATAGCCGACAAGCGCGACGACGGGGTAAGGCACGGCGCGGCGGTTCTTGCGATGCAGGCCGCGGGTTTTTTTGACATTGGCGAGATCGCGCTCGATCCGCGTCATCCGCTCCTGGATGAGGCGCCGGTCCGTCTCGATCTGCGTCTCACCCGGGCCGCCGAGAAAGCCGAAGCCGCCGCGCTGCCGCTCGAGATGGGTCCATGAGCGCACGAGCCGCGATTTCTGATAGGCGAGATGCGCGAGTTCGACTTGCAGCGCGCCCTCCTTCGTGCGCGCCCGCTGCCCGAAAATCTCGAGAATCAGCCCAGTTCTGTCGATGACCTTGCACTGAAAGGCCTTTTCCAGATTGCGCTGCTGCACCGGCGACAGCGCGCAATCCATGATCACCAGTGCGACCTCTTCCGCTTTGACGGAGGCGGCAATCTCGTCGACTTTACCCAGACCGATGTAAGTCGCCGGGCGAATTTGCTGGAGGGCGACGATCTTCGTTTCAAGGACATGGAGATCGATGGCTTGCGCAAGGCCCTTGGCCTCAGCGATCCGCGCCGTATGGGAACGACCGGAATAAAAGCGGTCAGACTGCTGACGCTCAAAGCCGAAACCCGGCGTCGCACCGCGCCGGCGCTCGTCGAGATAGGGCCCAATGACCAGTGCTCGCGTCGGCGCTGCCCGGCTTTCGGCCGGACCTCTTGTGGAAAAGGACTTCGCGCTCCTCAAATCGGTTTCGAATGCCCCTTTGTCATTGTGCCCGTCTCAAGACCCGGCCTGTCCCTCTTCTCCCGGCTCGAACATTTGAATCGGATGTCCGGGCATGATGGTCGAAATCGCGTGTTTGTAAACCAGCTGAGAGTGGCCGTCTCGCCGCAGGAGCACACAGAAATTATCGAACCATGTGACAACGCCTTGCAATTTCACGCCATTGACCAGAAAAATGGTGAGCGGGACTTTGTTCTTTCTTACGAAATTCAGAAACGTGTCCTGCAGATTTTGAGTCCGTTCTGCTGCCATTTTGAATTCCTGTTCTTTTCTTGACGTCGCCGCTCGGTCCCCGGGCCGCAACGTGATCCGTATTCTTGCCCAAGATGGCGCGCTTTTAGAGGCAGTGGCGTTCTCCGCCGATAAGTCGTGAAAAAAGCATGCACGTTTCTTAACCTAGAGCCGATTCCGATAATCTGGATCGCGAGCGATTCCACGTGATCGGAATCGGCTCTATTTCCAAGATCTGGAGCATGTCCTTTATGAGACATCGGATATATCCGATGTCTAAAATATCGGAAAAGTCTGTCAACTTTGCCGGGATATGCTCTAGAGCTTGCCCCGAAAAAGCAGACCCGGTTTGCCCGAAGATACGCTGAAGCTTCCTGCAAGAGCGGAGCCGCGCGGATCGAACTGGAACCCTCACCCCTGCGACCAGCATCCTAGACTCGCCCGGCACCGCCGAGGTCGCAAAACAGGCTTGCAAAACAAGCATGGATATAATGGCGATTACAAAACTCGAAGTCCCTTTCGCTGAACGTCCCAATGCTTCTTACTGAGTTGGATCGACCCGCAACAACGCCACCCTTCCGCCTGATCGACTGTCATTAGACCGTTCGAGCGCCGCTGCCGCAAGCAGGATTGTCCCGAACACGCCGATTTTGGCGTCAACGGGCTGAGCCTTGGGCGCGCTCGCCATAGAGCCGATCAGGATAAATCGGCTCTATTTCAAAGATCTGAAGCATCTCCTTTATCGGAAAAGTCTGTCAACTTTTCCGGGACATGTCTAAGAACTGCGTTTTGCGACATTATGAAACAAAACACGCAATCTTTGGGCCAATGGGCCGGGCCGGCCATCGGCGACCGGCGCCCCATCGATGCTCACGACAGGCATCACCAGGCTTGTCGCACCGGTTATGAAGGCTTCGCGGGCGGCTTTGGCCTCGGCGAGGCTGAAGCGTCTTTCTTCGACCCGCAGCCCTTCGGCGCCAATCAGATCCAACAAAGTGGCGCGCGTCACGCCGCTCAATATGCCATTGTCGATGTACCGCGTGATGATGATATTCGCCGGATCGATGATCCAAGCGTTCGAGGCGGCGCCTTCCGCGACCATGCCGTCCGCATCGATCAGCCAGGCCTCCTGGGCGCCTTTTTCTTTGGCCGCCTGGCGGGCGAGAACATTCGGCAAAAGGCCGATCGTCTTGATATCCGGACGCTTCCAGCGGATGTCGGGCAGGCTTATGACGCCGATCCCTTTCGCGGCCAAAGCGGCGCCCTTGTTCGGATCGACGGCGCGCGCCGTGACGACAAGGCTTGGCCGCACCGCCGGAGTTGGAAAGCAATGCTCGCGCGAAGCCACGCCGCGCGTCACTTGAAGATAGATATAGCCGTCCCTGATCCGATTGCGCCGCATCACCTCACGCAAGACGATCGGCAGCGCAGCTTCCGTCAAAGGCATGGCGATCTGCAATTCGGCGAGCGAACGCTTGAGCCTTGCGAGATGGCGCGCCTCGTCGATCAAGGCGCCCGCATTGATCTCGCAGACCTCATAGACGCCGTCGCCGAACTGATAGCCGCGATCTTCGATATGCACCACGGCCTGATCATGCGGCACATAGCTGCCGTTGACATAAGCGATCCGTCCCACGGCCTTCTCCGCTCTTTGTCCCGGCAAGGTTTGTCACCTCGTCCGCGACAGGCTCAAAAAATCGAAACTCCTGCCCGCCCGGCGAGCACGCCGAAAACAGCCGCCGCGGCAATGCCGAACAGCGGATTGAGCCGCGTCCGCAAGACGAGGAGGGTCATGCCGAGCGTGCTGGCCACCGTCAAGACGCTGTGGTCCGCCGCATGCGCCATGACCGCGCCGCTCGCCAGAATAAGGCCCACGGCGATCGGTGCGAGCACTCTTTTGGTGAGGCGCCACAGATCATTCTCGGCATGCCATTGCAGCATTCGTCCAGCAACGAATGCCAAGCAAGAGGACGGCAAGACCATGGCCAATGTCGCAACCGCGAACCCGAGCGCTCCCGCCATATGCCAGCCGATGATGCTGACGATAATGACATTCGGACCCGGCGCAGCCTGGGCGACGCCAATGAGATCGACAAAAGTCCGGTCGTCCATCCAATGCAGATGGCCGACGATCTGGCGATGGATTTCTGGCACGGTGGCATTGGCGCCGCCAATGGCGATGAGCGAAATACCTGCGAAAAGCCGGGCGATTTCGAACAATAGGGATGATTTCACTGGCGCCGCTCCATGACGGCGCGCAAGACCAAGCTCAGCGCGACAGCGATCAGGAGACTGATGGCGAGGGGAGCCTGAAACAGGCCGACCGCCAGGAAAACGGCGCCGCCGGAGGCGAGCGCCAAAATATCCGGCTGGAGATTATGCATCATCTTGAGACCGGTCCCGATGACGAGGCCGGCGGTTGCCGCCGCGGCGCCAGCAACACCATTCCTCACATCGATTTGAACGGCAAATCGCTCATATAAGGTGGCGATGGCGAAAAGGATGAGGAGAGGCATGAGAAGAAGGCCGGCGAGCGCGCTGAGACTGCCTGAAATGCCGCAGTAGCGATCGCCGAGCAGGACAGCGATATTCACCGTATTCGCGCCAGGCAGAATGCTCGCGACGCCGAGCAGTTCCGCATAATCCTGCTCGCTGAGCCAGGCGCGTTCCTCGACGATCACCCGCCGCGCCCAGGTCGCAACGCCGCCGAAGCCGCAAAGCCCGATCTTGAGAAAGACGAGAAAAAGCCCGCGACGGGTCTTTTTGCGGTCGGATGACGGCGCCGCAATGGATTTCACCGGAACAGCTCGCTCTTGCCATTTCCGAAGGCGTCGAGAAAGCGCCGCGCGCGCCGGCGATCCTCGCGCGAGGCTCCGGTGAGCGCGAGCTGCAGCGCTTCTTTTTCCAAGCTCTGGAAATCGATGATTTTCGACCATCGCCGCACAGAAACGAGATCAGCGTCGCGCGAGTTCGGCATAGCCGGTTCGACGATCATGTCGAGCAGCGCCGCCAGGCTGCGGCTGTCGCGCATACTGGCTTTGACAAAGGCGTAGAGGCGGTCCTCTTGGGCAAAGCTCCACCAGAACCACAAGACCGGCGCCGGTGCGGCTTGCTGCCAAAGCATGCCGCGCGCGCCGAGCGTCTCTACGCATGGCTGCAAAATGGATCGGAGCTCCGCCACTGCGGGTCCGAACAAAGCCTCTGCCGCTTGATCATCCGCGCTGCTGCGCAACAGCAGACAGGCCAAAGACACATCCGAAAGTTCAGGCAGGACGGCACGAAAGAGCGCGATCCGCTCCTGCTGGCTCACCAAAGCGAGAGCCGCGCTTACAAGCCTGCAAAGACGATCTGCGAGGGATGTGCCATCATCGCATGCGGCACCTCCCTGCCCCGCACGCAGATAGGCCGCGCTCGCCTCGAACACAGCCTTCAGCCAGTCGCACGTCAACGGTATTTCGTTGGTCATGCGGGCGTTAAGAACATCCAAAACGAGGCCGCGCAGGCGCAAGCGCTCGGCATCCGGACATTCGTTCAGGCTCGCCTCGAGCAAAGCGAAGGCGCAAGCCGGCGTCGATTGCGCAAATAGCGATGCGATTTGGGCGGGCTCAAGAACGACGGCCACAACGCATATCCCTTAGAGCCGAGCCCGCCACGTGGGTTCGCATCTTTGGCACATCGGATATATCCGATGTGCTCGAACTGCGATCCATTCGAGGATAATGCGCGGCGCGTCAAGCCCGCCTAAGGTCGCGTCGTTCCGGTCTTTTCCACAAGCATGGCTCCGGCCTAAGGCGCGTCAAACCCGGATCACAGAGCGTCTGGCGAAGCTATTCGTCCAGGAATTTGATGGCGGCGGAAAATTCTTCCTCCGGGATCGGCGCACAGAATTGCACCGCAAAGCCGATTTCGAATGTGCGTGTCACCTCCGCGACGCGCGCTTGCTGGCCGCCGAAGACGATATAGGTCGCGATCGGCGGTATGATCGCCGCCTTGATCAGAGCATCGAAGGGCGAAACATTGATGATCTTACCCTTCCTCACGACGCCCATATGGTCAGTATAGTTGCAGTTTTTGACGGTCGGTTCAATTCGCGTGACGCTGCGTCTTACCGCTAAAGGGGTTTCCTCAAAGGTGGTGTTGCGGATAGCGGCAGCCACTTGCGCCAGCTTGGTGATCAGCATGCCCTTGCAATCGACATCGACGGCAAGCTGAAAACCTTCTGAATTCTGCGATGTGACAACACCGTGGAAGTTGCCGATTTGATCGAGATCGAGATGGACCGTCGAGCTGGACGGGATCTCTTCGACGTGCCTGATCGGATAGCCGGCGGTTTGAAGATCATAGACGAGATCGACCGATTCCGAACTGATTTTTCTGGTCTTGCAGGTTGTCGAGCGGCCGTTCGGCATTGTGCAGCGGCCTGAAAATTCGACATCGATCGGAAGGCGATGATCATAGAGCGAGGTAAGCATCGCCGCGTCACCGAGTGCTACGGCAGGACGCGCGTGACCGCCGAGATCGCTATAAAGCAGCTCGCTGCGCCCGAGACGCTCGTACACCGCCGGGCGTTCTTGCTTTTCCTGGCGCGCCCGTGTCGCAGGCACCAGCACCGGCTTTTTCGGCTCGGTAGGTTTGTCATCGGCCAGAGCCCAGATGTGGAGACGGTGCGACGGTTGCTTGTCCATTAGCGATCTCTTAAGCATAATCGAATGGCAGTTTATCGTAACGCGCAAAAGCGTTCGAAAATCCCTGCCACCGAGAACATAGCTTGCAAAAGTTGATAGAGTTTTCCGGTATCGCTCCAAATGCGGTGCGAGGCAGCATTTTTTCCGGATCCTTCGGCTGACGGATCCGTCCATTCGGAATCGTCCTGCCACGATTCTTTGCCGGGCTGGGGAGAGGTTATTGGCACACAAAGATCAAGCGACATGGAGTGCCTGACTCTCCTGCTTTCCGGCGTTGCCGATCACCATCACCTCTTGTGCGCCGGCCTCGATCAGCGCGCCATAAGCCGCGTCGCACCGCTCCTTCGCTTCCCCCGCACCAACGAGGACGGTAAAATCGGCATAAGACGCCAATGATTTTGCCATCTCGCTCGCGGCCAGCGCGGGCGCCGCCAAAATGATGAAATCATAGGTCTGCGCCAAGGCTTCGAGAACCAGATCGAGATCGGCAGGATCGAATTCGGCCGCCGAACCGAAGGTGATGAAATGGAGCCGTGAACCGGCGTCGCGGTGGATCACCTCGGCAAAGGAAGCGCTTCCCGTCAAAAGATCCGTCAGCCCGACCAATTTTGCATTGACCTTTGGCGCCACCTCATCATCCGATTTGAGCAGGCCAACGAATGCACTGCCCTTTGCATCGAGATCGATGACGATCGGACGACCCTCTTGAGTGAGGCTACGGGCAAAGGCGAGCAAAGCGGCGGCCGTCGCTTCGCTTGCCGCGACGCTTGTCGCCACAATGCGGGCGCCGCGCCCTTGCGTTGTGCCCCTCGCAAAAATCTTAGAGCCGGCTTGCATGGCCGGCGGTTCGGCGGTCTCGTCCGCCGGATCGCCTTTCGTAAGGCTCCGCCTGATATCCGAGGGCGAGCGCCCGACGTCCCGCAATCGGTCCAACAGCGGGGCTGTTTGCGGCGCAGATTCGCCGATCGCACGCGGCTGTCGGATGGGCGGCTCGGGAGACGGACCCGCCGAGCCGGCAAGCAGCTCGCTGCTGACCACCGCAGCGGTCGAGAGCACGAATGCCGCGATTGTGCCAAAGACGAGCATCGGTATTTTTTTCGGAAACGAAGGCTGGTCCGGCGGCACGGCGCGGGCGATGATTCGGGCATCGGCCGGCGTCGCCGGCGACGTCTCGCGCGCCAAGGCTTCTTGATATTTGGCCATGCTCGCGTCGAGTTGGTCACGCAGCGCTTGCGCCACGCGTTCGAGTTCGTGCAGATGCACCTCGTCCGCATTGGCGCGTGCGACGGTACCCTTTTGCTGATCGATGGCGGTTTCGAGATTGGCCACGCGCGCCGCCGCGATCCGGGCATTATTCTCAAGCGCCCGCGCTGTCGTGGCGACAGCGGTCCGCAATTGCGCGTCGAGATCAGCAATCTGCGCCATGAGCTCCTTGATCCGCGGATGGCCTGGAAGCAGCGTCCGCGATTTATAGGCGAGTTGTGCCTTTGCCGCGACGCCTTGTTCGGCAATCCGCCGCACGAGATCATTATTCGCGACATCAGCGACATCGGATATCCTGCCCGCGCGGATCATCTCGCGAATGAGATCCGCTTTGGCCTGCGCATCAGCCTCCTCCGTGCGCGCCTTCGAAAGCTCGCCATTGAGGTCGGCGAGCTGCTGGCCGCTGATCGTCATATTGTTGGTGCCAGCCAGCAAACCTGAAGTAGTCCGATAGCGTTCGACCGCATCGGCCGCTACGGTGAGCTTGCTCCGCAACTCGACGATTTGCGTGGCAAGCGAAACTGCGGCCGCCTTGGCTTGCTGGCGTTTCGCGTCCGACTGCGTCTCGAGATAGAGAGCGACGACCTCATTGGCGGCACGCGCCGCCATGTCCGGATCATGGGAACGGAATTCGACGGTGAGAACGTGCGTCTTCGTCGGCGAAAACACCGTCAAACGTTCCGCGAAAGTATCGACAACTCGATCCTCCGGCGCCATACGCATCGGATCTCGCATGAGGCCGAAAAGAATCAGGACGCGGGAGATTGCACCGATGCCTTTCGCCGCGGGGTCGAATTCCGGATTGCCGACGAGGCCGAGCTTTTCGATGGCGCGGCGCGCAATGTCTCGTGAGGTGACGAGCTGAACTTGGCTCCCTACCGATTCGGTATCGAGAGCGGTCGCAGCCTCCGACGGCATCTCGACCCGCTGAGGACGAGTTCAGAAAGCTCTCTTGATTTTCGAGCAGCACCTCGGCTTCCGCCGTATATATCGGCTTGACGATCATGACATAAATTCCGACGCCGACGAAAGCGGCGAGCGTCGGCCACAAAATCCAATGCTTTTTCCGAACAAGGGCGCGCCGAAGCGCGCCGAGATCCAATTCGCTCGTGCGTTCGTCAAAAGACACGTCCGGCTCGAACGGCTGGTTCATCGCGCATCCCATGCGAGCAGATGGCGCTCGCCTTCACCCGAAATTCGCAACCCGAAATTCGCAAGATCGTGACAGCGGCGGCCGCGACCGGACGAACCGACGACGCACCCGCTGCAGCATTGCCCGCCATCAAGCCGCGTGAATATTGAAGTGAGGTTAATAGGTCGCTGAAATCCGAGCGCCGGACTTAAGAATTGTTAACCATAGCTGCCTAGGATCGCACCGGGCGGACAAGCCAACTTAGCAAGAATTCTTAGCAAGATTTCAACCATTCGGCGGTGATGATGCGGCGCTTTCTGGTTTCGGTCATCTTCCTGGCGCTGGCATTGGGTCTCGCGGGGTGCGCGGCGAACACCTATTCCGCGTATTTGGCGGGCAATCCCAATGCGCCCTATACGCTTGGAAGCGGCGATCGCGTGCGTGTCATCGTCTTCGGCCAGGACTCGCTGAGCAATTCTTATGCGGTTGACGGATCGGGTAATATCTTCATGCCATTGATCGGCGTCGTCTCGGCCCAGCGGCAAACGACCGAGTTGCTTGCCCGCGCGATTGAGGCAAAGCTGCGCAATGGCTATTTACGCGAGCCGCGGGTTTCGGTCGAAGTGGAAGCCTATCGGCCCTTCTTCGTGTTGGGAGAAGTCACGACACCTGGCCAATACCCTTATATCAGCGGCATGACCGCGGAGACCGCGATCGCCGTCGCCGGCGGCTTCACGCCGCGCGCCTATAAGGCAAGCGTCGACCTGACACGCGTGATCGACGAGCGCCCGGTGACCGGCCAGATCCCGATCACTCAGATCATTCGGCCCGGCGACACGATCATCGTACGCGAGCGCTATTTTTGACGGAGCGCCCGATGCCAGTTACGCCGCGCGACAGGCCGACCGAATCCAAGCTACGAATTCTGCATGTTCTGCGGGCTCCGCTCGGCGGCTTGTTCCGGCATGTCGTCGATCTCACTTACGAGCAGATTGCGCGCGGCCATGCGGTCGGGCTCGTGACCGATTCCGTGACTGGCGGCGAGCGTGCCGCCGACACTTTGGGCACGCTCGAACCGTTGCTCGAACTCGGGTTGTTGCGCGTCCCCATGCGCCGCGAGCCGTATATCGGCGACGTCGCGACCGCGCTACGGATTGCCCTTCACACCCGCAGGCTCAATGTCGATGTCGTGCATGGACATGGCTCGAAAGGCGGCGTCTATGCCCGCGCGCCCGGCTTCATGCCGGGCTTTCGTGGACCCATTCGTGCCTATACGCCGCATGGTGGGAGCTTCAATTATCGCGCCCATCCGTGCGTCGAAGCCACTCTCATGACCGTCGAGCGGCTTCTCGTCTATGCAACCGATATCTTTCTCTTCGAAAGCGCCTTCATCGGCAAATGCTTTCGTGAAAAGGTCGGCGAGCCGCGCCGGCTCGTTCGCTTCGTCGCCAATGGCTTAAAGCCGGCTGAATTCGCTCCCGTCACGCCGGATGCCGACGCGGCCGAATTCCTCTATGTCGGCGAGCTTCGTGCCGCTAAAGGCATAGACACGCTGATCGATGCGCTCGCCCTTGTCGTATCGCGCCATCCATCTCGACATGGGTCTGGTCAAGCCAGCCTGCCGCGACTGGTCCTCGTCGGAACCGGGCCTGACGAACGCAAGCTCGCCGAACATGCCATCAGCCGCAATGTCCGTCACCTGGTGACCTTTCCAGGCGCCCTTCCCGCCCGCGAGGCGTTCAAGCGCGGCCGCATTCTGGTGGTGCCGAGCCGTGCCGAGTCGCTGCCCTACATCGTGCTCGAGGCCGCCGCCGCACAGATGCCGATGGTCGCGACCAATGTCGGCGGCATCGGCGAGATCTTCGGCCCCTATCACGGCCGGCTCATTCCTTGCGACAATCCCGAGAGTCTCGCCGCAACTCTCGAAGCGACACTGGCCAGACCGTGCATCGAGCTGCAGAGCGAAGCCGCGCAGCTCGCCGCCTTCGTCGCAACGAAATTCACCATTGACGCTATGGCCGATGCCGTTCTCTCGGGTTACGCCGAGGCCATCGCGCGCAAACATCCGCACCGTGGCGCCACCGCGGCCTCCTTCGCTCTGCCGTCTCGATAGGGAGGATCCACAATGGTCGAATTTGCCGCACGCGACCTTGCCAAGCTCGTCACTGCGACAGCCACCGACAAGCCTCGGACAGACGACGCCGAGCAACGGCAAGACCGTGTCGCAGCGCTTGCGCAAACCATGTATTGCGCCCCGGCCGAGCCGGCCTTTTCCCGTCTGGTTCTCGAAGGTCTCGTGCGCGCGGCGGAATTTGTGCTCGTCAGCATCGCCGGCCTCGCCGTTTATTTTGCCTGCGTCATGCCGTTGCGCGGCTTCGAATGGCCTTGTCTGATCCTCATTCCCGCAATGGCCGCAGGCGTCGTCCTCCTTCTGCAAGCCTTTGGATTATATCGCTTCAGTGCCTTTCGCACACTTCCGTCGCAAGGTTTCCGCCTCATCGCCGGCATCACCGCTGCTTATCTCATCGCCTTCATAGCAAGTTTCATATTCAAACTCGATGAGAGTGCCGTGCGGCCCTTCCTTCTCGGTTGGTTCGCTGCGACACTCGCTGCAGTGCTGTGCACACGGATTCTGCTGGGCTTCATCACCGATCGGATGAGCCATGCCGGGCGGTTGACGCGGCGCACCGTGCTCGTCGGCGGCGGCGGCGCAGCAGACGAGCTTTTGCAGCATTTCGCTGAGCAGCGGCAGGCCGATCTGCAGATCCTCGGAATTTTCGATGACCGCGCCGACGAGCGCTCACCCGCAATGGTCGGTGACTTCCGCAAGCTCGGGACTGTCGATGATCTGATTGAATTTTCCCGCCGCACGCGCGTCGATCTCATCATCTTCACGTTGCCGATCACTGCCGAGCAGCGTATCTTGCAAATGCTGCGCAAACTCTGGGTATTGCCGACCGACATCCGGCTTGCGGCGCATATGAACAAGTTGCATTTCCACCCGCGGTCCTATTCCTACATCGGCTCGGTTCCGCTCATCGATATTTTCGAAAAGCCGCTCGCCGATTGGGATCTCGTTCTCAAACTCTGCTTCGACAAGATCGTCGGCAGCCTCTGTCTGCTTTTTCTGTCGCCGGTGATGCTTCTCGTCGCGCTCGCGGTCAAATGCGATTCGAAAGGGCCGATCCTGTTCAAGCAGAAGCGCTATGGATTCAACAATGAGCTGATCGAAGTCTATAAGTTCCGGTCGATGTATGTCGACATGCTCGACCATGACGCGGTCAAGCAGGTGACCCGTGGCGACCGGCGCGTCACGCGCGTCGGCCGCTTCATCCGCAAGACATCGCTCGACGAATTGCCGCAGCTCTTCAACGTCGTCTTCAAAGGCAATCTCTCGCTCGTCGGGCCGCGCCCGCACGCCGTCCATGCCAAAGCGGCGGAACGCCTCTATGACGAAGTCGTCGACGGCTACTTCGCGCGCCACAGAGTGCGTCCCGGTCTCACCGGCTGGGCGCAGATCAACGGCTGGCGCGGCGAGACTGATACGCCAGAGAAAATCCAGCACCGTGTCGAGCATGATCTCTATTACATCGAGAATTGGTCGATCCTGCTCGACCTCTCTATTCTCTTGGCGACGCCTTTCGCGCTTTTGAAGACCGACAACGCCTATTAGCGGCGCTTTCAGTGAAGCGTTGCAGGGAGAGACCGGCATGTTCCGAGTTTTGCGCGCGCCGCGTCTTTTCGCCTGCGGGCTCTCGGTTTGGCTCGGCGTCATCATGTCGCTTGCCACTGCAAGCGCCGCCGGCGCGCTGGAGATGAAACTCGTTGCGGGCAGCGAGCCGGAGATTGTTTTCGATACGGCGCGTGACCATTGCGACGCGACGGATATGCCCGATGTCAATGCCCGCGCGTTTCGGGATGCCGACGGCCATATTGTGATGTTCGCGCTCTATGACATGAACCGCGCCCTGCGCGGCAAGGATCTGACGCATCTTTCGCTCGACTGCCATGTCGTGCTTGCGAGTCGCTTCGATCCAGATCCGGCGCATTATGACGATCGCAATTTCTTGACCGCGACCTGGACCGTCAATGGGCGCGACATCATCGCCCTCATCCATCACGAATATCATGCCGACATGCATGGCCGCTGCAGCGCCCAAACCGATCTCGGCTGCTGGTACAATACGGTCCTCGCCTATCACTCGAAAAATAGCGGCGAGGATTTTGTCAGATCGGCTCCTTTGGTGGTCGCCGCGGCGCCGTTCCCGCAAGAGATCGGACAAGGTCGCCATCGCGGCTTCTTCAACCCATCCAATATTTTTTCCGACGGCACTTACGAATATTTCTTTGCCGCGACCACGGGTTGGGATGGACAGCCCTTCGGCGCTTGCCTGTTCCGCTCCGCAACACCGGAGAATTCCGCCTCCTGGCGCGCTTTCGACGGGCGGGCCTTCAGCATCCGCTACGACGATCCCTATGCGGCGCGATTCGTCGCGCCACAGGCGTGTGCGCCGATCAGCCCTTTTGTATTTCCGGTCGGCGCCGTGGTGCGCGATCGGGCAAGCGGACTTTGGATCGCGGTATTTCAAGCGACCCACAATGCGGGCGTATTCCCGGTCGACGGCTTCTATTATGCCGACGCCGAGGATCTCACGCATTGGAGCACGCCGCATCTTCTCCTCGCCGGCAAGACGCTCTATTCCGACCTTTGTACGGCCGGTTCCTCGGTGATCGCCTATCCATCTTTGCTCGATCCCACCGCCAAGGACCGAAATTTCGATGACGTCGGCTCTGCGCCTTTCCTTTATTACGCAACAATCAATGTGGCCAAATGCGCGACGGGCGAACGCCGGCTCGTGCGGCAAAGACTGTCGATCGTCTCGGATTCGGATCGACCACAATGACGAGTCCGGCCAATTCCATAGCTTTTGAAGAGCGCCCGGCACCTGGCCCGACCCTGAATTATCAGCGCCTGGTCAATTGTGTCTTTGCCGTCTTCATCTGCTCGGGCATCATCTCCGCCTTAAAACCCTCGCCATACGACTTTTTGTTTTTGCTCGTCGTGCCGCTTTGGTTTTTGGGCGGCTTCAAAATTCATCGCGGTGTGATGTTCATTCTGGTGCTTTGGTGCATCTTCGAGATCACGGGGTTTGTCGCGCTGATGCCATATTGGGTCGAGGTGGACCCGCGCGTGTACCAATTCCAATCTCTTTATGTCATCTGCACCGTCATCTTCTTCACATTGTTCTTTTCCGAACGCTCGATTGAACGCGCCGAGCTCAGCCTCAAGGCCTATACTGTCAGCTCGGTGTTCTGCGCTCTGCTCGGCATCGCGAGCTATCTCGACATCGGCGGAATCGGCGTTCTGTGGAGCCTTGACGAAGGGCGTGCCGCGGGAACCTTCGATGATCCAAATCTCTTTGGCTCCTACCTCATCCTTGCCGCGGTCTATATTCTGCAAAATCTATTGCTCGGGATGACGAAGCGGACGCTTCTCTCGACCGTCTCGCTCTTGATCCTCATCATCGGCGTTTTCGTTTCCTTCTCGCGCGGTTCCTGGGGCGCGCTGATCAATGCATCCCTGCTCATGGGGATTACCGGCTATCTGACAGTGCGTTCCAGCCGCACGCGGCGCCGCATCGCGCTCATGAGCGGAGTGACGCTGGGCATCGGGCTGGTGGCGCTTGTCGGGCTCCTTGCGCAGCCAGAAGTGCGCGACACTTTCTTTGAGCGCGCGACGATCGCAAAATCCTATGATGAAGGCGTGACCGGCCGCTTCGGCAATCAAATACGATCAATTCCCATGCTGCTCGAACGACCGGAAGGCTTCGGGCCGCTCCGGTTCCGAAATTTCTTCTATCTCGAGCCGCATAATTCCTATGTTGGCGCATTCGCCAATGATGGTTGGGTCGGCGGCTTCACCTGGATCATCATCACCGTGTCAACGGCATTCGTCGGTTTCCGGCTGATGTTCGTCAGATCGCCCTATCAGCGCCTAGCGCAAATCTTCTGGCCGACACTCTTGTCCTGGTTGCTGCAAGGATTTCAAATCGATATCGATCATTGGCGGCAGCTGTTCCTCTGCTTTGGCGCGATCTGGGGGTTTGAGGCGGCGCGCCTGCGCTGGTCAGCCCGGCAGAAACAAACGGCCGCATCCACGCAAAGCGAGGGTGAATTATGTCCCGCTGGTCCTATGCATTAATGGCCGCCGCCGGGCTCGCCGGCGCCGCTGGCGTCATCGAGGCAGCCGCCGCAGCGCATGGCGTCGCCGATCCGCGTTTGGCCACATCCGCGAATTTCCTGATGCTCGATGCCGCGGCCAGCATGGCCATTGGCGCCTTTGCCCTCAGCGCCGCGCGCGGCCGTTCCTGGTTTCTCGCCGCGGCGACCATCCTCTTGGGCGGCGGCCTTTTGTTCTGCGCCGATCTCAGCCTTAGGGTCTTTGCGGCACAGCGACTGTTTCCCTTTGCGGCCCCACTCGGCGGCACGCTGATGATCATCGGCTGGCTGGTTGCAGCGGCGACAGCCATCGGCTGCAGCCTCTCTGGTCAGCGCAGAGAATGAGGTTGAGAGCCCCCGGCGCCCATCTGTCCGGTTACGACGGAGTCGCGCCGTCCGACCCTATGCCGATTGCCTTGCATTCGGGCATGCGTGCAATCATTCGTCTAACCATCCAGAAAATTTGAATCGATTGTTGCATGACCGCGATATCGGCTAGAGCGGTTTCGTAACGGCACGCGACCTTTCGGCTCTTCGTGTATCGGAGACGACGAATGGCTGGACTCCGTCTTTGCTGTACGGCAAGCTCGCAGTCTCATATATTGAAGAGCAGGCAAGGGGCATGGCGAGCGGAACCGAACAAGATGAGACGGCGCGGCCGCGGATCCTCATCGTCGAAGATGAACCGCTCATCGCTTTGATGCTCACGGATATGCTTGCGGAACTCGGCTTCCAAGTCACGGCGAGCGTCGCGCAAGTCGCCGACGCGCTCGCATTTCTCGCCACCGACTTTGTCGACATTGCGCTCTTGGACGTCAATATCGGGGCGCAAAAGATCGATCCGGTCGCCGATCTCCTAGCGGTGCGCGGCACGCCCTTCATCTTCACGACCGGCTATGGAAATGCGGGTATTCCCGGCAATCACGCCGATCGCGCGATCCTGCAAAAGCCCTTTCATATCGACGATCTCGCCGCGACGCTGCGCAGCGAGCTCGGGATTGCGGAAGGCTGATCCGTCACAAAGTCGCGAGCTGCAGGAAGCCGCCGTTCCAGCCTATCTCCTTCAATGCCGAAACATCCGCAATCGAGACCTCGAGCGCTTCGACGAAGGCGCGCGGCGGCCCCTGGCGGCAGATCTCGCAAAGCGCTTCGACCGCCTCGATCCTGCCGGCGAACACCGCCTCGACATCGCCATTGCTGCGGTTTCTCACCCAGCCGGTGACGCCGCGGGCGGTCGCCTCCGTCTGCGTGAAGATGCGATAGCCGACGCCCTGCACCTGGCCGCGCACCCGCACCCGCACGATGGTCTCTTCACTTTCCATGATCGTCAGGCGAGCGCCCGCAAGGCGCCGCGGCCGGCATAAAGCGCCTGTGGCCCCAATTCCTCTTCGATCCGGATCAACTGATTATATTTGGCGAGCCGATCGGAGCGTGCGAGCGAGCCGGTCTTGATCTGCCCGCAATTCGTCGCCACGGCGAGATCGGCGATCGTTGCATCCTCAGTCTCGCCGGAGCGATGCGACATGACGACCGTATAGGCCGCGCGCTGCGCCATGGCGACCGCCGCCAGCGTCTCGGTGAGCGAGCCGATCTGATTGACCTTGACGAGGATCGAATTGGCGACGCCGGCCGCAATGCCTTTCGACAGGCGCGTCACATTCGTCACAAAAATATCGTCGCCGACGATCTGGCATTTTTTCCCGAGGAGATCGGTGAGGATCTTCCAGCCCTCCCAATCATCTTCCGACATGCCGTCTTCGATCGACACGATCGGATAATCGCCGGCGAGCTTGGCAAGATAATGCGCCTGCTCTTCGATCGTTCGGCTCTTGCCCTCGCCCGCATAGACATATTTCCCGCCAAGGAAGAATTCGGTCGCCGCGGGATCAAGCCCGAGCGCGATCTCCTCGCCCGGCTTGAAGCCCGCCGCGATGATCGCCCCCAGGCAGTAATCGAGCGCAACCTCCGCCGAGGGCAGATTGGGGGCGAAACCGCCTTCGTCACCCACATTGGTGTTGTGGCCCGCCAATTTCAGCTGAGCCTTCAAGACATGTAAGACTTCCGCCCCCCAGCGCACCGCCTCGGCGAGCGAAGGGGCGCCGACCGGCAAAATCATGAATTCCTGGAAATCGATCGGGTTGTCGGCGTGGACGCCGCCATTGAGAATATTCATTTGCGGCACCGGCAGGACGCGGGCGGAAACGCCGCCGATATAGCGATAGAGCGGCAGGCCGCTCACTTCCGCCGCCGCCTTGGCGACGGCGAGCGAGACACCCAAGATCGCATTGGCGCCGAGCCGCGCCTTGTTCGGCGTCCCGTCGAGCTCGATCATGGTTTCGTCGATCGCCACCTGATCTTCGGCATCCATACCGCTCACCGCATCGAAAATGTCGCGATTGACGGCGGTAACGGCCTTCAGCACGCCCTTGCCCGCGAAGCGGCTATCGTCGCCGTCGCGCAATTCGACGGCCTCATGCGCCCCGGTAGAGGCGCCGGAGGGCACGGCGGCGCGACCCATGGTCCCATCCTCCAAAGTGACGTCGACCTCGACCGTTGGATTGCCGCGGCTATCCAAAATCTCGCGGGCGGCTATGTCGATGATCGCAGTCATGACGGCTCCTTTTGCTCGGTCTCATTAAGGCTGCGGGTTTGTACGACGGGAGCCCGCCGGAAAAAAGAGGCGCAAATCAGGAGCCCGCCGAAAAAGCGCGAGATGAGATTTGCGGTCACAGCCACCTCGACGCAGCTCGGCCGAACCGGCGCAAAATATTGAAGGTTTGACGAATTGGCCTTTGTTGATGCAAACCGGCCACATTCCTCCGCTGTTTGGGACATTCCATGGCCAAGGCCTCTCAAGATCCGCCTCTCCTCGGCCGGACCGCCGCGCTTCCCGCCTCGCCCGACGAGGCCCAGCTCGACCGGGTCGCCAATCCGCATCAAGATGTAAATTATATCGCTCGTTTCACGGCGCCGGAATTCACCAGCCTCTGCCCGGTCACGGGCCAGCCGGATTTCGCCCATATCGTCATCGACTATCTGCCCGATGCCTGGCTCGTCGAATCGAAGTCCCTAAAACTTTATCTCGCCTCTTTCCGCAATCATGGCGCCTTCCATGAGGATTGCACGCTGCGGATCGGCAAGGACCTCGTCGCCCTGCTGGCGCCGCGCTGGTTCCGGATCGGCGCCTATTTTTTTCCGCGCGGCGGCATGCCGATCGACGTCTTCTGGCAGGTCGGCACGCTACCGGAGGGCGTTTGGGTGCCAGACCAGGGGGTAGCGCCCTATCGCGGCCGCTAATGAGGGCCAAGCCTCACGCGCGCTTGACTTTCGGCGGCGGCAAAAGCCCGCTAATCTCCGTCCATGCTGAAGCGCCCCATATTCACACGCATTGCGACCTCCTCCATCGCCCTCGGCTGTTTTGTCGGGCTTGCGGGCTTCGGCGAATTTCCGCCTATGCAGGAGTTTCCCGGCATCGAGGCGCAAAATGATGCGCTCTGCCAATCCTATGGCTATGCGCCGGGAACGCGGCTTTATGCGCTCTGCCGCAAGCGCAAGGATCAGATCTCGCAGGATTCCCGCGCCGCATCGGTCCCCGATGTCATGCCGATCCCGCTGCTTCTGTTCTTCGATCGCCGCTGATCCACGCCTTGACGAGCCGGTCGAACGCCTGCAGCTCTTCGAGCAGAGCCGGAAGCTCTTTCAGCACGATCATATTCGGGCCGTCTGAGATCGCCCGGTCGGGATCTTGATGCGTCTCGATGAAGAGGCCGGCGATCCCGACTGCGACCGCGGCACGGGCCAGTACCGGCACGAAACGGCGCTCGCCGGCTGAGGCCGCCCCCTGGCCGCCCGGTTCTTGGACAGAATGGGTCGCGTCGAAGACGACTGGCGCGCCGGTGGTCTCGGCGAGGATCGGCAGCGCCCGCATGTCGCTCACCAGGGAATTATAGCCGAAGCTCGTGCCTCTTTCGGTCACGAGCACCGACGGATTGCCGGCGCCGCGGATTTTTTCGACCGCATGCTGCATGTCCCACGGCGCCAGAAACTGGCCCTTTTTAATATTGACCGGCCGCCCCGTCGCCGCCGCGGCCAGGAGAAGATCGGTCTGCCGGCATAAAAAGGCGGGGATCTGGAGGAGATCGACGACTTCGGCCACAGGCGCGCATTGATTGGTCTCATGGACATCCGTGGTGACGGCGAGACCCAGAGTCGCGCGGATCTCGGCGAAGACCGGCAAGGCTTCCGTGAGCCCGAGCCCGCGGCCGCTCGAAGCGGACGTGCGGTTCGCCTTGTCGAAGGAGGTCTTGAAGACGAGCCCGAGGTTTAACGCGCCGGCGATCTCCTTGAGCGCGCTTGCCATTTCGAGCGCATGGGCGCGGCTCTCCATCGCGCAAGGGCCGGCGATGAGCACGAAAGGCAGGGGTGCGGCGAAAGTCACCGCTGCCTGGCCCTGGCCCACGGTGACGGCGCCTTCGATCTCCCTTGTCCCGCTCACGACGCTTTGTCCTTTGTCGGCTCGAAAACGAGCATGGCACTGCAAGCGGCCGGCGCCTACACCAGCCGGCTCTGCTCGATCGCGGCGGCGATGAAGCTCGCAAAGAGCGGATGCGGCTCGAAAGGCCGCGATTTCAGCTCCGGATGATATTGCACGCCGATGAACCAGGGATGGTCGGCCAATTCGACCGTCTCCGGCAAAAGCCCGTCGGGCGAGAGGCCGGCGAAGACCATCCCCTTCTCCTCGAGCCTTTCGCGATAGCTCATATTGACTTCATAGCGATGCCGGTGCCGCTCTGAAATCTCGGTCACGCCATAGATGGCCGCGATCTTCGAGCCCGGCCGCAAATGCGCCGGATAGGCGCCGAGCCGCATGGTGCCGCCGAGATCGCCTTCCTCGGCGCGGATCAGCAATTCATTGTCGCGCATCCATTCCGTCATGAGGCCGATCACCGGCTCGTCCGTCGGCCCGAATTCGGTGGAATTCGCGGCCTTGATTCCGGCAAGCGCCCGCGCCGCCTCTATCACTGCCATTTGCATGCCGAAACAAATGCCGAAATAAGGCACCTTTCGCTCGCGCGCGAAGCGGGCCGCAAGAATCTTGCCCTCGGCGCCACGCTGGCCGAAGCCGCCCGGCACCAGAATGCCGTCGACATGTTCGAGGTGCTGTGCCGGATCATGGCCTTCAAAAACTTCCGATTCGATCCAATCGAGATTGACTTTGACGCGATTGGCCATGCCGCCATGTGCCAAGGCCTCGATGAGCGACTTATAGGCGTCCTTTAGCCCCGTATATTTGCCGACGATGGCGATGGTCACCTCGCCTTCCGGATTATGGACCCGCTCGGTCACCGCGTTCCAGCGGCTCATATCGGGCTTCGGCGCCGGCTCGATCCCGAAGGCGGCGAGCACTTCCTGATCGAGGCCGGCGGTATGATAGGCGCGCGGCACATCATAGATCGAACTCGATGTCGCGCGCCTCGATCACGGCGCTTTCGCGCACATTGCAGAAAAGCCCGATCTTGCGGCGTTCGTCGCGGCTGATCTCGCGATCGGTCCGGCAGAGAAGAATATGCGGCTGGATGCCGATCGATCTGAGCTCCTTCACCGAATGCTGCGTCGGCTTGGTCTTCAGTTCGCCGGCGCTCGAAATATAGGGCAAGAGCGTGAGGTGAATATAGATCGCATGGCCGCGCGGCAGCTCATTGCCGAGCTGACGGATCGCCTCGAAGAAGGGCAGACCCTCGATGTCGCCGACCGTGCCGCCGATCTCGACCAGGACGAAATCAAAGCCGTCATTGCCGCGCAGGACGAAATCCTTGATCTCATTCGTCACATGCGGAATGACCTGGACGGTCGCGCCGAGATAGTCGCCGCGGCGTTCCTTGGCGATGATCTCCTGATAAATCCGGCCGGTGGTGATATTGTCGTCGCGCACGGCCGGGCGCCCGGTGAAGCGCTCGTAATGGCCGAGATCGAGATCGGTCTCTGCCCCGTCGTCGGTAACGAAGACCTCGCCATGCTGATAGGGGGACATCGTCCCCGGATCGATGTTGAGATAGGGATCGAGCTTGCGCAGGCGGACGGTGTAGCCGCGGGCCTGAAGGAGAGCGCCGAGGGCTGCCGAAGCAAGCCCCTTTCCAAGCGACGAGACCACACCGCCGGTGATGAAAATATACCGCGCCATGGGCCTCGGGATTTATCCTTTTTCGCTCTCCATGGGGAGAGTTTTTATCGGCCGTCGCCACTCATCCACATGGATCGTCTAATGGGATCGTCTAATGGGATCGCCTAATTCGATCGCCCAGTGCATCGCACAGATGGCACAGCGGCGGTAGCCCTCTTCTTCATCTACCGGACATTTCCTATTTGCCGAACAATTCCTCGGCGGCGGTTCCGACCCCGACGTCCAGATGCTTGCTGCAATATTCGGCAAGCCTGCCGGCATTTTCCTTCCGCTTGACGAAGTCGATGACGGCGGGATCGTTCTTATCCTTGTAATAGCCGTCGAGCTAGCCGAGATCACTGCGAACGGGGTGCTTCCGGCACCGCCGGTGCCTGGCTCGGCACTTTCGGTGCCGCGCCTTGGGATCCCTGGCGTTGCTGTTCCAATTTCTTCAGCTGTTCCAGCAAATTGCTATTGCCGGCGGCGGGCTTCGCGGGCGCGCTGGTACTCGCCGGCGGTGTCGCCCCTTGCAGAATGGATTTCGGCGCCCGCGTCCAATTGGCCAGAATGGTCAGGGAAAGGCTGGTGGCGAAAAACAGCGCCGCCAGAATAGCGGTGGCCCGGGTCAACACATTGGCCTGGCCACGGCCGGTCATGAAGCCGCCGCCGCCGATCCCCAGCGCGCCGCCCTCGGAACGCTGCAATAAGACGACGCCGACGAGAGCGATGACGACCATGAGATGAATGACGATCAGAACGGTCTGCATGATGTGCTATTTGCCTTCCCTGACACTCCGCCCCGTCCCTGCCCCGCTCGACGCCCCGCTCTTATACTGCGGGGCGCCGCCTGACTAGCCAACGGCGTCAATTATTGTGCATTGCCAAGGGCTGGCGCCGGCAAGGCCATGAAATTGCTTTCCCGCAAGCGATCTTGCATGATCAACCGCCTCCGCGGCAGCACGGATTTCGCGCCCTCGGCGTGAGGAGGACAAAGCTTGGCCAAAGATTTTCCCAGCATTGAACCCGCCCATCGCGAATTCATCCTGCGTCAGCACATGTTCTTCGTTGCCTCTGCCGCAGCTACGGGCCATATCAATCTTTCACCGAAGGGCCTCGACAGCCTTCGCATCCTCGGGAACAACGAAATAGCCTATCTCGATCTGACAGGCAGCGGCAATGAAACCGCCGCGCATCTGCTCGCCGACGGGCGGCTCACTTTGATGTTCTGCGCCTTCGAGGGAACGCCGCTGATCTTGCGGCTCTATGGACGCGGACGCAGTCTGCCGCGCAGCAGTGCCAAATATGGTGCGATCCTGGCCGCGGAATTCGGCGGCACCGAGCCCTTGGGAGCCAGGCAGATGATCCTGCTCGACGTCGAGCGCGTGCAGACCTCCTGCGGCTATGCGGTGCCCTCGTTCACCTTTGCTGGCGATCGAGCCGGATTGACGCGCTGGGCTGAAGCCAAGGGCGAGAAAGGCTTAGAAGCTTATCGCCGCGCCCATAATCTCACCAGCATCGACGGCTTTCCGACCGGGCTTCTCGAAAAAAATGAAACCATGGCGGAATAGAGCGCCGCGAGAGGCGTGGTGCTCAGGCATATTGAGAGGGAGATTAACTAAATTCAATCAATTAATTTGCTTATTTTCTTAATGTAAAACCCAAGCTACTGTCCGGCGCTGATCGGCCTATAGATCTGGGCGATCGACAAAAACTCCGCCGCCTTGAGGCTGGCGCCGCCGACGAGAACGCCATCGACATCCGCTACGCGCAAAAGCTCGGCCGCATTGGTGGGCTTGACCGAACCGCCATAAAGGATGCGGACCTCCCTGGCTGCGCCGGGAAGATAGCGCGCCAATTCGCTCCGCAAAAAGCCATGCATGGCGGCGACATCTGCTTGTGTCGGTGTAAGCCCCGTTCCGATCGCCCAGATCGGTTCATAGGCGATCACCAGCCGCGCTGCCGGCAGCGTTTCCGGCAAAGACTGAGCGAGTTGCGCGCCAACCTTGGCCAAAGCCTCGCCGGTCTCACGTTCGTCGCGCGTCTCGCCGACACAGAGAATGACCGAAAGCCCGGCGCGCAAGCCGGCTGCCGCCTTGGCGCGCACGATCGCGTCCGTTTCGCTATGGTCGGCACGCCGTTCGGAATGCCCAACGATCACATAAGAGGCGCCCGCGTCCTTCAGCATCTCGGCCGCAATGTCGCCGGTATGTGCGCCGCTCGGCTCCGCATGGCAATCCTGGCCGCCGAGCGCCAGGCGCGATCCTTCGCAGAGCTTGGCTGCCGCCATGAGCAGAGTCGCAGGCGGACACAGGACGATCTCCGCGGCGCCGGCGGCGCCAGCGGCAACCGAATCGCGAATCGCCGCAATCTCGCCGAGATTGCCGGCGAGCCCGTTCATCTTCCAATTGCCGGCCGCGAGCGGCCTGCGTTGCTCCGGCATTCTCGACATCCCGGTTCCAGCATGCCGCTTCCGTTAACATCGCCCAACGCATCCGCAAAGGGGCGTGCGGCCGCAAAGCCTCGGCACGGGCTCAAAAGCTTATGGGCTCAAAAGCTCGGAGAGGCGTATCGGAAGAGCCGCCGTTGCATGGCCGGATGCCCCTCCCTATAGTCCGCGCGCGCAACCCGGATTTGGCACGGGTCCCGCCTTTGGAGACAGGTTGATATGCTCGACGCCTTGCGCGCCGCTTCACAGAGTTGGTTCGGCCGCATCATTATGGGCATAGTGATGGGCCTGCTCATCCTCGCCTTCGGATTTTGGGGGATCGCCGACATATTTCGCGGTTTCGGCGCCGATGAGCTCGCCCGCGTCGGTTCCGACACCATCACCGTCCAGGCCTATCGCAATGCCTATCAGACCGAATTGCAGCGCCTGCAACAAAGGGCGCGCCGTGCCATTACCAATGATGAGGCCCGGCAATTGGGGATCGATCGCGAGGTTCTCGCCCGGCTCATCAGCGAATCCGTTCTCGATCAGGCGGCCCATCGCCTCGGCCTTGCGCTCTCCGATCACGATCTCGCCGAAGAGATCATGCAGGATGACGCGTTCAAGGGTCCTGACGGGAAATTCGACCGGTTGCTCTTCGAAAGCCGGCTGCAGGAGTTGGGTTTCACCGAGCAGCGCTTCGTCGCCGAGCAGCGCCGCGCCTATCTGCGCCGGCAGATCATCGCCGCGCTGACCGATGGGCTCGCCGTGCCTAAAACAATGGTCGATGCCATCCAACGCTATTACAGCGAGACGCGCAGCATTGACTATCTGGTGCTTCCCACAAGCAGCATTGGCGAGATCAAGCCGCCGAGCGAAGCAATACTCAAGGCTTATTATGATGCGCGCCAACCGAGCTATCGCACGCGCGAATATCGCAAGATCGTGGTTCTGGCCGTGACCCTCAAAAGCCTCGCCGAAGCGCTCGCCAAAAACGCGCCGATCAGCGCGGCGGATGTCAAAAAGCACTATGAGGAGGTGAAAGCGGAGCGCTTCACCGAACCGGAAAAACGGCATATCGAGCAGATCGTCTTTCCCGACCAGGCTTCAGCCGAGGCGGCGGCAAAGAAGCTCGCCGGCGGCGAAAGCTTCGACGCTCTCATCGTCGAGAGGAAATTGACGCCGAAGGATGTCGATCTCGGCACGGTCACAAAGGACGCCATGATCGACAAGGTGGTCGCCGCGGCGGCATTTTCGCTCCCTGAGGGCCAGGTCTCGAAGCTGGTGAAAGGCAAATTCGTCTGGGCGCTGCTGCGCGTCGACAAGATCATTCCAAGCCAGGTTATCCCCTTCGAGAAGGTCGAGCTGGCGCTGCGCCAGGAGATGGCGCTGGTGCGCGCGCATCGCGAGATCCGCAAGATCCATGATCTGGTCGAAAATCAGCGCGACGCTGGCAAGTCGCTCGCCGAGGCGGCGAAAAGCGCCGGTCTCAGCGCGCGCACCGTCGATGCCGTCGATGCACAAGGCTATGATAAATCTGGTAAACCCGTTCCAGATCTGCCCGACGCCCAGGCCCTGATCAAAGCAGTTTTCGCCTCCGATGTAGGTGTCGACAATGAACCGATCTCCACAAGCGACGGCGGCACGATCTGGTTCGAGGTGGCGGGCATCGAGCCTGCGCATCAGCAGACATTCGACGAGGTGAAGGCACAGGTCACCGCCGGTTGGATCGAGGACGAGCGGGCCAAAAGGCTTGCCGCCAAGGCCAATGAACTCGTCAATAAGCTCGCCGGCGGCGAAACGCTCGCCGCGCTCGCCGCCGAAACCCATCTCAGCGTGCAGCATAAGGATGGGGTGAAGCGCTCCGGCGGCGCGGGACTCTCCGCCGGCGCGGTGGCGCAGATCTTCGTTCAAAAGGTCGGCGGTGTCGGATCGGCGAGCGATGCAACGGGCAACCGGATCATCTTCAAAGTGCTCGATGCCAAAGTGCCGCCGATCGATGCCAAAGCGACGGATTTCGTAAAAACTCTCGCGGACGTGAAGACGGGGCTTGGCGAAGACATCCTCGGCCAATATCTCGCCCAATTGGAACATGAGCTCGGGATCAGCCTCAATCAGCAGGCGCTGCGCACCGCGATCGGGAGCGAGTGACGGACCCTGATGATCGAACCTTCCTTCGCCGCTTTCAAAGACCGCTATGAGGCCGGCGCCGGCATGCTCTTGTCGACGCGGCTCGTCGCCGATCTCGAAACGCCGGTCTCGGCCTTTCTGAAATTATCGGCCGACCGAAGCGGCGGCATCTTTCTGCTCGAATCGGTCGAGGGGGGTGCCGCGCGCGGGCGCTATTCGATGATCGGGCTCGATCCCGATATCGTCTGGCGCTGTTTCGGCGATCGGGCCGAGATCAACCGCGACGCGCAGGCGGCGCCGGAGAATTTTTCGCCCTGCCCCGAGCCGCCGCTCGAAGCGCTCCGCGCACTGATCGCCCAATCCCGCATCGCGGCGGGAGAGGATCTGCCGCCCATGGCGGCCGGCGTCTTCGGCTATCTCGGCTATGACATGGTGCGGCAGATGGAGCACCTGGCGCCAGCCAAGCCCGATCCGATCGGCGTGCCCGATGCGATCATGATCCGCCCGACCATCATGGTCGTCTTCGACACCGTGAAGGACGAGATTTCCGTCGTCACGCCCGTCCGCCCGCTGCCGGGAGTGGCGGCGCAGGCGGCCTATGAGCGCGGCTGCGAGCGGATCGAAGCCGTGGTCGCCATTCTCGAAGGGCCACTAGCGCATGCGCCGGCGAGCACCGATCCGCATCTCCTCGCCACGCCGCCGAAATCCAACACATCCGAAGCGCGTTTCTTGGAGATGGTCGAGCGCGCCAAGGATTATATAAGCGCCGGCGACATCTTTCAGGTCGTGCTGTCGCAGCGCTTCACCGCGCCTTTCGCTCTGCCGGCCTTTTCGCTCTATCGGGCGCTGCGCCGCGTCAATCCGGCGCCGTTTCTCTGCTATCTCGATTTCGGCACGTTTCAGATCGTCTGTTCGAGCCCCGAAATATTGGTGCGGGCGCGGGACGGCAAGGTCACGATCAGGCCGATCGCCGGCACCCGCTGGCGCGGCAAGACGGCAGCCGAAGATGAAGCGCTCGCCGCCGATCTCCTGGCGGATGAGAAGGAATGCGCCGAACATCTGATGCTGCTCGATCTCGGCCGCAATGATGTCGGCCGGGTGGCTGAGATCGGAACGGTCGAGGTGACGGAAAAATTCGTGATCGAGCGCTACAGCCATGTGATGCATATCGTCTCCAATGTCGACGGACGCCTCGCGCAAGACAAGGATGCGATCGATGCGCTTTGCGCCGGCTTTCCGGCCGGCACAGTTTCGGGCGCGCCAAAGGTGCGGGCGATGCAGATCATCGATGAATTGGAGACGGACAAGCGCGGGATCTACGCCGGCTGCATCGGCTATTTCGGCGCCAATGGCGATATGGACACATGCATCATCCTGCGCACTTCGGTGGTGAAGGACGGTTTTATGCACGTCCAGGCCGGCGCAGGAATCGTCTATGATTCAGACCCGGCCTATGAGCAGCGCGAAACGATCAACAAGGCGCAGGCGCTCTTTCGCGCGGCCGAAGAGGCGGTGAAATTTGCGACGCGGGTGAAGCGGGGGCAGTGAGATTTCCTTGACCTCGCGTTCCGCGCGGCCCAAAACGCCGGCAGAGGATCACCCCCATGCCGACCGTCACCCTGATCGACAATTACGACAGCTTCACCTTCAATCTGGTGCATTATCTCGGCACGCTCGGCGCCGAGGTCACAGTGCATCGGAATGACAAGGTGAGCGTCGCGGAGGTCATTGAGGCTTCGCCCGATGCGATCGTGCTCTCGCCCGGCCCCTGCACGCCGCATGAAGCCGGCATCTGCCTCGATCTCATCCGCACTGCCAGCGAAAATATCCCGCTGTTCGGCGTCTGCCTCGGCCATCAGGCTTTGGGCGAGAGTTTTGGCGGCGAAGTGATCCGCGCGCCTCTGCCCGTCCATGGCAAAATCTCCGAGATCAGCCACAAGAGCGAAAAAATCTTTCGCGGGATCAACGGGCCGTTCCGCGCCACGCGCTATCATTCGTTGGTCGTCAAGCGCGAGGGCCTCCCCGAAGATCTCGAAATCACCGCCGAGGCGGATGGGCTCATCATGGCGCTGTCGCATAAGGATCGCCCGACCCATGGGGTGCAGTTCCATCCTGAAAGCATCGCCTCCGAGCACGGCCATCGGATCCTTTCGAATTTTCTCGATCTTGCGGCGGAATGGAACAAGACGAAACGCGGCCGGTAAAATAAAAGACCGTCTCCGCGGAAACGTCGCGTAGAAAGACTTATGGACGCCTTCAAACCCCTGATCGCCAAAATCGCTGCCGGCGAGAGCCTCAGCCGGGCCGAGGCCGAGGCCGCTTTCGAGGCCTTGCTTTCTGGCGAGGTCACGGCTGCGCAAATGGGCGGCTTTCTTGTCGGCTTGAGACTGCGCGGCGAAACCATCGATGAGATCACCGGCGCCGTCACCGCCATGCGGGCGAAAATGCTGCGGGTCGCAGCACCGCCCAATGCGATCGACATTGTCGGCACGGGCGGCGACGGGCATGGCACCTATAATGTCTCGACCTTGGCGGCGCTGATCGTTGCTGCCTGCGGCGTGCCGGTCGCCAAACATGGTAATCGCGCCGCCTCTTCCAAATCCGGCTCCAGCGACGTTCTGGCGGCGCTCGGCGTAAAACTCGACCTTACGCCGGAAGCGGCCGCCGCCTGTCTCAAAGAGGCCGGCCTCTGCTTCATGGCGGCGCCGACGCATCATGCCGCGATGCGCCATATCGCGCCCGTCCGCAGCGAGCTCGGCACCCGTACTCTGTTCAATCTGCTCGGGCCTTTGGCCAATCCCGCCGGCGTCAAGCGGCAGCTCGTCGGCGTCTTTTCGCGCGCTTGGCTCCTGCCTTTGGCCGAAGTGCTGCGCAATCTCGGCGCGGAGCGGGTTTGGCTGGTGCATGGCGCCGACGGGCTCGACGAAATCACCGTCACCGGGCCGAGCTTCGTGACCGCGCTCGAAAATGACGTGATCCGCTCCTTCGAAATCACACCGGAAGACGTGGGCCTGCCCCGCGCCACACTCGCCGATCTCAAAGGCGGCGATGCCGCGCAGAATGCCGCAGCCCTCACCGCGGTCCTCAGAGGCGTCAAAAACCCTTATCGCGACATCGCCGTCTTCAATGCCGCAGCGGCTCTGGTCGTGGCCGAAAAAGCCGCTAATCTAGGCGAAGGCGCCAAGCTTGCCGCGGCGGCCCTCGATGAAGGCCGTGCTGCGGCGGTGCTCGCCAAGCTCGTCAAAATCTCGAATGCCGCTGCCGAGCCAAGCTGAAGCATGATCCCAGAGCGGGATGAGGAAAAGTGGGAACCGGTTTTCCGGCGCAATCAAGTTGACGCAGATTGCGTAGACTTATCTGCATATCTCGCTCTGAACTTACGAAATCGATCACGTCTATGACTTTGGATTGGTCTAATCCAAAGTCATCGTGATCTGAGGGGGAGCGATGGCCGATATTCTCAAGAAGATCGAAGCCTATAAGCGCAAGGAGATCGCCGAAGCCAAATTGCGCATGCCGCTCCAAACTCTCGAGCGCCGGGCGCATGATCGTGATCCACCGCGCGGTTTTCTGCGTGCGATCGAGAAATGCCTTGCCTCCGGCCGGCTCGCCCTCATCGCCGAGATCAAGAAGGCCTCGCCGTCGAAGGGACAGATCCGCGCCGATTTCGATCCGCCGGCGCTGGCCCGCGCCTATGAGCAAGGCGGCGCCACTTGCCTTTCCGTCCTCACCGATGCGCCCTCCTTCGAAGGCAAGCTCGATGATCTCGAAGCGGCGCGGCGCGCGACGCATCTGCCGGCGCTGCGCAAGGATTTCCTCTTCGATCCCTATCAGGTCTTCGAGGCGCGGGCCTATGGCGCCGATTGCATTTTGATCATCATGGCCTGCGTCGGCGATGCCGAGGCCAAGGCACTCAACAAGACCGCGCATGACCTCGCCCTCGACGTGCTCGTCGAAGTGCATGACGAAAAGGAGCTCGCGCGCGCGCTGGAGCTCGAACCGCGCCTCATCGGCATCAACAACCGCGACCTCCATACATTCGAAACCAAGCTCGAAACCTCGGAACGGCTGGCGGAAAAAATTCCGCGCGACAAAATCATTGTCGGCGAGAGCGGGATCGCGCGTCATGAGGATTGCCTGCGGCTGTGCCGCGCCGGCATCTCGACCTTTCTCGTCGGCGAAAGCCTGATGCGCTGCAAGGATGTGACGGCGGCGACGCAACAGCTTTTGTTTGGCGAAACGGCGAGCCAATGCACGGCCGGCAAGGCGCATGGGTGATGGCTTGTGCTGTGCGGAGCGCAACCTTCTCCCTGTGGGAGAAGGTGGTCGGCGGAGCCGACCGGATGAGGGGTTACAATCCCTCCCGACTTGCAACATCGTAACCCCTCACCCGCCGCCCATAGCCCTGCGCTATGCGCGCGGCGTATAATGAAGCGACGGGCGCGCAAAGCGCGCCCTATGGACGGCACCCTCTCCCAATGGGAGAGGGTTTACCAAGCAGCCCAGACCCATGCCAAAACTCTCGCATCTCTCCGCCGCCGGCACCGCCACGATGGTCGATGTCTCTGAGAAGGCTGTCACCGAACGTTCGGCGGTGGCGGAAGGCTGTATCGTGATGGCCAAGGAGACGCTCGATCTCGCGCTTTCCGGCAATGCCAAGAAAGGCGATGTCTTCGCTGCGGCGCGCATTGCCGGCATTCTGGCGGCGAAGAAGACGGCCGATCTCATTCCGCTCTGCCATCCGCTGGCGCTCACCAAGATCAGCGTCGATCTCGAAGCCGATCCAGCCCTGCCCGGCATAAGAATCTTGGCCGGCGCCAAAGTGACGGGCCAGACGGGTGTCGAAATGGAGGCTTTGACGGCGGTCGCTGTCGCCGCTCTGACGATCTACGACATGCTGAAGGCGGTGGATCGCGGAATGCGCATCGAGGCCATCGCGCTCGTCGAAAAGAAGGGCGGCAAATCCGGTTCCTTCAAACGCAAGAGCAACGGAAAGTGATCGAGGCGCGTTTATGTGAGCGTGCCGCGTCGAGCGTGCCGCCTATTTCAGGTCCGGCTTTTCTTCACCCATGCGCAAGTCGGCTGTTGCCGACTTGCGCATCCTAAAATGGCGAACTCTGGCTTGGCCGAGTTCGATCGGCTGAAGGGTGCGCACGCGTGTTCCTCACATAAACTCCATGATCACGGCGTCGACACCAAGCGAAGCACCTTCTCCGACATGGATCTCCCTCACCACCGCATCGCGCTCGGCGCGCAACATCATCTCCATTTTCATCGCCTCGATGATGCAGAGTGTGTCGCCTTGCTTCACCGCCTGCCCCGGCTTCACGAGAATTGCCTTGACCAATCCCGGCATGGGGCAGCGCAAAGTTTTGGTGAGATCCACCGCCTTTGTCTCTCGCATTAGCGCGGCAAGCTCGGCCGCGCGCCGGCTATAGACGCAGGCCTCGACGACGATCCCGCGCCAATGCAAAACGAAAGAATTGAGACGCGGCCGGACCTGCACATAGGTCGGCTCTTGATCGATTGTGCCGGCCCAGACTCTCATGCCGGCGCCCCAATCCGATTGGCAGAGATAGGCTTGGCCGCTCGCAGCCATGCGGACGAGAAGCCCATCATCGCCTTCGTCAATGACGACATCGATTCGGGTTTGCCCCAACGTCACGCTGCGCTCCGGAGACAAGACGACGGGACGCAGGCGCGCCATCTGTCCCGAAATCAACCTTTGCCGTGCCTTCATCACATGGTCGATCGACGCCGCGACTGCAGCGAGGCGATCAAGCTCGTCGCCTTCTGGCAGGCGCGGCGCAAAGCCCTGGGGATATTCCAGCGCAATGAAATCGGTCGAAAGCGCGCCGCTTTTAAAACGTTGATTCTGCATCAGCGCGGCAAGGAATGGAATATTGTGGCTGATGCCTTCGATCACGAATTGATCGAGCGCATCGGCCTGCGCCGCAATCGCGCCGGCACGATCGCCGGCATGGGTGATGAGCTTGCCGATCATCGGATCATAATGGATCGAGATCTCGCTGCCTTCGACGACGCCCGTGTCATGCCGCAAGGTGACGCCATCGTGATGGCCCTCTGCCGGCGGCCGGAAGGTGACGAGCCGTCCCGTCGAAGGCAGGAAATCGCGGCTCGGGTCCTCTGCACAGATGCGGCTTTCGATCGCCCAGCCTTTGAGATGCACATCGACCTGCGTGAGCGCGAGCCTCTCGCCGGCGGCAATCTTGATCATCTCCTCGACGAGATCGATGCCGGTGACGAGTTCAGTCACCGGATGCTCGACCTGCAGCCTTGTGTTCATCTCGAGGAAATAGAAGCCGCCGCCTGTGGGCTCGACGATGAACTCGACCGTGCCGGCAAAATCATAATCGACCGCTTTGGCGAGGGCGATCGCCGCTTCGCCCATTCGTGAGCGCAGCTCTTCATCGACCAGAGGCGATGGCGCCTCCTCCACCATTTTCTGATGCCGGCGCTGGATCGAACATTCGCGTTCGCCGAGATGAATGATATTGCCGAATCTGTCGGCGAGGATCTGGATCTCGATATGGCGCGGATGTTCGATGAATTTCTCGATGAAGATACGGTCATCGCCAAAGGCAGAGGCGGCTTCCGATTGCGCCCGTGCAAAGCCGGTCTCGATGTCGCGCGCATCATAGGCGATGCGCATGCCCTTGCCGCCGCCGCCAGCCGTAGCTTTGAGCATCACTGGATAGCCGATCTCTTCGGCGATGGCGACAGCCTGTGCGGCATCCGCGATCGCATCGAGAAAGCCAGGCAGGGTCGCAACGCCGGCGGCGTGCGCCAATTGTTTCGCGGCGATCTTGTCGCCCATCATCGCGAGAGCGCGCCGGTTGGGGCCGATGAAACTCACTCCGGCCTCTTGAAGAGCGTCGGCAAAGGCCGGGCGCTCGGAGAAAAAGCCATAGCCCGGATGCACGGCTTCCGCGCCCGTCGTCCGGCAGGCCGTGACGATCTTATCGATCGCAAGGTAGAACTCGGCCGCGGGCGCCGGGCCGATGCAGATCGCCTCATCCGCCATGCCGACGAAAGGCGCATCTCTGTCCGCCTCCGAATAGGCGGCGACGCAGGCAATGCCCATCCGATGCGCCGTCTTGATGATGCGGCAGGCGATTTCGCCGCGATTGGCGATGAGGATCTTTTTGAACATTGGCGGCTGCGATCCGGGGTCGAAACCGTTTCTACGCAAGCCGCGACGCCGCGTCCATAGGTCCAAGGCGCGGCAGCGCCGCCGGCTCGCGGAATTCGACGCTTTCAGAACTTCTGCGTGATCCCGCCGAAAAAGCCGCGCCGCGGACCATATTGCGGCGCGAAGACGCCGATGCCCGTCCCATCGCGGATCATATAGACATTGTCGAGTAGGTTGACGACATCGAAGCGCAAAACCATCGGTCCCAAGCCGGAATCTTTCGGCATGGCGAATTCATGGGTCAGGCCGAGATTGACCTGCGCATAGGGCGCGACCGTCCCGGTATTGGCAAAGCCGTTGCGCAAGCCGCTGCCATAAATCAGATCCGCGCTGAACCGCGTGCCCTGCCACAAGTAAGACACGCCGCCCGAGCCGGTGAGCGTCTGATCATGGTCCGTATAAATGTAGTTGTTTGAAATATAAGCTATCTCGGCCGCACCGAACAAATATTGATTGGATGACACTTCTGTCGCGCGTTGCCGCCCCCAGGCAAAATTCGCATAGGCGGTGAGATTTTCGTAAGTGTATTTTGTCTTGAACTCGACGCCCGTATTATAGGCGTCGGCATAGTTGAATGCGGTGAGAACCAGTGCCTGGCCGAATTGCCCGTCGTCGAGGAGATTTTGCGCCCTTTTGTAATAGGCATCGACTCCGGCCTCGAGATTGGGATTGAGCTTTTGCGTCACGCCGGCGTCAAAGACGTTCGAGCGCTCCGGCTGGACAGGAGAGTTCTGGGTGACTTCGGCCGCCGCCGTCGTATTGTTATAGGCTGCGACATTGGTGGGCGCGGCCAGCGCCTGCTCCGGCGGCGTGAAATTGCGCGCATATCCGGCATGAAAGGTCGTGCTTTCGAATGGCTTATAAATCACCGCGAGGCGTGGGCTGACCTGATTGGCCGTGACGTATTCCGCCATTTGATCGAAGCGCAATCCAGCATTCACCGTCCATTGATTGTTGATCTTCCACTCGTCCTGCGCATAGACGGAGCCGAGCCAGCCAAGCTCACTGCTTGAACTCGGGATGGTGAAAGGTGCATCGATCGGATTGCCCATCGCATCAAGTGGCTCCACCACATCATTATTGATCGCCGTCGTCTTTTCGGCGCTGACGTTGACGCCAAAGCGCAGCGTATGCGGCCCAAGATGATAGGCGCCATCGAATTGCACGCCATTGAGGAGGCTTTCGCGACTTACATCCGAGGCGACGCCGTTAAAGACAAGATCGCCGATCGGGTCGGGAATGAAATGCAGCCACGAATAGCGAGAGTAGAATGAGAGTTGCGTATCGAGCGCACCATAGGATTTCTGCAGCGCCACCACATTGTAGAAACTGCGCTCGACCTGGTTTTCATTGATGAGCGAGAATTAAAATTACTGACGCCGAAGGCGGTGAATTGCGGCGGCTGGTTCGGCGAATTGGGGATTTGGAAACTTTGGATCGAGGTGCCGGTGATGAAACTCAACCGCACATCATTTTGCAGCAGGGTCGAAATATAGCCGAAGAATTGTCCCTGCCGCGTCTGATCGTGGATCGCGTCATAGTTCGATGTCGGGTTTTCGATTCCCACATTGTTCGAGAGAAGACGGCCGCTGAAGAAATATTGTGTCTGACCGATGATGCCGCCATATTCCATGCTCGGCATCAATGTCGCATGGCTGCCACCATACATGGTGATGCTGCCGCCCGACTGCGTGGGACTGCGGGTCTGAATGTCGACCAAAGCGGCCGTGTGCAACCCATATTGCGCCGGCAGAACACCATCGAGCAGCGCAAGCGTGCCGACGAAACTCGGATCGATAAACTGGCCGAAGCCAGAGACGCCATCCGGCAAGAGGATTCCGTCGATCCGATACTGAACATTGGCATGTTCGTTTCGAATATGGAGATCGCCGCTCGCCGCTGAATCCTGCGAAACGCCGGGGGCCTGCAGCAGAACCTTGTCGAGCGACGTATTGGCCCCCTGCGGCATGACGTCGATCGCCTTCTGATCGATTTCATAGCTATTGGCACCAACCGGCGCGTAAATATCGCGCCGCACCTGATCGAGCGCCTCTGTTTGAAGCACGAAGGCCGGCACCGGCGGGATATTCGGTGTCGCTGTCACATTGACTTGCTGCAGCTGCTCCTGGCCGAAGGCCGGGGCGCCCATCACGAAAAATGCAAGCAGCGGCCCTAGCCCCGCGACCGCACGCACCACCGGAAACCGCATCTCGCCCCCTCAGACGCAACACGCCAAATACGCAATATTAGTACGTTATGTTATTACATTACCATATCGGGCGGCGTCAATCCCGGCGGGGAAAGAGAACTCCGTTTATGAGGAAATATCCCGCCCTAGGCGACGCGCATGATGTCCAAAACGGTCATGCCTCAATAGGCAGTCACAGCGGAATATTGTCGTGCTTCTTGAAAGGATTTTCCGAATGCTTATGGCGCAGCAGCGCAAGCGCGCGGGCGATGCGCGGGCGCGTTTCATGCGGCATGATGATGTCGTCGATCAACCCGCGCTCGGCAGCAATGAAGGGTGAGAGGACGCGCGCCTCATAGTCCCTTACGCGCTGGGCGGCCTTCTCGGAATCGTCCATATCGCCGCGAAAGATGATCTCGACCGCGCCTTGCGCGCCCATCAATGCGATCTGCGCCGAGGGCCAGACATAATTGACATCGCCGCGCAAATGTTTCGAGGCCATGATGTCATAGGCGGCACCAAAAGCCTTGCGGATGACGATTGTGATCTTCGGCACACTTGCCTCGGCATAGGCGAAAAGAAGTTTTGCGCCATGCTTGACGAGGCCGCCATGCTCCTGCGCCACACTCGGCAGAAAGCCCGGCACATCGACGAAGGTGACGATCGGAATGTTGAAACAATCGCAGAAGCGGACAAAGCGCGCCGCCTTGCGCGCCGCATCACAATCAAGCACGCCCGCCAGCACCAAAGGCTGATTGGCGACGAGCCCAATGGTGCGGCCTTCGATACGGCCAAAGCCCGTGACGATGTTCTTTGCATAAGCCTCCTGGATCTCGAAGAAATCACCTTCATCGACGATCTTGAAGATCAGCTCCTTGATGTCATAGGGCCGCGTTTGATCATTCGGCACCAGACTGTCGAGCGACATCTCGACCCGCTCGGGATCGTCGAAACTCGGCCATTCGGGTAGCTCGTCTTCATTCGACGAAGGCAGGAAATCAAGGAGTCGCCGCATCTGCAGCAGCGCCTCGACATCATTGTCGTAAGCGCCATCGGCGACCGAACTTTTGACGGTATGGACCGAGGCGCCGCCCAACTCCTCGGCGCTGACACTCTCATTCGTCACCGCCTTCACCACATCCGGTCCGGTGACGAAGAGTGAGCTCGTATTCCGCACCATGAAGATGAAATCGCTCAGCGCCGGCGCAAAGACGTCGCCACCGATGCAAGGCCCCATGATGACCGAGACCTGCGGAATGACGCCCGAGGCGAGCACGTAGCGTTGAAAGATTTCGCCATAGCCGGCAAGCGCCGCGACGCCTTCCTGAATGCAAACGCCAAGGGAATCGAAGAGCCCGATCAGCGGCGCCCGATTGCGCAGCGCCATATCCTGCAGGCTCACGATCTTCCGCGCATGAGCTGCCGAGAGAGATCCGCCAAAGACCGTGATGTCCTTGGCATAGACGAAGACGGCGCGACCGTTCACGCTGCCGCAGCCGGTGACGATGCCGTCGCCCGGCACCTGCTGCACCTCCATGCCCAGATCATCGCGATGATGAGTGACGAACCTGTCGAATTCTTCGAAGGAGCCGGGATCGAGGATGAGCTCGATCCGCTCTCTGGCAGTGAGCTTGCCGTTTTCACGCTGAGCGGCGATCTTTTGTTCGCCGCCGCTATGGGCCTCGGCGCGGCGCTCGGCGAGCCGTTCGATCATGTCTTTCACGGCATTGATCCTGGAAGAGAAAGAAGGATCATTCCGTTAGCACTTCTGCGATGCGCCGCAAATGCTGTACCGATCTGATATTTCAATCGGAACCATCGAATTTGAATGTTTGATATTTTATTTCGCCACGGCAGTCTCATGGCTAGGACATTCTCTCATCGCGGTCGCTGCTCTTTACCCGAAACAAGCGCGAACCTAGGATTAAAAAATCGACTGCCCGGCGCGAGCGCCTATCGAAAAGAAAAACATAGGTTGCAATGGAGAAAGACATGGAGGGCGGAGCTTCGCCTCGTCAGTTGATGACACGTCGCTCTTTATTCGGGAAGATCGGGACCGGCGGCTTGGCTCTCCTTTCAGCGCCGAGCTGGGCTCAGCTTGGCTGGGCTGAGAACGTGATGAACTTGGCTTTCCCCGGGGGAGCCGGCACACGACCGTTCACGACCGCCTTTCCGCAAAAAGGCAATATGATTTTGCAGCGCACGCGCGCGCCGCTCCTGGAATCGCCCTTCGACGTTTTCGACAAAGGTGTGTTCACGCCCAACGATCAATTCTTTGTCCGGTGGCATTGGGCGGGATTTCCGACTTCGGTCAATGTGGACACGTTTCGGCTGACCATACGCGGCCATGTCAATCAGACGCTGTCGCTGTCTTTGAAAGACCTCATCCACGGGTTTGAGCGCACGGAAATCGCGGCGGTCAATCAATGCTCCGGCAATTCACGCGGCTTTTTTCAGCCGCGTGTGCCGGGCGGCGAATGGGGGAACGGCGCTATGGGCAATGCGCTCTGGAGCGGCGTCCGTCTGAAGGATGTGCTCGATCGGGTCGGCATAAAGCCCGGTGCCATCCAAGTTCGGTTCACCGGCCTCGACGAGCCCACGGTCGCGGACGGCCCGCGTTTCATGAAATCGCTGGACATCGATCACGCTCGCGACGGTGAGGTGATGATCGCCTATGCGATGAATGGCGAACAGATGCCGCTGCTGAATGGCTTTCCTTTGCGGCTCGTAGTGCCAGGCTGGTATGCGACCTATTGGATCAAAATGCTGAGCGACATCGAGGTGCTGGACCAACCTGACACGAACTTTTGGATGAAGACCGCCTACACCATTCCCGACACGCCGCACGCCAATATGAAGCCTGGGGAGACCGGCGTGACGATGATCCCGATCAACCGCATGGTTCCTCGCTCCTTTGTTACGAACCTCCACTCTGGCGCTCGCGTGCCAGCAGGCAAACCGAGCTTGGCCCGCGGCATCGCCTTCGGCGGTGATTGCGGTGTCAAGAAGGTAGAGATCTCGACCGACAGCGGAAAAAGCTGGCAGAACGCGCAACTCGGAAAGGACGAGGGCAAATACAGCTTCCGCCAATGGCAGGCACGCTTCACTTTGCCCGCCCCAGGCAAATACAGCGTGATGATCCGCTGCACCAATGAGAATGGCATCGCGCAACCCGATATGCCGAATTGGAATCCGGGTGGATACATGCGCAACGTCATCGAATCGGTCGATCTCGTCGCCGACTGAGGAGCACCATATCATGCATGGCACCACGCTCTCAGCTATGGCCCTTCTCGGTCTCGCTTTCATGCCCATTCCCGCGCAGGCTGATACGCCTTTTGCGCCAAAATCGGTGAGCGTCGACCTGCCGGACAGCAACAGAAGCTTTCCGGCGGGCCCTGGATCGGAAGCAATCAACAACAACTGCCTGGCCTGCCATTCGGTCGGCATGGTCCTCAACCAGCCCGCTTTGTCGAAAGCGGCATGGACCGCTGAAGTCGCCAAAATGATCAAGGTCTATAAGGCGCCCGTCGCCACCCAGGACGTCGATACAATTATCGACTATCTGGCGAGATTGCCGGCCGCGAAATAGGCTGCGGCTTGCAGCCGGTACGGACAAGGGCCAAATTTTGATCTGGAGAAGCTGCTGGGCGGGCAACAAGGTTGTTTCGCTCAGCGGCACTGTTGCTTTGTTTGGGCTCGGCACTTCCGCCTTGCCCTATGTCGCAGCGGCCGCATCTGGTGCCGCGCTCCCGGCGAGCGCGGCCAGCGCAGCAGCCATTTTGCCGACCTCGTCCCAGCCGATCGCAATGGGGTCCGCCGCAGCGACGCTGATGCCATCCGGCCCGACCTTGCCGGAAAAATCGCCATTGCTGGCGATCGGGCTCATATAGACTTCATCGACCGGACTCTTGCCCTCGCGCACGGCAGCAAGCGCACGCGCCAATATGCCCGCCTCTTGCGCGGTGAGATCAAAGCCGAGCTGACCTGCGAATTCGAGCCGGATCATCGGCCCGAGCATACGATGGCTGACGGCGGTAACTGACCATGTGCTCATCGGCAGCCTTTCATGTGCAGAGCTTCCGAAGGAACAAGCATCTTGAGTGCCATGGCTTGAAGGCGCCCATGATCACTGAAACCGCCGCTCACCGGTCGGAGGATTTGGCCTTGCGCCTTGCTGTCTGCTCCTCGACCCAGATCGACACTGTGTCGATGAGACGGATCGCGCCCGGCAGACGCCCATAGGCGTCACGCTGCGCTTCCGTCGCAGGTTCCAAGGTCCGCCACCATTCGATCAATTGCCGAATGAGGGCGCGTGAAGCAATGGCTTCGGGCGCCAGACCTGGAAAACCGGAAAGGCCGAAGCTCGCTTCGACATCGGCGAGGCAAGAAAAAATATAGAAGCGATCCGCCTCCGAGAAGGGCAATGGCCCCTCTGGCGCGCGCTGGACCATGCGGATCTCGCTGAATTCGGGAATGTAATCCTTCATGCGAAGCCTCAGGCGGCGAAACGGCAAATCCCTCATCCTGCCGTTCAGCACGTTATATGAACGTTTTGATCTAAAACAGATCCTTCTGTCTGATCCCCGGCGCGAGCAAAGCCGCCGCGACGGCGGAAACCGATTTCGAGAAGCCAAGCAAAGATCAAGCAAGGCGAGGACAAGGGTCTGTCCCATGGATGTCGGTTCTACGCCTCATCCTCTGCCTCACCCGCATCGGCGCGGAGCCCTTGCAGGAGCTCGCGCGCCATGGCCCGCGTGACCTTGCGGCCGCGCACCAGAGCTTCGCGATCGAGCAAAGCGACAATGCGCCTGGCCATATCGAGCGAGCGATCGATATGGAGCGCAATATAATCGACTACGGCTGCGTCGACGATGAGCTGCCGGTCGCAGAAGAGTTTCACGAGCCCGGCATTGAGAAGCGCATCATCCGGCGTGCCAAGCTCGACCGCCGGCGCCAGGCGCAGACGCGACAAGAGATCCGCAGTCGCAAGGCCCCAAAGCTCTGGCCTTTGCCGCGCCGTCAGAAGCAGGCTGGTCTTGCGTTCCCGCGCCAGATTGATGAGATGGAAGAGCGGTGCTTCGGCACTGCCGATCTCTTCTGCATCTTCGATGGCAAGGGCCGGTCTCGCGGCGAGAGCGAAGAGATCCGCCGCGGCGAGATTTTTGGCGGAATAATGTCGGCATTGGCGCGGACCGCCCAGATCGCAGCGAGATGACTTTTGCCCGAGCCGGGCGGGCCGAGAAGCAGCAGGAGCTGGTCGGGCCATTGCGGCCAGGCCTCGATCATGCGCAGCGCGGCGGCATTGGGCGGGCCGCTAAGAAAATCGTCGCGGCCGAAATGCGGCGGCAATTCGAGGTCCAGCGTGAGCTGACGCCGAGATGCCGATGGGCCGGGTTTCGATGAAGTCTCGGCCATCATCTCAAAAGTCTTTTTCGAAGGGCTTTTCCGCCGCCATCTCAGGCGGTGTTCCCGCAAGCCACGCAGGTACGCCCAAATAGAACGCGCTCGCGCGATAGCGGCGGGCCGCAAAGCGCAGGATCACCGCTGCCGCGGCTGCGACCGGCACCGCGATGGAGGCCGATGAAGCCAAGCAGGCTGCCGAAGGCGAATAGCGCAAAGATCAGCCAGACCGGATGCACGCCGACTTTGTCGCCGACGAGCTTGGGCGCCAAAATATTGGCCTCGAGGAATTGCCCAGTGAGCACAATGCCCATGGCCAGGGCGAATAATTGCCAATGCGGCCAGCCTTGGACAATCGCCACAAGCGCCGCAACCACGAGAGCCGTCAGGGAGCCGACATAGGGAATGAAGCTCAACAGCCCGGCGGATATGCCGATCAACAGACCGAAATTCAGGCCGATGACCGAAAGGCCGACGCCATACCAGATGCCGAGAAAGAGACAGACGAGCGACTGTCCGCGCAAAAATCCGGCGAGCGCATTATCGATCTCATGGGCGAGCTGATGCGCGGTCTCGCGATGACGGCGCGGAATGAGACCATCGACCGTCGCGATCATCTTGTGCCAATCGAGCAGCACATAAAAGGCGACGACAGGCGTCACGATCAAGAGCGCGAAGATGCTGATCACGGCTATGCCGCGCACAAGGATCGAATTTAAAAAAGCGCCGACGGTGCGCGCAGCCTCGCCGACGAGACCATTCACATTGGTGCCGACATCCGGCGCTTTCGCCGCGGTGAGGCCGAGTCTGTTCAGAATCGGGCCGAGATAATCATGCCCGAACCAATCGCTGGCCCGCACCACCAGCCGCTCCAGCTTATTGAGCGTATCCGGCAATTGCGCGATGAAGCCGGCGAGCTGATGACCGAGGATCGGAACGAGGAGAATGAAGAGCAAGGCAAGGACGATGGTGAAAGCCGCAAGGATCACCAGCGTCGCCGTCAGCCGGCCTAGACCTAAGCTCTGCAGCCGGTTGGCCACGGGATCAAGCAGGTAGCCGATCGCCAGAGCCATGATGAAAGGCGGCAGAATGGCCCAGCACAGCCACAAAAGGAGCAGAAGAGCAGCGGCTGCGCCGAGCCAAAAGGCGATGTGCCATCCAATCCGCATCGCGCCGCCTCTGCCTATTGCCATGGAGCCGTTTCATTGGGCCGTTTCATGGCGCCGTTTCACAGACTCATATGCCGCGCCCATGCGGCCAGATAGGCTGCAAGCGATGCAAGCGTCAATGCCGCCACAGCAAAGACAGCGGCCGAAAACCAGGTCCCAAGCGCAAATTGAAACGCTTTCGCGCCGAGCACCAGGGCGGCAAAGCCGATCTGAGCGGCCGTGGTGAGCTTGGAAATCCACAGCGGCCTGATTTCCAAGGGCTTGCGCATCAGCCAAGAAATTATCACCGCGCCGATGATCATCAGATCGCGCGCGACGACGATGATGGTGAGGGTCGCCGGCAGCACCGTCTCGACCGCAAGAGCGACGTAGATCGAGACGAGCAGCGCCTTGTCCGCGACCGGGTCGAGATAGGCGCCGAGCTCGGTGCGCAGATCGAATGTCTTGGCGAGCCAACCGTCGATAGCATCGGAAATGCCGGCCAGGATAAAAACGATGCAGGCCTCCTTCCACCGCTGCGCCGAAATCATCGCTATGATGACGGGAACGAGCACCAAGCGGCAGAGGGTAATGAGATTGGGCAGGCTCGAATAAGAAAAAAAGGACATCGGACCGACAGGAGGGCGGCGGAGCCGGCGGCTGCGCCAGCCAAATCTTACGTGATTTGCCGCAAAAGGAACAAGGTCCTGCTGCCGGTCGGCAGCCATATGCCGCGGCTTGCCATGGCAAGGCCGAGCCGCTAGAGCGGGATTAAGGAAAAGTGGGAACCGGTTTTCCGCCCCACCCCGCTCTAATTATTGAAATTGATCACGTTTCTAAGACATTGGATATATCCGATGTCTCAAGCATGACTTTGGATTGATGCAATCCAAAGTCATCGTGATCTAGCGGCGAGACGGGATCGACATGTTGGCCAAATATGGCGGATAAATAAATATGGCGGATAAAAAGGGCCTCACCTATGCCGATGCCGGCGTCGATATCGATGCCGGCAATGCGATGGTCGAGACGATCAAGCCGCTCGTGCGCGCGACGCGGCGGCCTGGCGCCGATGCCGAGATCGGCGGCTTTGGCGGCCTCTTCGATCTCAAGGCCGCCGGCTTCGTCGATCCGATATTGGTCGCCGCCAATGACGGGGTAGGCTCCAAGATCAAGATCGCTATCGACAGCGGCCTGCATGGAACGATCGGCATCGATCTTGTCGCCATGTGCGTCAACGATCTCGTGGTGCAAGGCGCCGAGCCGCTGTTCTTTCTCGATTATTATGCGACAGGTAGACTCGATCCGGCTTTGGGTGCTGCAATCGTCGCCGGCATTGCGGAGGGTTGCCGCGAGGCAGGCGCCGCCTTGATCGGCGGAGAGACCGCCGAGATGCCCGGGCTCTATGCCGGCAAGGACTATGATCTCGCGGGCTTTGCGGTCGGCGCGGTCGAGCGCGGCAGCCTGCTGCCGAGGCCCGATGTCGTCGCCGGCGATGTCGTCTTTGGCCTTCCCTCCTCCGGCCTCCATTCAAATGGCTTTTCATTGGTCCGCAAAATCGTCGCCGATGCCGGCCTCGGCCTCTTCGACAAAGCCCCCTTCGCTGCGAAGCAAACGCTGGCGGAGGCTTTGCTCACCCCGACGCGGATCTATGTCCGCGCCCTTCTACAGGTGCTGCGGCAAACATCTGCGATCAAGGCTTTGGCGCATATCACCGGCGGTGGTTTTCCCGATAATATTCCGCGCGTTCTTCCCGCCGGCCTCGGTGTTGTGCTCGATCTTGCGTCCATTCCGGTACCGCCTGTGTTCGGCTGGCTCGCCGGCACAGGCCATGTGGCGGAAGCGGAAATGCTGCGCACTTTCAATTGCGGGATCGGCATGATCGTGATCGCCGGCGCCGCACAGGCTGCGGAAGTCGAAGCCGTCTTGCGCGCAGCCGGCGAAAACCCGATTGCGATCGGCAAAGTCGTTGCGGCGACCGACGCCCGCGTCGCTTACACCGGACGGCTCGCGCTGTGAGCGCGCGTAAGCGCACCGCTGTTTTGATCTCGGGACGCGGCTCGAACATGCTTGCCTTAATCGAGGCGGCGCGCAGCCCAGACTATCCTGCCGATATTGTGCTCGTCCTGTCGAACCGCGCGGAAGCCCAAGGCCTCCTGCTTGCCAAGGAGCGCGGGATCGCGACCGCCGTGATCGATCACAAGATTTACGCCGGCCGCGAGGAATTTGAAAAATCCATGCAAGTGCTGCTCGATCTGCATGAAATAGAGCTCATCTGCCTGGCCGGTTTCCTGCGCGTGCTGACGCCGGCTTTCGTGCAGCATTGGGAGGGTCGGCTCCTCAACATCCACCCTTCCTTGCTGCCCGCCTATCGCGGCCTCGACACGCATGAGCGGGCTTTGGCAGACGGCGTGAAGATCCATGGCTGCACGGTGCATTTCGTCGCGCCGACTTTGGATGAAGGCCCGATCATTGCCCAGGCCGCCGTCGCCGTGCTCGACAGCGACACGCCGGAGACTCTTGCCGCGCGCGTCTTGGAACAGGAGCATGTCATCTATCCTGCAGCGCTGGCCGCGGTCGCCGGCGGGCATGTCCGCATCAAGGACAAGCGCGTCATTTTCGACCAGAATGCAGCGGAGCCGCCGCCGCTGCTTGTTCCCGCCGACACTTCGTCCAATTCATGATCTTTTGCGCTACGGACGAAGCGGATTATTTCGCCATCGCTTCGGCGCTGGCGAAGGAGCCCGATCGGCTGGCGGAGATCCGCGCCAAGCTCCAATGCGATCGCCTCACCGCGCCGCTCTTCGATATCGCCGCCTATACGCGCGCGCTCGAAGATCTCTATGAAACCATGTGGCGCCGCCGCCGCATTGGCGCGGCCTGCACGACCATATGGGCGGCACGGGAGCCGGCCTGCTAAATTCTCCTGCGTCCGAAGACATGAGCGAATAGATTGGGCCGCGACCTTTTTTCCCGCTTGCGGGAAAAGGAAATTCACGCCAAATTCCAAGCCCATATTCTGCAAACCATGCCGAACGAAAAACCTCTCTCCGTCACTGAAGCACGCGCGCGCATCCTCGCCGCCGCCCAAACGATCCGTGACATTGAAACCGTCGCGCTCGCAGATTCGCTCGGCCGCACTCTGGCCGTCGATCTCGTAGCAAAACGCACCCAGCCGCCCACAGCGGTCTCGGCCATGGACGGCTATGCGCTGCGCGCCGCCGATGTCGTCACCCTGCCCGCGCATTTAAAACTCATCGGCGAAAGCGCCGCCGGCCATGGCTTTGCCGGCACGCTCAGCACGGGCGAATGCGTCCGCATCTTCACCGGCGCGCCGGTGCCGCAAGGCGCCGATGCCGTGCTGATGCAGGAATATGTCAAAGCCGATGGGCTAACCGTCGCGCCGCAGAAAAGCGTGAAGAGCGGCGATTTCATCCGCAAGGCCGGGCTCGATTTTTCAGAAGGCGACAGGCTGCTTCCCGAAGGCACAATGCTCGGGCCGGTCGAGATCGCGCTCGCCGCCGCCATGGATCATGCCGAGCTTCCGGTCGTCCGACGGCCACGCATCGCGATCCTCGCGACAGGCGATGAATTGGTGCGGCCGGGAACGCCCGTCGGCGAAGCTCAGATCGTCGCCTCCAATAGCTTCGCCATCGCCGCCTATGTGCAATTGGCCGGCGGCACGCCGATCGATCTCGGCATAGCCGGCGATGATTTTGCCGCGCTCGAAGCCGGCATTCGACGCGCGCGGGAGGCACGCGCCGACGTTCTGGTGACTCTCGGCGGCGCCTCTGTCGGCGATCATGATCTCGTCAAATCGGCGCTGGCCAAGGAAGGCATGGAGCTCGGCTTCTGGCGCATTGCCATGCGCCCCGGCAGGCCGCTGATCCATAGCAGGCTCGGCGACATGCCGATCTTGGGCCTCCCCGGCAATCCGGTCTCGGCGATCGTCTGCGGCGTGCTGTTTCTTCTGCCGCTGGTGCGCGCACTTTGCGGCGAGCCCCAGCCCGAGATGGAGATGAGCGAGCCCGCCCTCCTCGGCGCCGCGCTGCGCGGAAATGATTCCCGGCAGGATTTTTTGCGCGCGACGCTCGCCATCAGCGAGACCGGCCTGCCCGTCGCGACGCCGCTCGCCGCACAAGATTCGTCATTGCTGCGCGTAATGGCGCAAGCGCAATGCTTGATCGTGCGCATGCCGCAGGCACCGGAAGCGAAGGCGGGGGAGCTATGTCGGGTGATCAGGCTGCCGAAGGCAGGGATTTGAGGGGACGCGACGCGCGTCATGCGGGTCCCCGGACTTGATCCGGGGATGATCCGCGCATCCAAGCACCCATCATTGGTGCGCGTCATGCGCGGGCTTGACCCGCGCATCCAAACCGAAGCGACAGGTTTTTTCCGCGATGTGGCGGCGACAATGGTGCCTGGATGGCCGGGCAGATCGGGCCATGACGGCAGGAGCGAACTGGCAAAATGAGACACTACTGAAAAGCAAAAGGCGGCGCCAAAATTAGCTGACCATGAAGGCTCAATACGAGCGGTTCAAAGAAACCGCTCGTGAGCTTGGCGTCGACGATCCCAAAAGCGCAGAAGAATTCGAGCGTACATTCAAAAAGATCGTGCCGCCAAAAAGCTCGAATAATTAAAGCGGTGTTTCTTTCGAAGGTAGGCCGTCCGCGAGGCGTCTCATAAACGCACGAGATGCAAAGATAATTTCCTCGGCGATTTCAGCAGTAAAGTCTTTGGTCAGTAGATTTAATTTGCCATTCGCATGACTGATTTTGTTACGCCATGCGTTCTTCAAAGCCTCAACAGTTCCTTGCATCTGCTCAAGAAATGCGAAATTCTTTTGTTCGAACGGCGAACGATCGTGGTGAGATTTTTTATTTACAATTTTGTCTAGGGCGTTGGCCACGGCAGTCCATCCAGACAGGGGATCGGAGACACCTATAAAGGTTCCAAGTTCGATCAGGCCAATCTCTACAATTTGGCAACTGTGAAACACACAAGCTGCATAACGGGATAACGCAAAGCATTTTAGTGCTTCTTCGACGTCTCCAACGGTTTCTGGAAATCGCTTTATGATTTCTTCCCAGCCCTTGCGAGGATTTATGTAATTATCAGCTTCCTTCATGTTCAAAGCGAGAAAGTAGCTAGTAGCCAATTCGTCTATTATACGTGACGCTAATTCATCGCTAAGTTTTGCGACGTCCTTATTCTTTACTTTATCTTTCGAAAAATGACCTAATAGTCTTCTTATGGAAGCAGATGATGCTTTCAAATCAAGGTTTGCAATTTCGCCTTGTAATTCTAGAAAAGTTTTATGCCAGCTTTCTTTAGTTTCTCCGTCAATAGACCGCATGTTATCCCTAAACAACTTCCAATGTTCTAAGGAAACAATCCAATGAGCGAACGAAGTGATCGGGAAAATTCGCATTAAATCCCACAGGCTCCGTAGCCTGCCGGGCGCGAAAGCTGATTCGCGTCTTTCAACGGCGCCCACGTCTTAAGCCTCCGCATTGGGCTTGTGAAGTATAACAACGCGCCCCCCCTTGCGGAACACAGCAAGAACGAATATAGTCCGTTCACTCTTTGTTTAAGGCCTTCCACCAGTCTAGGCTGCGTTTGACAAAGACACTGATTCGGCCGGGATTTTCTCGCGCCGGAACGGCCCCGCCCAAGATGGCAAACGAGTGAGAACCGATGCTGACCAAGAAACAGAGCGAATTGTTGCGCTTCATCCATGAGCGGCTGAAGGAGGCCGGCGTGCCGCCCTCCTTCGACGAGATGAAGGATGCGCTCGATCTGCGCTCGAAATCCGGCATCCATCGGCTGATTCTGGCGCTTGAGGAGCGCGGCTTCATCCGCCGCTTGCCCAATCGGGCGCGCGCGCTCGAAGTGCTGCGCCTGCCCGAATCCTCGACGCCGGCTGGCCCCTCGCGCGGCAAGAAATTCTCGCCTTCGGTCATTGAGGGCAATCTCGGCCGGGTGCGGGCCCTCGCGACGCCGAGCGAGGAGGAGGCCGATCGCGCGATGGTCGCAATTCCGGTGATGGGCCGGATCGCCGCCGGCACGCCGATCACCGCTTTGCAGACGCGCAGCAGCACGATCAGCCTGCCGCCGGACATGCTGCCGGCCGGCGAACATTATGCGCTCGAAGTGCGCGGCGAATTCGATGATCGAGGCCGGCATTTTCGATGCCGACCTCGTGGTGATCCGCAAGCAGGACACGGCCGAGACGGGCGATATCGTCGTCGCTCTGATCGATGATGAAGAGGCGACTTTGAAGCGGCTGCGCAAGAAGGGCGGCTCGATCGCGTTAGAGGCCGCCAATCCCGCCTATGAGACGCGGATTTTTGGGCCCGACCGCGTCCGCATCCAAGGCAAGCTCGTGAGCCTCATCCGCAAATATTGAGGCGAAAGCGCTGAAGACCGCCGATCTCAAGATGACGTGAGATTGAACGCGCCGGCGGTCTTTCGCTGCGTGTTTGGCTGGCGCTTTTCCCCTGACGAGCGTAATGGCAAGAATAGCGAAGCAAGGCGCCAAGGCCCTCGCCTTGCAGCTGGCGTATTTTGGCGCCTGTGTATTCCGGGACGAATGGATGCACGCCAAAATCATTGCTGGCTTCGCGCAGAAGCCAAGATCATGCTGGCGACATCAGTTTTTCGCGCAGCATAAGCTCATGGCCACGACTATGGCGAATCGGGCTTCGAAGGCGGCACCGACATCGTAGCCGCAAATCCGCTTCAATCGGTGAATTTACAAGTTTGGATCGGTTTGACCTTCTACAAAGCTTGATGCGCGCAGAATGGCCTGTCCCATCGGCAGAAAATGAGATCGGTGCATGGCCAATATGCGGCTCGACCGGCAACCCCCTGCAATTTGATGCAAGGCAAGCCATGAACGAGACAGCAAATGTCACTGCCGCCGCCGCGCGCCGCGTCAAGATGGTGCAGGTCAGCTGGCTCATCGGCGGGCTCGCGGCGAGCGCCGGAATAGCCGCGATAGCGGCGAGTTTCCTGCTGACGGCGGCGGTCTTGAACAGCGATCTCGCTGCGCAAATCCGCCGCACGACGGGCTTCTCGACTTCGATCCATGGCAGCGCGCGCTTCGCGCTCTTTCCGCAGCCGCATATCGAAATCGAGAACATCAGCTTTGCCGATCCCAAGGCAGCGCTGCGGATCGATGCCGACAGTTTCACCGGCTATCTGCGCATCCTGCCCCTCCTCGCCGGCCGGGTCGAGGTCGACCATGCCGTTCTCTACCAACCCGAGATGATCATCGATCTCGAGGACAGGCCGATGACGCCGGACAGTGCGATCGGTCGGGCCGCCGCTGCCAAATCGGCAAGTCCGGAGGCCGCGGCGATCGATAGGGCAAAGCTCGGCATCCTCGATATCGTCGACGGCAGCGCCCGCCTCAAACGCCATGGTGCGCAGCAGGACATCGTCATCGACGACATCAATGTCACCGCCGATTGGCGCAGCCTCGATGCTTCGGCAACCCTGACAGGCGCGTTCAGCTTCAGCAATGTACCGATGCAGCTGAAGGCATGGCTGGCGCAGCCGGTCGAACTCTTGCGCGGCGGCAACTCCGCGGCCACTTTGCAGCTCGACTCGGACGCGGTGAAGATCCTGGCCTCGGGCCGGATCTCGGCGGCGCCGCATTTTCAATATAGGGGCAGTCTGTACCTCAACACGCCATCCTTGCGCGCACTTGCCCAACTCGCAGGTTTTTCCTTCCCCAAACACGGCCGATTTGCCAATTTCGATCTGCGTTGCGACGCCAATGTGAACTCCGACACCGCGGCACTCACCAATTTGCATCTGCATCTCGACGGCAATGATTACGAAGGAACGCTCGCGGTGCTGACCGAGGGTCAAACGCCGCGCCTTTCGGGAACCCTCGCCACCAATCTCCTCGATGTGACGCCTTTCCTCGAGGGATTGCCGCGGCCGCGCGGAGCTTATGGGCGATGGAACGATGAAGCGCTCGAGCTTGCCGATCTCGGCTTCACCAATCTCGATTTGCGGCTTTCCGCTTCGCATTTGCACTTGAACGACATGGAGATCAAGGATGCCGCTCTGTCAGTGCTGACGCGGCCCGGCTTCATCGACATCGCGCTGGCGGAAGCGGTGGCCGATGGCGGCGCGATCAGGGGCCGCCTGTCGCTCTCGGCGCAGGGCAAGACTCTCGATCTGCGGGCCTCCGCCAGCGCCAAAGGCGTCGATCTCCAGCCGATGGTGCGTGGCCAGACCATTCGGCATCCGCTGTCTGGCGCGCTGAGCGGCTCCGTGATGCTCGCAAGCAAAGGCGGCAGTTTCGCTCAGCTCATGCGTGAACTGTCCGGCCATGCGCAGATCGATGTGACAAACGGGCAGCTCGTCGGTGTCGATCTCGCAACGGCCTTGCACACGGGCGGATCCAGCGCCCTCACGACGCAAGGTGATCCGGCCCAGAGCATAACGAATTTCGATAGAGCGAGCTTCGGCTTGCAGATCGCCCATGGCATTGCGACGATCGCCGATGGCCATATTGACGCGGATGGGACGGCTGTGCGCTTCGGCGGCAGCGCCGATCTTGGCGACCGCAATCTTGATCTTTGGGCCCTCGCACAACCGCTCGCTTCGGCCGACAAGCCAGAAACAGCGGGGACGCCGCTCCGGCTCGGGATCAAGGGGCCTTGGGACAATGTGAATTTGATCGTCGACCGGCCGTCACCCAACCCGTCTACGCCGCCGCCAGTGGCCCGACCCTGACATTCGCAGCCGCAAAGGGCAGGATAAGTCGGCCCACGGCTCTCCAAATAGAGCTCACCTGCCCCGCCGCAAAGCGATGCCGGCGAGACAAAGGCCGAGCGCGACCGAAGCGAGCAATAGGGTCGACATGGCATTGATCTGCGGCGTCACGCCGAGCCGCACCGCGCTATAGATGCGCATCGGCAAGGTTGTCGCGCCCGGTCCCGTCGTGAAGCTCGCGATGACAAGATCATCGAGCGACAAAGTGACCGACAAGATAAATCCGCCGGCGATCGCGGGCATGATCAGTGGCAGAGTGACGAGCATGAAGGCGCGCCAAGGCGGCGCGCCGAGATCCGCGGCAGCCTCTTCGAGCGAAGGGTCGCAGTCGACGAGACGGGCTCTGACGATGATCGCCACATAGCAGAGCCCGAGCGTCGCATGGGCGATGACGACGGTCGAGAGCCCGCGCTCCCAGCCGAGCGAAACGAACATCAGAAGAAGCGCAAGGCCGGTGATCACTTCCGGCATGACGAGCGGCGCATAGATCATCGCCGCAAACAAAGTGCGCGCGTGAAATCGGCCAAAGCGCACGAGCGCGACCGCAGCGCAAGTGCCGAGCACGGTCGCGATAAGGCCGGAGACAAAGGCGACCTCAAGGCTCGTCGCCGCGCTGTCCATCAACTGCGCATTGGCAAAAAGCTCGCCATACCAGCGCGTCGAGAAACCGCCCCAGACGGTGACGAGCCGCGAGGCATTGAAGCTGAATCCGACAACAAGGACGATCGGCACATAGAGAAAGCCGAAACCCATGCCGAGCGCCGCCCAATGCAACAATGTCGTCGGGCGGATCATGACCGCGCCTCGCTCCGCATCTGCCTATGCTCGTAAAGCACCAGCGGCCCAACCAGCAGAATGAGCAGCACGATGGCCGCAGCCGAGGCCGTCGGCCAGTCGCGATTGGCGAAGAAATCATTCCACATGGTGCTGCCGATCATCAAAGTGTCGGAGCCGCCGAGAAGATCCGGAATGACGAATTCGCCGACCGCCGGAATGAAGACCATCAGAGTGCCTGCGACGATGCCGGGCACAGACAGCGGCAAGGTCACGCGACAGAAGACCGCAAAGGGTGTCGCGCCGAGATCGGCCGCAGCTTCCGCCAGCGCCCTGTCCTGCCGGTCGAGCGCAACATAGAGCGGCAAGATCATAAAAGGCAGATAGGAATAGACGATGCCGATGAGCACGGCCCAATTGGTCGCAAAAATATGCAAGGGCTCATGCAGAATGCCGAGCCCGATGAGCGCCGCATTGATGAGGCCCTCATCCTTCAACAGCAAGATCCAGGCATAGACGCGGATCAGAAAGCTCGTCCAGAAAGGCGCGATCGCAAAAATCAAGAGCAGGACTCGCCATCGCCTCGGCATGCGCGCGATCGCCAGCGCGAAAGGATAGGCGATGAGAAGCGTTGCGAGCGTGGCCAAAGCCGCGATGACGACGGAATTGATATAGGATTGCAGATAGAGCGGATCTTCGGTCAGGCCGGCATAGGCGGAAAGGGAGAATTGGTGCAGCTTTTCGAAGAAGCTGCCGGGGTCGTGCCCATCGAAGACCGGCCGATAGGGCGGCTGGGCGAGCACGGATTGCGACAAGGAGACCTTCGCGACAAGCGCGAAAGGCACGAGAAAAAACAGAGTGAGCCACACAAAGGGCAAGGCAAGCACAAGTCCCTGCCCCAGGCGCGAGGATCGTTGCCCGTCTCTCTTCATGGCGCGAGAACAATCCCGGCATCTTCGCTGAAGGAAAGGCTGACTTTGGCGCCGATCTCCAAATCTTCGAAGCCTGATCCGAAGTTTTGCTTCAGCACGCGCATTCTGGCGCCGCAGCCGAGCAAGACGTCGAAGAGCGTGCTTTCGCCGCGATAGGTGCGTCCCGTGAGCTTGCCGGAAAAGACATTCACGCTGCTCTGATCCTTGGGCGGCAAGTCCTTGGGTAGCAAGTCCTTGGGCGGCGCAACGGCGAGACGCAGACGCTCGGGACGCAGCGCAAGTGTGACCGGCGCGCCGTCGGCATAATCTTGGCGTGCGATGACCTCGGTGATTCCTGCCGCCGTCGCGATCCTCTGCCGACCGTTCTCGGACGCAACGACATGGCCGTCGATCAGATTGATCTCGCCGACGAATTCCGCGACATAGCGGCTTGCCGGCCGGTCATAGATCTCGCCGGGCGTTCCGACCTGCTCGAAACGACCGGCCCGCATGACCGCGAGGCGCTGCGACAGCACGATCGCTTCGCGCTGATCATGCGTCACGACGATAAAGGTCGTCTTGAGCCGCGCTTGCAAAGCGACGAGTTCGATCTGCGTTTCCTCGCGCAAATTCTTGTCGAGCGCCGCGAGCGGCTCGTCGAGCAGAAGAATGGCGGGACGCCGCGCCAAAGCCCGCGCCAGCGCCACCCTCTGCCGCTGCCCGCCCGACAATTGATCGGGCCGGCGCTTGTCGAGCCCTTCGAGTTGGACGAGGCGCAGCATTTCGGTGACGCGCGCGCCGATCTCCGCTTTCGCTAGGCCTTGCTGAACGAGCCCGAAGGCGATGTTCTGGGCGACCTTCATATGCGGGAAGAGCGCATAGGACTGAAACATCATATTGACGGGACGGCGATGCGGCGGCACGCCGGTCATATCCTGGCCGCGGATGAAGACGCGGCCGCGATCCGGCGTCTCGAAGCCGGCGATGATCCGCAACAGGCTCGTCTTGCCGCAGCCGGAAGGACCGAGGAGCGCGAAAAACTCGCCGGCCTCGATCGAAAGCGAGAGATCATCCACCGCGCGGACGCTGCCGAAATTCTTGCACAGATCCTCGATCCGGACGATCGGACCGGGGCTCTCCTCGCCGACGCGCATAAAGCTCAGCCTTCTTCGCGCAAGGCTTCGGCGAGGCGCGCTTCGAGCACTTGTGGGCGCAGCAGCACGAGCGCGCCGCGCGTCTTTTCGACCAAGCCCTCATGCGCCATGGCGGAAAGCTCGCGCGTCACCTGCTCTCTGCGGCAGCCGATCCGCGCCGCCAGCACATGATGATAGGGCGGCGGCGTCAGCGTCCTTTCGCCGGGCCTTCCCGGCCGTGGCCCGGCCATGCGCAAAAGCTCGGAATAGAGCCGATGCTTCAAATCGAAGATCGAATGCTCGGCAAGCCGCGCATTGAGCTCACGCACCCGCCCGGTGAGAAGCCGCAGAATCCGGTCGCAAGTGGTGGCGGAGGCGAAGATCACGTCCCGGAACACGCTCGCCGGCATGATACTGAGTTCGGCCTTGGTCAAAGCGGTCACATTCGCCGATCTCTTGATGCCGTCGATCGCCGCCAATTCACCGAAGAATTGCCCCGTCCGCATCTCCGCGAGGATGATCTCCTTGCCGGCCTGGGTGCGGATCAATACCCGCACCTCACCGGAGACGATGAAATAGACATCCGAGGTTTCGTCCTCATAATCGATGATGGTTTCGCCATCGTCGAAGCGACGCCAGATGCAGCGCCGGTCATAGCGCTCGAATTCGAGATCGGTGATGTCCTTGAAGAAAGGAACACGCGCGAGCGTCTGCATGGCCGCTGGCCCCGAAACCGGTCGCGACGGCATGCCACGCATTCAAGATCCCACGAGATCGGTTTGGCGCAGCCGGCGCTGCATCTTGCCGTCAACCGATCTCGTTTCGACCTCGCGCACATAGGGGTGCCGCCTGAGGACTAGACTTTCGCATATCTACCACAAATCGCAATTTTGCACGCATGCTGAGAGGGCACGCTCTCGGCGCGCCAATTTTATGCCATGTGGCTGAGAGTCGCCGCCCGCAGCGTATTGGCCATCAACATGGCGATCGTCATGGGACCGACGCCGCCGGGCACCGGGGTGATCGCCGCCGCCCGCGACAGGGCCTCGGCAAAGGCGACATCGCCGACGAGCCGCGTCTTCGGCTGGCCTTGCGCATTGAGCCCTTCGCCGGGAATACGGTTGATCCCGACATCGATGACGATGGCACCCGGCTTGATCCAATCGCCGCGGATCATCTCCGGCCGGCCGACCGCGGCGACGACGACATCCGCGCGGCCGACCGTCTCAGGCAGATTGCGCGTGCGCGAATGAGCGATGGTCACCGTCGCATTGCGCGACAGCAGCAATTGCGCCATCGGCTTGCCGACAATGTTCGAGCGGCCGACGACGACCGCCTCGGCGCCGGCGAGATCGGCATGGAGCGCCGCCATCGCTTTGTCGAGCAGCACCATCGAGCCGGCGGGCGTGCAAGGCACGAGAGCACGATCGAGATCGCCGATCGAGAGCAGACCGGCATTGAAAGGATGGAAACCGTCGACATCCTTCAGCGGCGACACGCGTTCGAGCACTCGCGTCGCATGGATCGCCGGAGGCAGCGGCAATTGCACCAGAATACCATGAATGGCCGGATCGCCATTGAGCTGATCGATGAGCGCCAGCAGATCCGCCTCGCCGGTCGAAGCCGAAAGATCATATTGAACGGAATGAAAGCCGCAGGCCTGCGCCGCCTTGCTCTTCGATTTGACATAGACCTGGCTCGCCGGATTTTCGCCGACGAGAATGACGGCGAGGCCCGGCTTGGTCCCTTTTGCGATGAGAGAAGCGGCTTCGGCGGTCACCTCGGCGATGACCACTTCGGAGGCTTTCTTGCCGTCGATCAGCAAGGCTTTTTCGCCCGATGGCCGAAGAATGCCGTCCCCAGACCCCGCCGCCAGCTCCTCCTGTTTCGCCAAAGCCATGAATTTGCGCCCTCTTTTTGTGAATTGCAGGTGAATAGCAAATATTGCCTTGGCCTATCTGTCAGTTTTCCGAGCGTCTGCCAAGCCTTGCGGCCCGGACCGCCGTGCAGGCAAAGAAGGTCATCACTTGCCCTTACGCGCGGGGCGCCGCGAACTCATAAGAAAAAATCGCCACATGCCGCCCCGTCGCTCCAGGCTCGAGCAGGCGCATCGATGGCTTTGCGAAGAGATCGCCGGCAAAATCCTCCGGATCGCTGTAGCCGGTCCAGGCTTCGAGGCAGAGGAAGCCGGCGCCCGGCCGGCACCAGAGCGCGAGATGCGGAAAATCCTCGGTTTCGAGGCTGATCGCGGCGCCATCGGGAGCTTCGAAGCGCAGGCCCCGGCTCTGCGCGTTCAAGAAGCACAGCGCGTCATTTTGGAAAAGCGCAGCGGCAAGAGGCAAATCCCTCCCTGCGAGCGGCAAATGCCGTCTGCGGACAGACATAAATCCGCCCGGCGCAATCTCCGGCACCACCGGATCTTCCGGCGCCGTAAAGCGGATCCGATAGGCTTCTGCCGCACCGCCGGCAAAAGGCCAGCGAAAGCCCGGATGCACGCCGCAGGCATAAGGCATGGCGCAATCGCCTCTATTGTGGACGTCCAAGACGGTCCGCAGGCCCGCCTCGGAGAGGCGGTGCTCGACCACCAGGCTGAAATCGAAGGGGTAAAGCGCCCGCGTCGCAGCATCGCTCGTAAGCTGCAAACGAGCGCCGCTCCGGTCCTGGTCTACGACCTCGAAGCGCCGGTGGCGGGCGAAGCCATGGAGCCCCAGCGGATAGCGCTGGTCCCCGACCCTGACTTCGCCTTGCCGCGTCCAGCCCACGACAGGAAAGAGGATCGGCGCGGTTTCCGCCCAAATCGCCGGATCGGCCTGCCAAATCAGCGGACGGCCGGCAATATCCCAGTGCTTGATCTCGGCACCGTCGGGCGCGATCATCGCGCGGGCATCGCCCACCTCAAGCAGGATCACGCCACGAACTCCGCAGCTGTGTGATATGGATCACAGAAAACCTCGAGAGAGGTCCGGCATTCTTACGGCGCGACACGATGTCGTGCCGCTCTCCTGCGCTATCAGATACTCGCGCAAATCGACTATTCTTCGATCAGCCTTGTAATGACGCGTTTCGCATCTTCGACGACGGCACCGCTCGTCTCCGGATGGTGCAAGATATCGGCAAAAGAAAACAGGTCCGTGATCCGCGCGATGCGCTGCCAATCCGCCGGCATGTCGCCGCCGCCGGCGCGATAGCCCTGCTCCAATGCCGCAACGAACGCCACAGCGCCGCCGAGCGGCGGGCGCAGCAAAATGCCGAAATCGAAAGCCGGCGCGGCGGCGAAGGCGAATTCCCAATCGATGATCGCCGCCAGCTTCCATGCCGATCCATCGGCTGTCTGGCGGATCAAAATATTGGACGGGTTGAAATCGCCATGGACGAGGCAGGCCTTGCGTTGCCATTCCTCGACCCGATGCCCCTCGCGCGCGGCAAAGGCGAGGACAGCGGCGGTCAGCTCGGCGCCGAGCCGCGCACCGCCCAACCCTTCGACCAGACATTGATGGAGATAAGCGACAAGCCCCGCGCGACTGAGATCGATCGGCAACGGCACATTCAGATCGGCATTGAAGAAGCCGAAATGTTCATAAGTGAATTCATGGATTGCCGCGAGCGTGCGGCCGATCGCATCCGCAAGCCCCGTAAGCGTGCCGCTGTCGAGCCTCGGCAGAGCCGCGTCGAGGGTCATTCCTTCGACCCAGTCCAGCACCGCAAAGGCATGGCCGGTGACCGGATTTTCCGGCGCGAAATGGAGGTAGGACGGAACCCGCACCTGTTTCTCCACCATGCGGCAGAGCGCCATCTCCTTATGTGCGAGATCGCCGCTGCGCTGATAGAAGCGCAGCAGGATGGGCGCTGGTCGATCGGCGAGGCGCAAGCGGAGATTCGTATTCGTCAAACCGCCGGCGACCGGCGCCATCTCAATGATCCGGCAGCCCGGGAAGAGCGGCTCGATCAGCCCCTCGACCAAGGTTGCGTCGAGGACGAGGACAGGCCTGCTGCGCGGCCAATCTTCCCGCATCTTGAAACGCTCGCGTATTGATCTGGCGCAGCGCCGAAGCCGTCATGCGACATAGGCACCCGACATTGGCATATGACCTCGGCGCGGCAAAGCTCGCGGACCGCTTCGCGCGGCCCGATGCGTTATCATTCCGCCGGGCCTCTCACGGAGTCTGGATCGTGGATCAGGCCAATATCGGACTCGGCCTTCCGACCGATCTTGCCTCGCAGGCCGGCGGTCACCGCGTTCCAGCCGCGCAGCAGAACCAGCCGCACGTCATCCATGACGGCGAAGAAGGCGGGGACGAAGAGGAGCGACAGCAAGGTCGAGACGAGCAGACCGCCAATCACCGCAATCGCCATGGGCGAGCGGAATTCGCCGCCGGCGCCGATGCCGAGCGCACTCGGCACCATGCCGGCGATCATGGCGATCGTCGTCATGATGATCGGTCGCGCCCGCTTCTTGCCGGCCTCGACCACGGCGATGGTGCGGGCCATGCCCTTGGCCATCGCCCTGGTCGAGAAATCGACGATCATGATCGCATTCTTCGTCACAATGCCCATCAGCATCAATATGCCGATGATCACCGGCATGCTGAGCGGACGCCCGGTCACGAGCAGGGCGAGAATGGCGCCGCCGATCGACAGCGGCAGCGAAAAGAGAATGGTGATCGGCTGCAAGAAACTCGCGAACAGGAGCACGAGCACCGCATAGACCATGATGAGCCCGTTGCGCATCGCCTCGGTGAAGCCGCTGCTCAAATCATCCATGGCTTCGGTACTGGCCGATTTCCGGACTGTCACGCCTTGCGGCAGATGCTGCATGAGCGGCAGCTTGTTGAGCGCCGTCTCGACATCGCCGAGCGCGGCATTGCCGACGATATCAGCCTGGACCGTCGCAGAGCGGGCGCGGTCGAAGCGTTGGATGCTGACCGGGCCCTCGCCGAATTGGATTTGCGCGATCCTTCCCAGCGGCACGGAACCGCCGGCAGCGGTCGGCACTTCCAGGCTGTTGAGCACTTGCGGATTGCCGCGGGCTCTTTCGTCGAGCTCGGCACGGATCGGAATGTGGCGGCCGTCGGCATCGAATGTCGCCAGCGCCGGACCGGCATCGCCCATCGTGGCAACGCGGATCGTCTCGGCAAGACTCTCGTCCGAGACACCGAGTTTTGCCATAAGATCTTGGTCTGGCTTGATATGGAGTTCCGGGCGATTAAGCGTCGTCGAGGCGACGATATTGCTGATCAGCGGGATCTGCCGCATCTGCTGCGCAAGGTCGGCGGCGACTTTCATCACCGTCGCGCCATCGGGTCCGGTGAAGATGCGCGACACCGGCCGGGTGCCGTAATCATCTACGAACCAATGTCTGATGTCGGGAATGTCGTCGAGATCCTTGTTGATCAGCGCCTGCAATTGCAACACCGACAATGTCCGCTTGCTCTTCGGCACATAATTGATGGTGAGCTGCGCTTTGCGCACTTCCGGGGTGCCCGGCGCGATGCGGCCGCCATCGATGAAGACACCGGTAACCTCAGGCCGCTTGCGCAGCACCTCGGCGACGCGATCGGTGGTACGTCGCGTGTCGTCAAGCTTCGCGCCGGCGGCCAGTTCGATTGCGAGATGCGAACGGCCAGAATCCTGCGTCGGCTGGAAATCCCGCGACACGAGATTGGTGGTGAGGCTGAGAATGGAACCCGTGAAGAGCACGAGGCCGATGAGCACGGTCTTGTAGCGGTTCACCACCGACCATTCGACCAGCCGGCCATAGCGCTGGGTCAACCGCCCTTCGACATCCTCACGCGGATGCGGCTTCAGGAAATAGGCGGCGAGCATAGGCGTGATCAGCCGCGCGGCGATGAGCGAAAACATCACCTCCGCAGCCACCGTCAGACCAAACTGCTTGAAATATTGTCCGGCGATATTGCCGATGAAACTGACCGGCACGAAGACCGCGACGATGGTCAGGCTAATCGCGATCACCGCCAAGCCGATCTCATCGGCTGCATCGAGCGCCGCCTGATAGGCCGATTTCCCCATCCGCATATGGCGGACGATATTTTCGATTTCCACGATCGCGTCATCGACGAGAATGCCGGTCGCGAGCGTGATGGCGAGGAGGCTCACGAGGTTCAAGGAAAAGCCGAGCATGTCCATCACCCAGAAAGCCGGGATGATCGACAAGGGCAAGGCGATCGCGGCAATGACGGTCGCCCGCAAATCGCGCAGAAAGAGGAAGACGACGATCACCGCAAGAGCGGCACCCTCGAAGAGCGTGTGCAGCGCCGATTCGTAATTGCCTTCCGTATAATGGACCGACGTATCGATGAGCTTGATATTGACGTCGGGATGTTCGGCTTTGATTTTCTCGAGGGCTTTTTCGACCTTGGCCGCCACGGTCACATCGCTCGCGCCCTTGGTCCGCAGAATGCTGAAGCCGACGATCGGCTGGCCGTTCATTCGCGCGAATTGCCGCGGATTGGCGATCGTATCAGTGACGGTACCGAGCTCATCGAGCCGCACTGAACTGCCCTTCGGCAGGCTGATCATCGTCGCGGCGAGCGTCGCCTGGCGCTTGGCGCCACCCGCCGCATCTTTATTGATGCCGTGCAGCTGACGGGTCACATCGGCCGCCGTGAGCCCATAGGCCTGCAGACGGTCGGGATGGAACGAGATCAAAAATTCACGCTCGACGCCGCCGATCCGCTCGACCGAGCTCACGCCGCGGATGTCCTGCAGCTTGCGCGCGACGACATCATCGACAAAATAAGACAATTGCTCCGGCGTCTTGCTGGTCGAGATCGCCGCATAGGTGAGAATGCCGAGCCCGATCGCATCAACCCGCTTGATTTGCAGCTCGGAGATCGCACTTGGCAGCGTGTTCCGAATGCCTGCGACGGCATCCTTGACATCGCTCAAGGCCCGGTCGGTATTGGCGTCGAGACCGAAGGTAATCGTCGTCACCGAAACGCCGTTGCTGACCGAAGACATGATATGTTTCACGCCGGCGACGCCGGCCACCGCATCTTCGATCGGCTTGGTGACTTGCGATTCGAGATCGGCAGGCGCCATACCGATGTCGGTGACGAGCACCGAGACAAGCGGCGGATCGACATTGGGAAGAAGTGTGATCGGCAGCTTCCTGAAGCTCGCCACGCCGAGTGCTAGAACCACGAGCGCGAAGACGATCGCCGGCAGCGGCCTACGAATTGACCAGGCGGACACGTTAAACGTCATTACGCTTGCCCCACCAGACCCGACGCTTCATTGCGAAGCCCGCTCACCTCGTCACCGTCACGAAGCGAAGTGCCGGCATGCGCCACGACAATATCGCCAACCTGCACGCCTTCTTTTATTTCTGCGTCCTGATCCGACAAAAGACCGATCCTCACTCTGTGTTTCTCCACGATGCGTCCACGCACTACCTGGACGCTAGTGCCGTCCGTGCCATAGAGCACAGCGGACCACGGCACTGAGACTCCGCAGCTTCGCCCGGCATCGGCAGTCCATTACTTGCTTTCTTGACCGCCGCTTTGACAGCTTTCGTGACGGTTTGTCGCATCGTTTTCCTAGCGGCTCGGGCGAAACCTCACGGTAATTGACGCATAATACGAACTCTATTCGTGGAATGGTCCGATTGCATGATATTTGCCATATAGGGAACCTGGCGGCAGAGCCCAAACATTGCGCAAAAAAGGTTTAGGCGTCCTTGCGCGCCGCACGCCGCCCTGAAAGGGGGCTGCGGGAGATGTCTTTCGGCACGGTGGGCCGCCGCGCGCGAAGCGAGATCGCGGCCGCAATAGGCCATAAAGCGAAGAGGAGCGCAGGGGGCGGTCCTGAAGTGGCATGTCACTCGACATGCTAAGCAAAGGCCGCTCGCGGGCTCTGAGCGGCGCTACATGCCATCAACAATACGACCAAAATATGTGCGCAGACGATAATCGCGACAATCGCGATAATATCGACGGTTGGCGCTTTCGTGCTCGGCCCGAAAAACCTATACAAAAGGCTATGATTGGCTTTGATGGCAAAAACCTCGACAGGCTGATGAAGGCGAGGCCGATGACCCATTCGTTGCAAGAGAGTGAGCGGCGCATCCTTTGCGTCTTCCCGCGCTATACCCCTTCTTTCGGTACCTTCGAATATTCCTATGAGCTGACGACTGGCATCAAGGCCTGCATGCCGCCGCAAGGCCTGCTGGTCATCGCCGGTGCTCTGCCGAAACATTGGCCGGTGCGCTTCATCGACGAGAATATGGACCAGGCGCAAGACAGCGATTTCGTCTGGGCTGACGTCGTCTTCGTCAGCGGCATGCATATCCAGCGTCGGCAGATCGACGACATCTGCCGCAGGGCGCATCGGCACAACAAAGTCGTCGCCCTCGGTGGCCCATCGGTTTCGGCCTGCCCCGAATATTACCCCAATGCCGATTATCTCCATATTGGCGAACTCGGCGATGCGACCGAGCAATTGATCTCGATTCTCGCTCATGACGTCGCACGGCCTGACCGGCAGATCGTTCTGAAGACGGAAGCGCGCCGCGATCTCGCCGAATTTCCGTTGCCGGCCTATGAGCTCGCCAAGATCGACCGCTATCTGATCGGCACCATTCAATTTTCGAGCGGCTGTCCCTATCGCTGCGAATTCTGCGACATTCCGGGGCTCTACGGCCGCGTCGCCCGCATCAAGACCGCGGAGCAGGTCACCGCCGAGCTCGACAAATTGCTGGCTTGCGGCGGCGTCGGGCAGATCTATTTCGTCGACGATAATTTCATCGCCAATCGGGCCGCCCTGGCCGAATTGCTGCCGCATCTCGTCGCTTGGCAAAAACGCACCGGCTATGCGGTCAGCTTCGCTTGCGAGGCGACCCTCAACATCGCCCGAAATCCGGAAATTCTCGCGCAGATGCGCGAGGCCGCTTTCGACGTCATATTTTGCGGCATCGAGACGCCCGAGCCCGAGGCACTCAAAGGCATGGACAAGAAACACAATCTCGTCATGCCGATCCTCGATTCGGTTCAAACGATCAACAGCTATGGCATGCAGGTCGTCTCCGGCATCATTCTCGGGCTCGACACGGACACGTTGGACTCAGGCCGAATGATTCTGGAATTCATCGAGCAATCGAAGATTCCGATGCTGACGATCAATTTGCTGCAGGCCCTGCCGCAAACGCCGCTTTGGGATCGGCTGGCGCGAGACAACCGGCTCGATCATGACGAGGGCCGCGAGTTCGAATGTGCAGTTCCTTCTGCCCTATGACGATGTCGTGGCGATGTGGCGCGACTGCATGGACGAGGCCTATGACCCCGTGCGCCTCTTCGCCCGTTACGAGCATCAGATGCGCACGACCTGGCCCAATCGGCTGCGCCGGCCGTTCAGCAAGACGCGCTGCTCGCCGGCCAATGTGCGCCGTGGTCTCACCATGCTTGCCAAAGTGCTGTGGAAGCTCGGCGTCCGCGGCGATTATCGCCGCCCCTTCTGGCGCTTCGCCCTGCCCCGCCTGCTGCGCGGCCAGATCGAGGCGATCCTCTCGACCGCCATTTCCGCGCATCATCTCATCATGTTCGCGCGCGATGCCCGTACCGGGCGCGGCAACGCCTCGCATTATTCGCCAAAGTTACAGATTGTCGAAGAGCCGGTGACGCAATGAGCCAATGGCGGCGAAGCAATCGCCGCATCCCGGCGCTGCAGTGTCAAAAATCCTCGTCGTCTTCGGCCTCATCTGGCAAGGCCGCGGGCGTCTCGGACGTCCCATCCTCCGCCCGATCCGCCACTTCGTCGGCCTCCGCATCGACCTCGCCTTCCGCGAGGCTGGCGAATTCCTCCTGCGGGTCGCCTTCCAGAGGATCTTCGTCTTCGGCCAGCGCCGGATCGTCCGAGGGCAAGGGCACGGCAAAGCCGCTCGGCAGGCGGCCATCGAAGAGGCCCGCCCCTTTCAGCTCTTCAAGGCCCGGCAGATCGCCGATCGATTCGAGGCCGAAATGCAGCAGGAAGGCCTCGGTCGTCCCATAAGTCACCGGCCGGCCGGGGCTGCGCCGCCTTCCGCGCAGCCTCACCCAGCCGGTCTCCAGGAGCACATCCATCGTCCCTTTCGAGATGGTGACCCCGCGTATGTCCTCGATTTCAGCGCGGGTGACAGGCTGGTGATAGGCGATGATCGCCAGCGTCTCGAGCGCCGCGCGCGACAATTTCTTCGGCTCCGCATCATCGCGCGACAAGAGCCAGCCGAGATCGGCGGCGGTGCGGAACAGCCATTTCTTGCCGACACGCAAGAGATTGACCCCGCGCGGCGCATAATCGGCCTTGAGCCGGGCGAGCACGTCGGTCACGACGAGGCCGTCAGGCATGCGCCGGGCGATCTCGGCTTCATCGAGCGGTTCTGCGGCCGCAAACAGCATGGCCTCGGCGATCCGCATCGCTTCGCCGAACAATGCTTCGCTCGGATCAGCCAATTCCCTCTTGTCCTCACGGTTCGGTGCTTGCGGAAATAGTCTTGCGACTTCAGCCAATGTCCCATTCTCCTTGAAGGCAATATGCGCTAGGCCTGCTCCGGCCTGGCAAGAACCGCTGGCGCGGCGAAGGCGATGTCGGCATGCTCACCCTGCCGCCTCGGCAAGAGGCTCAGACGGCTCAACAGGTTCAAGCTGCCGCCGCTTGACCCAGATCGGCGCGAAGGCGCGATCCTGGCGCATGCTGATCTCACCTTGGCGCACCATCTCCAGTGCCGCCGAGAGCGCTGAGGCACGCACGGTGCGGCCTCTCTCCGGCGTCGTGCAATAGGCGGCGAGATAAGTATCGAGAATGCTCCAATCCAGCACCTCACCGGCGAATTTCTGGAGCGCCGCGCGCGCCTCGGCAAGCGACCAGACGAAGCGCGGTTTGAATCGGATCCGCGACAAAGCATGTTTTTGCCTTTGCCGCGCATAGGCCGACAGAAGATCATAGAGGCTTGCCTGCCATTGCGGCCGGCGGCTCACTTCGACGCCTTCAGGCTGGCCGCGCAGAAACATGTCGCGCCCGAGCCGCGGTCGGTTGACGAGCGCTTCTGCGGCGGCGCGGATCGCTTCGAGTCGTTGCAAGCGGAAGGCGAGCGCGGCGGCGAGATCCTCCGCCGGCGGCTCTTCATCCTCGTGGGTCTGCGGCAGCAAGAGGCGCGATTTCAAATAGGCGAGCCAGGCCGCCATGACGAGATAGTCGGCGGCGAGCTCCAAGCGCAAGCTCCGCGCAGCCTCGATGAAGGCGAGATATTGCTCGGCCAGAGCGAGGACCGAAATCTTGTGGAGATCGACCTTCTGCCGTCTTGCGAGTTCAAGAAGCAGGTCGAGCGGGCCTTCGAAGCCGTCGATATCGACAAAAAACGTCGTTTGCGCCGCGCTTTCGGGCTGCTGCTCGAAAGACAATTCCAAAGCCGAATCACTCAACTTGTGCCGCGCCTCTCCAGATCACGATAATTTTGGATTGAATCAATCCAAAGTCATAAACGTGATCGATTCTAATGATTTAGAGCGGGATGCGGGCGGAAAATCGGTTCCCACTTTGCCTCATCCCGCTCCACAGCATGTTCTCGAAAAGTTGGCAGACTTTTCCGATAAGAACATGCGTTAAAACAATGCCTTAAAGCGTGATAGCAATTCAACCCAACGCAATCACGCTCTAAGGCTCTTCAGCGACTCTGATCCGATCAGGCGGCAATCGCAAGCGCAGCCGCAATCTCGGCCCAGGCTTCCACAGGATCGAAGCTTACGGTCGAAGCCGACATGGCCGCGGCGCGGCAGGCCAAAGCAGCCTTGGCGCGGGCCAAGCTCTCGCCCGCCAGCACCGGCGCTGCGGCGGCAACGGCGCGCGCCTCGACGAGATCGCCATTGCAATGGAGCGCAATGTCGATGCCGGCGGCAAAGGCCGCAGCGGCGCGCTCATGGAGGCTGCCGGAGAGCGCCTGCATGGAGAGATCATCGCTCAAAAGGAGCCCGGCGAAGCCGATCTTTTGGCGGATGATGTCACCGATCACACGTGCCGAAAGCGTCGCCGGCGCCTCGGTGTCGAGCGCCATATAGACGACATGCGCGGTCATTGCGGCCGGCAAATCGGCATTTTCCACAAAAGGCAGGAAATCCGTCTCGATGAGTTGCGCCAAAGGGGCGGTGACGACAGGCAGCGCCCGATGGCTGTCGACCGTGGCGCGACCGTGGCCGGGGACATGTTTCATGACCGGCAGCACGCCTTCATCGAGAAGCCCCAGCGCGGCGGCGCGGCCGAGTTTGGCGACCGTCTGTGGATCGGGCCCATAGGCGCGGTCGCCGATCACATCATGGCTGCCTGCCACGGGCACATCGAGTACAGGCAGGCAATCGATGCTGATCCCCATTTGGCGCAAATCCTGCGCCATAAGCCGCGCCGCAAGCCGAACGAGCCGTTCCTTGCGTTCAAGCGGCAGATCCGCCGCTTGAAAGCGCGCCGCGGCTGGATAGGCGCGCCAATGCGGTGGCGCAAGCCTTTGCACCCTGCCGCCCTCCTGATCGACGAGTATGTCGGCATCGGCCCGCCCAAGACAAAAGCGGATCTCCTCGATGAGGGCGCGAAGCTGCGCCGGGTTCTGAATGTTGCGCTTGAACAGGATGACGCCGAAGGGCTCGCTGTCGCTAAGAAAGCCGCGCTCCTCGCTGCTCAGCGTCAGCCCGCGACAGCCGCAGATGAAAGCTCGCATCATCGTGCCGAATTCCAGAGCGGTTTCAGGTTGCGTGCCCACACGCAACCGTTTCGAAACCGCTCTCATTGCTGAGACATCGGATATATCCGATGTCTAAAACAAGAAGTTAGAGCATTTTCGGAAAATCAAGCCGGGCAAGCCCGACTTGATCATCAAAAAAGCCGACCCCGGCAACAGCCGAGGTCGATAAACCGGTATCCACTTTTGCTGAAAATGCTCTAGGCGCCTTGCGTCAGCAGCGGCCTCAGTCGTGGGCGACGAAACAACTGCCGCCCTTCGCCTGAAGCGACTGACAAAGCTTTATTGCCGCCTGCTTGGACAGGTCGCCGACCCGCACCCGATAGACCGATTTCTCGCCCACCTTTGCACGGTGGAACTTCAGATGTTGGTCGGCAAGCTCCGACCCATATTGATGCGAGAGCCGAGTGATCGCGCGGCGCGCCTCGGCTTCGGTCGCTGGCGCAGCGAGCTGGACTGCGAAGCCGCCGCCTGCCCGCGCGCCAGCCGTCTCCGCTGCAGCGCCCGTGTCGAGAGCGGCGACTTTGACGGGTTTGGCGTGGGCAGCCGCCGCCTTTGCTCCGCGCGGGGCGCCGGAGGACGCGGCACCGGCAGGATCGCTCGCAGCCACTGCCTCCTTATCCACGATTCCGCTTTTTGGCGGCGTCACCACCCGGGCCGTTGGCTTCGGTGTCGCCGTTGTGGGGACACTCCCGGCCGCATCCTGGCCCGGATCGGCCTGCGGCGCACTCGCTGCGGTGGGCGGCGTCTGCTGCGGAGCATCATCCGACACGAACGTCCCATCCGGGCGCACCGTGACCGTCTTGACCTTCTTCGCTTGAATCATCCCGGCAAGGCCGAAGGCCCCGCTCGGCGTGGCATCGGCGACTTGCGCGCTGGCAGCCGCCCCTTGCCAAGGCGGCGCCTCCGTGGGTGGCGTCGGCACGGGCACGGAAGCAGCCGCGTCCACATCCGATCCTTTCGCAGGCCCGCCCGCGGCTTGCGCCAGATCGACCGGCTCTTCCGCGCGGTTGACGATTCCAACCGGCGGCGGCTGCGGCGTCTTGTCGAGAACCGAAGCATCCTGCATGGCGGCTTTGGCGCCATCGGTCTGCACCGGTGCAGCGGCCTGCACCTTGGCCGGGCTCGTGGCCGCCTTGATCATGGCGATCTGCTGCGGGCTCTCCGGGCTGCGCTTGATCGCGAAGGTCGCGCCGATACCGCCGATGCCGACCAATATGATCGCCGCGGTCACATAAAGCAGGCGACGCGAACGCGGCAGTTCGGGCATAGCAACTGCAGCGGGTCGCGGCGCTGCCACCTGCGCATCATCGAGCCAATGCTCGTCATCGTCCTCAACCGCGGGCTCTTGGTAATGCTGCTGATAGTTCTCCGCGTAGTTCTCGGCCGGCGCAGTTTGGTAATCGGGCTGAATCGAGCCGCGCAAGCCGGCTTCGATCGCGGCGAAATTGCCGCCGAGCCCCGGCGCGCGTGAAGCGCGCAGGCCACTGTCGCGCATCGGCTCTCGCGCCGGCGCGCTGACTGGCCAGCCGACACCGAGATTCTGCGTCCGCGGGAGTGTCAGCCTTGTCGCTTGCAAGCCTCGTTCGGCAGCGGCCGGGGCTGGCGCTCCGCTCGGTCTTTGGGTTTCAGCCGCCCCGCCTCCGGCCACCCGGCTGGCACGTAATCGGTCTGGCGATCTGGTTTGGCGGGCGTCTTGGAAACTATCTTGGAAATCCGCTTGAGATTTCTCTTCTTGAAACACGCTCTGATATGGATCTTGCTCGCCGTCGACAAGGCGGGCGAGTTCGGCGAGCGGATCTTCATTGCGTTGCGGCGGCGCTGCTGCAGGCCGACGCAGCCGCCGTTCAAACTCATCGAGATCAATCATCGGGCGCTGCCTGGCGACGGGCTCACTCATGTCACTTACACCTCAAGATGCGGCGCCGTCACGACGAAAGTGTCGTCGCAACTTTACTGCCTTATCAGTCGCCCCACCCCTCAAAACCGATCCCTCGCTCACTGCGGTGATCGGTGTTCGAAACCCATCGAGACGCATGTCCGGGTCAAAGGCCCTGCTTCGGACCAGCGCTTAGGTCGAAATCGCTTCTGCCGGCCGAAGGCCGGGTCCGCCGCGGCGCTTGAGATATCAAAATGAGATCTCAACGCATTTCATCCGGTGCGTTGACGCCAAGAATAGTCAATCCTGCCGCCAATACAGAAGTCACCGCGCTAACCAAGCCGATCCGAGCGACGGTTAAATCTCTACTGTCTTCATTAACAAAGCGTAATTGTGGCTGATCTTTGCCGCGTGTCCAATGCGAATGCAGAAACGACGCGAGCTCATGCAGATAAAAAGCGACACGATGCGGTTCATGCGCCGCCGCGGCAGCCTCGATTACGCGCGGATATTGCCCGATCAACCGAATAAGACCGATCTCGCCTTCATCAACGAGCAAGGAAAAGTTCGCTGCCACCAACGCCCCAATTGATAAATCAATGTCAGGAATTGTGGCAAGTGCTTGACGTATAGCGGATTTTCCTCGCGCATGCGCATATTGGACATAAAAAACCGGATTGTCCTTCGACTGTTCGATGACGCGGGCGAGATCGAATTCCAAGGGCGCGTCATTCTTGCGAAACAGCATAATGAAGCGCACCGCATCGACACCGACCTCGTCGACGACATCCCGCAGGGTCACGAAATCGCCGGAGCGCTTCGACATTTTCACCGGCTCGCCGCCGCGCATCAATTTGACCAGCTGGCAGAGTTTGACGTCGAGCACCGCTGTTCCGGCTGAGAGCGCCGCGACGGCGGCCTGCATGCGCTTGACATAGCCGCCGTGATCGGCCCCCCAGACATCGATCAGGATGTTGAAGCCGCGGTCGATCTTCGATTTGTGATAGGCGATGTCGGAGGCAAAATAAGTGTAGCTGCCGTCGGATTTCATCAGCGGCCGGTCGACGTCGTCGCCGAAATCCGTCGATTTGAAAAGGATCTGCTCGCGATCCTCCCAATCCTCGATGGCCTGTCCCTTGGGCGGCGGCAGGCGGCCTTCATAGACAAGCCCCTTGGCGCGCAATTCGGCGATCGCCACGGCGACCTGATCGCCCGTCCCGCTCGTCGTCAAAGTCCGCTCGGAAAAGAAGACATCATGGGCAATGCCGAGCGCTGCGAGATCGGCGCGGATCATCTCCATCATGCCGCCGATGGCGGCGCTGCGGACGACATCGAGCCATTCGCTCTCCGGCTTGGCCAAAAGCGAATCGCCGAATTCCGCGGCGAGCGCCGCGCCGACCGGCTTCAGATAATCGCCGGGATAGAGCCCTTCGGGAATGGCGCCGATATCCGCGCCGAGCGCCTCGCGGTAACGCAGATATGCCGAGCGCGCCAGCACATCTACCTGGGCGCCGGCGTCATTGATGTAATATTCACGCGCCACTTCATGGCCGGCATAGGCGAGCAGATTCGCGAGCGCATCGCCGAAGACCGCGCCACGGCCGTGGCCGACATGCATTGGCCCGGTCGGATTGGCGGACACATATTCGACGTTGATCTTTGTGAGCTCCACGCCGCCAGCACCGAAGCGCTCGCCTTCGCGCAGCGCCGCCTTCAAAATCTCGGCGAAGACGGACGGCTTCAAACGGACGTTGAGAAAGCCGGGCCCCGCGACCTCCGCCTGCGCGACATCCTCGTCTTCGACGAGCAGAGCGGCGAGCTCGGTCGCGAGCTGACGCGGATTGCCGAAAGACGCCTTTGCCTCTTTCGCATAGACCATCGCCGCATTGACGGCGAGATCGCCATGCGCAAGATCGCGCGGCGGTTCGACGACGAAACGGCCGAGATCAAGGCCTGCGGGCAGCCTCCCGGCGTCGACGAAGCGGCGCAGGAGCGTCGCGACGCGGGCATGAAATTCGGCATAGATATTCATCGATCGATGGACTTTCGTAAGGCACTGAGCCTGCCGCCTCTTCGGCGGAGACGGGCACATAGATCACGATGACTTCGGATTGAATCAATCCAAAGTCATAAACGTGATCGATTCTAAAAAACCAGAGCGGGATGCGGGCGAAAAACCGGGTTCCACTTTTCCTCATCCCGCTCTGGAGCGTGATTGCATTAGGTTGAATTGCTGGCGTGCTCTAAGTCATTATTTTGACGCATGATCTTATCCGAAAAGTCTGCAACTTTTCGGGATCATGCTCTCAAGAGCCGGCGCGGCCTAACGTAAATCCGGCGTCGCGTCAAAAAGCCGTGTGTGTTCGGCCAAGGCATAGCGATCGGTCATGCCGGCGATATAGTCGCAGACGAGCCGTGCCCGCCGCGCCTCTTCGCCGGGCGGAATCAGCGCCGCCGCTAGCGCCCATTCGCCTGGCATCCAGTCCGGATTTTCGAAAAACGCCGTGAAGAGATCGCCGACGACATCGGCGGCGAGCAGTCTGACGCGGGTGATATGCGGATGCCGATACATGTTCTGAAACAGGAAACTCTTGACGAGCCTGTCGACGCTTTCGGTGGCCTGCGTAAATGCGATCACCGGATTTGGCTGCCCCCGCACGGCTTCGACGCTTTGAACCCCGGTTTTCGCGAGCCGGCGCCGGCTCTCTTCGATTGCGTCCTCGATGAAATGGGTGATGACCCGGCGCACCAGCTCATGAATGAGCCGGGGCCGCTCCAGATTCGGATAAAGCGATTCGATCTCGCTGCCGATATCGCGCAAAAAATCCACTTCCGCGACTTCGGAAAAATCGAACAGCCCGGCGCGAAGCCCGTCGTCTATGTCATGCGCGTTATAGGCAATGTCGTCGGCGAGCGCCGCCGCCTGCGCCTCGGCGCTGGCGAAACTGTCCAACGCCAAATCATGCTCGGCGTCATATTCGAGCAAAGCGACCGGCAGACCTCGCTCGGCATAGCGGGCAACCGGCATCCCATCCGCCGCGATCAGCGGGCCATTATGCTTGACGAGCCCTTCCAGGGTCTCCCAGGTCAGGTTGAGCCCGTCGAAGGCAGCATAACGCCGTTCGAGCTTAGTGACGATGCGCAGCGCCTGAGCATTATGATCGAAGCCGCCATAAGGCTGCATCAGCGCGTCGAGCACGTCCTCGCCGGTGTGGCCGAAGGGCGTATGGCCAAGATCATGCGCGAGCGCCAATGCCTCGGCGAGATCATCGTCGAGCCCGAGCGCGCGGGCGATGGCGCGGGCGATCTGGCCGACCTCGATGGAATGGGTCAGACGGGTGCGGTAATGATCGCCCTCATGCGGGACGAAGACCTGGGTCTTATGCGCGAGGCGGCGGAAGGCCGTGCTGTGCAGGATTCGATCGCGGTCGCGCTGGAAATCGGTGCGCGTCGGCGAGGCCGGCTCGGCAAACCGCCGGCCGCGGCTTTGCGCCGGATCGGCGGCATAGGGTGCGCGTCGTGGCGGGAAAGCGACATCTCGCCGGACCAGCGAAGACAAAATCGGACCTCCAGAGCCGCCGGGACCGGCGCAAAGCATGGCGCGGGCAGAGTTTTTGGCGTAAGTCTTGCCTCAACTCGTTGCAGCCGCGGCCTTCGCGACGTATCTTCCCTATCAAGAGACGACGCAAGCGTCGGAAGTGCGACGTTGCGCGCCCAACAGATTTCGAGGTTTTGTCATGACCGAAACCGTAGTCGAAACCCCGGTCGAGCTGACCGAAAATGCCGCCCGTCGGGTTGCGGAAATCCTGAAGACCGAGCCGACCGGCTCCGTCCTGCGCGTCGCCGTCGACGGCGGCGGCTGCTCCGGCTTCCAATATACCTATAACATCACCCAAGACCGCGCGGACGAGGATCTCGTCCTTGAGCGGGAAGGCGCGACCGTCGTGATCGATCAGATCTCGCTTGACTTCCTGCGCGGCTGCCAGATCGACTTCATCGACGATCTGATGGGCCGCATGTTCAAGATCCGCAATCCGGCCGCGACCGCCTCCTGCGGCTGCGGCTCGAGCTTCGCTGTCTGACGGCAGCCAAGCTTGGACAGATAGAAATCGGGTATATCAGGGGCCGGACGCTTGCCGGCCCCTTCTGTTTGGGGTTGGCGCGTCCCTCCGATTTGCAGGTTCGTGCCGCGACCAGAGCCGCTTGACAGGCGGTTGCTTCCCGGGCGACGGAGAAGCCCGCATCGCCCGCAGAGGATGCCCCGAGGTCTCGTTGCAAGCGCTCTTCATCGGCCACACCTATATCGATGTCACTCTGCTTTGCAGCAAGGTGCCGAGCGGCGATGAAAAGACGGTGGCACAAGACTATGCCGTCTCCTTCGGCGGCAATGCGGTGACCGCCGCTTTCGCCTGCGCCAAGCTCGGTTTCGTCCCGGATCTCATCGCGACTGTTGCCGATGATTGGCTCGGCCGCATGTTTCTCGATATGGCCGAGGCCTATAAAATCCCCGTCCATCCGCGCAAGGTAAAGCGCTCCTCGCTTTCCTTCGTGCTGCCCAATGACGGCAAACGCGCCATCATCCGCGCCCGCGACGACCATTATCTCGAACCCTTTCCCATTCTCGACCTCGCCCAATGCCGCGCCCTTCACCTCGATGGCCACCAGGGCGATGCGGCGCTCCATTATGCCAAACTCTGCCGCGACAAAGGCATATTGACCTCGCTCGACGGCGGCGGCCTGCGCGGTAATATTCAGGAGCTGATCTCCTTCATCGATGTCGCCATCGTTGCCGAACGGCTCTGCGAACAAATGGCGCTGTCGGCGCCGGACATGCTCGCCTATCTGAAATCGAAAGGCTGCCGGATCGGCGGCATCACCCAGGGCGAGCGCGGCATGCTCTGGTATGATGAAAAAGGCACTGTCTCGCAGATGCCGGCACTGCCCATTCCGGTCAAGAACATCATTGATACGTCGGGTGCCGGCGACGTGTTTCACGGCGCCTATATCGCCGCCTATCTCGCGGCGCCGGAGCGCGGCTTTGCCGCACATTTCGAATTCGCCCGCGCCGCCTCGGCCTATAAGATCCAACATCTCGGCAATGAGGCCGGCCTGCCGAGTTTGGCCGATATTGGGGCGATCGAGCGCAGCCTGACTTCGGCGTGAACCCCGCTGATCGGCCTCGCCACCTCGGCTGCAAAACAAGTTGTGAAGCGAAAAGAATTTGCGCTTTCACAAATTCATGCTTGGCTAGAGCGATGGAATGCCGCGCGTCCCGAGATGAGGGTTCCCATGCAGCGTAGCCCGGTTCTTCTTGGCGCGTTCCTTTTGATCGCCGCGCCCTTTGCGCCGCGAGAGATCCCTGCAGTCTTCGACAGGCTCGCGCTGCAATCCGAACTCGAAAATCTCGCCGGCAGCATCCAAGGGCTCAGCGTCAGGCAGATCCAGGCCGATCCTTCGCGGCGCGCGCTCGTGATCGAAGGGCTTGTGCTGCGCCGGCCAGATCTCGCCTTGCGGATCGGCCGACTGACCCTGCGCTTGTCGGCGCCGCGGCGCTTCTTCGCCGATCAAGCCTTTATGCAGGCGGCAGCGGCGGATGTGGGTTCGAAAGAGCCTGTCAGAGACGCTGCCACGGACCTCGCCCAAAACGGCACGATTTCAGCCGATGACATCACCATCGAGACCGGCGAGATCCGCACCAAAATCAAACATATCCAACTCGACGGCACGAGCCTCAGCAAGGCCGATCTCGATGCGCTCTTGGATGCGCACGCACCCACCCCCGCCGCCGAGCGCCTTGCCAAAATATCCGCCACCCATGTCGCGATCCCGGAAATGGTGATCGAAACCAAGCCGGCAGTGCCGGACGCCCAAGCCGATGGGCAAGGCAAGGCCGCCACACCGCAAGACGAAACGATCGTCTTGCGCGACATCGCCATGGACAATGTCGTGCAAGGCCGCGCCGGCCTTGTCACTATCGCCGCGACAAGCGCCATTATGCATTCGCCCGAGACGGAAGAGATGCAGGCGGCCTTCGGGCTGATACGCTTTACCGGCCTCGATCTCGTTCAGCTCGCCCGGCTGATGTCGCCCGCCGGCGGCAACGGAACGGGGCCGCAGCACCAGCTTTGCGACAGCCTGGGTGTTGACGGCGGAAAAATCTTCGCGCCGAAAGCACAAGCCGAACTCGGGGTCGAGGCACTCACGATCAAAGATATCAAGACGGCTGCCACGACGGATTCCTTGCGGCACGGCGCGAAACAGGGCCACGTTCCGGGGACGGACAATCCGCTGGCGGGGCGCGTCTCGCCGATTGCGCATCTTCTTCAGGGCATCGATATCGGTTCGCTCGAATTCACCAATCTGCATTTTGCGACGACGAGCGGAACGCCCTGGAGCGCCACGATCAGCCGCGGCTTCTTAGCCCAGATGGTTGCCGCCCAGATCACCGAAGCAGGCTTCGAAAACGCCAGCATCGCAGGCCATGACGCGACGGTGAAAATCGGCCGTTTCGGCTGGCACGGGCTCAACCTCGGTGCCCCGCTCGAGCTGCTTGGCACGCCCGCACCGACTGCCGAAAGTCCCGGCGGCACGCCGCCCGGCCAACAGAAAATCACCGCCGATACGGTCGATATCAATGTCACCAGCGCCGCCGCAAATCCGTCGCTGGCCAATATGCCAACCCGTTTTCAGCTCGGCCATGTCGAGATAACGAGCAGCACTCCCGTCGATGGAGTCCCGACGCGCGTGGCGGCGGCCTTCGACCATTTCATCTGCGACCTCAAGAATGTAAACGATAACGTTCCGGCGGTCGCAGCGCTCGGCTATAGCAAGCTCGATCTTTCGAGCCGGCTCGCAGTGCATTTGGATAATGACAACACCGAATTCGGCCTCGATGCTCTGTCATTGAGCGGTGTTGATATGGGGTCCATCCAGATCTCCGGCTTTTTGGACCATCTGACGAAAGCGCTCTTTTCATCCGATCCGGACGAGAGCAAGACCGCGCTGCTCAATGTGCTCCTCCGTCATTTCGAGCTCAGAGTTGAAAATACCGGCCTCTTCGAACGCCTTATCGCGGCGGAGGCCAAACAGACCAACACATCGCCGGCAGAGATCCGCAAGAAACTCATCGATTCGGTGACGAGTGTGGTGCCGCAATTGCTCGCCGATGGCCGCGACGCCGATCTCGTTACCGCGGCGCTCACCAAATTCATTATGGAGCCGAAGACCTTCCGTCTCTCAATCATCGCGCCGCAAGGTATCGGCGCCTTCGACGCCGCCTTGCTCAAGGATCCTGAGATATTGCTGCAAAAAATCGAAATTGAGGTCGCCGCCGATGAATGAGGCGCGCTAATTGGCGCGGCAGGCTCAATCCTCATCCGGCTTCGGCGGATCGACAAGCTGGCGGGCGACGAACTGGCCGCGCTCGCTGAGGCCGATATGGCCCATACGGGCCCGCTCGGCCACCAGGCCCTCGGTGAGGATCTTCATATGCACCGCCCGCATTTCATCGCGGGACATGCCGAGTTCCTGCTCGATCTTGGCGGCCTGGACCGCATAATCCGGCGGCGTCCCCGTCCCGATGAGGAATGTGAGCAGATGCTCGCGCAACGAGGCCATCCTCTCCGGCGGGATATCCGGGATGGCGCTAAAGACCGCTTTTCCTTGCTCAGCCATGCCAAAAAAGAAGCAAGTCACGCGCCAGCCTGAACCCGCGCCGGGAATGGCTTTGCGCTTCAATTGGAAGCGACCTGTCGAAATCGGCGCACGCGAGGCATATGTTGATGATCGGCGGCCGGCTCTTGCTGACTTTGCCGCCACGGCCTATGGCGGGGCCTAGCCGTCCGCTTCGGCCGCCCGACAATGCAAACGGGTTGCGGAGATTTGCCTTATGCCTCTTCTGGTCGAAATCTCCGCCGGCGAATTGATCGACAAGATCACCATTCTTGAGATCAAACTGCAGAACATCAAAGATCCGGCGAAGCTCGCAAACGTCCGGCATGAATATGAGCAGCTGACCGCAATTCTGCGGCAGGGGATCCCGCAAAGCGCGGCGCTCGCGGCGCTGACCGAGGCTTTGAAGTCCGCCAATGCCGAGCTATGGCGGATCGAGGATGACATCAGAGAGCAGGAAAGGACGCAGAGCTTCGGGGCACAATTCGTGGCTCTGGCGCGATCGGTCTATCGGACGAATGATCGAAGGGCGGCTCTGAAGCGCGAGATCAACGCGCTTTTGCGCAGCGATATCGTCGAAGAAAAGAGCTATGCGGCCTATTGATCAAGGGGCTGGGTTGGTCTCGGGCACAGGCCAGGGAAGCGGCCGGGCGACAGGCGCAGCGAGGTTCGGCGCAAATTGGGCGAGAATCGCTTTACCGCCCGACCCGCTTGCAGCTATGTCATAGCCGGTCCAAATGGCCGGTCCCATCAAATGGCTGCGGCACCAGGCCGAACGAGCCGGAAAAGACGCAATGAAGCGCATTGCCTTTCTCTCCGCCGGTACCCCGGAAGCCGAAGCCGCGCGCATTCGCCTCATCCATGCCTATGGCAATTGCGATCCGGCCGTGGCGGATGTGATCGTCGCGCTGGGCGGCGACGGGCTCATGCTGCAGACTTTGCACCGTTTCATGGATACGCAAAAGCCAATCTACGGCATGAATCGCGGTTCCGTCGGCTTTCTGATGAATGAGTTCCGCGAGGATGATCTCGAAAAGCACATAGAGGCAGCGCAGCCCTCGGTCATTCATCCACTCTTGATGGTGGCAACCGACATTCACGGCGAAATCGCCAAGGCGCGGGCCATCAATGAAGTCTCGATCCTGCGTCAATCCTATCAGGCAGCAAAGATTCGAATCTCGATTGACGGCAAGGAACGCCTTGCCGAACTCGTCGCCGACGGGCTCTTGGTCGCAACGCCGGCCGGCTCGACCGCCTATAATCTTTCGGTCGACGGCCCGATTTTGCCGCTCGACGCGCCGCTCATGGCCTTGACGCCCATCTCGGCCTTCAGGCCGCGGCGTTGGCGCGGCGCTCTGCTGCCCGACACGGCGCATGTGACCCTCGATATACTCGAGCCGCACAAAAGGCCTGTCGCCGCGGTCGCCGATCATTTCGAATTGAAAGAGGTGGTGAAGGTCGAGATCGCCATGGATCACGCCACCCGCCTCATCATTCTGCACGATCCCGGCCATTCGCTCGATGAAAGAATCTTGCGCGAGCAATTCGGCTATTGAAGCCGCTTCCACAACTTTCCCATTTCACCCTGAACACGACCGGCGGCGAGGCCCTGCCTCTTTCGGCGCCTGCCCAACAATCGAGCTTCGACATGGATGAAACGATCAAGATCCTCAGCCGCGAAATCCTCTCGCGCGGCTTTGGCCTTCTGCAAAAGGTCACGCTGCGGCGCCGGAGATTCGACGGACAGCTGCAGGACATCACGCGCGATGTCTATGACAGCGGCGATGGCGCCGCGATCCTGCTTTATGATCCTGATCGCGGCCGGGTGCTACTGGTGCGGCAATTCCGGCTCGCCGCCTATTTTGCGGTCGGCCAAGAAGCGATCATCGAAGTCTGTGCCGGAAAGCTCGAAGGGCTTGATGCCGCTGCCCGCATCGTCATGGAGGTGCAGGAAGAAATCGGCTATGCGATCAAGACTCCGCGTTTCCTCTTTGAAGCCTTCATGAGCCCCGGCGTGTTTGCCGAAAAGCTCAGTTTTTTTGCGGCAGCCTATTCTCCGGCTGACAAGACCGGCGCCGGCGGCGGCCTGGCAGATGATGGCGAAGATATTGAAGTCCTGGAGCCGACCTTGGATGAAGCGCTGGCAATGATCACGCGAGGCGAGATCATCGATGCCAAAACCGTCCTTCTCCTGCACTATGCCAAGCTTGCCGGGCTGATGCGGTCCGCTCCATAAGCGTAGCCGACATTATGTTTCCTCTCCGCCATCAGGATTTGCCGGGCTGAGAGGCCGCGTCTTTGACCCAAGTCAACCGATGGCGGATGCCTGCCGTTTAATTTGCGTCAACCCACGACGCCCGCATAAGCGCAATAGCGGCTCGATCGGTCTTCGGGCGAAGATCGGAAAGGACGACAAAGATGGCGGCGCCCAAAATTCTCGTCGTTTATTATTCGCGCTCCGGCACAACGCGTAAAATCGGCGAGTCTCTCGCGGCCTCGCTGAAATGCGACGTCGAGGAAATCGTCGAAGCCGGAAGCCGGGCCGGCTTTCTTGGCATCATGAGATCGATGATCGAAGCGGCGCGAAAGCGCCCGTCGCGGATCGCGCCGGCAAAATACGATCCTTCGCTCTATGATCTCGTCGTCATAGGAACGCCGGTTTGGGCCTGGTCGGTCTCTTCACCGGTTCGCGCCTATCTGATGGAGAACAAGGCGCGGCTTCGGCAAGTGGCTTTCTTCTGCACGCTCGGCAACCGCGGCAGTGAAAGCACCTTCGCGCAAATGCAAGATCTCGCTGGCAAGGCGCCACGCACCAAAGCCGCGTTCAAGACGCGGGACGTCGCCGCAGGAGGCTTTCCTCCGCGGCTCGCGGAATTCATGCAGACTTTAGGATCGTCAAACGCGTGAAGAGGCGAGGCAATCACGCCGCGGCAAGTTCGGCTTCGAGCGCGACCATATCGATCGTGTAGGTCGCCTGGTCTCGCTGCCGTCGCGGTCCTACCGTCTCGGCATCGGAATCGGTGAGAAGCAAGGGCGGTTCGTTCAGCCTGGCGCGTCTCGGCCGCATTTGCGCTGGCGGATTCGGCGGCCGCGGCATCATGGCGGTGGAGAAGCTCCGCGCGTCCTCACGCGCGGCTTCGGCCTCGAATTCGGCGGAGCACCGCAAGCAGCCGCTCAAGTTCGACACTCTGCATGGCGGTGCAGGCCGTCAGGACCCTTTCGACCTTTTGCCGGGACAGACCGGCGCCCGGTTGGGTGGCGGGTTCGGGTGTCTCGAGCGCGTCGACCGCGGCACGGAAGGCCGGCAACAGCGGCTCGGACAGCCCCGCCTTGCGATAAAGTGCGGCAAAGCCTGCGCTTCGCCAATCGCGAACCAAGCCCTTCACTCTGGGCAAGGGCACCTCGGCGAGATGGGCGAGCGCCGCTTCGAACAGATCGGCGCTGCCGCTGAGCAGCGCCCGCAGAAGCAGGCTCGCCGTCAATTGGCCGGAGGCCCGCAGATGCGCCACGAGCTGCATCGGGCCGGTTTCCACATCGCGGCTCGTTGCGGCGATGATAATATGGGCTTGGTCGCGCGCCTCGCGCACGAGCCGCTGCGCGCGTTCCGGCGAGAGCCAGTCGCAGCCGGTGACAAAAGCCGTCAGCGATTCGGCTGTTGCGGCAACGAGATCGGCGCGCAGCGTCGCCGGCAGATTTCGCCGGCTCAGCAGCGCCTCGCGCATCTCGCCGTCGAAGCCGAAGCGCTCGATCATGCGATGCATCGAAAACGCCGGGAGCTCGACGCTGGGATTGACGGCCAATGAAATCAAAGCTTCTCGGGCACCGACCTCGGCGAGCGCCGCAGCGACGGCGACGGAAAGGACTGGACGAAGCGCAATCGCCGACTGAGCGATCGCATCACCGATGGCCGCGCAATCGATGAGCTCGGAATCCGACAGGATCGGCGAACGGCTAAGCACAATCGAGGAAATATCCGATTGATCATCGGCGAGCGCGAGCACGATGTGATGCGGCGCCTCGCGCGCGCTCGCAAAGCTCTCCGCCATCGCCCGCCGCACGAGAGGCGAAGGATCGTCGAGGAATTGCGTCAGGACGCGCTTTGCGTCTCCGCGGGCGCTTGTGTCGAGATCGGCATAGAGATAGGCCCGAGCCAAAGCGCTCACGCCCTCCGCCCTTTGGCCGGGCGAAGCGCTCTGTGCCCATTGCAGAAACCGCCGAATGATCATGATCCGATCCGAAGCCGAAAAGCGCAGGAATGTTCGAGGGCAAGCGGGAACCTTGCCTGCCCGCAGCATCTGCGATCATGGTAAATGGAGGTTTAAGGTCGGGCATGGCCGGCATTTTTCGTGCAATTTCAATGGCGTCGACAATCTCAATAAATAACAATTCATGCATTTTGCCTGCTGCGTCCCTTAGAGCCGATCCCGATCACGTTGAATCGCTCGCGATCCACATGATCGGGATCGGCTCTATTTCAAAGATCTGGAGCATGTCCTTTATCGGAAAAGTCTGGCAACTTTTCCGGGACATGCTCTAGCCGAGATCGAGAGTTTGATGCGCTCGTTGCTTTTGGTTCGAGCCGATTGCGAGAATGAGATCGATGCGGCCCTCGACAGCGGCGCCGATTGTCTCGTCTTCGATCTCACCCGGATGGTCGCTTGCGCAAACAAGCCGCTGGCGCGAGATCTCGCGCTCGCCTGTCTCAAGCGGGCGCGGCAAAGATCCGATGCGCCACTCCTTTATGTCCGTGTGAACGATCTGCGCAGCGAGTTCACCGATTTGGATCTCGACAGCGTCATACAGGCGCGGCCCGACGGCATCGTCTTGCCCGACGCGCAAAATCGCGCCGATATTCAGCATCTTTCCGTCAAACTCGCCGTCCGCGAGGCGGAACTCGGGCTCGGCGACGGCGCGACAAAGATCATCGCCATGGTCGCTGGGACCCCTGCTTCGATCTTTGAAATGGGGAGCTTTGCCGGTGCGAGCCGGCGCCTCACCGGCCTCATCTTTAGCGCAGATGATCTCGCTTCGGCGCTCGGAGCCGAGACAAGCGCCTTGCCCGACGGCATGCCGACCCCGCCTTTCGCCTTGGCACGGAGCCTTACGCTCTTTGCCGCCAAAGCCGCGAGTGTCATGGCGATCGATGCGCCATCTCCAAGCGACCTGGACGAAACGAGCCTGCGCCGCATGTGTGAAGCGGCGCGGCGCGACGGCTTTTCCGGCAAACTCGCGGCCGAGCCCGGTCAGCTCGCCATCATCAACGCAATATTCGGGATGGGAACCGCGGCAAAGTCATGAGTTGCGCGTCGGTACATATCCCTGCTCGGGACTATTTCGGACGCTGCAGCGTGAACATCGTATCGACCACGGCATAATCCATATAGCCGCGGCGCGCGATCGGCCGCATCGCCGCCGTATCGACGAACCCGTCCTTGATAAAGGCTTCATCGATATGGATGCCGACGACCTGGCCGAAGACGAGATAATTCTCGGTCGCGGCGCCGGTCATATCCTTCAGTCGAAAAATATCGCTCACCTTGCATTCGAGCGCCGCCGGGCTTGCGGCGACGCGCGGCGGCGCCACGCATCGCGACGGCGCGGTCGCAAGACCTGCATAAGCGAACTCGCTTTCGCCGCGCGGCAGCGGCGCGGATGTCGCATTCATCTGATCGCGCAGCACGAATGTCGCCATGTTCCAGACGAATTCGCGGGTCTCCTCTGCAAAGGTCAGGGAATCCTTGCGGCCGTTCGAGGAAAAGACGATGATTGGTGGTTGGTCGCAGACGGCATTGAAAAAGGAATAAGGCGCGAGATTGACCGCGCCTTCTTTGCTGAGTGTCGAGACCCAGCCGATCGGCCGCGGCGCGATCAAGGCTTTGAAAGGATCATGCGGCAAGAGTTTTTTGTCGCGCGCTTGCGGCTCATAAAAGATCAAAGGCTCCCCCAAAATCTCAGGGCCGTCGGCCTCAAGCGCCGAATGTCGTGACGATATCGGCAAGCGCGGGGCGCGGCCGGTCGTCGCGCGGCATGGAATTGCGGCCGATATGGACGAAGCCGGCGATTTTTTCCGATGGCGCGAGACCAAATCGCTGCAAGACCGCGCGATCATAGGCATACCATTCCGTCAACCAGACCGTGGCGAAGCCGAGCGCATTGGCAGCGACGATCAGATTCATGCAGACGGCGCCCGCAGTCATGATCTGCTCCCATTCGGGGATCTTCTCATGCGGACCCGCGCTGGAAACTACACCGACCACGACGGGTGCGAGAGCCAGGCGCTTGCGCTCCATCCGAAGCTGATCCGCGTCCGCCTCAGGATGCGCGGCGGCGAAAACTTCGGCAATGATTTCGCTCGCCTTCGCCCGCCCTTCGCCTTGAAACAGAATGAAACGAAAGGGGGCGAGCTTGCCATGATCGGGAACTCGCGACGCGACGTTCAGAAGCGTCTCGAGTTCTGCCGCGGTCGGTCCGGGTTCAGCCAGACTCAGGGCCGGCGCCGAGCGGCGCGTTTTCAACAGTTCGATCGTCGCATTCATGATGGCTATCCCGGATGAAAGCGGATGTCAGTCTCGAAAAGCGGGGCGAAACCGCCATCCTGACCTGTTCCGCCTTCATTATCCCAGCTCGATAGCCCGCGTCGATGGCATCCGAAAGCCGATCTTTGCGGCAAAACTCTTCGGTCGCAGCGGGAACTGGCCATCATCAGGCCGAAATTTCCCTTAAATATCCGTCGCTCGCCTATTCGCCAGCATTGGCGTCTCGTTCAAAGATCCATGAGGCCTCATCTCGTGCTGCTCTCCCGCCCTGCCTTGGCAGTTTATTGCCTTGCGTCGGCAGCTCTATGCGGCCTTGGAGCCTTGAGCACCAGCAGCGCCTGGGCGCAGCCGGCACAAAAGGCGCAGACCACAGCGCCGCTCATTCCGCCCGGCGGCCTCGTCGCGCCGCGGCCGGAAGCCGTGCCGGACCAGCCCACGAGCATGCTGCTGTTGTCGGCCTTTCTCAGTGCCACCGATACGCAGCCTTTGCGCAGCGGTCTGATCTGGCGGGTTTATGACGAAACCTCTCAGCCCGACGGCTCGCATAGACTCGTCGCCCAATCAAAAGAGGCCGCCCCCTCACTCGCCCTGCCGATCGGCACTTATATCGTCCACGCCGCGCTTGGACTGGCCGGCATGACGAAGCGCGTAACCATGTCCGACCAGCCGATGAGCGAGCGCCTCGTGCTGAATGCCGGCGGCTTGCGAATCGTCGGCAAGTTCGGCGATAAGCCCATCAATCCGGCGAAGCTCGCAATTTCCATCTATGTGCCGGAACCCGGCAATTCCGAAGCCAAGCTCGTTTTCGCCAACGCCAAATCCGGCGACATCATCGGCCTGCCGGAAGGTGCCTACCATGTCGTCTCCACATTGCTCGACACCTCGGGCGTCGGCTCTCTGGCGCAAAACGGCGTCTCCAACGCGACGAACTCGGTCGTCCATGCCGATCTGCGCGTGCAAGCGGGCAAATTGACCGATGCGACCCTGCGCCATCGCGCCGCGGTGATCACGCTGAAGCTCGTCAACGTGCCGGGCGGCGAGGCCCTCGCCAATACGACCTTCACAATATTGACGCCGGGCGGCGACGTGATCCGCGAAATGATCGGCGCCTTCCCCTCCCTCGTGCTTGCCGAAGGCGAATATGTCGCCATCGCTCGGCATGACAGCAAGACCCATCAGACGAACTTCAAAGTGCAGTCGACGCTCGACCGCGATGTCGAAGTGCTCGCCAAGTGAGTTGGGCAGCCCGCCTGATTCTCTTCGGCAAGAAGAGCTTGATCGGTGCCATCTGCGCAGCTACTCATTGAGCCGCTGATAGTCGGGGGCAGAGATGAAAAAGGCGCTTTTGTTACTATTGCCCAGCGCGATGGCGCTTTGCGTGCCGCTCTACAATTTTACCGAGCCACGGCTCTTCGGCTTTCCCTTCTTCTATTGGTTCCTTCTGCTGCTCATTCCGGTCTCCAGCATCTTCACCTTTCTCGTCTATAGAGGAGAGAAACGGTGATCGCTCATCTCAACTGGACGGCCACGGCTGTCTTCATCGGATTTTTCCTCCTCGTCACCGTCCTCGGCTTTGTCGCGGCGCATTGGCAGCGCGGCGATCTTGGCAATCTGAATGAATGGGGGCTCGGCGGCCGCCGCTTTGGCCCTTGGATCTCCTGGTTCCTGATCGGCGGCGATCTCTATACGGCCTATACGGTGATCGCCGTGCCGGCAGTGGTCTATGCGATCGGCGCCTATGGCTTCTTCGCCGTCCCTTACACGATCATCATCTATCCGCTGCTCTTCGTCGCCTTTCCGCGCCTGTGGCGCGTCGCCCATCGCAAAAATTATATGACGGCGAGCGACTATCTGCTCGGCCGCTATGCCAATAAATGGCTCGAATTGGCGGTCGCCTTCACCGGCATTCTCGCGACCATGCCCTATATCGCCCTGCAGCTCGTCGGCATGGAAAAGGTGATCCAGGCGCTGGGCTTCCAGGGTGAAGGCCTCTGGAGCCATCTGCCGCTGACCCTCGCCTTTGTGATCCTAGCCTTCTACACCTATCGCTCAGGCCTGCGGGCGCCGGCGATGATCGCCTTCGTCAAAGACATTATGATTTATATTTTCGTCATCGCAGCGATCGTCATCGTGCCGATGAAGCTCGGCGGCTATGGCGTGATCTTCGATTCGGCACAAGCCGACTTCGCGCAGAAAACCGCGGCCTCGGGCGGCAAAGTCGCGGCGGGATTGCTTCTGGCGCCGCAACAGGTCTGGCCCTTCATCACGCTGGCGCTGGGCTCGGCCATGGCGCTCTTCATGTATCCGCATTCGATGACGGCCATTCTCGCGGCGCGAAACCCCCATTCGATCCGCATCAATGCGGTCGCCCTGCCCGCCTATTCGCTGGTGCTCGGCCTGATCGCGTTGATGGGCCTGATGGCGCATGCCGCAGGGATCAAAGTCGCCAATCCGCAGGATGCGGTGCCGCAATTGTTCCTGGCCATATTCCCCGACTGGTTCGTCGGCTTTGCTTTTGCAGCCATCGCCATCGGCGCTCTGGTGCCGGCAGCCGTGATGTCGATCGGCGCCGCCAATACATTCACCCGCAATATTTGGAAGCCCTTCATCCACCCGAAGATGAGCGGTGCGGAAGAAGCCGTGCTCGCCAAGCTGATGTCGCTGGTTGTCAAGCTCGGGGCGCTGATCTTCATCCTCTTCGTGCCGACGAAATTCGCGCTCGATCTGCAATTGCTCGGCGGTGTGTGGATGTCGCAGGTGTTTCCTGCCGTGATCTTCGGCCTGTTCACCCGTTGGTTCAGCGGTTGGGCGCTGTTTTGCGGCTGGGCCGTCGGCATGGTTCTCGGCACTTGGCTCGCTTGGACGCCCGGCGCCTGGGTGCCGGTCCATGCGTTCTTCGGCACCGGCACCGCCGTCTATAACGGGCTCATCGGGCTCGTCGCCAATATCCTCGTCGCCACTCTGCTTTCCGCCATCTTGCCCAACAGAGCCTATGACGAGACAAGCGCGGAAGATTATGAAGAGTTTCCGAAAAGCGAGGCCGCCATATGAAAAGCCGGCATTTTCGTCCGACGCTGCGCGGCGCAATCCTGACCTGCGCTTGCTTATGGGCCTTTTCCGCGGCAACGGCAGAGGCTTATCTGTTCGATGTCATGAAACAGCCGGCCTTTCGCAAAGCCTTTGTGGCCATGCTCGCCGACGCGACGCATTTGCCAGGCTGGCTTCGCGAAATCACCGGCAAAGGCGATTATGTGGCGACGCCGGAAACGCATGCGACGATCAATGGAACGAACTATCGGTTCTTCCATGCCTGCAAGGCGCATGATTGCTACGGACATGAGCTCGAAGTGATGTTTTCACCGGATGCAGCGCAAGCCTTTGGCCTGCTGATCGATGGCAACAGCCCTCCGCGCTGGTTCGGACATCCCAATTCGCAGCAACAGGCGGCGCTACGGAAGGCGATACAAAGCTGACAAGCTACCGCTCCGAGCCATGCCAATTCCATGAAGCAGGCCTGCAAAGGCGCCGGAGACAGACAGGTCTGGGCATTCAAGAGATCATGAATTCAAGACCTTAGGTGCGCGTTCGTCGCGCCGGACCAAGCATTGGTTTGGCAATCATGAGATTGCCCTTTATTCGTCATTGCATCGCAATATTCCCTGCCCATATTGGCTTTGCTTGCAGGATCTTCGAAAGTATTTCGAAGCTGAAATGCGGATGCTGCTGCCCTGCAACGCAAAAATATCAAATATCTGGAAGGAACGTTCATGAGCCGGGCCGTAAAGGTTCGATCAGAGATCGAGCTTTGGCATGACCCAATCATGAGGATAAACGATAATGGCACCTAAGTTTTCGCCGATTGTAGCGATGTTGCTTCTCGCCGGTACAGAAGTTGCCGCTCCCAGCGCCGCCAGATCCGAGGAGGCCCAGGCGGCGCCCCTCAGCATCGCGGCCGGCATACCGATGCGCGTAGAGTGCTTTGTTGGACTGACAAGTGACAAGCCAAATGCAACTCGCCACTATTCCGACCTGCGCCGCGGTTGGTTCTGCATGCCGGCAGAGCGTCCGGCTTTGACGCACTGAGCAAGATAAAGAGCGCCGATGTCGCTCCAACCGATATCGGCGGCTCTCGACAAACACTCGGACATGCCGCAGCATGAGGTGTCATGTCCGAGATCCCTCAATTTTCCACAAAATGGCTGACCGATGGGACGGCGGATCTTCTGGTTTGCCTGCGCTTTTGCACGCGGGTGCCGATTCCGACGCTCGGATTTGAGAGGCCGCCACAGGACGCGTCGATTGCAGCCTCCGCCTATATGCTGCCGATCGCGGGCGCCTTGATCGGCGCCGTCGCCGCCGTCGTCTTGTGCTTTTTCGCAAAGCTCGGCCTACCCTCGTCTCTCGCTGCCCTGATTGCTGTCGCAGGCCTCATTCTCTTGACCGGCGCTTTGCATGAAGACGGGCTCGCCGATTTCGCCGACGGTTTGGGCGGCGCGACGAAGGAGCAGAGGCTCGCCATTATGCAGGACAGCCGGATCGGCACCTTCGCCGGCCTCGCGCTTGCGATCAGCGTGCTCGCCCGCGTCATGAGCATCGCCGTCTTGGCCGACCGCAGCCTCGGCCTCGCGAGCACGGTTCTCATCGCCGCGGCGGCAAGCTCGCGCAGTTTTGCCCTTTTGCCGCTTTATTTGCTCGCTCCGGCCCGCTCGGATGGGCTCGGTGCTTCCGCCGCCGGTTCAAAGCAGCGCGATCTCATCATCGCCGGCGTTGCCACGCTCGTCATCAGCCTCCTTCCCCTGTTCGCCGGCGCCAGTCTCGCCCGCATATTCTGCGCCTTGATCCTCGGTGCGGCAGCGGCCTATGGCGTGACCGCGCTCGCACGTCGGCTGATCCAAGGTCAGACAGGCGACATCGCCGGCGCCACGCAACAGATCGCGGAATTGACCACCTATCTCGTCTTCACCGCCCGGCTGTAAGCCGCGCTGCCGCTTAGAGCGGGATGAGGAAAAGTGGGAACCGGTTTTCCGGCGCAATCAAGTTTACGCAGATTGCGTAGACTGATCTGCATATCCCGCTCTACGCTTTAGGAATCGATCACGTTTATGACTTTGGATTGATTCAATCCAAAGTCATCGTGATCTAAAGGCCAGCGAGATATTGGATCGGATCGACCGGCTTCGCGCCTTTGCGCACTTCGAAATGGAGCTGCGGCGTAGAGACATTCCCCGTCTGGCCGGATTTAGCGATCACTTGGCCGCGTTTGACGGCTTCGCCGCGCTTCACATCAAGCTCACCATTATTCGCATAAGCGGTCACGAAGCCATTGGCATGGCGGATCAGAATGAGATTGCCATAGCCCTTGAGTTCATTGCCGGCATAGGCGACGACGCCCGCCTCGGCCGCTTTCACCGGCGTGCCTTCCGGCAGCGCGATATTGATTCCGTCATTGCCGGCGAAACCGCGAATGATCCGACCGCGCGCCGGCCAGCGGAACTCGGGCGCGGCGGCTGCCACCGCAGTCTTGTCGCCTTCCGCATGCAGGGTTGCCGTAGGCATGGAATCGACCGCGGGCTTTTTCGGCTCGACTACAGGTCCCACCGTCTCAGTGAGCGCGACTTTTTCGATTTTGGCCCCATGCGCCTTGGCGTCCAGCTTCGCGGCAATCGCATGTTCGGCTTTGCCTTCCTTCTCCGCGACCCGCTCGATCCGGCCGTCATGCCGTTCGGCTTTCGCGGATTTTTCTTCGCCGCGCTTTTCTTTCGCCTCGGCCGGCGCCGCACCTTTCACAAATTTCAGATGCTCCTTGTGCGGCGGAGCATGTTCGGCGACTTCGTGGTGAGCGCCGACATGCACCCCGCTCGAAGCTGCAAGCGCGGCGTTATAGATCGGAATGACGAGACGGGTGCCGGGGCGCACTTGCGCTCCGGACGAAAATCCATTGGTTCGGAGCAAGGCATCTTCCGGAATGCCATAGCGGCGCGCCACAACTCCAGTGGATTCACCTTGCGCGACAACGATGGGCATGCCGCCCTCGGCCGTCCAGCCGGCGACCGTCGCCCGCGGCCGACCGACCGAACCAGTCGTATCGGTGCGGCCGTTGGACGTCGCTGAGGCGAAGTGCTGATTTGGATAGGCGGGGGCCGTATAGGCCGCAACCGGGCCATTGGCCGGTGCGCCCGGCGCAGCGAGCGGGCTCGATTGAACCGGCTGAACCGGTGCGGCCTCTGCGATGCTGCCCGTCGGGGCCGGATCTGGGTTGCGCGAAGCCATATGGAAAGGATTGCCGAACGGATCGGCCAGACGTTCCGAATCGGCACAGCCGGCGAGCAATCCAGCAAGGCACCCTGCCAATGCAAGACGCACGGCCGGGTGCGACCTGCATAGCGACGCAATTCTTCCCATGACGCAACCCATACCCAAAGCTTCGTCTGCCTATTAAGTGCCAAGCGGGTTAAGGGAGCGTTTAAGGTGAACAGTTGGTCAGCAAAATCGTTGAAACTTTAAGGTTAAGGACTGCATCCGGTTCAAAGGATGCGGGCCAAGCCCGGCACCAGCATCTGCAGCCGGCAGGCGCCACGCGGCTGTTCGATGAGGCTGCCGTCGCTTCGACGTGAGATCTCGACCAGGATTTGGCGCCAGGCGGCGGCCGGATCGGGCTTTGCCAAGACCATCCTGCCTTCAGCCGAAAGCACGTCGAGGAGCCGCACCGGCAAATCCTCGACACAGCCATGAATGAGAATACGGTCGAACGGCCCAGCATCCTGTCGAATCGCCAATCCATCGCCGAAGACCACCGCGGTATTGGCCAATCCCAGCCTTTCGAGACGCATGCGCGCGGCGATGGCCAGCGATTGAAAGCGTTCGATCGAGAGAACATTTTGCGCGATTTCGGCGAGAATGGCCGTCGCATAGCCGCTGCCCGTCCCGATTTCGAGCACGCTGTGACGGGGAGACGGAGCCAAGACTTCGATCATCCGCGCAACGAGCCAGGGCTCGGACAAGGTCTGGCCGCAGCCAATCGGCAAAGAGAGATCGCGGCCGGCGAGATCGGCATAACGATGCGGCACGAAAATCTCGCGCGGCACTTTTTCAAGCGCCCGCAACAAAGCCAGATCGCGAATGCCGCGCGCCCGCAGCCGGAGGACGAAAGCCGCCTTCACTTCCGCCGCGACATCACTCCCATGCATCGGAACCGATCTCTTCGCCGTCACCTTAGACTTCCGGTCTTTTGACGCATCGCCCAGAGCCAATTCGATCGGCTGGAACATCTTGGTGATCCCCAAACGAAAAATCGGCTCGCCTATAAGGATGCGGTGCGATGCTAAAGTATAGAGATTAGGCGATTCGAGCCATCGCAAATGCGCTCAATTGAAAAGCCGCGCATAGCGCGCGAGCGACGCCTCATGCGTCAGATCGAGCATGAGAGGCGTCACGGAAATCCGCTTGCTGCGCAACGCCGCAAGATCGCTGCCCGGCGGCGGTTCCGAAGTCTCACGGTCGAAGGCGATCCAATAATAGGGATTGCCGCGGCCATCCAAGCGTGGATCGATCCTGATCACCTGCATGTCACGACGGCCCTGGACGGTGACCTCGACGCCGGCAACGAGGTCAGCCGCGCAATCCGGGAAATTGATATTGACGAGAATATTGCGGTCGATTCCATCGGCAAGCAGCGCCTTGACGAGGCGCGGCGCATGCGCTTCGGCACAATCCCAATGGATCGCCTCTTGCCCTGCCGGCCCATAGCATTGCGACAGCGCGATGGAAGGAATGCCGAGCATTGTGCCTTCCATGGCGCCGGCGACCGTGCCGGAATAGGTGATATCATCGGCGACATTCTGGCCGCGATTGACGCCGGAGAGGACGAGATCCGGCTTCTCGCCCTGCAGGATGGAGCGCACGCCCATGATGATGCAATCGGTCGGCGTGCCCTTCACCGCGAAACGCCGCTCGGAAATCTTGCGCAGCCGCAATGGATCGTTGAGCGACAGCGAATGCGCGACGCCGGATTGATCATATTCCGGCGCCACGACGACGACATCATCGGAAAGCGCAGCGGCGATCCGCTCGAGAATCGCGAGGCCCGGCGCGTGAATGCCATCGTCATTGGTGATCAATATGCGCATGAGTGGATTATTTTCATCATCGATTTAGCGCGAACCCTCTCCCATAGGGAGACGGTGGCTTGCGAAGCAAGCCGGGTGAGGGGTTACAATGAAGCTAATTCGAGAGAGACCGTAACCCCTCATCCGCCTCGCTTCGCTCGGCACCTTCTCCCACAGGGAGAAGGTAAGCACATCGCGCGAGATACGGACCGGGCTCATTGTTTCCTCTCGATTACCGTCAAACCACCCATGTAAGGCTGCAAGGTTTTCGGCACGCGGACCGAGCCATCCTCGTTCTGATAATTTTCGAGAATTGCGACAAGCGCGCGGCCGACCGCGACGCCGGAACCGTTCAGCGTATGGACAAAGCGCGGCGCCTTCGACCCTTCGGGCCGATAGCGCGCCGCCATGCGCCGCGCCTGAAACTCGCCGCAGACGGAACAAGAAGAAATCTCGCGATAGCGGTTCTGGCCAGGCAGCCAGACCTCGATGTCATAAGTCTTTTGCGAGGCAAAGCCCATATCGCCGGTGCAGAGCGTCACGACGCGATAGGCAAGTTCGAGACGCTTCAGCACTTCTTCAGCACAGGCGAGCATGCGCTCATGCTCTTCGAGCGATTTTTCCGGCGTCGTGATCGAGACGAGCTCCACTTTCGTGAATTGATGCTGGCGGATCATGCCGCGCGTGTCGCGCCCCGCAGCGCCCGCCTCGGCGCGAAAACAAGGCGTCGCCGCGGTGACTCTGATCGGCAGATCTTTTTCGTCGAGGATTTTTTCGCGGACGAGATTGGTGAGCGGCACTTCAGCGGTGGGGATGAGCCAATGGTGATCCCAATTCGCTAAATGTGCAATTTCACGTTGGCTCCAGTGAGCGAACTCTTGTTCAGCAGCCTCTAGCCCGCGCGCTCTCGCGACACCTAGTACTCTGGTAATCACGAGACTTAGCACGCTTCCAGTTATCAGCTCCTGCATTTCTCCGGATTGCGCAAGAAACTGATCCTCTCGAAACTTCGGCAATTGCGCTGTGCCGAACATTGCCTCATCGCGCACCAGGATCGGCGGAGCGACTTCCATATAGCCATGCACATCCGTATGCAGATCGAGCATGAATTGCGCGAGCGCGCGTTCCATCCGCGCCAAGCCGCCTTTCAGCACCACAAAGCGCGCGCCGGAGATTTTGGCAGCGGTCTCGAAATCCATGAGGCCCAGCGCCTCGCCGATCTCGAAATGCTCTTTCGGCGCGAAAGCGAAATTGGGCTTCGTTCCGACCTCGCGCAACTCCGGATTGTCGTTCTCGTCTTTGCCAAAAGGCACATCGGGCAAAGGCATGTTGGGAATTTCGGACAGCGCTCTGTCGAGCGCTTCGATCGCCGCACGTTCTTCAGCTTCCAGCGCCAGCAGCGAAGCTTTCAATTCCGCGACTTCCAGCTTCAAAGCTTCAGCGAGTGCAATGTCCTTCGCGGCCATCGCCTTGCCGATCTCTTTCGAGGCGGCATTGCGACGTTCCTGCGCTCCTTGCGATTTGGCGATCGCGGCGCGGCGCGCCTCATCGAGCCCAATCAGCACCTTCGAAAGCGGGTCTAGCCCGCGCCGTCTGCGGCCTTCGTCGAAGGCTTCAGCATTCTCGCGGATCCATTTGATGTCATACATGGTCAGATCTCTTCCCGCGCCCGCTCGGAGACAGGCAAGGGGATGGCGCGGCAAGCCAAAAGAAAAGCAGAAAGATTTCAGCTCTCCTCGCCGCCCGCTTCTCGGGCTGCCGCCTCGGCGCGGCGTTTCTCGATCATTTCGACCGAAAGGATCGACAGCTCGTAGAGGAGCACGCCCGGAACGGCAAGCGCCAACATGGAGAACATGTCGGGCGGGGTCAGCACCGCGGCACCGATGAAGACCAGCACAATGGCATAGCGCCGCTGCCGGCGCAGAAAATCTGCGCTGATGATGCCGACGCGGCCGAGCAGCGTGAGAACCACCGGCAGTTGAAAAAATATGCCGAAGGCGAAGATCAATGTCATGACGAGCGACAAATATTCGCTGACCCGCGGCAGAAGCTCGATCTGCGCCCGGCCGGGCTGTTTCGCCTGCTGCATGCCGATGAAGAAAGCCAGGAGATTCGGCATGACGACGAAATAGACAAGCAGGGCGCCGAGGGCGAAGAAGATCGGCGTCGCGAAGAGATAGGGCGCGAAAGCCTTCCGCTCCTGCTTATAGAGCCCCGGCGCGACAAAGGCGTAAAGCTGGGCGAAGATCACCGGACAGGCGAGAAAGCCCGCGGCGAAGATCGCGACCCTGATCTCGGTGAACAAATATTCCTGCGGCGCCGTATAGATGAGGCGGGCGTCCGGTCCCGCCGCATGTTCATAAGGGATGAGCAGAATATTGTAGATGTTCTTGGCAAAGAAGAAGCAGACGAAGAACATCAATACGAAGGCGATAAGCGCCTTGATGAGCCGCGCCCGAAGCTCGATCAAATGATCCATCAGAGGCGCCTGCGTTGCCTCTATATCGGCTTTGGTCATGCGGCTTCCGTCATAGAGAGATCGGCGTCACTAGAGCATTTTCAGCAAAAGTGGATACCGGTTTACCGACCTCGGCTGTTGCCGAGATTGGCTCTTTTGATGATCAAGTCGGGCAAGCCCGACTTGATTTTCTGAAAATGCTCTAACTTCTTGTTTTAGACATCGGATATATCCGATGTCTCAGAAATGAGAGCGGTTTCAGGTTGCGTATCCGCACGCAACCTGAAACCGCTCTAGCGCCATAGGATCAGGCCCGCTTGTGCAGGGGCTCGGAGGCCAGCGCGGGCTCCGGCCCCTGCGCTTCCGAAGCCGGTACGTCGGGAACAATCGGCAGCGGCTCCGGCGTCGCATCGCGGAGGTCCATGGCATCGAGCGCCGCTTCGGGATCGTCGTGCGCCGCCTCGGCGAGGGGCTCGCCAAGGGGCACGGCAAGGGGCGCGGCAAGGGGCTCAGCATGACTCGCGGGAGCCGCCGCGGCCTCTGGCTTGCCGTCCGAGAGCTCTTCAATATTCTTGTTCAGTTCGGCTCTGATGCCGGCGAGCGGGTCCAGGTTCGTATCCATGCCCATATCGAGCTTCGCAGCCGCTGAAATCTTGGCGGCCTCCGCCTTGATCTCCTCGAGATCGGCCTCGCGCATGGCTTCCATGAACTGCGCCTGGAACTCGGCGCTGAGACGGCGGAGCTTGGCGACCGCCTGGCCGACCTGCCGCATGACTCGTGGCAATTCCTTCGGCCCGATGACAATCAGCGCCACAATGCCGATGATGACGAGTTTGCCGGCGTCGAATTCGAACATGAGCGGGTCGCGGAGCCTTCAAAATCCAATCGCGTGAATCAAATCGCCAGACATCGCCGAGCAAGGCCGCGCCGCGTCAGCCGACCTTCTGCTGCTCGGAGACCTTGGCGGCATCGGCGGCCTTCTGATGCTCGATCGCCCGCGGCGGCTCGGTCTCGGCGGCCGGCTTTGTCTCCTCGTCTGACAAGCCCTTTTTGAAGGATTTGATCCCCTGGGCGATGTCGCCCATGATATCGGAAATCTTGCCCTTGCCGCCGAAGAGGAGCAGCACCACCGCCCCGAGGATGAGCAAGTGCCAGATCGAGAGGCCTGCCATAGCGAAACTCCTTTGCCGAATGTGCCCGAAACCTATGCCTCGAAACGTATGAACACAAGGATTGCAACATAATTCTTAGGCGCATTCGTGTCGCCACCACAGCTGTTTGGCCGGCGCCGGCAACCGGGACATGGCGAAATCGACCGCAATTGCTACGGCTGAGGCCCGGAACTTGCTTTTCGCCCCGCGTGACCCAAGCCCAAGACCTAAGCTGAGCCATCTGCATCTCAAGGCTGGAGCATTCGGCTCTCGGGGCATAAGGTCGCGGCCGCGCACAGGGCCTGGAAAAGTCCCGTCACTTTTCCGATAAGGCCCTGTTGCAAAATGTCAAAAAGTCGGTTCCGGTTGCAGGCGAAAAAGCTTGTCGCCGTAGCTGCGCGGCTCGAAGAGTGACACGAAGAGCTAAACGCGTTCTGGACGAATCGGACCAAGACCCATGCCGCTCTATGCTTTCCATTGCAAAGATTGCAACAAGGACTTCGAGACCCTGGTGCGCAGTTCCGACGTGCCGGCCTGCCCGGCCTGCGACAGTCAGAACCTCGAGCGGCAAGTGGCGAAGATCTGTGTCGACATCAAATATCCCGCCATTGTCAAATCCTGGCGGCGGCGTGCCGGCGTCGAAGGCCATTTGTGCAATGTCGACAAGAAAGAGCTCCAGGGAAAGCCGTAAGCGGCCTTCTGCCAGCCGGACAAGCGCCGATCCACTGCGCCACGCCGGTCCCTTGTGCAGCTCGCAAAGAGCCCGCGCCGCATAAGCTCGTCACTCTTCTTGCGTGGAACGTGAAGCCATTTCATGCGAAGAGATCAGCGCGCGGCAGAAGCCGCCGCGCCCGCCAAAAGGAGATCCGCGCATGGCTCCGGAGGGACTGACGAGCATTCAAAGCGCATTCGGGCCAAAGGAGACCGCCGACCGGCTCGCGGCCGAGATCAACGCCAAGGGCCTGACGCTTTTCGCGCGGATCGATCATGCTGCAGGAGCTGCAGCCGCGGGCCTTGCCTTGCGTCCGACCGAAGTTCTGATCTTCGGCAATGCCAAAGGCGGCACGCCGCTAATGCAGGCGCAGCAGACGATCGGCATCGATCTGCCGCTCAAAGCCCTCATCTGGCAGGATGCGGCCGGCAAGACTTGGCTCTCCTACAATGATCCGGCTTGGCTCGCGAAACGGCATGATGCTTGTGCTGAAGCTGCTGCGACGATCACGGCCCTTTCCGCCGCGCTCGAGGCTTTGGCGAAGAGGGCGACAGGGCCCTGACCTTCAAAGGCGGACGAGCTGCCACAGGCGATCCGCCGCCGCCATCTCGGTAAAGCGCTGCGCCCGCCTCGCCATCGCCTCTTGATCGGCACCCCAGAGCTGCATTTGGTAATCTTCATCGACATGGGCGGCGGCCCAGACTTGCTCCAAGCTCATCGCACCGCTGACGCGGGCGAGAGCCATGAGCACGGACCCTGTCAGCCCGGTCATCACGCTGAGACAAGCGAGCGCGATCGGCGCCCCAGCGCCATTCCCCGTCACACGATCGAGCTTGGCACGAACCGCCGCAAGCGAGGCGGCCGGTTGCGCGACATGCATTACCCCCTGGGCGCAGAGAAAGCGCGCACCCATATCTGCCTCAGCAAAGGCAAGGATCGGGTCCCAGGCCTCGGCCTGCGCCTTGACCAGGCTCAGAGGCTCGCCGGCACGATAGCAGACGAGATCCGACCCCGCATATTTGACGATCTCCGCCGCAACCGCATCCATTGCGCCCGCGACGCCGTCGATCGCCGAATTGGCAATGCGGGTGAGCGGCATTCCGGCGGGGTCGATCGCCTCGCCCTGCGCCTGCCATTCCGCAGCGACGGCTCGCGCCGCCGCAAGCGTCGGCAGAGAGAGCCTGGCCTTGGCCGGCGTCAGCACCGGCCGCCCATCGAGCGTGACCGCGAAGCCATCTTTATGCGGCGCTGCCGCGGCGGTCGTGTAGAACCGCTTGCGCAGCGGAATCTTGAGGCTCTGGCGTCCCAAAGCGACGGGATCGATCGAGAGCCCCGATATTTCGGATGAAGATTTCGTCAACTCGTCACGCATGCGGCACCATAAAGCAGAAGATGCCGACAGAAAATGCACTCCAACAGTCGCGCATGGATTGCGGGTCGGCTATGGATGAGCAGGAGACCGTCGTCAGCTCGGAAAGCCATCGGAAAGGGCATATTTGTACCGCAAATACAATAGCCTTGGCATTCACCATAAGGCCGCAGATCGATAAGGCGTGGGGCGCGCCGCGCAGTTCGAAACATAGCATCACCGCCGGAGAGATCGAATGGACAAAGAAGCGGAAAGGACGGAATTTTCAGCCGACCGCGAAGAGGACCGGCAGCTCAAGGACGACATCCGTCTGCTCGGCCGTATCCTTGGCGATACGGTCCGCGAGCAGCAGGGCGCGGAGATCTTCGACCTCGTCGAACTGATCCGCCAGACCTCGGTCCGCTTCCATCGCGATGGCGACGAGACGGCGCGCCACCAGCTCGAAAATATTCTCGAATCGCTGACACCCGTGCAATCGGCGCAGATCGTGCGCGCCTATAGCTATTTTTCGCATCTCTCCAACATTGCCGAGGATCTGCACAACATTCGCCGGTTTCGCAGCGATGCGATCGCCGGTGTCCCACCGGGGCCGAGCACGCTCGCTTGTGCGCTGCGGCGCTGCAAGGAAGCCGACGTCACGCCCGAGCAATTGCAGCAGTTCTTCGCCCACGCCTTCATGATGCCGGTCCTCACCGCGCATCCGACCGAGGTGCGACGCAAGAGCACGATGACGCGGGAGATCGCCATCGGCCATTTGCTCGACCGGCGCGAACGCCAGCAATGGACCCGCGACGAAGAGATCGAGATCGAAGACAAATTGCGCCGCGCGGTGCTCATCCTGTGGCAGACGAGCCTGCTTCGGCGCACCAAGCTCACCGTCCGCGACGAAGTCTCGAACGGACTTTCCTATTATGATTATACTTTCCTGACCGAAGTTCCCCACCTCTATCAAATGGTCGAGCGGCAAGTGCGCGACTATGCGCCCTCGCTCGCCGATCAGGACATCGCCTCCTTCTTGCGCTTGGGCAGCTGGATCGGTGGCGACCGCGACGGCAATCCTTATGTCGATGCCGCGGTGCTACAGCAAACGGTGTCCATGCATGGCACGCGCATCCTCACCTTCTATCTCGACGAATTGGCCAAGCTCGGGGCCGAGCTCTCGATCAGCTCGGAAGTCGTGAAGGTCTCAGACGAGCTGCGTGACCTTGCCGGAAGCTCGCCCGACTCCTCGCCGCATCGCATGGCCGAACCCTATCGGCGCGCCATTGCCGCCATCCATGGCCGCGTCGCCGCCACTCTGCGTTCCATCGACGAGCTGCATCCGGTCAAGACGCGCGCCGTCAACATGAAGCCATATCAGAATGCCGATGAATTCCGCCACGATCTCGACATCATCGACCGGTCGCTGAAGGCGCATGGCTCCTATATCATCACGCGCGGCCGTCTGCGCGCGCTGCGCCGCGCCGCCAAATGCTTCGGCTTCCATCTCGCGAGTCTCGATCTGCGGCAGAATTCCGATGTGCATGAGCGCACATTGGCGGAGCTTCTCGAAGCCGTCGCACCGGGAACCGACTATCTTGCTCGCAGCGAAGCGGAACGCGTCGATCTTCTGGTCAAGGAGCTTCAGACGCCGCGGCTCCTCGCCTCGCCCTTCCTCACCTATTCGGAGGAGACGCGCAAGGAACTCGCCGTGCTGCATACGGCGGTCGAGGCACGCGCCGCCTATGGCCATGAGGCCATAAGAACGAGCATCATTTCCAAGACCGACGCGGTTTCCGATCTCCTCGAGCTCGCCGTGCTCCTCAAAGAAGTCGGCCTCATCGCCGCCGACGGCAACAGCCATATCGACATCGTGCCACTTTTCGAGACCATCACGGATTTGCAGAATTGCGCGCAAGTGATGGACAAGGCCTTTGCCCTGCCCATCTATCGCCGCTTCGTCGAAAGCCGCGGCAATGTTCAAGAGATCATGCTCGGCTATTCGGACAGCAATAAGGACGGTGGCTTCATCACCTCGGGCTGGGAACTCTATAAGGCCGAGATCGGCCTCATCGAGAGCTTCCGCAAGCATGGCGTCAAGCTGCGCCTGTTCCATGGCCGTGGCGGCTCCGTCGGCCGCGGCGGCGGCCCGAGCTATGAGGCGATTCTCGCCCAGCCGAGCGGCGCCGTCGGCGGCCAGATCCGCGTGACTGAACAGGGCGAGATCATTTCGAGCAAATATTCCAATCCGGAAATCGGCCGGCGCAATCTCGAGACCTTCGTCTCGGCGACGCTCGAAGCCTCACTGCTGATGCCGGAGCATCATGCGCCGCGGCCCGAATATCTTTCGGCGATGGAAGAATTGTCGCATGCCGCCTTCAAGGCCTATCGCGGTCTCGTCTATGACACGCCGGATTTCGAAAATTATTTCTGGTCGTCGACGGTGATCACCGAGATCGCGACGCTCAATCTCGGCAGCCGGCCGGCCTCGCGCACCAAGACACGGCGGATCGAGGATCTGCGCGCCATTCCCTGGGTCTTCTCCTGGGCGCAGTGCCGCCTCATGCTGCCCGGCTGGTACGGATTCGGCGCCGCATTCAAGGATTTTCTCGCGGCGCATCCCGAACATGGCCTCGAATTCCTCCAGGACATGTATCACGAATGGCCGTTCTTCCGCATGCTTTTGTCGAATATGGAAATGGTGCTCGCCAAGAGCAATATCGGCATCGCCTCGCGCTATGCCGAACTGGTGCCGGACAAGGCTTTGCGGGAGGAGATCTTTGGGCAGATCCACGTCGAATGGGCCGATGCGATCGAGGCGCTTCTCGCGGTCACCAAACAGGCGGAATTGCTGCAGGACAATCCGGTGCTCGATCGCTCCTTGCGGATGCGCGTGCCTTATCTCGATCCGCTCAACCATGTCCAAGTGGAGCTTTTGAAATTGCATCGCGCCGCCGACAGTCAGGACGAGCAGATCCTGCGCGGCATTCAGCTCACCATCAACGGAATCTCGGCCGGCCTGCGCAACAGCGGCTAACATTCGTCGCTCAGGAATCTTGAGGTTGTCCTCAGCCTCAAGACTCCAAACGGCGACGCCTCATTTCTTGCCTTCCACGCAGTCCTTTATGGCGACGAGCCGCGCCTCCTTATCCAAATTCTTGAGTTGCGCATCCATCAGGCAGCGGATGCGCGAGGCGATCTTTGGGCTCGCTTCGATGACACAGGCGGCAACGGCTTGCCGGCGCGCGGCCTCATCGAGGCCCTTTGCCAGCGCTGCCGCCCGGCACTGCTCCAGCACGTCCTTGTCGGACATATTATCCCCGCCCGTTGTGCCTGGCTTATCTTGCGCCGCGGCCGGCAGGATGAGGAGCAGGCTGATAATGGCAGCAGCAAGAATTTTCATCGCTTCCTCCCGAGAAAATGGAACATCTCGCCATCGGCGGCGTCCAATAAATTTTCCATGACCTCTCATCGTCAATAAACGCATGTCCCTTATGAGACATCGGATATATCCGATGCTAAAATGTCGAAAAAATCTGCAATTTTTCCGGGACATGCTCATTCCGGCGCGGCTTCGATCGGATCATAATGCTTCACATCGAAGCCGAACATCTCAAAACTCTTCTGCATATGCGGCGGCAGAGGCGCGGTCACATCGAGCGTGCCGCCGCGCGGATGCGGCAGGATGATGCGGCGCGCCAAGAGATGCAATTTGCGTTCGACACCTTCGGGAATTGCCCGCAACGGATCGCGCCGGCGCGGATCGCGTGGATCGCCATGATATTTCGGATCGCCGATGATCGGATGGCCGATCGCTTCAGCATGCGCACGCAATTGATGGGTGCGGCCGGTGATCGGCTTCATCGAGAGCCAGGCGAGCCGCGGCGCGAGCTTGTCGACGACCGTGTAATAAGTGACGGAATGGCGGGCTTCCTCATCGCCATGTTTGGCGATGCGCATCTTTTCCAGATCGGCGCGATCCTTGCGTGCATTTTTCCCGGGACCTCTTGTATCGCCCATGCCTTCGCCTTTGGCGAGAAACAGCGAAATGCGCCCTTGCGCCGGTTTCGGCACGCCTTCGACCAGCGCCCAATAGATTTTTTGCGCCTGGCGCGAGCGAAAAATCTCGCCGAGCTGCGCCGCGATGCGGCGGTTCTTCGCGACGAGCAGAACGCCCGATGTGTCGCGATCGAGCCGATGCACGAGCACCGGCCGCTCGCCCGCTTCATTGGCGAGCGAAGCAAGCATTCCATCAATGTGCCGCGTGGTTCCCGATCCACCTTGCACCGCGAGCCCGAAAGGCTTGTTGAGCACCATGAGATCGTGATCCTCGTAAAGAATCATGTCGCGGATGGCGCGCCGATCCTCTTCCGAGATTTTAGGCTTCGGCGCCGGCGGGGCTATCTCGATCGGTGGCACGCGGATTTTTTGCCCGGCGGAAAGACGCGTCGCCGTCTTCACCCGTGCGCCATCGACACGCACCTGGCCGGTCCGCACGATCTTGTTCAAATGCGATAGAGACAGGCCAGGCAGGCGCCGTTTGAACCAGCGGTCGAGCCGCATGCCCTCTTCATCTTCGGTAACTTGCAGGGTCTGCGTGTTCAAGGTCGACACTTTGTCTGGGTGACGATCGCGAGATGAGCGGAAAGGGCTTTAGCGGAACCAAGCGGCATCTTTTACTTGTCTGACTGCCGCTCGCGGCGCAGCCTCTCCCAATAGTCGAGCCGCTTCTTGATCTCGCGCTCGAAGCCGCGATCGACCGGCTCGTAAACCACCTGCCGGCCGAGCGCTTCCGGCCAATAATCCTGGCCGGAAAAGGCCTCCGGCGAATCGTGATCATATTCATAGCCTGCACCATAGGCTTCGCTCTTCATCAATTTCGTCGGCGCGTTCAAAATGATCTTCGGCGGCATCAGCGAGCCGTGCTCTTTCGCAAGCCGCTTCGCCGCACCATAGGCCTTATAGGCCGCATTGGATTTTGGCGCCGTCGCGACATAGATCACGGCATTGGCCAAAGCGAGCTCGCCCTCCGGCGAGCCGAGAAAATCATAAGCGTCCTTCGCCGCATTGGCGACGACGAGCGCCTGCGGATCGGCCAAGCCTATATCTTCCACTGCCATGCGCACGATGCGCCGAGCGAGAAACAGCGGCGCCTCGCCGGCATCGAGCATGCGCGCGAGATAATAGAGCGCCGCATCGGGATCGGAGCCGCGCACCGCCTTATGCAGCGCGCTGATCAGATTGTAATGACCCTCTTGCGCCTTGTCATAGATCGGCGCCCGCCTCTGCACGATCTCGGCCAACGCCGCCACATCGAAAGTCTGGCCGAGAGCGGGATGAGGAAAAGTGGAATCCGGTTTTCCGCCCGCATCCCGCTCTAAGTTATGAGAATCGGCGGCACGCCAGATCTCTTCGGCCAGCGTCAACACGGCGCGCCCGTCGCCATCGGCCATGCGCAGCAAAGCCGCGCGCGCCTCGGCATCGAGCGGCAGAGGCTTGCCCTCGATCGCCTCCGCCCGGGCGAGAAGTTTTTCGAGCGCAGCCTCGTCAAGCGCTCGGAAGACGAGCACGCGGGCGCGGGACAAAAGCGCGGCATTGAGCTCGAAACTCGGATTTTCGGTCGTAGCACCTATGAGCGTGATCGTCCCATCTTCCATAACGGGGAGAAAACTGTCCTGCTGGGTGCGGTTGAAGCGATGGATCTCATCGACGAAGAGCAGGGTCCCCTGCCCCATCGCCCGGTTTTTGCGCGCTTCTTCGAAGACTTTCTTCAATTCGGCAATACCGGAGAAGATCGCCGAGATCTGGACGAAGGCGAGCTTCGTCTCGCGCGCCAAAAGCCGCGCAACGGTCGTCTTGCCGGTGCCTGGCGGCCCCCAAAAAATGAGGCTGCCGAGCGAGCCCGCGCGCACGAGCCTGGTCAGCGCGCCATCGGGACCCAAAAGATGATCCTGGCCCGCCACCTCTTCTAGGCGCTGCGGGCGCAGCCGGTCGGCCAGCGGATGCGGCGCGTCTTTGGCAAGGCCAGCGGCAGTAAAAAGATCGGACATTGCACTTCATCTTGGCCGGCTACGCCCCGAAAGGGCCGTCGGCTTACGAACATAGGCGGCGCAGACCTTGTGGGCCGCCTCCCGACATTTATCAATTGGTTAATGTTTCAGTGAGATTTCAAGATGATCCTCTGTTGGGCCCAGCTCGAGCGTTGGAGTTTTTTCGCATGCGCACGATCGCATTCATCAATCAGAAGGGCGGCACGGGCAAGAGCACGCTTGCCGCCTGTCTCGCCGTCGCCGCCATGGATGCCGGCGAACGCGTCTTCTTGATCGATATGGATCCGCAGAAATCCCTGATCAAATGGGGGTATCGCCGCGACGACAAGGATCTGCCGGTCGAAGCGGTCTCCCCGGCCAAGCTCCCGAGCGTGTTGGCAGCCTTGGCGCGCGGCCATGTCAGCCTCGTCATCATCGATACGCCGGCGACCGACTCGCCCGCCGCCGAGGCGGCGATGGCCTGTGCCGATCTCTGCGTCATTCCCGCCCGGCCGACCATTTTCGACATTTGGTCGAGCGAGACGACCCGCGGCAAGCTCAAGACTCTGGGCAAGGACTATGCTTTCGTGCTGACCCAATGTTCGCCAATGCCGGAAAGCGCGCGCGTGCGGGACGGCGCCGCAGCACTCGAAGCCATGGGTGCGTTGCTGCAGCCCTTCGTTTGTGCGCGCGTCGATTATCAAGAAGCGGCGCGGGAAGGCATGGGTGTCACCGAGATCGAGCCCCATGGCAAGGCGGCCGATGAGATGCGGCAGTTCTGGAACTCGTTGAAACGCCGCTTCGCCCGCCTCAAACAGCCCGAGAAAGGTGCGAAAAAGGCGGCGTGAGGCCACGCATCTTCTATGAAAATGACATGCAGGCCGTCGCTTTTTCGAAAGGGCGCGGCCAAATCTCTAGCGCCAGCGCATGTCGCTGCGACCGAAACGGTCGCAGCATCCACGCCAGATCTTAGAGCGTTTTCTCTTCGATCGGACGAATCCACCCGATCGAAATAAGCTCGCGCGCTCAATATTTAGCGATGATCGGAACCGGTTCGGCAAAGTCGAATTTATAGTTCACGCCGAGCTTGAATATCTCGATGTCTTGCCGAACCGCGATGTTCTGCCCGTTGATCACGCCGACCGTCGGGAATGGAACAGTCGTGCTCGCCATGCCGATGTGGTCGAATTCGGCCAGCGTGCTCCAATTCTTGTTGAGCGCATATTCGATGCCGCCGCCGACCGTCCATCCGCCTTCATTCACATGGGTGGTGCCGGTGCCGAGGGCGAGAGCATTGGTATTGGCGTTGAGACCATAGGTCGTGTTGGTCAAGGCGCCGCCACCCTTCACATAGAGAAGCGAACGGTCCCAGGCAAAGCCGAGCCGGCCGGTGAGCGTGCCGAGCGCATTGACAGTGCGCTGGCAATTGACGCCGCCGAGACCCGAGAAACAAGTGTTCTCGCCGCGCAGATCCGCGCCGCTGCCATCGGCTTCAACGCCGAAGACCCATTGGCCCATTTGGAAATTGTAGCCGACCTGGCCGCCGCCGAGCGGACCAGTGGCGTGGATTATGTCGCCGAAGCCGGCGATATTGGTGGTGCCACCGATGCCCGGAGTTGAACCGAATGGATCGGACCAATGATCGTCGCTCCAGCCGCCGCCCAGATGGCCACCGACATAGAGGCCCGTCCAATTCACTGGCGCGACCGGCGGTTCGATTGGCCCCTTAACAACGCCTGCTGCCGGCGTCTTTTCGGCGCCCCAGCGATAGCTCGCTTGTAGGAAGACGCCGTAGCGTTCGGTGGTGAAGCGCGCCGGCTCGACGGGTGCCGGCGGCGGAACACCCAAAAAGTCGAACGTCGTGGTGCCGGTCCGCATATTCCAGGCCCAATAGCGCGTGCCGATGCCGATATTCCATGCATCGGTAATATCATAGCCCAAGATGGCTTCGAACATCACGCCATCGCCGCCCGACGCCGCTTCCGGCAGCAGGAGCTGGCGGGCATTGTGATCGTCCTGGCCCTGGAACCTCACCAAAGGCACATAGGCCGCGTCGCCGGTGAATGTCAGCCTGTCCGTCAGCATGAATTGCGTCGACAGGCCGAGCCGCATCGAGTTGAAACTGTCATTCTCGGCGATGCCCAGGAAATTCGGTGAGTACTGCCCGGGCGTGCATGTAGCGGCCCCCGCCAACTGGCTGCAGCCGTAAGTGTTGACGCGATAGGTGTAATAATTATAGCCGATGAATGCTCCCACTTTCGCGCCGGGAGCCCTGAGGAAGGTATAGCCGAGATCGATATTGGCATAACCAAGACTTCCCGAGTTGTTCGACTGCACCGTATTGGAATAGGCCCCGGCGGCCGGGAAATCCTCGTCATACATTCTCCCGCTGGTAATTCCGCCGGCGCCTAAGAATCCCTTGACGAAGAAACCGCTTGTGTGATCGACGCGGGCGAAAGTTTCGCCGGAATAGCCGTCAAGACCATCATACGTGAGTTTCGAGGCCAGCACGTTGCCGGGCGTGTTCAGCAAAGGTTGCGGCGCGCCGACTTTGCCGGAGCTGAACCAGACGCGCCCGCCCGCTTCTACTTCCCAACCGGTGAAAAAAGGCATCTCTGGCATTACCGGTGCGATCGCCGCAAAGCCATCCGGCCCGGCACCCAGGCTGGCGAATTGATAATTGAGGCCGACGCGCACGATATTGGCAGTGAGATCGCCACTATGGCTGAATATCTGGCCCGGATAGGCCGTCGCGAGACTGTTGGCTGTCACCGACGCGGCTGTCGTGCCGAAATGAGCATAGAGATATTCGGCCTTGAGGCTCAGCCGGTCGGTGAGCGGCGCCTCGATGCCGCCGCCGACCACAAAGCCCACTTTCGTGGTGTCGATCTTGCCGGCCTCCTCCACGTGAGATACGTCATCGGTGAACAGAAAATCGCTGTTCAACTGGGTGAGAGCGAGTTCGCCGGTGGCAAAGATCAGCCAGTTGTTGGGAGCGACGAAGCCGATGCGCGGCCGCGCAGTGAAGAGCCAATTGCTGTCGGCGTAAGAGCTGACGACGAATTGAGCGCCGGGGGCACCCGGATAGCCGACCGCGCCGCTATTGGCGGCGCCAGTCAGGTGGAGGGCTTGGAGATCGGTTTCGAAGCCAATGAGGAAGGGCCCAGTTTGCCAATTATAGCCGGCTTCACCGCCGGTGGCGAAGCCGAGCGGATTGATGCTTTGCGTACCGGCGCTGGTAACCGCTGCCGCCTGGGCAGCATTTATATAACCACCGCCGATCGTTGACGTTCTCGGATCATAGGAGCCCCATGCTCCGCCAGCGGTAATGCCGACGTAAAAGCCGGTCCAGCTGAATAAGGGCGGGCTCGGCGGTGGCTCCTTGAACTGCGGCAGATCGGTCGCCATCGAAGGCGACGCGATCAACGCATTGAATGCAACTCCGGCGAATGCGACGCCTGCCAAAAATTGCTTTTTCATGTTGCCCCCAGCATGAAAACATAAAAATAAAGCGCTCTAGACAGATAGCGAACATTTTCCGAAAAGCGGGTCAAGCTTTCCACACCGCCTCCGCAGTCGCTTCACGTTGGGATACCGTGCAGGAGACGAGAGCATTTCCACGCGGAATGGAGGCGCCAGTTCGCCGACCAAAAATGCGATGAAACAAAAGGCTAGAGCAGTCGCATGTCGCTATGAAACACGTGACTGGTCCACGCGCCGCCGCTCCATAATAAGGCAGAGCCTGTACCATATTTGCAACGAGGTACGAATAGCAGCCCGGTGAAGAAGCTTTCGCTGCGCTATTTCACGCATGACATCGCTTATTCGATTCGTCGCGACCGATTATGAAAAGGGCTCGTGCTATCCGCCGAGCACGGTGGTGATCACCTGATTGCCGCGGGCGATGCTGATCTTCCAATAATAATGCCGGCCGGCCGTCGCTTTTTCGAGATCGCGCGTCGTTGCGATCTTGGTGTCATTAACCGAGATGACGACATCGCCCTTGTGCAGATTGACCGCGGCTGCCTGGGAACCCGCCTCGATGTCGCTGATCACGACCCCGTCTCTCGGCGTCTCGATCGAAAGCTCCTCGGCCACCGCTGGTGAAAGATTGACGGCGGTTGCACCGGCAAAGGGCGAGCTGCCCTTGATCGTGACCGGATCGCGCGGCGGGATCTCGGGCGCCGGCGATAGTTTGACGGTGAGTGTCAAAGGCTTGCCGGCGCGCCTTATGCCGACGGCCGCGGTTGCGCCGATCGGCTTCGTGGCAAAGCGATAGCCGAAGGCCTCGGGATCTTCGATCATCTGGCCGTCGATGCTGACGACGAGATCGCCATGTTTCATCCCGGCCTCATCCGCGGGACTTTTCGGCACGACATCCGTGACAAGCGCGCCGATCGGCCGGTCGAGCCCAAGCGAATCGGCGATCTCCCGGCTGAGCCGCTGGAGGCTCGCGCCGAACCAGGGACGCATGACCCTTTTGCCGCCGCTTTTCGCCGTCGCCACGACGATCTTCACCATATTGGCCGGAATGCTGAAGCCGATTCCGACCGTGCCGCCGGTCTGGGTGAAGATGGCCGAATTAATGCCGACGACATGGGCGCTCATGTCGACGAGAGGGCCGCCGGAATTGCCGGGATTGATCGCCGCATCGGTCTGGATGAAGAAGCCATAGTCGGAGATGCCGACCTGGGTGCGGGCAAGCGCCGAGACGATGCCCTGCGTGACCGTCTGACCGACGCCGAAAGGATTGCCGATGGCAAGCACGAGATCGCCAACCTCGAGCGCATCCGAATCCCCCAGCTCCACATAAGGAAACGGACCGTGGTCGCGCAGCCGCAAGACGGCGAGATCGGTGCGCTGATCGCGCAAAACGATATCGGCATCGAATTCGCGCTGATCGGCCAGGGCGACCTTCACATCGGTCATCCCCTCTATGACATGATTATTGGTGACGACGAGGCCGGATGGATCGACAAGGACACCGGAGCCGAGCGAGCGCGCGATCTGCTTGCCGGTGCGGCCGCCGTTCTCGCCGAAGAAATGCCGAAAGATCGGATCGTCGAAGAGCGGATTGCGCGGCAGCTGCTCGGTGCGCGAGGCATAGACATTGACGACCGCCGGCTGCACCTTTTTGACGACCGGCGCGAAGGATAAAGTGATTTCCGTCCGCGCCGCCGGCGGCTCGCGCTGCGGCTCGGCCACGCAAGAAGAGCCAACCGCTGCCGCAAGCATCAAAGCCACAGAAAGGCTCAGCGCGAGCCGAAGGATCGAAGAAGCAAAACCGCCGGTCGCGTTGCGCCTGATCATCACCCCTCCAAGAATTGATCCGGCGAAGAGCGTCACACGGCGAAGTTCACGCGGCCGCTTCCTGCTTGCCGAGTGCGGGGCCGGAATCCTTGCCCTTCGCCGCTTCATCGCGATCGACGAATTCGATCACCGCCATGGCCGCATTATCGCCAAAGCGGAAGCCGGCCTTGAGCACGCGCGTATAGCCGCCATGGCGCTCCCTGTAGCGCGGCGCCAGCACATCGAAGAGCTTCTTGACGAGTTCGACGTCCTTGATCTCTGCGATCGCCTGGCGACGCGCATGCAGATCGCCGCGTTTGCCGAGGGTGACGAGCTTTTCGACGACGGGCCGCAGATCCTTCGCCTTCGGCAAAGTCGTCACGATCTGCTCATGCTTGATGAGCGCCTGGGAAAGATTGGCGAACATCGCCTTGCGATGCTCGTGCGTGCGATTGAAGCGGCGCTTGGCGCGACCGTGGTACATGGCTTGCTCCTTTTTGCGGCCGCCGTGCCAAGGTACGGCCGTCTCTTATGATGCCTTTCTCCCGATATGCGGGAGAAGGGTACGAGCTCTCAATAATGCTCTTCGAACCGCTTGGCGAGTTCTTCGATATTTTCCGGCGGCCAGCCGGTGACTTCCATGCCGAGATGCAGACCCATCTGGGCGAGAACTTCCTTGATCTCGTTCAGCGACTTGCGGCCGAAATTCGGCGTCCGCAGCATTTCCGCCTCGGTCTTCTGAATGAGATCGCCGATATAGATGATATTGTCGTTCTTCAGGCAATTGGCGGAACGCACGGAGAGTTCGAGTTCGTCGACCTTTTTGAGCAGAGCCGGATTGAAGGCGAGCTCTGGAATCGACGGGCTCACCTCCTCGCGGCGGGGCTCCTCGAAATTGACGAAGACATTGAGCTGATCCTGCAAGATGCGGGCGGCAAAAGCGATCGCATCCTCCGGGCCCACTGCGCCATTGGTCTCGATTTCCATGGTCAACTTGTCGTAATCGAGGATCTGGCCCTCGCGCGTATTTTCGACGCGATAGCTGACCTTCTTGACCGGCGAATAGAGGCTGTCGATCGGGATAAGGCCGATCGGCGCATCTTCGGCGCGGTTGCGCTCGCTCGCCACATAGCCCTTCCCCGTATTGACGGTGAATTCCATGCGGATCTCCGCCCCCTCGTCGAGGGTGCAAATGACGAGATTGGGGTTCAAGACCTGGACGTCGCCGACGGTGCCGATATCGCCTGCCGTGACCTTGCCCGGCCCCTGCTTCTTCAGCACCATCCGCTTCGGGCCCTCGCCCAGCATCTTGATCGCGATGTCCTTGATGTTGAGGACGATGTCCGTCACATCTTCGCGCACGCCGGGGATCGACGAGAATTCATGCAGAACGCCGTCGATATGGACGGAGGTGATCGCCGCGCCCTGCAGTGAGGACAAGAGAATGCGGCGCAAGGAATTGCCGAGCGTCACGCCGAAGCCGCGCTCGAGCGGTTCCGCGACCACGGTCGCAAACCGTTTCGGATCGTCGCCCGAAGCGACTTCGAGCTTGCTCGGCTTGATGAGTTCTTGCCAATTTTTCTGGATCACTTTCGCATCCTTCAGTGAAAAGCCGCGGCGCCGGTCAAACGCGGCGGCGCTTGCGCGGCCGGCAGCCATTATGCGGAATGGGCGTCACATCGCGGATCGAGGTGACGGTGAAACCCGTCGCCTGCAAGGCACGCAAGGCCGATTCGCGTCCGGAGCCCGGCCCCGACACTTCGACTTCGAGCGTGCGCATGCCATGATCTGAAGCCTTGCGCGCCGCATCCTCGGCCGCCATCTGCGCCGCATAGGGGGTCGATTTGCGCGATCCCTTAAACCCCATCGTGCCGGCCGACGACCAGGAAATCGTATTGCCCTGGGAATCTGTGATGGTGATCATCGTATTGTTGAATGTCGAATTGACATGGGCGACGCCCGATACGATGTTTTTGCGCTCACGCCGGCGCACGCGGGTCGCTTCTTTTGCCATAACTCGTCCTTCCAACGCGCCCGTAATGCCAGGCGCTCAGGCTTCTTCCGTGAAGGCTCGCGCCTTCCGATGATGTTTCGCCCTAGAGCGGTTTCAGGTTGCGTGTCCCCACGCAACCTGAAACCGCTCTCATTCAAGATGTTAGAGCATTTTCAGCCGCAAAACCGGTACCCACTTTTGCTGAAAATGCTCTCGTCACAACGATTGCCGCGATGACAGACGCAATGAAGCGCCCTCCGCTGCCGGAAGACGCTGAAACCCTCTCTCCGCTTACTTCTTCTTGCCGGCGATCGGCTTCGCCTTGCCCTTGCGGGTGCGCGCATTGGTATGGGTGCGCTGGCCCCGCACGGGCAACTGCCGGCGATGCCGCAAGCCGCGATAGCAGCCGAGGTCCATCAGCCTTTTGATGTTCATCGCGACTTCGCGGCGCAGATCGCCTTCGACCATATAATCGCGGTCGATCGTCTCACGAATTTGCAGAACTTCGGCATCGGTCAATTCGAACACGCGCCGCGGTGCCGGAATATGAACCTTCTCACAAATCTCTTCGGCCTTCTTGGGACCGATGCCGTGGATATATTGAAGTGCAATGACGACGCGTTTATTGGTCGGTATATTGACGCCGGCGATACGTGCCACAAATCTTTCTCCATGTCGAAAGCCGCGCAGGCGGCTCATAGAACGCCGTGCAAACGGCTCAGAATGACCCGCGTCCGGTGGAGGCCGGCCCTTGCGGGTTGCCCAACATTCATAGCTCCGAGCTTACGAGAAGTCCGGAGCCCAAAGAGTGAAGCTGGAAACTGCGCTTTTAGTGGTCCGAAGCACGCCCGTCAACAGGCAATTGCCGCGTTCGCCGCTTTCGCGGCCGCCAAACGCGGGGCCTGGCTGCCAAACCGATATAGGAACAATTTTCGGCATTGCCAGGCCGCGCCCGATCCAAAAGGCGCGCTTCGGCTGCCGCTCAAGCCTTGACGCTATGGCTCAGCACTTTGTCGATCGCCTCGGTCACCGCGTCGATCGAGGCCATGCCGTCGATTGTCCGCAATTGACCTGTTTTCGCATAATAGGCCGACACCGGAGCCGTCAGCGTGCGATAGGCGTCGAGACGCGTTTTGAAGGCGTCGGGATTGTCGTCGGCGCGCACGGGCTGGCCCGCCGCCTCCATCTCCTTGGCCCTTTGGGCAATGCGGTCGTACAATGCAACTTCATCGACCTTGAGCTCGATGACCGCGTCGAGATCCATATGTTTCTCGGCGAGCATGGCATCGAGCGCTTGCGCCTGATTGACGGTGCGGGGGAAGCCGTCGAGGATGAAGCCGCGCTCGGCATCCGGCTTTTGGATCCGCTCGGCGACGATGCCGACGACAATGTCATCGGAAACAAGGCCGCCTGAATCCATGATGGCCTTGGCCTTGAGCCCGACCGGCGTCTCGGCGCACACCGCGGCCCGCAACATATCTCCGGTCGATAATTGCGGTATGCCATATTTCTGCATGAGCCGCGCCGATTGCGTGCCCTTGCCCGCCCCCGGAGGCCCGAGCAGAATAAGCCTCATTTCCGCTTCCCCCGCAATTTGGCTTTTTTGACCAAGCCTTCATATTGATGCGCCTGAAGGTGGCCGTGGATCTGCGCAACCGTATCCATGGTCACGCTGACCACGATGAGGAGCGACGTCCCGCCAAAATAGAACGGCATGGCCGCGTAGGAAATGAGCGCTTCCGGTATGAGGCAGATCAGCGACAGATAGGCGGCGCCGATCACGGTGATCCGCATCAGCACTTTGTCGATATATTGCGCCGTCCGCTCGCCCGGCCTTATGCCCGGAATGAAGCCGCCGTGTTTCTTCAGATTGTCGGCGGTCTCCGTCGGGTTGAAGACGATCGCCGTATAGAAGAAGGCGAAAAAGACGATCAGTCCGACATAGGCGACCATATAAAGCGGCCGGCCGTGCCCGAGATAGGTCGAGATCGTCGCCAGAAAGCCGGTCCCGCCGCGCTGGCTCGAGAAATTCGCGATCGTCGTCGGCAGCAACAGCAGCGAGGAGGCGAAGATCGGCGGAATGACGCCGGATGTGTTGAGCTTGAGCGGCAGGAAGGAGGTCTGCCCCTCATAGACACGGTTGCCTTGCTGGCGTTTCGGATAGGTGATGACGAGCCGGCGTTGCGCTCGCTCCATGAAGACGATGAAACCGATGACGGCGATCGCCATCACCAGAACGGCGATGATGAGCCCGGTCGACAAGGCGCCTTGGCGGCCGAGCTCGAGCGTATTGACAATCGCCGAGGGAAACGCCGCGACAATGCCGGCAAAGATGATCAGCGAGGAGCCATTGCCGATGCCGCGCGAGGTGATCTGCTCGCCGAGCCACATCAGGAACATTGTGCCGCCGCTCAAGGTCAGCACAGTAGTGATGATGAAGAAGAAGCCCGGATTGCTCACGACGCCGGCCTGGCCTTGCAGGCCGACAGCGATGCCATAGGCCTGGAAGGCGGCGAGCACCACGGTCAGATAGCGGGTATATTGATTGATGACTTTGCGGCCAGCCTCGCCCTCCTTCTTCAAGGATTCGAGCGAGGGAATGACGCTGGTCAGAAGCTGGATGATGATCGAAGCGGAGATATAGGGCATGATGTTCAGCGCGAAGATCGCCATGCGCTGAACGGCGCCGCCCGCGAACATATTGAACAGTTCCAGAACGCCCTGGCGATGGCCGGTGAAATTCGCCTCGAAGGCAGCCGGATCGATGCCCGGCAGCGGAATATAGGTGCCGAGCCGGTAAATGATCAGAGCGCCGAGAGTGAACCAAATCCGCTTCTTGAGTTCCTCGGCCTTGGCGAAAGCGCCCCAATTGACGTTAGCTGCAAGCTGTTCAGCGGCCGATGCCATAAAATGCTCCGCGTGGCTCCAACAAGGACATGGTCCAAGGCGAGATCCGAGACGACGTCCAATCCGATACCGCCGCAAAGCTGGCGAAGACCAGCGCCGCCGGGTCCACCTTTTTGGATCGACTTTCGCCGAAAGTCGATCCCTTTAAAGGCTTTCATACGGCGCTCACGTGAGATCATATCGCAGCGGAAAATCGATTGATTTTTCCGCGACATGTCTCACGCCATGTCACCAAGCTCTCAAGCGCCGGCGATGCGGCGACCGCCAGATCACGCCAGCAGCGCTCAGCTTGCCGCCGCGGCCTCGGCCGCGCCGAGCAGCTTGACGCTGCCGCCGAGCCTTTCGATCGATGCGATCGCCGATTTGGACGCCGCCGCCACCTCGAAGGTGAGTGCGGCGTTGATCTCGCCCATGCCGAGGATTTTGACGCCGTCGCGCGGCTTGGCGCAGATGCCGGCTTCGATCAAGGCTGCGATCGTCACAGGCACCTCTTTCGACAGCTTGCCGGCATCGACCGCCGCTTGGATGCGGCCAAGATTGACCTCATTGTAATCGGTCGCAAACGGCGGCGTGAAGCCACGTTTCGGCAAGCGCCGGTGCAGCGGCATCTGGCCGCCTTCGAAGCCCTTGATGGCGACGCCGGTGCGCGCCTTCTGGCCCTTGACGCCGCGGCCGCAGGTCTTGCCCTTGCCCGAGCCAATGCCGCGGCCGACCCGCATGCGCGACTTGGAAGAGCCGGGATTGTCGGTGATGTCGTTGAGTTTCATCGCCCTGCCCTCACTTAGTCTCGACGACGCGGACGAGATGCGCGACTTTCGCGATCATGCCGCGCACGGCCGGCGTATCGATCAGCAACGACTGGCGGCCGATCTTGTTCAACCCCAGTCCGACCAGAGTGGCGCGCTGCGCGGCGGGACGGCCGATCGGGCTGCCGGTCTGCTCGACAATGATCTTGGCTTTGCTGTCGGTGGTCATTTCCGGGCCCTCACGCATCGCCGGCGGCATCGGCTTCGCCGCCCTGCCGGCGCGCCTGCAAGGTCGAGACCTTCATGCTTCGTCTTGCCGCCACCAGGCGCGGCAAATCCTCTTTCACCAGAGCATCGAAAGTCGCACGGATCATATTGTAAGGATTGGATGATCCTTGCGATTTCGCGACGACGTCATGCATGCCGAGCGTCTCGAAGACGGCGCGCATCGGACCGCCAGCGATGATCCCGGTGCCGGCCGGCGCCGAGCGCAGGATGACACGGCCGGCGCCGTGGCGTCCGTGCACGTCGTGATGCAAGGTCCGGCCTTCCCGCAAAGGCACGCGGATCAAGGCGCGCTTCGCCGATTCCGTCGCCTTGCGGATGGCTTCCGGCACTTCACGCGCCTTGCCATGGCCGAAGCCGACCCGACCCTTCTGATCGCCGACCACGACAAGCGCGGCAAAGCCGAAACGCCTTCCGCCCTTCACCACTTTCGCGACGCGGTTGATGTGGACCAGACGGTCGACGAATTCGCTGTCGCGCTCTTCGCGATCGCGGCCGCGACCGCCGCCTTCACCTTCACGTGCCATTTTCGTTTCCGTTGCTTTCGTCACTTGCGCGGCAAAGCCTTATGCCCGCCGCTCGCTTCGAACCTTCACGATCTTCCGTGCAAAAGTCTGCAACTTTTCGGGATCATGCTCTTTTCCTTCGCCGCATGATCTTATCCGAAAAGTCTGCAACTTTTCGGGATCATGCTCTTTTCCTTCGCCGCATGATCTTATCCGAAAAGTCTGCAACTTTTCGGGCTCTTTCTTAAGGCCGGCCTCACGGGCGCCTTCGGCGACCGCCTTGACCCGACCGTGATACATATAGGCGCCGCGATCGAACACCACCTCCTGGACCCCGGCGGCGATCGCCCGTTCGGCGATCTGCTTGCCGATGATCCGCGCCGCCTCGACGGTGGCGCCGGTCTTCAGGCTCTCGCGATTGGCCTTTTCGAGCGAGGAGGCAGACGCGATGGTGCGCCCCTCGGCGTCGTCGATGATCTGGCAATAGATCTGCATCGACGACCGATGGACCGAGAGCCGCGGCTTGCCATAGGCCCGCGCCTTGATCACCCGCCTGACCCGCGCCTTGCGGCGGGTGCCTGCCTCATTGTCCTTCGCCATTGCGGCGCTCCTTAAATCTTTCCGGCTGCCCCGCCGGGCACGTAAGCCTTATTTCTTCTTGCCTTCCTTACGGAAGATGAACTCTTTGGCATATTTGACGCCCTTGCCCTTATAGGGCTCCGGCGGCCGCAACGCCCGGATCTCGGCCGCCACCTGCCCGACTTTCTGGCGATCGATGCCGGAAATATTGATCTCCGTCGGCTTCGGCGTCACAATCGCAATGCCCTCGGGGATCGGGAATTGCAGATCATGGCTATAACCGAGCGACAGCTGCAGATTCTTGCCCTGCACCGAAGCCTTGTAGCCGACGCCGGTGATTTCGAGCTTTTTCTCGAAGCCCTTGGAGACGCCGGTGACGAGATTGCTCAGCATCGCCCGCGTCATGCCCCACATCGCCCGAGCCCGTTTGGTTGGCGTGCGCGGATCGACCTTGATCTGATTATCGGCGAAAGTCACGCTGACCTCGCCCGGCGCGAGGAAGCGCAATTCGCCTTTGCCGCCCTTAATGGCGACCGCTTGGCCATCGACCCTCGCCGTGACCCCGGCGGGGATGGCGACCGGCTTCTTTCCGACGCGAGACATGAGAAAATTCCTCGTTCTTTCGCTCAGAAGACCTTGCACAGGACTTCGCCGCCGACATTGGCTTCACGCGCCGTATGGTCGGCCATCACCCCTTTCGGGGTCGACACAATGGTGATGCCGAGGCCATTCGCCACCTGCGGCATGTCGCCAACTCCGGCATAGACGCGCCGACCGGGCTTCGACACGCGCTGGATCTCGCGGATGACCGGCTGGCCATCATAATATTTCAGCTCGATCTCGAACTCGGTGCGGCCATTGCCATATTCCGTCGTCGAATAGCCGCGGATATAGCCTTCCGTCGCCAAGACGTCGAGCACATGGGCGCGCAGCCGCGAGCCCGGCGTCTGCACCTTGCCCTTGCGGCGCATCTGCGCGTTGCGGATGCGGGTGAGCATATCGCCCAAAGGATCGTTCATTGCCATGCGCGCGCCCTCACCAGCTCGACTTCACCAGACCGGGGATCAGGCCGGCCGAGCCCAGCTCGCGGACCGCAATGCGCGACATCTTCATCTTGCCGATGAAGGCACGCGGGCGGCCGGAGATCTCGCAGCGGTTGCGGATGCGGCCCGCCGCCGAATTGCGCGGCAGCTCGGCGAGCTTGAGGCGCGCTGCAAAACGCTCCTCGAGCGTCGCATTGGCGTCCCCGGCCAGTGCCTTCAGCCTTTTGCGGCGTGCCGCATATTGCTTCACCAGCTTGATACGATGATTATTCTTCTCGATCGAACTCTTCTTCGCCATGAATGCTCTACCTCTGGTCGCCGCGTTTGAGACGGATCAGCCTCACTGCCGGAACGGGAAGTTGAATGCCCGCAAAAGGGCGCGCGCCTCATCGTCCGATTTGGCGCTGGTGCATACGATAATGTCCATGCCGAGAACGCTCTCGACCTTATCGTAATCGATCTCCGGGAACACAAGATGTTCCTTGATGCCCAGAGCATAATTGCCGCGGCCGTCGAAGCTCTTCGGATTGAGCCCGCGAAAATCGCGGATCCGCGGCAGAGCGATCGTCACGAGCCGGTCGAGGAATTCATACATCCGCGTCTTGCGCAAGGTCACTTTGGCGCCAATCGGCATGTTCTCGCGCACTTTGAAGGTGGCGATCGCCTTTCGCGCCCTTGTGATCACCGGCTTCTGGCCGGCGATCAAAGCGAGATCGGCGGCCGCGACCGTCACCTTCTTGGTGTCGCTGACGGCCTCGCCGACGCCCATATTGAGCACGATCTTTTCGATCACCGGCACTTCGAGCGGGTTCTTATAACCGAACTGCTCGATGAGCTGCGGCCGCACCACCTCGGCATAATGCTTCTTGAGCCGCGGCACATAGTCCTGCGGCGAGGCAAGTGCTTCCGCTGCCGCTGTGGCCGCCTGTGCCACATCACGCTCCGGCCCCTTGCCTTTGCCGCCGGCTGGCTTGGCCGCCGTCTTTGCCGCGGCGGCGCTCTTCGGCGCGCTCTTGCCGCCGGCAGCTTTCGCGTCCCCAGCTTTTCCCGCCAGCTTTCGCGGCGTCCTTGGCGCTTGATTTGGCGCCGCCTTTGCCGGCCTTATTGTCAGCCATCGATCACTTCTCCCGAATGCTTGGCGACGCGAACCTTGCGGCCGTCATCGAGAATCTTGAAGCCGACGCGCGACGGCTTGCCGTCCTTGGGATCGGCCAGCGCAAGATTGGATAAATGAATGGTCGCCTCTTTTGAAAGAATTCCGCCTTCCTGCCGCGGCGTCTGGCGCTGATGGCGCTTGACGAGATTGACGCCGCGCACAATGGCGCGGTCGAGCTTGGGCAGAACCTGCAGAACCTCGCCGGAGCGTCCCTTGTCACGGCCGGCGAGAACGACGACCTTGTCGCCCTTCTTGATCTTCGCGGCCATCACAGCACCTCCGGCGCAAGCGAGATGATCTTCATATGGTTTTTGGCGCGCAATTCGCGCGGCACCGGCCCGAAGATGCGGGTACCGATCGGCTCCGACTGATTGTTGATGAGCACGGCGGCATTGGAATCGAAGCGGATGACCGAGCCGTCCACCCGCTTGATGGCCTTGGCGGTGCGCACGACGACCGCCTTCATCACATCGCCCTTTTTCACACGGCCGCGCGGAATGGCTTCCTTGACCGAGACGACGATGATGTCGCCGACGCCGGCATATTTCCGCTTCGATCCGCCGAGCACTTTGATGCACATCACGCGGCGCGCGCCGGAATTGTCGGCGACGTCGAGATTGGTCTGCATCTGTATCATGGCCTATGCCTTTCTTCTCAGATCGGTTTCCGACTGACGGACACGCCACCGGACTACGCCTGAAGGAGGATGAAACCTCCCATCATGATTCTCTTGACGCCTCTGCCTTCACAGCCGGCGTCACGTCAACCCTCACGCCAAGCCCTCACGCGACACCCGCCGCCTTGGCCGCGGTCTCCACGACCGCCCATCGCTTCAGCCGCGACAGCGGCCGCGTCTCCTCGATGAAGACAGTGTCGCCGACCTTGCAATGATTGTCCTCGTCATGCGCATGGTAATTCTTCGTGCGCCGCACTGTTTTCTTCAAGAGCGGATGGGTGAAGCGACGCTCAACCTTCACCACGACCGTCTTATTCTGTTTGTCGCTTACGACGACGCCTTGCAAAATCCGTTTCGGCATTGGGGCTTGAACCTTGTTATTTGGCGGCGCGCCGCGCCGCGGCAATGGTTTTCGCCCGGGCGATGTCGCGCCTCACGACGCGTACGCGGGCGGTATTTTCGAGCTGTCCGCTGGCCCGTTGAAAGCGCAGATTGAACTGCTCCTTCTTCAGGCCCAGGATTTCCTGTTCGATCTGATCATCGGTCATGACACGAAGATCCGACATGCGCTGCTTGCCCTTCATTGCGCGCTCCTATTCCACGATCCGTTGCACGAAGCGGGTCTTGATCGGCAGCTTCGCCGCGGCAAGCCGCAGCGCCTCGCGCGCCGTCTCAGTCGGCACTCCGTCGATCTCGAACATGATACGCCCTGGCGCGACGCGGCAGGCCCAGAATTCCGGCGCACCCTTGCCCTTGCCCATGCGGACCTCGGTCGGCTTCTTCGACACCGGCACGTCCGGGAAAATGCGGATCCACACCCGCCCGATGCGGCGCATATGACGCGTCATGGCACGCCGCGCCGCCTCGATCTGCCGCGCAGTCACGCGCTCGGGCTCGAGCGCCTTCAGCCCGAACTGGCCGAAGTTCAAGGTAAAGCCGGCCTTCGAGGCGCCGTGAATGCGGCCCTTAAAGGCCTTGCGGAATTTCGTGCGCTTGGGTTGCAACATGGATCATACTCTCGAATTTTCTTTAGAGCATGTCCCGGAAAAGTTGATCGACTTTTCCGATAAAGGACATGCTCTACTTCTTAGATATAGAGCCGATTGGTCCCGTCACGTGGATCGCGAGCGCTTCCACGCGACGGATCGGCTCTACCAAACTCAGGCCGCCTCGCGGTCGCGCCGGCGCCGTTCGCCGCCGCCACCACCCGTCGGATGATGATCCTGCTCCGCCATTTTCTTGTCTTGCGCCATCGGATCATGTTCGAGGATCTCGCCCTTGAAGATCCAGACCTTGATGCCGCACGTGCCATAGGCCGTATGCGCCGTCGCGACACCGTAATCGACATCGGCGCGCAGCGTATGCAGCGGGACACGGCCCTCGCGATACCATTCGAGCCGGGCGATTTCGGCACCGCCGAGCCGGCCCGAGCAATTGATGCGGATGCCTTCAGCGCCGAGCCGCATGGCCGATTGCACGGCGCGCTTCATCGCCCGGCGAAAGGCGACGCGGCGCTCAAGCTGCTGCGCGATCGAATCGGCCACCAGACTCGCGTCGACCTCGGGCTTGCGCACCTCGACGATATTGATGACCACTTCGGAGTCGGTGAGCTTCGCCACCGTTTTGCGGATCTTGTCGATATCGGCGCCCTTCTTGCCGATGACGACGCCGGGGCGTGCCGAATGGATCGTGACGCGGCATTTCTTATGCGGCCGCTCGATGATGATGCGCGACACGGCCGCCTGCTTCAGCATCTTCATCAGCACTTCGCGGATCCGCATGTCCTCATGCAGAAGCTTGCAGTATTCGTCCTTATTGGCGAACCAACGCGAATCCCAGGTGCGATTGATGCCAAGGCGAAGGCCGACCGGATTGACTTTCTGTCCCATTCTTCCTCCTCAAGCCTCGGCGGCAGCTTCGACTTCGCGCACGACGATCGTCAGATTGGCGAACGGCTTTTCGATACGGCCGGACCGGCCGCGGGCACGCGGGCTAAACCTCTTCATGACGAGCGCCTTGCCGACGAAGGCCTCGGCGACGACCAGATCGTCGACATCGAGGCCGTGATTGTTTTCGGCATTGGCGATCGCCGCCTCGAGCGTCTTCTTCACATCGCCGGCGATCCGCTTGCGCGAGAATTGAAGATCGGCCAGCGCCTTGTCGACCGCCTTGCCGCGGATCAATTGGGCGAGGAGATTCAATTTCTGCGGGCTTACGCGCAGCATGCGGCAGACCGCCTTGGCCTCATTGTCCGGCAATGCCCGCGGGGTTTTGTCTTTGGACATCTCAGCCTCGCTTGGCTTTCTTGTCGGCCGTATGGCCATGGAAAGTGCGGGTCGGCGAGAACTCGCCGAATTTATGCCCGATCATGTCCTCGCTGATCGAGACCGGAATATGCTTATGGCCATTGTGGACGCCGAAGGTGAGACCCACGAACTGCGGCAGAATGGTCGAGCGCCGGCTCCAGATCTTGATGATCTCGCTGCGGCCGGACGCGCGCGCCGCATCCGCCTTCTTGAGCATATAGCCGTCGACGAACGGGCCCTTTGAAATCGAACGCGCCATCGCTCAGCCCTTCTTCTTGCTCTTGTGACGCGAGGTCACGATGAATTTGTCGGTCGCCTTGTTGGACCTTGTCTTCTTGCCCTTGGTCGGCCTGCCCCAGGGGGTGACCGGATGCCGGCCGCCCGACGTTTTGCCTTCGCCGCCGCCATGCGGATGATCGACCGGGTTCATGGAGACGCCGCGGTTATGCGGCCTTCGCCCAAGCCAGCGGCTGCGCCCGGCCTTGCCGATCGAAGTATTCATATGGTCGGGATTGGAGACCGCACCGACAGTCGCGAAGCACTGGCCTTGAATGAGGCGCTGCTCGCCGGAATTGAGACGCAGAATGATAAAGCCGCGGTCGCGGCCGACGATTTGCGCATAATTGCCGGCGGAGCGCACCATGGCCGCACCCTTGCCGATCTTCATCTCGACATTATGGACGATGGTGCCGACCGGCATATTGGCCATCGGCATGGCATTGCCCGGCTTCACATCGACCTGCTGGCCGGCGATCACCTCGTCGCCAACGGCGAGGCGCTGCGGCGCGATGATATAGGACAATTCATCATCGGCATAACGGATGAGCGCGATGAAGGCCGTGCGGTTCGGATCATATTCGATCCGTTCCACCTTCGCCGGCACATCGAGCTTGCGGCGCTTGAAATCGACGAGCCGATAGGTCTGCTTATGGCCGCCGCCGCGAAACCGCACGGTGATGCGGCCATTATTGTTGCGGCCGCCGGACGACGACTTGCCCTCGGTCAATTGCTTGACCGGCTTGCCGCGGTAAAGATCCTTGCGGTCGACGATCACGAATTGGCGAAGGCCTGGGGTGACCGGCTTGAATGTCTTCAGTGCCATGGCTGCCTCGGCAATCCTTCCTCAGAGCCCGGTCGTGACGTCGATCGTTTCACCCTCGGCGAGGGTCACGACCGCCTTTTTTCACATCCGACTGGACGCCGCGCGTTCCTTTGAAAGTCTTCCGCTTCCCCTTGCGGAGAATGGTGTTGACGGCTTCGACCTTGACGTCGAAAAGCCGTTCGATCGCCGCTTTGATCTGCGGCTTCGTCGCATCCCTGCGGACCTTGAAGATCACCTTGTTCTCTTCGGAGGCGAGCGTCGCCTTTCGGTGATGACCGGCGCGACGATCAGATCGTAATGGCGCGCATCGGCGAAAGATTTCGAATTCATGCGAATCGGCCTCCAGAGCGGCAAGCGCCGCTTTGGTGAGGACGAGCTTCTCGCGGCGCAGAATGTCGTAGACATTGAGGCCTTGGATCGGAAGCACGTCGATTTCGGGAATGTTGCGCGCGGCAAGGCAGAAATTCGCCTGCGGTGCGGCGCCATCGATGATCAGCGCATTGGCGAGGCCGAGCTTTGCGAAATTGGCCAGAAGCGCCTTGGTCTTGGGCTCGGCGATCTCGGCATTGGCGAAGATGATGAGCCCGCCGTCCCGCGCCTTCGCCGAAAGCGCATGTTTAAGCGCGAGCGCCCGGACCTTCTTCGGCAGATCATGCGCATGCGAGCGCACGACCGGGCCGAAAGCACGACCACCACCACGGAACGGCGCACCGGGCGAGCCATGGCGGGCATTTCCGGTGCCCTTCTGCTTATACATTTTCTTGCCGGTGCGGGCGATCTCGGCCCGGCCCTTCGCCTTATGCGTGCCGGCGCGCCGTTTGTCGAGCTGATAACGCACCATGCGGGCGATGAGATCTTCGCGCGGCTCGAGGCCGAAAATCTCGTCCTTCAATTCGATCGAGCCGGCGGCTGTGCCATCGAGGGCGAGAATGTCGATCTGCATGGGCCTCATCCTTCCGCCGTTTGCGCCGCAGCGTCAGCTTCGGCCGCAGCGCCGGGCAAGCGAAACTTGCCAGGCATGGGCGCATCTTTCGGCAGCGCCTTCTCACCGCATCGCGGATATAGATCCAGCCGCCGCTGGTGCCGGGCGCCCCCCTTCAACGAGAATGAGCCCACGCTCCACATCGAGCTGAACGACGCGCAGATTGAGTGTCGTCACCCGCTCGACACCGAGATGGCCGGCCATTTTCTATGCTTGAAGGTCTTGCCGGCGCCATGGGTCGCCCGCAGCGGCGGCGGTCCGGTGTGTCTGGCCGGCGATTTTCGCCGCAGCACGCCGGCATCTGAAGCAGGCGTTGTAGGCCGGCTTGCTCATCGGGGGCCAGCGTGAAAGATCTCGGACAAGTGCCCACGCCGGTCGCGTACTTCGCCGCCGCCCGGCGGGGATGCGGCAACGTGGCGATCGTCACGGCCTCCCACAATGCCGGCCGGTACAACGGCGTGAAGTTCATGGTCGCCGGCCAGCCCGCCGTGCCCGAGTTGATCGGCCAGTTGCAGGCGTTGTTGGATGTTCCGGCCGTGGGGGACTGTCCCGATTTTGCGGGCACCGCGGCGAAGCCGTGGTCGAGCGAAAATGGGACTGTCCCCTTTGGGCCGCACGAGCCGTAGACGTTCTCCGTGATTACGAGGCCGCCGTCCGCAACTCGCGCCGCAGAGGTATCTGGCGGCGATCCTCCGCGCTCGCCCGCCGCCGCTTGACGATTGTCGTCGACGCGATGGGGGCGCCTGTCCGAAATTGCGCCGCGGGTATTGCGGCAGCCGGCTGTGAAGTGATTCCCCTGCGTTGCGCCATCGATCCCGATTTCTTCCAACATGACCCCAATCCGGCCGTGGACGCCAACCTGGCGGAACTCTCCCGGTGCGTCGTAGCTGGGCGGGCCGACTTTGGCGTCGCGCTGGACGGCGACGGCGACCGGGCCGCGCTGGTCGATCCCAGCGGGCGAATTGTCCGTGCGGAACAGTTCGGCGCCGTGTCATCGAACGATGCTTCTCACGGCCTTTGGTCGTTTTCGATCTGAAGTGCGCGTCGGTGCTCGCCGAGGCCGCCCAGGCCGCGGGCGGCACGTGCCTCATGCAGCCCAGCGGGTATGGCTTCATCAAAACCGCCATGATCCAGCGCCAGGCCGACCTGGGCGTGGAAGCAAGCGGCCATTACTTCTTCCGGGCGCTGGACGGCGGCGACGACGGGCTGTTCGTTGCCCTGCTGCTGGCCCACCTCGTTGCCGGCTCCGGCCTGTCGCTGGCCGAACTGATCGAACCGATCGGATGGCCGGCTATCACGCCCGACCTGCGGCTTCCCTTGCCCGGCGATGCGGCCGCGATTCTTGAACAGATCGCCGCGCACTGCTGCGGCGAAGTTTCGCGGCTGGACGGCGTGCGGGCCCAGTACCACGACGGTGGGCCCTGGCGCGGCTCTCGATCACCGAACCCCTGATCACCCTGCGTTTCGAGGCCCGCGACCGCGCCGCGCTGCCGGAAATTGCCGCGCGTTTCTCCAAAGCGTGCCCGATCTCTGCAAACAAGTGCTGGAGGTGCTCCGATGAGCGATTTGTTGATCGGACTGGTCGGAACTCGAAATCCCGCGGACGGAAGCATTGCCACCACCTGCAACCAGCCCGCCCAGCCTTTTCTCGGAGACAATTGTACCGCAACAAACAGCGGATATACTATATGTGTTCCTGCATTGAATAAATACGGGTTTGGAGCTGCTTTTCCCCGCATCCTTTCGGCAGCCGGGGAAGAGGTTGGCCCAGAAAATCCGTTGGGCAATGCCCACTACCTGACTGGGACGCGTTTGCTCGCGGCCTCTGCGAAATGCGCCACAGCGCGAATGCGGTGGCGCCGGCGAGAAGCAGCGCGTAGGTTGTCGGTACGGGACAAAACGCTAACGACATGATGGGTGACGATGCCGCCGGTCTCGACAAAACTGTGAACGTGGTAGTCGCGCAGGGCGTTCCGGGAAGGCCCGGAACCAGCTCGCCCGGCCAGAAATCCTCGTCGTCGTCCGTCCCGTCGAGAAAGTAGTTTACGCCCGGAATTAGGAGCTGGTCGCCGTTTGACTGATTTCGCCAATCATGGCTTCCGGAAGTGAGCACGTCACTTAACGACTCGACGATGGGGCCGCTGAGAGATCCGGCGCGGACGTGGAAAAACAGATCTTTCGTCGAACTCCACGTCCTGCGCGGATCTCCCGGGGGGCCGAAATTGATGGTCATCGTCCCGGTGCTGGCGGTCCCCCCGGTCGCTCTGCAGCTGACGTAGAGGTCAATTGGGCCGCTGCCGAGGTCCACTTGGCTCAGCTTTCGAGTTAAAGTTCCTCGATGGTGACAGGAACGGTCGCCGTCCCAGAGACGGCGACGGCATCCGCCGTCACTGCACGATGGTGTCCGTATAGCCCACATTTTGCACCCCAATTGATCCGCCGAAGTCGTAAGTTCCCAAGGGCACGCCCTGCCAGTACATTCCTGTCGCACTGTCGTGCGAATCAGGGGCCGTGAACAGGGGGAACCCAGCCCTCAATGCACTAGATCGAGAACTGCCCTGGGCCGTTAACGCTTCTCCCCAACCCATAACGGCCAACGCCAAACTCGGCGACGAACGCGATCGATCGGCAACGCATCGGTATCTCCTTTGTCGAGTGATTTCCGCGGGTCTTATCGAGCCGCGAAATAATTGAAGACCGCCGTACATCGAGCGAGAGAATCCACCGCGGGCTGAAAAACAGCCGCCCAGGGTCGCCTCCTGCGAGCCGCCCTCACACCCGAAAAGAATGAAAACGACCACACGGGCAGGGCGTTTTCGGTTTGGGTGCGGACGCTGCCTCCGAGCGGAAGAAGATTATTTTAAGATGCTTTTAGCCTATCAAAAGCCTCCGGTTTGTCAAGCAGCAAATTGACGCCCCCACCCGGAATTTGAGAAATTGTTCATTGGTGGGGGGTATGATGTCCAGAAGCGCAACCCGTATGGGTTAAGGACGGAACAGGTGACAGCCGCCCAATCTAGGTAAGTGACGTAGCCTGACACAATCCCTGGGGCAAGAAGTGGCGAAGAACTATTCTTCTCTGCCACTCGCCGCTTTCCGGACGAGGGCGGGACGGACTGGTAGGATTACTATGGAAACATCGACAGATTTTTAAGGACGGCAACATGGCAACCAACAGAAGAGCTTTTCTCAAGTGCGCGGCAGTGCTCGCCGCGGGAACGTCCGGCGCGTTGGCGGGCGTCGATGGGCCGGGCAGCCCCGCCTGCCGGCGGCAATGCTCCGGCGGAGAATCGCGGCGAAAGCACTGTCGGAAAGATTCCGACTGAGCGCGTGCCCGACACCCTCGAATTGGCCGATCGCGGCCGGCTGGCCATCAACGGTATCCTCGGCTCGCTCGATCCGGCCATGGATTATGAGGCCCACTTCCTCAATTTCTTCGACGTGCATCCGGCCTACATGGTCCATTGGACCGCGATGGTTAGCGGCGTGATGCCGAAGTACGTGGAGTCGCCTGCCGTTGCTGCGGTTGATGTCCGGCAGCCAAGAACATAGGGAGCTTCAGAACGGGTTCATGGAGGCGATGCTCAAGAACATGGCCGGCGACGGCCTGGTCTACGACCGCACCTCGCCCAAGCGACCGTGGAACGTCGGGGTCTATTACGGCCGGAAGGATTGGGACAAAGACTACGCCCACCTCGGCGGGAACGGCCGGCTGTTGGCCGGGCTGACCTATTGGTATCAATGGACCGGCGAACCGCGATGGAAGGCGCTGGCCAAGAGGACAGCCGAGCGGATGCTCGAATTGGCCATCGTCCGCGGAGAGGTGGCCTATTATCCGAATCCCGGCTTGGGCAACGATTTCAGCTACCCGCGCCGAAGCGGCTGGACAACCACCAAGCCGCCGGAAAAGCCGGACGAAGGCTGCGAAGGCGCCACGCTGGCCTGCCAGTTGCAGCCGCTGCGGGTTCAGCCGCTACTACGCCTTGACCGGCGACGAGCGGTTCATGGAGCTTTCGCGGAAGATCGTCAACTTGTCGATCGACCCGAAGTTCTGGGGCGGTCACTGCGACATGAACCCGGCCACCGGCGCCAGGCGCGGCCACTTCTGGGGCCATTTCCACGGCAACCTGTGCGCCTTGCGGGGGATGTTCGATTACGCCCTGCTGGCCAACGATTCGCGGCTCAAGCTGTTCGTCCGCGACGCCTACGATTGGGCCCGCCAGAACGGCATTCCGCGATTGGGAATTTTCCCCAGGAGCACGGCTGGACCGAGGGCTGCAACATCGCCGACATGGTTGGCCTGGCCGTCGCATTGACCGACGCGGGCATGGGCGACTATTGGGACGACGTTGAGCAGTACGCCCGCAACGGCCTGACGGAAGCCGCAGGCCACCGACCGGGACGAAATGTTCCGCGTCTCCGAGGGCGGCCGAGGAACGACCCAAGGATTCCCCCTGGGGAGCGAGGGCGACACGCGGTTCCGCAACAACAACCGCGCGCGTTGCCCGGTCAGGAGGAAACCGATCGCGCCATCGACCGCGGCCTGGGCGCGTTTGCCATGCTCTATTGGGCCCGCAATCTCCGGCCGGTGCTGGAACATTGCTGCACGGCCAACGGCTCGCAGGCCCTCTACTACGCCTGGGAAGCGATCGTCCGCGCCCGCGGCGACAGCTCGGCCGAGGTACACCTCTGGCTCAACCGCCGCTCGCCCTGGTGCGATGTCTGGAGCTGGCTGCCATACACCGGCAAGTTGGTGGTCCAGAACAAAGGGATGCGGCGGCTCATCGATTCGCAAGCCCGGCTGGGCCCGGCAGGCGACCACGCGCTGCTGGCTCGACGTGCGAGAGGTCGAGCCCGTTTGGCTGGGCAATCGCATGTTGTTCGACGGCCTGGCCGGCCGCGAGCGGCTGGAAGTGCAAGTTCCTTTGGTTGTGGAGAAGGCCAGTTACGGGGCGGTCAATCTCAACGAGCGCGATCAACTGCCGGAACTCTATGCCTGCGAGTTCAAGGGCCACACCGCCACTCGGGTTGCGCCGGTCGGCAAAGTGGACAGCGCCTCCACCGCTGGTATCGCCTCTTCCGCCGCGACGCGATGAAAGCCAATGAGGCCCCGATGAAACCCGCCCCCGCGTACATCCACCCCGAAAAACTGGTCCGCTGGCTGGCGCTGTAAGCTATCAGCCCGTTGAAAAAGGGGGACAGGCACCTCACAACCATCGTTTTTCGCGGTGGTTGCACCCATGAGTTCGGAGCCAGTCCCCTTTTTCAACGGGCTGCTATGCCGTCGGCTTGGGAATCCCCAGTCCCATCCCCCAATCCCCATAACCTCTAAATCCCTAAATCCCTAAATCTCCAATCCCCAATCTCTATCGTAAACTAGACTTCATTCGAGGGGTCTATCAATCGGGAGCAGCGTCTGTCTTGGAGGAGTCAAGGAATGTCTCAGGTTATGGAATCTTCGGTTACGGCGATGGCCGTGCCATTTGTGGATCGCCGCAAGCCGGCGGCCTTTGAGGGAATGTCACTCTGTGATGCCCGGCAATTCGGCGACTCCTACGAAGCCCTCTCGCCCGATGCCGCCGAACTGGCCCGCGCCGTCGACCAGTACAAAGTGCTCCACCGCCGCCGGTTCATCACCCAGAAGAACTTCTGGCCGTGATCAAGTCGCTCGGCTACCATCGGTAGGCGGGGAAAGACGGGGACAAGGAGAGGAGGAGAGGGGGAGAGAGGGAGAGGGGGAGACAGGGAGACACGACGGCAGTTGACGCTTGTCCCTCTCCCTGTCTCCCCCTCTCCTTGCTCCTTCTCTTACTCTACGCCGACGCTCGGCCGGTGGCCACGTCGAACTCGCTCAGGGCCGGCACGAGCATGGCGGCCGTCGTGAAGCCGTAAGCGGCGACGATCACCAAAAACACCGCCAGCGGAGAGGGCGGCTCGATCAGGTAGCTGGTGATGGCGTAGAAGGTGGCGAATGGGCAAAGGAACGAGGCCACGCCGATGGCCGACGACGGGTTGCGGACTCCCAGCACGGCGTATAGCCCGACGCCCCCGAAAACCATGAAGGCGAAGAACGGTAGGAATTGCGCTGAACGAGCCGCTGAAGGCCAGCATGATCTCATGCACAGCGCGACGCCGAGGAACAGAAAGTACACCATACCCAGGCTCGTCGCCCGCATCACGCCGAGTTGACGTAAGTCATTCCGGCATGAAGTCCAAGGTGGCGACGAAGACGTACAGCACCGCCAATCCGCCAGCAAGAAACAGCAGGGTCTCCAGGCCGAGCGATCCGGCCAACCAAAGGCCCACACAGAGCAGCATCGGCAAAACGACCATCTCCTTGGCATTGTAAAACACGCCGCCGAGTTGCCGTAGATGATTTCCCGCGGCGTAAGACTGGTTACCAGCAGCAGGTCGACACCGCCGACGTTGCGCTGGCTCCGTAAATACCGTAACGGCCTGGGCATTAACCAACACCAGGCCAGCAACACCAGCAGCGACGAGCACCAGCGTTGCGTGAATCGTTGGCAAGATGGCCGCCGGAGAACATTCCCCAAAGAGCGGCCGCCGCCGCGCAAAAGCACAAAGATAAGCCAGCCGGACCACCAAAATCTTCCGCCCATAGGCCCAAGTCCCCCGCATTTCCCGCCATATCACGGGATTATCCCATACTCGGCGGGAGAGGTGAGACAGGGAGACAACGGGAAGGCGAGACAGGGGGACAAGGAGACAAGGAGACAAGGAGATCGGACAACGGTTGACTTTTGCTTGTCTCCCTTTCTCCTTGTCTCCCTTTCTCCTTGTC